>MEPO01000001.1 GCA_001769805.1 Bdellovibrionales bacterium GWA1_52_35
GGTGAATGTCATGGATGGAACGTATACGAACGGGCACTTGAGAAACGACGGCCAGAAGACTCAAGCGGGACGCCGGCGAGAAGGAATGGGCACCCCTCCTATTTGGAAGCATGCGAAAGTTTAATCCCCAAATGTGATTTCACTAGGGGCGTAGCCTCTGCTTCTCTTTGAGCAAGTTCAGTACGGATCGACGGTACTTTCATTGGTGCAATGCCGAGACGGATAAGCGGGATGACCCAATTTACTGTGTTTCAGATTTATTGCGGAAGGCTCGCTAGTCAAATTGAACCGAAATGGTGCGCCTGGTGTTTCGGGGCGAGGCTTTTAGCAATTAACGGGATTCAAAGAACTGATATTTTCGATCAGGGCTGGAAGTGGGTTCAAATTGTGGCGGTCCACCTGTGCTCTTGCTAAATGAATTCTGTTTAGAATATTTCAACTTTTTTCATCTTGGCTGAAAATTTGTTTTGAGGTACGGTCTCGACCTTGACGATGTGAGTCATTGAGGAGCGGGAGTTATGGTTGATTTGATAACTTATAAAGAAGAGGCGGCTAAACATGCTCTTCAGTTTAAAGAACTTCACGTTGAATTCTTTTCAAGTCGACCCCCCAAATTTGCACAACTTGCCTCTCGTTCTCCTCGACAGGATTCGAATGCATTCCGGGTTAACGATGAGGGATTTCTTTTCGAGCTAAAATTTCCAGCTTTTATTCGGCGTGTTGAATTTGTTGCCGAAGCGTCTTCAACAAAACCCCCTTCCTTGAAAGTTGAACTGCTTCCAATAACGGATAATCCGGCGAGCGCGGTGAAAACCGAACCAGATTCTGAGAAGCCAAATGTACTTGTAGCAGAAATTAATGCTATTGTCCGCGGGTTCAAGGTCGCACCAGATGGCTTTTTTTCAAAGCTCCGGACCCACAAGCTTACACACGTTTTAGTCTATGGCTATTCTTTAACCGATCTCGAAAACCTGGAGGATGCAATCTATTGGTACATAGATGCAAAAGCCCGTTTTAATTCTACTATTGAGTCTGGATTCCAAAGCCTTGAGCTTGCGAAAGCCGCACTTTCCAAGCAGGAATCCGATTGGAAGGCCTCGGTTGAAGGCACGAAGAAGGAGCTTGCTGAAAAAGCTACGGAGCAGGCGAAGCAGTTGAAAGCTGAGTCTGAAGAGGTTGCTAAAACCTTAATTGCGAATAAAAAAATACACGATGACCAGATCGCAAAAATTCAAACTGAAATCAAAGCTAAAGAAATCGAAATTCGTGCGTTTACTGAGCAGCTTCAAAAACTCTCGGAGGAGAGAGTTCGGCTTGTTTCTGGAAATGCAGAGCTTACAACGCAGAAAGAACGTCTCTCAAAGTTTGTAGATGAGCAGCAAAAGCAGGACCGGGATCTTGAGCAAAGAATTGCCGAAAAGAGTGCTGCGCTTTCGCATATGACAAAAGAGGCTGCAGTCTTATCGGAACGACTCAGAGAAATGAACAATGACGTTTCCATGTTCGCTGATGATATGAAAGGTGTGGTGCAGCAGGGAGATCAGCAAATTTCGAAATATCTTAAGATCATTTGGGCATGTCTGCTTATCGGCGCAGGCTTAGCGATCTTTTCGGTGTGCAGCACAATTAACGTTTTCGATACATTCGTTGCGAAGCCGGAACTGACGGTCAAAGGTTTACTTTTCGTCAAAGCTCCGTTTGTGTTCATTATGGCATCGGTGTTCACGTTTCTTTTCAGTTTTGCGAAACCGTTCCTTGTAAGAATTCGTGAAATTCATGCCAAAAGGCTAAGAATCGCGGAAATCAGTATGCTTGCACGCGAAATTTCAGATTCCGCATTACACGGAGAGTGTGTTTCCGATGAGGAACGCGCGCAAGTTCGTCTTGAAGTGCGCATGAAATTTTTGCGGGATTATCTAACGGGGGCTCTGGATCCAGTACATTCGCCAGTGACGATTCAAGATCAGGAGCGGAAGCGAACTGATGTGCGTGCAATTGTTGGCGATATTTTGACAAAGAGCTTGAGCACGAAAATCAACACAGGAAATACTGCTAAAGTAGTCCCGGAAGTGTCTGCGTCGAAAAATGTAAATTAGCCCAAGCTATTTCAAAAAATTTTTTCAGATTTAGAGAACATAGACCATCCCCGCTACGCCGGGAGATCTGACCCCCACCCCCCGGGGTCCCCAAACCATGCTCCCAGAATTTTGAGTCTGGGCTCCCGAACCACAATCCCGTAGTCGCTCAACGAGGAACTACAGTGGATCGACTACAGGCGGTTGCAACTGGGGTGATTTGCCGTGATCTGAAGTGGATTCGACGGCGGACTAAAAAGAGCTTCTTCTGACTAAGTTATTGTTATTGCTAGAAACGAAAAACCCCGCCGAGTTGACCCCGGCAGGGCTGAAATTTGGAGGTGACGGTGGGAATCGCACCCACGAAAACTGGTTTTGCAAACCAGCCCATTAGCTATTCTGGCACGTCACCAATGCCCTAGTGCTACCAATTGACCTTGGGTCTTGTCAATGGAGGTGTTTTTGGCCGTATTCGCGCCCGCAGCAGCTCTTTAAACGCCGGTACGCTCAGGACCCCAGATCAGCTTATGCAGTTGCAGCTGGAAACGAACTGGCAGCTGATCTGTTAATATCTTCTCCGCCAGCCACTGGGCTTGGACGCCTTTGAACTTCTCGGATTTTCCAGAAACGGGCAGCGCGGGGGAAAATAAAATTTCTTGAGTAGGGATCATGTTTTCCCGCACAACCGCTTTTGCCCAATCATAATCTTCTGGCGAGGCGACGACGAATTTCACCTCATCGGTCGGCTTCAACAAATTCAGGTTTTCGCGAAAACCGCCACACGACATTCCGCTTGAAGGAGTTTTGATATCCATGATGATTCGGGCCAGACCTGCTACCGGCGCGATCGAAGTTTCCCCATGCGTTTCGATCGAGACCGCGTATCCATCCTTCTTCAGGGCCATCACCAAAGAAGGAGTGTTCTTCTGCAAAAGTGGTTCGCCACCTGTGATGAGTACGTTTTTGACGTCGTAGCTTCGGATTTCCGCCAGGATTTTTTCAATCGAAAATTTTTGGCCACCGGTAAACGCGTATTCTGAATCGCAATAAGTGCAGCGCAAATTACAGCCCGTCAGGCGGATGAAACCAAAACGCAGCCCCGCCAGAGTGCTTTCGCCCTGGAGGCTGTGGAAAATTTCGGTGATGATTAATTCAGGAGAATCCGATTCATGACTTCGTGGCATTTGCAGCGTTTATAGCACGAATAAAAAGGCAAAGCCCGGACAGCGTTCATGCTGTCCGGGCTTTGTAGAAGAAGAGGGGGTCCTATTTGGGGGACCCCCCTTTGAAATTGGTGGACCACTCGATGGCCCTACGTTTGTTTCCTCCTTTGGCAGCTCGGCTTACTCGGTAAACCGTCGGGGTAAGCGGTTTGACCCAGTCCCGTGGCTTTGCGTCCTGACCTCACGGCCAGTTTGCCTTTTTCAATAGGGGGGGTTTTGGGGAAAACCCGCCTCTTCAAACGGTCCCTCTTGGACCAACTTTCCGGCCAGCGCGGGATTGCGGTGGCCAAACCTGTTAAAACCTCTTAAAAATAGACTAGCGCAACGCGTTAAAGATTGCAAGAGGGTTGCGTAATTTATCGATTTTAAAGCATAATCCGGAAGTATGTTTAAAATCCTCAGAACCAGTTCATTTTTCTACTTATCTCGGTTTCATGCTTCTGTTTTTGCTCTCATTTTTCTAGCCGGGGTCTCTGCGGAAGCGGCGGAATTCACCGATGAGGTCGAGCGTGATTTTGCAATTCGGACCATCGGTCAGCTGAATGTCACTAATCTGCGAGGCTCGGTCGTCGTGCGCGGATGGTCTTTGGATAAAATCCGGGTGAAGGCCAAGCGCAAAGTTCTCGCCGAAACACCCGAGGAAGCGGCGAAATTTTTCGGAGCGCTCGATTTTCGTTATCAGCTTGTGGGGGAAGACATTGAATTATCCGCCGAGTATGGCCGTGGTCTGACTATCGATGAGCGCTTGAAAGAACGACAGACATCCAAAACAGAGATGCAGATCATCGTCTATGCTCCCTCCAATCTCAAGCTTCGCATCTGGACCGTTGATGGAGCGGCATCCGTGAAGTCGTGGAATGCGAATGTCGAGATCAGAACAGCAAAAGGCACAATTTCCGCTGAACAAGTTAAAGCCCAGAGTCTTTCTGTGATGTGTCCCTCTTGTTCGCTTGAAGCAAAATCGATCAACGCGTCTTTCAGGTGTATGGGCGGCACAGGCGCAGTGGAACTCAGCGATCTGCGCGGCGCAAATATTTATGTGGAGACCGATAGCGGAAATGTCCGGGTTTCTCGCATAAAAGGCGAGCAACTCTACGTTTTAAAATCGGCGACACTCACGGCCAAAAATCTCGACGGACGCATTGAATTTCATTCACAGAGTGGAAATATTGAGATTACCGAAAGCGCTGGTTTTCTGAGTGGCAGAACAGAAAGTGGAAATATCTCGGCTAAAATGAATGAATGGCGTTTCCTCGACAAGGCATTACTGGAGTCCAAAGAAGGATCCGTTTTCCTTAAACTGCCGGTAGAATTTTCCGGTGAAGTGGATGTCTGGAGTTTTCACGGAAAAACAGCTGTTGGTTTTCCAATTGAGAAACTCGAAAATCGTAGAACGGTCGGTCCAGAGCCGATTAACCGCATCCAGGGTTTGGTTGGGCGTGGGGGCGAGGTTTTGAAGCTTTTTTCTGAAAAAGGGGATGTTTCCCTGGTCAAGGTCGGCAAAAACTGAATTGTTGGCTGATCCTTGTTTTTTTCCGGTTTATTCGTATAAAATCAGCACTTGGCGCATGGCGTAATCTTGTAAGTAAAAAAATTTAAAAAAAGCTGTTGCACGGTCGATTTAGTAGCGCTATACCAGTCACTCACTCTTACGGTGAGAAGCGTTACACAGATTCTTAGGCTGCAAAATGAGAATCAAGGTAGCGTTCGGTCTTTGACAATTAGATGAATTTTTTGAATGAGAAAGTGAGGGCGAGTAGACGTTGTCATTCACCTACGCAGGTAGGTGGTG
>MEPO01000002.1 GCA_001769805.1 Bdellovibrionales bacterium GWA1_52_35
AAGCTCGGCGCTAACCTAGCTCGATGCCCCCATTTTTCTTCAAAAGCCCTGTTCCAACTTCCTTGGTTCAGGGCTTTTTTATTGGCTCATGCCATGCTAAATTTCGGCTCCCGAATACCAAAATGCAAAAGACGAGCGGCTCATCATTCATTCAGAAGCGACTCATTCTCAGGCTGAGCAGCCTCGGTGATGTGATTTTGTCATCAGCTGCTCTTGAAACCGAATCATCCAAGCAGGGTGTCGACTGGGTTGTGGCCAAGGAATATGGCGCTGTTTTGCGGGGACATCCGCGAATTCGCAAGCTTTGGGAGTTTGATCGACGCGAAAATCGCGGATTTGACGTCTGGAGAAGTTTCGGTCGTGAGCTTTGGGAACAGAATTTCACGGAAGTCATTGATCTTCACGGGAGCATTCGGACCCGGATTCTATGGCTGATGTTCCTTTATTGGTCGATGCGCGAAGGCAGGACGGGACCGAGGTGGACGGTGGCTTCCAAGCAGCGGTTCAGGTCTTGGGGATTTATCCTTTTCAAGAAGCTCTGGCCGAAGTTCTGGCTTTCTCGGCTTCAGGTGGAGGTCTTTGCTCGTGCAGCGGGTGGCTCAGGGCAGGAGCGCCCGAACATGCGCCACTTACTCCTGACCGAGGAGTTCAGCGTCGAGGCGCTGGCAAGAGATTTTCAAGACCCACCGCGGGAATCGTTTGGCGGGAAACCCTATATTTGTGTGATGCCGGGCTCCACTTGGCCAGGTAAAACCTGGGCCGCGGAAAAATACGTGGAAGTATTGAAACAGATTAAAGTTCTGCCTGTAATAATGGGCACAGCGCGAGATTCTGAAAGCGTGTCTTTGGTGCGGTTACTGGAAGCCGCGGGAGTTCCGCATGAATCGGGAGTCGGCAAGTGGAACCTGCGCGAGAGCGCTCAGGTCCTGGCGAACTCAAAAGGCTATCTCGGAAGTGACACCGGGTTGGCTTTGCTTTCGGAGTCCTTGGGAGTTGAAATCCTGGTGATCTATGGACCGACTGCTCCCGGCTTGGGCTTTGAGCCTTGGCGTGTTGGCAGTCGAACGGCAGGTTCAGATCTTTGGTGTCGTCCTTGTGGAAAAATCGGTCATCGGTGTTACCGACCCAAGAATAAGTTTTTGTGTCTCCAGAGGCTTTCGCCCGCGGAGGTACTCCCAATTGTTCAAGAAAAATTCTGTGGCATGCCCGGGAGTGGACTGGGGCGGTCCGGGACAGTGGAGTCGGGCTCCGTATCGTCTGGTTCCATATCTTTGGGCCCAGGGGTGAGCCCAGGTGCCCGCGTGTATCTCTGGATATGGAAAGAAGTCGTCGAGCGCTGGGTCCTTCCTTCGAAAATGGGGGTGGCTCGCATTCAAGCTGGATCGCAAGCGGTTCAGTATTTGACAGCGCTGCCTTTGCGGGTGACCAATAAGATGGAGCGGCCTGCCCGGTTCTGGTTTCATGCAGCCAGTGCAGGTGAGCTGGAATCGCTTTGGCCGGTTGTTGTTGAGCTCCAGAAAGTATTAAAGGAGAGCTCAGGTTCTTCGACTGAATTCATTTTGAGCGCATTCAGTGCTTCTGCAGAAAAATCTCTGATGAGACTGGGGACTGCGCTGTCGGAAGCAGGAGCTCATGTTCTTTATTGTGGTTTGTCGCCCTGGGAGGGTCATTGGCGGGCAGTTTTGAAGGTAGCGCAGCCTGATTGTTTTATCACAGCAAAATATGAAGCCTGGCCGGACCTTTGGATGAGTCTGGCGGCAGCCCAGATACCCCTGGCAATTCTTGGGGCTCGAGCACGGAAATCTCTTAGAATCGGCAAAAGACTTTGCGAGTTGTTCGGCGCAGAGCTTCCCCGCATGCTGCTGCTTCCCGTACTGGAACGTGAAATTCACGAGTTGCGCAGGGATTTTCCTGCTTCAGTGATCCAGGCCGTTGGTGAACCTCGCTGGGACAGGGTATTGGAGCGTTCTCAAACGGGAAATCAGCGAGCAAAGCGAATGATTTCCTATTTTGCAAAGCTCCCGCGGCCGTGGGGCATTTTCGGCAGCATCTGGCCCCAGGATCTTGAGGTCTGGGGTGAACAGTTGCGGCAACATCACGGGACTCTCTGGATGGTTCCCCACCGGACTGAGTCAGAAGCAGTACAGGAATTGGAGCACTACTTTACCAAAATAGGAATGCAAGTGCTCCGCACGTCACGTCTTCCGCTTGACCCTGCCAAAAGCTCCGAGCAACTGGTATTGCCAAAGGCGGCGACTCTCTCCTGGACTTGCGTTTTGGTCGACGAAATCGGATTTTTGTCAGAGCTTTATTCGGCCGCTGACTGGGCTTATGTGGGCGGCGGCTTCGGACAGGGTATTCACAGCACAATTGAACCTGCCATTCACGGCATTCCCGTTGCTTCCGGGCCGGCTCGGGCAGAGCGCTTCTCCGAGGTCCAGCAACTGGGCGGGTCAGGTCAGCTGCAGATTCTCAGGAATTCGGCTGATTTCAAAAATTGGATGGACCAGAACCTTGAGAATCGGGAACGACGTGAGGTTTGGAACCAACAGGTGAAATCCTATTTGGGCGCGAGTTCCAGGGCTGTTGAGGCCCTGATGAAGTTTTCAAAAACCAGCTGAATTGTGTCCCCGGAGTGTCCATGCTAGATTGGATACATGAATAAATTGCCTGAAGTGATGATTCGTTTGCGCATGAGTGGTCATGATGGACATTACGCGGGAGGTCTTGTTGATGGAGCGCGTATGTTACAGCTCTTCGGTGATGTGGCAACGGAGTTGTTGATCCGTTACGATGGCGACGAAGGGCTGTTCCGGGCGTATCAGGACGTTGAATTCCTTGCCCCTGTCTTTTCCGGAGATTACATTGAAGCTGTTGGACGGATTGTAAAAGTCGGCCGCACTTCCCGGACCATAGAGTTTGAGGCCAGAAAAGTTGTACGCCCGCTTCCAATGAACCAGGGCGGCATGGCTGTCTCTTCTGCGGAAGTTCTTGATTCTCCTCTGGTGGTCTGTCGCGCCAAAGGAACTTGCGTCACCCCCTCCGAGTTCCAAAGATTCAAGCATGAAATTACGTGATCATTATGACTGGATAGTCCTGGGGGACCACCCCGGGGCGCTGCTCAGTGCAAGCATGGCGGCCCGATTGGGTCTTTCCGTTCTGGTCATCCCTGCGCGACCCGCACAAGCAAGAATTGTTTCTGATACAGGGCAGGTCTTGGACTTCGAAACAAACTTCCTGATCGGTTTGAGAGCCTTGGTCCGGTCTAATGGACTGTTGCTGGAATGTTTGCGTCGCTCAGGAATGCTGGCGTCGGAAGAAGGGCATCTGATCCGCCGAGACGATACTTTTCCTCAGATTTTGACCCGGGAGACCCGGTTAAATCTGCCTTTGGCAGACGATGATCTTCGAATTGAATGTGAACGGGAGTTCGGTAAGGAACTTTTTCAGAAAATTGGGCTCGTTGAGGCCTTGAAAGAGGCGGAACCCGAATACCTGCGGTATTGGTTTCATTTGCCTGACCGACTCAGCCTGTCCGAAAAGAAAAAGCCGAACAGGGCACCTGTGCCACTGGCCCTGGAGTCCCTAAGAAAGAAACTCGCCAAGAACCGCGATATTTCCGCGCCAGTTCGCAAAACCTGGTTTGGCAGTGATCAGGATTCAAATTCGCTCGCCAGAACACTCGAATTTCGTGATTTTGAAAACGTCTTGCGCGCAGTTTGGTTTAGTGCCAGCGGTCATATCAACGAACGCCCGAAGCTTGCCGAAATTTTTCATCTTTTGGTTCTCGGACGCGGAGGTGCTGCATTCAAAGGCGGGATTTCCGCCTATCGTGCTTTCCTGGTGCAGTTGGCCCGCAAATCAGGTGCCCAAATTGTCGAGCAGGCGGAATGCCGCAGAATTTTTGTCGAAAACGGACGGTTTCTCGGTGTTCAGATTTCCAACTACCCGAACATGATCACTGGAACGGGAGCGGTTCTGGGGTGCTCCCTGGCCGAAGCAAAAGAACGTTTGAGCGCCAGCGGCCGCAAACTTTTCAGAACCCTGAAAAAAACTCTGAAGCCGGATGGTTGGCGCTTTACGATCGCCCTGTCAGTTCATCACGAAGCCATTGCACCGGGCATTACGGCCCGGATGGTTTGGCAGGAAGATGCTGCTCCTCCCATTGAAATTGAAATAGCTAACCCAGCAGATTATGGACTCCGGGAGCCGGAGAACAAGGTCATATTTCTTCGTACGGTTCTGCCCTATAAAGAGGAGACTCTCAGCGCGTCTTATCAGCGCCTGATTGCAACCCGGATGTTCAGACAATTAAAAGATCTAGTGCCCTTTGTTGAATACCATGTCGCACGAGTTTATCCCGATTTCAGGGAAGGTGACTGGTATGCCGGTCTCCTGAAGCAAAAGACGGCTCAGGCGGATATGCTTCCGGATGACTTTTCGATCTATGCCTTCAAATCGCTGGAAGCGATTCCCTTCAATCTGCTCTGCTATTCCAAAGAGGGCGTCGGCTCCCAGTCCGGCCTGGAAGGCCTCTTTGTCGCAACCGATGAATCGAACCCTAAATTCGGGACCTTGGGGCCAACGATCGCCGCTGTGGAGGCGATTGCCTGGCTAGCCCACCGATCCGGTCTGACGGGACCTTTTGTAGTCCCTTCGTCCTCACTACCAAGCCCATAGCTGATCAATCCTGCAGAGGATGCCAGGCGAGCGGAATCTGGTAAGGAATCGTTTCTGGAATTTCCGAAGAAAGCTGACCATCGTTCAGAATTTGTTGATAATAGGCCAGGTATTTTTCGGCCATTTGAAAATGTGTGAAGCCCTGATTGACCCGTTCGCGGCACTGGGCTGGGGAGAAGCGGGCGTTTTTAAGGGCCTCGACGTGTTCGCTAGCCTGGTTGCTCAGAAAGCCCACGTCTGAGGAAACGATTTCAGGAATGGAGCCGTAGGGCGTGGAAAAAACAGGGCAGCCGCTGGCCAACGCTTCAGTCAATGCCACGCCAAAGGGTTCGTGCCACACCACTGGAAAAAGCAAGCCACGAGCTTTGCGCAGGATTTTGCGTTTTTCATGATCCCCTAGCATCCCGCAGTACTCGATTCCGCCCCAAGCCGGTCGGAGTCGATGCAAATTGAGCGGCCAATTCCGGCTACCCATGATTTTCAGTGGAATGCCTGCGGCTTTTGCAATTTGAATGGCTCCGGCCAAATTTTTTACGCTCCAGGAAGCTTTGGCCAGAAAAACCAGATAATCGTCCCGCTCCACATCGCAGGGGAAATCATCCGGATCCAGACCGTTGTAAACATAATGGGAGCTGCCATGAATCTCAGCATGCTTGCGGGAGACAAAAACGGTGTTGGGATGGAATTTTTCACCGGGTTGACCGTTTCCTTCGATTGTCACGAGAAAAGGCTTCTTGGGCAGAACCGAGGGTGTGCCGAAGAGGTGTACGAGGTCGCATTCCTGCGGAATCAGGGAATCAAGCGAGCCTGACGCCGGCCGGAGCTCTTTGGGCGGCAGTGCCATTACGCGAACGCCTGGAACAGCAGAGCCGGGTTTGGCCAGTAAAGTGACTTGGTGCCCTTTGAGTGCGAGTGCTTTGGCCAGCCAGTAAATGGCGCGCTCGGTGCCGCCATACTTTTGAGGGGGGATCACTGCTTCATGAAATAGCGCGATATGCATAGGATCCTCTTGTCTACAGCGCAGAGCAGCGAAAATCAACTTGAACTCCCGGTGTTCTCGGTGCATTCCGCTTTGATTCAACCGGTGAGCTTGGGTAGAATCGGAACAGCTTTCTACTTCTGGAGAATATTGCAGATGATCTCTCGTTACTGTCGTTCTGAAATGGCAAAGATCTGGGCTGACCGCCACAAATACGCGACCTGGCTTGCCGTTGAACTCGCTGTGTGCGAGCAGCTTGCCAAAGAAAATGTCATTCCGAAAAAGGATTGGCTCGAGTTGAAAAAAAGAGCCGGGAAGCTGTTGTCTGAGGAGGGGATCGACCCCTCGCGTGTTGAATATCATGAAACACGCGTAAAACACGATGTCATCGCGTTCACCACTACAGTTGCCGAAAAGATCGGCCCGGTTTCACGTTACATTCACTTTGGCCTGACCTCTTCCGATGTGGTCGACACGGCGCTGTCTCTGCAAATCTGTGAAGCCGGTGGGATTCTGCAGAATGATTTGAAAGCACTCCTAGTCACCTTGCGAAAGCTGGCGCAAAAATACAGGAAGCTCCCCACGATCGGGCGTTCTCATGGAATTTTCGCCGAACCGACGAGCTTTGGTCTGAAATTTTTGGGCTGGTACTCCGAATGGCTTCGGAATTCGGAGCGCTTGGACCGTGCCCTTGAAAACATGCGCATTGGAAAGCTTTCGGGTGCAGTCGGGGTGAACGCCCACTGGTCTCCTGTTTTTGAATCGGCGGTTCTGAACCGACTGTCTTTGAAACGTGAGCTGGTCAGCACCCAGGTCATTCCGCGCGACCGGCACGCCGAGCTCTTGCAGTGCTTTGCTCTGCTTGGGAGCTCCCTGGAGCGCATCGCAGTGGAACTCCGGCACCTCCAACGCTCGGAAGTTGCCGAAGTCCGTGAGGGTTTCTCCAAAGGTCAAAAAGGTTCTAGCGCCATGCCACACAAGAGGAATCCGATTTCTTCCGAAAACATTTCCGGGTGTGCGCGTCTGCTCAGGTCTTACGCCCAAGCAGGACTCGAGAATGTTGCCTTATGGCATGAAAGGGATATCAGCCATTCTTCGGTCGAAAGGGTCGCAATTCCAGATTCAATGCTGCTGCTGGACTACTCCCTTCATCGAATGAAGGGCATTCTTGAAGGGCTGTTTATAGATGGCCGGAATGTCGGCTTGAATCTGCAAAGAGCAGGCGAGACAGTGTTCTCGGGGCATATTCTCCTGGAACTGGTGAAGGCGGGGGCGACCAGGGAAGATGCTTATTCCTGGGTGCAGTCTTGCGCAATGGCGGCTATGGAAAAGAAAGCCAATTTCATCGATTTGATTGTGGTTCACCCTGAGATCAAATCCAGAATGTCTGAAGCGAAGTTGCGGTCACTCGGATCGATTGCCTTTCAACTCAGAAATGTCCCGGAAATTTACCGCCGGGTCCTCTCTGATAAAAAGAGAAAATGACGAGATACGTGCGACACCTTCTAGGAGACTGGCGCGATGACCGGGCGCAAGCCACGGTCGAGTACATCCTGATCATGATGATCGTCATGAGTTTTGTGCTTCTGCTTTTTCGATCGTTTCTCAAACCGGCGTTTCAGCGCATGAGCGAAGCCGTCTCTAAACGCCTGGATGGATTTTTCGGGGATTTTCACTATTTTCCGGTGGGCCGTCGAAGTTGATTTTTTTGGGGGAACAAACGGATTGGCTAGAAAAGGGGGGGTAGGGGCTAGGGGGCTAGCAACCTAGCCAATCCGTTTGTTACTGAATACTAAAGCAAGCGCAATGCCATGCTGCGTTAAATTTTTATCCAATGATTTCGATGCCCTGAGCAGTCCGGACTGTCTAAATATTTGACATCTCTCTAGATCTGCATACAGGACAGAATTCCTTGAAGTCCCGACGGTCCGAGCAAATATTTCTCGGGATCGGTGCCATTTCGGCTTTTCGGCACCCAGTGGCAGAATCAGGGCCAGGACTGGTTTTTTTTTGTGGATGACCAATTCGTTGATTTTGTTGTGTATTGCGTTGCGTCAAGAAAAAACTACCCAATAGGAACGACCTTTGCTATAACGCGCCATGTTTCCAAAGTGTTGATCAGTAAAGTCAGACTTTATGTCTTTTGCTTTTTTAAAGGGAGTACCGAAAATGAGATTTTCGAATCCGAACAGTTTGTGGCTCGCACTCGGTGTGGGGATTTTAACGAGTGTTTCTTTATTGCCGCAGGCTCAGGGAGAAATGGTTTATGAAACTGAATTGCAGCCGCAATCGGCTGTGATGCAGGCACCCCAAATGGCTCCTGCTCCCGTCCAAGTGATGCAGGTACCGCAACAGGTTCAGCAACCGCAATATTTTGCGCCGCAGCCGGCTGCTTATAGCGCTGCCGTCAACCCGGGCGAGGCCACTGAAGATTCCACGATGATCAGTAAATCAGAGTTGGTCCGTAGAGAGCGGATGCGCACCGAACTGCGGAACGAAGATGTTCTTCAGGAAAGGCTCGAAGAGCTGAGACTGCGTGACGAACGCCGGCGCTCTGACGAGTTGGTCAGTGGTCAGCCGATCACCGCGAATCCGACTGTCGCATCGGCTTTTGGCATTCAGCAGCAGGTCCCCACGACCGAACGGATCGGGCAAATGGCTCAGACGGCACCTGTCATGGTACAGGGTGGGCAAGTTGCCGCAGTCAACCCCATGCCTGTCAGTGATGCCTATGGTTCCAGTGGAATAATGACCAGCTCAGCCAGTGCTGCTGATTATTCGGAACGTGAAATAACAATCATTTATATGCAGCCACGATTCGGGCTCACCAGTTTCAATGATGTGACTTATTACGATATTCGCTCGAAATATTCGGCGGGCTTGGGCCTCGGCCTCAGCGTCTCCGATAACTTAAGCTTCGAGGTGGGTTACACCTACAGTGAATTTGGTGTGGCGATGAACAGCACGAATCCTTTTGCGATTGGTGCCCAGCTTCAGGCGAATACCCGCGGTTACACCGGGCTCTTCGAATCTGTGGCGATGAAACAAAATATTGTTGATACAGGATTGAAAATTCATTTCCTGGGTCCATCCGCAAAACTTCGTCCCTTCATTGGGGGGGGGGGCGCGTATTCCCGGAGCTTTATCAACTTCAATCAGAGCGTGATGGCTATGATGGAACGATCCGGGCTGCCCTCTCCGGATTATGATATGACCCAGTTCCTCGGGTTCCTGTCTACCGGGTTTGATGTTCGCGTCAATAAATCGATCTCGATCGGAGCAGGGTTCAAATATTACACGGTGCTTTCGTCCCGACAGAATCAGAACCTGAACAACCAGGCATTAGCCTATCCAAACGGCGCTTACATTCCGGGCTATTATGCTCTTTCAATGAACGATACGGACAAGCAGGCTGTAGGCGGGTCTCTCGCGCAGAACACGTTCTATTCTGTTACTGGCGGGGTATCTTTCAGCTTTTGATAGCTCGAATGATATAGAGCGTTAGAAAGCAAATAGTTCAAAGAGAAGGCGTTGAGCGAAAGTTCAGCGCCTTCTCTTTTTTTGCTCGTTGAGCCGCGTTCACTCGATTGCTATGATGGCCTCACACAATCCGTGTGGGTCGTGAGGGGAGCGCTGATGGACAAGGTATCCAGTTTTAAATTGATCAATGAATCAAAACCGGATGATCAGACAAAACTCTGGTCGGTGGTCTTCGACGTTCCTGGCGAGAAGGTGAACAAGCTCGGCCGCAAGGTCATGGATGATTTTGAAAAATTAATCGTCGAGCTTGAGGACTTGGGCAAGAGAAACGCAATCGACGCTTTACTGCTGGTTTCCGGAAAACCTGGCAACTTTATTGCGGGCGCGGATATCGAAATGATCCGCAGTGTGCAGACGGTACAGGAAGCCTACAATCTTTCGCGGGCCGGGCAATTGCTGGCGGACCGTTGGGAGGATCTACCTTTCCCCACAGTTGCTGCGGTCAATGGTGCCGCCCTGGGCGGAGGCTGTGAACTGACCCTGGCCTGCTCAGCAGTGATCATGTCCAACGATCCGGCCGTGAAAATCGGCCTGCCTGAAACCATGCTCGGCCTTGTTCCGGGGATGGGCGGCTGTATCCGACTCCCACGCAAGGTCGGACTTGCTGCTGCTTTTGATCTGATCCTGACTGGAAAAACTTTGAATGGAGAGAGGGCTGCAAAAGCGGGGTTGATCGAGGCCTGTCTACCCAAAGAAAATTTTATAGAGGGAGTGAAAGCCTGGACGATTCGTAATTTGCCGGCACTGCGCGATGGAAAGCGTCTGGCGCGGGAGCCCAAGCTCGGAGGAATGGGCGGTCCTGTGGGAGCTTTCATGGAAAAAACTCCGATCGGCCGCGCGATCATATTCAAAAAAGCACGGGAAGGTGTTCTTGCCAAAACCAGGGGACACTATCCTGCTCCTGTCGAGGCGATTGACATTGTTCAAAACACGGGGGGGGCCTACGCCAGCCGCGTCCGCGGAGGGGTCCGGACCAAGGCAATGATCCGCGAGGCGGAAGGCTTCGGCAGGCTTGCGGTCACTGATGTTTCAAAGAATCTGATCCGGCTTTTCTTCATGACTGAATCTGTGAAAAAATCCAAGGGACTTGCTGAAGGAGTGCAGGCGGAAGCAGTGAAGATTGAGAATGCCGCGGTTCTCGGTGCCGGCATCATGGGCGGCGGGATCGCCCAACTCTTTGCGGAAAAGAACATTCCAACCCGACTCAGGGACTTGAACAATCAGGCGCTGGCGCTGGGAATTCAGGCAGCCGGCAAGATTTTTCAGAAACAAGTTCAACGCAAAAGACTCACTCGTCGTCAATACCTGCAGAAAATGAACCTCATCGCACCGGTTCTTGATTTTGCCGGATTCAAAGCGACTGACCTGGTTGTTGAGGCGGTTGTTGAAAATATGGAGATCAAACTGGGCGTTCTGCGGGAGCTTGAAACCCAGATTTCTGAAACTTGCGTCATCGCAACGAATACTTCCTCGTTGTCTGTTTCGAAGATGCAAAGTGTTTTGAGCAGGCCGGGACGTTTTGTTGGCATGCATTTTTTTAATCCCGTCAGCAAGATGCCTTTGATTGAGGTGATCCGTGGCGATCAGACTTCGGACTTCGCAGTCAGCACGGTCTTCCAGTTCAGCAAACAAATCGGAAAAACCCCGATTGTGGTCAGTGACAGGCCGGGATTTCTGGTGAATCGCCTGCTCATGCCGTACCTGAACGAGGCAACGTACTGCCTGGGTGAGGGGGCAAAAATTGAAGACATCGACCGGGTTATGCTGAAATTCGGCATGCCTATGGGTCCGATGGAACTGATCGATGAAGTTGGGGTTGATGTTGGTGAGAAAGTGGCCCACATTCTTCACGATGCCTTCGGTGAGCGCATACTTCCCGGACCTTTGAACTCAAAAGTTGTAAAAGCCGGAAGGCTCGGCAAAAAGAACGGCAAAGGGTTTTACGTCTACGAAGGAAGAGAGAAACGCATTGACCCGGTGATTTATGAAATCCTCGGAGTTAAACCTAAATCCGGTGCCCTTTCGGATATGGAGATCCTGGAACGATGTATCCTGCCGATGATCAATGAAGCGGCAAGATGCCTGGATGAAAAGGTCGTGGGCACGGCTGCTGAGGTTGATCTGGGTATGATCATGGGAACCGGCTTCCCGCCTTTTCGTGGCGGACTGCTCAGCTACGCAGATAGTTTGGGCCTGAAGATGATTATTGATAAACTGAAAAAATATGAACAGCGGTTCGGTGCGCGTTTTCAGCCGAACGAAAGTCTGATTACGAAAGCAGAGCATGGACAAAAATTCTACTCCGAGTGATTCAGGTGCTTTGAGGCATTTGTGGCAGAGCCCCTGGACCGGCTGGGTCGGGCTGCGTTATCTGAAATCCAAGAAAAATTCAAAATTCCTGAGCTTTATTACCCTGCTTTCGATGCTGGGCGTCGGGCTGGGCGTCACCTCCATGATCGTGGTGCTTTCGGTAATGGACGGCTTTGAAGCCGAACTCAAGAAAAGGCTGACGACAACTGAACTGCATATTCTGATCACGCCTTCTCCGCAGGTGCCGGGCTTTGATGCGGGGTTTGTCTCAAAAGATACGCTGGACCCCTCAAAGATTTTACCGCGCGTGGAAGCCAAAGAGCAGGTCGAGAGCTTTTGGCCCATTGTTGCGACCGAAGCCATTCTGAAAACCGGCAAGCAGGTTTCGGGTGTTGTGGTTAAAGGCATTACTGATGAGCGCCTGAAAATATTGAAAACACAGGTCGTCGAAACGGCCGATCCCAAGATGATGGTTCAGCACCAGGGGGCGGAAGCGCTGTACTTGCCGGGGCTATTTATCGGGCAGGAACTAGCGTTTCAGATGGGGCTGATTCCGGGGGATCAGCTTTCCCTGATTTCTCCCACCGAGATGGAAGGCCCCATGCAAAGTGTGCCGCGAATCAAGCGCTTCGTTGTCGAAGGCGTCTATCGTTCCGGAGTTCCTGAACAGGAATTGCACACCGTATTTGCCCAGGCGGGGGCGATCCGCTCTTTCTTGCGCAAGCAGGATGTCATCTCTCAGTGGGAAATCACTGTTGCCGATTTTGACAGGGCCTCCAAAACAGCCGCTTCTCTGCGAACCCTACTGCCCGGATTCAAGGTGCAGGACTGGAATCAGCTGAATGGGCATCTTTTTGCTTCGTTGCGTCTGGAACGCATCGCGATGTTTGTCATTCTCGCATTCATTATCGTGGTGGCCTCTTTCAATATCGTGACGACTTTGACTTTGATGGTTTTGGAAAAGAAGCGCGAAATCGCCATCCTCAAAGCCATGGGTGCCCGGCACGGCCAGGTGGCTGCGGTGTTTCTGTCAGAGGGCATACTCATTGGAGGAATGGGAATCATCGGTGGCGTCGTTCTGGGTTTTGGAATCTGCTCGATTCTGAGACGATACGAGTTTATCCAGCTGCCTGAAATTTATTATGATCGGGTCCTGCCCGTCACCTTTGACTGGCGCTATTACGCCGGAGTGGCCTTTTGTGCAGTGATCATCGTTTTATTTGCATGTCTTTATCCAAGTAGTCGGGCAGCAAAACTCAATCCTCTGGATGGAATTCGCTTTGGCTCATGAGCTGTGCTTCGGCTGCGGGGATTGTTGAGAAATAGCCGTCTGCCGCAAGAATCTTATTCCTGAGGTCCTGGCACTTGAAGCGGAATTGAATCGAGGGATTCTCTTCCGGGTGGGTTGAGTCGGTTGGAAGAATCAGACTGACTGGATTTTCCCAGCTCACCTGATGGAATAGTTTCTTCCAGTCGAGAGTTTCACTCAAAAGCTTGAATGTGCAGCGAACCGGCGGATTTTGAAAGGAAGCCGGGAGGAACGGGTATTCAGAAGTGGAACGGACTTCACTGTACACATCGCAATTTTTTGTTTGGCGGGTATAGCCGAAATGACAGCTGGATTTAGGGGGTTTGATCAAGTGAGCCTTCGGAACAAAGAATCGGAAAACCACTTCCCTGCGATGCGGAGCTTGAAAGGAGGTCTTTGAAAGAGTGACAACGACCCGAGGGTCGTTGGCGGAGGCGGGTGCCTGAAGTTCAAAAAGGTAGTCTCGGTCTTTGTCGCTATTGTTCCGGACAAACTGCCTGAAGCGTTCCGTGGGTTTCAGGTCCTCAAAATTGCCGTACCCGGGGCGGGTCTGGTAAAGGCGATACGAAATGCCGAAAGAGGATTTCACTGTTGTCTGCTGATCGATGATCGGCTCGTCCATGACAGCTTGGGAGCGGCAGGAAAGTAATCCGCTGCCGAATGCAGTAATCAAGAGTAGCTGTCTCAAAATTCCGAATTGCGTCATGATTTATGTTCAAACCTATAGCGGAATCCCGGGATGTCAAGCCTTAAGCTATTGAAAGCTTTGATCTTGCGGCTTCCGGGCCAACAAAAAGCGCCCTGAATTCCTCAGGAAGCTGTGATTTGACATGGTCAATTTCACCGGGCTCGATGAATTCTGAAAGTGAAGCAAAAGCTTTAATCATGGCTGAACGCGCGGCAGACTCTTCCATGCCGAATTCGTGCATGAGCCCCGCCAAAATGCTTTTGAGGGTAACATTGCGATCCGGCCCGGGCGGCAGGCTGAGAAGTTCTTCCTGTAGCCGGCTGGGTAATTGGGCCAGCAGGTGAGCTGCCCCGACATAAGACAAGCGGCGGACCAGAGAAGAGAGTATGAAATAGATAATCTTCTGGGCAGTATCCTCGGGAAGTTCGATCTTCTGGCTCATTCGTTTGTAAAAATGGCGTATGGTTTGTTCACGGTGAGTGTCGGATTTCGCTGTTTTGCGAATCATCTGGCGTCGTACCACCGGTGCGATCTGTTCAGTGGAAACCGCTTCCGAGGCAAGCAGGTCATCCAGGGTGATGATTCCGAGGCAGTGCACACGTCCGGCCGAGATTGTCTGTAAAACTGGGATCCTCCGGATGCCGTTACGCTCCATGGCGTTGATAACATCGGCAAGAGTGGCACTCTCATCCACGGCAATCAACCGGGTGCTCATGATCTGGGACACGGGAGTTTTAGCGCCGGACGCCGCCTGCAGGGCAAAGCAGGCGAGGTCGCGATCCGTGATCAGCCCTAGAATGTTCCCTGCTCCGTCGGCTACCAGCAGAGAGCCGGTGCCCCTTTCGCTCATGACCCGGGCAGCCTGAGCGGCTGATGCGTCTGGATGAAGAATAATCACTTTTCGGGGCGTTAGAAAATCCTTAACCGACTTTGAATGCGTATCTGTGCTCATACGGGGGCAAATGCGAACTGGGTGCCATTTTGGCTAACTTCGTAAATGCGTCATAACGAACGTCAAAAAAATTCCAATGGCCCCGAGGCTGGAGACCAGAACCGCGCCTGCTGCACAATCTTTGGACCGTTTTATCAGCGGGTGAACAGATGGATTCAAAGCGTCAAGCAGGTGTTCAAGAGACGTATTCACAAGTTCCAAAGCAAGCACGCTTGAGCTTGAAAGAATGAGCAGGACCCACCAAAGGGCGCCCGCTTTCAGAATTGCGAAAACAATGACGCCCAGTCCTCCTACGATGAGTTGTGTCCTAAAGCTGCTGCTGGTGCGGGCTGAGTCGGCGATTCCTTCAAATGCAAAGCCCACGCGACTCATTAGTGGCTGCTTTTTGAATTTTTTAAAATCCTGCATGAGTGCTCCCATCAGGACGCTCAATAGATCAGTTGCTATATTGCAATGATCGTTCTTGAATCCTGAAATCATTAGTGCTGAAATGAGCCATTATGAAAACCAAATTAGTCCTGATTCTGTGGAGCCTCATGTTCTGTCTTCCCGGGGAAGCCAAAGAAATGTCTTTGACCTATGCTGGAATTTTTGCAGGCGCGGGTTCTCCCAGCAATTCAGATGCAGGAATCACCTTCGGTGGGACCTTTGGACGTCGCATGACCCCGGATTTCGGCACAGGAATTTACTATACCCAGTTGAGCTCGACTATTTCTGCACTCGGCACCGCGGGCACCAGCACTAAGCTGAGCGCTTATGGAGTGGAAGGTAATTATTATTTGACCGGCGATATGGATGGCATGGTCATTGGGATGAAATTAGGCTTGCTGAGTCGGACATTGCAGATGACGGGGATGAAAGTAACAGCCACGCCACTTTCGGTCGGGCCAAAACTTGCGTTCGACCATAAACTGGATTCAAAGGTGTCAGTAGGCTTCGAAGCGAATGTCTTGTTTCAGGGTGCCAACAACGGCCAGGAGGCTTATAGCCTGATCAATATGCTTGGTGCTTTGAAACTTTGGTTCTAGGCCAGACCTGGGTCCCCTGCATGTGTACAGTGGCAACCCGGCTCGTATCCAGGGAAACTTTGATCGCTCGCTCAGGATGCAGGGTTTCTTCAGGGTAAAGGTCCCGAACTCTCCAGAACACCAGCTTTTCGTTTTCAAGACCTTCGAAACTCATGCCTCCCAGTCCGACTCGTGCAGCTCCGTGTGCATCTTCACAATGAATGATCTGATCCGTTGGAACTGTGATGGGTTCGCCATGCGAAAAGCTAATCCAGGTGTGGTGTGGCTGTTTCTGCTCTTCATTCATCACGCGGCTGCCCGGAATAAATTCAATAACGACAGGGGCTTGGATTTTCTTCATGACACCCAGTGCAGCATGGCGGACGGCTCCTGTCAAATTGGTGTGTATTCCTGAGTGACGAACTGAGCCCCCGAGTTGGAGAGAAATTTCATAAATATATTCTGTTATTTCAATGTCTTACCCACTAAAAAAACCCGTCCATAAACTTGACACGTTGCGTTAACGCCTGTATATCTTTCCCACGCCGCAATTGCGGCCCGAATGGAGTATGAATGCGCTTACTGCAACTGGTTATCTTCGTCTCTCTTGTTCTCTCCTTGGGTGCTTGCTCCAAATCCGACAAGAGTGTGCAGATTCCTTCTGAACCCAGCCCGGCTTTGATTCCTGCGGGAGTTCATGGCCCCGCAGTGGTCTCGGGTGCGGGACATTCCACTGACAGCCTGGTGCAGATACCCCTGGACGCTTCGGAAATCATCACGCTCAGTAATGGCGCGAAGATTGTGGTCCTGAATCGGGCGGGTAAAATGTTCCACGCTGTGGAAGGGACACTTTCGGATCGCGCATTCACCAGTGTCGGCGCAGCGATTGCCTCACTTTCCAGTCAACAGCGGATTGCTTTGATGGACCGTGAGTTGGACAAGCTTCTGGCTGAGCTTCATTTATCGTCCGCCATCGCTCTGAAAAAATATCCGGAAGTCGGTTACTTCACCTTCTTGCTTCCTTATTCCTCTGAAGTTCTGAGTGCTCTGAAGACCAGGCAGTTCTCCCATGAACTTCTCTTGAATCCGGTCATTAGTGATCCGGACACCATGAAAAACATCAAAGCGATGACTCCGGCAGCCGAAGGTCTTGTTGCAAAAAATTCCCCGCGTGGTGCCACCAAGAATTTCAGTGGCCTCGAACGGATGCGGACGCCGGAATTCGTAAAACTTGCAGAATCCGAAATCGGCAATGGCGCCACTGTCGATGGCAGTGGGGTCATGCTCGGGATCACCGATACGGGCATCACCTACAATCACCGGACCTTTCTGGCTAAAGATCGCAAAAGCAACCGCATTGTTTACATGAAAGACTTCACGCGTGAATCACGGGTGTATTTCAGCCCTTCCGCGAAATTTGAAGCCAAAGCTGTTGAAGGCTCCGATACGAAAATCCTGATCAGTGCGCAGGTAATTGTCACCCCGAACCTGCCGAATATGCCGGCAGGTGATAAATTCCTGGAAATGCCCGCGGTTCCGTTCACGGTCAGCCCTGAATTGCGAGCGGTTCTTCTTGCTCCAGGCACGAAAGCGCGTTTGGGCTTTCTTCTAGAGTCCACCTTGAATTCTGCAGGATCTGGCGAACGCAATGACATCAATGCTAATGGCAAAATGGATGATATTTTACCGATGATTCTGGTGCCTGGAGATACAGCTGAATCAGACGTGCTCTATGCAGATATGGCTGGCGTCGGGGATTTGAGCAAAGTGCCGGCCGTCAAGAGCTGGAATAGTTCGGGTCAGATGCTCAGCGTTTTTGCGGAAAAATTCGGTTTTGATATTCAGGATGATGTCCTTCCGGATGCTACGGGAAAAGAACGCATTGCTGTAAAGAGCGTTTCGATAATTGGCTTTGATCCCGGCAATCATGGTTCGCACGTGGCGGGAATCGCTGCCGGACGCAAGACGATTGCCAATGATGACGAGGACACGCTGGCTCGCGGGGTTGCCCCTGCTGCCAAAATTCTGATGAGTCGCGTCTGCGCCATAAATACCGGCTGTAACGCGACTGAAGCTTTTGTGGATCTGGCCCTGAATGGTGGGGCTGAGGTGATCAACATGTCATTGGGAGGCCTCAATCCGTTCAATGACGGCTATGGTGTCGAGGCAGCCCTTATCAATCGCATCACTTCGCTGAAGAGTGTTTTGTTCGTGATTTCTGCCGGAAACTCAGGACCCGGACGACAAACCGTGGGGAGTCCTTCGGTGGCCCGGCTTTCCTTGAGCGTGGGGGCTAGTGCAACGAAGGGGTTGATCCAACGCCAGTATCAGTGGCCGGGAGCGGGTTCGACCAAAGCCGAAGACATGGATGCTGATTTCATGCTGTTCTTCTCAAGCCGGGGCCCGACCGCGGCTGGTGGTTTCAAGCCCAATATATCCGCTCCGGGTACTGAGTTAAGTTCGTTGCAGCTGAATTCCGCACCAGGCGCGCGAGGTGGCTTGGATGTGTATTGGGGCACTTCAATGTCCGCTCCCGCAGCCACCGGGGCCTATGCTCTCCTTCTGGATGCGGTTAAAAAGTACAATACCGCGTACCCGGAAAAAGCTCTGCCGGCTGATGCCGTGACCCTCAGGGAAGTGATGATCCAAAGTGCGCGTCCTTTTGACATGAATTCATTCGATCCAGAAACCGGTGTTCACAGTACCGGCCAGTACACCTGGATGGACCAAGGCATGGGAATGGTGGATCTCGTGGCGGCCTGGAAAAAACTTCAGGAAGTCCGCGATAATCAGCTCCCGATCTCTGAAGATGATGTGCCGGTTGATCTGGAATACAATGTCATTGTTTCGATGAAAAATCCGACAGGGACTGCTTACGATGGCAGCCGGTCTGGAACACCGGCAATTCCGGAATTGGGAATAAACCAGCCGGCCCCGGCTTTCGGTACGGGATTGTATCTGGACGTTCGCGGGTTGGATACGCTGCGTTCGGTGTATATTCAACGCAAACTCCCGGATGTTGTTGCTACCAGTGAGCTGGCAGGAGAGTTGACGCGCCGATTGCTTGATACCCGGGATGAGTTCGTGTTGAAGACGATGATTTACGGCTCCAACAAGCTTTGGATCAAGGCAGGGGTCCTGAACGAAATTGATTGCTGGGATTCGGAAACCGCCAATCTCACGATCATGGGCCGCGGTGTAGATATCGCTCCGAATGAGGATGGATCCGCAACGATCAATCCGTTCAATGCGAGCAGAATGAATGTTTGCATCAATCGGGAGATGATTGCCAATGAACTGCCCCCGGGCGATCATGGGGCACTCATCGCCGGTTACAGGTTCGTGAACGGCAAGACTGCAAGTTTGCCGTCTTTTACCGTACCGGTTTCGCTGACAATTCCTCAGCAGACATTGGCTCATTCCAATGCGCTCGAGGTGAACTCAAAGGTGAACAGTTTCGGTGTTGCGAGAAGTTACGTGATGGTTCCTGCGGGGACTTCCCTCGTGCAGCTGACGCTCGAGGTGCCTGCTGTGAAAACTACGGAATCAGGACTCATGCTTCGGGGCGAAAAGTGCTCCGGGGTGGAACTCATGGCGCTCAAGGGTGGAAATACGGCGGGGGTTTTCAAAACCCGCGCTGATGCCCGAATCTCAAATTGTGATGCGACCGGTACACCGAGCGACAAGAACAGGAAGCTCGTCTTTTCGGCTGTGGATCCGAAACCGGGTATCTGGGATCTCCATGTCTTCGGTCAATACGCGTATGCTGAATCCGTTTATAAACTGCGCGTCGACTATATCAACTCGGCTTCAGACGTACAGATCGTTGAAGGCGATCTTTCGGCCCTGGTCGGATCGCTGGGTTGGGCTGCAACCGATTCGACTCTTCCGGCCGTTCCGGATTTGGGTCAGAGCAGCTTTTTCGTCGACAGCCTGGTTTCTTCGAGTTCATCACAGGTGAGAAAAGGCGAGTTTGTGATCGTTGAAAACCCGCAGGGACAGCTGCGCACTTATCCGGAAGGTGTAAAGAAAGTGACGGTCACTACCGGGAGCTCTCCCGGAAACGATATCGACTTGCTTATTCTACAGTGCGTTCCACCTTCGGTATTGAATCCGGAACCGCAGGCCTGTACCCAAATTGCATCCAGCGGCGGTGCTGCTGATGACGAGTCCGCAAGCTTCATGCCCGATCCCAGGTTCGTGTACCTCGTTCGGGTGGACGGCTACAGTGTTAAGGACGAGGGGAAATTCGTAAGCATGGAAACTCTGGCCTATGACCCAGAGTTCGGGCGACTGGAATTCAACAGTCATGGTTCAAAGGTTCAGGTCAGTTATTCTTTGACTCCTGCCGAACTTGAAAAAGGCAAACTGGTCAACAGCACTGCCTATAAGTCAGGCAAATATAAGTTGGCCGGAGCTATTGTGCTGAAAATGGCAAATGGAACCTTGCTGAATAAAATTCCGGTGAAGGTAACCCCTCAGATCGCTGAACTCACTTATTAGTCGGATTTCTTCTTTAAAAGGCCTGCGTTTGTTTGCTGGTTTGGGGCATCGTTATTGAGGACTTTGACTTTTCCAAAGCTGAATTGCAGGGGCTTGGGTTCCTCGATGACTTTCACTTTGCCGATATCCACCTTGGAATCGGTTTTAAGGACTTTGACCTGACCGATATCTTTGGCGTTCGCAGTCACTGTGGCCGATTGTGAGGCAACGGCGAGCGGTAAACTCTGGTGAGGTTGGCAGGGGTCAAAATCGTCGTCCGTGAGTGTCAGATTGCTGTGATGTTTTTTTGCGATTTTTTCAGTGTTCTGCACAAAGAACTGGAAAAGCTTCGGATCGAGTTTTTTGCCGACGAATTTACCCATCAATGCGACGGCATCCTCAATCGACAGGGGTTCTGAATACGAGCGTTTGGTCGTAATGGCATCAAAGAAGTCGGCAATTGCCGTGATCCGGGCCATCTCGTGAATCTGTTCACCCGCAATTTTGCGCGGGTACCCGGTACCATCCCAGTTTTCGTGATGCTGGCAAACCACTTTGCCCAGAAGAGGCGGGTTCAGGTCCTCAGGCAAGCTGAGGTCCGATTGCAGAAGGAGTTCCTGACCGAAATCGGGATGCTTCTGGATTTCCTTGAATTCCAGGTCCGAGAGCTTACCAGAGTTATTGATGATTTCGGTTGGGATCTTGATTTTGCCGAGATCATGCAGCAGGCCTGCGAGACCGGCCTGCATGATCTCTGTCCGGGAGGCCAGAGGGTGCAGGGTCTGATAAATCAGAATGCAGTACATCGATACGTTCACCGAATGGTCGAACGTATAGAAATCGTGAAAACTCAAATTCGCGATCAGCTCCCGCAGTTTATCGACATCGTAGGTATGAAGGACATCGATCATGTTTTCTACAACGTCGCGGCAGCCGGTAATCGTCTCGTTCAGGACCTCCGTGGAGGGCTCTTTTTCGAAAAGGTTTTCCAGGTGATGAATGGCCGAATTTTTCAGGATCGTCGTTTTTCGTACTTCAATCGTCGTGACCCGGGGGGGGCGACTCTCGTCCACGCTGATCAGGGTTTCTTCGGGGGAGGCACCCGGGAGTTCCACCGGTTCGGAAAGCTGCATCATGCTTTTGAGGAATGTGGAACGTTGAGCTTCGCGAACATAAAGCTGATGGTATTTACCATGAAAGACCATGACATCGGTTTTGGAAACGGAGTCCCCGGAATGCACTATTTTGACGAATTTCTCACGGGCCTGCAGGCTCGAGGAATTGATGTACAAGTCGTAAGTCAGGGGCCGGTTCAGTAAAATCAGGTCAAAAGAGATTGAAAAAAAACTATCCGGCATATTCTTTAGTCTATTTCAATTTTTGGAATATTGCGCTTAGTCATTTTTTCAGATTTCAATAGCCTTTATTGTTTAGCTTTTTTATTCCATTCCAAGATACGATCCCACATAAAGATTTATGCGCTGTTTTGACCCAATGCGAAAGGACCTGCAATGATCGAGAACGGAAAAGTGGTCAGTCTGAGTTATGCGTTGAAGAACTCCCAGGGCGAGATCCTGGATCAATCGGATTCCCGTGATCCTTTGGTTTACCTGCACGGCGGGCATCAGATCGTCACGGGGCTTGAAACCGCGCTTGAAGGCCTGAAGATAGGTGAGAAAAAGAACGTCGTGGTCGCACCCGCGGATGGTTACGGCGAGAAGAACGACTCACTCTGTCTGACTGTGAAAAAAGCGCAATTTCCCGCGAATGTTCAGCTCGAGCCCGGCATGCAGTTCCAGGCGCATGCACCGGATGGTTCGGGCGTCGTATTCACCATTGAAAAGGTTGAAGGCGACAACGTTCATATCAATGGCAACCATCCTTTAGCAGGTCAGACGCTTCACTTTGATATTGAAGTCCTCGATATCAGAGATGCATCTGAGGAAGAGCGCTCCCATGGACATGCTCACGGCCCCGATGGGCACCATCACCACTGATTGAATTGCTATGGAATCCAAAGTAACACTCCGACCGCAAACGCATGAGCTGGGAAAGTCGTATGAACCCGCTCTTTTTGAAACTCGGCTTTACGAATTCTGGGAAGAGACAGGCTGCTTTGAAGCCTCGGATAAGAATGCGCCGGGGCAGTCTTCGTTTTCGATGGTGATCCCGCCCCCGAATGTTACTGGCGTCTTGCACATGGGGCATGCGCTCACAAATACGGTTCAGGACATACTGGTTCGCTGGCACCGGATGCAGGGTGATAACACGCTCTGGTTGCCCGGAACCGATCACGCAGGAATCGCAACCCAGGCTCAAGTTGAGAAAGCGATTGCGAAAGAAAGTCTGGGCCCCTCGAGCCGACCTCTGACCCGTCATGATATCGGGCGTGAAGCCTTCATTGCGCGGACCTGGAAATGGAAAGAGGAACACGGCAATCAGATTAACAAGCAAACCCGGCGGCTCGGCTCTTCCCTGGATTGGAAGCGCGAACGCTTCACGATGGACGAGGGCCTTTCGGCGGCAGTACGAGAAGTTTTTGTCCGGCTTTATGAAGAGGGGCTCATCTACCGGGGTGAAAGAATCATCAACTGGTGCCCGCGATGTCAGACGGCTTTATCAGATCTGGAAGTGATCCCGACCGATCGGAAGGGCTATTTCTGGCATCTAGTTTACAAAATTGTCGAAGAAGATGGAAAAACGGAGGTAAAAAATCCGGACGGCACTCAGGCGCAGCTTGTGATCGCCACGACCCGCCCCGAGACGTTATTGGGCGATTCCGCAGTCGCGGTTCATCCGGAAGACGAGCGTTACAAACATCTTCATGGAAAAATGGCGGTCCTGCCGCTTTTAGGCCGTGTGATTCCGGTTCTCACCGATCCGTATGTGGACCGGGAGTTCGGAAGTGGCGCGCTCAAAATCACGCCTGCCCACGACTTCAACGATTACGAAATCGGCAGAAGACATAAGCTGCCGCAGGGGCTTCCTATCATTTCTGTCATGGGCAAGGATGGCCGAATTACCCCGGCGGGTGGCCCCTATTCCGGCATGAAATTCATCGAAGCCCGTGAGCGCGTCGTTCAGGATCTGCGCGAAGCGGAACTCCTGGTGAAGACTGAAGACCATATGCACAAGGTCGGACTTTGCCAGCGTTGTGATCATGCGGCAGAACCGATCATCTCCAAACAGTGGTTTGTGAAAATAGAACCTCTCGCCAAACCCGCCATTGAAGCGGTTGAAAGCGGGAAGATCACCTTCACCCCCAAAAGCTGGGAGAAGACCTACTTTGAATGGATGTACAACATCCGTGACTGGTGTATTTCGCGGCAACTCTGGTGGGGACATCAGATTCCAGCCTGGTACTGCGGACGTTGCCAGGAAATTACCGTTGCACGTGAGGCCCCTTCCAAGTGTTCGCATTGTGGCGGACCAGCGGCAGATTTGAAGCAGGATGAAGATGTGCTGGATACCTGGTTCAGTTCCGCGCTCTGGCCGTTCTCCACTCTTGGGTGGCCCACGCGTACGGAATCTCTGCAGACTTTTTATCCGACTTCAATTCTCGAAACTGGGTTTGATATCATTTTCTTCTGGGTCTCCCGGATGATCATGATGGGGTTGCACTTCATGGGGGAGCCCCCCTTCCATAAAGTTTACCTGCACGCCATGGTTCGCGACGAAAAAGGCGAGAAAATGTCAAAGTCACGCGGGAACGTGATTGATCCGCTGCTGCTGATTGACCAGCATGGTGCAGATCCTTTGCGTTTCACCTTGGCCGCGATGGCGGGGCAAGGGCGCGACATCAAGCTGTCCGTCGACCGGGTGGAAGGGCACCGCGCTTTTTGCAACAAGATCTGGAATGCGACCAAGTTCTTCCACCTTCAGCTCGATCCGGCAGCGGGAGAGCCCATTCAGGAACCTGCGGGTGGCGCGTCCAAGTGGCTGCATGCTCATCACGTGGAACTCTCGATTCCTAATCGTTGGATCATCTCGCGCCTGCAAACTGTCACGGAAACCGTTGAAAAGGGACTGCGCGATTTTGAATTGAACGACTCGGCGCAGGCAATTTATGAATTCACCTGGCACGAGCTGTGTGACTGGTACATTGAATTTGCAAAGCTTCCTCTGAAGGAAGGCGGAGCCAATCGGACCCAGACCATCTATACACTGCATTACGTTCTTGAGCGGCTACTCCGACTCATGCATCCTTTCATGCCGTTCCTGACAGAAGAGCTTTGGCAGTCCTTGCCCTGGATCGAACCCGCAAATACCCCGCGACGTCAGCAGGACGGAAAACCCGAGGTCATGACTATCATGTTCCAGGCGTTCCCGGTCGCAGATCCGGCTTTCAAGGACAGTGAATCGGAGCGGACCTTGGGAGTTTTGAAAGGAATTGTGGAGGCTATTCGCAATTTCCGTGGTGAAAACAATATTTCACCCAAGAACTTCTTCCCGGTCAGTTATGTTCCTGAATCAGCTGCTGCGGATGCTTTTATCCGGATGTATGCCCATGAAATCCAGACTCTCGCCAGGATCGCCAGTCTGAACAGGCTCAGTCATGGATCGGTCACGGAAGCCTTGCACGCAGTCATTCCTTTCAGCAATCCACCGGTGGAGTTTCGGATCGCCCTCAAGGGCCTAGTGAATGTGGAAGAGGAATCCAAGCGCTTGAAGAAAGAGATCGAAAAGATCAACTCTGATCTCGAGCACGTCAGACGCAAGCTGGGCCAGGAAACTTTCCTGGCAAAAGCGCCAGCCAGTCTCGTAGCCGCTGAGCGGAAGAAGGAACAGGAATGTCTGGGTCAGCTCAAAGAGCTGCAAAACTCCCTGGAACGGTTGTCACAGCTCAAGTGACCATGAAATCCGCGACTCACTTCAAAAGGGCGCTTCTCATCGGCCCCATGATTAAATCGACTCGCGGTTTGCACCTATTACTGGCTCGTGCCGGGGTCCGCCTCGGCGCAAGAGGGACTTGCGTGATTGCTGTTGACCGCGGATTGGACTGGGCACTTCGCGCCGGGATCCCGGTGGATCTCGCAGTAGGGGATTGGGACAGTCTTCGGAACAGGACGGCCCTGAAGCGGACACCGCATTTGACACTCCCGCGGGACAAGGATCGCAGCGATTTGTATTATGCGCTCGGAGCGGCAGAAAACTTCCAAGTCAATCAGGTGATATGCATTGGGTTTTCTGGCGGCTTGCCAGATCACCAGTTGGCCGTGCTTTTCGATCTCGCGTCAGTTGGCGGAATGGGGCAGAAATTTTCGGGTCATTCGCCAAGCCTTCAGCTAGTTGGACCTGAAGCGGATTGGTTCATTGTGTCTCGCTCGACGAGGACCTGGACCGGGAGATACAAAAAATATCAAAGGCTTTCAGTTTTTGCTCTGGGTGGAGATGCCGATGGCGTCAAATCAGAGGGGTTGCTCTACCCGTTGAGATCCGAAATCCTTCCTCCATCCTCGCGTGGACTCAGTAACCGTGTGACTGGGACCCGGTGCAGTGTTAGGGTGCGCACAGGAACGGTGCTGATTGTAGTGCCGAGGGAGGCGTAAATCATGTCAGCTCAACGGGACAAATCCCATCCGGCGGTTCAGTTCAGGCAGGTGCCGATCGTCAGGGGTCCTCTGGATCAATTTGAGATCATGCGGCCGGAAGTTCTTTCTTCTGTAGTTCAAAAGACCTATGGGGGTTATCAAAATGGTAATTATGATCTGATTCTCGGGCAGGCGCTCTACCAGGAGCGTTTTCGGCTGAAGCGTTTCCGGCCGAATGTGTTTTCGAAGGTTCGGAAAAAAAAAGACGAAGCGCTCTGGCGGGAAGTGCAGGGCGCCCTGCTCAGGCCCTCGACGGAAGTCGCGCGTCCCGAATTGCTGCAGAAGGTATTGGGTCATTACGCCGAAGAGATCGGAGGCCACTTTGATCCCGCGGTTTACCGGTTCGCGGTGAATCTGGTTCCTCTGGGGTTGAGCTGGATGTTGAATGCAGCCAGCGTGAGGCGTTTCCTTCCCTGGGGATTGACGCAGTCTCTGGAATCGAGGATGCGCATCTACGGTGAAGTCGGGCACCTCAAGAAATTGGCTCAAAAAGGCACGATCCTGCTGGTCCCCACGCACCAGAGCAATCTTGACAGCGTGCTGATCGGGTATCTGATTTACCTGATGCAGTTGCCGCCTTTTGCCTACGGCGCAGGTCTCAATCTTTTTTCGAACCCGGTCCTCAGCTTCTTTATGGGCAATCTTGGCGCCTATACGGTCGATCGGCAAAAATCGAACGAAGTTTATAAAAACGTTCTGAAGAACTACAGTGCCGAGATTCTGCAACGAGGCGTGCACTCGATCTTCTTCCCCGGAGGGGGGCGGGCCCGCAGCGGAGCCATCGAAAGCAAAGTGAAGCTGGGCCTTCTGGGGACAGCGCTCGATGCACAGCTGGACAATCTTCTCGCCGGCGCACCCAAACCGAACGTTTATATTGTACCGATGACGATCAGTTTTCATTGCGTACTCGAGGCGGCCTCGCTGATTGAAGACTATCTGGCTGAAGCCGGGAAACACCGCTACATCATCATGGATGATGAATCATGGCAGCCAACCAAAGTTGCCCGGTTCTTCTGGAAGTTCTTTTCTTCCCAGAGTGCAATCACCGCCAGGATCGGAAGGCCTCTGGATGTTTTTGGAAACTTCGTGGATGAAGAAGGCCGCTCTCTGGGGCCTAACGGTACGGTCATTGACCCGAAGTTGTGGCTGACCACGGGCGGGCAGCTCCGGCGGGAGCCGCAACGAGACCGGGAGTATACGAAAGAGCTTGGCAAAAAAATCGTCGAGAGGTTTCACCGCGAAAATACGATTCTGACATCTCAGCTTGCCGCCTTCGCTTTTTTTGAGACTTTGCGAAAAAAATATTCCGATCTGGATGTTTACCGGTTCCTGCGGCTTTCGCTTCCGCAGCGCTCACTTCATTACGATGAGTTCCTGCCGAAAGCCGAAGAGTATCGTCGCAAAGTGCGGGAACTTGAGGAGCAGCGCAAAGTTTACCTGAGCGAAGAGCTGAAGGCCGTCTCCACAGATGAGTGGTTAAAGGATGGCGTTCGCCAGCTCGGTTTGCTGCACGACAACACCGTTATGCGGATTCAGGACGGCGTGATTTTCACGGAAGACATGAATTTGCTTTATTATTACCGCAACCGCCTGTCGGGCTATGGCATGTCGCTTTTAGCCGAAGGGCAGATTGGACCAGGAAAAGATGACAGCAAGGGCTTTTTGGTTTGATTCGACTGTTGCCGTAATTGGAGCAGGGGCTTGGGGAACTGTACTCGCCAACTTGCTGGCGAAAAACTGCCGAGAGGTTCGGCTCTGGTGCCGTGATGAAGAGCAGGCACGTGCGATGACGACCACACGAGTGAACGCAAAGTACCTGCCTGACCTGACAATTGATCCCAAGGTCCGCGTTTTTGCCGAAATGGAACGGATATTCGAGTCGAGGATCGGAGCCGTTATCTGGGCCTTGCCCTCGTATGCCTGTCGCGACCGGATGCGGGAAGCTGCGCGGTTTTTCCGGGGAGACGAGTTTCTTTTTCATGCCACCAAGGGGGTTGAGAAAGGCACTCTCAAACGCGTTTCTGAAATTTTGAAGGAGGAACTGCCTTGCGCGAGAATTGGTGTGATCAGCGGGCCCAATCTTGCGGTCGAAATTGCTCGCGGCGATCCGTCGGCAACCGTGATTGCCTCTCATTTTGATGAGGTGACTGAGGCAGGGGTGACTCTGCTCGCCAATGAAATGTTCCGTGTTTACAGCTCGTACGATGTGATCGGTGTGGAATGGGCGGGAGCACTGAAAAATATTCTCGCGGTCGCAGGCGGGGCTGTGGAAGGTTTGAATATGGGGGGGAACGCCCGCGCCATGCTGATCACCCGGGGCCTGGCTGAAATCGCACGCTTCGGAGTCGCCATGGGAGCGAAGGCGCACACGTTCACCGGTCTAGCAGGACTGGGTGATTTGCTGGCCACTTCAGGCAGTCCGCTGAGCCGCAATTTCAGAACCGGCTTTCGGCGGGCCCAGGGTGAGAAGCTGGAAGAAATTTTGGCGAACCTCGGTGGTGTTGCCGAGGGCGTACGCATGGCCGCAATTGTGCGGGCAGCCGCTCAGGAGCGGAAAATCAGCATGCCCTTGAGTGAGGGCGTGCAGCGGTTCCTTGAGGGTAGTGTGGATGTTCACGAGGGCATCCGGGTATTGATGGCCCGCCCGATGGGGCGCGAATATTGAAACGACAGACTTCATGGACTTTGCTGTCGAATACCTGCTGAGCTTTCTCCAGGATGAATTCCGGAATGAACCCGAGATCAGGATTCGGGTCCACCAGCGTTCAGTGACGCTACGGAGTCCCGATTTGCTCCAGGATTACGATCCGGAGACCAGCAATCTCCATACCCTGACCGGCGTGGATGTACGGGTACGGAGCCGGGAGTATTTCTTTCCGTCGGAGTGGGCACAGGGTCCGGCAAGGCGCAACGTCGATCAGCTGGTGCTTGAAATCCGCGAATTTCTGCAGCGGGAAGCCTGATTAATTAAGAGATCAGTTCGGGTACTTCAAATAATAGATATCGGGAAGATTGCGGCAGTGTTCTTCCAGGTCCAGACCGTAACCGATCAGGAACTGGTCATCGATTTTTTTTCCGACGTATTTCACCGGCACTTCGACTACCCGTTTGGCTGATTTGTCGAGTAAAGTGATGATTTCCAGAGAGTTCGGGCCCGCGGCCTTCAGGCGCTCATAAAGAAACTTGAGTGTGCGACCGCTATCAATGATCTCTTCGACGATGAGCACGTCTTTGCCCCGGATATCCATCTGGATATCTTTGAGAATGGTGACAGTTCCGCTGGAGGTGCGTGCTTTGCCATAACTGGAGAGGCGGACAAAATCGATTTCGTTATCGACCTTGAGGAGCCGCACGAGATCAGCGACGAAAATCAGGGCGCCCTTAAGGACGGCTACGAGCAGGACCTGTTTGCCTTCGTAATCCGCATTGATGCGGTTTGCAAGCGACTGGACCGCTGCATCGATTTCATGCCGGTTCAGGTATTTCGTAAAATTTTTATCATCAAACATCCGGGAACCCCCTGTTTCAATTTCTGAGATTTTTTAAAACGTCCTTGATTGCGCTGATTCCGCTGAGGCCAAGCGCCGCGAGTTGCCCCGCGAACTGCTGTCCACCAGTTGCAATCACGCCCAAGTAGCCTTTGCTGAATAGATCAAAAAAACCAATTTTGGTTTTCAAGGAAATGCGGAAGTTCGCGTCTGGCGAGGTGATCAGCTTGAGAAGATTGACGCCAATCGCGCCGATCTCCTGGGTAGGATCATTCAGGATCTGTTCGGCTGCGAGTGGTGTCAGTGTAAATTCAATATCCGGCTTCGGGGCGGCGCCGCTGCGAACGTCATTTTTGCCTGCAGCGCGGGTGAAATAAAATTGTTCGACCAGTTCTCCGCCACTCGTTTGCACGGTCAGCTGAATCTCGGCACCATCGGCAATGGATTTGGCAGCTTGGTTGGCAATGTCGCGTGCGAAATATTCAGCAAAACGCTGCGTTAGGGTTGCCGGAATGTCCATTTAAGCAATTTGCCGCGCCTGAAAAGGATTTGCAATAGCTGGATTCAGGTGGATTTAGTCGTATCGACAGTTCCGGCAGGAGAGGCCGGGCTTGCAGCGGCAGGAGCAGGTTGCGCAGAACTTGCCTTGGCTTCGTCGATCCTTCGGAATTTCGCCTCTTCCACGCCCGAAATAGCGTCCTTGAAGTTCCTGATCGCCTTGCCTAAAGTATTGCCTAACTCTGGAAGTCGACGGGGGCCGAAAATGAGGAGTACGATGCCTAAGATCAGAATGTGTTCGCCAGAAATTCCAAACATGCATTATTTATATCGATCTAGGCGTGCCGTGTCAATTTGCGTTTTAATGTTATTCCTAGGAATTTTTGCCGTCCGGCCTGGAAAGGCAGACCCAATTCATCCCTCGGGTACGAACGCCTATCAGAAGGTCACAGGAGCGAATCCTGAGGATGACCGCCAGAACTGGGATGGCATCTACCAGAAGGCCAAGAATCATTACGTTTATGGCAAGGAACCCGCCGCCTTTCTGAAGGAGAATATCGAACGGCTGGCACTTGGGCGAGCGTTGGACGTTGCTATGGGCGAGGGGCGTAACGCGGTGTATCTGGCCAAAAAAGGATTTAGAGTCGATGGTGTGGATTTTTCGGCAGTGGCTCTGCGAAAAGCCAAGCTTTTGGCTCGCGAAAATCGGGTCACGATCAATGCAATTTATGCAGATCTGAGCGCTTATCAGATCAAGCCTGAAACCTACGATCTGGTGGTCAACATCAACTTTCTTCATAGAGGGTTCATTGAGCAGATCAAGAAGGGGCTGAGGCGGGGAGGATATGTGATTTTTGAAAATCCCACGGTGGATCACCTGAAGCATGAGCCGGGACTGGTCAGGGCCTATCTGCTGGAAAAAGGCGAACTGAAGGAACTTTTCAAAGATTTTGAAATCCTGGTTTATCGTGAAACCGTGGACGACAAGGGGGCGGTGGCCAGTCTGATTGCGCGCAAACCCTTGCTTTAGATCATCCCAGGGGCTAAAGCAGAAGCACTCAGGGGGTCCTTTATGAAATTTTATTTTTTGATGATCAGCTTCACTCTACTCATGGCGACGACCGCTTTTGCAGCAAGAGATTACGATGTCACGGTATCCAGGACCTTCACCTCGGGAGATCCCCAGAGCGCTTTTTATACTTCGATTCAATGTAACATTCATCTGGGGCCGGATTATTTCGGGATTGAGCATCGGCGGCGGCTCGGCAATATAGACAGTTCGGAAGCTGCTGAACTCAGGGTCGGGAATGCAGCAGACGTGAACCAGTGGATCACTGATGCGAAGCGCGGCCCGATCACAGGTGGTCCTGGTCAGCAGGGTGCGGCTCAGCTCTCTTATTTTGCCATTCAGAAGACGGTGAACGGTACCTTCTACGTCGATCTTAAATCCGAAGGGGCTTTGGTTCTCACCAATGCCTCTCCGCAGGCAGCACTTTTGATCAAGCTCCTCGACATCCACTGTCCCAGGCTTCCGAATTAGAACCAAGAGCAGACTTCTTGATGATCCTCACCTTTGGCAGGCTTGGTCTCATTGGCTTTGGCGGACCGATTGCAGCAATTGCTCTCATGGAAGAGGAATTCTGTGTCCGTCGCAAATGGCTCAAACCTTCTGAATTTGCTGAGATCATCGCCATATGCAAATTGCTTCCAGGACCGATTTCCGTGCAGATGGCGATCGCCATTGGACGATTTCACTCCGGAGTGATGGGCGGAGTCCTTGCGGGGATCTCTTTCATATTTCCAGCTTTCCTGATGGTGCTTGGCCTCGGATATTTCTACGGGCAGTTTTCTACCACAGGCGGCTTGGGGGCAGCTTTTCAGGGAATGCAAGCTGCGGCGCTGGCGATCATCCTGCTCTCAGCCTGGCGCCTGGGGCAGCCCTATGCGCAAGAGCGCCTCGCCTGGGGGGTTGCCGTTCTTTCCGCCCTTTTCACATACTGGCAGCCCCGCTGGGAGCCTCTGATCATTCTCGGATTCGGTCTGCTTGGCGCGATCGTTTTCTCGAAGCCGTCTGATTCACAGCCTGATTCGCAGCCTGACTCAACAAAGGACGAGGGCGGTGGCGGCCGGAGCCTTTTCGCGGTGGGAGGAGTGGGGACGGCGATCCTAGCGGCTGAATGGCCGCTTTTGGGCAAATTGTTCTGGGTTTGCTTCAAAGCCGGTGCTTTCGTTTTTGGAACTGGCTTGGCGATTGTTCCGATGCTGGAAGCGGATGTAGTTGCGCACTATCACTGGATTACGCATTCAGAATTCATGGATGCGCTGGCTATCGGCCAAGTCACACCCGGTCCGGTCGTGATTACCGCTACATTTATCGGTTTCAAAGCAGCAGGAATCCCTGGAGCCTTGATAGCAACACTGGGAATGTTTCTTCCGTCTTTCATTAACGTTCTGATCCTCGTTCCGCTGGTCTGGAATCGGGTGAAAGGGACCCGGATCGCAGAAAATTTTTCAGCCTGGGCGATTCCGGCAGTGATCGGCGGAATTTTCGCCGCCGTGGTGAAACTTGGCTTCCTGACCTTGGATACCGGCGGTTCCATCATGATCTTCGCGCTGGGTCTTTCAGTTTTGATCTGGCGCAATCCACCGGCTTGGGCTGTGATTCCCTCTGCGGGGGGGCTGGGTTTTCTGCTCTTCCGTTTCCTGCACTTTTAGCGGGGCCGGGTCGGAATTGGACGAGGAGGCGAGATGGGACCTCCTGTCGGGCGGGGTGCCGGAGTTGTTGGTCCCGGAGCAGGTCCAAACGTCGGGCGTGGCCCAGATGTCGGACCCGCCGTTGGAAGAGGTATCGGATCAAATGTCGGACCCGCCGTTGGGCCGCCTGTCGGAAAAGATGTGGGTCGGGGTGTTGGTGTCCAGGTCGGAAAAGGCCACGGATTCGGCGATCCGGATGGAGAGCTTGAAGGCGATGGCCTGACGGACGGAGCGGGTTCGACGGGGCGTGCATTCACACTCGGGTCGTCAGCTCCCCCGGGAACGAGCAGGTGCTTGCGGATCCAATCCATGTCCAACCACGGGTTCGCGTACTCTGTGGGCTTAAGGACAGAGTATGGCACCCACATGTAATCAGGCCAGGCATCCGAGTAGGCGCCGTCGCCCATTTTCCACGCGCCACCGACAAAGAAGTCGCCTTGGCGGGTGACGATCAGATTTCCGCTGGACTGGACCTTTCCATCAGGACCGAATACGACGGGGCCATCCAGCCACAGTTCCATTTTAAGAACTCTGGATTCGAAATGTTCGTTCGCTTCAAAATTGAAGGGTACTGTCAAAACCTCGGGCGTGACATCGTCCCGTGCCCAGTAAATTGTACTTGTCATCAAAATTCGGTAAACGTTTGGAGCTTGCGGGTCAGCACCCAGATAGTCCGACGGCTTGGGATATTCAAACTGATAACCGGGTACCGGTTGGTTCCAGACCTGATCTGTCGTGTAACGGTCAATCAGGACGCTCTGCTTGAGGCGACCCATGTAATTGGTGAGGACAAGAAAATACTGGTCCGGAACGGTGTCGTAAAGTTTTGGCGAACTGTAATCCGAACCCCAGTCGACGCGGTCACCAAAAAAATCAGCACTTACCTCCATGGCGGCTTCCGTCAAAAGTGCTTTCAAATCTGCAACATTGAATTCTATTCCATTGACGGTGACGTTGGACCTGGGTTCTTCAAAAAGGGCGGCCGCGGCCGACCAGCCATTGCAGTGGCCCCACCATGGTTGAATTTTCGGGACGGCACTTCCGTGATTGGCCACTTCCCAGCTTTGCGCATGAGTCCTTCCACCGCGAGCGGCATCGTATTTTCCGGCCGGACTCAGGCCCCCGGTATATTTTCCAGCTGCGATGCCATTCCCTCCGTAGGGCCACCAGAAGCCAGCCCAGGGAGTCGGGGAGGCCTTGCCGACAAGATGGTTGTTCACGAGGTAAGCAAAATTTTTCTCTCCTTGGACATCGCCGCCTTTCACATTGGGGTAGGGCCAGGAATCGGCTTCTGAAACCACTGGTTCACTCAGCTCATCGTCACTGACATCGCCACAGGCGGAAATGCCGAAAGCCAGCAGGAGTAAAAGCAGGAGGGTCGAGACATTCTTAAAGAGGCTCATAGCGCCCCCTTCCGGACGAGAAGTGCGATACCGTGAGGTGTTTTGATGTAACTGGGCCAGGGATCCCCGTGTTCCCAGAGCGCCTGGATGGGACGTCCGAAGAAATCATCCTGCTCCAGCCAGACACTCCGGCTCAGATCAGGTTTGAATCCGGTTTTGGCTGCGAATTCCCGGATCGCGGGGGGCAGGCGTGGTGGATATCTCAGTTCCTCGCGAACAGCGTTATCCAATGGTATGAAATCGATGGGCAGGAAATCGATCAAACTTTTGACCTTCCGGATGCCGTTGGGTGATACGCTGAAGGGCTCAGGACGGTTCTTGATGAAATATTGTTTTTTGAGTGGATGGAAGTTGCCGTCGCCTGAAATCAGAATTCTCTCGACCGCAGGATCGATCAGCGAAAAACCGGCTTGCCGCAGCTGCGTGACTTCTATCTCGATCACGGGCGCTGCGTCCTGACTGACCTGAATCACTTTAAATCTGAAAAGACCGGATTCCGCGACAATCGGGTCGCGCAGCTCTGAGGCCGCAAGCGTCGGCGCTGGTCGCAACATTTCTTGAGTCTGATTCAGTCGCCATACGGCAAGGTCCCATGAATCTCCCTTTTGGTAGGGTCTTCCAAACAGGAGCGCAGAGCTTGAGGTGGATAGTGCCCCCGGGCGATTGGCCGCTGCCGCGCGGTCTCTCAGAACTTTTCCTTGCGCGATGCTCAACGCTTTTGAGTAGAGTTCCCGTTCATCCGGATCTGCCATTGCATCTGCTCCGGTCAAACCGCTCATGGCAGAGACAAGGAAAACGATCGATAACGCGCAAAATATTTTCATGACAGGCCTCCCTGAAGCGCAGAGGAAGCGAGCAAGCTCCATGCCTGTCTGCCGAGAAGAATCTTGACGAACGGGCGACCACTCATTACTTCTGAAAAGATGGATCAATCTGGAACTGTCCGGTTTGCAGGGTTTTGGGTTCGCTGGCTGGCGGAGCTGGTGGACAGCATCATACTGACCGTCGTCGCGACTTTGCTGGAGTTAATGTTTCTCGGCGCCTGGTACTGGATTCGAATTCTAGCGATGGGCGAAAGTGCAGGTTCATTTTCCGAGAGCTACAATGCATTTATGTTTCAGGTCTTCAACGCGCTCCTTTATCTCGTGCTCGCGGTACCCTATTATATTTACGCCCATTATCGTTACGGAACGACTTTAGGAAAAGTCTGGCTTAATATTTACGTCGTGAATCACTCTGACCACCGTGCAATCACCCTGCGGCAATCCGTGATCCGCTGCCTGTCCTATGCGGTTTCCTATCTGCCGCTGATGACGGGCTATCTCATGGCGGCATTTCATCCAGAGAAAAGGGCGCTCCATGATCTGATCGCCGGAACGGTTTCGGTCCGGCGGGCGAAAGTGATCCAGCCGGAGGTTGTATGAGTGTTTATGCACGATTCAAACGCAATCCGGATGGTTTCAGGAACCTGGTGGAACTGCTGGAAACCACACCGCAGGTCCGCAGACAGAAGATGATTGATGTCGGAATGCAGGAAGATCCGGATTACACGATGAAAGCCCTGGAGTTCACGCTGAATTTCACGGACATCATCAATTTGCCAGAGATGGAATTGGCCGAGCTGATCGCGGCCGCCCCGCCCCGGACTACTGGTTACGCTTTCCTGCAGGCGCCAGAAGCAATGAAGCTGCGTGTTTTACAGGTTGCCCCACCGCGGCTCAGGGCCGACCTTAAAGACTATCTTTCGGTAACTGTCGGGCCACGCGAAATCGGTGGCGCACAGCTGAAGATGGTGGAAATCACCCGTCAGTTGGAACGAAAAGGTCTCGTTAAAACGAAGAAAATTCCTGCTTAGATCAGAGGAGAGGCTTTTCGCTCAAAGTGGCCATATCCCAGATTTCACGTGAGAAAGCGCGGACTTTGCGGAGTTCCTCCCAGTTTTGGGGCTGGTAGCCGTCTGGTCCTTCAAAGGTCTCTGCTTCCCATTTCAGGAGGTCGTTCTGAAGAGCGGTGAGAGTGGCGCTGTAGCCTTTGTCTTTCAAAAGCTGGATGTACGGTTCACGGTCGAATGGGATCTGCATGACTTATTCATACCCTCGAAAACGGGGACGCTCAAGACGGAATTTGACATAATCCCTATAGTTTCGGTAAGGTCCACAAACTGATCAATCGTCGGGGTGTAGCGCAGCCTGGCTAGCGCATCTGCTTTGGGAGCAGAGGGTCGCAGGTTCGAATCCTGTCACCCCGACCATACAAAACATAAAAATAAAAATCGTTCATAGAACCCTCCTTTTTTTTGCAGCAGAGCATTAAATAATTGAAAATGACGCAACGCATGATATAAGCGCTTTCATCCGGAGATTTTTTATGAAGTTCTTTCGTTACGTAACAATGTCATTATTGACTGTCGCCTTTTCAGCTTCAGCAGATTCATTTCCGATCCGGCCCATGGACAGAAATTTGGCTGCGCAGAGCGTGAAAGTATTATGGGGGCGACCCGCCTCAGCAATTGAAGCTGCGGATCTTGATGGTGATGGATTTACCGATATTGCGGCCATGAGTGTTTCAAGCAACGAACCCACGGCTGATATAGATCTTTTCATTGCGTGGGGGAGCGCAAAGACCCCCTGGACAAAGGTGACCCAATTTCCGATGGGACACTTCCTTCGTGTGTACAGTGCGACTCGAGATACCTCATCCCGGGTGATCGCCATAGGAGATTGGGATGGCAATGGATTGCCAGACGTCCTGACTTCCAGGGGTGTGCTGATGAACCAAGGAAAACGAAAATTCACCATGGTTGCCATGGCGACTCCCACCTCAGACATTCTACTGCCTGTTGCACTGGCAAAATTCGCGGGGCCCCGACCCAGTTTAGTTCGAGGCAGAGTCGATGGAAGAATTGAAATATGTGAAACTCCCACAAAATGCCAAGTGCTGACCGCAACGGGGATTGAAACTTACTATGTGAAGGACATGGTTGTTGCGGACTTTGACCGTGATGGCAAACCCGACATTCTTGCGGGACTTCGTCATGACGATCACATGAACTCCTATCTCTGGCTCAGTTCCAACCGATGGATTAAACCCTCAGTCATCGCAAACATGGGCCCCGTGGATTATCAGGTGGGCGACGTCAACAAAGATGGCCTTTTGGATATTGTTGCGCAAAGAACAGAATCTATCAGTGATTTTCCGAGCTATACCGACTTATGGTTGGGCGACGGTCGAGGCAATTTTGCCGTTGGTCAAACAATCTACAACCACGACAATCATAATGATGCAGCTTATCTTGCGGATTATAACAAGGACGGATGCCTGGATTACTTGCAAATCGGCGTGGACATTCCGTCTGTTGGACTCAGACTCGGCAATTGTCGGTACCTGGGAGATCATGATCCGACTCGTCCTTCCGATGCGGGATGGCAACAGGTGCCGGCGACGGGCGGTATCGGCGTGCAGTGTCTGGATTTGAATCGTAATGGAAGCTGTGACCTGATCGTAAGAAGTGTGGGCGGTTACGAAGTGGGGTTAACGGTTATCCTGCGATAGACTCGGACGCCGAGGCGGATTGGTGTTTCGGATGGCAAAAGGCTCGTTATTGATATTTGCAGCGTTCGGCGCTTTCGGATTCCAGACGGTGCCGGTCCACGCATCTTCTGAGTGCCAGTTCGGCACAAGTCCCTTTGTGATCTCATCGGATCAAACGCAAACGCACTTGCGGTGGGATATTAACGTTCAGGAAGTATTCTGGGCCGATGATTCCCCCGTTTCCGGAGCATTGGCAGACTATCGGAACTGGGCGCTAAGCGTGGCCCGAACTACCAGCCAAAGCGAGCTCATTGATATTCAGAGAAAATCGTTTGTGGGCTATCCAAATATGCAGCGGCGTTTTGACCTGGTCATTTCCGGACAGGCAGGAGCAATTGAGCGCGCCACGTGCCTGGAAAATTTGCTGATAGCTGAACACACGGCGCGTTTTCCACTGAAACAGTATCCTTCTGAGTTTATGGCATTCGTTCTTCGAGATGCTACTTATGGCTCGCGGTTACGCATCTATTTTTCCTCGGGCGACGGCAAAAGTACGAATTATGGCCCTCCCGTTTCGATCGAAATTTTGTCGGCGGTGGAGCGGGATATTGAACAGGGATGGATCGTCTTGTTTCACTTGCATAACCATCCGTTTATGCTGAATGCGCTGCCGGATTTTCTAGGAGGAACAGTTGTGCCGAGCGACGGAGACCTGCAGGCCTATGAGCTTTGGTCTCAGATATACTTTCTGCGTGAGGCCAGAATCACGAACGGATTCAGCACCATTCGCATTGCAGATACAGACTTAAAAATGCTGGAATCGACAGTACCGGGGGTTTCTTCGGTAGCTGGACAAGGCTCTCGGTTTTAGAGTTCTAGATGAGTGGTGATTTTTTTCATCATATTGGCCCAGGTTTCAGGTCCTAAAACGCCGGGGTCGGTGATCAGGTGGTGATATTGAATTTTTTCGACATCCCTTTTATCCAGGGATTCGAATTTCCAAAAATTCAAGCCAGCAAGTTTCGCTTCTGCTTTTAGACCAGCGAAATCGACCAGTTCGTCTTCCGGGTCGCCCAGGACTAGTGTAGGAATATTCATTCCGCGGTAATTCGCCTGCTTGAAATCCGAAACGAGCTCGAAAAGGGCATTATAGGCAGCCATTGCGGTTCCCTTGTTGGCCCGGTGAGCGGCATCGTTCAGGCTCGGTACCCGGAAACCCTTGCCGAAAATATTCAGGACTTTCAGTAAATGGGAAGTGAACTTGACTTTGATAGCCGGAGCCAGCAAAACCTGGCGATCATACCTGACCGGCGAACCGAATCTGCTCATCAGAGCTGAATTGACCAAGGCTCCGAGAGAGTAGCCGATAAAGTTCAGAGGCACGCCGAGCTCATCCGCGCGCTGGCGGGCCAGTTGGTAAGCCGAAGACAAGTCATGCAGCCACTGCTCTGGGGTGACCGTTTTCATGGCTTCAAAATCCCCTCGGTGACCTGTCAAACCCACTCTGAAGACTTCCGCTCCGTTTTGGTTCAACTCTCGGGCAAGCGGATCCATGATCTCGGGTTTATTGTTCAACCCGTGAATGACGACGACCACCGCTTGGGCAGTCTGCCCGTGTGTAGGCGGAGAAACTTCAAGTGCTTTGGATAGAATGCTCGTCAATCAGAATGTCTGACTTTCTGGTTCCGTCAGGGCAAGGCTTGAAGCGGAATCCTGGAGCCCGGCAGCGGCTTTGCCCCAGACGATTTCGCGTAGACTTCCAACGGCTTTTTCCACATTCTGGGCTTGAGCGGCCAGTTGTTCCGCCGCTGTCGAAATTTTATGCGTGGTCGCCACGTTCTGTTGCGTTGCCGTATCAAGCAAGCCGATCGCTTTTGTGATTTCCCCAACCCCTTTGGCCTGTTCATCGGCTGCCAATGCGATTTCTCTGGTCAGGGCATTCGAAATATCCGCCTGCTTGGCGATATCACCGAGAACCTGCTGATTATCCTGGGCGATCAACGTCCCTTGCTCGAGCTTCCGCTTTCCGAGGAGCATCATCTCCTCGATCGAGCTCTTCGTTTCAGAGACAATGGAATCGACGTGCGTAACGCTGTCACTCAGCATGTGGCCGATCTCAAGAGCCGCCTTGCCGCTCATCTGCGCGAGATTTCCGACTTCCTCGGCGACCACCGCGAACCCTTTGCCGTGTTCACCGGCCCGCGCGGCTTCAACCGAAGCGTTGAACGACAATAGCTTCGTCTGGAATACGATGTCGTTGATGACCTTGGTCTTGTTCCCGATTTCAGCGATCACCTTGTTGATCTCGCTGATTCGCAGGTTGCTGGCCTCGACCTGTGAAAGAACTTTCGCATTGCTGGAGTTGATCTCCGCCATCGCATTGAGCATCTGTCCCGAGGAGTTCTGTCCGCGTTCCGCCGCCGCTGCGCTCGCGCCAGCGGCTACCTCGGTTTGCTTGGCACTTTCAGCACTCTTCGTGATCATCGCGTTCATTTCTTCTACCGATGCGGCGGTCTCCTGAAGAGCTGAAGCCTGATCGGAACTTGCGGAGGAAAGCTGCTGGACTGCCGCGGACACTTCAGTGGATGCTGCCGCGACTTTCTGGCTTTCGTCGCTCAATACGCGGATGCTTTCCTCGAGCGGGCCCGCAATCGAATTGCCGAAGCCCCGGAGCATGAGAGAGAACATCAGGATTCCCATGATGATGAAACCACCGACTCCCATTTTCCCAATCATGCTGAGCCGCTCGGCTTCCGCTCTCGCTTTGTCAAAACCCATCCGCGAAATGGCTTGGACTGTCGTTATTTCGGATCGGATCTCGGTGTAAAGCGGGTTGTACTTTGAGTCGAAAACCTCAAGGGCGGCATTGGAGCCGTCATTCTCCAGAACATCCGCGATCTCATCTTTAATCGGGTAAAGTTCCTCTTTCTGTCTTTTAGCAAGGCTTATGATCGCATTTTTCACCCGGTCCTGAAGGGGGAGTGCCAGAAGTTCCTTCAGCGCCTCGTCGGCTTTCTCAATGGCCAGATTCTCTTCGGCAAGATATTCATTCTTGGCCCGCGAAATGTAGCGGGAAAGGTTCAGGGTCACGATATTGAAGTTCGTTTCCACCTGAGCCATTCGAATCACGACATCCGCGGCAATGGCTGCCTTTTTTTCGAGGTCCGTCACGACTTGGGTGACCCCCGTGTAAATCAGCAGGACCCCAAGACCTCCAAAGACCGTAAAGAGGGTCATGTAGGTGACCTTTTTACGGATGGCAAGGTCCTGAATTTTAGAAAAGAGAGAATGAATATATTTCATTGAGACCTACTTCTGTTTGTATCCGACGTAGTAGATGCCGATGACCTCGCCCTTTGCATTCTTGATAGGTTCATATCCGGTTTCATAGGGCTTACCGAGAATGTCCACTTTTCCGTAATATGCCTGACCTTTGTTGATCGAGTCATATGCCGGGTTATGGGCCAGTTCCGTGCCGACGGCACGGCTGCCATCATCCTTGAGGACGTTGGTAGTGACGCGTACGTATTCTGCTCCGGATTTAACAAAGACCGTGGCGGTGCCGCCGACTTCCTTTTTTACTTCATCGACTGCTTCATAGAAATTATTCTGTTTTTGCTGACCGAAATAGATGACCGGCGCGTTCTTGCCGTCCACCGTGTCGGTTCCTTCCAGACGGGGCTTTCCGTACTTGTTGAGTTTGTCCTTCAGCAGGGCCATCGACGTTTTCACTTTCGCTTTAAAATCCGTTTCGGCTCCGACTGCCTGGGGTGCCTGCGCAAAAGCAAGGGTCAATAAAACCAATACTGCTCCGATTTTTGAAGTCTTCATGGATGCGTCTCTCTTTCTTAAATGGGGAGTAAATATATATTTAATGTTATGAGATATCGACGCAAAGTTAAAGAAGTAATATTGGGTTTGTTGGAATACAAAGTGAAGCGCCGGGCCGTGAAAGTTTTTGCAGGAGAGTTCATTATGAATCATCTGGCCGAAGAGAGCAGTCCGTATCTCACGCAGCATCAAACCAACCCGGTTGACTGGTATCCCTGGGGAGACGAGGCTCTGACGCGTGCCCGAAAGGAAAACAAGCCAATTTTTTTGAGCATCGGCTACTCGGCTTGTCACTGGTGTCACGTGATGGAGCAAGAGTCCTTTGAAGATCAGGATATCGCCCGCCTCTTGAATGAGCGGTTCATCAGCATCAAAGTGGATCGGGAAGAACGACCGGATCTCGATCAGATTTACCAACCGGTTGCCCAGGCTCTTACAGGCGGAGGGGGTTGGCCCCTCAGCGTATTTCTGACACCGGAGCTGAAACCTTTTTTCGGGGGTACTTATTTTCCGCCGACGGACAAATTCGGACGGCCGGGATTTTTGCGCCTGATCGCCGCGCTGGGGGAGGCCTATGAAAATGAGATCAGTCACATTCAGGCGAATGCCCGTCAGCTGACTGAGCTGATCCAGCGGGGTCACGGCCTGAGCCAGATCCCGGCCGCGGATTTCCCCCAGAAGGAAGAGCTCCTTGCCATTGCCCAGGAGCTCTTGCGATCGGTTGATCAAATAAATGGCGGCATGTTGGGTGCACCTAAATTTCCCAACCCTTCATTTTTCAGTTTTCTATGGAGAATAGGTTCCCTGAACCGCGAGCGAGATTTGATGGATGCGGTCGTGCTGACCCTGCGTAAAATGGCCACCGGCGGTATTTATGATCAGCTAGGTGGTGGTTTTCACCGGTACAGTGTGGACGAAAGCTGGACCATTCCTCACTTCGAAAAAATGCTTTACGATAACGGACTTCTCCTGAAGCTCTACTCCGAAGTTCTTCTGAGCGCCTCGCTTACGGAAGCAGACCGGAGCCTGTTCGCGGATGTTGTTCGTTCCACGAGTGAATATCTTTTGCGCGAAATGCGGGTGGACGGGCTGGCTTTCGCCTGTTCACAGGACGCGGATTCGGAGGGCGGCGAGGGAAATTTCTTTTCCTGGAGTGCAGGGGATCTGCAGGATTCCGCTTTGGGCCTGACCCCGGAAGAACAGGCTTTTGCAAAAGAGGTCTTTGGTATCACGGAAGCCGGCAACTTCGAACACGGCAAGACGGTCTTAAGCCTGACCCGAGCCGTGCTTCCCGAGGAGCGGATCTTCCTGCAGGAGATTCGCAGGAAAATATTCGTATACCGGGAGTCGCGCCCCAAACCGGCGCGAGATCATAAGATTCTTGGAGCCTGGAACGGATTGGCCGTCAGCGGAATTTCCTGGGCTTCTCTGGCGCTCAAAGATTCAAGCCTGGCAAACGAAGGGGCAAAAGCATTCGATGCTTTGGTCAGTGTGCTTGTTGATCAGGAGCGCGAGGTGCTTAAGGGAAGTATTCAGAATGGAAAGGCGAAGTTGATCGGTAACTCGCAGGATTATGCGTTTCTCGCGATGGCGGCGCTGGATCTTTCACGCTGTCAAGGGGATGAGCGCTATCTTCAGTTCGCCCGGACTTGGATGCGGAATTTCATTTCTGAGTTTCGAGACAGTCAGGAAGCGGGATATTTCCTGGCGTCCAAAAAAGTCCCCGAGCTGATTTACAGACCCAAGGATATCTTTGATCACGCGATGCCATCAAGTACGGGGATTGCGCTCGAGATCCTGGTCGCGGTTGACGCGATCGTTTCTGATGACGTTATTCGTAAAGAGCTGAGTTACCAGCTGAACGCACTGGCTGGCGTTGCCAAAAAATTCCCGAGTGGCTGCTCGGGGATTCTGAATGCCTTTTTGCTGGCGGCGGTGGGGCCGGTGACGCTGGCTGCAAACCTGGCAGGCGAGTGGAATGGTAGCCCGTTTGTTTTTCCTGTAAACGAGCCCCGGGCGTTGGGTTGTCACCGGCAGACCTGCTTTGAATTCAAAACCGGGGGTGCTTCCGTTTCGGACTGGGTCCGGCAGAGACTGGATTCAGAGCGAATTAACAACTGAAGGTGTTGCGAACATTAATAGCGTCGCAACGGTCCCAAGCAAGCTACAATATTGATGGTTTAGGGGGCCAGGCAAGGCCGTTTTGCGTTTCTGCAACTGGATCCGTTGAGTTTTGACGAACAATTACAGAATGCGTCACTACAGACACAGTTGAATTAAATAATGGCAGGCTGCAATATTGGACTATAGCTTTTAACGTGACATCGAAGGGGGATTTATGGGGTCCAAAATTAGTTTTGTTTCTTTATTTGCATTGGGGGCATTGTTCATCAGTGGTTGTGAGATCAATGTAAACACGACGTCGACGATCAAGCCGGGAACGATTGATCTGATTGCACCGAGTATTTCGAGTTTCAAAGTGCCGGCAACTTCCAGTTCATTGGTTGTTGGACCCATTGAAATCATCGCAGCAGATAACGTTGCGGTCGGTGGATACGTCCTGTCCGACAGTAATGTTGTACCGCTGGTGAGTGCCGGTCTGTTCAACTCAGTAGCCCCGACGAGTTTTACCTTCAGTTCGGCTGGACAGAAGAACCTGTATGCCTTCGTAGTAGACACCTCGGGCAATGTTTCTCCAGTGGCCAGCGCCTCTGTCGTAATTAGTCTGGTTCAAGACTCAGTGGCGCCGGTAGTGAACACCTTCAGTCTGCCGGCTACATCAACCACCTTATCAGTGCCGATCTTGAGCCTGAGTGCGAGTGATGCCAACGGGATTGCCGGATATTTCCTGAAAGAGTCCTCCAGCAGGCCATTGGCTACTGATCAGGGATGGGCTTCATCTTTTACCAAATATGATTTCACTTCGAGTGGGTCGAAGAACTTATACGCTTTTGCCAAAGACCCGAATGGGAATGTGTCAGTAGGGAAGCTGGCGAGCGTGACCATCTCTGCCCCAGCGGATACCGTTGCACCGGTGGTGACCTTTAACCCGCCTGCTACCGCTAGTTCACTCACGGTATTTATCGTTCCAGGTTCGGCTTCGGCTTCGGACAACGTGGGAGTAACCGGATTCGCCTTGAGTGAGAGTTCAGTGCCGCCGTCCAGCAGCGGGTTTACAACAGCCATTCCGGGGAGTTTCACATTCGGAAGTGCTGGATTGAAGACTTTGTACCTCTATGCCAAAGATGGGGCTGGGAATATCGGGAGCAAGAGCGCCCAAATTACCATAACTCTCCCAAGCCAGATCACGGCAACGCTTGCGCCGATAGCCGACACTTATATTTCCAACTCGGATGTGCATTCGGCAGAGGCAGCATTACACACTTACACTTGGGGGAATTACAATTCTGCTAATGCGATTCTCATGAAATTCGATCTCTCCAGCATTCCTCAAACTGCCGTGATCGATAATGCAGTATTGAAAATGTATCTCGTCGAGGCTGACGCCAGCGTGGATCCTTATGTAATTTCGATCCATGGGATCGTTAACAAGAATGTCGATGTGAACAAGGCAACGGGACTAACTTATGACGGAGTGAATCCGTGGACGGCCGTGAGTGGCAGGACTGAGCCCATGGCTTTGGGTGATATCTCTGCTCAAGCTGCCACGATGCCGATCGATAAAGTCCTCGGAATTAAATCCGTGGCTATTCCTCAGCTTGTTCAGAACATGGTCAGCAATCCTGGGTCCAATTTCGGAATGCTCCTGAATTCGGATGCTGGTGTGGTCCAAGACCGTTATAGGTACTTTGCCAGTCTGGAAGATGGCGATCCCGCCAGGAAGCCTTCGTTGGTTGTGACCTATCATACAGGCCCATCGGCGGATACTTCTGCCCCGGTAGTCACGTTCAGCATGCCATCATCCGCCAGTTCGTTGGTCGTGCCGATCTCCTCATTTACCGCGTCGGATAATGTCGGAGTGACGGGATATCTGTTGAAAGAGACCTCCTCGATACCATTAGCCTCTAATAGCGGGTTTGCTCCCTCTGCGCAGCCGAGCTACACGTTTACCACTCCGGGTCTGAAAACGTTGTACGCCTTCGCCAAGGATGCAGCAGGAAACATATCGACGGTAAAATCCGCATCCGTGACGATTACGCTTCCAGTAGTAGTTACGGAGTCCCTGTTCACGAGTTCAACAGTCCCCGGGGCGAAAGAAAACGATGGCACGCCTTACGAGATGGGGATGCGCTTCCGATCGGCATCATCTGGTCAGATCAGTGCAATTCGTTTCTACAAGGTGGCGGAGGATACAGGTGTCCACGTGGGTAGTATCTTTTCGACAAATGGTTCGAAATTGGCCTCAGTTACCTTCTCGGGTGAAAGTCTTTCTGGCTGGCAGAGTCAGGCTTTGCCTTCACCTGTTTCGATTCAGGCCAATGTAGACTACGTGGTCTCTGTGACCTCTCCGACGGGCAACTATGGGTATACTGAGTATGCGTTTAATTCTCCAATTACCCGTGGCAATCTGACAGGGTTAGGAAGTTTGTTTGGACCCTCCGATGGTTCCATTCCGGATCAAACTTGGGTCGGGCACGGCGCCAACTACTTCCGTGATATCGTATTCACGGAAGGATATGTTGATCCGCTGCCAACTGGCTCGGCAACCTTATCGTGGATTGCTCCGACGGCCTATACAGACGGGAATCCAATGCCTGCGGGTACCGTGACAGGGTACAAAATTTCGTACCGCACAAGCTCTGGTACTCCGACCGTTGTGACAGTGCCGCTATCGGCAGGTACCAGCAATTACGTCATTGGCAACCTGCCGCTGGGTAGTACCTACTACTTCTCGGTGCTGGCAACCTCCAATGCCGGAGATGGCGAAAGCACGGCTGAGCTTCCAAAGAGTCTGTAGTAACAAAATAATAAGAAGCACTAAACAAAGCGCCCGTGCCCTCCAGGCACGGGCGCTTTGCTTTTGGTAGGGCAAAAATTGCCGGGCAGAACCAGAATTTGACCCTACTCCTGTCCTCAGTTACCATTTGACAAAGAGGGCGAGGGGACACATGGACGCGCGTTTCCGTACTGTTTTGAATTTTGCATTAGTGTCGTTAATGGCAGCAGGTATGGTTTCGTGTAAATCAAAATCCACGGACACCGGCGCCTCAACCATCGCCGAGCCTTACGGCGACACCACGGTCGGGACGGTGGTCGACGCTGTCGGTTTCAATATCTCTCTGACCAAAGATTATATAGGACTTTACGATATTCATAAGACTACAAGCTGGACTTTGCCCTGCACGGCTACTGCGGGTCAGGACATTGCTTGCTACGTCGACGGGATGGAACTGGACTTCTATGTCCGAGGTCTGGAATTGCGTTACAATGTTCCGAAAGAAATGTGTAAATACTACGTATTTTCACCCTATTTTTATTACAATATGGAGCCCGGAATCGGCGCTGAGGGATTTGCATATGATGTGAACGCCGCAGGAGCGGTGGTGAGTCAGTCCATCACCGGCGCGCATGCAGCCAATAGTTATTGGGATGGAACAACTCCCAAATGTGATTACGATTATTCCGGAGCCAATGGCCCTAATTGCTGCCTGGGTTCGTACACGCTGACTACGCGGACCTGGGATCCCTCGCTGAACGTCGATCCGGTATCTGGAGTTGCAGCGGGTGGATGGGGCGCCCCCGCTGTCCGTACGGTGGAGTGGGGTGGTGCTTACGGCAACTGCCTGAAAGGCCCTGCGATGGATACCCAACAGAAGACCAGGGATGGCTGGCCCAAGAGCACCATTTCGAATATCAACGTCGAAACTGAAGGCGCCAATGTGTCTTACAAAATCGCCCCGCCCATCGAAATGGAAAAAGGACGCAATGTCTACATTGCGAATTTCTCTGCTGCAGTTCTCGCCGCTCCTGATACTGCAGCAAGCTGGGGAAATGTTTTCTATTCTTCAGCGGGTATTTATAGAACTGCCAGACCCTACTATGAGCTGACTTGCTACGATCGAGCTGAAGAAATCAAATCCCGAATCCGGCTCTACGTCCGCGAGTGGAATAGCGTTGCTGAATTTGACTTGCGCACGACCACCGGGAGCCCAGACGCCGGCGGCAACGAGGCAACCTACCCTAATCAGCCGGTCAATGACTATACTGATTGGGCAGATCTGTCGGATGGAGACACTTTCCCGTTTGAGCTGTAACTTCCGCTATTGGGCGGTTCCATTCAACGTGATGGTGAGTGATGAATCCTCCGCTACTCCATCGTCGTAAATGAGATTCAATTTGTAATCGGAATAATCCAGAGCTGCCAAAGGGGAGTACAGCAGATTTAACCTGCAGGTTTGCCCAACAGCGAGTGGTGTAACCAGCGTGCAGCTACCGTCTGTCCCAGGAAAGGCTCCGCCGACAAACGTATACGGCGATGCCGGGGAAGCTGGATCCGTCAGCGGCACTTCAAAGTTCGCGGATTTGAGCAGCAGAGCGCTGCCTCCGTTATTGCTCACAAGTACTTCCCGGCTTACGGTTGCACCGGCCAAAGGATTTCCGAAATCAACCGGACCTGGTGTCCAGGGGAGCAGCAGGCCTGCGGTGGTGCCGTGCAGTGGAAAAAGCATTGGGGCAACGATCACTCCATCAATATAGCTCAACTCGAGTACTGCAGCGTGAGGTCCCTCGGTCACGGGCGCATAGGTCAGGACCAGCGTGCAGGCCGCTTCCGGTGCAAGGTCTGAGGTGCAATCACTCCCGGTTCCGGGGAAGCTGCCGCCCTTGAAAGCAAAAGGAGCTTGCAGGTCTTTTCCATCGGCAACCCGGATCTCTGAGGCAGCATAAGGTCCGGTATTGGTGACAAGGACATTGAGGGAGGTGCTTGAGTTTTTGGCTTGAACACCAAAATCACCTTCGAAGGCGTCGGGAATTAAAATCGCAACGAGGTCTGGAACATTCGATAAATCCAGGAGTCCAGAAGCCGGCTGGTTCTGGTAACAGCCGCAAAGCGCTGAAATCGCAGGCAATAAAGCAAATGCTAAAAAGCGCGCAGCAGGACGTTCCACAGTAATTTAACCTTCCTTTTTAATATTTTGTGCTGCAAGACGAATAGAGTCAAGTATTGACTTTAAAGCGAAATTCCCACCAAAGTCCCCAGGTAACTCATGCCCAAGGTGCCATAGCCCCCTTCAAGGACTAGTCGCAAACCGACCTCCGGGACCCGGAACGAAACCCCTGTGAACAAAAGGCCCTGCGTCGCACTTGTCTGCGCGGTCCTCAGCGTTTGCGTATAGCCTTGAACAGCGATGGTGACCGGGACTTCGATTTGGCCGCTCGTACTTTCCAATCCGATTCCGATGTACGGTTCAGAAAAATCCAGGCGAACCGAACCCAGGAGCTGGGGGGAGAAAGTGCGAGTGTTCAAAATAAGTCCCCCCTGCCCAATATCAACACCTTCATACTGGATCGGGAGCCCTTTCATTCCAAATTTGGAAAGGTCTATGAGCGTCTCGGCATACGAAAACCGGAAAGCCCAGGTCATCCCTTCTTCAGGCTCAAAAATCACGACTTTGAGGTCTGCTCCGAGAATCCGGTTCCCTCTAAAATACAGACCGGAAGCGCCAATTTCCGCTTTTTTCCCCAAGCCCTTATGCAAATGAGCCTTGATCGTGGGAAGCGCGCCAATCGCGAAAGAGGAGGCATCGTCGATCATACCTTCCTGGACAAGCGTATCCGCGAAACTGGTGGGGAGATGCACCAGGCTGACTTCAAGTCCAAGATCAACCTTATTTCCAATGGCAACAGCACCCTCGTAGGGTCGGTGATTATTGAGAATACCGAAGGTAGTGACAATCTGGCCAGCGGCCGCGCCGGGAATGACCGAGCTGATATCAATTGAGGTCGGCTCCTCTGCCGCATGAACCAGCGGCGAAAAACAGAAAATGCAGAGAAGCCAAAGTCGCAGGGCAATCGCCATAGAATCCGATTTTACCGGAGAAGCGGCTGGTCAGCAATTTTGCAAATGACATAACTTGGTTTTTATCTGCATTTGCCATAAAATTGGCACTCGGGTGAAATATGAATCAAAGTCTGAATATCGCGCAACCGCCCCATGGATTCCCGCAGCTGCCGCCGGGATGGCTCAGAGAAACCGAAAATTTTCCGAGCCAATCGGGAACCGTACAGCTTTCCGCGCTGTTTCTCCGGAAAGAACCCTGGTCGGGGCCGCGCGTGCTCTTTGTCATTCACGGAATGGGGGAGCACTCGGGGCGTTACCAGCATTTGCCGCATTTCCTGAAGAATGAACTGGACGCGGTCTATTGTCCCGATCTTCAGGGACATGGGAAATCCGGTGGAATGCGAGGCCATATCGATCGCTTTGATCTGATGGTTGATGATTTGGCAATGATGGTGCGCCGGCTCGACGGTCGGCTGCGTGATCGTTTCAACAACTCGGATATTCATCTTTTGGGACATAGTCTGGGTGGGCATCTGCTGCTCCGATTACTGCTTCTGCACCCGGAACTCCCAATCTCGTCCGCAACGGCTTCGGCTCCTTTTCTGGGAATCAAAAATCCGGTACCTGGAGTCAAGAAGATGGCGGCTCAGCTTCTGGCGAAAGTCTGGAAGACGGCAGCGCTGGATACGGGGCTGGATGTGAATTTGCTCTCGAGGGATCCGGCCGTTTGTGAAAACTACCGGAATGATCCGCTCAACCACGGCAAGATGACACCAGTGTTTTTTAAAGAGCTGCTTTGGGCTTTCGAAGACACGCTCGGGCACAAGGGGGGGATTCAAGTCCCGCTGCAGTTCCTGATACCGTTGGCAGATCGGGTTGTTGACAACGAAAGCTCCTTTCGGTTCTTCAATGAACTGAATCTGCCGGACAAGAAAATCAAAACCTATCCGGGTTTTTATCATGAACCGTTCAATGAGCTCGGCAAAGAGCAGGTTTTCGAGGATCTTGCCTCCTGGATCAAGGAACATTCACGCGTTTAATTTCTGTTAAGATATCTATAAGAAAAGACGATAAACCCGGAGAGAGGGGCAAGTGACTGGCTCACGCGCAGACAGAAAATTTCTCCGGAAAGTGATAAAATTTCCACTTCGGCTCAGAGTGATCTCCGGTGCTCAATGCCCTTCGGGCGAGGTTCCGGGAATTGCCGGAACGGCTACTTCATTCAGTGTGGGAGGGATTGGCTTTGAAACTGTATTACCGCTCGCCGTGCGGGATTTCGTGCAAATAGCCTTCATCCTTCCGGGTGAAACGCGGCAGTTGCTCATTGAGGCAACGGTCCAGTCAGTCCGGGCTACTGAGCGGAAGAAATCAGGAAGCGCACTGAAAAATGTGGGCGTTAAATTCCGGAACCTGACTCCGCAGATTTCAGTTTATTTGACGAATTACATGAGTGGAACCTTCTTACTTTATTAGCAAACACAGGAAATACCGTGGCCAAACCGACCGCAAATTCAAAAGAGATTATCCTGAACTCCGAAGAGTTGTTCTTTTCCCGTACTGACGAGAAGGGAATCATTCTGTCCGGCAATGACATCTTCGTGAAAGTGAGCGGCTACCGACGCGAAGAACTCATTCAGAATCCCCACAATATTGTCCGGCACCCTGACATGCCCAAAGCGGTTTTCAAACTCTTCTGGCAAACGATCCAGGCGCAGCAGCCCATTTGTGCGTACGTCAAGAACATGGCCGCTGACGGGAGTTATTACTGGGTATTTGCAACGGCATTTCCACTGCCGGGCAATGGTTACCTTTCGGTACGAATCAAGCCGAGCGCGCCTTTCTTCAGCCTGGTCAAGGAGCTTTATCCTAAAATCATCGAGAAGGAAAAACGCGAGGGGATTGAGGCCGGTCTGCTGTTCTTGAAGGAAGCGCTCAAGCAGAAGGGGTTGGATTCTTACGAGCAGTTCATGGGACGCGCCATCGTGGATGAGGTTCGCGCTCGTGCAGGAATGGCGCGGCAGCGCAGCGGCCAGAGAGGCGGCGGCGAGAGTCAGGCAATGGCCCTGCTTCGTGAGATGAGTCAGAAATGTACAATGAATTCAGACAAAAATGCGCTGATCTTTTCCAAACTGGATGATTTCGCGCGAGTGAATTCCGAACTGACCCAGAAATCGGCGTTTATTCTCAAATCTTTCAAAAATCTCGATTTACTTGCAATCAACATGTCCACTGCCGCTAAGCGCCTGGGCTCAATGGGGGCGACCCTGGTCGCCGTGGCTGACGGGATCACCAAATCCGCTGGAGAGTTCAAGGGCGATCTGAACCGGTTCAATGCTTCCGCAAAGAAAGTGGCCATGGCTATCGAAGCCGCCGCATTCCGCATTGCCGCCTCACAGCTGCAGGTGGACATGATTGATTTCTATATTCAGGAAACATTACAGAAATGGAGCAACAGCGCGCCTAACCCGGAAGAGCTACAGGACATGAAAACAAATTTGGAATACCTGGTCGGGCTTTCCAGTGACTTGACCAGCAGGTTGCAGGCCGAAATGGGCGAGCTGAAGCAGGTTTTGACCCAGATCGGGGCGGATTCCGAACAGCTCCGGGGCACGATTAATGGCGTGGAAATCATCCGTAAAACCGGGGTGATCGAAGCAGCACAGGTGAACAACGAAGGTGGTGAGTTCACCACGTATTTCCGGGTGATGAATCAGCTGGTCGGCGAAACTTCGCGACAGCTGGCTACTTTCAGTGATGCTGTTCGTATATCCGTTCAGAATATTGAAGAAATTATTCCTGCTTTGAACAAAATTTCGGGAGCATTCGCTGAACTGCGCCGAAGCAACGAGCAACTCGCTATTTGACAGAAAAAGTCGAGAGTTCCTGCTGCATTCTCGCCCGGGTCGCTTCCGACAGAGCGTCAATTGCGTCCTTGGTCATTCCGCTTGTCTCAATCGGAGGAAGGATGCTGACCTGCACGGTGCCGCTCCGGGAATTGTGGCGCTCGGCATTCCATATTGTCTGGAGGGGTGAAAACACGATCGGAACCACCGGGACCTGGGCTGCAATCGCCATCTGAAATGGTCCGCGTTTGAACGGCAACAGTGTGCCTCCCTGATGATTTCGCGTTCCTTCCGGGAAGATCAGAACGGAGGCATTCCGTTCCTTTGTTTCCTGGGCTACTTGCGCCAGAATCGACAGGCCGCCGCGCGCCTTCTTTCGGTCAATCAGAATGTTTCCGGCAGCGACAAAGAACAGACCGAAAAACGGTACCCACTGAATTTGCTTTTTGCCGATGATGACTGTTCCTTCCGGAATGAAATGTCCGAACAGAACAACTTCAAGGGCACTCTGATGGTTGGAGACATAGATGCAGGGGCGCTTGACCCGCAAATTCTCGAGACCCTGAATATGCATGCGAATTCCCATGAATGTCAGGATCGGCCAGGCCAAAATACGTCCGGTCAGGGAATTCAGGCGGGGATTGCCCCAAAACAGAAGAAAGAACGGAGTGCCCAGACAAAAAACCAGGCTTCCCCAGAGCAAAATGAAAAACAGATTGCAGTAATATTTCAAAATTGAAGTTTCCGCTCAGCCATCCAGCCGCTCGGACCGTTTGATGCTTCGCAGGTTGGAGGAAAGGACCTTTTTCCTGAGCCGAATGCTCTGGGGGGTCACTTCGATCCATTCATCTTCATCCAGCCACTCAATACATTGTTCGAGCGACATCTTCTTGATCCCTGAAAGCGTCACGAGGAGTTCTGCATGGGCGGCACGGATATTAGTCAATTTTTTTTCCCGGCAAGGATTCACGTTCAGATCGTTTTCTTTGTTGAACTCGCCGATGATCATCCCTTCATAAACCGGCACGCCGGGGCCCAGGAACAGGACCCCGCGATCCTCCAATCCGAGCAAGCCGTATTCTACGGTGGAGCCGGAGCGGTCTGAAATGAGTGCTCCCGAGGTGCGATGGGGAATTTCGCCTTTGTACGGGGCATAACCGAGAAGCTGAGAGCTGAAAAGCCCTTCGCCCCGGGTCACGGTCAGATACCGTGAACGAATTCCCAGCAAACCGCGGGTCGGAATATCAAATTCGAGGCGTACTCGGGACTTGGCGTTCACAGAACGTGCGGGGTGCAGATCGTATTTGGATAAAATCCCTTTTCGCTGCTGGAACAGCGCCGTGACTTCACTGGCGAAATCTTCGGGAAGATCCAGGACGGTCTTTTCCATGGGTTCCAGACGTTCTCCGTCGGTGCCCTGTTTGAAAAGAACGAGAGGCTTGCCGATCATGAATTCACAGCCTTCGCGTCGCATCTGTTCGATCAGGATCGCAAACTGCAGTTCACCGCGGCCGAGGACGCGGAACTGGTCGGGCAGAGCGGTTTCTTCAAAACGTAGCGCCACATTATTGCGAACTTCGCGGATCAGGCGGTCGCGGAGCTTGCGCGATTGCACTGCCTCACCTTCCTGGCCCGAAAGGGGTGAGGTATTCACTGAAAAGAGCATGGCCAAAGTCGGTGGCTCGACCGAGATTCTGGGTAGCGCTTGAACAACATCAGCACCGGTCAGGGTATCGCCGATCTCCACCAGTTCACTGCCCGCCAAAACACCGATATCGCCGGCAGAAAGAATTTCGACTTCGGTCTGTTTCAGTCCTTCAAAGGTATACAGGCGGCTGACTGTGAAGTTCTCGCTGATGGGGGCGCCGAAAGCATTGACGCTTTTGCGCTGAATGCGCTGATTTTTCTTGATCGACCCGGCCAGAATTCGCCCGACTGCCAGGCGGCCTACGTAATCGGAGTAGGTGAGATTTGAAATCAACATGCGGAAATCCTCCGGCTGCACGCTCGCTTCAGCGGGCGGGGGCGGAACATTATCCAGAATCAAATCGAAAAGAGGCTCAAGCGAGCCGGTTTTTTTGCCTTCAATCAGCGGCCTGATGTCGTTGAACTCGGTGGTGCACCAGCCCTGGCGAGCGCAGGCATACACGATCGGGAAATCCATCTGCTCCTCGGAGGCGTCCAGGTCAAAAAAGAGGTCAAAAGCATGATTGACGACTTCCTGGATGCGGGTCCCGTCGGTACATTCCGGGCGATCCACTTTATTGATCACGAGGATGATTTTCAGGCCGGCTTTGAGAGCCTTCTGAAGCACGAAACGGGTCTGGGGCAGCGGGCCCTCGGCCGCATCGACCAGGAGTAATGCTCCGTCGACCATGCCGATGATTCGCTCGACTTCTCCGCCAAAGTCCGCGTGTCCGGGGGTATCCACGATATTGATCTTGGTGTCTTTGACGCGAACCGACGTGTTCTTTGCGAGGATCGTAATGCCGCGTTCGCGTTCCAGATCCATCGAATCCATGACCCGCTCTTCGACCGCCTGATGTTGTTTGAAAGCACCGGCCTGGCGCAGGAGAAAGTCAACGAGCGTGGTCTTGCCGTGGTCGACGTGGGCGATGATACAAATATTGCGGATTGGTAAGTCTTTTTCGGTTCTAATCATATGGAGTTGGGGGAATGTAGATGAATCCGCTCCAGATTGATAGCGCAAAGCAACAAAGTGGCCAAAAATTTCAGGGCGGCTGGATCAGCGTCAATAATACATCGCCTGGAGTATATCCCAATATATTCCCCTGTTCTAACCCGTTTACTAGCTAAGCTGTTGGGCTTACCATTAATTTAAATAACATTCGTGAGGTACGTAAGTGATGGGTGCAAAACCTAAATTGAGCATGTATTGGGCGGCTTCCTGCGGTGGTTGTGAGATCGCATTGGTTAATCTCAATGAAAAAATACTCGCGGTGGACGCGGCTTTTGATTTCATGTTTTGTCCGTGCCTTCTGGATACCAAAAAGAAGGACATCGAAGCACTTCCGGACGGCGATATTGCGATCACTCTTTTTAACGGTTCGCTGAGAACTGAAGAAAACCGGGAAATGGCGCACCTCATGCGCAAGAAATCTAAAATTCTGATCGCTTTCGGCTCCTGCTCTTCCGCAGGTTGCGTGACAGCGTTGGGAAACCTGTCTCCAAAAGGGGAAAATTTCAAAACCATCTATCTCGATAGCCCCTCGGTTGATAACCCGAAGGGAATCATCCCGACTCCGCATACCACCGTACCGGAGGGGGTTCTGGAGCTCCCCGCCTACCTTGACCGGGTGAAGTCTCTCGCTCAGGAGGTCGACGTGGATTACTTCATCCCGGGCTGCCCACCCGAGCCGCATCAGATCTGGAGCGTGATTCAAGCGGTCACTTCCGGCAAACCCCTTCCGCCCAAGGGCAGTGTTCTGGGGGGCGGTACTTCCAGTGTTTGTGAGGAATGCAGCCGGACCCGAGGTGACAAGAAGATCAAGGAGCTTCGCCGGACTTTTGATTTCAAGCCGGAACCCGACCTCTGCCTGCTCGAACAGGGCTTAATTTGCATGGGGATCGCCACGCGCAACGGTTGCGGAGCGCTCTGTCCGAAAGTCAACATGCCGTGCACCGGCTGCTATGGCCCGCCGGAAGGCGTTGAGGACCAAGGCGCGAAAATGATCGGTGCCTTGGGTTCTATAGTGGATGTCGAAGGACTCAAAGAACTCAAAGAAGAAGAGATCAATACAAAAGTGGATGAGTGGATTCGCTCCATTCCTGATCTGGCGGGCACTTTTTACAAATACACTTTGGCAGAATCCCTGTTGAATCAGCTGAAAGGGCGAAAAAAATGAAACGCATATCGATCGATCCGATCACCCGGCTCGAAGGTCACGGCAAAATCGAAATCTTTTTGGATGACGCCGGAGAGGTGGCCAATACTTACTTCCAGGTGCCTGAACTGCGCGGCTTTGAGCAGTTTTGCATCGGTCGCCTGGCCGAAGACATGCCGCAAATCACGAATCGTATTTGTGGAGTGTGCCCTGAAGCACATCATATTGCGTCTGTGAAGGCTTTGGATCAGCTTTTTGGCGTGGAGCCCACTTCAGCCGGCAAGAAAATTCGTGAGCTGCTGTACATGGCGTTTTTTGTCACTGATCATACGACGCATTTTTATGCCTTGGGTGGGCCCGACTTCATTGTGGGGCCGGATGCTCCGCCTTCGGAGCGGAATATCCTAGGGGTCGTCCGCAAGGTGGGCCTGGAAATTGGAACGCAGGTCATAGAATGCCGGGCACGGAATCACCACGTGATCAAGATGCTGGGTGGGCGTGGCGTTCATCCGGCCGCAGGCCAGCCGGGGGGCTGGTCCAAATCGATTACCGAAGCCGAGAGAGTGGAAATCGAAGCTACCGCTCGCAAGAACATCGATTTCGCGCTTTTTAGTCTGAAGGCTTTTGATGATATCGTTCTCAAGAACAAAACGTATCTCGACCTGGTGACTTCCGATATCTATCTGCACAAAACCTATTACATGGGCCTGGTGAACAAGAAAAACCAGGTGAACTTTTATGACGGTACCGTCCGGGTCATCGATCCTGATGGCAAGGAGATCCTGAATTATCATCCGAATGATTATCTCAAGCACATCGCCGAGCACGTGGAACCGTGGACTTATCTGAAATTCCCGTATCTCAAGAAGATCGGCTGGAAGGGCTTTGAAGAAGGCAAAAACAGCGGGGTTTATTGCGCCTCGCCTCTGTCCCGGCTGAACTGCTCGGACTCCCTGGCCACTCCGCTGGCCCAGCAGCATTTCGAGCGCTTCTACGAGACTTTCGGTTCGAAGAAGGTGGACGGCAGGTATCAGCCCGTTCATTTCCGGCTGGCAACGCATTGGGCCCGACTGATCGAGCTTCTGTATGCCGCCGAAAACATGCTCGTGCTTGCGACAGATCCCGAGATCACGTCTCCGGATGTCCGCAATGTCCCGAGCGCTTCGAAAATTGTCGGAGAAGGGGTGGGCTGTGTGGAAGCTCCCCGGGGAACGCTGACTCATCACTATGCTTCTGACAAACGGGGTGTTCTCACGAAAGTGAACCTCATTGTCGGCACAACCAATAACTATGCCGTGATGTCCATGTCGATCAAGCGCGCGGCCCAGAAGCTGATCTCCAAGGGCAAGGTGATCGATAACGGAATCCTCAACAAGATCGAAATGGCATTCCGTCTCTATGATCCATGCCTTTCGTGCGCCACTCACGCGATCGGGAAGATGCCCCTCGTGGTCAATATCCGCAATGCGGATGGTACGCTCAAAGAAGAGCTGAGAAGAGACGCATGAAAACGATCATCATCGGGCTGGGCAATCCGATCCTGACGGATGACAGCGTCGGAATCAAAGTTGCGAGAAGGCTGCGGGATTTACCGGAAGTCCAGGAAGCGGGCATCGAGGTCCTGGAGCTTTACGCCGGCGGCATCCGTTTGATCGAGGCGCTTCGCGGCTATGAGCGGGCCTTGATCGTGGATGCAATGACCACGGGGCAGAATCAGCCAGGAACAATTCGCGAATTCTCATCGATTGAGCAGCTCATGACCCGAAATTCGATTTGCCTGCACGACATGGACCTGCCCATGGCCCTCGAGCTGGCCAAAATCGCAGGAGTAAAAATTCCGGAGCAAATCAAAATCTGGGGCATTGAAGCCAAGGACGTCGAGAATTTCAGTGAAGAACTGACTGAAGACGTGCGTTCCGCCGTCGGTACGGTAGTGGGAAGAGTGCTAACAGAATTACACTTGGCAACGCCAAGACGAGCAGAGGCAAACTTATGAAAGTCGGCGTAGTATTTTGCAAGTGCGGTACAGCAATCACAGAAAAAATTGATGCGGACCAGGTCCAGCAGCGATTGAAGAAGCTCTATCCAGATGTGGATTTTGTCACAGTGGATCTTGCCTGTTCGGAAGGCGGGAAGGAATTCGTCGAAGCCTATTTGAAGGACAAGGGCATTGATCGAATGGTGATTTCAGCCTGCTCGCCCCGGGATCACGAAAATACCTTCAAGGGCTGCATGCATCGCGCGGGACGCAATCCCTATCTGATGCAGATGGTGAATGCGCGGGAGCAGATCGCCTGGGTGACGGCTGACAAAGTCGCCGCAACCGACAAGGCGGTTCGCTATCTGGATGCGGCAGTTCGCCGGGTGATGCTGCATGACAAACTGGAGTCCAAGCAGCTGGATATCTGTCCGGATGTACTCATTATCGGCGCAGGGCCGGCGGGCCTTAAGACCGCCCTGACCCTTGCAGAGTCCGGCCGCAAAGTCATTATCGTGGAAAAAACACCGGTCATCGGCGGTATGCCAGTTCGTTACGAAGATACTTTTCCAAAAATGGAATGCGGCCCCTGCATGCTGGAGCCGATCATGGGGGATATCCTTCACGGTCCTCATTCAGCGGACATCGAGTTGCTGACCATGGCGGAAGTACAGGGCGTCGTGGGATCTTATGGTAATTTCATCGTGCAGATCAAACAGCGGCCGCGCTATGTTGATCCGCATAAATGCATCGGGTGCGGCGAGTGCACGGCTCCGTGTCCGGTCTCGACCAAGAATCCTTTTAATTACAATCTGGATGAAAAGAAAGCGGTGGGCTTCACCTTTGCGGGGGCGCTCCCAAATTCCGTCTACATTGATCCAGAGGCCTGTGTTCGATTCAAAGGTGAGTCTTGTCAGCTTTGCAAGGACGCCTGCCCGGTGGAAGGTGCCTTCGTCTTTGACGACAAAGAGCGCGTTCTTGAGCGAAATGTCGGTGCGATTGCGGTGATGATCGGCTCGGAAGTCTATGACTGCTCCAGAATTCCAAACCTGGGCTACGGCAAGTTCCCGGAAGTTTACAACAGCGTTGAATTTGAACGGATCCTTTCATCCACAGGTCCGACAAGCGGAGAAATCAAGTCACGGACTGGCAAGCCTCCGGAAAATGTAGCGATTGTCCACTGTGTGGGCAGTCTCGATTCCAAACACAAGGATTACTGTTCGAGTGTCTGTTGCCAGGCGGCCTTCAAGTTCAGTCACCTGATTGACAAACGTGTTCCGACCGCCAAGATCACGCATTTTTTCAAGGAGCTCGTCGTGCCCGGGAAAGAGGAGTTCCATCTTTTTCACGAAGCTCAAAACAATACTAAAACGAAGTTGATACGCTACGGTTCGATTGAGGAGCTGAAGGTCTCCGGAAGCGGTGAGCGGATTTCGATGGAACATCCCAATGGCAAGGGCGCCACGGAGAAAACCATTTTCGACATGGTTGTCCTTTGCCCAGCTATGATTCCTGCCGAGGACACCGCTAAAGTCGGCAAGCTTCTGGAACTGACGCAGGATAAAGCCGGCTTTTTTGATGAAATGCACGGGCGAATGGATTCGTCTCTCAGTAAGGTCAAAGGCGTATGCCTGGCAGGAACGTGCCAGGCTCCCGGGGATATTCAAAGATCTATCAATCAGGGGCTGGCTGCGGCTGGAACGATTCTTTCGGGACTGGTCCCCGGTCGAAAATTGGAAATCGATCCAATCAAAGCCTCTGTCGATGCTGCTCGTTGCTCGGGCTGCCGTGTTTGCAACAGTGTCTGTCCTTACAAGGCGATCAGTTTTGATCCGGCCAAAAAGATATCTCACGTGAACGAGGTGCTCTGCATGGGATGCGGAACCTGTGTAGCAGCCTGCCCAGTCGGGGTCATCAAAGGGAATCATTTCTCGAATCAGGAAATAATGGCGGAAATAGACGGAGTTCTCTCATGACATTCGAACCGAAGATCGTTGGCTTTCTCTGTAACTGGTGCTCCTACGCGGGTGCCGACAAGGCGGGCGCCTCCCAGATGCAGTATCCGCCAAATGTAAACGTGATCCGGGTGATGTGCAGTGGGCGCGTCGATCCCCAGCTTGTTTTGAAGAGCTTCAAGGCGGGAGCGGATGGAGTATTGATTCTGGCCTGTCATCCCAAGGACTGCCACTACAAGGAAGGCAATTATCGCGCCGCGAGCCGCAACCGGGTGCTTCTCCAGCTGCTTCAGCAGTTCGGGATACCCGAAGAGCGTTGCAGATTTGATTACGTATCGGCCGGCGAGGGTGAAAGATTTTCGAAAGTGATCGGCGAAACGGTTGAGGCCGTTCGCGCGCTTGGACCTTTGGAGTTGCAGTAAACCGTAAAATAGGAGCGAAAAATGGCCGTACAGATACTTGATGCCCGTGGATTGAAATGCCCCCAGCCGACCCTTAAAGTGACTGCGATGGCAGTCAAAATGAAGCCCGGTGAAATTCTTGAAGTGGTTGCGGATTGCTCCACTTTTGAGAAGGATGTCAGGGATTGGGTGACGAGATCCAAAAAAGTCCTTCTTTGGATGCGTGAAGAGGGAGCTGCCAAGCGTTGCCAAATCCAGTTTTAACTGGCATTTCTGGCAAATTTACCGTGATTCGATCTGTGGCGAGGCCGCAGACGGAGCAACTTATGCGAAAGGGCTCAAATGTCTCTTGTCTCTAGCTGGTCAATCAAAAGGAAGATGTTTGCGCTGAGCCTGATCCTGGCAGTGGCGGGCATCGGTATTCTCGGTACTTATACTTACGTCTCCAGGCTGGTTGAGAAGAAGCAGGGAGATGCAGGGCAAACTGTACAACTGGTGAAGCAGTTTTCGGAGCTGGAATCCGAATTCAAAAGCATATTTCTTTCGGTTGAAAGATATGCCGTGACCGGGGACACACAGTATCAGGAAGCAGCGACCAACGCGCAAGGTGTGCTTCAGAAGCTTCTCGCGGAGCTGCAGGGCGCTGATATCCCACCCGAGCTGAAAGCAAGTGCCGATGAGTTGATCAGTCTCGAAAAAGACACCCTGCGGCCTCTTTTTGCAAAGTTGCTGCAAACTGGCAATTCGTCAGGGACGGATCAAAATCTCAAGGAATCTCTGGCGGCTTCCGCAAAAGTCCAGACGAGTATTGCCCAGGCTGTCCTGAGCGGGGACAAGATCCTGAAAGACGACTTCACCCAGATGGCTCGCTATCTATTCTGGCTGAAGCAGGGCCTTTTCACTTTGATCATAGCCTTTATCACAATAATGCCGCTTTTGCTGATCGGTCTTGGGAGGGATATCTCCAATGCCATGACCGGAACCATCACGGTTCTGAAATCCGAGGTTCGGGAAGCCAATGAGACGGCTGATTCAATTTCAGCGGCCTCCGAAAGTCTGGCCCAGGCAACCACTGAACAGGCCGCGGCACTTCAGGAGACGGCAGCCTCGATCGAGGAAATCAGTGCGATGGTCGGCAAGAATTCTGAAAATTCAAAACGCGCTGCCGATCTGGCCGGGACTTCCCAGAAAAGTACCGAACAGGGGGCTCTGGCAGTGGAGGAGATGGTCCGCAGCTCGGCGGGAATCAGCGACGCCAACCAGAAGATCAGTGACCAGATCAATGCCAGTAATCAGCAAATCTCGGAGATTGTCACGCTGATCTCGGAAATTTCTCAGAAAACGAAAGTGATCAACGATATCGTTTTTCAAACCAAGCTTCTTTCGTTTAACGCTTCGGTGGAGGCCGCGCGCGCCGGAGAGCATGGAAAGGGATTTGCCGTGGTGGCCGAAGAGGTCGGCAGTCTTGCGGCAATGAGCGGCAAAGCGGCACGCGAAATTGAAGAGATGCTCACGAGCAGCACCGAAAAGGTGACTGCAATCGTCAATGCCAATAAAGCGAGCCTTGAACAGCTGATGAAAGAGGCAGGCTTACGGGTAGATGAAGGAGTCCAGGTTGCGCTCAAGTGCGGCGAGGTCTTCTCCGAAATCGTAGGCCATGTAACGGAACTCGCCGGAGCGGCGGATGAAATTTCGACCGCCAGTCAGGAGCAATCCCACGGCATCCGGGAAATCGCGAAAGCCATGGGCGAGATGGACAAAGTTACCCATCAAAATGCGACGATTTCCAGTCAGGTCTCCCGGACGGTAGAACAGTTGAAGGAGCAGGCCCTGCAGCTCAATCAGACGATCACCAGCATTGAAGATGTGATTCATGGAAAGAATATTCCGGCGCCGGCCGAGCGCGAGCAAACCGAGCCGGTTCCAACTACCGTTTAAGGAAGTGGTTGAATCCTTCTTCCGTTTTGAGGATTCGCACCGGCCGGGTTCTAATTAGATCTCAAATAGATCCAGACAAAAGCGGCGCATCTCAAAATCTCCTGGCCGGGTCCGCGGGGAAAGGTCATGCTCGATCGAATTGTTGCCAGCTACGTAGCCCAGAGAGGGGGATTATAGTGATAGGACAGCTCGCCTCGTCTACGCTTGAGTTGTTACCGGAAAATTATCGGGACGCTGTTAATCTTTGGTTTCATTTTAGCGGCTACTCTCTCCTTGCGGCGATTAGAAAGCAGAGTGCCATGATCCCGCTGGCGCATGTAGAGTGCTCGGATCAGTTCGGCTTAAACCAGACATCAACATTTTGTGCGGTTTTGTTCTCGGACGGAACGCTGAGATCATTACTGCTTTTTCGCGGTAAACTGAACTTTATAAAGCCGTTTCCGCCTGGCCGCACGCTGGCTGATATTCGAAAAGATCGGAATAGGCAAAAATGGATATATTTGACCCGTGACTCATTAGCTTCAGCATATATTCTCGGCCTACTGTTATTGACGGTTATCGGGTTCGCATTCATTGGATGTGCAAATGCCTTGAATCTATTGAGCCCAGTATTGTCGCGAGCACTTAAGACAGTAGTTAAGTACGGGAACTGGCCGGCGTTTTACATTCTTAATATTGGAATGCCATTGTTCTATCTTCGGTTTCGGATATGTCGTTTGACGTGGGTGAGATCAGTCAAGATGATGCGATTTGAAATTATTTTGTTGTTATCGTTGGTCGTAATAGACGTTTTGGGTGTGGTTATACGCTAGGTAGCCAAAGTGATAAAGGCTTGTAATTTATGGGTCAAAAAAACCATCATCAGAGGGCAGTCTCCAAGGTTATATGATTAAAGTAATATCTATTCTGGCTATCCTAATTTTGTCTTGCGGCTTTTATTCTTGTGCGGAAAGCTGTCTTAAAAATTACACCCTCACGGGTACGATTACAAATTCGAACTCGACCCCTTTAGAGGGGGTTGAGGTTCGGTGGCGCAACTCTCCGTCTACCATCCTTGGTAAGACGAATGCTCAAGGAAAGTATAGTATTCCGTATGAGACTCAAGCCGCGCTGGACGGCGGTACACTTGAATTTTATCTTGCAGGTTATCAAGTGGCGTTAGCCAATGCATATTCAAATGAGGAGGCAGGCCCGGATAAGTGCGGAGAAATCGCCTTGAGCCGAAATGCAACGCTTTGGCCATGATTTCACATTCATCACGTCTATTTGCTTCAAGAAAGTTCAAATTAATAAGGGGTCTACAGTGGAGTGTAAGATTGGTCCTGCGTTTGTAAAATCATTTTCAGTTGCATTATTATATTTTGTTTCTGAAATAGTTCTGTGGTTCGCCGCTGCCTTAAGTCTTCCGTCGCTAGCTATGATGATATTATGGGGCGTCGAAGTGGGTCGAAGTGCGTTTAGTGGCTATGCTTGGTTAAGTGCCGTTATATTTGCCCCGATTATATTGATACTACCAATAATATCACGACGGGAGGCGACTCATTGGTTGCGAATTTCGGAACATGAGCTTGTTCTATTTTCGAGGGAGGTTGTTGAAACCATTCTGGACGCGATTCCATTGTCTCATGTTAAAATTTTACGAGTTTACGCTACCGGAGCTGGCAAGCTAGTGATTAGAAAATCTATAAACGGAAAGCGCGAGAAGGTTGGAAGGGTTCATTTTTCCGGGAAGAGTCCAATAGAGATCAAGACTCTTATAGATGATCTGAGCAGTAAAGGTGTCGCCATTGATACCGTATCGTCTGGTATAATGATATACCGGGTAGTGATCGGTTTCGTTGGTTTTACTGTTTTAATGTTGTTCCCGTTTCTGGTCGCTGGATTATTTCAGTATCTCCTGATGGATTCGAGTTCAGCCGGATTTGTCAGTGTCACAAATATGGTTTTGAGCATGAAATATTTGTTAGTGTATTTCTTTGTAATCGGAGCGCTACTTTATCTCCGTATAGTTTCGTATTGGCTTGGCCTTTCGCCCTGGTGGATACACGCCCATTTTTCCAAGATGAGGTCATGGCCGTGGAATTAGAATTGGAGGATTTTTTATGAGTAAAAATCGGCACATTGTTCTAATCGGAATCGTATTTCTATTGGGTTTTTCCGGGCTCGCGTTACTAATAGATGGTCGGTGATCCGCTAGAATTATTACCTGGGTTTTGACTTCTGCTATCCTTGCTCTGGATATTATCCCAAATCGGCGGAATAAGTAATTCTGAAATTCCTACAGCGCCGTATTGAAAGCCGTTCCTCAGAGAAAAGGTGGCCTGCGCTGCAATCACGATTAGGTGAACAGATGGCGTGTCGGTTTTGAGCATATTTTGCCGTCATCGCCAACCTCGGTTACAAATCTCAGCATGTCAAAATCATCAAGCGCGAGCATCAGAGCCCGATCTCAGAAGGATTCTGAAAGGCGTTGCCCGAACGCTCCACGGCGAATCGGCGTTCAGAATATTGGAGGCCCAGCGGTTATTGGCCGCCGGGCCTAGTTCTTTTCGGTTGGGCTTGTGTCCCAAGTGCTCGTGTTATTTCACGGTGGGCAATGGACTATTTTCAAGGGCGACATGAATCGCATAGGTGTTGGCAGCAGAAATAATTTCTCCCGCCTTTTCTTTGTAAAAACCCCAGATGTCTTGAGACCGCAAATAGGGGAGGCCATTGGGGTACAGTTTTTCAACTGCCGGGATTTCTCTGTAGGATCGCATGAAACTAGTGATAGATTCTGAAGTGGCCTGAATGATTGAATCGATTGCTTGTGCGTCCAGATATTTGGCTGCTGAGAGATTCGCACGCAAACTCGTAAGCCGGGATTTCATCGCGTTCAGGGCTTCTTCTTCTCCCTGGCGCAAAAAGGTTCGAAGGGCACGTACATAGCTGCTAGCTTTCTCTGCATGATCGTCTTTCAATGTGCGGGCATAATGTCCTCGGACGGGCCGCTCGCCCAGCAACACTTCAAGAACTACGATCAAGTCGCGGATATCGCCACCTTCAGGTGTGTGTGAAAACCCGCGTACAAGGTCCCATGCCTGCTTTGTAACGGTTTGAATTTCTGAAAAGTGGTTAATTTCATAGCGCGTCATGATCTCCCTGAAAGATAATTCGTCGCCATTGTTGGCCCTGATTTGATTCAGAAATCTTATGACCATTTCAGAAGGGTACGAGCTGTAAATGGTGCTATAAGGCGCTCCGAGCCCCCCGCTGGAAAATTCAAAAGTCCCCTCACGATTGAGTCCAAATCCCAGGGACTCTGCCGTTTGAAGAAAACGCATCATATTGACGCCAGTGTCTTGGGTGATGAGATAGCCCAGGTAATCGCGCGCTTTTTTGCTGCTGACTGTTTTGGGGTCATTGAGACGGGCCAGGACGTACAAATATTCATGCAGGACGAGGGCGGCCTTGCTCATGCGCGAGTGTGTAGTGTGGGTATTTTTTAAATTAAAAAGTCGCTCATCAAAGTGGATATACACCACTTCATCCGTAATGATTTCGTTATAAGCCATCGTTGTGAACGTGCATTGTGCAGAATTCGGTTCAATCTCAAGATCTGCATCACGCATTTGATGAAGGGGGTTGGGATGAAAGCGAAGCGCTTCGTCGTTCAGGAATTTTCTGAGATAGCCAAGGCCCCGAGCCTGTTCGGGATAGATGTAGCGTAAGCGGTTCTCGATTTTTTCAAGATATTCGGCGATGGCTTGGCCGTCATCGATCGAATTGTCTTCGTTGATCGGGATTAAGCCGGGGGGCTTCGGAGGTAATCCTCTGGGCTTTTTTGCTTGATAGAGGTCAACCATCTCTAAAGAGATGATGTGTTCAAGATCATCGTCTTGAACTACGCCGCCGTTGGCGCGAACGCGATCGGCGATTGCTGAGTGATCAAAGCATACTATGCCGTTTCCGCCGCCACTGCTTTCGCCGCCATCGGCAAAGGCATGGGCTAAAGAGGCCAATCCTACCAAACCTGCAACCGCAACTATCTTAGACAAAGACATGGGGGTAACTCCTTTTAAATGAGAGCCCATTTCAGCCCTCGGTTTATAAAAATAGACAAAAACAGTCAAGTAACAATAAATTCACTGTATTTTCAAGCTCTCAGGCGCTGGAAGTACCTGCGAGATGGGTGTGTTTTATGGTAACGCAGGGCGAAAATGTAGGAGTATTTAATTAAATATCGTGTATAAGTTTGAGCTATAGTCAAGAAAGATTAAAATCAATAGTATGAGCAATGGCTTATACGATGTCACAAGTTACAAAAAATATCTAAATGAGCTGATTCGTCACAAGCCGAAAGCTGGACACGGGCAGAAATCCAAAATCGCCAGTGCCTTAAACTGCCATGTCGCTTATGTCTCTCAGGTTTTGAACGGCAGCGCTCAATTTAGTCTCGAACAAGCTGATCAGCTCAATCGATATTTGGCACACAGTGAAGCGGAGGCAGAGTACTTTCTTTTGCTTGTTCTTTACGAGAGAGCAGGGACGGCGCACTTGCGCGACTTTTATGCCAAGAAAGTTTCAAAAGCCCAGGCAGAGCATCTTTCGTTAAAAAATCGCCTGGATTTTAAGAAGACCCTCTCTGCTATCGATCAAACTCGTTACTACAGCGCTTGGCATTACGCCGCTATTCATCTTCTCGTTGGTATTCCGCAGTTTCAGACCAAAGAGACTTTGCATCAACGCCTGCGGATTTCTATTAAAAAGATATCAGAGGCACTTGAGTTTCTGGTGTCCTGCGGGCTTGCAATCGAAGATCACGGACGTTTCCGTCCAGGTGTGACGAATGTTCATCTGGGGAATGACTCGCCGATGATAACTAAGCATCATACCAACTGGCGTTTGCAGGCGATTCAGTCGTTAGAAAACGAAACGAGTGAGGAGTTGCACTATTCATCTGTCATTACCATCGCTCTCGCGGACATGCCGAAAATCCGCAAAGCCCTCGCCGATGCAATCGATCAGGTCCGTAAGATCGTACGCGATTCTAAAGAGGACAATCTTTGTTGCTACTCTTTAGATTTTTTTAAAGTTGTTGGGGAATGAATATGTTTTTTTCAGATGTTCGAAACGAAAAACGCCGCTCAGAATCTCTTCTAAATCGGCGTTCTCATTATCTAACTATTGGTTGCGGGGTAAGGATTCGCACCGGCGGGGCCTTTCTAAAAGAGGGTTTAGGTGATGCAGGGTGGCAAGATAGCTCATTTTCAGGGAGAGGTCGATTTGTAGAAGGGTTGTAAACGTAAATGCCTGTAAATACGCCGGGGCGATGTGCGGCAATAGTCAAGTCGGTTGCAAATTGTTCCGATGCGATAATGTGGAATGGTTTTGGGGATTTTCGATAATTTTTTCCCTGGTGCTGGCTCCCGTTTCCTGGGCTCAGGATCGTGTTCAGATCAAGCTGGGCAGCTTTTCCAGGTCACTCAGTTGTCTGAAAGACGAGAAGGCACAAGGGTATGTCTGTAAGGGCGAGGACGGGCAGCCTGTTCTCGTTTCAAGCTCTGGCGTCACCGGGGTGGGGGGCTTCAATTACACGGCGATCTCATTCAACGAAAAAGTACCCGGAGTTCTTCGGACCCATGTAGTTGAAGAAATCAGAGAGAACGAGAAAGTCATTGTCTCGGCGACCTCTGGCTATCCTGGAATAGGGAGTTACGGCGGATGGGGGGGCACGTCGCCAAGTCCTCCTGAGGGTAAAGTCCCGAGCCAAGCGGGAAAAATCTCCGGAACAGGTGGCGTCCCCGGATATGGCGAATTTTCGTACACTCCACCGCCTCCAGAAAATACGGACAATTCTCTATTAAGCGTTTACAACGACTATCGTATTGCATCCCTTTTTGGTGCAAAGCCCTCTGACAAATTACCAGCACCGAAAGCCGGAGAAGGAGCCCTCGGTAACGGTATAGGAACAAGCAGTGCTTGGAGCATTCCCGTTAGACAAAGAGGAGGTGAAAGTTTTGAAAGAACATTTGAGATATTCAGAAAGAACTATGAAGAGATGCGATCTCAGATCACATCCGTTTTAGAAAGATCTGATTTTCAACTGGAGCTGAGTGATGGCCAGAAAGTTGCGTGCGTCAAAGGCAAAAACAGGCAGTTGAGCGATGAAGAAAAAGAACGATTTTCCGCATTCGGCGCAATGGTGGCTTGTCAGATCATGAAGTGCGGCCCGGCAAAATGGGAAGGAAAGGAAAGAAATTTAGTACTTCTCATACCGTATAGTTCAGGTATGGAGGGATTGACTTCTCCAATGGCACTCGTTGCCTCTGATAGCGAAGGAATAGTCGATACGCTAAAAGTGAGAGCTCTTCGTCATAGTGAACCTCGCTATCCTCTTCTTGCGTTAAATCCTGAGTACGAGAAATTTTCCGAGGATTTGGCGAAAAAGAATGCACAATCCGGATTTGGATCTTTTACCCTCGCACCACCATCAAAGGATGATCTCAGTTTCCTGACTCATCCCATGACTAAAGCGAGTATTGAGCAGTTCAAGAATACCTGCGCCCCGAATGATTCGATTGTAAGGTTCTTTGACAAGCATTATCTCGGTCTACGCAATGCGGTTGCTCAAAAAGAGCTGGTCCAGGTAATTGGCGAGAGTGGGCAAATATTGAATAGTAGATGGGAATTGGCGAGGGTGGCAAACCGAAGCTGCGGTAACGGTACAACAATTGTCGACAAGTCTGTTTTAAAACCCGATTCGATACAGAGTTTTAGCGAAAATACGAAGCCTAGAACTATCACTATTGAGAAAGCTCAAGGACTTTTCGATCAGGCAAAGCAAATGAAAGACCTCGCGTGGAACTACAAGTCTGATGGTTGTTATGCAAGAGCGCACCTGATGGCACGAAGATTCGAATCGCAAGGGATTGAGGTTGGTAAGGTTTGGATTTCTGGAACTCTGCAAGTACCTGAAGAAAATCTTGCCTGGAATTTCCATACTGCACCAGTCGTCTACGTAGAAGACCAAAAGGGTAATGTCGAACGTTACGTGATCGACCCTTCGCTGGCAAAAACTGCGGTCACAGTCAGTCAGTGGAGCTCACTGATGAAGAAAGGGGTTATTGGTCCTGACACCTATACCAGTTTCCCTTTTCCTGCGAATGCTGCCAGCTTCGAGAGGACGGCGATTGCGTTTTCCTCGTCCAAACCCTATTTGCCGTATGATCCGCTCGATAAAACCGAGGAACAGAAGATGGCTGAAGCAATGTCGATAATGAAATCGTACAAGGAGGCCCAGCCATGAAGTGGCTCATTTTCCTTGCCTTAGTTGCTGGGAATGCTTACGCGAAGCCCATCACCGAGAGGGTTACGGTCAGAGCTTTGAGCTTGGACGCCAGGAAGAATGAATATGTAGTCATGTTTTTTGAAAAGGCGGCTTACTACCGCGCTGATCCAAAACTTTTCAGTTGCTTGAACTTATCGGTTAAAGAGGAAAAACAGGTTCAGGTCGGCTACGATCCTAAAAATTTATCGATTTTAAAATGTGCCCGCTGAATTGAAAAGGCCCGGAGAACTGTTGGGGTTCAACCGGGCCTTAAC
>MEPO01000003.1 GCA_001769805.1 Bdellovibrionales bacterium GWA1_52_35
TCCTTCCGTAGAGTAAGTGTTTTTGGTTACTTACTTTTCGGGGTAATGGCCCTGATGTGTTAATCAGTGCCGGTCATCCATAGCTTCTTTGGCCTTCGCATTGCGTAGTCCGTTCTTGACGCGTTCAACTATAAGCTCTCGTTCTAATTGAGAAATTGCCGCAATCACGACGAAGAAGGCCCTGCCCATGGGGCTATTCGTATCCACGTTTTCCGTATACGAGATGAAGGGCACGTTCAGCTTTCGGAACTCCTCTAGGGCCGTCAATAAGTGAGTTACGCTTCGGGCGAAGCGTGAGAAGGAATACACGATAACTCTGTCGATCTTTCCCTGTCGCGCTTCCGCCATCATCCGATCCAGACCGGGGCGGCTCGATTTCGCGCCGCTGATGCCCTCGTCGGCGAACACTTGGTAGCTTACGATCTTGTTTTTCTCGCAATACTCCTTAAGCGTTCGGATCTGACTTTCCAGGCCGGAATTTTGATCGTTTGTGGACACACGCACGTAAATTCCTGTGACCTTGGAAATTTCCTGATTGGGTGTTTCGTTCATCTTTCTTCTCCCGTTTGATTTTTGGACAAAAAAATACCCCGCGCCCGGAACCCAATGAAGGGGTCCGAGACGCGGGGTACTTGATTATCGGGAGTTGTGAGACTGCCCGAGAAGACTGCGGTTGAGATGGCCCAGGCTGATCATTCCGATCTGATGCACCTTGGCCGCCTCCTTCCGCATGGCGATCGTGGCATCCACCAGTCCGCCGGAGACTCCTAAAAATAATGCCCATTGAATGACGGTCGCAATGAGGCGTGCCATTTCGATTCCTTTTCTGAGTTCGCGTGAAATGGTCTTCGACAAATTTGAAATGGATGACTCTCGAAGAGACTGCGTGGGACGGTAGCCAAAAGTAGCCAGCAAGTAGCCACGCCCCGTGATTCTTCGTGATGTTCTGTGATGATTCTCTTCTGATCTGCCTAAAAAGTGCTGAAACCATTCGTTTTTAGTTTCGGTACTTTGGGCTTTGGAGGTCTAAACAGCTTAATCGAATGGTGCGAGTGACAGGGATTGAACCTGTGACCCCGCCCGTGTGAAGGGCGTGCTCTGCCGCTGAGCTACACTCGCACATTTTCAAAGAGTTTCCGACCATACCCAAGACGGTCGGCGATTTCAATACCTAAGCCTTGTGTGATCAACGCACCTTGTTATGACTCCAGGGGTAAAGCTGGCAGGCAGACCGGACCAGAGTTTTGGCGTCTTTTTTATTTCGACAGCACCTCTTTGGGCGTATTCTGGTTTTACCCAACTCACCATCACAAAGAGCTGAGCAGAAAGAGCTGAATTGTGCCCAATCTTCGCTATCACCAAGTCACGTCTTTTTTGTTACCCTATGTAAAACTCCGGCCCTTCGCCGCGCTTCGGGACAAATTCCGAGAGGGATATACTTTCAAAGATTTCCGCGCGGATCTCATGGCGGGAACCGTGGTCGCAATGGTCGCCATTCCGCTGGGCATGGCACTGGCCATCGCCAGCGGGGTTCCGCCTCAGCATGGTCTTTACACCGTCATCATAGCAGGAGCCATCGTGGCAATATTGGGGGGCTCCAGACTTCAGGTGTCAGGACCTACCGCCGCTTTTGTCGTAATTTTAGCCCCGATTGTCTACAAGTTCGGACTCGGTGGCTTACTCATGGCTGGGTTGATGGCCGGGATCATGCTCGTTCTCATGGGCGTGGCGCGAATGGGGCGGCTCATCCAATTCATCCCTTTCCCGGTGACTACCGGATTCACCTCTGGAATTGCGCTGGTCATCGCTTCGCTGCAGCTGAAGGATTTCTTCGGACTCCAGGTGCCGGAAATGCCCGAGCGCTATCTCGAAAAAATTTGGGCACTCTTTCAGGCCCGTTCATCCGTATCTTTGACTGAGCTCGGCATCGGCGCCGCCACTCTGGCTGCCCTGGTGCTCTGGCCCCGAATAAACAAAAAAATCCCGGCTCCCCTTGTTGCCCTGACAGGCGTATCCATCCTGGTGGCCCTCATCCGGTGGCTTTTTCCGGAAATGGAAGTTGCAACCATCGGTAGCCGCTTCAGCTATGAAATCAGTGGCGTCGTCGGCCATGGAATTCCGGCGAGTCCTCCCCATTTTGCTTTGCCCTGGAGCTTTGCTGGTGCGGGCGGCAAGCCCTTTGTTCTCAATCTTGTGACCATTGAAGCACTCGTGCCGCCTGCCTTTGCCATTGCGATGCTCGGCGCTATCGAGTCCCTGCTTTCGGCAGTCGTTGCCGATGGCATGGCGAAAACCAAGCACGATCCCGATGCCGAACTCATTGCCCTCGGAGTGGGCAATATTTTATGTCCTTTCTTCGGCGGGATTGCTGCCACAGGGGCCATTGCCCGCACGGCTACAAATATCCGCTTTGGTGCGCGTTCGCCCTTGTCCGCGGTGATTCATGCCCTGATTACTCTGGTTGTTGTTCTTGTATTTTCCCATTGGGTTTCTTATCTGCCCATGGCCGCACTCGCCGCACTTCTCATGTTGATCGCCTACAACATGTCTGAAATGAAACCTTTCGTTCATATCGTCAAGGTCGCTCCGAAGAGCGACGTCCTGGTGCTCCTTTTCTGTTTTTCGCTGACGGTGCTTTTTGACATGGTCGTCGGTGTGACCGTCGGCGTGGGACTCGCCTCGCTCTTGTTCATGAGACGTATGGCCACGATCACTTCCGCGCAAATTCATCTCAAAGGGCCGCATCCCCGGCTCAGGGAACCGCTTCCCAAAGATCTTCTCGTTTATGAAATCGCGGGCCCGCTTTTCTTTGGCGCGGCGGAACACGCAATGGAAGCCCTGAGCAATATTTCAAGCGAGATCACCGCCGTGATTTTCTACATGGAAAATGTGCCCGTTATCGACGTCACGGGTCTTGTGGCCTTTGAAAGCGCGATTGCCAAAATTCAAGCCCATGGTCAACGCATCTGTCTTGTCGCCCTTAAAAAACAGCCCGAAGATGTTCTCAGGAAATCAGGCATGTTGAAGGACAAGCGCGTCCAGCTTTATTCAAGCCTCCATGAGGCGGTTCTGGCCTGCTCACCAGCAAAAGAAGCGGGCGCGGCAGGTCTCGTCCCGGAAGTTATTCTTTGATCTTCTGATGGCTGAGTTCTTCACCCGGAGCGACCCCTTGGCGAACGCGCTTCGCGGGAATTCCTACAACCGTGGAGTTCGGCGGAACGTCTTCAATTACAACCGAGTTGGCGCCAATGCGACTGCCAGAACCGATCGTGATATTTCCCAGAACTTTCGCGCCCGCACCAACCACCACATGGTCTTCCAGCGTCGGATGACGTTTGGCATGTTTCAGCTCCGTACCGCCTAAAGTGACACCCTGGTAAATGATAACGTTATTACCGATAATGGCAGTTTCTCCGATCACCGTTCCCATTCCGTGGTCAATGATCAGGCCCCGACCAATGGTCGCTCCCGGATGAATATCAATTCCGGTCAAAAAACGGCTCAGCTCCGAAACCAGGCGCGGGAAGAACGGAATTCCTGCCCGGCTCAGGGCATGGGCGATCTTGTGAAAAAATACCGCTTTCACCCCGGGGTAAAGCAGGGCCACTTCGAGGTAGCCTTTGGCGGCCGGATCATATTTTCGGTACTGCTTGATGGTGTAAAACATGGGGTCCTTTTCTTTCAGTAAAGCAGGAAGCTGCGTCTGGTCTCATTCCAGGCGGTCTCGTCTTTTTGCAGTAAAAGATCAAATTCTTCCAGACGTGAATCCTGCTGCTCGACCCATTGTCGCAAGGCGGGGCCGCCGTTGATCAGATCAATTGCCAGTCTTTCGGTTTCATATTCATAGGCGAAGGAACGCCAGAGCTCATATTCAGGATGAACCCGCCGGATTGCCTTCAGCCACAGAGTCACGAGCCGGTAAGGCTTGAATTGAAAATGATCGTAATCGGGGCCATCCACGTGAATCTGGAAAGCCGAGCACATCTTGCCGGCGTGCTTCTGGAAAGTCGGTTCGAAATGGCAAGGCCGCAAATTGCAGCCGCGCAGCCACTGGGGAGCGAGAGTCTTCATCGTTCGTAGAATTTCGGCCATATTCAGATGGGGCGCGCCGAGGGTTTCGAGGGGGCGGGTCGTGCCCCGGCCCTCTGAGAGATGAGTGCCCTCGATCAGGACCGTGCCGGAATAACATCGGGCCATGCTCAAAGTTGAAGCATTCGGACTTGGGTTGACCCAGGGAAGTTCGTTCACGGGCCAGCCATAACCGGGTGCGAGATCCGGTTCATAACCGCGCATCGTGACCAGCTGGAGATCCAGGTCGAGCTTCTTGTCGTGAACAAAAAATTTCGCGGCCTCAGCAAAAGTTAAGCCATGCCGCATGGGCAGTGGGCCGGCTCCGACAAAGCTTTCCCAGCCCGGCAGAAGTAGACTGCCCTCGATCGGTCGTCCTGCAGGATTCGGGCGGTCTAAAATCCAGACACTCTTTCCGGCCTTGGCGCAAGCTTCGAGAATGTAGAGGAGTGTTGTCAGAAATGTATATATTCTGCAGCCCACATCCTGCAGATCGATCAGAATCGTATCGAAGGTATCGAGCATCTCGGGAGTGGGGCGCCTGACTTTTCCGTAAAGGCTGAAGACCGGAATCCTATGAATAGGGTCAACATAGTCTTCCGTTTCGATCATGTTGTCCTGCTTGTCCCCGCGCATTCCGTGCTGAGGACCAAAGGCGGCAACCAGATTCAATTCCGGGCACTGCACCAGGGCATCAATGCTGTGTTGAAAGCTGCGAGTCATGGAGGCCGGATGGGCCAGGAGCGCGAGTCGTTGTCCTTGCAGTTTCTTTTTCAACGAACCATCTTCGATCAGCCGGTCGACGCCTAATTGCATACGATCAGTCTAACGCTGATTTTAAATTCTAACAACATACCCGGTGCGATGATGAAAGTTAGGCCGGCTGTCAGGATGTTCGAGCGCCCAATACAATTTTCTGCCGGACTTCAACTCCAGGATCGCGGTGAGGTTGGCATCAAACGAGCCGCCCACCAAAGCGGGTGCCACAGAAATCAGCTCCGCAGTGAGCAGGAGCCGGTTCGCCTCCGCCACACAATTCAAACGGGGTGCCTGGAATGCGTCAGAATTCTTCATTCCTTCCCTGATGCGATCGAAATGGTAAAGCGCCCAATCGCCGTTAGGGCCGAAATTGAATTCGTAATATTCCGGGGAGCCGGAAATTCCCAAAAAGACCTCGAAACAGGTGTGATGCCAGATCAGGTCTTTGCGGAAGCCGTCTGAGTCCAGGCGCGCAAAAGAGGATGGGAGTGCAAGCGCCTGAATTCCGCCATGCACCGCATAAGTGATTTCAATTTTGTTCCTTTGCCGCTGAATCGTTGCATCCAGGGTGAATTTCGAAGTTTCCTTGTCTTTGCCGAAGGCCTTCAGTTCCATGTCTATTCTCCGTATCAGTTCTTTGCGACTGCCTTGTGCGGGTGCCGGTGGTGAATGTCCGGGGAATGCCGGTGAGCATGAGAAATCGTTTTATGGGAATGAGCGTGAACGTGAGGTTTACCGGGATCCAGTTCATGGGGGTGTTCGTGGTGATCATCATTCTCGTGAGTATGCGCATGAGAATGGGTGAGGGGCTCGTGGGTGTGCAGGTGGTCGTGCTGTTCGCGGTGAAGCAGCCAGATGGCCAAAGCACCGATGACCGCTGCACCATACTGATGAGTGGCGGTTTTCTCCGAGAGCAGGAGCAACGCGAAGAGCATGCCCCAGAAGGGGCCGACTGCGAAATAAGTCGCAGTTCTCGAAGATCCGATACTTCTGAGGGCTTCGACAAAAAAGACCAGACTCACGCCATAACAGATGGCCCCAATCCCTAATGCGGGCAAATAACTCGGCCAGGACGCTTTTGGACCAATTCCAAAAAAAACAAGACTGATGAGGATATTGAACGTGCCGGCGGAAAGTCCGCGCAGGCAGGTGAGAACCGAAGCGGGGACATCTTCCACCTCGCGTGTGAGGTTATTGTCGATCGCCCAGAACAGACAGGCGAGCACGACATACGCACTGCCGCGCCACTGAACGACCGGAATTTCGCCGTCCATCGGGATTGTGCTGATTGCGGCGGCGAGTATCAGCAGGCCCATGCTGAGCAGGACCCTGCGGCTGACATGTTCGTTGAAAAAGACGACTGCTATGGCAGCGGTTGCAACCGTTTCGAGGTTCAACAGAAGTGATATTTCAAACGCCGAGGCCAGTTGAAAGGAAGCCACAAAACTCAGGGGTGCGAGAATACCTCCGGCAATGATTGCTCCAAAGAGTTTGAGACGCAGCCGAGGGGTCAGGGTCCTGAGCGAAATCAGCGGATTTTTCCCTGAGCTGATTGTCTGGAGGCTGATCAGCAGAAGCAATCCCAGACCTGAGCCCAGGTAGAGGAGTCCCGCCAGCAGCGGAGGATTGAGAGCCTGCGTCCAGAGCTTCGCCAGTACAGGCGAAATTCCGAACAGGGCCGCGGCGAACAGGGCAAAAAACGCCCCCTTTTGCATGTGAGTCTGATTTTTCAAGTGGAAGTCTCCCGCTGATGGTTAGCCACAGGCATGAATAATAGCAGAACCGCCGCAAGGGCGGAAAGTCCTGCTCCGAGACTGAATGCCGCGCCCGAGCCGAAGCGGTGCCAGACCCAGCCGAAGATCAAACTGGCTGGGAGCGCCCCGAGTCCAATGATGAAATGGTAATATCCAAAAGCGGTGCCTCGTGCTGTTTTTGGCGCGAGATCCGCAACCAGAGCTTTTTCAACCGGTTCAGTCAGCCCGTAGTAGATGCCGTAGCCCAGGAACAGCAGAATGATCTCGGTTTTTCCCTCGCTCCAGGCAAACCCGAGATAGATCAGAGCGTAAAAAATCCAGCCTGCAAAAATTAGCCACTTTCTTCCGAAGCGGTCCGAGGCCCGCCCCCCCCAATAGGTGGCAATCAGTTTGACCACGTGATGCAAGGACCAGAGAGTCGCGACAGTGCCGGCTGAAATTCCCGAATCAGAAAGTTTCAGGAGCAAAAAGGCATCGGTGGAATTACCCAGCGTGAAGATGAGAATTGCGGCCAGCAGCCACTTGAAGGAAAAACTTAAAGGTGCGCGCACACCTCCCTCGGGTGACGCTCTTCCCGAAGAAGTGTCCTCCTTTGGCAATTCCCGCTGGGGCTCTTTGAGACCGAAGATCAAAACCAGCAAAGTCAAAGCCGCTGGTATGGCCGCCAACAGAAAGACGTTTCGAAGCGAAGTGCCGAACATCAGAAGAGTTCCGGCAATCAGGGGGCCTGCTACAGCCCCCGCGTGATCCATTGAGCGGTGAAAGCCATAAGCGAGGCCGCGCTGATGAGCCGGGGTCGCATCGGCAATCAGGGCATCCCGAGGGGAGCTTCGCAGGCCCTTGCCGATTCGATCGGATATCCGAAGCGCGAGAACGACCCCCCAGGACGGAGCCAGGCCGATGAGCGGGCGGACCATCCCGGCCAACCCATAGCCCGCAATCAAGAAAGGCTTGCGGTGCCTGACCCGATCGGCCCAAATCCCAGAAAAAAGCTTTAGGATCGAGGCAGTGGCTTCGGCCAACCCTTCCATTGCGCCCAAAGCAAGTGCGCTGGCCCCGAGAGTCTGCGATAGAAAGATCGGCAGCAAAGGATAGATCATCTCGCTTGAGGCATCAGTCAGAAGGCTGACTATTCCGAGAATCCAGACTGTCCTTGGGATCGCTTTCATAAGTTTGCCTTATCAGATCTCTGCTCTTGAGTCTGTAGCCGCTATTGGGATAAGAATCGGATATATGGGTGCACAGTGGAAACATGCAGGAAGAATTCAGAATTCATCAAAACGTGGTGCGTTGTTCAGCAAGCTGGCCAAGGAAATCATCGTTGCCGCGAAAGCCGGGGGGGCTCAGCTCGACGGTAACTCTCGTTTGCGCTCTGCGGTAGAGGCCGCCAAAAAAGCCTCTTTGCCTCGCGAAAATATTGAAAGAGCAATCAAGCGCGGTGCGGGCCTGGATGACGAACCTGTTATTTATGAGCTTGTGACCTATGAAGGCTTTGCCCTGCATAAAGTACCGATCATTGTCGAATGTCTGACGGATAATAAAAACCGCACTGCCGCGGATATCCGCTCCTTGTTCCGTAAGGCCCAGCTCGGAAATCCGGGAAGCGTGGCCTGGATGTTTGATCGCATGGGGGTGATCGAAGGAACCCATGTGGGCAAGGACATTGATTTTGAAGGCGCTGCGATTGAAGCCGGTGCCCAGAATGTGGAAGCTCTAGAGGCTTCTGAAGTGCCGGCTGGGCAAACGGGGGCACGTTTCTTTTGCGATACGACAGATCTGGACACTGTCACCAAGGCTCTCATCGCCCAGGGTTGGGTGACCACGATGACCGAGCTGAGTTACATCGCCAAAAACAATTCCGAACTTTCCGATGAGCAGAAAAAGGAAGTCACGGACTTCCTTGAAGCAATTGATGATCATGATGATGTTCATCGTATTTACGTCGGTCTGAAATAAAGTTCACCAATCACTTGCAGAAAAGTACTTCTGTCCCTACACTCTGGCCTGAGACAGAGATGCAGTTTTAACACAGGAGTGTTGATGCGATTCAAAGCCGCCTTTCCGACGGTTTTTTCAGTTCTTGGTTTCATTCTTCTTTTTACCCCTTTTCAAGCACGTTCTGAAGTCAATGCATTCGGGGCACCGGATTGTCTAAAAAACAACGTCGGCGTGCTTCCGGTCATGAATGAACAGGTCCTGCGGTGGAAGAAGGAATCCAAGAATCAATATAAAGACAGGGCTCTGATTCAGGGCAGGTCTGTCCGGTTGATCAAAACGACAAAATCCCACGTCCACATCGAGGTGCAGATCGGGGATGGGCAGAAAGACCAGATCGAAATTATCTACAATAAGGAATTTGGTGCGCTGCCCAAAATCCGAGGTGGAATGAGTATTGAAGCATGTGGGGAATACATCACCTCACGAGAGCCGGCCGGAGGCTATCAGGCCTCTCCCAATGGTGCACTGATTCATTGGGTGCATATGAATCGAAAGCCTGGCCCAGGCGCGCATGAGGACGGTTTTCTGGTGATCGATAACGTGACCTATGGATTCAATCCCAAAGCTGCTCAGGTTCCCCATTTTGAATTCTTTCAGTTGCCCGAGTGGGCTGCCGCTCTCGCGTATTAGCGACAGCTTGAGGTCCGGGTGAGTTCGCAACCGAAAGCACGTTCGGCCAAGGCTACCGTGTTTACGGGGCTTCCGTGCAATTACATGATCCGTGAAGTTCCTGATCCGAAGGGCTTGGTGCTTTTGCTTCATGGCTGGCTTCAATCAGGATCTTATATCTTCAGCAAATTTGAGCCGCTCATTCCGCCGGAGTTCACAGTTCTCGCCATGAACGCACTCTTCCCGATACCCGGTCGGGGCGAAGGACATTCGCGCATGGGTTACAGCTGGTATTTTTATGACTCAAAAAAAGACGAGTATTCGGTTGGGCGAGAGCCTGCGCTGACCTACCTGATGGGCCTGATTCAGCAACTTGGGCTGGAGGAAGTTCCCAAGACCCTGATCGGTTATTCGCAAGGAGGTTACCTTGCACCTTTTGTGGCGCAAAGACTACCCGCAGTGAAGCAGGTGATCGGAGTTGCCTGTGAGTATCTGGTCGAGGAGCTCGAGGGTGAGCTTCCATTCCGGGTCGATGCAATCCATGGGGCCGAAGACGATGTGGTCTCGCCCGCTTTGGCGCAAGCTTCTTTTGAAAAACTTCAGAGCCGGGGAGTGAAAGGGAAGTTCCACCTGGTCGAAGGTGTTCAGCATAAAATCACGGCGCCTCTTCAGGAGAAACTTCAGTTGGTGCTGGCCGGACTCGTATAAAGACAGTTGGCCCGGCCCTGATCGTTGTCGTTCAGCGCTTGTCGGCTTTCGCCGTAGCCCGATGAATCAAACGAAAATACTGGAAAGAGGCTGGCCGACAGGTAATTCGGATCAATGGAAGCATTGGTGCAATTGGGAAAGCCGGTCTTCGTGGTTTTTTCACAGCTATGGTTCAATCCCATTAAATGTCCGAATTCGTGCACCAGGATGGATTTGAGGTCCGGAATTCTTTTTCCGGCAATAAAAAAATTCTGGTAATTCAGCTCGACCATCGCGTTGAAAATAATCGGAATTGGACTGGCGGGAACCGAGCAGAAAGGCGTGAGCGCAATCACATCCTGCATGGTCGAGTAAGGCCACGCCCCGCTTTTGTAAATGACCACACTGCCAGTGAAAGTCGTGCCGTTCACGATCCCCTGTTCACAGAGGCGTGCCGGCCTGGCAGCACTGGATGTTCTGGGGCTCGCAGCGTTACCGCCGTAATCGATGGCAGCCATGCCGAGGCTTTCTGAGTAGAAGCTATTCCAGGTATCTGCGGCGCTGGTGATGATCCCGATTTCCTGGGCAGAGAAAGCTCCCGCCTGAAGTGCAATCGGAATTGCGGTAGTCCGCCAATGACCCGAAAGCGTGCCAGTCTGATCCGCAGGAAGAACGCATTCTTTAATTACTTTCTTGCTTCCCTTATCCAGGGAGCAGGCAGGGGTCAGCCCTGCTGCGAGCAGCAAAAGAGGAATGCAGATCAGCCTCGCTCCAGGACGCAAACAACCCCCCTTCAGCAGGTATTTTATTGAGAAAAGTTCCTGTTAACTTATTGTACCTTAGAAATCGGCAGTTTTATAATTCCTGCTGAAAGCGGGAGTTGCGTTTATAAAGTTCATGAATTCAAGGGTTTGCGTTCAATTTGTGGCGTTGTTGCATGATTCCAGCTGACAAAACGGGGGCATGGCGACCGGCTTCCGTTAGTTCGATTGCAACTGTCTCCATTCCGTTCGGATTGATTGCAATATGAAGCTTGCGCCAAGTTCCGCGTTTTTGCTTTCCGTGTGTTCGCATCTTCCATTCACCCTCGCCATTATCTTGAGTCCGGTTGAATCGACGACAAGGTCCGTTGGGTTCCTCTTGCTCTTCTTCGAGTAGAATTTCACATCCAGTCCAGCCGCTAAATGCAGCGGTCGCTATAGAGCGGCGGGCGGCCAGATGTCCGGTTTGTCGAGATTTGGCATATTCTTCACAAAATCAGAGGGTGAGATTGCCCCGATTGATCAGGCTTCGATTATATTGTTTCCAGTTTTGGACTCGATAAGTGGTCTTGCTCATTTTATAATTCTCATGTATATATCTACGTAAACCATTGCCCCACTAGTTTTTGAGGTTTGATGAGGATAAAAAGACAACAAAATCAACCTTTTTTTTCAGGATTTAATTCCAAGACGAGGTTTCAAGCTCATGGCGGCGAGCACACCCAAAACAAACGTAAAAAGCGGCGCCCCTTTGATCCTAAACAAGCACTTCACGTGGTACTGAGATCGTCAAAAGCACGCGGCCAGTATTCGATGCTTCATCCGCATTACTGCAATCACATCCGAAACCTCATGGATCGCCTAAAAAATCGCTGGGGAATAAAAATCTACCGCTACGCCAACGTCGGGAATCATTTACATTTGTTAATTCAGGCACCCTCGAGAGTGGTCTGGCAGCAGTTTATTCGGGAGTTTTCAGGCGGGGTGGCGATGATTGTGACTGGTGCCAGGAAGGGCAATGGCCTGCCCCGCTCTAAATCCAGCGACACTCCTGAAAGCGCTAAACGAGGATTTTGGGATCACCTCGTTTTTACGCGCATCGTGGGCTTCGGAAAAGACTTCAGAGGTGTAGCTCAATACGTTTTAAAGAATCTTTGGGAAGCAACTGGGGTTCCTGTGCGCAAAATCCTCGACCGAGGTTACCAAATTCTTGAGTTGAGTGAAGACGGCGCCGTCTTTGTTTCCTAGCGATCCGAGTCGCGTGCCATCCCCCCCGTTTTCCTTGGAACAATTATGCAACAACGCCCCGCCCCGCGATCGCGCTTAAACACCTTTTACAGATGAACGTAGACCTTAATTTCTACAATAGGTCTCGCAGCGCTCCGATTCAATAATAGATCAAGCTAGCCTTCTCCCCGAGTACCTCAGACTTGAGATTGAATTGGTGCCGTCGAAAGAGGCAGGCGGTCTCCGCATCCGAAAAACTATCTTGCCTTTAGATAGCTCAGAATGGTGCAACAATTTGGCATTGCTCAAAGTACCAGCTTTCGTAAACTTCGCGTGTAGGATAGTGCTGGGCATTGTTGCGCTCGGCTTCGAGAAGGGCGCCGCCTCTGTTGTTGAGAGTTAGGCGGTAATCGAAGCTGACGGATGGCCGAATACTATTGGAGTAATCCCTGATGGATCCGACAAAGGTGACCTGCCTGCTGTCGTGGTACTTATGCATCGGTACGATTATCTTGCCATTTACGACCGACTTGGGAAGGACGGCCCCGTTCCGGGCAAAAAAGTCGACAATATTTCCATCATTCACTACCAGCTGCATGACTTGTCCCTCATATTCGACGTAGCCGACGTCAAGCACCAGTGCGCGGTTGTTGCATTGGACCGTGGTGGACCAACGGACGTTGCTGTCTGCCAGAGCGGAGGCGCCCAGCTGAGAGAGAAGTACTACACCTGATATAAGTATTGTTTTCATAATTACTCTTTACTCCTTTAATTTATGGTTGCCTTGGTCATTTAGGACTCCAGCGATCGAAAGCTTTATCTCTTGCCTGTATTGCTAGAGCCGTTGTGTGGTCTATATCCGTAATAAATTTATTGGAATGATCCAGTGACTGAATGGTCAAAATTACAAACTGAGTGGTAATATTGCTTCAGCGTCAAAGGCGAAAGTGGCCAGAGCGGTTAAGGGCCCATTACAGAATATTATTCTGCCGGCTGGATGGGACAGTGGTTTTGTGGAAGAATAAAGAGATGAGTTTCCTTTTCAATATCAAGACCCTGGGGTTTGGGGCGATAGCCTGTTTTCTTGCGTGGGGATCGCCGGTTTCGGCGCGGGCTCAAACCCTTATTTTTTGGCATAATCAGACCGGGCTGCAGGCCCGATTTGTTGAGAAGCTCATTGCGGAATTTAATGCCAAGCATGCGCATACCCAGATCCGGGGCGAGACCGGACTGGAACTCGAGTCATCGCTGCTTTCGAGGATTGACCCGGGTGTGCGTCCCGATTTGCTATTGATCCCATCGGATATGATGGGACTGAGCCAGGATCTGCGGCTCTTGCAGCTTCCGGCAGACTGGGATCCAATTTCCAAAAGGCCGGGAATTCCCTCTGATCCTCACGGTGTGCCAATTCTTCGCGGAAATCAGCTGCTGCTATTTTACAACAAGCGCTTGGTGAACTCGGTCCCGGCGACTTGGGCAGACCTGAAAATGCAGCAGGAAAAATTGAAATCGGCCGGCGTTCATACGATAGGCTGGCCTTTTGCGGAGCCTTATTATTTTATTCCGTTTCTGCGGGCTTTCGGGAGCTTTGATCCTGATCATTTGGACAGTCCGACGATGGAGCTGGCTTTGGATTTTTACCGTGATCTTGCCGTGCATGGCCTAGTCCCCCAGGATTGCGGCTTGGATTGCAATACCAGTCGTTTTTATCGGGGCGAGTTCGCCTTTGTAATTTCGGGAGACTGGCAAATCGCCGAAGCAAAAGCGAAGCTCAAGGGGGATTTCGGGATGGCTCCTCTTCCCCAGATGTCCGAGGGGCGGCCTCTGGTCTCTGACGAGGCGATTCAATATCTCGTTTTTCCGAATAAAAAAAACTTTGAAAAAAATAAGAAAGTTTTGCGCCAATTTGGCGAATACTTATCGAGTGTGCCGGTTCAAAATCGCTGGCAGCAAAGGATGAATCGCGTCCCCGTGGTTTCGTCCGGGCGACCATTACCCGGGAATTTCGCTCGCCGAAGGTCCGTTTATGCGTGGATCGCCCTGCAAAAAGGTCTTCAGCTTATAAAATCAGGGAAAAAGGGGATTCCTCTGGAAATGCAGAACCAACTTGAAATCCTCAAGCGCTCGGAGGGGCAAACCAGGTGAAGCGGAGTTTTCGAAATGTTCTGACTTTGATTCTCGTCGCCGTCGCCATGGTGCCGGTCCTGGTTCTCAGCTATCCGCTCACCGCGTTGGTGTCTCGCCTGGTCGAACGAAATGCTGCCCGCGAGACGGAATTGATCGCCGAGCGCCTGATGCATGATTTTCAGGCCGATATCAGGATGCTGGTGGCCCAGGCTCAGGCGCTCAGTCGCGATAGTGATATTCAGCGGGGCACTCGAAGCATTCTGTTTTCAGAGAAGGCCAAATTTCTGATGAAACGATTTCTTGAGGATAATCCGTTGGTCGGCGCGACGTATTTGCTGGATGAAACCTTTAATCAGAAATCCCAGGTCGTGGAGAATGTCGATGCGAATATTCCATCTGTTGTGGCCAGGATCAAGAAGGACTTGAACGAGCAGATCGCGGATGATCGCGGTTATTATCGGTTTTTTATCAGTTCCGGCAATGTCTTTTTGGTTGTTCCGGTTCAAGGTCCTTTGGGTCGGCCGACAGGTTTGCTCTTGCTCGGTATTCCGAGCGACACCTTGCGAAGGCGCATCGCAGGGCAGGTCAAGTCTCCCATGGTGGCCCATTTGGGCATCCACGGCTTGAGTGAAGTCAAAGAGGATAATCCGGAAAGGGACTTCAGGGCTGAAGTGCCTTTTGAGATCGCCAGCTCCGAAAATGGTGGCATTTCTCCCAGGCTTTCGATGAAAATCGCGGTATTTGAGCCTCGGGCCATTCGATTGGAAGCTGTTCGCCGGAGTGTGCGATGGATGCTTTTCTGCTCGGTGCTCTTCGCGCTTGTCGCAGGTGCCTGCGGGTACTATCTGGCTTATCGGCTGAACCGGCCCTTTCGGCGCTTGAATCAACAACTCCAAAAATACGAAGCAGGCGAATACGGTGCGGCTTTGCCGGTGTTTTCGATTGATGAATTCCGCCTCATTGCCGGAACTTTGCAGTCCATGGCCGGAAAAATCTCAGGTCAGATTCAACTGGCTGCTGAAAATGAACGGGCACGAGGAGAAGTGGAGCGGGTACGGCTCGAAACTGAACTTCATTCGCTGCATCAACAGATGCAACCGCATTTTCTGTTCAATACGCTCAACAGCATTGGAGCTATGATCCATATCGACGCGGATCGCGCAGGCCAGCTGGTGAACCGGTTTTCAGATTTGTACCGACTCATCCTGGAGATGGGCCGAACCAATACGGTTCCCTTGGAAAAGGAAATGACCGTAGTATCCCACTATCTTGAGCTTCAGCAGGTTCGATTCGGGGTTCGCCTCCGCTATCAACTCGAATGGGATCCTGCCTTAAGAGACGTGCATGTGCCCGGGTTGATGCTCCAGACTCTTGTTGAGAACGCGCTCAAACATGGAATCGGAAAATCCAGGGACGGGGGAGAGGTCCGCGTGAAGATCATTCCTCTGCCAACCGGTTACCGATGTGAAATCGTCAATACGGGCAGCCCGCTTCTTCGAACAGAGGAGCGAACCGGCTTGCAGAACACGCGGCGCAGGCTGACTCTTTTGTATGGAAACACGCACCAATTTTGCCTCCAAGCGGGAGAACAGAATCAAACCATCGCGAGCTTTATATTTTCAGGGAAACCAATATGAACGCACCCATCCGGAAGGTACGAGTCCTGATAGTCGATGATGAGCCCCTGGCACGAACCCGGATCCGAAAGTACCTCGAAAAGTTTCCTGATCGTTACGAAATCCGCGAAGCGTCCGATGGCCTGCTGGCGCTGGAGGTTTTGCGGGAGTTCAAGCCCGAGACGCTCTTTTTGGATATCGAGATGCCCGAACTGACGGGATTTGACGTGCTTCGGAATATTCCCGAGGGGGAACGTCCGAAAATCATTTTCCAGACTGCTTACGACCAATTCGCCGTTCGGGCTTTTGAGGAAAACGTTTGCGATTATCTGCTCAAGCCTTTTTCGGACGAACGTCTGAAAAAGAGCCTGGAAAAAGCCATCCAGGATTCGGCGGGCTCGGAGTTGAAGCACCTCGAAGTTCACCTGAATCGGGAAAAGCAATACTTGCGGAAGCTTGTCGTAAACGTCGGAACGAAGCAGAAAGTGATTCAGATCTCGGAGGTCTGGTTTTTTTCCAGTGAGGACCACGTTTCCAAAGTGGGTTTGGAAAACGTGGATTACGCCTGCAACCAGTCGCTCACTTACTTCGAGGAAAATCTTGATCCCGAGGTGTTCCTTCGCATCCATCGCAACGCGATTGTTCGGCTGGATCGAGTGGTGTCGTACTCGCATGGCACCAACACGGAAGTGACTCTGGCGAACGGCTTGGTTCTCAAGGCTTCCCGCGAAGGGGCTCGATCACTGAAGCAGCTATTTCGAAAGTGAGAACTTGCTGCCCCAGCTCAGCACCCCTTCCCGGTCCGTCCTGTGAACTGGGATTCCATGTTCTTCCAAACTGATGAGTGTGGGTACGGCTGGGTGGCCATAGTGATTTCCCAGTCCGACTGAGATCCAGGCTTGAGTGGGATTAAGCGCTTTCAAGAGCAAAGGGTTCGTTGCTGTTTTAGAACCATGATGACTGACTTTGAGAATTCTTTCGTCTGATCCTTCTTTGGGAAACGTCTTGAGCCAGTGACTGAGTTTTACTTCAGCAGCTTTGTCCGAATCTCCTCCGTTGAAGTAGTAGCCACCCCGTTTCAGCGGGACTCTCACCGCTGTCATCACGGAGTTTTTGGAAACAGTTTTGGCCTGTTTGCGTTTGGCTTTTCTTTTGTTCCCTGAATTCAGAGCGAACGCCGGGAACGGAAAGCAACTCCCGTCAAAGCTGGCTGTTCGGATTCCAATTGCCCGAAGCTGGCTGCGCAATGCAATTCCTTTGGGGGAAGCCCAGGCGGCAGAAGAGGCGGTAACGCAACTGATCGGAATAATGGCATTCAGTGCTGCCAGCCCTCCCGCATGATCTTCGTCCAGATGGGTAAGCGCGATCCAGTCCAGCTGGGTGATGCCCCTTTTTGAAAATATCGAAAACCACCCGCCCGCGGATAAGCCGAAGATTCCTCCGGTGTCTACCAGTCCAGCACCCTTATCCGGTGTGGTCCGTATGAGTGCGGCATCTCCCTGGCCGACATCTAATTGTTCAATGCGGTTTGCAGAGGCGGGAGGCGTTTGTGAATTCAGCGTCCAAGGTCGCCAATTCAGGCGAATGATGATGAGCAAAGAAAGCAAGCCAATGACCGTCAGCAGTGATTTCGGACGCAAGTGCAAAAGCGGCATCAGTCCGGCGAGCATCATGCCCGCAAGCAGTGCAGCCGGAGGTACGAGCCAGAGAGAATCAATCGACTGGGTCAGCAGAAAGAGAAATTCTATCGCGAAAGTTGAAACCGTGCCGACTGCCTGCAGGATTCCGAGTGCCAGAGGTGCGAGGCCAAGGAAGTCGAACAAGGTGGAAAACAGGAGTCCGGGGTAAAGTACCAGGCAGAACATGGGCAGGGTGGCCAGGCTGAGAAGTGGCGTGGCGATTGCCACAAAACCTTCCATGAAAATTTCAGCAAAAGCGACATAGACCCAGGAGGCAATTGCAAGCAGCGCGTGTTTTCTGAAAGGGCTTCCTTCGGCTTGAGTAATGGACAGGCCTCCGCCCACAGCGAGCGCGTAGATCCACCTTCCCGGCGCCCAGGCTCCGGGATACCCCAGCACGTCTCTGATTGCAGCCACTGCGAGATCCAGACTCAGAGCACAGATCAGCGGGCTCCATTTCTGCCATCGAAATCCCAAAGAGCGGGCGCCCACACGGGCACTGACAACGAGCCAGGGCCGCAGCATTCCTGGACGCATTCCGGCGAATAGCCAGGCAATCAACCAACTCAAAACGCTGATACCTCTGGCAAGCCAGAGCCCCTTTCCTGGTGAGATACCAGCCGCACGACTGGCGTGACGAGTGAGGAAGCCGATTAAATCGGTCAAGGCGTAAAGGTGAATTCCGGTTGCCGTGAGCAGGTGAACGAAACCAGCAGTACGAAAAACCGGGTTTACCCCGGTACTGGGTTTTTCATTCAGCAAAAGTTGTCGTGAAATTCCGAACGGATCAAAAGGCGCGAGCCGGACCGAACTCCGGTCCCGGAGGCGTTCCAGGGCTTTCCACCCAGGCCCGATCTCTGAAGCCCAGAACGAAAAAGCCGGTGCTGCTGGAGACGGCACCTGCTCTTTGATTTCAAAAGAAGGCAGGGGGCCTTTGCTACTACTTTCTTTGGCAGTTTTACGGTCAGGCTCGTTTCGGCGTTGAATGCCAGGTCTCCACCGGCCCCTCCATTTTCCGCAGAGCAGTGGTGAATCGTGCGCGTAAAGCCAAGATTTCCAGACTGGTTTCGAATAGCAGACCCGGTAAATTCCGGTAGGGAAGGCTTTCTGAAAACTCACAAAGCAGGGGTCGGAGTCCTTTCTTTCCGCCATTTGCGGCTCGATACAGAAACTCAACACTTCGGTTTTGAGCGATGGTGGTCGTGTCCGAGCCTCTGCAGGCATCCCTGCTTCGAAAATCCAGAGACTCAATACAATCACTCCGAGTAACCGCCATTTGTCCATAGCGGGGCCCTGGTGCAGGGACCACGCCACGCGCAATCCCGGACAGAGTTTGAGACGGAACAATCCGGTTCCCCGCGGCTGCGATCTGATGCAGAATATGGAAATGATTCGTCCAGTACTGGAAGCCCTGCTGGGTCAGCCTGGTCCTGCCCAGCTCCGGGGACTATTACAAATCGCCTTGGGCATCATCCTGATGGGCGCTCTTTGGCTTTGGCTGCGCCCAAAGGACGAGGAATCAGCATTTCAGATTCGCGAAGCCGAAAAGGCCAGGAGCAAAACCGGCGCGCAGCCCGACCCGGGATCAGACGAACTGGCCCGGGCGCGAATGAAACCGAGGCCCAAGCCGATGGCTTTGCCCGGTATTCGCGTTGATGGCGCTCCCCACGAGGTTCTGGGCATAAGGGTAAACTCCAACCGGTCAGAAATTCAAAAAGCTTATCGTGAGCTCATGAAGCGTTATCACCCCGATAAGATCGGTCCTGCCGGCTCCCCACAATGGAAAGATTCACAGAAAATCGCTGAAGCAATCAATCGCGCCAAAGATGAAATGTTGAAGCTCTCAGGAAAATAAGCCCAGCGCTTCGGGGCGGTAACATTCTGCTTCGGTGAAGTGAGTGAGATCCGGGGAGGCTTTCTGTTCCCAGGCGGCAAGTGTCAACGCCACGCGGGCAATCTTGTGCCGGGAGCGCAGGCTTTGCGCGGAGTGTGTCTGACTTTTGGCCTGAGCATTCCATTTCAGCCACGCCGGGTTTGCACTGATGAAAGTTTCAACTTGAGCTGCCGAGAGTTGTCCTGCAGGTGCACCCCAGTTCATTTTTGCAAAATCAGCCGCGGCTTGTACTTTCTCCCGAAGCTCCTGTTTCCGTTCCTGGCTGTTGACGGAATACTTCGGAGCAGATTTGCTAGTCTCAGGCAAAACGAGAGAGACGATATCCAGTCGGTCCAGCACGGGGCCAGAGAGTCGGGTCAGGTAAGTGGAGCGGTTCTTGAGTGTGCATTTGCACCGGAAATTGGAACTGCCGAGGCCCTGTGCTCCAGCAGGGGCCGGCAGTTCGGGAGGCCAGCCGCCACACGGGCAGAGATTCCCGTTCGCCACAAGCGTGAACCGGGCCGGCAACTCGGCCGAGCCCAAAGTACGGGTGAGCAGGACCCGGCCACTCTCCAGAGGGTCTCGCAGCGTTTCGCGTGAATCTCTCGGCCATTCCAGGAATTCGTCAGCGACAAGCAGACCGCCATGGGCTAGCGAGTACTCCCCCGGACGAATCGCACCGGCAGTCGCACTGCCCATGAGTGCCGCGGGACGGCTCTGAACGCTCACTCTTCGAACTGGCGGACCCTGGCATGTTGATAGTTTTTCATTCGTCCGCAACTCGGCGATCAGAAGATTATTTAAAATAATCTGGGGCTCAGGCGCAGGTTGCAGCGCAATCAGCCACTCCGTTGCATGCGTCTTCCCCGTCCCCCTGGGCCCAAGCAGGAGCAGATGATGATTGCCGGCAGCCGACAGGGCAATGACTCGTTCCAGATAGGGCCGGAGTGGAAGCAGGGCTGGGATCTCCGGCCGCAAATCAACAGGAGAGGATTCACCCGCAGCGGAGAACTCACTTTGCAGAATCGGAGCCTTGCGTTGTCTTAATTTCAAAAGAATCTCCCACGTACTCTTCAAGTCGGAACTGGGGATCACGATTGGAGGCGCAGTTGAAAAAATTTCGCTCCGTTTGATTTGTCTAATAGCGTTCAATGCCGGCTCTAATTCGGTGGCTGGAACAAACAGAACGTTTCCTTCTCCTTGCCAGGTGGAGAAAACAGCGCGGGTGATTTGACCTGAGGCCTTGACAGTGCCGTCCAGCCCGAGTTCACCCCAGGCGACCACTTGAAAGTTCTCATTACTTTTGGATTTGGACTTGGAATTCAAAATTGCCAGTGCCATCGCGAGGTCAATCCCGGTTCCCCGTTTGCGAATGCTCGACGGAGAAAGGTTCAGAACAAGGCGTCGCCTTGGGAATTCAATTCCCGAGGCTTCAATGGCGGCCCGGATCCGCTCACGCGCCTCGGCGACTTCCGGATTCGGAAGTCCCACAATGTGGAAGCTTGGGATTTGAAGGGAGCTTGCGACTTCGATTCTTTGAAGTGCCGGAACCGGGTCATGATTCAAGGGAGCCGAGATTTGCATCTTTCGAAAAGACTGCAGAGTTCGTGCTTGGCAATGGACAGTCAAACCGGGAAACTCGCTGGGACCCGGACCTCGCGAAAGGATTTCGGAGTTGTTCGGGGCGGATACTTATCGGGCGATGAGCTTACGCTTCTGAAGAAGCGCCAATGCTGGTTCATTTGCGTAAACACTGGGAATGAAATTCGCAAAACCTGAAAGGTGCTTGATCAGTGTATTGTCGTGTTCGACCAGCAGGGAGGGGTTTCCGTCTTTTGAAACAATCCTGACCGGATCCCGCTCAAGATGAAGCTGCTTGCCTTTGCTTTTTTTCCGGAGATGAGGTAGGCCACGTGCAAACGCAATATCACTTTTTGGAATATCCGCGAGAATCCACTCTTTGCCTGTCCCCTGTTTCTCGATACCGGCGTCGAAGGTTCCGAGGAGCTTCTGAATTTTCCCGATGAGCTGAACTCTTTCACGCATCGATTTGGGATCGGCTTTCAGGATCTTATGAGCAAGAAGTGGATGATTCACCGTCTTGGGGGCGCGTCTGTACAGGAGCATGTCGGTCAACTCCAGGACGCGAACATCCTGCGTGAGCTTTTGATAGAATATTTCCTGGCAGCGGTTCATGAAGTAGACATCGTTCCACCAGAAGAACCGCTCGTCGCGTTCCTCCACCATCGAGAGCAGATCCTGAAACTGGGGCATGAGATCCTGATCCAGGAACTCATGCGTGATGTTTGCGGCGATGATGTCAAATTTTGCGGATTGCCGGTTGCGAATGATCTGGCTGTACCAGCTGAACCGGGAGATCAGGAAATCTTCAACGGCATACATCGCGTTTTCAGACACGCCGAAGGCCAGTTTGCCTCCGACCTTGAAAGTGAGGAGATTCGCCAGAATGTATTCGCGGTCAAATTGCCCGTATTTGATGCCCGTGTAATGGGCATCACGGATCAGGTAGTCCATCCGGTCGGCGTCCAGCTCAGAATGCATGAGCTGGTTGGAAATGAGACTATGGGATTCGCCCTTGATGATCTTCGAAAGCAGGCTGCCGTCAAATCCGTACTCATTCAGAATCCGGGTGATGCCTCCAGCGTAATCCGTGTTCTTGATGATGAAAGAGCCCAGATGCTCGTGTGAATTCGGCAGATCTTTGGGGGTTCCGGGCCGGCGGTGGTCATTCCCGTGCCGGAGATAGCCGTTTTCGACCGCATGACTGAAAGGAAATGTGCCGATGTCGTGCAAAAGTGCGGCAATTCGCAAAGTCTTGTGGAACATCGCCGCCGGATTTGTGGCTTTGGGATCAAAAAGCTCCTGGTCCGGCACACTGAGCCCCAATGACCGGATCATCTGATCCATCGAATGCATCACTCCGATGACATGGGCAAAGCGGTTATGCTCGGCTCCCGGGAAAATGTAATTCGCAAACCCCAGCTGCTTGATCCAGCGCAGGCGCTGAAAGAGCGGTGAGTTGATGATCTTCTCTTCCCAGGCCGTGATCGGGATGAACCCGTAAAGCACATCGTAAATGGCGCTCGAGTGATGAGAATTGCGGCGAGTGATGGCTGTCATCGTTTAGCTGCGAGTGAGTTGATGCGGTACTTCATTCAGTTCTTTGAAAAATGCCAGGAGCTCAGCCCGACCCAGCACCTTGGACTCCCGCTCACCGTACTTGCGGATCGCAAACTGACCGTCCTGCATTTCACGGTCCCCGGCGACTGCCATGAACGGAATTTTGGCCGTCTGAGATTCGCGGGTTTTCAGACCCATGGATTCATTGCGCGCGTCGAGGTCCACCCGGTAACCGAGTTCCTGCAGTTCGGTCATCAGCCCTTTGCAGTATTCCGTGTGTCCATCACCAATCGGTACGATCCGCGCTTGAAGCGGAGCCAACCAGAAGGGGAAGGCTCCTGCGACATGCTCCACCAGAACGCCCATGAAGCGTTCGATCGAACCCAGTACGGCGCGATGAACCATGACCGGACGATTGGAGGAATTATCGGTCCCGACGTAGGTCAGGTCAAAGCGTTCCGGCAGATTGAAATCCAGTTGAATCGTGCTGAGTTGATGCTCCCGTTTGAGAGCATCTTTGACCCGGAAATCGATCTTGGGTCCGTAGAATGCGCCATCCCCGGGATTCACTTCATAAGCATGACCGGTATTATCGAGCACTTTTTTAAGCGCGACTTCAGCCTGGTCCCAGAGTTCATCACCACCCACGCGTTTCTCGGGGCGAGTGGAAAGGGCGATCCGGATATCGGTGAAATCGAAAAGTTTGTAGATCTTCATCGACATCTCGATGACTTTCTTGATCTCAGTTTCGATCTGTTCAGGTGTGCAGAAAATATGTGCGTCATCCTGGCAGAAGGTACGAACGCGCGTCAGGCCGGCAGTGACACCGGATTTTTCATTCCGGTGAACCCGGCCGAAATCGGCCAGTCTCAACGGCAGGTCGCGGTAAGACCGTTTATGCGAAGAGTACACGAAAGTCGCGGCCGGACAGTTCATCGGCTTGATTGCAAACTGGCGCTCTTCACTTTCGGTGAAAAACATATCTTCGCGGTAATTGTCGTAATGTCCGCTCTTTTTCCAAAGAGAGATGTCCATGATCTGCGGCGTGATGATCTCATCATATTGATAAGGCCGGTACAGGTCGCGCATGAGCTGGACCAGCCGGTTGTAAACCACCGTTCCTTTGGGATGGAAGAAAGGGCTCGCCGGAGCTTCGGGATGAAAGCTGAAAAGGTCGAGTTCTTTGCCCAGTTTGCGATGATCGCGTTTTTTGGCTTCCTCAATCAGGCGCATGTGCTCGTGGAGTTCGGCCTTGGACGGGTAGGCTGTTCCATAGATCCGTTGCAGTTGAGGATTCTTCTCACTGCCGCGCCAGTAGGCGCCGGCAACCGACGTGAGTTTGAAAGCCTTGATCTGGCCGGTTTTCTGGAGGTGCGGGCCGCGACAAAGGTCCAGGAAATCACCTTCACCGTAGGTGCTGACGGATTGGACGCCGACTTTGCGCAGGTCTTCGATGAGTTCGATTTTATAGGTCTGGCCCAGTTTTCTGAAAATTTCGATTGCCTCATCCAGGGAGTGTTCTTTGCGAACAAATCCCTGGTTGGCATTGATGAGCTTGAACATCTCGGCCTCGATCCTGGGCAGATCTTCGGGCGAGAGCTTCGTGTCGATGTCGATGTCGTAATAAAAGCCACTCTCAATGGTTGGGCCGATACCGAATTTGGCGTTGGGCCAGATCTTCTGAATAGCATGGGCCATGACATGCGCGCAGGAATGGCGGAGGGTCTCAACTTCGCTGTGGATCGCGGGATCTTCTTTGTTCATAGATCATTGAAATAACATGAAATTAAAAAATTTGGTTCATTTCTGATCCATTCTTTCTCGCTCGGTCCGAGTTTGAGCCCCAAGGTACGGGATTCCGGATTTCCCTCAGGTCGAAAAGCCGCGGTTCAGAAGTTTTCGAAGCGGTTTAAGCAGTCGAAATAAAAAGTCTTTCTTCCTGACGTAGCTGTATTCCTAGCCGGAATTCCGATTGGCTCGATTCATATTTCTGTTGGCTCGCTCATTGCTCTAACGCCGCTCATAGCCAACAAAAAAAGGAGTGAGTATGAATGCTTTAAAAAATAGGTCCCTGGTTTTCGTCGTCGTTAATTTCGGAATCACGTTTTTACTTGCCGGAGCGCTGGCAGGTTGTGCCAAACCCAATCGGGGTTCAGCCGGTGGTAAGCACGGGGCAGAGAATTTACCGCTTGCCGCCACCTTGAATCCCGAGGCGCTTAAAAATCCAGCCGAGTATCTCAAGCTTCGGCTGATTCCAGTGGCAAAGGCAAACGCAGCTAATCAGGATGCTGCGTATCCGGATCGTTCGGTCCAGCCGACCGAACCCCGTCCTTCAGAAGAGGTGATTGCCAAAGCTGAGCATGTCGCCTTCAAGAACACCCTCCAGCTCACGGGTGAACCATTATTCCTGACGTTTTCTGAAGATGGTTTTGGTCTGCCGATCCGGGAAGTGGATCTCACTCATCAACGCCGCAATGGGCTGAATCGCCCAGAAGGCCAAAGTCGCCGGGTTGGAGCTCTCTACGACGAACCCACTCGGCGCTGGTATGTGCCGATGAGCGACGTTTTAGGTGAGCTTTCAGAAGTGGGTGCGAGTGAATTGCAGGAATTGAGAATCGATCTGTATTTTCCTGACAATTCGACTTGCTCGGTTTACCTGAGCTTCCGTGCCACCGGACCGATTCAGGCGATTCAAAGCCAGTTTCGTCCAAGGGCGAATGCAGCGCTCACTTCTTCAAGTCCAGCCGCCTATGTGCAGAGCCTGGGTAACTCAGTGCTGCTGGGTCATGATGAATTGACCAATCCGACAAGGCGCCGGATAAAGGTTTGGGTTCGTGCGCTTTCTGGTTCCCGTTTGGCTGCAAGGACAAGTCTGGCTTACTCTTATTTTATTGAAAGAGCCGAGGCGCCACCTACGGGCCCCCATTTCAACCACCATGCCTCCGACGGAGTTTTTGAGCCCAACCGGCTCATCGCTCGTCAAAATGGGGCAGTCAAGACTCTGGGATTTATTGAAAATGATTGGGTTTCGATTGAGCTGGAGCCCTATTCGACAGTTCAGCTGGAATGGCGGGGGGGAGCTACGAATTCATCTCTCTGCTCGGCTCCTCCCGCAACATTCCGGACGCTGCGCTGGACTACTTACACTCAGCCAAACTGCCCTCCTCGAATCGATGGTTGCCAGGATGCTATCCCACACCCGCATTCCCAAAACGTCACTGAGGGCTGGAATGTCATCGGCGCCTCTTTGAACGGGACCTTTGGACGGGAGATTCGCGTTGCTGATCCGGACTTGGATGGTTCACTCGCAACTGCAGCGCAAATTCCGGTTCGGGCTGCTTCTCTGGTCCTTTCCATTGTCAATTCTTCGGCCCAGATCACGGAAAATATTGGGACAACCCTTCCGGGAAGTCCTTCTTCGGGTGTTTGCCAGGGGCTTGGCTGGTTTTGAGCTTCTTGAGTGGACGAGGGAGGCGGGTTTAAGTTAGAGGAGTTTTAGTAGAGCTGAGATATGGAAAATCAGGAAGAAACCTTTTCACTTAGACCCGCAACCGAAGATGATATTCCGACCATCTCGGAAATAGAGAAGCGCGCCCATAAGGCCCCTTGGGCAGAAGGGCACTTCCGGGAAGAGCTTGAAAAGCCCTATGCTCACTTTCTGGTCCTGAGTGATGACGAGACCGACTCCAAAATTGCCGGATACATTGTTTACTGGATCATGTTTGAAGAGTGCCAGATCCTGGATGTCGTAGTGGACCTTCCTTACAGGGGCAGGGGGTACGCCAAGCTCATGATCCGCAATGCGGTGACGACGGCCTTGAACAAGGACATCCGAAAAATCCTTTTGGATGTGCGGAAGTCAAACCTTCCCGCCATCCAGCTCTATCAAAATATGAAGTTCGTAATCACCCACGTTCGTAAAAGCTTCTACTCTGATGGGGAGGATGCCTACCAGATGGCCCTCTTTCTCGATCAACCAGCAGACGAAGACATCGAGTTTTAAGCTCCGCACCGAACTAAACAGCATAAAAAGTGTTTAAAATCAGTTATTTTGCACCGCCTCGTGGGACCAAAGTTGCACTTGCCAAGCTGGTCGCGGGTCGATAAAGGTGGCGGCGAAGTTATGAAGTATTTTAGTCTTGTTTTTAAATGGGCTTCACTGGCCATCGCAGCGATCTTTTGTAGCACTGCGAGCATGATCCAGGCTGATCCCACTGATGATTTCAGTTTTACTCTGGCTCACCCGCCAGAGACCGAAGTCTATAACATCATGCCGGAGCGGGAAGTCGCCGCGATCCTCCGGGACCGTCTGGATCTATTCCCCCAGTCACAAGTCTCCAAGCTGGCGCGCCATCTCGTTTATCTATGCCGCCAGTACCGGTTCGATCCGGTCTTTGTTCTGTCCCTGATTGAAGTGGAAAGCCGGTTCCGGATCAAAGCCGTTTCCCCGGTGGGAGCCCTGGGTTTGATGCAGATCATGCCGGCTACCGCGGCAATCGTGGCCAGGGAATGGGGCATGAAGCTTTCGGATCGGGCACTTCTGGATCCATTTTTGAATATTTCGATCGGCATGGCTTATCTCGCCTGGCTCCGGGATCGGTACCGCCATGTGTCGCCCTATTATCTCGTAGCAGCTTATAATGCGGGCCCCGGAAAGATCGACAGCATCTTGTACCGCCGGGATTTTAAACCTGTGTTGACAAAGAAATATTTTGAAGACATCAGGAAAAGAGTTCCTCATATGCGATTTTATCAACCTCAGGTACTAAAACCAAAGGTCAGACGGAGCAGAGGTGTTTGAATTAAGAATTGAAGTTGAGTTCCCGGCTGGGCACCACTTGGTCGGATACGCTGGTGACTGTGCCCGTCCTCACGGCCACAATTGGAAAGTGGAAGTCTTCGTCCGAAGCCGCAAAGTGGATCAGGTGGGTATAGCCGTCGATTTTAAACTGATCAAAGCTGCCACTCGGGAGCTGATTGCTCGCTGGGATCACCAGGACCTCAATTCCCTTCCTGAGTTTAAAGACTGCAACCCCTCGGCTGAGAACATGGCCAAGCTTGTTCATGACAAGCTTTCTCAAACCGTCAATTCACCTGCCGGAGCTTCAACCCGCAAAGCATTGACCACTTGGATCGAAAAGGTCGCGATCTGGGAAAATGACCGGGCTTCAGCCAGTTATTTTGAGGACGAAACATGACCGCGGGCGCCTCCAAACGGCGCTCGGTCATTTTATTATCTGGGGGCTTGGATTCAGCGGCGAATCTGGCGTTTTGCCGGGAGCAGGATCTGCCTGTTCTGGCTCTAACTGCTGATTACGGCCAACGAGCCGCGCAGGCTGAACTCCGTGCCTCCAAAGAGCTTTGCAAGTACTATGAAGTCCCTCACGAAACGGTGGATCTCCGCTGGCTCGGAAAGCTGGGGGGAAGCTCCCTGACGGATTCCGGTCTTGAGGTGCCGGTTTTGGCTGCGGAGCAATTGGATCAGTCAAACGTTACGACCCGATCGGCGAAATCTGTCTGGGTTCCGAATCGGAACGGGGTTCTCATCAATGTGGCCGCGGCTTATGCCGAGCGGACCGAGGCCGAGCGCGTTGTAGTCGGGTTCAATGTGGAAGAGGCTGCCACCTTCCCGGATAATTCGGAGGCTTTTCTGCGGCAGGCCAGCGCGGCGCTTGGGTTTTCGACCGCAAACGGGGTTAGGGTTTTCTCGTACACAGAGGCCTGGAACAAACGTCAGATAGTCCGGGAGCTGAAGAAGCTTTCCCGCCCATTCCCCTTTGGTCAGGTATGGAGCTGCTATTTGGGTGGCGAAAGACCTTGCAGGACCTGTGAATCCTGTCGGAGAATGGCTCGGGCAATCGCTGATTAACGACCTTTGTCCGAACAGGAGTCAAAGAAATGATCGCACCCAGCCTGGCATTTTTATTTTCCGAAAAAGAACGCCCTTACACGGGTGTGGAATTGCGCCCGCATTTTTTACTCACGGAACTGGGCTTGAAAGGATCGGGGATCGCAGCGTTCATCGGACCCTGCTCGGTGAAAACGGAGCATCTGGTTGACTGGGAAGACCGGCTGGCCCAGGATCGGATTGAAGCCCGCAAAATGGTGCATTTCATCGGTGAGTTTTTCGGGATGGGTTTGCGCGAGGGCGTACTGCTTCAAAGACTTTTCATGGCAGCCGCGGGAGATTCCATCCGCGAACAGTTGGACGTGCGTAATCGGGCGAAAGCCAAAAAGGCCGGCAAAAGCACCGGTAAAAAGGACCCTGTTCTTTCAATGCAGCTCGAACGTTCCGGCGATGATCTTTTCATCCAGTCGGGGGGGGGCGGCGGAGCGGGACGGAAACTTTCTGTTTCGATCGTGACGGCTTCTCCGGTTTCGGTTCTTCTCCATGCCGGGATCAATATTGATCCCCAGGGCGCTCCCGTACCCGCCATTGGTCTGAAGGAAATGGGGATTGATGCTGTCGAATGGGCGCCGGAATTCCTGGAGCGCTTTTCGGCGGAGTGGGACAGTATTCAGTGGGCTTGCGCCAAAGTTCGACCCGTGGTCTAGTCGGTTCAGGAGATTCCGCTATGATTCCAAAGCTCGGTCCGGTGGTGGCAATCGACGGACCTGCTGGTTCCGGCAAGAGTTCGGCAACCCGGCGGCTTTGCGAAGCGCTGGGCTTTGTTCATGTGGATACAGGTGCTCTTTACCGGGCCATTGCCTTGGTGACGCTCGAGAAAATGCAAGCCCGGCAGTCGGCGGCGGCGGCAGAACAGATTACAGAAGAAGACTGTGCCGGCGAGGTTGCGCGATCGGCTCATCTGGAATTCAGAAGGGTGGAAGGAAAGGCTCCCTCCAACCGCATTTTCGCGAACAACCGGGATGTGACCGAGTTCATCCGCTCACCCGAAATCAGCATGGCTGCTTCCCGCGTTTCAGCTTATCCCGGAGTTCGGGCGGCCTTGCTGGGCTTGCAGCGCCGGTTGGGCTGTGTGGGTAAATCGGTTCTGGAGGGACGGGATATCGGGACGGTGATATTTCCCGACGCCGACGTGAAATTTTTTCTTCTTGCTTCAGTGGATGAACGAGCCAAGCGGCGCCTGCGCGAACTGACAGATGCCGCAAAAAAGACGGGCGCCCAAGTGCCGACTTATGAAGAGTTGCGCGAGCAAATCGAAACTCGCGATAGTGGCGATTCAACACGAGCGATCGCTCCTTTGAAGAAAGCCCCCGATGCGATTGAAGTGGACACCACGCGAATGACTCTGGATGAAGTTGTCGAGTTCATGACTCAAAAAGTACGGGAGCGTTTGGGTTGAAACGGATTCTCGTGATTCGCCCCGACCGTTTGGGCGATGTCATACTTTCGACTCCGGTTTTCGAGGCACTCAAAGAAAAGTTCTCGGATGCGGAAATTACGGCCCTCGTTCAGGCGAATGTTCGGCCCTTGCTGGACGGACTTTCTCATCTGGACCATGTCTGGGAATACGATGCGACCGGCGGATTGCAGGGGCTGAGCGTTCTCACTTCTAAGCTGCGAGAAGGATCTTTTGACATCGCGGTGGTCCTGCAGAGCAACTGGAAGATAGCGGTGGCTGTTTTTTTAGCCGGAATTCCGGTCCGGATCGGGCCACTCAGCAAGCCTCATTCTTACTTATTTTACAATCGGGGATTGCGGCAGCATCGATCGCGCGTGGAGTGCCATGAGGCCGAATACAATCTGGGGCTCCTGGAATCTTTGGGAATTACAGTCGCAAAGCGGAAATTTCCGGTCAGGGTCTTCCTTGCGGAAGAGACCCGGGCGTCTGCCCGCACTTGGCTGACAGAGAAGGGATGGAATCCGGACGCGCCATTGATTGCTGTTCATCCAGGGATGGGCGGGTCGGCACTGAACTGGCCTGAGGAGTATTACCTCGAACTGGTAAAAAGACTCGCCGAGAGTGACAAACAGATCCTGGTCACAGGCGGGCCGAGCGAAGGATCCATCCTGGAGAAGTACAAAAATTTATCGAGTGGAAAAATCATTACTTATGGTGGGAAAGAAACCCGAGATTTGAGTTTCCTGGCCGGTCTCTTTTCGGCGGCTCACGTGGTTGTGGCTCCAAGCACCGGTCCTTTGCACGTTGCGGTCGCGGTCGGGTGCCGTGTCGTGACTTTTTATCCGCCGATTCGGGTTCAGAGCGCCAAAAGGTGGGGTCCGTACGTTCAAGACCCCGGTCGGGCTTCGATCTTTGTGCCGGCGGTGCGCTGTGAGGAGACTTTTGCGTGCCCCAAGGCACTTTGCAAATCGGACCCATGTATGAGAAGTCTTTCGGTAGAAAACGCATTCAACGAAGTTGAACGCCAGCTCGCAGCACCGAGGCCATGAACGAGGGCTGTAACCGAGGCTAAAACGATGAAAGCACTCAAAACCATTTCCATTCATTCGAATACCTGGGATCCCAAGCGTCTTACACAGCTCGTGGAAGCCCTTTTTGCCCGGAAGGTCCTGATCATCGGGGACGTGGGTGTGGACCGGTATACGATGGGTGCGGTGGAGAGAATTTCACCCGAAGCCCCGGTCCCGGTAGTCCGAGTGGAAGATGAGCAGCACAAGCTCGGGCTTGCAGCCAATGTCGCCGACAATATCCGGACTTTGGGCGCTCAGCCCTTTCTCTTGGGATTGGTCGGCAAGGATCGTTGCGCACAGGACTTCCGGTTTCTTCTGAAAAAAGAGCGGATTGATGCCTCGTGGCTGGTGGTGGATGCCACTCGCCGTACCGTTTTAAAAGAGCGGATTGTGAGTGATCGCCAGCAGCTTTTGCGTGTTGATTATGAGTCCACCGCTCCGGTGAGTGCCGCAATCGAAAAGCAGATTCTAATGAAGGTCGCAGGTCTTCTTCGCAAGGTGGACGGGGTGATTCTTCAGGATTACGCCAAAGGCATGATCACGGAATCGCTGGCCCGGGGCATTTTCTCGGCAGCCCGGAAAGCCAAAAAAAATGTCGCCGTGGACCCGAATTCCGCGACTCCGGTCAGTCGTTATCAGGGGGCTTTTGTCCTGACTCCCAATACCAAAGAGGCGGAGAAGCTTTCGAGTATCGGTATACACGATGAAAAGACCCTGAAGCAGGCAGGACAGAAGATCCTGGAGAAAACGGGAGCCACTCATATCGTCATCACCCGGGGAAAAGAGGGAATGGCGATCTTTACTCGTGGAAGTGGTGAGATGAAGCTGATTCCGACGTATGTGCGCGAGGTTTACGATGTCTCCGGAGCCGGCGATACGGTCATTTCCGTCATGACGTTGGCGCTATCGGCAGGGGCAGCGATCGAGGAAGCCGCGATTCTGGGCAATCTTGCCGCCGGGGTCGAGGTCGGGAAACGAGGCACGGCGACGGTCACCCGGCAGGAAATCCGGGTCGCGCTTGAGTTTTTCGGCTCTGTGGGTGTCTGAAATCACTTCAATCCTGAGCAATCTTCATCTATCCTTTAAAGAATGAAGCACAAAATTACAGTGGGATGGGTGGGAGCGTTCGCGGCTCTTTGCATGGCGCTGCCTGGGGTGGCTCAAGCTGAGATGCGTCTCTCATCGGTTGCCGGTGGCGCAAAAGTTTCGACCGTTCTGGGTGATAATTACCAGAACTACTCGCAGCCTCTGGGTGGACAGATTCAGTTCTGGGCAGAGAATGAGAGTTTTCTTGGGAAATCTTTCCAGCTTCACGGAAGTGCAAGTTATGTCCCTTACGGCTTGCGTGGCTTAACTGATTATTCGTTGAGCCAGTGGTCGTTTCTGGCGGGTATTGAAACCGGTCGCGATCATTCGAACTGGATCAAGCCTTTTGTTTCGCTGGATATCGGAGCGGTTTATTCACGGTTGGGGGTGCCGGTGAATGCGACGAATGTTTCTTCCTTGGTGACTAACACCTCAACGCTTTTTGCCGCTCAGGTCTGTTCCGGCGTCGATATTCCGGTGATGGGTAAATTGGGTGTGACGATTGCGGCACCTTTAAAAGTTATTTTCAGTACGAACAAAATGGTTTCGCTCGATGGCGAATTCTCGCTGAGGTGGATGCTATGATGCGGCTCATGATTTTGGCGGCTATGACTGCAAGTGTTCTGATCGGTTGTGGTGAAGGCAAAGATCCGATTGCGATGATTGCGAATGGCGGAAGTACCCCGACGCTCAGCTTTCCATTCACACCAGCCGGACTTACCGCAAATAGGGATGGTTTCTTGCTCACGGCGCCGGTGAACGGGGTTCTGGCCTCTCCTGTGACTGGAGTGGTGACGCTGATAGAAGCAGTTTCGAATTCCTATGCGATCACGATTTATTACAATTCGACTTACAGCGTTCGCATGTCGCAGCTGAATATGATTCCACAAGTTCGTGTGGGAGAGGCGGTCCAGGCCGGCCAGTTACTGGGAACAGTGGTCAATAACCCGCAGATCCTGTTCAGCTTGTTCCAGAATGGCGCGAGCGTTTGCGCGTATTCCTATTTGGATGCTGCCGCACGAGTCTGGGTACATTCAGGAACAAATATTCCCTGCCCGACGAATTAATCTGACGCCGATTAAACGATCTTCGTGAGCCAGTTCTTGCCGTATTCCGGAAGCTCGCCGCGAACCATGGCGGCGTAATCGGATTTCAGCTTGGAACTCAGGGGGCCCGGTGTGCCGTCGCCGATCAGGCGGCCATCGACTTCCTTGATTGGGGTGATTTCAGCAGCGGTGCCGGTCAGGAAGGCTTCATCCGCAAGCACGAGCTCATCGCGGGTGAAGCGGATTTCCTGAACTTCCATGCCTTTGCGTTTGAAGTATTCCATGACGGTCTGTCGCGTGATGCCATTTAAAATAGCAGTCTGGGGCGTGGTCTTCACAACATTGTTTTTGATCATGAAAAGATTCTCGCCCGTTCCTTCAGTCAAGAAGCCTTCGGTATCTAGCATGAGCGCTTCGTCATAGCCGGCCATGATGGCTTCACGTTTAGCAACCACACCGACGGCGTACTGCCCGGTGATTTTTCCTTTGGACATGCTGGAATTGACATGAGGACGGATGTAGCTCGAGGTTTTCAGGCGAGTGCCTTCGTTAATCCCCTTGTCGCCCAGGTAGCTGCCCCATTCCCAATTGAGAATAGCGAGATCCATCGGAGGATTGGTGCCTGGATAAACTCCAAGTGGGCCATCAGCAATGAACGTGATTGGGCGGATATAGCATTCTTCGAAGTTGTTGGCTTTGCAGGTTTCAATAACGGCTTTGACCATCTCATCCAGTGTATAGGGGATTTTGAGATCCATGAGTTTGCAGCTTTCGGCCAGTCGCTGCATGTGTTCGCGTAAACGGAAGACGGCGCCGCCCCCGTTCTTCTGCTTGTAGGAACGGATGCCTTCAAAAGCACCTGTCCCGTAATGCAGACCATGGGTAAAGAGACTGATTTTTGCTTCTTCAACGGGCAGAATTTTGCCATTGAACCAACATTTCGTACCGCGCGCCATAAGTGTTCCCCTCGAAAATGTGTACTGTACTGCGTCTATACTGCTTCCAAGGGGGGTTTTCCAGAGAAATGACCATTTTCGGCCAGGCGCAGCAAATTCTTTAAAATGCTCTGGCTGAGCCGGCCACCGTATCGGATGCCGAGAGGTCTTGGGCCATGATCATGGCCTTTTCGCCCGGGCGCGGGTGCCTGATTTCGGCGAACTGCTGCCGCTCGCTCACGCGGATGTCGGGTGAAAGCTCGGCCACGAGTCTGTTGAAATCCGGTAGTCCACTGAAGATGAAATCTTCTATGCCCAGGAATTTGTAAGTTCCATCCTCTTTTATTTCTTTTTTGACTGAAAGTTCGAGTACGCGGAATGGCTTGGGTTCTTTGCCTTTGGATTTCGGAGTCTCCAGAGTCCATTGCCCCTTTTCATCTTTCTTCAGCTTTGCCTGGACATAGCCCATTCCCGAGAACACGGAGGCCTTTTTTCGGTATTCCAGATTAATAGTGCCGCCTGTCTCTGGATTTAGATCAGGGGACCGGACCGTGACTGCTTTGAAACCATAGTACCGGTGCGAGTAGCCTTCCTTGAATTGCTCCGGTTTGAATTCTTTACTTACTTGGTCGTTGAGGATTTTTATGGATTCAATTCTATTGTTGCTATTCGTTATGAGAACCAGCTTTGTATCCGAAAAACCCTCGATCTTGACGGTGAGGATCTGCTGTTGAGCTGCAAGGACCGGATTGATGAAAGAAATGGGTATTCCCATCAGGCCCATCAGCAGTATTGCAAACTTTGCGGTCCTGATCTTTGATTCGCTCATAGGCTCGATAAAGCAGGGTTCATGCCAGGGTTGTTTTTAAAATAAACCTGTATTTTCATTTATTTATGAGTATTTTGGACGAGGTACGTGTTCCAGGATTCAACAGCTGTATTGCTTTGGTACAGGTTAATTAATAGATTCAAAGTTCCCGGTTTCTGGTATTTGCAGCCCCATGCCTTGCCCTCTGGTCGTCTCGCATCTCAAGAAAACTTATCACCGCCCCGGACGCCCCCCAATTGAAGCGGTGGCGGGGGTCTCTTTTGAAGTCCAGGCGGGCGAATGCTTCGGCCTTCTGGGACCGAATGGTGCGGGCAAGTCGACCTCGATGAAATGCATTTCCGGTTTTTACGAACCGACAGAGGGTCACGTCCACATTCTGGGCATTGACGTTCATCGGGACCCGAGATCAGCCCGGCGTCAACTCGGAGTCTGTGCTCAGGAAGATTCGCTGGATACGGACTTCGACGTTGAAGACCAGATGACGCAATTCGCGGTTTATTACGGGATTCCCCGCAAAGAGGGACGGCGACGCGCTGAAGAACTCCTGGGGCGTTTTGACCTTCTGGACAAGCGCACTGAGCTCGTCGAATCGCTCTCCGGCGGAATGCGAAGGCGGCTCCAAGTCGCGCGTGCGCTGATCAATCAGCCGAAAGTTCTGGTGCTCGATGAACCGACCACGGGACTGGACCCGGAAGCCCGTCGGATACTCTGGGATATTCTTGTCCAGGAGCGCCGCAGGGGATTGGCCATTCTGCTCTCGACTCATTACATGGAAGAGGCAGAAAGACTTTGTGACCGAGTGGCGATCATTCATCAGGGAAAAATTCTTGCTTGTGACTCACCGGAGCACCTGATTCAGGGACAAATCGGAACTGAACCGGTGGAAGAGGAGATCCGCCCCGGGTTCAGGCATCGCCGCGCACCCAATCTCGAAGACGTTTACCTGAAGTTGACCGGTCGCAGTCTTGAGAGTGATTCTCCTGGAGAGGGAACTCAGGCATGATTTCGCTCATCTCGATCTTTCGCGTCTGGCAGCGGTATCTTGCGGTCTTCAGGAAGAATATCGTTTACGCCCTGGTCACGACTTTTGTGGAGCCATTCCTGTATCTTCTTTCGTTCGGCTTCGGTCTGGGCAGTATGATCGGCGCGGTCAACCTCGATGGGCAGGCGATTCCCTACCGCGCTTTCGTCCTGGCCGGTATTGTCGCTCAAACTTTGCTGTTTCAGGGGTTCTTCGAAGCGGCGTATGGCAGCTTCATTCGAATGTACTATCAGAAAATCTTTCAGGCGATTGCCGTCACTCCCGTCACCCTGTCGGAAGTCCTTTGGGGTGAGCTGATCTGGGACTCTTCGCGCGCGACGCTGTCGGCGGGGGCGGTCCTTATGGTCGGCGTGGCGATCGGTGATTTTCCGTGGCTGGGAGCGCTTGCGATTCTTCCTTTTTGTTTTTTTTTCGCGATGATCTTTGCCGCGCTGGGGCTTTGGGTCGCGGCCAAATCACGCACGATCGAATCCATTTCCTATCCGCAATACCTGCTGGTCTTTCCGATGTTTCTTTTCTGCGGTGTTTTCTTCCCGCTGACGAATCTTCCGGTTCTTTTTCAGAAAGCGGCCTGGGCCTTGCCGCTCACGCCCGTCCTGTCAATGATGAGGTCTTTCACGCTCGGAGCCGCTTTTGATCCAAAGGCGCTGTTGATTCTGATTCTCTGGGTCGCGGTTCTCGTACCGCTGGCGCGCCGGGCGATGATCCGCCGGCTCTTGGCCTGAGTTTGGCCTAGCGGGCCTTGATCAGGTTGAGAATTCCGTCCCGGAACTGGGGAGGCAGTTTGGGAATGTGTTTCACGAGCCGGGAGATCATGATGAGCGTCGCGGGTTCCACCGTTGCAGCCCAGTGCACTTTGGCTGAACCTTTATTATAAGAAGGCTTGGAACGATCGCCGTTGTCGACGATCTGGCCAAAGCGCAAGGGCTTGCCGGTTTCGGATTCGACATAGTTCCCAAAGCACATCAAATTGAAGCGCAGAACTTCATTATTCTTTTCGACGAGGAAGAGTTCCGCGCGTTCACTCTGAAACCAGTGAGGCGCACCATCCGGTTCTGGATTCAGCATTTCCGGACCAATGTAGCTCATGACAGCGCCAGCCAGCTCGGCATCAAGATGCTGCTGCAATGCGACCAGCATCTCGCGGGAAGAGTTGACGAAGGCGCCGCCGGCTGAACTTGGGCCGACATAAATCAATTTGAATTCTACCGGAAAAGGTTGGGCTCCGATGGTAAAAATCGAGGGAGTAATGGTACCGGTCGGAGGCCAATGGGGCGAATCGGCTGCGGCCGGTGGAGTGACGACAAAACCCAGACCGCCCACTGAAACATTTGCGATTTCAGCTCTGGTTTTGGGAGGACCCTGGAATTCAAAACTCAGCTGATGGATCGGTTCCTTTGGAATACGGGGAGGGCGTTTGATCAGGACTTGCTGCGGCGACGTGGACTTTGGCTGTTGTTGGCCAAAGAGTTTGTTGATGAGTTTTGTGAAGGCCATGTTAGTTAAAGATGTCACGAAATTCGCCTGATTTCAGAAAAATCAACTTACCTAAGAATCTCAGAAAGCTTTTCCAGCAGCGCCCCGTGGTTCTGCTCCAGCGAAAAACTCTGTGCATAGGTCTGACTTCTAAACCAAGTGCGTTGCTGTTTGACTAGCTGGCGGGTGGCCAGTTCAATTTCAGAAACCAGACCGGGCAGACCAGGAGCGATCTTTCGACCGGCAGGACGCTCGTCTCTCAAATAGGCAACGGCTTGGCGGTAGCCGACGGCATTCAGGGTGCGGGCCGCAGGAAAGGACTCAAGAAGCCGGGTGACTTCCTCGATTAGTCCTGCCCGGATCATCTGCTCTGTGCGTTCATGAATGCGTACATCCAGTTCCTCGGTAGGTCGATCCAGGACCAAGAGCGCAAAGCGGGGATCCGGCGCGCTCGGAAGTTCGGCCTGCAGCGAGGTCAGAGTTTTCCCGGTCGCCTGATTGATCTCCAGGGCTCGAACCAGGCGGTAGCGGTCCTGTGGCCCGATCCGTTCTGCAGCCTGTGGATCGACTTTCGCGAGCCGTGTAAAGAGAGCTTCGGTCGGTTTTTTTTCAAATTCCGCGCGAAGCAGCGGGTCCGCAGCCGGAGCATTCCACTGACCAAAGAGCAGGGCTTTCAGATAAAACCCGGTGCCGCCGACGATCAGGGCGCGCGTTCCGCGTGAATGGATCTCGATGAGTTTCTCTTCGACTTCCCGGACAAAGGCTCCGGCAGTAAAGGATTCATCCGGGTTTTTGATATCAAGCAGGTGGTGGGGAATTCCCTGCCGCTCTGCCGTTGTGGGTTTGGCCGTGCCGATGTCCATCCCACGATAGACGAGCATGCTATCAGCATTGATGATTTCAATCTTCCCGTGCGCTATGGCAAAATCAATGGACAGCGAGGTCTTGCCGCTGGCGGTGGTTCCAGTGAGAATCGGGGTAATGGCATTCATACGCGCCGCTGAAACCACTCTTCAATCTTACTGCGAGGGACCCGTACCACGGTGGGCCGCCCATGTGGGCAATTCCAGGGATGCTCACATGTAAAAAGCTGGTCCAGAATAGCGGCTGCCTGTTCTGGTTGCAGGCGGTCACCAGCTCTGACCGCGGAATGGCAGGCTTCGCGGGCGAGCGTTTCAAAAAGGGCTTCGTCCATCAGATTGTCTCGTGAATGGCTGTCGGGCTTTTCTTCCGCCGCGAGAGTTCGGTCAACCAAGCTTTTCAAACGCATTTTGATTCCCTGGTTGGACCAATCGACAGGAATTCCGCGGAATAAAAGCGTGTTTTCGCTGAAAAGCTCGACTTCAAAGCCCAAGGCTTCGAGCCAGCTCAGTCGTTGCTCCAGTTCGACCCGGAGTTCCGGGGCAAACTGAACCGCCTCGGGAATGAGAAGAGCCTGAGAAACCGGATGAGGCGTCTCGCTGAAAACCCGGGCACGAAGGCGTTCATAGCGGATGCGCTCATCGGCGGCATGCTGGTCGATCAGGGCCAGCTCCTGCCCCTGATCGTAAACAATATAGGTGTTGAAAAGAGTCCCGACAAAGCGCCCGGCCTGTAATGGATGTTTCAGGGCTGAAAATTCCGGAAGCTCGGGTTGGGCGGAGGTTTCGCTGAGCTTTGTTGCGAAGCCAGGAAGCGGGGCGCTTTCGGTGAATCCGGGTTCTGTCACGCTCCAGCTCGGCACAGACCCTACTGACCCGTCATACCCGCCAAACCCAGAGGAGGAGTAAGAACTGCCCGAGCTTGAAAACGAATTCGCAAAAGCCGGGGCTCCGTGTTTGCCGATCATTCCCTGGACGGCACGGCTCACGGTCTCAAAAACCACGCGGCTGTTGAGAAAGCGGATTTCGGTCTTGGTCGGGTGAACGTTGACATCGAGCTCGGAAGGATCAATTTCCAGAAAAAGTGCGAAGGCTGGAAACTGGCCCGGCATCAGAGCCTGTTTGAAAGGCTGCAAAATGGCCTGCTGAAGAAGGCGGTCCCGGACGGAGCGCCCGTTGACGACCTGGACTAGTTTGCGCGTCTGCCCTGAGCTGAAACCCTGCAGCCAGTGTGCGCGAACTTTGATCGGTGCCAGGGGATTGGCTGGACTGCCGTCATTGCCACTCTCGGAAAGAATCGGGTAGTCCGTCTGTCCATCCGCGAGAATGGCCTGGACTCGATTCACTTCGGTAGTCGGCCGGAGATTGCTGATGACCCGCTCTCCGCTGAGGAGCTTGAAGCCGACCGAAGGGTGAGCCAGGGCGAGGCGTTCCACCCATTCCCGGACCTGGGAAACTTCAGCGGCCTGGGATTTCAGGAACTTCAGGCGGGCGGGGACCTGTGAGAAAAGTCCCACCGCGCGTATGCGCGTGCCATGCGGAGAATTCAGAAAATGCCCGAAGGTGGTTGCCGCGGGTTTTCTGGGCGCTTCAAAAGGGGTCGCCTGGAATTCGTAAGCGGACTCCGCTTCGCGGGTCCGTGAGAGCAGGGTCAGTTCAGAGACTGCGGCAATACTGGGGAGCGCTTCGCCCCGGAAGCCCAGAGTCGAAATTCTTTCGAGATCTTCAAGCGAACTGAGTTTGCTGGTTGCGTGGCGTTTTACCGAAAGCGCCAGGTCGTCGGGGTTCATGCCCTGGCCATTGTCGGTGATTTCAATCAGACCTTTGCCACCGTCTTCAAGGACGATTTGAATTTCGGTTGCGCCAGCATCCAAGGAGTTTTCAAGGAGTTCCTTGACGACACTGGCTGGTCGCTCAATGACTTCACCTGCGGCAATTCGTTCCGCAACATGGGGATCTAAGACCCGGATTTTCATGCCGGGCAGTCCACCACGGGGCGATGGAGAAGGCAAGTGTTGATCGGCTGCAGAAAGGAGGACGGACGGCTTAAGCAGCGCGGCTCAAGTTGCCCTTTAGGTTGCTATGACCACGCGATTACGACCTGAATTCTTGGCAACATAAAGCGCCTTGTCGGCGTTCTTCAGCAAGGTCTGGGCAGATTCGATATCCGCGCGGATTTCGGCTACACCCAGGCTGGTTGTCACCGGCAATCTTTTGCCTTCGTAAATAAAGGGATGGGTTTCGACCGCAGCCCGGATTTTTTCTGCGAGATCCGCAGCTTTGGTTGCATTGCTTCGCGACAGTAAAATAACGAATTCCTCGCCGCCGTAACGGGCAAAGACGTCTTTGGGTCTTAAATAACCGGTACGGACGAGGGCTGTGAGTTCAATCAGGACGTAATCACCCGCATCGTGTCCGTAGGTGTCGTTGACTCGTTTGAAGTGGTCGAGATCGAAAAAAAGGAGAGAAAAATCCTGGTGAAGGGCTTTGGCGCGCTTGAATTCGGCTTCAAGGGCCTCCAAAAGATAGCCTTTATTATAAATCTTGGTCATCGGGTCATGGTGGGCGGCGGAATTGAGATTTCCGTAGAAGAGGATTTCGAGCTCACCTGCGGGAAGGAATTTGAGGATGGAACTGCCGACGCGGATCATGTCTTCCTTGTCGAGCACGATCGAGTCGCCTTCGCTGAGTCGCTTGTCGTTCAGAAACGTTCCGTTTGAGGAATTCAGATCAGTCAGTCGGACGGATCCCTTCTCCTTCGTGAGTTTGGCGTGTTTGCGCGAAACTCCCTGATCGTGAATGGTGATGTCTGCCGCGGGATCACGACCGATAATGAGTTCCTCCTGGGTCAGGAAGAAACGGTGTCCCTGGGGAGTGCCACGAATAATGATCAGGCAGGATTCCTGCTCCTTGGCCTTCTGAAGTTCTTTCTTCAGGGTCTCCTGATCGCCTTGCATGACGGCGGTTTTTTCACCGGATTCATCATCAGGCGGGGATGAGGGTACTGGAGGTGGGCAACTCATAACGCTTTAAAGAGTAAAGGGATTATGGCGAATGCGTCAAATAGAATCCGTTAAATCAGTATTTCATCACGAGTTCATGAGGGCTTCGCGCGTATAGATCTTTCCTTCTTCCACTCCGGGTTGGTCAAACGGATTCACATTCATGAGTGTTCCGGTCATTGCGGTGAGGAAACTGAAGGTGAAGAACAGTGCTCCCAATGAGCGTTCATCCAATTTGTCGACTCGCAGAGTCAGATTGGGTCTGCCGCCCTTTGTCAAAACCAGGGAGGTTGCCCGATACTCAGTCAGGAGCAGCTCTTGGAGGGTATGGCCTTCAAGCAGTTTGAAAGAAGCATAGCTTGTCGGGCCAGGGAGTTTCGGGATTTTGACTTCGTCCTCTACCTGATCGACGGTCAGGAACATTGTAATTTTGTCGTCCGGCCCGTCCCGCAGTAGCTGAAGAATGCTGTGCTGGTCGGTCGCCCCCAGGGCTGCAAGCGGGGTGAAGCCCTTGCCATCTTTGCCGAGACTCTCTCCCCACATCTGGACAAACCAGTCCCCGATGAGCCGCAGGCGCGTCGAGTAGGGCATACAGACATGGATGGAGCGTTGATTCGCCTGCCGGATCATTTCCTGGCCAATGATGAAGATGGGATTTTTTTCGAGAGGGGTCTTCTCGATGTAGTCGCGGACCTGCTTGGCGCCCAGCATGAATTCGCTGAGTGAAAGTCCGGCGAGAGCCGCAGGGAAAAGTCCAACGGGCGAAAAAACACTGAACCGGCCGCCGATCGGTGCACTGATATGAAGAGTCGCCAGCCCTTCCTGGGTGGCAAACGCTTTCATATCCCCTTTGGCCGGATCGGTGATGGCGATGAGATGCGATTTCAAGCGGTTTTTGCCGAGCCATTCCATGGCAATGAGGAGCTGGGCAACGGTTTCGAAAGTGGTTCCGGATTTGGTCACTGCGCAAACGAGGGTGTGGTCCGGGCTGAGGCGACCTAGAGTGGCCTTCCAATCGATGGGATCCGGATTATCACAGATGTGGAAGCGCATTTTGGTTTTGCAGTGCTCTTGGAGGGAAGAGAGCAGACTCATGGGGCCGAGCGCGCTCCCGCCGATTCCCAGGAATAGGCAGTCGGTGAATTGCTTGGAGTTGAGGATCTGCGCAGCCAGAGCTTCGGTTGCTTCAATTTGCGAAAGTTCAGGATCAATCGGGGCATTGTAAAAACCGATTTCGTTCCGCATAAACCGGCCGCGCAGCTTCTCCCAGCCTTCGGTCCATTCGTGCAGATAAGTTTGGGAATCCGGGGCAATGGCCTTGGCTCCGGTCGAGGTGGTGGTGGGAACACGGATGAAATTCGACCAGTCGAGGGTAATCGGTGAACTTCCCAAGCGAGTTGCGGTGACGGTCATGAAGGACTCCCTGAAGTAAAGTATTAACTGAAATCTAGCGCCGATTCTAATTCGGCCCGGCCTGGGTTGCCATCTAAAATATAGATTATTTGAAATTGGGAGGGGGCGTGTCGAAAACGACACAAATTGTGGGCTCTAGCACTTCAATTCATAATTGTAGGGTAGTTCGTAAGTTGATGAAGGGCGGCTTGCCTCATGTTTTTACGTTTCAAAATTTCTTCGATTATGGCGTTCGCGGCTGTGTTTGCTTTTGCAAACGCAATGCAGGGCTGTTCCCTGGCTCAGCCGGAAAAGAAATTGCTGCGGATCGAAATTCCGGCCCGGGCGGACTTCGCTGCAAAGGCGTCTGCCAGCTATTCTTTAAAATATGCGGATCCATTGGCGTTCCTGCTGCCCCGAGGTACGGGGGCTTTGATGGCGCCTGGAAACATCTCTCTTTTCAATTGTTTTGCGTTGAATGTGACGGGTCCGGATATTCCAGTGGATAACCGGATGCAGTGTAAAGACGCTGTGGATGTGGTCGGAATCGCCGGCGGTACGGTGCCTGCCAGTGGTGGTATTGTTGAAGTGATGGTCCCGAGCGGATCGAATCGAAAACTCGAGCTGATGGGCTTTGATGGAACGGGCACGGATTGTCTGCCAATGGGCCAGGTCTTTGATGCAGTGGCGGCTGAACTGAATGGCGGCCCTTCGGCAGATCCTCTGACCGAGCCTTTGGGTAAACCGTGGTTGCTGGCCGAGACGGTGGTCGATATCGTGGGCGATACGACGATAACAATGGACGTCTCTCAAAATACTGCTTCTGCAAGAGAGTTGTTTCAAAGTTGCGGAGTTCAGGAGCCGAGTCCTTCACCCAGCCCGTCACCGAGTGCTTCGCCAAGTCCTTCGCCGACGCCAACTCCCACTCCATTGAATGTAGTCATTTCCCTCTCAGGATCTCAGCCGTCGAATACCGCCATTTTGCCGGTTGAATTTACGGTTTCCTTCAGTCAGGTGATCAATACGACTACTTTCGACGAAAGCGACATTACTCAAAGTGGCACGGCAACTGGAGTCGCCTGGAGTTTGTCCATTATTGATCAGATGACGTATACCCTCAGGGCTACAGCGGTCGGAACTCAAGGGACGATCATACCGACTATTCCAGCGAGTGTGGTTTGGGATACTTCGTCGAATCCCAATGAAGCGTCTACCGGTTCTGCTACTGTTGCTTTTGATAATGTCGGACCGGCTGCTCCGGGTTTTGTGAGTGCCACCCCGGCTTCTCCTTCTTCCAATCTCAATCCACTGATCAATGGAACTTCATCTTCAGATACCGAATACTTGAGATTTTACAGTGAAGCGGCTTGTGCAAACGAAATTGGGTCAGGGAGTAAGGCGCTCTTTGAAAGTACGGGTATTACAATCACGCTACAGCCAAATCAAGCGACCAGCCTCTATGCAGTTGCTTTTGATTCTCTCAGTAATGCCTCGGCTTGCACTTCGATGTCTGCTTACACCCATGACAATACTGCTCCGACGGTCACAATAACCACTAGCGCAAGCTCGCCTACGGCCCTTTCTCCGATTCCAGTTACGGTCACATTCAGTGAAGTAGTGACTGGCTTTGGTTCCGGTGGTGTCACGGTTACCAATGGCAGTGTAGGGAGTTTTCTGGGGTCGGGAGCAACTTATACTTTTGATTTAATACCGGCAGCCAATGGCTTTGTCACAGTCGATCTTGCTCCTGGTGAGGCAATGGATGCTGCAGGTAATGCAAATTCCGCAGCTGCGCAATTTTCAATTCAATATACAGTCGACAACATTGCTCCGAGTTTTCCGGTCCTGACAGCGCCTGTCGCCGATCAGGTGGTGCCGCCGGGAGCACTCAAGGTAAAGGGCGGGTGTGAAACTGGAGCGACTGTCACTCTATCCGGGGTGGGGACCACTGTTTATGCGACCTGTATTGACAGTGTTTTTGAAGCAACAGTCGATGTGACCCCGGGAAACGGCGTGCGGTCACTCTTAGTCCATCAAACAGATCCCGCCGGCAATGATAGTTCGTCAACATCGGTCTCTTTTAACTGCCTGACTTCGTTAGTGACTATTCCGCAAGGGCTGCCGGGTTACAGTGCCTTACCTGATAACACGGTGACTGCGATATACAGAGACACTACAACAGTCCCTCCTACTCTGTATGTCGGAACACCGGGCGGTTTGGCGATTTCTACAGATGATGGTGTAAGTTTCTCAACGCGCACTACGGCTGATGGACTTGGGAACAACGGAGTTCTCGGCGTGGTAGCGCTCGGAAATCAAGTGTTCGTAGCCACTTCCAATGGCCTGGCGGTTTCGAATGACAATGGTGTTACATTTACCAAGCGCATGGTGGGAGAATACGTGAGAGATGTCGCGCTTCAAGGTTCGACCCTCTATGTCGGAACTCAGTATAGCGGTTTGAAAACGACTACCGATGGCGGAATCACTTTCACTCAAAAGACTTGGAGCGGGTCGACATCGACAATTAATACGGTTCGCGTTTTTGGAACGACGGTGCTCGTCGGTACCTCCGGTGGGTTAGGGATTTCTGTAGATAATGGTGCCAGTTTTGTGCAAAGGACCTTCTCCGGAAGCAATAACGTAGTGAGTGTGTATACGAGCGGTGTGTATTATTATGCAGCTACAAGCGATGGATTAGCAGTATCGACGAATAGTGGTGCTAGCTTTTCAAAGACGGCTCTGTCTGGTTTGCTTTCAACTAATATTACCAGCGTTGCTGGGTATGGCTCCTATCTTTATGTGGGGACCGATTATGGCATTGGGTATACAACATTAGGTAATACGGTGTTCACGAATAAGAATATGTCAAACGGACTAGCTAATGATTTCGTAAGGAAGGTAATTACCTCTGACTCACTGGTTATCGCCGGCACTGATAAAGGGCTTTCGATTTCAACGGACCCGATACTTTCAAGTTTTACAAACTATTTCGCAGCTCATGCCTTGGGATCAAGTGATGTGTTCGCCGTTGCTGGAGATGCTACGAACCTCTTTGTAGCTACCTCAAAAGGACTGGTAAGTAGTGCGACCGGTGGGCTGAATTTTGTTAATAAAATAGATAGTGTTGATATCCGGGATGTATTCGCTTCAGCCTCTGAGGTGTACGTTTCTGATTACGGGAAAGTTTGGATTGCTCCCATCTCAACCGGTGCTTTTGCAGAATTTAACTTTTCAACTCATTCTTTGGACGATCAAGCAATCAGCGTATCGGCTTCAGGAAGCGATCTTTATGTGGCCACCAGTAGTGATCTGATTTATTCAAACGATGATGGAGCCACTGTCACGTATCTGATGACTTCTGCTAGCTTTTTCAGTGCTTTTAACATTAGAAGCATAGAGTCAGGAGTATTTGGTTTGTTCGTTTCGACAAGTGGGGGGCTATTTGTATCCAACGATTCCGGGTCGAACTGGAGTAATCGTACGACGGCTGCCGGATTAGGGTCCAATAGCGTGAACCGCGTTATTGTGCGGGACGCGATTATGTATGCTGCAACAGACGGAGGATTGTCAATTTCTGAAAACGGAGGTGTTAGTTTCACGAATAGGTCGAGTGCGAATGGCCTCAATGCACCCGTTCGCGACGTTGTGGTTTTGAATAAAACAATTTTTGTGGCCACTGCTGGCGGCGGAATCGGGATCTCAACCGACGGAGGCGAAAACTTCGTTATGAGAACAGTCGCTGACGGACTCGGTAGCAACTATGTCAGGCGACTCCATGTGATCGGCTCATCCGTTTACGCCACGACCGCGAACGGACTTTCGAAGTTCAGTCCTTGAGGTGAAGTGCTCACCCCTTCTGCGTCAAACTCCGCGCAATCACCACGCGCTGGATCTGATTCGTGCCCTCGACAATCTGCAGGACCTTCGCTTCGCGCATGTATCTCTCGACCGGGAATTCCTTCGTATATCCTGAGCCGCCGAGCACCTGGACTGCATCCGTCGTCACTTTCATTGCCATGTCCGTCGCAAAAAGTTTCGCCATTGCTGCTTCCTTCGAGTGGGGCAGGCCATTGTCCTTCAGCCACGCAGCGCGATTCACCAGCAGGCGCGCGGCATCCAGTTGAACCGCCATATCGGCAAGGAGGAACGATACCCCCTGAAATTCCCCAATCGGCTTCCCAAACTGCTCACGCTCACGCGAATGAGCGACTGCGGACTCCAAAGCCCCGCGAGCCACACCCAAAGCCGTCGCCGCGATTGTAATCCGGCCACTGTCCAGTGCCGTCATCGCGACTTTAAATCCGTCGCCTTCATTACCCACCAGATTCGCGGCAGGAATCCGGCAATTATTAAAAATCAGTTCCATCGTATGCGAAATACTGCAGCCCATCTTCTTCTCGCGTTTGCCACAACTGAAGCCCGGAGTGCCTTTCTCAACAATGAATGCCGACACGCCTTTAGTGCCTGGCCCACCCGTGCGCGCCATCACCATCACCGTGCTCGCCGTGTCTCCTTGCGTGATCCAGAGCTTCGTTCCGTTTAAAATGTATTCATTGCCTTCCTTCTTCGCGACCGTCCGAAGACTGCCGGCATCCGAACCCGAAGACGCTTCCGAAAGCGCGAAAGCCCCGATCGCCTGGCCTGCTGCGAGCGGAGGAATGTACTTGGCCTTTTGTTCGGCATTTCCAAAGAGATTCAGAATCACCTGCGGCAATCCCGTCACCGCAACGCTGATCGCATAACTCGTATTCACCGCCGCGAGTTCCTCGATCGCGCAGATGTACTCCTGGTAACCCATTCCTGCGCCGCCGAAATCTTCGGGAACCGGAATTCCCGTCAGCCCCAGCTCCCCTAGCTTCGCAATCAGCTCCGGACGGAAGTGCTCGTTATGCTCGTCTTCCTCGACCAGCGGTAGAATTTCTTTACGGGCGAATTTGCGCGTCAGATCGCGCAGCTCTGTTTGAATTTCGGTTTCCTGAAAATCCATAAACACCTCGCTTCAAAATTAAAGGTCAACCACTGTGCCGAGCATCTGGCGGGCGATAATCAGCCTTAGAATTTCATTCGTCCCGGCCCCGATTTCCATCAACTTCGCGTCACGCATGTAGCGTTCCACCGGAAATTCGCGTGAATAACCGTAGCCGCCCATGATCTGGATCGCATCGAGCGCAACTTGGGTCGCCATCTGCGCGCTTTGAAGTTTGGCTTTGGCCGCCATCATTGCCGCGTCTTTGCCCGCCATCAACCCCTGATCCCACATCTGGGCAGCCGTGTACGTCAAGCAGCGGCAGGCCTCGTACCAGGCCGAAGCTTCCGTGATCCGTTCCTGGATCTGCTGAAAAGCCCCGATCGGTTTGCCGAACTGTTTGCGATCTTTCGCGTACTGCACCGAGGCGTCGATCGACGCGCGGGCGATGCCCAGCGAGATTCCGGCAATCGTGATCCGTTCCAGATCCAGATTGCGCATCATCATTCCGATGCTCTTGCCTTCCGTGCCCACGCGGTTCGCGACCGGTACCCGGCAGTTGTCGAAAATGAGTTCGCCCGTAGGTGAGCCACGCATTCCCATTTTTGAAATCTTCTTGCCACGCGCGAAACCGGGCATTTCGCTTTCGATCAGGAAGGTGGAAACTGCCCTGCGGTCCTCGCCAGTTTTGGCGTAGCAGTAGAAGAGATCGCCCACCGGGCCATTGGTGATCCACATCTTCGTGCCGTTCAGAACGTATTCTTCACCCGAAAGCACCGCACGGGTCTTCATCCCCAGCGCATCGGATCCAGCTTCGGGTTCCGACATTCCCATGCCGCCGATCCATTCACCCGTGAGAAGCTTCGGAAGATACTTCTCCTTCTGCTCCGGCGTTCCGTTTACTCCAATTTGGTTCACACAGAGAATCGCGTGTGCGAGGTAAGAAAGTGTAGTGGAAGCATCAACTGCTCCCATCTCTTCCATGGCAATCGTCGCCGCAACCGCGCCTAATCCTGCGCCCCCATCGGCCTCAGAAACAGTGATGCCCAGGAGCCCCAGGGGACCGAGTTTCCGGAAGGCCTCTTCATTGAAATCTTCTTCTTCATCAAGTTGTTGAACGCAGTGCGACAATTCGTCGGCCGCGAACTGACGAACAGTGTCTTGAAGCATGCGATGTTCATCAGAAAAAAACCACATAGAGGTGACTCCTTCAATCTGCCGTGTCATACTCCATATCATGCTGACGGACGATGTAAATCCGTATCCTATTCAACTCTTACTGAATTATTGGGAACTGTGCCCGACGCTCGGCGGCACTGCGGCTAGTTTCACGAAAAAGTCACCTTTAACGGAAAAACTTGAGGAACTTGCTCGAGAAGGCATCACCCAGATTGCAACTTTCCTTCCCTGGCAGGCGATCGAAACAGATATTACCCACGCTTTACCTCGATTCTTACACGCCGCAGCTGAACGAAAGCTCAAAGTATCTTTGATCGTGAACCCTGAGCTTGGCGTTCATTATCCTAACTCCGGGTTGCCCAAGGACATGGTTCGCACCCCTACCGAGCTTGCACTTCATTGTGATCAGCTCCCGATGACTTCGGCACTGCCTCCGAATCTTTTTGCCTTGCCGTCGCTCTTCAGTGCCGATTTAGGCAAGCGCTATTACAGTTTTCTGTCCCGGGTGGATTCAGTGCTGGGTGATCTCGGAAGAACCCATCCCCATTCCGTTAAAAACGTCACGCTGATCACGACTGGCAGCTTCTGGAAATATTATCGCTCAGCACAGCGTTCGACCCTGAGTCCTTTTGCCGGTCCTGCGGGCGATTTCTCTCCGGCTGCGACAGTCATTTTCCGTCAGCGTGTTGAGCAATTTTTTTCGCAACGTGAATTTCAGGATCCAACGCCGATTTCCGCAAATCGCTGGAAGACTAAAGCGATGGATGAAGTGAATCGTCGCTGGTTTTTTCAGCAGGCCGAAGATGTCTATAAACACCGCTCCTTCCAAATGTTGCGGAAAAAAGCGGGTTTTCTGAATATCCGGGAAATCGAGCTTTATACGCCCGAAGCCGATCCGGGATTCCTTTATTCCCACATGCTTCAGGAGCTCTCCGGTGGTAATGCGGACTGGGCACGACTCTCGACCCTTGTCGATCACGCGGCAAGCCGTTCGAGCTTCGGCAGTGCCTCGGTGGCGGGGCCTTTCGTTCACTGGACCTCGCTGGGTGGCTTCCGCAGCCTGGCAGACACGCAAAGACAATTTCTCATTTTGAAATCGCTGCTGCTGATGGGTGGCCAGGGCGGAGGAATCCTTCTGGATGAAGCGGATTGGTTCTCGCTCTCCCATGCGTTCCGTTCGCGCGTGAGCACGATCGGGAAGATGATTCAGTACGGTCAGCTCCAGCTCGATACCTCAATTGCATACTTTTCTCCGCATTCCTGGAGCGGGGGGGGAGTGCTTTGGGATGAGCTGCAGGCACAGATGGGTGTTGAGGCACGGATGCTCGCGTCTTTTGAGGCCCTGCAGAGAAGAGCCGAAACCAGACTCACGATCGTGGACCCAACCATGGTCATTACGCGTGAAGTACTGGAGCGCTTGATCCGCTGGGCGGAAACCGGCCGTACCGTGGCTCTGCCGCGCAGTACCCTTTACACGGAATCCGCACGTGCGGAGCTCGAAAAGCTTGCGGCCACTTCCCGCCGGATGGATATAAATTTTGACATTCCTTATCACCTGTATTTTGTGGGCGCGGGAAAATTGGCCCTTTACGAATGGGATTCCTCGCTGATGAAAACCAGTTCCCGGGCTCTGGTGCAGGCTTTTGTCGCTTCCATTGTTGCCCTTTCGGGCGTGAACAAATTGTGCAAATCAGCCACGGGGAAAGTCCAGACGATCCCCCTTCGTCCGAAACCGAAATCCGCTGCAGCGACTATTGAAACAGGTGGCCGGAGCATCTTCATTTTCAACGAAACCAGCCTTGCCTCGAACACGGAACTTCAGTTTTCGGCCGCGGTCGCGATTTCGGACTTTGCAACTACTTTTGCCCGGTTGGAAAAAGGTCAGAGTCTCGCGAATTCCAGAGAAGCCGTTGAGCATTCCTCGAGCTTCGCGCTGGATCTCGCGCCTTGTGGAATTGCTGCCTTGGCATTGGAAATTCCCTCCGAAACCAAGGCCGAAGCAGAGCTTGCGACTCCGGATGCCAGAACCTCGGATGCGGCAGCCCTTGAACAGGAACTCGTCCGGCTGCCGGAGTTTATCCCGGAAAATAAGGAATTCGCGGAAGCCGTGGATGCCGCCGCTGTCCTCAACTCTGTCATGGGCGGAATGGGCCCTGGCGAATCGGGAGGCTTTCCAGATGGAATTGATCAGTGACTGGAGAAGCTTCCGTTCGCTTTTTTATCCCAGGCGGCGTTCTTTGCTGCAGAACCAGAAGCAGAGCACTCCTGTTTTTGTTCTGGTTGCCGAAGAAACAATCGCAGCCATTTATTCCGAATCAGAGGATCTGTCCGGCTGGATCGGTCGGACCCAAGCCGAGCTTTCTGCATCGGAGGAAATGAACGGCCGGAAATGCGTTTTTCTGGATCGCCCGAGTTTCGATCAATGGCTCTTCAATGCGACCGGCATGAATCATTATCAGGAGCAGCTGGAGTCCTTGCGTGAGACCGCGACGGGCGCGTTACAGGAACAGCAAATGATGCTTTCTGGCGCGGTTTTATTCAAAAGGCATTTTGTCCTCGATTCGCTTCGCGGCTGGTGGAGCAAGATATTGCCTTCAGCCTATGGCATTTATATCCGTCTGGATGGCCAGCCCGGCGAGGATATTTTCATTTTCGTCCGGCAGGGCCGCCTCGAAAGTTACGGACGGCCGGACCTGAGTTCGCTCAGCAGCGAGCGGTGTCGCGACACCGAATCGATCATCAAATATCTCGCAGAAAAGCATATGGCCCCCGTGCAGGGCTTCTTTCTGAATGCGCAGGAATGGTCCACCTGGGGAACGGCCTCGCAGCCCTGGCGTAAAATCGCCTTGAGTATCCGGTCCGAAAGGGTGCGGCTGGTTCCTTTCCGCTGGGGTGTTGTCGGATTGATTGCTGGACGCGGCTTTTTGACCAGATAACCCACCCGGCGCTTGAACTTCTGAAGTGAAAAGGTTAACAGCCTAGCCAGAATGATCCATTTTCAATCCCTCACGCGCGCCGAATTGGCCGCTCTGCTTTTACCTCTTGGGCGCAAGAAGCTGCGCCGGGATCTTTCACCTGAAGAGGCGGAATTGAAGCTGGCCAAACAAGCACGCTACCGCGCCCAGCAGGTCTTTCACTGGGTATACCAGCGGCAGGTCCTGGATTGGGGGCAGATGACGGATCTCTCCAAGGATCTCCGGAGCTGGCTTCAGGAAAATGTGGAAATCTACCAGCCCATTGAGCTCCAGTCCCAGCAGGCCACCGATGGAACCATGAAGTTTCTCTGGGATCTGCAGGACCATAAAACTGTTGAAAGCGTGATCATTCCCGCCGCTTTGCAGGAAAAGGAACCGGAAGCCGCGGGTGAAGCCTCGGAACCCGCAAAACAGCGGCTGACTCTCTGTATTTCGAGCCAGGTCGGTTGTGCAATGAAGTGCAAGTTCTGCCTGACCGGCATTCAGGGCCTCGAGCGGCATCTGCAGGTTCACGAAATTGTCGGGCAGGTACTGGAGTTGAGGAGACGCGCACCGATCACGAACATTGTTTTCATGGGCATGGGGGAACCCCTGCATAATTTTGAAAACGTGGTGAAAGCCTGCGAGATCCTGCTCGATCAGGACGGCTTGAATTTCTCAAAACGCAAAGTCACCGTCAGTACGAGTGGCCTGGTACCCGCGATCGAGGAACTCGGCAAGCGGATCGATGTTTCCCTGGCTGTTTCGTTGAACGCGACGACCGATGAGCAGCGCTCCGAAATCATGCCGGTGAACAAAAAGTGGAATATCAAAGCCCTGCTGGATGCCTGCCGGAAGTACCCGCTGGGAAGCCACCGGCGGATTACTTTTGAATACGTTCTTTTGAAAGATTTCAATGATTCTCTCGAAGACGCTGCGCGCCTGGTGCGCCTGGTCCAGGGGATCCCGTCCAAGATCAATCTGATTCCTTTCAACGAACATCCTGGCTCCACTTTGAAAAGACCTGCCGATGATACGGTGCTGAATTTTCAAAGATATCTTTTGGATCGGGATGTGACGGCGCTCATCCGGATTTCTAGGGGGCAGGACATCCTGGCGGCTTGTGGCCAGCTGAGAAGCGTCTTCAAAACAGGTTAGAAATTCGGCCAGAAAACCGGCTAAACCCACTCTGGCGCGGTTTTTTCGGTCACGGCATAGTTCAGCTGATGGAAGAAGAGCCGGTAAAAAATCACTGCTACAAACAAACCGCCCAGAATATCCGCAAAATAATGTTGCTTGGTCGTCAGTGTGGAAAAGGAAATGGCAATCGCCCAGATCATGAAGAGCAGGGTCTTCCAACGCGAGTTGCCCCAGAAGACCAGGGCGGTGACGAAAACGCTGCTGACATGCAGACTCGGGAAGCAGTTGACCGGCGACTCCGCCCGACGGAAATAATCAAAGAAGTGGTACGTGGCACTATCCATCGCCTGGGGGTCCAGCGGGAATAGCTCCCTGGGGAACGTGGTGGGCCAAAGGATGAACACGACATTGCTGAAAAGATGGATCATCAGGAATGTATATAAATACTTGTTCGCGATTACGAGATTCCGGCAAAGCGCATAAGCCACGATGAACATCGGAATATCCGAATGGTAAACCCAGATCGTCCAGGGCAGGAAAGGGACGGCCTGGTCCAGTGCGGTCATTTCGAGGAGGCGGGGAGCGAGCAGGTTCAGGTGATTGGACAGGAAATAAATGATTCCGACAAAGCTGAGCGTGAGAGCCCCGAGAGCGGCTTTGTTTGCCTCAGTCACATAAATGGGTAAGGTCCAGGTGGTGTTGGAACGGCTGGGCACATTCATTCTTTCTCATTCTCATCGAATGGGATGCGGGTCAAATCCGAAGGCTGAATCTTTGAGCCCTGCTGGCAGCCCCGGCTGACCAGGAATTCGCGCAGATAATTATGAGGCGCCCATCGCTCGCAGCTCCAGAGGGGAGCCAAGCAGGCCTGCTTCTGGGTCGCAGAGGCGCAAAGGCGTTCCAGGTAGACATTGGGTGAGAGATTTTCAATGAATTCGAGCACGTGCTCTCCATACTCTTGGAGCGAAAGGGTGGGGAATGGGGCCTCTTTCCATCTTCGACCGAGTTCAGTGCTCTCCAGAATCATGAGCTGGTGTAGCTTGACTCCCTTTAAAGGGAAACGATTGAGCAACAAAGCCGTATCTCGGGCGGTTGTGGCTGAGTCAGTAGGTGCCCCGAAGATCAGATGGACACAGACATGGACGGAAGGAGCAAATAGAGCGAGCCGCTTCAATGCGTCCAGCGAAGTTGCGCGATCATGACCTCGCTTCAGCCAAGTCAAGGTCGAGTCGTCGAAGGATTGAATACCGAGCTCCAGACTCACGTAGGTTCGCTCTGAAAATGTGCGCAAGACGCCCAGGACTTCGGAGTTCAGGCAGTCCGGACGGGTCCCGATGCAAAGTCCGGAAATCCCGGGAACCGAAAGCGCTTGTTCATAAATGACAGCTAGCGCAGCCGCTGAGCCGTAGGTGTTTGTATAACTCTGAAAATACGCCAGGAATTTTCCGGCTCCGAAACGTGCGCGAATCGAGGGAAGCTGGCAAAGCAACTCTTCCCGAATATTCGTGCTCCCCGAGGGGCTTGCCGGGGGGCTTGAATGAAAAGAAGCTGACCCGCGCGTATCGCAGAAAGCACAGCCGGTGCGGCTGATCCGTCCATCCCGGGTGGGACAGGACAGGCCGCTTGCCACGACGACTTTATAAGTTTTCTCACCGAAAATTTCAGTGAGGTAGTGACTGTATGGATAATAGATCTGCAGAAATCAGCGGCTGCGTTTTTTCAGCGGGTGCGCTTTTGCAGCAGATTTTGCCGGCTTGGCACTCCGGAGTGCTGCCATGTCACTGGTCAGATTCTGGATCAGCTTGGACTGCGTGTCGATGTTGATGCCGGTCTGCTGAAGGATTTTGGTGATCTCAATGAGGCTGCCATTGAGATTCTTGACGCCACTTTCGAGGGCTTGAACTTTGGTGTTCAGTTCTGCATTACTCGTCTGGAGTGCTTCCACCTGTTGTTGCAAAGCCTGCTGTCCAGGACAGCTGGGCATGGCAATTCCCATACCCATGACTGCCGCACCCATTACGACCCAACGAATAGTAGTTTTCATGATTTGCTCCCCTTTGATCTATTTGAAGAAATTCTAGCACCGGAATGTCAGAACATGAATTTCTTATTTGCGACATTTGTCAAAATCGCAATGCAAAGAATAGATGTCAGCAGGGATGACCCCCCGTAACTGAGGAAGGGGAGCGGTACACCGACAATGGGCAGCAGGCCCATGACCATCCCCATGTTCACGATGATGTGCCAGAAAAAGATGGTCACAATACCGAGGGATAATAAGAGGCCGAATTTATCATGAGATTGATAAGCCACCGACAGGCCATTGATGAGCAGACCCATATAGAGGAATAAAAGAGTCAGCGAGCCGATAAAGCCCCATTCTTCGCTGAAAACCGAGAATATAAAATCTGTATGGTGTTCAGGGAGAAAATTCAGCTGGCTCTGGGTGCCTTTTTTATACCCTTTGCCGGTGAGCTGGCCGCTTCCGACTGCAATCATGGATTGGATCGAGTTGTAACCCGATCCCTTGGGGTCTGCGTTGGGATTCAGAAAAGAGATCAGCCGCTGCCGCTGATAGGGCTTCAGACCCACTTTGTACACCATGGGCAGTGCAATCGCCGCGCAAAGGCCGATCACGAGCAGGGTCTTCGTCCGGACCTTTAAAAACAGCATCATCGTGGCAAAAGTCGCCAGAATGATCAGGGCTGTACCCAAATCTGGCTGAACTATGATCAGACCCGCCGGTATGGCAACGAGCAGGCCCGGTAACAACAGGTCCTTGAACCCATAGCCCTCCAAAGTGCGATCCGATTCGAAGTACTTGGCCAGGCAGATCACGACTGACAATTTCATGAATTCAGAGGGCTGCAGGCGGAAGCCGCCGAACCCGATCCATCGTTTGGCGCCCAGCGAAGACTTGCCGACCAGTAACACGGCCACAAGAAGGACCAGATTCGCGAAATAGAGAAAATAGGCCGTCCGCGACAGAATGGAATAGTGCGGGAGCAGAACAAGAGCGGTCAGCCCCAGGCCGATTCCGAACCAGAGGAGCTGGTTTTTATAAAGTCCAAGGGACTTGTCCTGAACCGCTGTGGCGCTCATCAGGTTGAAAATTCCGATCCCGACGAGCAGGAGCTCGATTACCAGCAGGGTCCAGTTGAATCTCTTGAACTCCTCGTCATACATGCCGAGCCGGAGATTGCTGCTGCCAAGTTCAGGCGTTTCCATTGAAGAATGTTTCATGGGTAAAAACCTCTCTTAATCATCCAGCTCGCTCGAATCTTTCTCGATCCCCTCAGGCAGCGGAGGGAGAGGGGGCGGTGCAATCGGTACCGAGGGGATGCTGTCATTATCAATTATTATATCTTCTTCATCCCGTTCAACAGCAACAGGGGGAGGGTTCAGGGGAACTCCCTTGAGACGGGCAGCAACTGCTTTTTCACTGTAAAGGTCCGGGAACTTCTTTTCGAGATAAGTTTTGATGATCGCCCGGGCGATGGGTGCAGCGCCCGTGGAGCCATGACAAACATGTTCACCAATCACGGCCACGGCGATTTGCGGGTCTTTGAGTGGCGCAAACCCCACAAAGACGCCGTTATGGCGTTCACGAAATTTGAAGGTTTCACATTTTTGATAAATTTTATCGGCCGAAAGCCGCATGATCTGCACTGTGCCGGTCTTGCCGGCGAAATCCGCGCCAGGAATGCGCTGATGATAAGCCGTTCCGCGCGGGCTGTTGATCACGCCCCACAGACCCTGCTTGACCAGTTCCACTGTCAGCGGCTTGAGATCATGCCGGCCGAGGATTTCGGGCTTAAACTGCTCCAGCAGATTTCCGTCAAACGACTCAATCGCTTTGACCAGAAAAGGCCTGTAAACCGTGCCGCCATTTCCAATGGCCGCATACATATTGGCCAGTTGCAGGGCCGTGGTGAGCACGAAACTCTGACCGATCGCCACACTCAGGGTTTCACCGGGATTCCAGGGCTGGTTGAAGCGTTTTTTCTTCCATTCCTCGGTCGGGATCAGGCCGGAGACTTCCCGGGACATGTTGATGCCGGTTTTAGCGCCCAGCCCGAGGTGAAAGGCCCATTTGGCCAGATCATCCACGCTTTTGAGCTTCTGGGATACGCGATAGAAAAAGACATCACAGGATTGCGTCAGCGCGCTGATCACGTTTAGCTCGCCATGCCCGTGCTTCTGCCAGCAGTGATAGACGCGATTGCCGACCCGGATCGAGCCGGTGCAACGGATCGTGGATTTTTCGTCAATGACGCCTTCCTCGAGCCCGGCGATCGCCGTGACAGTCTTGAAGACGGAACCGGGCGAGTAATGATCCTGAATCGTTTTGTCGCGGAGCGGATGGTTTTCGTTGTTAATCAGCTTGTTCCACTGGGCGGAAGAAATGCCGCGAGAAAATTCCGTGGGGTCGAAAGACGGCCGGGACAGCATCGCGAGAATTTCGCCGCTATTCGGGTCGACAGCGACCACGGAGCCGCTCTTGTCGCCAAACGCGGTGGCCGCCGCCAGCTGCAGGTCCTGATCGATCGTGAGAACCAGGTTTTTGCCGGGTTTCGCGGCTTTAATTGAATTGGCATCCAGCACGCGACCCTTGCCCTGGCCGAGTTTCACACGACCCAGGGCATCCACTTCCTTCAGTTCTTCGCCGTCAATGCCGCGAAGGATGTTTTCCAGGCGCTGTTCCAGGCCGAATTTGCCGATGTTGTCGCCCAGTTTGTACTTCAAGCCCTTTTTGTTGAAAGACGGGAGTTCCGTGGCATTGACCTCGCCGATGTAACCGAGAAGGTGCGCAGCCACATCTCCATAGATATTAGTCCGCTTGATTTCCTCCCGGACATCAATGCCCGGCATGCTGATTTTCCAGGACTCGACGGTAGCGACTTCGTCCCGGGTCAGATCGGTTTTTATTTTCACTGGCATGAAGGAGGGTTGTGATTTGGCTTTTTGAAGAATTTCGTAAATTTTTGATTCCGGCATGCGGAGAATTTTTGCCAATACGCCGATGACCTGAACTGTCTGCTTGGACTCCTTCAGGTATTGCGGGATGATTTCCAGATCGTAAGCGGGCCGGTTGTCGATCAGAAGCGTGCGGTCGCGATCAAAGATCATTCCGCGGGGAGCGGTGATCTTCACGCGTTTAATGCGGTTTTCTTCAGAATATTGCCGCATTTTATCGCCGGTAAGAACCTGCAGGTAAACCAGGCGGGAAGTCAGGAGTGCGCCCGCAATGAAGACAATTGCGTAAACATAACGGAAGCGGTCCTGAAATTCCCTGATCTGCTCTTCCTGTCCCAAAAACGCCATTTCAGAAGCCCTCGCTGTCGAGGTTCAGGTCCTGCTCGAGAGACTCCTCGGAGCGTCTGTTCTTGTAGGTGAAATTATCGAACTTCTCGAGCCACTGATAACCCCAGATCGAAAGCAGGCCGGCGACGGCAGCTCCTGGAAAAAGGAGGAACAGGGAATTCCGCAGGACCTGAATATCGGGGGCGAGCAGGTGCAGGGTGGTTGCGGTACTGATCTTCATCAGGAGTGAGGAAAAAAGTGTGACGATGACAAACGACGAAAGATCCGGGATCACCAGCATTCTCGAACTTCCCCGGACGAGCAGGTACACGAGCATGTAGGAAACGCCGAAAGTCCCCCGGGGAACCGCACTGTGAAGTTCCGCGAGATGCGCGGCGATCAAGGTCAGGATGCCTCCCTCCACGAAATTCCGGCGCAAGGCACACCAGATGACAACGATCAAAACGATGTCCGGTTGAAAATAATTCAAAGGCCAGATTGCGAACAGGGAGGTTTGGATGGCAATCCCGACTGCAGTCAGAAGAATCAGCACCGGAGCATTCAGCGCCTGGAAGAGTAAGCGGGTCATTGAGCGTGTACCGGGGCGGGTTTTCCCGAGGGGGTGCTTGCCGGGGGGGCAGTCCCTTTGGACTCAGTGGGAGTTTCTCCCTTCTCGGTCAGCTTGGCTGAGGTGGCTTTGCGAACCGTGGGTTCCTGCGGGAGCGGAACGTGTTCGGCTTTGGTCACGACCATGACTTCCTCAAGTTTACTGAAATCCACGATCGGTTTGACTTCCACGTCCTGGGAGATTCCAAAGGGTTTGCGATTCACTTTTGATACGAGCGCTACAGGAATTCCTTTGGGGAAAATGCCGCCAACTCCGCCGGAGATCAGAATGTCCCCCACCTGGATGTCATCCGTCCGCAGGACGTAACGGAAAAGGCAGGTATCATCCGTATACCCTTCGATGACTCCCCGGGCGCGGGAGCGCTCGTCAATGGCATCGACGGCCGAAAGCAGATCCATGACAGTGACCACATCAGCTGAATTGGCCGTTGTTCTCAGAACTTTTCCGACGATCCCTTCGTTGGTGACGACGGGCATGTTTTTTTGAATTCCTGAGCTTTCGCCTCGATTGATCCGGATCGCCCGGAACTCGGTCGAAACATCGCGGGCAATGACGCGGGCGACGACAGATTCCAGCGTGAACTGTTCCTGAAAGTTAAGCAACTTGCGCAGGCGCATGTTTTCCTGCTCAGTTTCACGGAGCCCGGCAATCGTGTTGAGAAGCTTCCGGTTTTCGTCGGTCAGCAGGAGGTTGTCCTGGCGGGTATGCAAAAGAAAGACGTAATTCTGGAAGCCTGAGACCAGCAGATCCAGACCCCAGCTGATCACCGACTGGATCGGGGCTGTCAGGGAAATGATCGCCCGATCATGAGGCCAGTAGTTCCGCGGTGAACGAGTGGCGGTATCGATTGCAATGATCGGAATCAGCAAAAAAAGAAAAAGAATGATGTAAAATCGGTACTGTTTCAGGTACTTAATCATATGGGCCCAGTCGCAGCGTCGTTGGTCTACATCGTAGCTAGCCCCTGTAATCTTTGCAATGACTGATTGCAACGACCGGGCATAAAAACTGGCATCGGAGAATAAGAATGCTCACTTGGATCAGAGAAAAATTTGGAACAATCGTCATCGGCGCGATCATCGGATTTATCGCCTTCGTTTTTGTTTTCTCCGGAGTTTTTAATCCGAAGTCGACACGCGGCCTGCATGAGGGCGCGGTTGCCGGAACTGTAAACGGGGACTCGATTTCGATCAGCGAGTTCAACCGAGCGCTCAATCAGCGGCTCGAGTTTTTTAAAAGCATCAGCGGTGGTAATACGATCACCGAAGAACAGATGAAAGCTTTCCGCATCCGTGAGGGTGTCTTTGAAGGTTTGGTCCGACGCCGTCTGCTGGTACAGGAAGCCGATCGCCAGGGGCTCACGCCCAGTAATGAGGAAGTACGCCAGAGAATTCAGGAGATTCCGGCTTTCCAGAAGAACGGCAAATTCGATCTATTGACCTACAAACAGGCGCTTGAGGCGAATCGTTATACACCGGCTGGCTTCGAGCGCATGGTCCGTGAAGACCTTTCGGCCCAGGCGTGGGACGAGTATTTCAAAAACCGGGTGAACGTCTCTGAACGCGAAATTCAAAAGCATTTTGAAATTTCTGAAACCAAGAAAAATATCAAATACGTTTTATTGACCTCAGAAACGGGCCGCAAAGGAATTCAGGTCTCTTCAGAAGACGTGAAGAAGTACTTGGCCGATCCTGCAAAATTGAACATTGCTAAAGGCCAGTATGAGCGCAAGCAGGCCGGCGAATTCAAGGGCAAGGCGTTTGAGGCCGTGCGCGAACAGATTGCCCGGGATCTTCTGGCCAGTGAAAAGGTCGAAGAAATCCGCAAATTGAACGACAGCCTGGCTGAAAAGCTGGTTCAGATCGGCGGTACGGATGCAGCAGCCGAGGCCAAAATGAATGCCCAGTTGAAGCCCTACGGTGTCCAGGTCAAAGCAACCGGACTGATCAACGAGCAGACGGGCTCAATTCCTGGTTTTGGTGAAACGGACGACCTGCTCAAGGACGCTTTTGCCCTCCAGTCACCGATTGATCCTGCCCAAGGAGGCAAGGTGAAGAAGTATACTTCAGGAGCCGGGACGCTGGTGGCCTGGGTTGCCGCCTCCCAGAAGCCCGATCCGAGCAAATTTGAATCGGAACGTGAACGTCTGGTCCGAGAATTGGCCTCGGCCAAGGAGCGGGAGCTTTACGAAGGCTGGATAAAAAAGGTACGGGACAAAGCGAAAATCGATACCAATCCTTCGGTCGTTTCGGCAGAAGCCTGATTATTTCCCGATAAAAAGGCGCAGGACTTCGATGAACTCCGCCCTCTTTTCATAAGGAAGTCCATGCCCGGTGGCGGGGATTTCCATGAATTGGACTGATTTCAGCGGGTCGAACCGATTTTTTTCCGTGATGAATTCATCGTGTGTCCAGACTTTGCTTTTTTCTCCTCGTAAAATCAGGACAGGATTTCCTTTTTCAGCGTACTCCCTGATCCAGGGGCGAAGATCCACTCCGTGGGCATTTTTAAGTACCTCCAGAAGTCCTTTCCGATCGAAGGGGAAAGTGATCTCTCCATTCGGCGACATATCCGAGGCCGCAAGTAAATATTGCCCGATTGCCGGATCTGGAGAATTCGCCATAAAGACACGCGCATCTTCCCGGGAAGTAAAGGACGAGGGAAGAATCGATAAAAACGAGCTGAGGTTCTGGTTGAGACCTCCCCCCGCAGGGCCGGAGAGCCCCAGGTCGATCAGAATCAAGCCTTTTACAACCTGTGGATTGAGATGAGCGGCAGCACAGGCGCTCCTGACCCCCATGGAATGGCCTACAATCCAGCTGGGAGAAAAATCCTCGGCCTGGAGAGTCTCAATCACGTCTCTGCCGAATTCGAGCGGAGAGTAGCCGGGCTCGTCGTTTGGAATTGTTCGGCTTTCCCCGTGTCCTCGCTGATCCAGAGCCATGATTGCAAAGTCTTTCTCCAGACTCGCGGCAATGGGACGCCAGAGCTTTCCAGTTCCAGCCAGTCCATGAAGAAACGTAATTCGTTCAATACCTTGTTGGTGATTTTTTTCCGTGAAATTCCAGCTTACGAAATGAAGTTTCATATTGACTCTCAAGTGCCCTGAGTTAAAAAAGGTGCCGTTATAAACCTTTCGAGCAGATGAAATCGACTCAAAAGTCCTCCAGAACTTCAATTACCCCCGGCAGCCGGCCCCAAGCTTCACAGCTGAAGGTGTCTACCTCGTTATCTTCCACTTGTCACGATTGGGTGCATTTGGCTCAGCTCCGGGCCGAGAAATGTGAACTCGAAGAAGCTGAATTGGCCTATAGCAAGGCTTTGGAGCTCGGCAAAACCGCTCAGGACCTCCGTGGTCAGATGGAAGCGGTTGCAGGGTTGCTCAGAATCGCGGGCGAAGCCAAAGACCTGGGAAAAACGCAGGCTTTGGATGCGGAACTCGATGCATTGATCATTGCTCATCCGCAGCAGGTCCCACCCATGGTCTGGCACTGCAAAGGAACCGTCGCTTATTATCAGCAGAATTACTCGGGAGCCCAGCGTTGCTGGAATAGATACCTCAAAGCCGTGAAAGAAGCTGCAGCCCGCAAGCTGGATTTCGGCAGCATGAGTTTGGAAGAGTGCCTTCTAAAGGGCTGGATATCGTTGTTGATGATGTGGCGGCATACGAAGCCTCTCCGGAGCGTGGTGGTCTCAAAATCCCTGCTGCGGAAATTTGAAAACAGAAATTACAAAGGTGTGAACGGGTTTTTGTACCTCCTGATGGGCTGGAGCGCGGAAGAGCAGGCCGATTTTGAAGAGGCGATGCGCTGGTATCAGAAAGCCCATGCGAGTTTCCTGAGTGAGCACAACTGGTATTACCACCTTTATGTATTGCTCCGTTACGCCCGCGTCTGCCGGATTCAGCAGAATTATCCTCAGGCATATTGGTACCTCGACCTACTGGACAAGGCGACTTCCTCCAGTTCTTACTTCGGCCAATTGAGACAGGCCGTTGCTGATGAGCGTTCGAACCTCGAGCAGGATGCCGTCGATCTTCTCGTGGATAGCCGCAAAGGAATCATCAAAACACGTGAATCCAGCAGCATCTCTTTTGGCAAGCAGTATGTTCTCTTGCATATCCTGGAAGCGCTCTCTGCAGCTCATGGCCGCATCGGCGACGATACTGAGCGCGGGCTTTCAAAATCGGAAATCATTGAGCGGGTCTGGGACGAGCCTTACCGGCCGGAAGCCCATGACAACAAACTTTATTACAATATCAATCGTCTTCGGAAGCTGATCGAGCCGGATGTGAAAAATCCGCAATACCTTTTGAACTGGAAAGAAGGTTATCGTTTGGCGCCCGGACTCAGGATTCAGTTTGTCGGATTACGCGGTTCAGGGACTGTGGGATTCGGCGGTTCGAAACAGGGGGGAGCGGTATGATACGTTTGATTCTGTCCGGATTTGTATTTGCTTTTGCATTGTGGATCAGCGCAGGTGTGACGTCGAAAGCCTTGGCCGTCGAGTGCATTAAAGAGCACGGAATCGTGGTCCCAAGTTACCAGGAGTGTGACCCGAAGCCGGAAGGCGGCGGTGGGGACATGCCCATTCCGTTCGGGTTGAACGGGAAAGTCGAGCTTGCTGACGGAGAATTTTACTTACTCGTGGGCAAGATCACTGTACTTCCGAAACAGCGGAGCAAAAAAACTCCGCGTGTCTTCTTCGAGGTGGATTTCGATCAGCACCCTTGGCTCGCAAATGCAAAACGTTACGCCAACCCCGGTTATCCGGTGGAAGGTCCGGTTTCGTTTTGGAAAAAATATGACGGCCAGACCATCAAGTTTTCGTGCCGCGCTCGTGGACGGATTTGGGGCCGCGGTCAAAGTGCTGAATATGTTATTTCGCTGGAGGGAACCCAGAATCCCCTAGTCAGGTGATCCGGTGATCAGGCGCGAGCGATAGCCCTGTTTTTCCAGCATCTGACCGGTGACTGAGGCCGGGTTTCGTAAAAGCTGTTCCGGTGTTCCGGCTGCGACCATTTCGCCACCGGCGGTACCGCCACCTGGGCCCAGATCAATGATCCAATCGGCTTGAGCAATTACATCCATATGGTGCTCAATCATGATGACGCTGTTTTTGGCATCCACCAGATCCTGGACGACGCCGAGCAACTTCTTGATGTCCTCGAGATGAAGACCTGTGGTGGGTTCATCGAAGATATACAGGAGATTTTCCGCAGAGCGATCATCCAGGGAGGCCGCGATTTTGAGACGCTGTGATTCGCCCCCCGAGAGGGTCGTTGCGGATTGTCCCAATTGGAGGTAGCCAAGACCCACTTCGCGCAGGATTCCGAGCTTTCGGATCAGGATCGAATGATCACGGAAGAGTTCATATGCATCATCGATTGTCGTGTGAAGAAGCTGATTGATGTCTTTTCCCCGGTAACTCACGTCCAGGATGCTTTTCTTGAATCGCTTGCCGTCGCATTCCTCGCACGGCAGTTTCACTTCGGCCATGAAGTGCATGTCGAGGGTGACTTCGCCTTCGCCTTTGCAGACCGGGCAGCGCCCGCCATCCACATTGAACGAAAAATGCTGGGGCATGTAGCCGCGACGCAATGAAACGACTTGGCTGGCATACAGCCTGCGAATTTCGTCCCAGGCTTTGATGTAGGTGGCGGGATTGGATCTTGAACTTTTACCGATGGAAGTCTGGTCCAAGAGAACGATTCCGCTCAGTTGTTCGGCGCCATAAATCCGGTCGTAATGCCCGGGGACTTCGGTGCTGCGGTAAAAGAGTTTGGAAAGTGCTTCGAAAACTGTTCTATGCACAAGCGTGCTTTTCCCGGAGCCTGAGACACCCGTCACCACGACAAAACGGTCAAGGGGGAAGTCGACATCGAGATTTTTGAGATTGTTTTCGCGGCAGCCGGTGATTTTCAGGGCTCGACGGGCCGGAGGCCGGGGGGGGCGGGAGCGGGATAAAGTGAATGCGCCAGACAGGTATTTGCCCGTCAGAGATCCGGGAGTTGCGATCAGGGTTTTAGCATTCCCTTGCGCGATGAGTTCTCCTCCGCGACGGCCCGCTCCGGGGCCGAGTTCCACGAGCCAGTTCGCCCGGCGCATGACTTCAAGATCATGTTCGACGACGACGACAGTATTGCCCTGATCGCGCAGCCGTTCGAGAATCCCGATCAGGCGATCTGTATCGGCGGCATGCAGTCCAATGGACGGTTCGTCCAGAACGTAAAGGGTACCGCAAAGACCATTGCCGAGCTGGGTTGCCAGATTAATGCGTTGGAACTCTCCGCCAGAAAGCGTGCGCGTCTGTCGCGAGAGGGTGAGATAGCCTACTCCGACATCCTTCAAGAAACTCAGGCGTCGTTCCACCTGGTAGAGAACTTCCTGGGCAATTTTTTGCTCGCGTGGGGTGAGCTTCAGGGATTGAAACCAATCCAGAGCGTCGAGCATGGAGGAGGCGAGGACTTCTGAAATGTTTCTGCCGCCGATCGTGACACTGAGGGCCTCGGGTTTGAGACGGCTTCCGTTGCAAACTGTGCAAAGATTCTGGCTTTGGTACCGGCGGATAAAGACGCGGACGTGCAGCTTGTACTTCCAGCGCTTGAGCTCTTCAAAACATGCCGCGATTCCGGGAAAGGTCGAATCTTCGGGATCGCCGTTCCAGAGCAGTCTGCGTTCCGAGGCGGTGAGTTCACGGTAACGTTTCCCGACAGAGATTCCATGCCGTTCTGCAAAACGAAACAGCCCTTTCTGCCATTCCGTCGCGGAAGGCTTTGAAAAGGGATCGATCGCGCCGTTCTTTAACGTTTTCGAGGGGTCAGGTACAATGAGCGCTTCATCCAGATCCAGGGTGAAGCCAAACCCGCTGCATTTGGGGCAGGCTCCGAGCGGACTGTTGAAGGAGAAAAGATGAGGCTCGGGGAAGCGATGGGGGAAGCCGCATTGGATGCAGTTGAAACCGCTCTTGAGTTCGTGGAAAGTGTTCTTATCCCCGTCCGGATCATGAAACAGAATTTTACCACGACCGATCGCAAGGGCCTGATCGATGGAATCCAGGAGTCTTCCGCGGGTTTCGGTATCGGGAGTCTCTGAGATTCGAACACGGTCGATGACAACCAGGAGTTGCCCGGCATTGATCGCAGTCTGATCGATTTTGGGTGGCAATTTTCCGCCGAGTTCTTCCAGATCGAGGAGCTCGGAAGATTTTCCCTTTCGCCAGACGAGCCGCGTGAAGCCCTGTTCCCGGATAATTTGAAGCAGAGTCTGGATCTGAACTGCGGGTCGAGCTTTGGTGCCGCGTGCAGTGGGTTTGGCTTTACCAGTGGCCTTCTTTTGTTTCACCGCTGCTTTGGTCTCAGGTTCCGCTTCAGGTGTTCCCAGGGGTGCAAGAATCAGAGCCCTGCGACCGGGAAGCCAGTCGGCTGCCCAATCGAGAATTGTTTCGGGATCCACCTTGCGAACAGCGCCGCCGCAATGGGTGCAGGCAACTTTCCCGACCTTGGCGAACAGGACCCGGAGGTAATCCACAATTTCCGTCTGCGTGCCGACCGTGCTGCGGGAACCGACGACATGGTTCTTCTGCTGCAGAGCTATGGCGGGAGGAATATTCTCGATCGAGTCGAGATCGGGTTTGGGCATTTTCTCCAGGAACTGCCGCGTATAGGTCGAAAGACTTTCAATGTACCGCCTCTGGCCCTCAGCATATAACGTATCAAAGGCCAGAGAACTCTTGCCGCTGCCAGAGAGGCCTGTAATGACCGAGAGCTCGCGCGCGGGGAACTCCACCGTGACGTTTTTGAGATTGTTCTGTCGGACTCTCACGAGTCGGATCGGGCGTAAGGTCATGTGTCTGATTCGCTATCTCTGGGCAACTGACTAATTTTTTGACAGTGTTTCCGGGATTCTGTTTAAAAGTTACTTATGGTCAGTCTCATAAATCACAGGTAAAATCAATGACTTATAGCTGTCTGTCGTTTGAGAGGGCATTTCCTGGTTGATGGCACTGGCCTTGCTCATAGGCGCACGGGTACTCCGGCAATGGCGTCGGTTCCCAGTTGTTACACAGTAGGAGTTGGCCATGATGCGGATGTTGTTGTTGAGCAGCGGATTTGCCTTTGCCCTGACCAGTATGTCGGTGGCTATGGGCTCAGTGCCCACGGCGGGTCGGGTAACGGATGATACGGCGATTTATCAGAAACTTTCAGAAATCAATGTGCCCAGGCAGCGGGGAATTAACTTTGATTCTGAAATCGCGCAGCTTTCAAAAGCAGAAGCCCGTTTCAACGAAGAGCTGCCGACCTTGAGTAAAGATGCGCGTTTGAGAGGTCCCATGGGACGCATCAACGGTCAGAAATATCGCAGATCAAAGTAAAGCCGGTTAAAGCTGGCGCTGACTACACAGATCCCATCCGGGCTTCGGGATTGGCGAAAATATTCGCCAAAGTCTCGGCCATCTTGGCCATCTGCACACCATCCACCAGACGGTGATCAAAAGTCACAGTCAGGCGAAGCATTTTACCGATGACGATCTGCTGGTCGCGCACGACTGGCGTCTCCCGGACCGCGCCAATGGAAATCAAAAGAGGCACGCGTGAGTAGGGGACCAGGGGTGCAAAAGCCATGTCCAGACCAAGCGAGCCAATGTTGGTGATCATGATGCTTCCAAAGGGATCCCGGGGGGTGCCCAGCAGAGGGGTCCAGAGATTCAGGGCATACATCAGAAGTTCAGAAAATTTAATCACAGCCCGGGCCAGAATTCCTGGGACCAGACTCATCGTGGATTTCATCTTTTTGAAGGCAGGATCGCCTTTTTTCCGGATGGCCTCCACATTGGTCTCCATTTCAGTGACGAAATCAGAAATCGATTTTTTATCCGCGTTGCGGATGATCGTGCCTGAAAGGTCCTGTCCGGCGCTATCAGCAGCAACAAGGAAGCAGACATCAACGCTCTGCCTGGGATAGAAGCGACCAAATCGCAGTACACAGTTGATGTCGGGATGTTGGGCCACCGTGAGCGCCAGCGCCTTCCCCACGAAATGAGAGAGAGTGATTCGCTTGCCGGTCTGGGCACGGAGCTTGTCAATGTACGCGAGAGCCGGGGCAGCATCATAATCTGCAGCGCCATAAACCGTGGGATCTCCCGCGGATCCCCAGGTACCCAGAGCAATGATCCTGCGCGATCCAACGCGCAGAGGTCGTCCTAATTTCACGTTCCTTGTGAAGAATGGCATATACCGAATAAGTTAACCCGGGCTGCGGGAACAGGCAAGCTAAGGCTTGATGACTGCAGAAGCAGGCAGGGCCCAATCTGTCGTTTTTTTCTGGTAACGACGCTCGACGATTTTAAATAGATTGTCGTCCGGGTTCAGTCGGCTGAAGTAATCTTCCGGATCTTCGCTGCCCATGGGATTACTCCCGTCTTCTGCGCGGCCTTCTTTGCCGAATTTCAGAGCTCCGTCGGAGCCGTCACCCGCACCGGAACCATTGCCTGAGTTAGAGAAACTTCCGGAACCCATTCGTGCGCCTGAACCACCGGCGCCGCGCCCACCGGCACTACCTGAACCCGAACCGCCGCCCGAACCTGCTGAGCCGTAATTGCCCGCGGTTTGATCAGCTTCGGGCAGGCCGCCGCTGCCATCCCCGTTTGCATTTCCGCCAGAGCCATTCCCGGTCTGCCAGGCGCCGTTATCATTATTTCCGATTCCATGTCCCGAGGTTGACAGGCCTCCAGCGCTTCGGGAGTGGTTGGGTTTCTGGACTTGCGGATCGTTTCCGGCAGGCCCAGCAGCTGCTTTCTGGACACTGCTCTGGGTAGTGGTTCCCGCACTGGCTTCAGAGAGATTGAGTACAGGACTCTTGTCTGCCCCCAGATCCCCTGAGCTGTCGGCGAGACTGACGCGTTCGCGCGATTGATTCTGCTCTTCCGCGGCATTGAGACCCGCGGATGAGCCGGTCTCAATCGGATAAAGACTGGTGCCGTTGCATTCGGCGAGCAGAGAGCAGCTCTGGCAATCCGAGGAATTCGGGTCTGAAAGATCCAGGCTGGATTTCACCGCAGTGAAGTCGGGCGACTCACAGCAACGGTTGAGTAGAGACCTGACGCTCGGGGTATCTGGCAGCGCGGGCTCGGTCGGAAAGCAGGTGCTCAGCTGGGCGGGAAAACCGCCACCGCCACCACCGCCACCGCAGCTCATGCTGAGGTAGGCCGAAATCACCAGGACGGTTATGTTGAAAGCCATGAAAGAGACTACGCCAAAAACCTTCCGGCTGGAGGACAGCTTGGCAGCTTTCTTGGCTTCTGTTGTTTTGCGGCGCCGCTCAAGCAAAGTTCCCAAGGCGCAAAGGAGAGGCAAGCTGGTTGGAAATTCTGGATTCGGGGTGTTCTCGGTTTTGAACTTGCCCGGAATATTGTTGTCGATGATGGACTTGAAAAAGTTCTGGATCCAAGGATTGTAGCAATTGTCGAAACTCGCGTTGCCGGCCTTTTCACCTTTGGAGCGGCTTTTCTTTTTATGCCCGACGGAACTGCCTTTAGCTTGCGCAGAAGCCCGGCAGGAACTGATTTTGTTGTTGAACTCAGTGATCCTTGGGACCAGTTGGGTTTCAAATTTCTTCACGCCGGCGTCGATCTGGCATTGCATGAGCGAGGAGAACAATGCGATCCGGTTCTCGCGAGAGGCACTGAGCATGCAAACCGAATTTCCCGGAATGCCTTCGCGCACCATCTTAGGATCTACGGTTTTGTCCACGTACTTTGCAATCTGCTGTTCTAGCTGAACGTCATCGGGTTCACAGAAGTTGACTGCGCGCTTCAGGAGAGTGGGTTCCTTGCTGAGAGTGGCCGAGCCCTTGATAATGTCGGTTGAGATGTTCCGCGCATCCTGCATCAGAGCCAGATAGTCGTTCGCCATTGAGTGGCAGCGAGGTGAATCGATCGTGAGGCGATAGTGATTCTCGATTTCGGTGGTGACCTTGTCCCGGTAAAATTTGATTGCCTGGATGACGAGTCCGCGAAGCTGGGCGCGTTCCCAGGTGCTGTTCCCGTTTCTGCCAAAAGTGCCGCAGGACTCCCCGAGATGGTTGGTCGTGATTTCTCCATCTGCATGGTTGCAGCGGGTGTGAGGGGTGTCTAGCGCAGTGGCGGCCACCCCTTTGCACTCACCCGGAGCCTGGGGAATTTTGAAATCGACGATGATTCCTTTGTAAAGGCAGTCGATCCGGATGCGCATGAGCGCTTCGAGATTGTCCAGCAAACCGCTGGTTTTACCGGTCGGCACCGAAGTATCGGGATTAATTTCTCTTGTCTTGCTGCGAAGCACGCCGCCCGGAATCACGACGCCACCTATAGTGACATCTTTGCAGGCTTGGAGATCAATTTGCTCAATCGAGACGAGCTGGGCGGGCGAGAGGCAGGGGGCCTGAACTGGAAACGGCAAGGTCTTGTTGGGAATGGAAAGCGGCAGGCAAAGCCGGTTCGGGGTGCTTTCGCCGGGGGGAATTATTTTACAATTCCCCGGGCTATAAGGCGAGTCGGTGCTGGTACCCGGAGCAGCCCAGGCGAGTTGCGTCGCAAAAAATATTGATGAAATGACCGACCAAAAAATCTTGTGATTTTTCATAAATCACACCCCCCGGTGCGCATGGACAGACGGAAAACCCCTATTTAATAATTGTACTTCCTTATTCTATGGTTGAAAATCACCAATATGGCATCGAATTTTGAAGGTCTGCGTGGTTCAGGGCTGCTTATTGCTATGATTTTCACCGCGTTGAGTCCGCTGGTGCCAACCGCAGTTGGCGCTGCTGATTTCGAAACGGTCATTGAACGGGAAGACCAGGCGCACGATGCCTACTATCGCGGCCTCATGAAGCTCGGACGTAATGCCACTCCAGCCCAGAGATCCTTGCTCTGGAAAGAAACGGTGCTGCCGGCAAAAGCGGAATACGGCAAAGCAAGTTCAGAGCTGATGACCAAGAGCAGAAATGCAATTATGAAGGATGTCGCATCCTATTATGAAACTGACATGAACGAAAAAATTCCTTCCTGGCTGAGTCAGCTGGCCCGAATCGCTGGATTCCCTTCTGGAGCCGGTGTTGAGAACGCGTCCGCCGCAAGTACGCCAATGCCGTCCGGAATTCCCACCTCGGCTCGCGAACCCGAGGCTGCTCTGGATGTTTCGACAGTGGAACGTGAATTCGTTTTTCCTGGTCGCCGGCAAAAGCAGGGCGCAATGCCGCAAGCGAGCCCGAGCCCGACAGTGACGCCCGATTTTTTAGAAGTGAAGCCCGAGACGGGTGATGAGGTCCGGAGTTTTTCGTTTCCGGGCCCAAACAAAACGCCGAGTCCCCGCTAGCTCAATTCCGCGCGATCGCAATCACGGCTGCAACCCAGGGGCCGTCATGCGAGAGACTGACCGCAAGGGAATGACTGGCTTCGCTGCCTTTGAGCCAGACCACAGGGGGACTCCATAATTCTTCCGGCAGACGCGTCCGAACCACTTCCGCCTCGGCATAGCCCCGGTCCCGCAAAAGTATTTTGGCGAGAAGGCGCACTGCGATCGATTCTTCGGAACGCACGCAGGCAAGCTCCGCGGGGGTCAGGCCGGTTTTTTCGTTTCTCAAGAGTTCATCTTTGTGGCGAATTGCTGAAAACTGCTCCTGAAGGGCATTGTCCGCGGGAGCGGCGAGGCAATGAACATAATTTTCATTGTGGTCCCAGCAGAGGTTCAGCTCTAAAAAACCATCCGCCACGTCAGTGCGTATTTGCGCTTTTCCGGTTGGATCGATCGGAATCAGCGAAGGGGTGAAGACCAGTGCGGGATTGGATTGTTTCGCCAATTTGTAAACTGCTTCCTTGGCGCTCCAGAATTTCCAGAGAGTGAGCGAGGGGTTTTTGCTCTTTTCCAGGAAACGGATTTCTTCAGCTGAAAGAATTTTCTTCAAAAATTTTGCGTTCTCATGTTTGTCACGGGTACGCGGGGCCGCAAGGTGGACGAGGTCGTTTCCGATTGCCGGCCCGATCAGCGACATTTGGGCGCCCGCAGATGTTTCTGAACGAAGAAGACAGCCACCGGCACGAGCAAAAGTGAGACCCCCTGGCTCGGTGAGAGGCCAAGGAGCGATTCACCTCTGGGGTCCAGTCGAATCCATTCCAAAAAAAATCTTCCGAGCGCATATCCGCCCAGCAGAGACCAGCCAAGCAGACCGGGAGTCCAGTGATGTCTGTGCTGGACGCGATGTGCGGCAAGGCCCAGAAAAAGCAGCAGGAGAGCCTCATAAAGCGTTGCGGGATGCAGGGGCACGCCTTGGAGCCCGGAAGGAAACGGCTGGCTCGCAAAATCCCAGTGTTCGTAATTCAAAAGGGTGCCGGGAAAGGCGCCACTCGGGGTGCCGTAACAGCAGCCGTAAAAGGTGCAGCCCAGTCGTCCGAAGAACAGGGCCCAGATGATTCCAGGTGTCGCAAGGTCCAGAAGTGCACGGATATTGAATTTGCGGTTCCAGCCGAAGAGCCACCAAAGGAAGATTCCGACTGGCATAGACACCAGAACGCCGCCGTAAAGCACTAAGCCCCGAAAACTGATGTCTTCCGTGGCGGCACTGCTTCCTACGGTCACGACTTGCCCGAGATGGGCGCCGAGAAAGAAAGCAACGGTGCAAATCATCACATACAAATTGATCCTGAGGTCCGGAATGCCATGAGTTCTCAATCCGGCGCGAACGATGAAAAAAAAAGCCCAGATGCCCATCAACGCGAAGAGCGGCCAGGTGGTAAAGGGTTGCCCAAAGGCAGTGAAAAGAACCGGGTACATTTCGGCATTTTAACAACCTTCGATTCGCTTTACCACGTGATTTCCGCATGCTAGCTTACTTCAACGAAAGTAATCCTCATGGTACTTCCTCATGGCTGATAGAAACCTCAAACGCGAAATCTTCCGTAAATTTCTGAGAAACTCGCGCGAAACGTATGTTCTGGATTCCAAACCCTTCGTTGAGCTGCCTGATGGCCGGCGGGTTTTCTCGCTCGTCACGCCTCCGCCCAAATCCGCACCGGCCCGCCGCAGAGTGCGTCAGATCATCCGGGATCAGATGGTCCTTTACCAAAAAAAAGTTTTTTCCAACGTCATCCCGGGCGTCGCGCGGACACCTCATGCCGCAACTTTGGCGATCTGCTACGAGTGTCAATGTGTTTGCGAGCATTGCTCGGCCGCTCTTATTCAGGAGGAGGTCAGGCAAAAAAAATCAGCACTGACCCTGGCGGAGCTTCTTTCTGCAATTGATGAGGTTCTGGGACTGGGTACGACCTGTGTGATTTTCACAGGAGGTGAGCCCCTTCTGCATCCGGATCTTCCGGAATTAATCCGGGCCGTGAACCCGGACAAGGCGATCTGCACCCTGTTCACAAACGGGGAGTTCCTGAATGACAAGCGTGTTGGGGAACTCAAGGCAGCCGGGATTTTCGGCGTCTACGTCAGCTTCGACTCACCTGATTCGGGAGAGCACGATCGCAACCGAGGGAGAGCCGGCCTTTTCCTGAAAGCGGCCGAAGGTCTGAAGCGCTGCCAGGAAGCGGGTATTCCGACCGGCTTGTCGACTTTTGTGGATCGCTCCAGACTTCAGGATGGATCTCTTCATCGAATGATGGAACTTGCGCGGAATCTCGGGGTGCTGGAGGTTTTTCTTTTTGATGCGATTCCTGCCGGACGGCTGGCCGAGCACGCCTCTTGCGTGCTTACCGATGAAGAAGCCCGGGCCGTGCAGAGCTTCCGGGAAGATTACAACAAAAAACCGGAATTTCCCCGGGTGATCCATCAGTCCATTTTTTCAAATATCAGTTATGGCTGTGTGGCCGAAGGTTGCCCGGCGGCAATGGTGCAGTTTCATCTGCGGGCCAACGGTGACATGACTCCTTGTGATTTTACCGCCAGGTCCTTTGGCAATATCCGCGAGAAGTCCTTGAAGCAGATCTGGAAGGAAATGACCGAGCATCCGCTCTACGCGAACGCCTCCGCGCGTTGCCGTCTGAGCGATGCGAAATTCAGGGAATCACTGTATGGCTCCGATCCCGGAAAATGAAAATGAAACCGTTTTCCTGACGGGCGCGACGGGACTGGTGGGCTCCCGGGTCCTCGAAGCTGTTCTTGGTACTCCGGACACCTCGGTCATTTTGCTGATCCGGAGTAAAGGAACGCGGTACGCTCGCGACCGGCTGCCGCAGAAATACAGAGCCGACCCGCGCGTGAAAATTTGCGAGGGGGATCTAGCCGATTTTTCAGCGGGTCAGTGGAGAGCTCTTGGAAGAGTGACTCGCATCATTCACCTCGGAGCGGAGCTGAATTTTGACGCGGAGTTCGAGCAGAGCTTCAGAATCAATGTGGAAGGAACCCGAAGAATTCTTGATTTTGCGCAGGAATGTCAGCGCAAGGGCACACTCAAGAGCATGGTTTACGTGAGCACCGCGTTTGTCTGCGGCCGACGTGGCGGACCGATACGAGAAGAGGAACTCGACTGTGGGCAGGACTTTCGCAATTCTTATGAGGAAACGAAATACCTTGCGGAGCTCGAAGTTCAGAAGCATCAGAAGGAACTTCCGATCGCGATCCTTCGTCCGAGCATCATTACCGGGGATTCGGTAACGGGAAGGACTTCCGCTTTCAAAGCGGTTTATTGGCTCTTACGAATTTACGCCAAGGGGTACTGGAAATGGGCTCCCGGAAGCGCCAGCACAGTTGTGGACATCGTACCCGTTGATTTTGTGGCGCGAGCTACGGTGTTTTGTCTCTTCACTTCCGCGGCGCTCCGGCGCACGTTGCATTTATGCGGCGGCGCCCAAGGGCAACTCACGGCAGGTGAAATCGGGCAGGAGGCAGCCAGAATTTTCAAGATTGCGTCTCCCGTTTATATTCCGGCTCGCCTCTTTCGCCCGCTCTGGCTGGTTCTTCGGCTTCTGGTCAACGCAAGAACCCGGCGGATTCTGGCCGAGGCGCGGGTGTATCGCGATTATTTTGAAATGAACCAGACGTTTGAGACCACGCTTGCCGATCAAATTCTGGCACCCGCCGGAATCAGTGCACCCCCGATGCGGGAATACCTGGCGCGAGTGCTTACGTATTGCCGGGACTCGGACTGGGGACGAAAAGTCTGAAGAAGCCGTAGCCGAGCAGTGCTCCGGCAAGGATATCGAAAACATAATGTTGTTTGGTCGTTAAAGTGGAAAGCAGGATCAAGGCAGTCCAGAGACCGTAACCTGAGATTTTCAGAAAAGAGAACTCAATCCTTTTTTGAGAATGCACATAGTTGAAAAAAACGTACGCGATCACACTGGCATGGAGGCTCGGCATGCAGTTAACTGGGGCATCGACCCCCCGAAGCCAGCTGAAAACCGAATGCGTGAAGGAAGGAACTCCTTCCAGTGGATAAAGCTCTCTTGGAAAGCGGACGGGATAAATCAAAAAAATTGCCGCGCTGAAGGCAACCAGGCCCATGAAGCCAAGAAGGTTGCGCCGGTATTCTGTGAGAGTCCGGTGATACATCCAGGGTAGAAAAAGAAAAGCGCTCATGTAAATCCAGATGGAGGAGGGGAGGAACGGGATTGTGTGATCGATGAAGGTCAATTGAAGCAGGCGTGGCTCGTGCCAGAGGAAACGGTTGGTCAGAGCGTAAAGTCCCGCGGCCGCGCCAAAGGCCAGCAGTCCGGAAGCCCACTTCTGCTGCAGCCCGGTCAGATGTAGCGCCATCCTGGAATTCTACGTAAGCGTCGGGACTTTCTCCATTCAAAACGTCGGATTTCGTTGCCGAGCCGAACACCTTCGCGCTAAAGAGACCGGATATGGCACTTACTTATTCAGAAGCCGGGATGGTCGGAACAAAGGCCCAGATATTCGAATTAAGAGCGACGGACGGCCGAAACCATGCGCTTGCGGATTTTGCCTCATCTAAAGCAGTCGTGGTGATCTTCATGTGCAATCACTGTCCCTACGTGATTGCCGTCCAGGAGCGCATCAACGCTCTGGCCCGGGAATATCAGGGTAAAGGCGTTCCGGTGCTGGCGATCAATTCGAACGATTCTGTTCGCTACCCCGACGACAGCTTTGAAGCCATGGGCAAGCGGGCTCGGGAGCAGGGCTTTGTTTTTCCCTATCTTCATGATGAAGATCAAGCCGTTGCCCGCGCCTACGGCGCCGTTTGCACCCCCGAGTTCTATTTGCTCCAACCCGGTGCAGGCGCGGAATTCACCATTCGTTATCACGGGCGGATGGACGACAACTGGAAAGAACCTGAAAAAGTGAGAACCCGGGATTTAGCGCAGGCGATTGATGCGGTTTTGGCCGGCAAACCAGTTGTGCAGGAACAGTTGCCGTCGATGGGTTGCAGCATCAAGTGGAAGTAGTCGGCAGAAATTCTTCTTCATACCGCAGCGGCGTCTGCCGGCCGGCATCTCGGCAAAGCGGATAATCTTCGGGTGAAACATAGAGGCGGGTGATTGAGCGTTTTTCGCTGTAACGCTGGAAGAGATCCGTGCACTGCTCGAGGGGGATGAAGCTCGGCGCGCTGTAATGGTTGTCGTAAAGCACGTAAATGGGATCGCCGGGTTTCCGGAAATATTTGGAAATTTCGCTCGTGGAGGTCGACGAGATGAAATCGATTTTGCGCTCATCCAAGCTGCCGCGGATTTGCTCAAGAAGCCGCTGTTGTTCCTGGAACGCGGTTTTGCCGGTGGGAATCCCGCTGTGCAGTTCAACCAGCATTCGGTAGTATCGTTTCTCCGTGATTCTTCTGGCCCAGGGGTTGGAACTTTTCGCAAGATGCGCGAAAAGCCGCGTATCTGTGTGTTCGCAATACTGCTCGATATCTGCCGGCAGCGTGTAATCGCAGTCGGGGCTTTCGAGGTATTTGCCGAGCATCGAATCAAAAACAATGCTCTTGTAATGAAAGTACACCATCAGAAACATGTGAAAACGCGAAATCAGGAAATCCTCAAAAGCATAGATTGCCCGGTGATTCAGGCCGAGAAAACACCTGCCTTCGTTGACGTGATGACTCAGGTTTCCTACCAACCAGTCGAAATCAAACTGGCCGTAGCTGACCCCTGAGTGCAGGCTATCGCGCCGGAGGTAGTCCATGCGATCGGCATCGATTTCACTCGAAATCAGCTGGTTCAGCAGTGGGCGAAAATCAACAGTTTCGCCCTGCAACTGATCTTTGAAAAAATGATCGTCTTTCGGAAGTTCAATGCTGGCTTCAATCAGTGCTGCGATGTGGAGGGGACGGAATCCGAAAGAGCTCCCGGCTTTTTCGAGGATACCGGTGAGTGCCGAGTCCAGAATCATCTTCAGGGTGTAGTCTTCGTGGGTGGCTTTGCGGGGTTTGTTTCTGGGTTTGACGAACGGCACCGCCAGGGTTTTGACGTCCGGCATCGCCACTTCGCTCGTGTGCGAAAGCGGGCCATGCCCAATATCGTGCAGAAGAGCTGCGAGTCGGAGTACGGCACGAAAGCGGGCGTACGTCGCGGGTTGATTGTTGTGAAGCGTGTCGGTGGATAAATGCGCGACACGGGCACTGGGTCCGCCAAAGATTGTATCGAAAGCGCGCGTGGCGGTCTCCATCGCGCCCAAGCTGTGAACGTAACGATTATGGGTTGCGCTCGGGAAAGAAAATTCCGCAAAACCGAGCTGCTTGATTTCCCGCAAGCGTTGAAAATGGCGGGAGTCGATGACCGGAAGCTCGTAAGGCTCTATGAGAATCGCCCCGTGAATAATGTCGCGGATTTCCATAATTTTGAAAGCAAAGAGGCGAAACACGGGGCTGCGGATGCGGCCGGCGCGAGCTTCGCCTCTGAAATTCAGATGCTATAAACTATTCTTCTGATTCGTCGTCGAAGCCGAGGTCATCTTCGTCTTCGTCATCATCTTTTTTTTTCTTGCCGGCTTCTTCGGACTCGTCTTCATCGTCGAGCAGAAAGTCATCTTCGTCTTTATCTTCATCTTTTTCCTGGAATTCTTCCTGGTCGTTGATGAAAACCTCGTTTTCGGGACGGACATCATCGTGGCCATGTTCGCCATTGAACAGAGAAGCGCCCAGTGCGCCCACGCCTGCACCGAGACCGGCGGAGGCCGCATGGGTCATCATTTCAGGAGCTTTCTTCTGAGGAGCGGTTTTTTTTGGGGCGGCGTTTTTTGAAGATTTCTGGGAAGCCTTTTTTACCGCAGTTTTCTTGGGTGCGGTTTTTTTTGATTTTTTTGCCGGGACTTTCTTTAAAACTTTTTTTGTAGCGGCCCTTTTAGCGGGCGCTTTCTTTATAGCGGGTTTCTTCGATGCGGCTTTCTTGGGCGCGGGCTTCTTCTTTTTCGGAGCCGGTTTTTTAGCTTTTGCTTTTGATTTTTTCGAGGCCATTTTCTTCTCCGTTTTGTGACTGACTAGTAAGTTGAGCTTCTGAAAATAAGCCATAGGAGCAGGGTCATTGCAACAAGTATTCGGCCGCGCACCCGGTGCTCAATGCTTGAGGTAAATGAAATCCTCATCCCCATCTGCTCCACCGTCTGGCCGGTTATTGGGGTTCCCGCTTTTGCCATCTGCGGGTCGGGAGGCATTCAGGAGTGAATGAAAGGAAACGAATTTAACGCTGTAACCAATTCTCCCCATGGCCTGGGCATCATGGTTTGGAACGGCGCTCCATGACGTCCGGTACTGAGAGGGGTCCGTCATCAGCATACCTCCAAGACTCCCGAGGGGCGCGGCAATGCCGGCATTTGCGGGGTCATTGGGCCGACTTGTGAAAGGATCGGTGATTTTGACCACCTTCAATCCTTCTCCTTCTTCGCCTCTCCCCTGATTGAGCTGATCAATGTAGTTGCTCAGACCCGCCGAAAGAGATGCTTCCAGATCCGCCAGCCCCGCTGAAGCCGCCATTCCTGAGCCGCTGGGAGGAGCGAAGAATTCATGAATGGCGCCTTTGATCGCTGAGGAGAGTCCCGCCATTTCGTCTGGCGGGAAGATCGGGGCCCAAAGCGCGGCGTTTTTTTGGGTGTCAAAGTTGACCATGAACGGATCTGGAACGGTGTCGTTCAGAATATTGTAACGGGTCCCCTCCCAGGGATTTGGACCCATTGCCGCATGGTAACCGCGTTCGAAGTTCTCCCTTTGAATCGGGGTGAGCAGGTCGGTTTGCATCGATTTGTAGAGCTGGGACATGATTTCCTGGTTATCCCAGCCTTTGCCGGCGCCGGCGGCCGAATCACTCTCTTGCACCGGAAGATTTGGAATCTGTCTGCGGATAGTCACATCAGCGCCAAACTTGCCCTTGGCAATCGCTTTTCGGACGAGCAGTGAGTCATCCGGTAGCGGCGGGCCAATACGGCTTCCAAACGGCTGAGCTGCGGCATAGGCTTTGAGCTCCATATCTCCGAAAGGCGAGAACATGACCTTGGCTTTGGCTTTCAATCTCACTGCATAATAGGTGAGGATTTGGGGGTCCTTGTAGAACCCCAGAGTCAATCCTGATTCGGGGGTGGAAATCGCCTGAAGAGTGGTGGTGCAATCCTTGGGGTTGTTGCTGTTTCCAGAGCCGGCCTCGAAGTCCACTGCGTAAACATCAAAGGCGGCTTTGATCTCATTGAGCTTGATGAGACTGGCTCCCTTGTTCCCGGTCGGAATGAGTTCATCCATGAAGATGGAGTCACTCGCAAACGAGTTTTCTCCGAGCGTATTGTAGGCGGAAAGGAAGGCGTTCACGGTCCGTTCCTGGGCGATTGGATCGGGAGCGCTTCTGAGAAGTCTGACTTTACCGATATCGACGCCGACCTGTGGAGCAGCATTGAGGTATTTTTCGAGAGTCTTGATCCGGAAACTCAAAAGCAGTTCACGGGGAATCAGGCCAAGATCTCCGGCGAGGTTTTTGAGCAGGTTCACCAAGGTCGTGAATTTTGGGTCAACGGACGCGAACGAAGGATCAGTATTGTACATCCAAAGCATCAGCAAAAAAGTATTGGCTTTGGCGATAGAGGCACAGTTTTGTTCCCTGAGTTTTTCAAGATTCAACAATTGCGCACGAAGCACGGTGGTGATCGCGTCCAAGGGGTTGGCCGGAGGGGCGTTGATCTTTTGAAGCGCAGCAATCTGGCAGTAATTATCTTTGCCGTTGAAGATCATGCAGACGGCGGGCACCTGGTAATCGGTGCTGCCATCTGGACTCCAGAGCATGGGGCCGGAGCCGCCCGAGCGGGGGAAGCTCTTTTGGGCCATATTGCCCAGCACGTAATAACGGAAGAGGAACTTCTTGTACGCCCGGCGCATTTCATAGTTCAGGAACGAAATCTGATTCAGCGTTCGCGCCTGTTGGGCGGCGCCTGAGTACGCGGCCAGGTCGGCGGCATTCTGAAGATTGATCTTGGCATTGACCAGCATGCCGGTATTCACCACGAAGGCGAAAAACAGCAGAAACGTCATCAGCATAAGTCCAATGAAGATCGAGGCTTGGCCGCGCTCTCCGCGCCGGGCTTTTTTCAGTTTCTTCAAAATCATGTGTTTTCCATTGTGACAAAGCCCTTCAGGTCTGTCCACCTGTCCAAAGTTTGGACACCTCATCTGGCCTGTTTATCGGGGTATTACCCCCGGAAATCTCCTGGATCGATTGAGAGTTATTGCTGCGACGCGGCATGGTGATTGCTTAGTCTTGCGCGGCTGTTGCTAAAAGGCACTAGCGACAAAAGCCGCTTCAGAAGAATGTGGGTGCCTCCGTAGTTGTGGATCAGAGGAGTTGAAGATGAAAACGAGATTCGGTTGGCGCACCCCTATGCGCTCTGTACTGAAAATAGGCAGCCTGGTGGCCCTGAGTTTTGTCACCCTGCTGGTCACAGACGTTGAAGCGCGCTCTTCCTCCTGCCCGACCTGCAACCTGGGCACACCCAAGCTGACATTTCAAAATATCGTCACCCCCCAATTCAACCAGAATATTTCCGGCATTCTCAACGCAAGCCGCATGCAATTCGCGCCGAGGCCGGCAAGTTCCGGTTTCCACGTGAACTGGGACGGGACAGCGCAGCTCCCAAATACTTTTCAGCCCATCGAAGTTCCTGATTTCGTCCTGCCGGATTGGGTCAAGCAGTTGACCCCGGGCTGGGATAACGCTGCCCCCGGCTGGGCCGAGGCACTTCAGGCTGCGCAAGCGTACCGGTTTGAGGCGCAAAATTTGTCGACTACAGCGAGTCCGCGTGTTTCGGCTCCCTTTGGTCCTGACTACCGCTCAATCGCGGCAGTCCCGACAGTGACTGGCCCGATCGTGACTGCAACGATCCAAAGAAATTGAAAGTTTCGGAGCAACCGCTCCGACCTCAAGCGATGCTTTCGAAAGCGTCGCCGTGTCTCTCCTCTCTCCTCTCATGGTCCCGTGTTTTTCCAGGATGGAAGAAGACGGGATTTTTTATTTCGAAATGCGATCACCCGATTGCAAAAAGATGGACGCTGCTGGGCGGGAAGATCTCCCTTGGATCAGGGCTGAGGTTCATATGAGTTTCCATTGGCATCAGGGCTGCAAATAGAACTTGTGACCGCAGGAAGCGGCTCATACTACTCCTCTCTCTCAAGGCCCTTCGGCACTCGCCGGGGGGCTTTTTTTTCGATTCCAGACTTGATTCATCAAACCGGGGGGTTTATAACGAGTGGCTATGGCGATCTTCCAGGAATTACCCGTTCTCGACTCCGCGAGCTTGAGTCCTGCACCTTTGACCAGTGAGCCCGCAAAACCCATTTCACCCTCCAAAGCAGCGCAGATTTTAGCGGGTAAGAAACCGGAATGGCTTAAGATCCGCCCTCCTGCTGGCGAAAATTACGGAGAGATTAAGCACCTTCTGAGGGATGGAGGCCTCCATACCGTCTGTCAGGAAGCGCATTGTCCAAACGTGGCGGAGTGCTGGGCTGCGGGCACGGCCACCTTCATGCTGGGTGGCGATACTTGTACGCGGGCCTGTCGTTTCTGCGCGATCAAAACCTCGCGAAATCCGCCGGCGCTGGATACGAATGAGCCCCATCAGATTGCCGCGAGCATTGCGACGTTGAAACTCAAATACGTGGTGCTCACTTCGGTGGATCGCGATGATCTGCCGGACGGAGGGGCGGGACATTTTGCCGCGACCATTCGCGAAATCAAAAGACTCGATCCCAAGATCATCGTGGAAGCACTCGTCCCCGATTTTCGCGGTGATGTGGCGGCGATTGAGACGGTAGTTGCGTCCCGTCTGGATGTCTATGCTCATAATGTTGAGACCGTACAACGCCTGCAATACCGCGTACGGGACCCGCGCGCGACCTACACGCAGTCGCTCGCAACACTTCGGGCCGCGAAAGCTTACGCTCAAACCATCGGGCATCCTCTGTTCACGAAAAGTTCTGTCATGCTGGGGCTCGGCGAAACGGCAGAGGAACTCAGCCAATGTTTTGATGATTTACGTGACTATGACGTGGATGTGCTGACGCTGGGCCAATATCTCCGGCCATCACTCCAACATCTGCCTGTTGAGAGATATTATAGTCCCGCGGAATTTGATGAGCTGAGAGTCGTCGGTGAGCGCAAGGGATTTGCATATGTGGCTTCTGGACCCATGGTTCGTTCGAGTTATCGCGCCGGTGAATTTTTTATCGAGGGCGTCATCAAGAAGCGCCGCGAACAGGAGAGCTAAGTGGAATTCAAATTACCCGAGCTGGGCGAAGGCGTGTCAGAAGGCGAATTGGTGAAATGGGCCGTGAAGCCCGGCGATGTGGTCAAACACGACCAGCCTCTTTGTGAAATCATGACGGATAAAGCGACGATCGAGATTCCTTCTGCTTTTGAGGGCACGGTTGCGACTCTTCACGCCAAAGAAGGTGAAATCGTCCACGTCGGACAAATTCTTCTGAAATTTGAAACGGAAGCTGCCGCAGACCAGGCCAAGAAAGTGCCCACGCATATCGAAGACGTGGCGCCGTCTGTTTCCACGCCCGTCAACCAGGGTGCGAAACCAGCTCCTGCTGCCTCTCCTTTAAATATCGAAGAGCCCACGATTGCGGCCTCTCCAGCGACGCGGAAGATGGCCAAAGAAGCGGGAGTGGATTTGAACAAAATTTCCGCCAGCGGTCCGAATGGGCGGGTCCTGCGCGAAGACGTTGAGCGCTACATCAGTTCCGGGGCTCGTAAAACGCCGGCACCAGCAGCTGCTCCCAAAGTACCCCGCAAGGCAATGCCGGCGCCAGCAGCCGGTTCCGAGCAGCGCGTTCCCTTTGTGGGGCTCCGCAAAAAGATCGCCGAAAAGATGCGCGCTTCGAAAGACCACGCCGCTCATTACACCTATGTTGAAGAAGCCGATGCGACCGAACTGGTTCAGCTCCGTGCTCATGCGAAAGAAATCGGCGAGCGCCAGGGTGTGAAGGTGACCTACATTCCTTTTGTGATGAAGGCGATGGTTGCGGCGCTCAAGCAGTTCCCGATGATCAACTCATCACTGGATGAACAGGCCGGGCAACTGGTCCTGAAGAATTATTACAATATCGGTCTCTCGATCCAGACAGAGGACGGGCTGACCGCGCCGATTGTGAAGAGTGTTGAACATAAAACCGTGCTTGAACTAGCGCGGGAGATTGAAAACCTCGTGGATCGCGCGCGCAAAAAGCAGCTCACGCTGGAAGACTTCCAGGGCGGAACGGTGACGTTGACCAACGCCGGCTCGATTGGCGGCTTATTCGCGACACCTGTGATCAATTATCCGGAAGTTGCGATCATGGGTTTCAACAAGATTTCCCGCAAGCCCGTCGTGAAAGTGATCGATGGGGTGGAGAAGATCGTGATCCGCGACTGGACTTACTTCTCGATTTCTCTCGATCATCGAGTTGTGGATGGCGGAATCGCGGCGGAGTTCATGAAGATTTTCATCAAATACATCGAGAACCCGGGCTTTCTGCTTCTCGACTAGAATGCAGTTGATTTCCTTACCCGGATTGACGCGGTATTCGGTTGCGCGCGAGCTTCAGTTGAAGCTGGTTGAGCGCCGGGCTGATGACTTGATTCCGGATACGGTGCTTTTTCTGGAACATTACCCGGTGATCACTCAGGGCCGCGGTCTGCAGTTCAATGGCACGGAGCGAACCAGGCATATGCCGCTGCCTGCGGCTTTCCCGGAAGGCGTTGAATTCTCAGAAACTGAACGCGGTGGCGATCTCACGTATCATGGCCCCGGGCAGCTGGTGATTTATCCGATTTGCAAGTTGGATGGGCAGGGCTTTGGACCGGCGCGCGATGTCGAAGGATTTGTTCGAAAGCTTGAGGGAGTTCTGATCCAGGAACTTTCTGCTTCGGGGGTTCACGCCGAGAGCCGTCCGGGTGCGACGGGGGTCTGGGTGGGGGACTCCACGCAGGCAAAGAAGGTGGCCTCGGTTGGAATCGCGGTTCGCAAATGGGTCACCTATCATGGCATGGCAATCAACTGCGTGAACGATCTTTCGCCGTTCGGGTTGATCTCACCTTGCGGGTTTTCTCCCGAAATCATGGGTCGTTTGAGTGATGTGCTCGCGCCTGATGCGTGGAGCAAGCTAAGTGGTACTCCGCGCATAAGTTGGCGCAAGGCTTTGGAAAGAGCGCTGGCCAGAAGAATGTCAGTGGATTCGGTCGTGCGGGAAGTTGACCTGCAGGATTTGCAGTAAAAAGACCTGCAACCCGGGGTTGCAGGTCTCATGGAGAATTACTCGGCTATCTTTTCTTCTTCTCTCATCTTTTCGTCAGCTTTGTGGTGGGGGCAGTCTTTGCCTGCGGCTTTGCACTCAGCCATGTGCTCTTTGTGTTTGTCGCAATCCTTGTGCTTCTTGCCATCTTTATGCTTCTTACCGCCCATGTGCGGGCAGTCTGCCATGGCTTTTCCCTCGCCTTTGGCGTGGGCGGGGCAATCGTCACAGGCGATTGCGGCAACTGAAAATTGCAGGGCGATGATCGCGAATGCGGTTGAAACAATAGTTATGAATTTTTTCATGGATTCTCCTTATTGAGTTAAACCGAAATTGTAGTCCCACCCGGTGGGTTGCACTACTTAAGAATTTTTAATTTGCATGATTTGCCCGTCTGTACCTTTGTCAAGGCGTGGGGTAGGTTGAGGTTTATGAAACTGAGCTTTCGGAATTTTCTGGTGGTTGCAATGGGTGTCTCTGGTCTTTTTGGCTCGGATCTCTGGGCCGCACCTTCGGACTTTGCCGGCATTTGGGAAACCCAAGATGGAAAAGCAGACCAATACTCTGGGTGGGGCGGGATCAATTTTACGAATTGCAGCATTCGCGCCGATATCAATACCGTCGAGGATCTCTTCTCAATCAAGAGCATCAGCGTGAAGTGTCAAGAGCCGGGTCAAGAGAAGTTCGTCAAGGTCCTTCCGCGAGAAGACTTTACTCTCGGTGATAACGGAAAGCTCTGGGGACCCAACGGCAGCGGAAAAATCACTGGGCAGCTGGTCCAGCTTGAGCAATTGGACCCCTATGACGGCAATCACTATGTCCGTGCCGAAATCCGGGGCAATGCTCTTTTCCTGCTTTGGTCTTACGTCAGTGAAGAAGGTTTTTCGTTCGATGTGGACGGTGGGGCAACTGGGTTAGTCCGAACCGTTACACCGTAACCTTCTCAGAGTAACTAGTGCACGCTTAAATTTCCTGGTGCTGATGGTACCTTGATGGTTGAAGTCCCGTCTATCGTAATAGGACGTCCATTGGCATTGACTGCACCCGTTGAGTCTACGACATAAAGATACCGGTTCGGGGAGGCAGAAGCCGGGCCTGAATTGACCGTGAAAGTGATCGATCCTGCCGACCAAGCCGTTGCGGGTTGCGCATCACAAGCGGTCCTCGCACTCCAGGTGCTGGTGTTGCAGATTTCAACGCGTGCCTGGGTACTGTCGATGTACATGTCGTCTAAAAATATATCGTAATTATGTAAGCCTCCCGTGCCGTCGTCTTGCGCCCCCCTACCGTCTTCCGTCCCAAGTAAAACAGTATCGAGCAAGAACGAATACCCCGATGCGCGAGTCATCGCCGAGGTATTCGATGCGGAATCCACGCCCAGCATATTAATGAAAATGCTGCCGTTGTTAACGCCTGCCGTACTTAATTTTTTGTACATTTCCACCCGAATCCAGGTGTTCTTCGGAGGTGCTGCCAGGTAGGCGACGCCATTACTATAGAAGAGCTCCGACATGTTAACTCCATTGTTGAAAGCACAATAAGGGCCACTGCCATTGGAAAAATTGAAGGTACCTCCAAGTGAGGTGTTGCCTGACCCATTATAAAAAGGTATCGCGGTTGACCCTTGTGACCCGCCTGCTGCAGGCGACGAGTTTATTCGTGACATCTTAACAATTGAGTCGTCGTTAGTGTCTGCATTTGCCGTTCTCCACCAATAGGAGATGAACATCTCCTGCGTGGGGGGGGAGTAGGTGAAATGATTCGTATTAAAATTTTCATAATTCACAATGTGACGCCCGACTGACAGATTCCCAGAACGTGCATAGGTATTATAGTAGAGGGCACCTTTACGGTCACAGTTCGGATTTGGAATACCCCCATTTGCACATTCGTAGACTACCCAAGAAGAATCGCGGGAATTCAATGAAGACCCCGCCGTTCCATTCTCAAACATATCAAACTTGATTGGTGCAGCTCTGGATTTCGTTCCGAAACCACTTCCGCTGATCGTCACGCTCTGCCCATTGCCGACAGTTCCACTCACAGCCGTGATGGCAGGGGCCGCAATCGCGAAACCACCTGATAAAGAAAGTCCGATAATTGAGCAAACGACCCAAGCAAATTTCTTACTCATATTAAATTCCCCGAAGTAGATTGTTTCTTCCATTTTGTGCCTTCCCGGGATTCTTCGCAAGCCAATTGTCGGTTGGAAATGAGTGGTAACGAACTGTTCGCAACTAATTAAATAGATTTTCAACTGCTCGATAGTGAACAGGCAACTGCACTTGTCATATCGAGTGCTTCAGTGTCGTCCTTTGTTCCCCAGGCCGCCCAGGAGATGCATCAGTTCCTGGCGACAGACCGGATCATCGCGAAAATCACCATGCATCGCACTGGTGATCGTGTAGCTCTGCTGTTTTTCCACGCCTCTCATCATCATGCAGAGGTGGAACGCTTCGATGATCACCGCCACTCCGCTCGGATTCAGAATTTTTTTCAGCTCTTCTGCAATTTGTGCCGTCAGGCGTTCCTGAACTTGAAGTCGACGAGCAAAGACATCAACAATGCGGGGAACTTTGGAAAGACCAATAATTTTTTTGCTGGGAATGTAAGCGACATGTGCCTTGCCATAGAATGGCAGAAGGTGATGCTCGCAAAGCGAAAAGAGTTCGATATCGCGAATGACCACGATGTCGCTCGAATCAGCTGTGAAGAGCGCATTCCCAACCACGCTTCTTCCGGTCTTTTTATAGCCGGAAGTCAGAAAGCGCATGGCTGAAGTATAGCGACCGGGAGTATCGCGCAGACCCTCGCGACTGGGATCTTCTCCGAGCTCTTTCAGAATTTTCCGCATATTTTTGCCAATGGCACTGTGATTGTCTGCTGTTCGCTCTGCTGCTTTGTCGGTTGAATTCATGTCGTCCTCTTGATCACGTCGTATATTTCTTCGTATATCTTTTATTGATGCGGGGGCCAAGTTTTGGTACAGAGTGAACACGCATCGACCCCAAGGGTGGTAATTCAGCACAGGAGTACCGTATGAGTCAACTTAAAGACGCCGTCATCAATGCCTTAAGGAAAGTTCAAGACCCCGATCTTCATAAGGATCTTGTTAGCCTGAACATGATCCGTGACCTAGACGTGAAAGAGGACGGAACCGTCTCTCTCCGCGTGATGCTGACCACTCCCGCTTGCCCGCTCAAAGCAAAAATTGAAGGCGATGTGCGAGCTGCCGTGAAAGCCGTTCCGGGGGTGAAGCAACTGAGCGTCAAAATGGATGCCGAAGTTCGCAAACATTCCGCTCCCCAGGGTTCCCAGTCCATTGAAGGTGTTGCTCATATCATTGCCGTCTCAAGCGGCAAAGGCGGCGTCGGCAAAAGTACCGTTTCGGTGAATCTTGCTGTCGCTCTCGCAGCCGAAGGAGCGCGCGTTGGCTTGCTCGATGCCGATATCTACGGACCGAATCTGCCGACCATGATGGGAGTTAAAGAGCCGCCCGGAATGGAAGAGGGTCCAAGTGGCGAAGTATTCCTTCCACCCTCCGCTCATGGGGTTAAAGTGCTTTCGATCGGGATGCTCGTCGAAGGTGATCAGCCGCTCATCTGGCGCGGGCCGATGCTCCACAATGTCATCAGCCAGTTTTGTCACAAGGTGAAGTGGGGAGCGCTCGATTACCTCATCGTCGACATGCCCCCAGGAACCGGCGATGTCCAGCTCTCGCTTGCTCAACTCGTGCCGATCACCGGAGTCGTCATGGTGTCCACCCCTCAGGAAGTTTCGATGCAGGATGTCCGCAAGGCCTTCCTCATGTTTGACAAGGTCCGCGTTCCCGTACTTGGAATTGTCGAAAACATGAGCTACTTCAAATGCGATGGCTGCGACAAGAAGCACTCTATTTTTGGTCAGGGTGGCGGAAGGTTACTTGCAGAAAAATTCAAAACCGAGCTGCTTGGCGAAGTTCCTCTCCTTCCGCAGGTCCGCGAAGGCGGCGATGAAGGCAAGCCGATCGTCCTGCGCGATCCCCAGGCTGAGCCCGCACAGATTCTCAAGGGTGTCGCGCGCAAAGTGGCGCAGAAGGTTTCGATTCTCGCCAGCGAGAACATTAATCCGGCGGATCTCATCCAGATCGGTAAGTTCAACTGAGCCGTTTCAGCTCTAATTGGCTTCGATCTGCACAGTAAGAACGGTTCCGGCAGGCACGGTCGAAAAATCAATTGAGATTTCGTTGGAGTAAGGACTTTCGCACCCTTCCGCACAGATCGGGCTGCCGGGGCTTGCGTACGCTGTCATCGAAAAATATACCCGGCCAATCGCGCCGAGATTCGGAACTGTGGCAGTCTTGGCCTCGGGAGCGATCTCCAACTCATGTTCATAGCCCGTGAACGCGTGGTTGGTTTGAGAAATCCTGCCGTAATAAAGTTTGAACCCTGTGATTCGCGCCCGCTCGCTGTCAACGTAATCCCAGCCTACAATTGCTGTACAGGTTTGAGCATCCGTGCACGTTGCTGTTAAATCGGGAGCACGATTGTTGATTGAGACCTTCCCGCAAGCGCTCAAGGTGAGCAACGTGAACAGGGTGAGGAACACTTGAGTGATTGTTTGATTCATAAAAGTACCAACCATTTCTGACGAACGACTTGTTCTAACGCAAGGCGTTAAGCTAATCAAGAAATGGGTTGTTCTGGTTAAGTTACTGATATATATGAATTATTAATGATAAAATCCCAGGTATCAGCTAAAGTAATTCAGGTCCGGCTCAGAAGGGCAGGGAACCCCGCCAAAGCCAGAATTCTGGGCTCATTTTTTAAAACCGGTCCCGGTCAGTACGGCGCAGGGGATGTTTTCCTCGGGCTGAATGTCCCTGAAATCCGCGCGGCCATGCGAGAGTATGCGGAAATCAGCCTGCCTGAAATCGAGAAGCTGCTGCATTCGCGTTTTCATGAAGCCCGGCTTCTGGCCCTCCTCCTCTGGGTGCGCAAATTTACAGCGAAAGGCGTGTCCGCTGCGGTTCAGCACAAAATTTTCCGAAATTATTTCAAAAACATCCGCTTCATCAATAACTGGGATCTCGTCGATCTTTCCGCTCCGCAAATCGTCGGCGGTTTTTTGTACGGAAAAAAACCTGACCTGCTTTTTAAAATGGCGCGCTCGCGTCACCTCTGGACCCGGAGAGTTGCCATTCTGGCGACTTTTTATTTCATCCGGCAGAATCGGTTTGCAGAAACGCTCAAAATTTCCGAGCTGCTCTTGAAAGATGAAGAAGACCTGATTCATAAAGCGACAGGATGGATGTTGCGCGAAGTCAGTAAGCGGGATTTTGGGCTGGCTGAAGAATTCATCAACAGACATGGCACCCGAATGCCCCGGACCATGCTTCGGTATGCGATCGAGCGTTTTCCAGAAAAACTGCGGAAGCATTATCTGAAGCGCCCCCGAGAATTCAGTTAATCAAACCTGGGGGTTGAAATTCATCGTTGCCCGGTGTAGGTTTAGGTTACTAACAAAGGAGTCCTTCATGGCAACGATCACACTTCAAGGTAATACGATTCATACCAGCGGCAGTCTTCCTGCGCTCAACACCTCGGCAATAGATTTCAAACTGACGAAAGCGGACCTTTCGGACGTTTCACTCAAGGATTACGTCGGCAAGCGCAAGCTCTTGAACATCGTTCCCAGTCTCGATACCGGCATTTGCGCCGCTTCGGCCCGCAAATTCAATACTGAAGCTTCCAAGGTTCCAAACGCAGTCCTGCTGACCATCTCTGTTGATCTTCCTTTTGCCCAGAAACGTTTCTGCGAAGCTGAAGGAATCGAAAACGTGGTCATGCTCAGCGATCTTCGCAGCCGCACCTTCGGAAAAGATTACGGTGTCGAGATCACCACCGGCCCTTTGGCAGGATTGATGAGTCGTGCGATTGTCGTGCTCGATGAAAAAGACCGTGTGATTTACACCGAGCAAGTTCCGGAAATCGTGCAAGAGCCGAATTACGACAAAGCCTTGAATGCACTGAAGGGCTGATTCAAGTCGTTTTAACAACGATATCGTTGATCAGATTGCCAGCTTCATCCGCGCGGTCCGCGGCATTCGAGAGATGCCGGTAGACTTCGCGGAGCTTCAGCATCTTTACGATTGAGGCCGGATCAGTCGGTCCTGCGAAAAGCTCGGCGATGGCGCGGCGGTAAGCCTTTTCCATTTCATTTTCAAAACGCTTGGCTTGCCGGGCGTGCTCAGACGCAACTGTGGGATGAGCTTCCAGTCGTTGCAAAGCCAAGTGCAGTTCTTTCGAGGCATCCAGTAAAAGTTGGGCCATCAGGCTGAGATGCTCGTTCGGCGCCAATTTAAGAATGGTCATTTCATCTACAGTGGAATGAGCGTAATCGAGCAAGTCGTCCACTGCGCGAGAAAGACTGTTGATATCCTCACGGTCAATGGGGGTCACGAACGTCCGGTTGAGCTCGTCAATGAGCATGCGACGGACTTCATCGGCTTCTTTTTCTGCCCGGTTCACGCGCTGCTCATTTTCCTCACTCGGATCTTTCATGTAAGCGGCGAGGCCTTGAAGGCCGACTACGCCGATTTCCGCCTGACGGGTAAGATAACGCATGAAATTATCTTGCTTCGGTTTGAATAGATCATTGAACCAGCTCATACAATGCTCCTGATAATGAGATAAAAGATACCCGCAAGCCCTGCAGCCGAAGGCAGGGTGATCAGCCACGTCAACATAATCTGTTTGCCCACACCCCAGCGAACTTTTGAAAGGCGTTCGGCACTCCCTACGCCCATAATCGCACTGGTTACGACTTGTGTGGTGCTGACCGGACCTCCCACCAGAGTTGCAGCAAAAATGACGCCTGCTGACCCAATTTGAGTCGTGAAACCATCGACCGGGCGGATTTTAAAGAATTTTCCGCCTAACGTCTTGATCAGCCGCCAGCCACCAATCGAAGTGCCTAAGGCAATCGTAAAAGCACTGACAAAAACGACCCAGAAAGGAACTTTGAATTCGGGAATGACGCCAGCCGCCAAGAGACCCATCGTGATCACTCCCATTGTTTTCTGGGCGTCGTTGGTTCCATGGGAGAGGGCGAGTCCCACGGCTGTGACGACTTGGGCTTTTTTGAAGAGAATATTGATATTCGGCGTCGCGCTGCGTGAGAGGAAGCGCACCAGCTTGAGCAGGAAATAGCCGGCTACAAAGCCCAAAGGCGGCGATATCACAAGAGCGGTCAGAATTTTCAGCAGGCCTTTGATTTTAACAACGTCGAAAATGGCATAAAAATCATTGATGGTACTGATCCCGATTATTAAATGCTGAAATGCATTTTCCGCGATTCCAGCACCCAGAATGCCGCCCATCAGTGCATGGGATGAGCTGGACGGAATTCCAAAATACCAGGTAATGACGTTCCAACAGACTGCCGAAATGAGTGCCGCCATGATCACGGGGAGGGCTTCACGGGCATCTGCTGGAAGCTGCAGGATGTCAGTGCCGATGGTTTCGGCCACAGCAACACCAAATATGAAGGGACCGATGAATTCGGCAATTGCGACGATCGTAAGCGCTTGACGCGGAGAGAGAGCCCTCGAGGATATCATCGTGGAAACGATGTTCGAGCTATCATGAAAGCCGTTCATGAAATCAAAAAAAATCGCAAATCCGATGAAAATGAAAAGTATCGTCAGCATAGAAGTGAATGACTGAGGACATCATTAGATCTCGACCGAGTCAATCGGGAAACTTTCGGTTCAGCCGGATATCGGATAGAGTTCAGACATGAGGTTTTTCGGGATTCTGCTCGCCGTTTTCGTGTCGACTTCATTTTCTGGGGCTGCCGAGCCCGGCAGCCCTGACCCAAGGCCTGTACCGGTTGTTCTCTCTTGCGCTGAAGCAGCCGCGATCTACCATTCGACTTATAAAGAGGAGATGAGCCGTGGGGGGCTGGAGAGTGTAGCGAGGGCAATTCTTGAGCAGGCGGTTCAGACCCGGCGAATTCCGGGGGCGAGTATCGCCTTCGGGGACGGTTCGGGGATCTCCCTCGCTCTGTCCCGCGGGACATTGTCCCTGGAGAACGCCACTCCGGTCAATTCTGAGACGCTTTATGATCTGGCGTCCATGACCAAAGTAATCGCAACGGCGACCGCGATCATGATTTTGAGAGAGCGGGGACTTCTCTCGCTGAGTTCGCCCTTACAGGAGTATCTGCCGGAATTTGCGAAAGCGGGATTTGGCAAAGTTCCTCTTGAGCGGTTCTTGCGCCATCGGGCCGGAATCCGGGATGTCGCTCTGCCCGCGAAACATTGGTGGAGAAACGCCAAGAAAGCTTATCTCTCAAAATTGCTGAAAGACGGCTTGGTTCCGGATCCGTCGCAACGCCAGCGCTTCAGCTATACTGATGCAGCTTACATCTTACTGGGTGAAGTCGTTGAGCGGGTCTCAGGGCTAAGGCTTGACGCTTTTGCACGTCTGGAAATTTTTGAGCCGCTCGGGATGAAGCGAACGGGCTATTTGCCGCCGGTTGGCAGTGTTTGCGCACGAGCTCTGCGAAGTTGCCGGCCACATGATCCCCTGGCGTATGCTTTCGGGGGGGTTGCCGGGAATGCGGGCGTATTTTCCACGGCAACTGAAGTTGCTCTTTTCGCTCAGATGATCCTGAATCGAGGCCTGCTCGTTGATCGGCAAGGCAGGCAGCGGCAGTTTCTTTCGACCGATTCGATCAGGTTCATGACTTCGGATCCTGAGCATTCTGTTGATCTTCGGGGCTTGGGCTTTGATATCGATACGGCCTATTCGTGTGCGCCCCGGGGCGATTTTTCAAGGGAATCCTTCGGTCATACGGGATATACTGGTACATCGCTCTGGATCGACCCGCTTGCTCATAAATTTCTGGTGCTCTTGACCAATGAAGTGGATATCGCCAAAGGCCCGATCAGTGCAATTCGTTGGTGTCTGGCCAAAAGCGCAGCTGACGAAGGCCGCTTTTAGGGGTATGCTCGGAGCGCTCGACAGCTGAAAATTGAGAAAGGACGATATTATGGAAAAATTTTCGTACAAAGAACTGGGTCTGGTCAATACACGTGAGATGTTCGCCAAAGCGATGAAGGGCCGTTACGCCATTCCCGCCTACAATTTCAATAATATGGAGCAGCTTCAGGCGATCGTTTACGGCTGCATTGAATCCAACTCGCCCTTCATTCTTCAGGTCTCGAGCGGCGCGCGCAAATACGCGGATGCCACCCTGCTTCGTTATATGGCGATGGGTGCGGTCGCGATGATCCGCGCGGCAAAATCGCCGGTCAAATTCGCCTTGCATCTGGATCATGGTGATACCTTTGAGCTTGCCAAATCGTGCATTGAATCCGGCTTCTCTTCCGTCATGATCGATGGTTCCCATCATCCTTATGAGGAGAACGTCCGTCTGACCCGCCAGGTGGTGGAATTCGCGCATGCGAATGATGTCTCGGTTGAGGGCGAGCTCGGGGTGCTTGCCGGCATCGAAGATGATGTGGTCGCCGCCAAATCCGTTTACACGCAACCCGAGCAGGTTGAAGATTTCGTGAAAAAGACGGGGGTTGATTCGCTGGCGATTTCCATCGGCACTTCCCATGGCGCAACCAAGTTCAAACCTTCGCAATGCACCAAAACCGCCAATGGTGTGCTCGTGCCGCCTCCGCTCCGTTTTGACATTCTCGAAGAGATCGAAAAGCGAATTCCGGGATTCGCAATTGTTCTTCACGGTGCTTCTTCGGTGGTTCCGGAGTACGTCAACCAGATCAACGAATTCGGCGGCAAGCTCGAAGATGCCGTCGGAATTCCGGAAGAAGAGCTGCGCCGCGCCGCCCGGTCCTCCGTATGCAAAATCAATATCGACAGCGATGGTCGTCTCGCCATGACCGCTTCGATTCGTAAAGTCTTTGCCCAGAACCCGAAGGAATTCGATCCGCGCAAGTATCTCGGCCCGGCTCGCGATGAATTGAAGAAGCTCATTATTTACAAAAACAAGGAAGTGCTCGGATCTGCAGGCCAGAGCTGAGCAAGCTCTATCTAATAGATGTGCATGCGATCATTGAACTGATGAATAGAAGGGGCAGTTCCTTTCTGAAACGATCGTGATCAGTGTTGCAGGGGGCCTGCTCGGAATCGGGCTGGGCTACTTCCGTTTCGCCCACCGCAATCTTTCTCGCTTTCTTTTTTTCCGCCGGAATCGGTGTTCTTTTCGGGATTTATCCCGCCAAAAAAGCTTCGGAGTTGCATCCCATCGATGCGCTCAGATATGAATGATTGCGAGGAGAGCAACCATGGCTGACGTCTCTGGTAAATTCAATTCATTTATTAACAAGTTGACGGGACGGAGCCCTGCGCTTGATCGGCCCGCATCCGAAACCCGTGAGCCTACTTCTCCTGCGCTGTCATCCCAAGAGCAGGAGGCCCAGTTCAGTTCTTTGAACGAGGCCGATCTGAAGGATGCTGTTTCCAGCTTGTCTGAGCGGGCGGTGATCCGGTGTCTGCAGACTTTCACGAATCAGGAGCTTAAAATTCGAATCCTCCAGGCGGTTTCCGATCAGGCCACACTGAAGCGCGTGAACCGGAGTGCCGTCGACAAAAAACTGAAGCGGATCGCTGACAAACAGCTTCGCAAAATTACCGGCGCCGGGACGATCAATGCTGAACAGGAATTGACCGCGATTTCAGAACGAATTCAGGAGTTCCTTGTCAGCCCCGACTGGAGCAGTGCCCGGGATCTGCTGAACGAAGCCTTCGATGCGAAAATTGACGATTCTCAGCCCTCACAGACAGCTACTCATTTTGTGGCGCTGAGAACGCGTCTGAAAGCCAAGATCGACTTGTATGAGAAAACCTGTGCTGAAATGGAAGCCATTTCCGATCAACTCGATCCAGCCAGGGCAAATTCCATTTCCAGGGTTGTGCGTGAGAACCTGCAGAAACGCTTCAAGGAACTTGAAGAAAAATATGCATTTCCGCAGGACTTTGTCGTCCTCCAGAAATTCGCCCGGAACCTGGAAGCAGGAGACAAATCTCGAAAAACCGATCTGAAGCGGCCCGCGGAACTGACCACAAGTCAGCCGGACTTGAACAAGGCGGATCAGCTTTCGATTGAAAAAAAGGAAAAACAGGAACGAGCGGAGAAGAATCGCGAGTATCAGGCAAGAGAGCTGGATCAGTTCCTCACGCGAATCCGCGAAGCAGGTGAGCAGCTGCGCCATCCCAAAATTGAGAGTGAACTGCGGTTTCTAAAAAAAGCACTCGCCGATCTTCAGCGCTGGAGAAGCAACTTCCCTGAGAAGTTATCTGAAGCGGAAACTCTGCTTAAGGAATTGTTCTCCAAGCGCGCCGAAGTGGCCAACGAGGAAAAGTGGAGCGCCTGGGCCCGAACCGAGAGAGCCCAGCGGATTCAGGCGGAGTTAGCCGAGCTCATCGCAAAAATCGAGACCGCCGGGGACCCGGAAACGGCTCTTGTTCTTGCTTCGGGGCTGGGCCAGCGGCTTTTTGACTGGTCCAGAGAGATGAAGGAGTTGGGAAGTCTTGAAAGAGGGAAAGATCACAAGATCTGGGAGCAGTTCAAAACCCAGACTGATCAAGGTTGGGTCCTCTGTGACAAAATGAGGGATTTGGCTTTGGAAAGCCTCAAAGCAATAGTATCGGAGCATCTCGCAAAACCGATTGAATTGACGGCCACAGTACTTTCAGACCCGCGGACCCGGCTTGAATTCAAGAGTTCAGCATTCGATGAAACTGTTGCCGCAAAGGTCCGAGAGCTCCAGACTGCCTGGAGTCAGATCGGCGAAAAAAAGTCCTCCAAGACGCAGGAACGCAATATTGTTTTCGGAAAACTTTTTGAAACGTATTTCCGATTTTTTAATCTTCAGCTCGGTCAGGTGAAGCGGATTGAAAAAAATGCGATTGAGAAGAAGCAGAATATTTTAGCTGAAATGAGAAATGTGAGCGAGCCTGAGCCGTCGACCATCAGTGCTCCGAAAGGTGCCATTCGCCCGATCGTTCAGACACTGGTCAATCGCCTCAGAACTGCCCTAAGCATTGAAGAGAGGTGGAAACGAGATCCTCTGCCAGAAGGAGCCAGGGAGCTTCAAAAGCAGTTTGATCTTTACCAGACCCGTCTGGGCGCTGAACTCATGAGTGAGCTGGAGAAGCAGGTGAGTCTCGCTCAAGAAATCCAGCCGAAACTTCAAGCCGTTCTGGAGCAGATTCAGGCGAAGACCGGCGCCAATCTGCCGCGAGCGCTTCAGGCCGTTGATCAGCATGAAAACGAGATCAGGACAGTGGAGCGTTACCTGACGCAGCTCAGGGAGTTCTCCAGGAAGTTCGATGTCCAGTTCAGTGAGACCACCTTCCGGCAGGTATCGGATTTGATCCGACAGCAGGTGAGCCAGGCCAGGCAGGCCGTCAAAGATGAGACCACGCAACGGGCGGAAGCTCGGAATGCCGTGATTCGAGAAGCCGAGTCTCTCGCTCTCTCCGCTGACTGGGATGCAAGCCGCGCCCGGTTCGAGGAACTGGCAAATACCTGGAAGACCACTGGGAGCCTGGGTCAGCCCCAGGATTCTCTGTTTAATCTGGTTTTCGAAAATATCCGGAGTTTCTTTCTGAGTCGGAGCGAATGCCGGGAAAAGGCCTGCAGTTCTGACGAAAAGATGAAGATCCAGAATCGCAGGAAAGAGCTGCTCCTCTCACTGGAAGCACTGGCGCGATTCAGCAAAGCGGAGACTTTTCCTCTGCCTTTCCTTGAAGAAGAGCGTGCACGCGCCTCCGGCAAGATCCTGGAACTTGGCTTCAAGTACAATCAGATTTTATCCCTGGATCCCAAAGAAGGAATTCTCAAGGAAACAAAGAAGATCATGACAGAATGGGCCCGTCAGGGGATGCCCGAAGATAGAATGCCCGAATATTGGGCTTTCTACCTCAAACGTGTTTACGCGCTCTTAGGTATTCGCTTCTAAATAAGGCAAAGACTCAGCGCTTCGGACCCGCATCGATGATTTCCCGCGGGCAGCCATCGGAGAATTTTTTGAAATTCTCGATGAAGCGTGAAGCCAGCTGACGATAGCGATCTTCATAGGCGGCCTTGCTCTCCCAGGAGCTGGAAGGATCCATCACACTGGCCGGAACGCCCTCACAACTCGTGGGCACTTCAAAGCCGAAGACCGGGTCGCGGCGGTATTCCACCTGGTCGAGTTTGCCATCCAAGGCCGCGTTCAGGAGAGCGCGCGTGTGCTTGATGCTGATTCGCTTGCCGACGCGGTAGGGGCCTCCGACCCAGCCGGTATTCACGAGCCAGCACTTGACGCCGTGGCGCAGGATTTTCTTTTTGAGAATTTCCGCATAAAAGGCCGGATGATGTACCATGAACGGCCCGCCAAAGCAGGCAGAGAACGTGATAGAAGGTTCTGCCGTCATGTCCATCTCGGTTCCGCTGACCTTGGCAGTGTAGCCGGAGATAAAGTGATAGAGCGCCTGCTCCGGGGTGAGCCGCGCGATCGGAGGCATGACTCCGGAAGCATCACAGGTCAGAAGAATTATATTTTTCGGGTGTCCTCCCCGCTTTTCTGCGACCGAGTTGCCGATGAAATCGAGCGGATAGGAAGCACGGGTGTTTTCTGTCATGCGGTCGTCGGTCAGATCCAATTGCCGGGTGATCGGATCGTGAACCACGTTTTCGAGTATCGTTCCGAAGCGCCGCGTGCAGGAAAAAATCTCGGGCTCCGCACTGGCGGAAAGATTGATGACCTTCGCGTAGCAACCGCCTTCAATATTGAAGACGCCATCATCGCTCCAGCCATGTTCGTCATCGCCGATGAGTTTGCGATTCGGATCAGCAGATAAAGTTGTTTTCCCGGTTCCCGAGAGCCCGAAGAAAAGAGAAACATCATCCGCCTTGCCGATATTTGCCGAGCAGTGCATGGACATCACGCCTTGCAGGGGCAGCAGATAGTTCATGACCGTGAAAATGGACTTCTTGATTTCGCCGGCGTATTGCGTGCCGCCGATGATCGCGATGCGCTGTTCAAAGTTCAGGATGATGAAAGTCTTGGTGCCTGTGGAATCGATTTCCGGCATCGCATTGAACGAAGGCGCGCAGATCAACGTGAACTGCGGAACCAGCTTACGGAGTTCGTCGTGAGTCTCGGGTTCAATGAACATGTTTTTGGCAAACAGGCTGTGCCAGGCATATTCGGTGATCACGCGGATGGGCATCCGGTAGTTCGGGTCGGAGCCGGCGTAGGTGTCCTGGACGAAGACATCTCGTCCCTGCAGGAAGCCCTGCAGTCTGCTCATGAGCAGGCTGAATTTTTCGGGATTGTACGGGCGGTTGTATTCGCCCCACCAGACATGGCCTTCGGAATCGGTTCCGCGGACCACGAATTTGTCGTTCGCCGAACGCGCGGTGTGTTTGCCTGTGCTGCAGACGAAAGGGCCATGCTGACTGATGCGGCCTTCTTTGCGGAAGATGGCTTCTTCATAAAGGGCGGGCGCGCTCAGATTCCAGTAAACATTGCCGAGATTCTGAAAGCCAAGATTATCGAGGCCGAATTCACTTTTAACCGCTTTGGCTTCGCCGGTTGCCGGGGTTTTGATATCGAGGAGATTCATCATTTCCAGTCCCTCACACATTTTCTGTCGCCAATGAAAATTTCTTTCGGAGCATTCGGATCCAGTGCCCACTTGATCCGCTGCAGGCCCTCGGTGATTTCCTTGATCGATCCGCAGTAGCTTAAACGGAGATGTCCTTCCATTCCGAATTCCTTGCCGGGCACGGTCACGACCAGCGCCCGCTCGAGTAGCATGTTCGAGAGCGCCTCGGAGCTGCGGTTATAATGGGAGAAGTCCGGCAGGCAATAGAACGTGCCGCCGGGCTTGATGCAGTGAACGCCGTCAAAAGATTGGAGCTCCTTCATCATGATATTGCGTGAATTCTCGAGGGTCATGTTGAGACTCTTGGTCACGCTCTGCATTCCCGTAAGGGCGCCGATTGCGGCAGATTGCAAAAGCGCTGAAGGACAGGAAACGGTCTGACCCTGAATATTGGTCATCACTTCAATGAGCGGCTTGGGAGCGATGACCCAGCCGATTCTGAATCCTGTCATACCATAAAGCTTCGAAAGGCCATTGATGACGATAAGGCGGGAATTCTCAGACTGGTCTTTGGCATACTGATACGGCGAAACGGCTTCATTACCGTCGAAGATGAGCTTGTGATAAATATCATCCATGATGAGGAAGATTTTTTTGTTTTCGCAAAGCTCGACCACACCTTTGACAAATTCGGCCGAATAGACTGCCCCTGAGGGGTTGTTCGGACTGTTGATAATGACGGCTTTGGTGTTTGAGGTGATGGCAGCGGCGATTTCGGAAATTTTAGGTTCGAAACGTCCGTCCAGCGGTTTGACGATGACGGGAACGCCGTAGACCATTTTCACCATTTCGGGATAGCTGACCCAGTAAGGAGCGGGAATGATGACTTCGTCCTGCGGATTAATGATTGCGAGAAAGAGCGAGTAAAGAGCGGCCTTGGCTCCCGGAGCCACCATGACGTTCTGCGGGCCGATGACTTTGCCGTAATTGTCTTCGGTGTAGCGGATTATGGCTTTCTTCAGAGCCGGAATGCCGTCGGTCGGCGTGTACTTCACTTCTGCGGAAGTCAGCTTGGCGGACGCGGCGAGAATCGCATCGATCGGCGTTTTGATTTTCGGCTCGCCCGTCCCGAGATGAATAACGGCCTGCCCCTGTTCGCGGAGCAGTGCCGCTTTCTCATTCAGCTTGAGTGTCGGAGAGGTAGCAATTGTTTTCGCCAGATGACTGATGCTCATGAACGTAAGTCCCCCGCGGGTGTAGTTCCCAGAGATTATTGAAGATTGAGAGTGGTCCAAAATTAATCAATATTCTCCGCGAAGTCAATGAATGCAAAGACTGCCCTTGTGCTGCCAAAAACCGGGAGATCATTTAGGTTTTTCCTAACCATTAATTTCTTGCTAGCAATGACGCGCCGTGTTACTGGTTGCGCAACTTTGGAACGGAGAACCCCAATGAAGTCCTTAATAACGATTGCTGTTCTGACTCTTTTTGCCTTTACTGCTGATGCGGCCCCCCTGGTAATCCCGTCTCTTTCTCAAACCGAAGCAAAGATAGACATAGCTCGCGTGATGGATTCCACGGTGCTCGGACAGAACGAGAGCAAGGACATTAAAGTCAGATTGATCACGGTGGATAACGGGAAAAGTACGGACGTCAGTCCGCGCTACAGACTTCTCCTGACGTATTTTCACGCTGGAGAAACGAACAACGTTCAGACAGCCTTCGAGCTCGGCTCATTTTACGAAGTGCTCAAGACCAGCCGGGTGGGACCCGGAATCTACCGCGTTAATGTGAAGCAATGGACTGATTCGGGCAAGTTCGAAAAAGTATCCCTCACGATCAACACGACTCAGGTGTTTATTGATGACAACAAGTTAATGCCCGAAGAGTTCCAGGATCCTTACTTCAGTTCCTCAATTTCCGTTGAGCAGTCGAACTGATCACGGAGCTATCATCCAGTATTGATCGAAGACTCTTCCCAGCAGAATAATAATGCAGACCGCCTTCAGAAGGCGGGGTGAATCTTTGACTGATCGGAAGAGCAGGGCCATAAAAGGCACGGCAAAAGAAATTATGACGATTGCCTGAGCAACAGTCCTCCAGTTGCCTTCGGTCCTTCGGATGAACCACGAAGTTTCCTCCGGCAACTGGCCCAACCAGATGATCAGATACTGGCTGAATGCGAGGTAAGACCAAAGAAGTGTGAGCATCAGCAGGAGATTGCCCAGATCGCGCCCCAAGGATTTTCCAAGCAGGGGCGAAGTACCGGGTGCGGAGTGCTGTTGAAGATTCAAAGTGGATGGGATGAGTACAGCGAACGCCAGCGCACTCAAACCGCAGCTCACAAGGTATACTAGGCCGAGTTCACTCGAGTACCAGTGGGGCTCCAGAGTCATTATCCAGTCGATTGCCGCAAAGGAGACAGCGAAGCTGTGGATGAGAAGACCGATTGCTGCCAGTTTCTGGGTCGGCGCCCGGAGCAGAAAATAGGAAATTCCGGACCAGATCCCGAAGTAGGTAAGTGCGCGAAGCGCGAAAATCGGCAGGCTCAGGAAGACTGGATGAGTCGCATGCCGGGTGCTGACCCAGGGGAAGAGCTGATTCGCCCCGATGATCAGTGGAATGAACAGAATTGCCAGAATCGGCAGCAGACGAAGCGTTCTCTCCAGAGCGGGACGGAGTGCCTGCCCCCAATGACCTCCGGTTAAATGAAAGATCATCAGAAGTCCCAGACCGCCTAGCGGAATTTGAAGCACCAGGAGCCAGACCGTCAGATAAATATGTAAAAAGAAATCGATCGTCATTTCGAAACCTTCATTTGCTGCAAATGGAAAACCAGAGCCCAGCGATCTGAGGGGTTGATGCTGGCACCAAAGGGATGTTCTATCAGGCCACGTTTGAATATTGCCGAGAAGAGTGCCTCATCTTCTGAAAACTGTTTCGCAGTAAATGGTTTCAGACGAGCGAAACCGTGACGCGTGACCTGACCCTCTCCCGCGCCATTCTCGCCGTGGCAGGTGGCACAGAAGATCCGGTACCGCTCTTGCCCCCGCTTGAGAATCGCGGCAGAGGGAACCGGCTTGCGCTCCGAAAATTCCTGCTCTCGCGAAACCGTCCCGGAGGGGACCGGGCGCGCGGAACTGCTGTCGCTGAAAAACGATGTCGGTGCGTAGGCCAGAAATTTCGGCTGGGTCGCCATTCTTTGCTGGCAGCCTTGCAGAATAATTGAAGCGGTAATCAAGACAGTGACAGGTCCATACTGGTTCAAGTTCATCGAAGTGGGACCTCCACGAGATTGTAACCGGCCAGTCGCTCCAGCAGTCGAGTTGCGGCGGAGGTGGAGTAGAGCGGATCATTGGCTTTGATCACCAGAATGTATTGGGAATGCCGGGGTTTCCCATAGTTTGGATGAAAAAATATCGGATGATGAAGACGAGGAAGGCCATTGATGATCAGCATGCCGAAGACGGCTGCGACTCCTGCAAAAAGGATGGTCATTTCGAAGGTGATCGGGATGAATGCAGGCCAGCTTGCATGGGGTCGACCGGCAACGGTCTGCGGATAATCCAATACCGCAGAATAGTATTGCATACCAAATCCCGTGCCCATTCCGATCAGTGCTGAAATGAGGGTTATTCCCGGAAGAAAGGAGGTACGGGATAATCCCCGCCCGGAGAACGAGGGGTCAATAATCCCTGCGAGAGATTCAATATGAAACGGGGTGAAAGCCTCCATTTTTGTGAAACCGGCGTTTCGGGCACCCTTGGCAGCCAGCAGCAGGGCTTCCGGGCTTTTGAATTCGGCAGCCAATCCATACAGAGCGAACGGAGTGTTTTCCTGAGAGTCATTTATTGGTATTGGCATCGGATTTTTCCTCGCTCAGCAGCTTGCGCATTTCAGAAATGGAGATCGCCGGGATAAAGGCAAGGAACAGCAAAAATGCAAAGCCGAATAGCCCGATTGAGCCGAGTAAGGCTCCCCAGTCCCAAACCGTCGGATAATACATTCCCCATCGGGAAGGCATAACATTGCGGTGAAGGCTGGTCACGATGATGACAAAACGTTCTGCCCACATTCCAAGCTGGATACCGAGGGAAACGCTCAGAAGAATTGCACCGTTTTTGCGGCATTTGGCGCTCCAGAAAAATTGCGGAAGGGCGACGTTGCACACGAGCAGTAACCAGAAGAGTGGCGCGTAAGGACCCAGCGCCCGGTTCACCCAGGTGAATTTCTCAAAAGAGCTGTTTGAATACCACGCGGTGAAGCCTTCCATTACGTAGCTGTAGGCGACAATCAGGCCCGTAACGAGAATCAGCTTGGCGGCTTTGTCCAGATGAGCCTCGGTGATTAGATGCTTGAAACCGAAGTAGGTCCGCAGTGGCACGGCAATCGTCAGAACCATCGCGAACCCGGAAAAGATCGCTCCAGCGACGAAATACGGCGGAAAAATCGTTGAGTGCCAGCCCGGCACAATCGAGGCGGTGAAATCCAGGCTGACCACGCTGTGCACTGATACCACCAGTGCAGTGGCCAGTCCCGCGAGCAGAAGATAAACCACCTGATAGTGCTCCCAATGCCGTACGGAGCCGCGCCAACCCAGGGCGAAGATTCCGTAAAGAAACTGTTTCAGGCGTGAAGTGGTCTGATCGCGCAGGACTGCGAGATCCGGAATGAGCCCGACGTACCAGAAGAGCAGGGAAACCAGAAAATAGGTGGTCACAGCAAAAACATCCCATACCAGAGGGCTTCGCCACTGGGGCCAGGTCCCCATCGTATCTGGATAGGGAAGGAGCCAGTAAAGATACTGGGGCCTGCCCAAATGAAGAACAGGAAAAAGCCCGGCGCACGTCACCGCAAAAAGGGTCATTGCTTCGGCAAAGCGGTTGATCGATGAACGCCAGTTCTGCCGCATCAGCAGAAGAAATGCGGAAATAAAAGTTCCAGCATGGCCGATTCCGATCCACCAGACAAAATTCGTGATGTCAAAACCCCAGACCACCGGAATATTGATTCCGAACACACCCACGCCTCGCGTGAACAGATAGTAGACTGTCAGTCCCAGCACCAGAAGCAGCAAGGAACTCAGCCCGAGCAATCCCAGGAATCCGCTGGACTTCTTGCGCAAAAGAACCCATTCGGAGATAATCGAAAGATCCTGCTCTTTCATATTTCCTCCTTTTCGATCCGTGCGAGATAGGTTGTGCGCGGGCGGGTACCCAATTCTTCCAGCATTCCATAGCTGCGAGGATTGTCCCGAAGCCGGGTCACATGGGCGGAGGGATCATTGAGATTTCCAAATACAATGGCTTGCGTTGGGCATGCTGCCTGGCAGGCTGTTTTGACTTCACCATCCACGATCAGGCGACCCTGAGCGCCTGAAGCGATCTTCGCGGCATTCAGCCGCTGAACACAGTAGGTGCATTTTTCCATCACCCCCCGACTCCTGACACTGACGTTCGGATTGCGCTGGAGTTTCAGCGACTCTGTTTCTTCGTCCACGTACTTCAGGAAATTGAAGCGACGGACTTTGTAGGGGCAGTTGTTAGAGCAATACCGAGTTCCGACGCAGCGATTATAGACCATGTTATTGATCCCGTCGTCATCGTGAGAAGTGGCGCCGGTCGGGCAGACAAGTTCACAGGGGGCGGTTTCACAATGCATGCAGGGAACCGGCTGGAAGTAGATTTTATTACCTTGGGGTGCCTCTCCGTAATAGCGGTCAATTCTCAGCCAATGCATGGAGCGCCCTCGCTCGCACTGATCTTTCCCGACCGTCGGTATGTTATTCTCCGCTTGACATGCGATTACGCAGGCGCTGCAGCCGGTGCAGGCATTCAGGTTAATGCTCATTCCCCATTTATAGAGCGCATCTTTCAGGTCTGGATCCGGTGCCGACCTTTTGGGAGCGAGAAGGGGCGAGGCGTGGATCGGCTTGTGAGGCGCGTTTTTGCGAGTGGTTCGAATGAAGCTTGTTTCAGTTCCCGGCAGCATCACCCCTTGCTCTTGCGTGGTGACCAGTGAAACTTTCGCCGCAGACGGGATCTTCTGCACGGTAGTGGAGGCATAACGGAAAGGGTGAGTGGATTGCTGGAGAACATAGGCATTGAAACCGTGACCGGAACCCACCGATCCCGCATGGGTGCGGCCATGGCCCAGGTGCAGGGTTCCCGTGTTTTCGCGCTGTCCGGGTGCAATCCAGATCGGGAGCTGAACGGGGGACGCGGAACCCGTGATTTGCACCGTATCACCATTTGCAAGAGACCAGCGCTTGGCGTCTTCCGGGCTGATCATCAGGGCGTTGCCCCAAACCAGTTTTGAGAGGGGCTTTGGAAGTTCCTGTAGCCAGGCATTGTTCGCGTATCGGCCGTCATCCAGAGTGGGATCGGGTCTGAGAAATATTTCAAATTCCTGCGAATCGCTCTTCTCAGGCTCGACGAATTTGAGCATATCGGCTTTGGGTTTGACGCGCAGAAAAGACGCGCGGGTCTCCGCAATCACCCCTCTGCGAAGGGCTTCATGCCATTCCCGTTCGTTAAGATTTGACCAGGTTTCGCGCAAGAGCTCTCGGGCTGAACGTGAGTCGCCGGCAAGAGCGCCCAGCAACTGTAATTTGGATAGGGAGTTGAAAATCGGCTCAATCATCGGCTGGGTGAGACTGGCTGTTCCGTCGAAAGCCCGAGCGTCATCCCATGATTCAAGTTCATGTTGTAGCGGGATATGCCAGTCGCAGAGTTCCGCGGACTCATCAGCGTAAAGACCCGCATGTATCTTATGCGGAACTTGCTTCAGAGCTTCCGCAAAATGCAGATCGGCTGGTGCAGCGTAAACCGGGTTCGAGTCCAGGATGAGAAGTGTTTCGATCTGACCAGTCATCATTTCGCGGCAAAGTTCGGTAAAGGCATGCAGTTTCGGGGGATTCACTTCGGGTGGCGCGATATATTCTATGGTTTTACCTATGTTCCCGAGTTCCGCGTTCAGCAGCTGAATTTTAGCGTGAACGGTTGCTGGCAGGTAATCACCGGCCAGAATGATGCTGCGACCTCGCTGCTTTCTGAGTTGAGCCAGAATAGGACGGAGGCGCGTTTTCATTAATCCTGAGCCGAAATGGCCAGGGTCAGTGAGTATTTCCACGGCTTCTTGAAGCTCGCGAGAGTTTACCGGATAACAGCGATCGGAGTGAGCGCCAGTCAGTGACGGACTGCACTCAAAGGTGTAGAGTCTTCGGCTGGAATTTTCGCGCTCGATGACGAAATCATGGGCATGACGGAGGTTTGCGGGTCCCCGGTCGATAAAATCAGAGTCGAGGCTGATGACGAGGTCTGCGTTTTTGAAGTCGTAAACCGGTACTGTCGGGCGGCCCAACGCCCTGGCACAGCCTTCAGCGGAATTTCCCGGATTCAGTGGGTCGTAAGAAATCCAGCGCGCTTCCGGACTGCGCTTCAGAATTGAATGAATGAGCCGGGTCTGGGTGGGGGAGGTGATCCTTCCACTCAGAATTCTCAGCTTCGAAAGTGGATTTTTGAAGGAGGCCCTGAATTCACCCCAGGTGGCCTCCCTGACATGGCCTTCGCGTCGATAGCTGATGTGTTTGGAGCGATCCGGATCATAGAGATCCAGAATGCTTGCCTGCATGAATGCGTCGGTCGCCCCGAGGCTGGCTGGATGATCTGGATTGCCCTCTATTTTGGTGGGACGGCCCAGGTGGGTTTCAACCAGGATTCCTCTCCCATAGCCTTGTTGGGTCAGGGTGGAAGCAAAGAAGCGCGGAATTCCCGGAAGGGTGCCTTCGGGCTGACGGACATAAGGGATCGCGCGATTGAAAGGTTTGACACAACCTCCAAGTGCAGCCAGCACCAGCGGCGCACTCAGCACGCTCAGAAATTCACGACGATTCAGATTTCCGTTCAGAAGCTCTTCTACCGATGACATGCGGAGCACCTCGTGATCCGATGGCTTGTAATCGGGTCGGCTTTGCGATGACAGGCGAGGCAATCTTTCATGTAGAAATCGCGAAACTTCCACGTCAAAGGCATTGCTTCCACGGGGCCATGGCATTCCGAGCATTTCACATCGCGGTTTACGTGCGCACTGTGGTTGAAATAGACGAAGTCTGGCAGAACATAAACGCGCTGCCACTGAAGGGGGATTCCGGAACGCAAGCTCTCGCGAACCGGTTCCAGAACTGCACTGTCTTTCCAGATCTGCGAATGGCAGCTCATGCAGATATCCGTACTGGGGAATCCTGCGTGAGCTGATACTTCTGCTGAAGTATGGCAATAGCGGCAATCGACCCCGGTCGCCTCAATATGATGCTGATGATTGAAGGGCACGTCCTGCTCTGGCGCCAAGCCCACCCCGGTTTGGGACGAAGACCTTTGAAAAATGTGAAAACCCCAGCCTGCCAGTGTGATCAGGAGGAGAGCGATGGGTATTCCCCATTGAATGAAAGTGCTGGTTTCCCGAGTGAAGATTTGAGGCATAGCGGTTTACGGCCGCGCGGCAAATTGCAAACGCTATTCCAGTGTGTTCGCTGGGGGTCCAAATTCCTTCCGGCAGAGCATTGTAACTTTTTGTAATTGAAAACCCGGACTCAGGCTCCCGCTTCATTGCCGAAGTTCTGAATTCTCTTTATAAGCGGGGCAAGGAGACTGATATGAAAAAGCAGATGAACTTGTTTGTTATAGGTTTGGTGGCCCTTGTGAGTGTTCCGGGAATTGCTGCGGGTGACACAACTCGTCGATTCTCTTGCCTGATCAATAAACTGAATACGCTGGATATCGAGGTCAAATCGGTGGACGGGGAGATTCGGGAAGTCGATTTGCAGACCAGGATCTTTTCCGGGGAGCGGGAAGAGCACGTGGTCACGCTCTCCAAACCAATGTTGCGCGTCATCGAATATGGGAACGTGATGATGGTGCAGGAGGACTTCGGCAGGAGTGGCTATGTATTTTTGCGTTTTGAAAAAAAATCCGCCACTCATTACGACGGACTGATTGATGTCAGCTACTTTCAAAATCGTTCATTCAACACGGGCGGAAATCTCATCTCTCTACCGTGCTTCAGTTATGAATCGTAATTCCGCCTTTATTGGGGATGGGGTCGCGATCCGTAAAGTGGATCAGAACTCCATCCTGCTGGAGAGGGTTGTCAAAGATATTCTCTACGGCGGAAACATCCGAAGCGCGATTCATCCGAACCGCGATGCAATCGATCATGGGACCGATATAACGAAAGTCAGTGATCAGGGCGCCTGAGCGTTCCTCGCAGGAAGCTGTCGCAATGTATTTCACATTGCGGATCTTCAGAAGCATGCTCATGTACTGCCTCTGGATCTTCAGGGCAAAGCCAGGAGCGGGAGCTGGTACCGGGGTCGGAGGCGAAAACAAAACCTCTCCGAAAAGTTGAGAAGAGGTCAGAAGCGTCGAGATCAGAAGCACAAAAATCGTGGTCTTTTTCATCTGAGCTCCTTCCTATATATTGGCACCGCACATGTCAAATAGAGTCTGTTCCCAGGAATCTCGGTTTTTTTTGAGTTCTTGCTCACGTTTGGAGCCCATTAGTGATACAAGTCGGTCTGAAAAAGTGCGATTCCAGTACTGACAAGGAGTTAAGTTGATGTTTCAAAGAAGTGTAACCCTATTATTGATTCTAAGTTCTGCATATTCCACCGCTTTTGCAGCAGATCACCCAATATGGTTCGGCAATTTTACCGTTCAGATCACGCGAGCTGATTCGGCTCCTCCTTGCAATGACGCAAACCGCGTTCAGGATGGACGGGTCGAGTTCGACAGCTGGGCGCGCACCCGGTCAGTGATCTCTAACTTTTGCTTTGAGCTTTATGTTCCCGGGGCTACAGATCAGGTTGAGGCAGTTCCGGGGCAACTTGATGTCTATATCAATGCTCCCAATAAACATTCTGCTCGGTTTGTTGAAAAGCGCGGCAATAATTTTGTGTATTTGATCAACTTGCGGGATTTGGATCCGGTATTACATGGGATTTCCCCGAGCGGGAACGTCGAGCGGGAATTTGAATCAAAAATTTTTTATAATGGGATGACGACCGAAAACTCCGTGGTCAAAGTGAGCTTTGTCAATCGATAGGCTTTACACGGGCTTCCGGCTGGAGCAACGTTTAACTTAAAAGAGTTTTCTCATAAGGGAATAACTGAATATTGAGCTGCATGACCTTCTCCCCGCTTTCCTCGTCGGAAAGTTTCGTTACCTTCTCCAGTAGTGCTTTGATTTCATCCTGGTATTTCTGGAAGCTGGCGGGAGCGATGGTGAAAGTATGTGCAAAGAACTTGGCATCCTGATTATACATTTTGTCGAAAGCCCGGACTGAGAGACGCAGTTGCTGATTTAGAAACTGTTTCTGGGCCTGGCTTCGGGTTTTTTTATCATGAAGAATCAGATGACGCTGGTTCAATTTATAGATGTTCTGCTCGCAGGTCACTATTCCCTCGTTCAGAAGCTGGGTAAGAATCGTCTTCGTGGCTGCAGGGGAATAACCGAAGGGCTCGCCACCAGAAAGTGCGTGGTCCTTGTGCTTTCCTTCGATGGATAAAAGGAGCGCTGGCAGAATCCCGCTGGACAAAAGGAAGGATACCTTTAGTCGCGAGGAGGACTCGGGTTTATCCTTATGTAGTTCTTGCAAACGGCGCTCATAAAACTGCTTTTCAGAGTTCGATTCCGCCTGAGTGAAATGTACCAGTGTTTCAAAAAATTCTAGTTCGTTGATTGAGAAGCTGAGCGCGTCGGCAACGAGGTGGATGTTGTGGATGGTCAGATTCCGCTTGCCGGAAAGAATTAGCTGAATGTGGGCGGGAGAGGAGAGTCCCAGTTGCCTGGCGAAAGCCGCGTAGGAAAAAGAGGAATTTTTTCTTTTTTGCGTGAGATAGAAATCTTTCAGAAAGACACGGTATGATTTATAGTCATAAACGAGACGCATGAATCAACTGTAACAAATCCATGCCCACTCGCAAATGCGTAAACGCGGCTGAAATTTTGCTATGTGCGTGATCTGATGCAATTCGCCATTTTTCAATTTCCCTATCTTGGTAACGGAATGATCATCGGGCTGAACGCGGTGATTCATGTGCTTTTGAGCCATGGTTTCGCCATCGGCGTCTTTGCGATGCTGACTCTTTCGGAATGGCTGAGTAATGGAAGCCCCGAACACGAGCGTTTCAACCGAAGTCTTCTGCGGATTTCTGTCATTGCGGTAACCGCATTCGGATCCATTACCGGAGCCGGCATCTGGTTCACTATCGGGGCGCTCACACCCGAAGGAACTGCCTCCATGCTGCGTGTCTTCTTCTGGCCGTGGTTCATTGAATGGGTGGTTTTCGTGCTTGAAGCCGGTACTTTGCTATACATTTTCTTTTTCTGGGATCACTGGACCGGGCCTCGCCGGGTCCGTCGTTTCATCTGGCTGGGGGTTTATGCCATTCTGGCCATACTTTCTGCCGTACTGATCACCGGTATTCTGGGTTTCATGCTGACCCCGGGTGCCTGGCCTGAAACCCTGCGCTTCAGCGATGCTTTCTTTAATCCGACCTTTCTTCCCCAGCTGGTCTCTCGTTTCGGGATTGCGTTCAGTCTGGGGGCATTGATCTCGATTGTTATCTTGCTTTTCAAAAAGCACGAAAGCGCATTGCAAAAGCCGCTGCTCCGGGTCCTGGGTGTCGCTCTCGGCACGTCACTTCTCCTCTTTGCGGGCGGAATAGGGGCATATTGGCCCAGGATTCCGATTCGCTTCCGTGATTACACACACTTCTCTATTTTGACGGGTCAGTATTCCCAGCATGCTGTAGCCTTGAAGATCTTCCATGAAGCGGGGTTGTTATCGCTCTTGTTACTGATCGGCTTCGCCGTTGCTAAATTGCTGAAACCGACCAAAATTCTGAGTCTCGTCTGCCTGCTTTTTATCATGATTCTCACGGCAGAGTTTGAGCGAGTCCGCGAATTCATCCGCGGGCCCTACCTCATGCCTGGTTACATGTACGCTAACGGGATAACTGTGGCGGAGCATCTGATTTTTCGCGAAAAAGGAATGCTGCCGACCTTGAATCCTCCGCTAAAAAATAGGGAACAGCAGGGGGCTTACCTTTTTGCACGGAATTGCGGTGTTTGTCACAGTGTGAATGGCATCAATGATATTCGCGACCGGGTCAGAGGACGCCCGAAAGACGGAATTCAGGTCATCATCGGCCGGACGCATGAGATGCTCCCGTTCATGCCCCCGTTCTCAGGAAGTGAACCTGAAAAGGAGCTTCTTGCAGATTACCTTTACCGGTTGACGGGAGGCACGCCTTGAAAGATCTGAGTCAGTTTCATGATATTATGCTGCCTTTCCCTCTGGATTACGACATTGCGAAGGTTCTGCTCTTTGTTATCTTTGTCGTGCATCTGACACTGGTCTTACTCATGATTGGAACGGCGATCCTGGCGGCTGTTGGTTTGATTCGCGGGCGTAACCGGCGCGAAGGCGAGTCGGACTGGGGCTACCAGTCCTTGCGGGGATTTGTCAGTCTTAAAAGTCTCGCCGTTGTCTTTGGCGTCGGACCCATCCTACTCATGCAAATGGCGCAACCCTTGCCCTTTCTAAGTTCAGTCAATGCACTTGCCCCGTATTGGATGGGGCTTGTGATCCTGATTTCGAGTGCCTTCTACTTGATTGACTCGATAGCGCATCATGACAGCCGCAGTCCGCGGTGGCGCTTCAAACGCATCGTGCCCGGGTTGATTTTACTGCTTTCGATACCGGCCGTTTTCGTGGCAGTCCTTGTGGGCGCCGAGAACATGGAGCTTACTCCGAGAGAGCTGCTTTTTCATTGGATTCTCAGGTATTTTCATATTATCGGTGCATCGCTTGTTCTGGGCAGCCTCTTTCAGTATTTCTTTTCGACCCGCAATCTCCTCCCGGAAGATCGGCAGCAGCGCAGGGAAAATTTACTCTATTGGGCATTTGCCGGAACCTTGTTGCAGGTTCTGGATGGCGTTGCACTTTACATGTCACTCCCAATGCCAGCCACTCCGCTCGCCAACGGTCTCATTCTTCTGGGTGCAACCATAGCGATCATTTTGCTTTGGCGACTTTTGCAAGTTCAGAAACGAGGAAGGGACTTGCGCGTGAGAGAGGCGGCGAGTCTGGGTCTATTACTCATCCTGCCGATGCTGGGTGCGAGGCAGGTCCTGCAGGACAGTGTGCTGGTGCCTCAGCAGAAGCAATTTTCTGCAAATGCGGCGGCTCTCGCGCCGGTTTATGAGCCTTTTAGAAAGAAAGCCGTCGCTGAGTTTCGGGGCACGCTGAATGAACCGCAAAAAGGTGCGACAGTGATTTACATGAAGAGCTGCGCGTTCTGTCATGGGGTGGTTGGGAACGGCCAGGGACCTGATGCGGGTAAAATCGCGATTCCGCCCCAGGATCTCACAACCATACGCTTTAAACCGCAAGAGCTTCGGAGGATTCTTCTGGAGGGAGTGCCAGGTTCGGCAATGCCCCCGTTCAACTATTATACGAAAGGTGAGCTGGAGGACCTTACGGAATTTCTAAACAAGGAATTCTCGATTTTAAGGAAACCCAAGCCGGTTCCCATTCGCCTGCAACCTGATGAGCGGGTACGCGCCCAGGAACTATATGCTGCTATGTGTGTCCAATGCCACGGAGAAGGTGGACGACCCACTCCGGAGCAGGTAAGTGTGTACCAGCCTCCGCCTCCCGATTTCACTCAGCAGACATTCGAGCCGGAACGCATGTTTCAACTGATCACCGACGGCTACCCCGGGACGGCAATGGGGGGTAACCAAAGCATGACTGAACGTGAACGCTGGGCAATGGTCGAATGGGTGGGCAGCTTTTACCAGCATTAAGCTGCGAGCTTCAGTTGCGCACGCTCAGGTTTGCGAAGTTTAAAGAACAGACTGTAGACGCACGGAACGACCAGTAGGGTCAACGTCGTGGACACAATGATTCCACCGATAACGGCGATGGCCATGGGCACCCGGGTTTCGGAACCCGGCCCGAGAGCCAGGGCGGGCGGAATCGCACCGGCGATGGTTGCAAGCGAGGTCATGGAGATCGGGCGCAGCCGGATCGGGCAGGCTTCCAGCAGGGCCTCGTTGACGGAGGTTTGCTTTCGCCGGCGAATCTGATTGGTAAAGTCGACGAGAAGAATGGAATTCTTTTTGACAATCCCCATAAGCAAAATCATTCCGATCAGGCTGTAGATATTCAGGGATTGTCCCCCGATCAAGAGCGCGAGGAATGCTCCTGAGATACTGAAGGGAAGGGCCATCAAAACCGTGATCGGATCAACGAAGCTGTCGAATTGCGAGCCGAGGACCATATAAGAGACGACTATCCCCAGCACCAGGACCAGAAGTAAGCCGGCAAAAGATTCCCGGAATGTCTCGGAGCTCCCGCTCAGGACGATGGAGTACCCGGTCGGCAACACTTCTTTGGCAATTATCTCCGCCGAATTCAGGGCATCGGCTTGGGACTTTCCCTGAGTGACGTTGGAAAAAACGGTGATCGTGCGCTGGCGGTTTTGACGGGAAATCGACTCGAAAGTGGATTGCGTTTCCAGCCGGACCACCGAGCTGAGGGGCACCAGTTCTCCGCGATTGTTGCGGACATAGAGTCGGGCAATTTGACCGGGCCGCGAGAGCTCGGTTTCTGCCAGGCGAACACGGATGTCGTAGCGTCGCCCTCCTTCGGAATATTGCCCGACAATTTCGCCGCCCATCATTGCACTGATGACCTGACCTATGGCCTGAATGCTGGTGGCATGTGCCGCCGCTTTGTCACGGTCAGGGATCACCCGGATTTCGGGTTTGCCCACCTGGTAATCGGAATCGAGATCCGTGACCAGGCCGGTTTCCTGAAGTCGGGATTGAATCGTGCTCGCGTATTCCCCGAGCTTGTCCCAATCCGGGCCTTGGATCGAAAATTCGACCGGAAAACCCCGGGACGCTGTGAAACCGCGAACAGACAGGTCCTGCATCGTTGTTTTCACATCAGGAATTCTGGTCAGTTCCTTGCGGCATAATTCCATGAATTCCAATTGCGAGAGCTCTCGTTCTTTGGGTTGTTTCAAGGTCACGAACATGATTCCCGTATTAATCTGTCCACCCGTGAAGCCTCCGACTGAGGTGTAATACCGGGCGACTTCCGGTCGCGATAAAAGAAAGCGTTCAGCTTCCTTGAATTTCTCGTCCGTAAATTCAATGGAAGATCCGACGGGCGTCTGCATTCTGAGGAGGAAGACACTCTGGTCCTGCGCAGGTACGAATTCCTTGTTCAGAAACCGGATGCTTGCAAATGAAAGTATGAAAAATGCGAAAGCTCCGAGGACCACTTTCCAGCGATGACGGAGCGCCACGATGAGAACTTTCAGATAGATCACGCGGCTGAGGTCAAACAGGTGTTCCACCAGGCGGCCGAGCCGGGTTCGGCGTTTCCCCACCGTGAGGAAAGTTGAGCAGCGCATCGGTGTGAGAGTCAGTGCTTCCAGCAAAGAGAGGGAAACCGCTACCGTGAGAGTCACGCCAAACTGAAAGAAAAACTGTCCGATGATCCCCTGCATGAACGCGACGGGTAGGAAAATCGCGATAATCGCGACGGTTGCTGCTACTGCGGCGAAGGTGATCTGACGCGATCCGAGCAGTGAAGCGGTGACCCGGTCCTGGCCCGCTTCCATGTGCCGGGCGATGTTTTCAAGAACCATGATCGCATCGTCGACGACAATCCCGATGGAAAGGCTCAGCGCGAGAAGCGTGAACGTGTTCAGCGTGAAGCCCGCAAAGTACAGCACAATGAAAGTCCCAATGATCGATGTCGGAATCGCGAGAATGATATTGAGGGTCGCGCTCCAGGAGCCAAGAAAAAGCCAGCACACGAGCGCTGTCAAGACGGCGGAAAGCAGCAGCGTGATATTCAACTCCTCGACGGTGTCGCGGATGAATTGCGAGGCGTCAAAATTCACGGCGAGTTCAATTTCTTTGGGCAGGCTGGCTTTCACCTCATTCAGTCGGGCTTTGACTGCCGTCGCAACGGCCACGGCGTTGGCACCGCGCTGTTTGCGGATTCCGAGGCCGACCGCCGGTTTGCCCATGGTCCTGCTGATGCGCCGCAGATCCGCCATACCTGCTTCCACCTTGGCTACTTGCTTGAGTCGAATCGGGCGGTAGTTCGGCGCGCCTCCTCGGGAATTTATGATGATATCCTCAAAATCCTTTGGTGTTTTTGCTTCTCCGAGCATTCGGATATTGGATTCATACCGACCCCGCGTCACATATCCGCTCGGAGGTTCCGAGTGTTCGTTCTGAATTGCTGCGATCACATCGGTGGCAGAGAGATAGAATTGATGCAGCTTTTCAGAAGACATCCAGATCCGCATATTTGGCTCAATATAGCCGCCCAGAATAATGTCGCCGACGCCGGGGATGCTCGTGAACCGGTCTTTCAGTTGATCCCGGACATAGATCGTCAAGTCACGTAAAGGAAGAGAATCGCTGGAAGCGGCCAGCCAAAGAATCGGCTGATCTTCGGGATTCGTTTTAGTGACGACCACGGGATCCATGTTCTTGGGCAGGAGGCGCTGGGCTTGTGAGATTCGCGTTTCAACATCCCGAAGCGCTGAATCAATGTCGCGACCCAGTTCGAACTCGACGGTGACCGTTGAGGCTCCCTCATAAGAGACGGATTTCACGTTCCGGACGCCTTCGACGCTCATGACCGCGTCTTCCACGGGATCCACGACCTGGGTTTCCATGATTTCCGGAGCTGCCCCGATGAGGGACAATTGGGCAGTCACCACGGGAAAATCGACGTCGGGGAGTTGACTCACACCCATTCGGACGAACGAGATCCCGCCGAAAACGATCAGAGCGGACATCAGCATCCAGGCGAAGACCCGATGGCGAATGGAAATTTCTGAAAGGGTCATAAATTACCCAAAAAATTTGCTCCAGACCGTCTGCTTGAGCAATCGAGATGCCAGACATTGACGCTGATCGCGTAACCGAGTAAGTAGACAGGACTCATGGCTATCCTCGTCAGCGCACATCAACTCACCAAGGCTTTTGCCGCACGACCATTATTTTCCGGTCTTACCTTCGCCATTTCCGAAGGCGAACGAATCGGCCTCATCGGACCCAACGGAGCTGGTAAGTCCACTTTGCTGCGGATCCTCGCAGGCCAGAGCGGTTATTCCCAGGATGCGGGAACCCTTTCCATTCAGCGGGGCCTGAGAATCGGATTTCTGGAGCAGGTGCCACAATTTCTGCCGGGAGCCACAGTACTGAGTACCATTCTGGAGGGTGTTCCTGGCAAGAGCTTGAGTCATGATGACTCCGATCATTGGGAGCAGCACGGAATCGTACATGAATTGAGTTCCCGGTTCGGCTTTGATCAGCTCCCCGGTGGAACAGAAACCAAGGTCGAACTCCTTTCGGGCGGCTGGAAAAAGAAAGTGGCGCTCGCCCGGGAGCTGGTGAAAAAGCCGGATCTTCTGCTTTTAGATGAGCCGACCAATCATCTGGACGTTGAAAGTATCCTGTGGCTTGAAAATCTGCTGGCTCGCGCGAATTTTGCCGCCCTGACGATTACCCATGACCGGCTTTTCCTTCAGAGAATCGCAAACAGAATAGTGGAACTCGACCCCAGGCATGTCGGGGGGCTTTTGAGCGTTCAGGGCAATTACGCGGATTATCTCAGCGTTCGTGAACAGATCATCCTGGCGCAGGAGAAGCGCGAAGTGATTCTCAAGAACACCCTGCGCCGCGAGACTGAGTGGCTCAGGCAGGGCGCAAAAGCCCGGACCACCAAACAGCAGGCCCGTATCAACCGGGCAGGAGAGTTGAAGGATACCGTCGAGGACCTTTCGACCCGGAATCTGGTTCGGACCGCTCGGATTGACTTTCAGGCTGCTGAAAAAAATCCCAAGAAGCTGGTCGAAGCCAAAAGAATCTTCAAGTCTTACGGACCCAAAAAAATATTTTCCGATCTGGATCTGCTGATCACGCCGGGAACACGACTCGGGCTGCTTGGCCCGAACGGTTCGGGCAAATCAACCTTGATCCGGGTGCTTCTCGGCACGGAACCTCCATCGGGTGGCGAGGTGTTCCGCTCGGAACACCTTTCCGTCGCATATTTCGATCAGACGCGTGAAGCGCTCGATCCCCTTAAAACCGTGGCTAAAACCTTGTGTCCCACCGGCGATTATGTCGGCTACCGCAATATGCGGGTGCATATCCGGAGTTATCTGGATCGTTTTCTTTTCACCCAAGGTCAGATGGACATGGCCGTGGGGAAACTCTCCGGCGGAGAGCAGGCTCGACTGCTGATCGCACGCCTCATGTTGACTGAAGCAAATTTACTGGTCCTCGATGAGCCGACCAATGATCTCGATATGGCGACACTGAATGTTCTGGAGGATTGTCTGGCTGAATTTCCAGGTGCTGTTATCCTGGTGACCCATGATCGGTATTTTCTGGATCAGGTGACAAATAAAATTCTTTCGTTCACCGATGGCAAGCTGCTGACCTTTGCGGATGTCGGGCAGTGGGAGACCTGGATCACGACTCATTCCCGCAATTCCGGAGCGAAGACACAAAGCGTTCAGACGGGAAACGGATCAGGAACCAACTCATCTGGTAAGAGGCGAAAGCTCAGTTTCAAGGATCAGCGGGAACTCGATGGAATGGAGGCCTCCATTCAGCAGGCCGAAGCCCGGCTCCAGCAATTAACCGAAGAAAGCTCGCATCCGGAGAATATCTCGAATGCCACCAATCTTGCGCGAATCACCCAGGAGCTATCGCTGGCCCAGTCTGAAGTGGAGCGACTTTATGTTCGCTGGGGAGAGCTGGAAGGCAATGGTTGAGCGGACGGCTGTATTGGTATGACACTCCTTACCTTGTCCCTGAAGCCTTCTTTGCTTTCGGCTAACAGATAGGCTTCTTCGACATCCGCATTGCCTTGTGCAACCTGTTCCAGCAGCGCATCGTCCATCAACTTCATCCCGCGGCTCTGACCGGCAGAAATAATATTGTAGAGGTTGGAAATATTTCCTTCGCGAATACTGGGCCCCATGCCGGGGCCTTCTAGAAGTATTTCGTTGACGGCGACACGACCGCCACTCTTTTTTTTCATGAGCAGCTGGGCACAGATTCCCCGCAGCGAATCCGCGAGCATGGATCTCGCCATGCCCTGGAGAGGAGCCGGGAATACGTCGATGATCCGGTCCACTGTTTTCACGGCTGAGTTCGTATGCAGGGTGCCGAAGACAAGAACTCCTTTTGAGGCGGCTGTCAGAGCGAGCGAGATCGTCTCGAGATCGCGCATTTCGCCCACAAGAATTACATCACAGTCCTGCCGTGCGGCCGAGCGCAGCCCGTCTGCAAAGGTATTCACATCACTGCCGACTTCCCGCTGACAGAAGGAGCTCATTTTGTTCTTGTGAACGAACTCGATGGGCTCTTCGATCGTAAGAATGTAACGCCGGTAACGCTCATTGATATGGTTGATCACGGCAGCAAGCGTCGTGCTTTTTCCTGAACCCGTGGGACCGGTAACGAGCACCAGCCCGGACCGGAAGTGAGCGAAGTTCTTGATGACCTTTGGAAGGTGGAGTTCTTCCACGGTGAGTATCTTCGTGGGGATGATTCGGAAAACTGCCGCCATTCCATGAATTTGCCAATAGTAATTGCAGCGAAAGCGCATGGTGGCGTCTTTTTCATACGCGAAATCGAGATCTTTGGTTTTAAGGAAGTTAGCCCATCGGGTCGGGTTGCAGATTTCCTGCAGAAACGTCCGTATGCGCGCCTCGTCCAGCAGGGGCTCCTCGCTCAGGGGTATGATGGAACCGTGTTGCCGGAGCTTGGGGCGCTGGCCCTGGACCAGATGCAGATCAGAAGCTTGATGGGCGATCATCAGGTCAAAGAGTTGGTCGATTTTAGCCATGCTTCATTCATCCTTCGGTGCGAAGCGCTGGTGAGGAGCCTGGTTCTCGGAAGCAAAATACGCCTCCAGCCCGGAAATGGTACCAGCCTTCAAATGATCAGATATCGAGGAGTCCATGCTGTGCATTCCCAGTGCCGCGCCCGTCTGGACCACCGACGGAATCTGAATGAACTGGCTTTTGCGGATCAGGCTTCCAATCGCCGAGTTGTTGATGAGAATCTCGGTTGCCAGTACCTGGCCTGCATTGTTTTCGAGTGGAATCAATTTCTGTGCGATAATTCCGCGGAGCGATTCCGAGATCATCATCTGGATCTGCTGTTTCTGGTCAGCCGGAAACATATCGAGCAGCCTCGTGATCGTCCGGACCGCGCTGGTGGTGTGCAAGGTCGAAATCACCAGATGGCCGGTCTCAGAGGCCGTGATGGCGAGAGAGGCGGTCTCATAATCCCTGAGCTCGCCAATCATGATGACATCCGGATCTTCCCGGAGGGCCGCGCGCAAAGCCGCTGAAAAGCTGGCCGTATGGTCGATCAATTGCCGTTGGCTGAAATGTGCTTTATTCGGCACGAATACATTTTCAATCGGGTCTTCCAGTGAAATGATGTGGCAGGACCGCTTTTGATTGATCATCTCCAGCATCGCGGCAACAGTGGTGCTCTTGCCACAACCACTGGGGCCGGTGACCAGGACGAGGCCCTGATGATAATTGGTCAGTTGCGTCATGACAGTTTCGGAAAGGCCCAGACTCTTGGGAGTCGCAATATTTTTGCGGATCATGCGGAAAGACCCGTCATAACCGTTCTTCTGCTTCAGAATACACATGCGATAACGTTCGTCTTCCAGGACGAGCGAGGTATCCAGGTACTTGTTCTTCAGCAGCAGCTCGCGCTGAGCAGGGTCCAGCAGATTAAAAAGTAGGGTCTCGGCTTCTGCGGCGTTGATGGGAGCAGGACCGAATTCCTGGAGCGTTCCGAACTTCCGAACGACTGGGGGGCTCCCGACAATGATGTGAAAGTCAGAGGCCCCGGCCGCGCGGGCTGAACTGAGAAGCTGGGCGATGGGAAGACTTTTGCCCGGGGCAGGTTTGGTTGAAGCAGGCCCTGCCTGGGTGGCCCTTTGCCAGGTGCTTTGGATCTGCTCGGCATGCCCCGCATTGAGGAGCTGCGCCTGAAGAAGGACTTGGAGCAGAGAAATTCCTCCCACAGCCTGCAGCTGGCTGGCTTTGGCAATCTGAATTTGCGCGGTGGATAATAACTTATTGTGGAGTACAACCTTTTCGACAAACTGATCGAAGGCATCCATTCAGTTAGCGTAAACCGAATTCGGGATGGTGACGAGAGCTGTTTTTCAACCAGTGCCAAGATTTTGTCTCCTGTTGTGAAAGACCCGATCACGCTGTTCGACGTCTCTCGGCTGCAGCAAAAAGGCCGGATGGCACAGCCACCCGGCCCTTTCAGTCGGAGTTTGTGTTGGGTTATGCCAACGGGATCGCCAATGTTAGAGAACCGGTGTAAATCGCTTCTTCCGTTCCCAGCGTCACGTCAGGGCGCAAGCCCAGTGCGACTCCGCCCAGACCCCATTCCATGTCAGCACCCACATTGGGGAATGCTGTTGTCTTGCTGGTCTGATCAGTGCCGATCACAATCGAGTTGGGTTGCGAGCGGTAAGTGATGTTTGCTCCACCGTGCGCTGCCAGTCGGAAATTATCGGTGAAGTTATACCCGATCTTCACGTTGGCTGGCACGTAGAAGAAGTTGGCTCCTTCATTGCCCTGTGAGACCTCAGAATCGGTACCGAAGAAATTGGCATCTGAATTCCCAAGGTGGGAATAGATGATACCGGTCGACGGACCGATGTACCAATTGCTCATCGACTCCGGCATCACCGTGCTGGCGATGTTCCAGTCAAGAGTAAGACCGGCGGCAAAGCGGCTCGTGTCTTCTCGCTGGGCATCCTTGAAAACCAGAACACCGGCTTGCGGCCGAACGGCCAGCTTCTCTTCCTTGAGACCACCGGGCACCTTCGCTTCCGTGCGAGAACCCATATCATCCTGCGCCCAGGCTGCCAGGCTTCCCAGCGCGCTGATCGCTATCACTAGTAGTTTTGTATGCATACGTATATCTCCCATGTTTATCGACATTTTGTGCAACAGCCAAGCCAACTCGGCGCGGCGGTTACGGACCTGCAGGTCAATTCCTTCAAAAGGAATGCGATGCCGATACCATTTGACGAGTTCCGCCCAATTTTTCCGCCGCATCCAGCGGCTAAATGGCGACCGGAAGAGCTCGCATCCGTTACGGGCTACCTTGCCCAATACAAATACGATGACTGGCGGACCCTGGTTTATGTCTTCCCTGACGGCGAAATACAGTTATATGGCAGGAAAAAGCAGAGGTTGGCCCGCTATCGTCCGCCGCTGGAACTGATCCGTTCGCTGGAAGCGTTGAACTTTTCCAAGGGGAAATTCCAGGTTCTGGATGGGGGCTTGCTGCATTACAAGACAGAAAGAGTGAAGGACACTTTGGTTCTGTGGGATGTTCTCGTATATGACGGACAATACTTAATTGGCACGAATTTCACGCAGCGCTATGGCATTTTGGAGGAAATGACCGGCCGCCCGGAAAACTGGGTTTATCTGGCTGCTGGAGCCCTGAGAATCCCGGTCGGCCTGCAGATTTCCGGAAATCTGTGGCTCGCTCCTGTTTTCAGTTCAAATTTCAGTGAACTATATAAAAATGCCAGCCAGCTTCCGGAAATTGAAGGTTTGGTACTGAAAGATCCAAATGCCCCACTTCAGCGGGCGTGGACAATGGACGAAAACGCCACCTGGATGATCCGGGTGCGGAAACCGGAAGTACACTATCGGTTCTGATCGGCGCGTAATTTGAAACCATAATGGTATGGCGACAAATCCAAGGAAAAACGGACAGCATAAACTCGTGTCGGTGCCCGGCGGAAAAGAGCAATCAGCCGTGGGTGAGTTGTTGAGCGGCAGGGTCTCCAAGGCCCCTCGGACGCCCAGGAAGAAAAAAGCTGAAATTCCCGCTCAGGAGTTGCCCAAAGAGGTGGCGAAGCTTGCGAATCTGTTTGCTGCCGCACGAACCATCAAGAAAGAAATCGAAAGCAAGGAACAGTATGCCAGGAATCGTCTGGACGAGTTCTGTCTGCGCGACTTCGCGCGTCGCGCTGCTTTGAGTGATCGCCGACCCGGAAGCATTGATTACAGTTCTGATTACGCGAAATTTAAATTTGTACTGACCTCCCGGACGACCCTGACTCCGGAAAAGGAAGAAGCATTGACGGATCTGGGATTGCCCCTCGGTGAGCAGACCCGCCTTGCAGGAATCGAGATCAATTACGAAGCAATCCGGGCGCATGGTCTAGAGGAAAAATTGCGGCAGGCTCTGGAATCCATGGATATTGACAAGAGCATTCTCGACGAGTGCTTCCGGCCCAAGGTGGAACTCAAGGAAAGTTTCTACGATCGCTTGCCCGAACTTGTTGGACATATTGTCGAGCGCAAGGACGAACTCGAGGACAAAATGCACGAAGTGCTTCGTATTCTGCAGCCGACCGCACAGCTCCGGAATGTGGATGTGAAAGGCCTGACCGCCAAACAATGTTTCGATCTTGTCACGCAGACCGAAATCGAAGCCGAGGAGGAGATTGCCTGAGCATCGAGTCACGGTATGTCAACGTCCAAGGGCGACTCCTCAAGTTTTCCAACCTGAGCAAGGTGTTTTATCCGGCCTCAGGTTTTACGAAGGGTCAGATCCTTGAGTATTACCGCAAAATCGGCCCGACTGTTCTGCCGTATCTCCAGAACCGACCCTTTACGTTAAAGCGGTTTCCGGACGGAGTACGGGGGAGCGCATTTTACGAAAAGCAGTGTCCCCACTACCGGCAGCCCTGGGTCGCCACGGGTATCATGGGTTCCACCCGGTATTGTCTGATCAATGATCTGGCGACCCTGCTTTGGGCCGTAAACCTGGCGGCAATCGAACTCCATACCACGCTCGGGACCATCTCCTCGCCACAGAAGCCGACGATGTGTGTCTTTGATCTGGACCCAGGAGAAGGCGTGGATCTGAGCGGTTGCATGGAAGTGGCTTTGCAGATGCAGAATATATTTAAGACGCTCCGCCTCGAGGCCGTACCAAAGACCTCCGGGATGAAAGGTCTTCATTTGCTGGTACCCCTGAATTCCCAGCAGGCAATCGGTTCGGTGAGGGAGTTCACGAAACAGGCAGCAGAGTTCATGGAGCTTAAATTTCCTGACTTGGTCACCTCGAAGATGCCCAAGCAGTACCGAGCTGGAAAAGTCTACATCGACTGGCAGCAGAACACTGATTTCAAGACAACAACCTCGGTGTACTCACTGCGGGCTAACGAATTCCCCACGGTTTCAACCCCGCTGGACTGGCGTGAAATAGAACCCGGAACTGCGCGGAATTATGAAGTGGCGGAGGTTCTGGAACGCGTCAGGAAAAAAGGGGATCTTGCTGCTCCTGTATTGGAAACGGTCCAGACGCTTCCGGTTTTCAATGATGATCTCAGGGGCATACTGGGGCGCGCCCTTGAAAAAAAATCCAAAAACGCGGCGTAAAGTCAGAAGTCAAATCCAGCGCGAAACACCACTTTCGGGGCAGCGTCGAAAGGATCCGCGGAATCGATTGCTGCGGAAGTGAGTTCATTTTTCAAAGACTTTCGGTTGCCATCAAAAACCATCATGGCTCTGATGAAACCATTCCGGCCTATTTGTTTGGAAACGCCGGCGCGGGCGCTGAAAGCAGTCTTGTCCCGGGTCCGAATATCGAGGCCGCTTTCGAGGGCCGCTTCAAGCTGTACGATATTGGCGAGGTTCTGCTCGGATAGAATTCTGATGCCGGCAAATTGGGACACCTGTCTATCCTGCACCCCCTGGCTCATGCCGAGAGGAATAGCTGTAATAGTGGTTTGCCCATCACCGTGATTGAAGTGGGTCCCAAGCTCCACGCCAAGCCGGCGCTGGATTTCGTCCTGTTTGATCAAAAAGGCGAAGGCGGGTTCCAGCGGGTGTATGACTCCACTGGTCTTCAGGCGCACCGAGCCGATGATCTGGTCCTCCTGATTTTGGGTCTTGATGTTTCCGATTCCGGAAATATCAGCCCGGAGCAGGCCCAACTTGCCCTCCCCCTCGGCAAGCGGGACAAACTGCCCCTGATGAAGGACTCCTTCGGTGGATGGTTTCTCCTGGAATTCCGCATGCGCGACAGAAGCAATAAACGCCAAGAGTGCAAAAAGTGAAATTTTCAATGCGGGCACTTTTCGAGTCATGAATTCCTCTGGGATTCATAGAGCAATTTCACGGCCATTCGTGCCATTCGGAAATTCTTGGGTATTCCGGGCGGGAGCGGGGACCTGTGTCGGGCATGACACTCGACGGCGCCTGTGCAGCTGAATACTTTGTGACTGTTGCAGAGTTTGGACTGCCCGTTGCATCTTGGGGCGTCAGTTATGAAAACTACTTCCGGTTGTTTCAAAGTCGAAGTGCAGGATAAAAAGAATGTTTTCAATTATTATCGAAAACTTTCAGCAAACTATGAAGGTTATGCGGGAGCGGGATTTTATCATTTTTTTCGTCAACGGGAGCGCCGGGCGGTTCTCGAGTTCCTGGATCTGGAGCCCGCTGCACGATTCCTGGATGTCGGCTGTGGCGGTGGTTTTTACGCGCTGTCGGCCAAGCAGGCGGGAATGCATGTTACGGCAACAGATATTGTCCCGGAATTCACAGAGCGCCTGCGTGACAAGGTCGATGAGGTGGTGCAATCGGATATTGAGCAACTCTCTTTGAAGGGCCAGTTTGATCGCATTGTCTGTGCTGGAGTTCTGGACTTTGTCGTTGATCCGGAGGGCGCGTTGCGCAAGTTGGCCGGTCTTCTTGTCGAAGGTGGCAAATTGGTAGTTCTTCTGCCTCGTCAGGGCTGGGGAGGGGAGCTTTACCGGTTTGAGAAATGGATCTTCGGAATTCGTATCAACCTGTTTTCCCAGGAGTGGTTTGACAGCATGACCGCAAGCATGAATCTGATCCATGAAGGCAGAAGGAATCCCCTGCCCAACAGCATGGTTCTTTCTTACACTAAGATGCCGGATCGCGCTTGGCGATCCGGCTGAGCTGAACTCAAAAGAAATACTTTAGAGTACCGAGTACGTTCACAATCGTGCTGACGCCGTTCACAGTCGAATAACCTGAAATCGGCTCATCGCTTGTCGTCTTGAACAGCAGGTTCAGTTCACCGCCTGCGGCCAGGCGTTCCGCAACGGGAATTTCATAGCCGGCTTTGGGGCCGATGAATAGGTTCATATTCCTTTTGCTGTCGTTATAGATTCCGGGTGCCGCGGCTTCTATATAAGATGAGACCAGTCCCGCTTTGGCTCCCAACTCCAGCCCTTCCATCAGCTCGCCCATCAGTACAGTGGCTTCGCCGCCAAAAAAAGTCATCGATTGGCTGCTGTTGTTCAGCGTGACGGCTGCCGAAGTGATTGAACCCAGCGTAATGCGATCGACGAAAACGCCCGCGGAAGCCGTCGGTGTCAAGCGCATGCCAACAGTTCCGCCGTAGCTCAGATCACTGCCCTGCTGGTTGTTAGAGAAACCGACGCCCAGTTGTCCGGCCACGAACACGGATTGGCCACCGATTGCCGAAGCGGCTGAGGCGTTGCTTGCGTTAAATATACTGAAGATCAGTCCTATGCTGCAAAACCCTGAAAGCATTTTTTGTTTCATACTTTTTCCATTCCGCGCAAATTTGCGCAACGGTCCTTACCCGGAGCTGGCAACTTCAGCAGCTTTGATTGTGATTGAAACCGGGCTTGTACTGACGGCTGTTTGGCCATCCGTGTTTGTTGCGATGATATTCGCTTCATATCGCATCGATTCGCCACTGACAGCCAAGTCTTGAACCTGTCTGGGTGTCAAGCTCGCGCGCCAGGTGGTGCCACCGATGTTCTGCATGGGAACTTCGAGCGGTACATGGAGGAATCTCACGCGGACGTCAGATACCTGGGCGTTGAAATCCTTGATGTCGGCGAGAAATTCAGGCGCTTTGGGGGTGGCCATGTCTTTTCCGATCTCGATTGAGTCAGGAACGGCTCGTTGATTTATGACCGTTGGACCGCTCGGTGAAATATCCTTTCCTGAGTTCCCCTGGACTCCAGCACCAGCGCAACCGAAACCCAGAGCTGCAATTAAAGAAAATATAGCCGCACTACGAACCAAATTAATGTTTTTCATGTGCGAGGTAGGCTGCAATGGGGGTGCCAGCTGCAATGCGCGGGGCATATTTAGTGCTTTCGATTTCATCAGAGGATAAAAACTATGGAAGAAAAAATGAGCAGGCGGCTGGATGCTGTAGGTCGAGCGTTAAGACGGGCGGCTGAATCTCTACGTGAAGACAACGAAGAGCAGATGTCCCAGGCGGTCTTCAAGTTTTCGAATAAAGCAGATCAGTACTTATCGAGCATCAAAAACAAAAGTGCCGGCGATATCTATTCAAAAATCGAGCAGTTCGCGCGCTCCCGGCCGGTTGTTGCGTTTTCCGCAATGGCGGTGATCGGCGCGATCGCCAGTATGTTCCTGGGGCGTTCGACGTCGTCTTCGTCAACCATCGAATGGCCCGCCGGTTTACGTGAAGAGGAGAGGAGGGTCGGTTAATGGATGAGAACAAAATTCAATATCTGCGTCCGGAGGCTGGGTCTGAGGAATATGGGCAGGAACTTCATGAGGAGGAGCATCGAAGCACCCGGGAATTGACGGGTCAGCTGTCCCGTGACGCCATCAGTCTGGTGAGTCGGGAAATTGAGCTGGCTAAAACTGAAATGCGGGAAAAGGTGGATCAGGCAGAAGACGGGCTCAAATCGATGGCCATGGGGGCGGCGATTTTCATTCCGGGCGGGCTGGTCGCAGTGGCGGCCTTGGTCCTGCTTCTATCGACGTTTATGCAGGCCTGGATTGCAGCAGCGCTGGTGGCGATCGCGATTTTTGTGACCGGATATATCTTGATCAGCGCGGGGCGGAAGAAATTCAAGACCGAAAATCTGAGGCCCGAAGCGACAATCAGTTCCCTTCGCGATGATGGGCGTGTAGCCAAGGAGGTGTGGAATGCCAGAAGAAAAAACGGGTAAACTCAAACAGGAAGTAGAGGAATTGCGCTACCGGGTTCAAAAGGAAGCCGAAGAAGTGGAAAGGCGTCTTTCGTTCTCCGGTATCATGGATGATGTCATGGCGAGGGTCAAAAGCGATCAGTACCGGGAGTTGCTCACAAAAAACCCGCTTGCACTTATTCTTGTCGGCACCGGGATCGGCATGATGTTCAGAAAACGTCCGGAAGCCGTGACCACAGAAGGTGAAGGGGAGCAAAATAAGGCGGTAAAGGAAAAAGCCGGGCAGTTGTTCGACACGGCAAAAGCAAAAGTAGCTCATCTGAAAGAACGCGTGCAGAGTGAACGTGGCGATTTCGATGAAAAACGAAAAGCGATTTTAGGTCAGATCCGGGAGAAACGGAGTGCCGCAGTGGGCAGCAGCCGCAATTTCATTGCGGAGTATCCTGTCGCGATCGCCAGTGGAGGTCTGATTCTGGGCGCGCTGGTGGGAGTTGCGATTTCGAGTCGAAAAGCGCAGTAGCATTGTGAGTTAAAAAACGGTTCTCCGAGGAGAACCGTTTTTTTATCATGCTGCGCGAGCCGTTGGAGAGGACCGTTCCTCGTCGAGGCGTTTTCCCAGTTCCGTTAGTTTTTCGCTTCCAAGTATCTTATGGATCTGCGGAAAAAGTTGCGACTCTTCAGTGGCGACATGTTCCTGGACGACGTCCATCAGTTCGTCGACCCGGTCATCCAGTTCCTCGTCGGTTCTGACGCCATCGAGATTCAGCAGAGATCGAATCTCCTGATGATCATCGAACGAGTCCTCGATCAGGTCCACCAGGCCGTCGGTCTCCGCGAACAGCGGGTATACGAAGGTCTCCTCGAGATACATATGCAGGTCCAGTTCTTTTTTGAGCTGCATGAACCCGCGGCGTTTCAGGGTTGTCTCTTCAGTTTGATCCATCTCGTCGAAGAAGGCCTGTACTTTTCGATGATCGGATTTCAGTAGTTCGATTGCATTCATAAGCGGCTCTCTCCTTCACGCTACGTGTTTCTGCTCCCAGGCTTCGTTGTCAATCGCACCTTCGATGTATTTCAGATGGCGCTTTTCGTCTTCGTAATTGGCGGCGATCAGCGAGCGGATGTCAGCTGGAAAGTCCAGCGCATGGGCATCCTTGTAGTTGCGATTGGTGAGTTGCTCGTTCATTCTCATGGCCTTGAGTGCCCCTTCAGTGCCCGTCGAACTGCGGAGTTTCGTGAAGCCCTCGATCAAAAGGCCCTTCAGATCGGCTTTTCGGTCCGCCCAGGACGTGTCGCCGAGCTTCTGCAGGGCAATGCCGAGATCACTGATGTGCCTTTCGTGATCCAGTTTGAACGAGGCTAGCTGCTCACTGACTTCCAGATTGGAAATTTTCTTGATCGCTTCATCGTAGGCATTCACTGCATCAATATCCAATTGGCGGAGTGCGTGCAATTCTTTGATTATCTTCTCATTGTCCATGTTTCGTATGCTCCTTTTCTTGAACAAAGGGTGAGGAGCAATCAGAGTGCCAGCGCTGCGGGCTGAAGGGGTTTTCGACGGGCGGCATAGCGCTTGCTTCTAGTCATGACCCGGAGCTGCCAACCGATCGGGGATTTTCTATGAGAGTTCTGATGACCGCAGATACACTCGGTGGAGTCTGGAATTACGCACTGGCTCTGGCCGGAGGACTGGCCCAGTATGGAGTCGAAATCGTACTTGCGACAATGGGGCAGCCGCTTTCTCTCTCCCAGCGAACAGCGCTCCAGAGTTGTCCAAATATCCGGCTCCGGGAAAGTGTTTACAAACTGGAGTGGATGGACCAGCCCTGGCAAGAGGTTGACGCGGCTGGGCAGTGGCTGCTTGAACTCGAACAGGAGTGTCGGCCAGATTTGCTGCACTTCAATAATTATGTGCACGCTGTGCTGCCTTTTCGGGCTCCCAAACTCGTGGTCGCCCATTCATGCGTTTATTCCTGGTGGACCGCAGTCCATGGCACTTATCCGGATCTTGATTGGAACCATTACTTCGAAACCGTGCAAGCAGGATTGGGCGCGGCTCACTGGGTCGTGAGTCCTTCTGCAGCCATGCTGGGAGACCTGCGGGTCGCCTATGAAATCGAGCTGCCCAATGCGCAAGTCATCCCGAATGGCATTGCTGATCCCTTATCTGACCACCCCGACAGTTCTCCTTATACCAAGGAATCCTACATTTTCAGTGCGGGCCGGCTCTGGGATCCGGCCAAGAATATTTCGGTTCTGAATAATGTGGCCTCCTATCTCAATTGGCCGGTACTGAGCGCGGGGCCCACGGTGGATGCCCGGGGAGCTGAAATGCAATTCGAAAATTTGAAAACACTGGGGCAGCTGACTCCTGTTCAGATGGCGGAAAAATACTCAGAAGCTGCAATTTTCGCGCATCCTGCCCTCTATGAGCCCTTTGGACTTTCAGTGCTGGAAGCGGCAGCATCCGGTTGTGCGCTGGTACTGGGAGATATTTCCAGTCTGCGCGAAAACTGGAACGATGCCGCCTTGTTTATCAATCCCAGGGAGGAGGAGGAATTGTTCGGGGCCCTGGACTTCCTGATTCGAAATGAACGGGAGCGAAAGAAGCTGGCCTTCAAGGCCCGAACCCGGGCTCTCGATTTCAGTACAGCAAAAATGGCGGCCAAATACCTGCTTTGTTACGAAACTCTTTTGGATCTGCCGCGGAAGGAGACTGAGCAGTGCGCGTCTTGATGTTTTATCATTCTGTCGTTTCGGACTGGAATCACGGCAATGCTCACTTCCTGCGTGGAGTCGCTACGGAATTGCAGAGCCTCGGTCATGATGTGGTCATCTATGAGCCGAATGAGGGATGGAGCTATCGCAACCTTGTTCAAGAGGAAGGTATCGCGCCGCTTCAGGACTTTGCGAGAGCCTACCCGAATCTCAAGCCGATGAAATACGAGTCGAATTACGAATTCCTCGAGAAAGCCGTGGAAGGTGCAGACCTCATTCTGGTGCATGAATGGAATGATCCGGCCTTGGTGAGTCAGCTGGGGAGACTTCGCGAAGGTGCTGGTTTCCGGCTTCTATTTCATGACACTCATCACCGACTGGCTTCGGACCGCGCCGCCATAATGAACCTCGAACTGAAAAGATATGACGGTGTCCTGGCTTTCGGCGGTTCGTTGGCCGAAATGTACCGGGACCTGGGAGTCGTTGAGAGGGTATGGGTCTGGCATGAAGCGGCGGACACGCGGGTATTTTTCAAGAGAAAAGGAAGTGCACAGGGCGATCTTGTCTGGATCGGAAATTGGGGTGATGAGGAGCGTACTCAGGAAATCCAGGAATATATTTGTGGTCCTGTATCATCTCTGGGCTTGCGTGCGGATCTTTATGGAGTCCGGTACCCGTATTACGCGCGCATCATTCTGCAGCAACACGGAATTTCCTATCGAGGATGGTTGCCGAACTTCCGCGTTCCTGAAATTTTCTCCCGTTTCAAAGTGACAGTCCATGTTCCAAGACGTCCTTATACAAAGTTATTGCCGGGGGTGCCGACCATTCGCGTTTTTGAAGCACTGGCTTGCGGAATTCCGCTGGTTTCCGCACCTTGGGAGGACAGTGAGAGTCTTTTCACCCCCGGAAGTGATTATCTCGTCGCCCATGATCGGAAGGAAATGGAAAGGCACCTGCGGGCAATTGTGAATGACCCTGCTCTCGCCCGGGAGCTCTCGCTTTTCGGGCAAAGGACGGTGTTCGCCCGGCACTCCTGTGCTCATCGTGTGCAGGAGCTGCTGAGAATCCATGCTCAAGTCGCTCCACCGAGAGCCGAGGTGGCACAGTCCGCCTGAGTCATTCATTCGATGGCAGCAATGGTTTCGGTCAGGGAAACGAACTTGCCGGCTTCTTGGTCAAAATACCTGTTTACCCGCAGCGAACTGACCCACTCAACTGCCGCTCGGCCATCCCATGCATCGGGAGGCGAGACAAGAGCTTCGTGCGATCCGCCTCGCCGGCGTTCGGTCATAAAATCATAAAGGGAGCCGTTGATGTTTCGAAAACAAAGAGCGCCTTTTTCACCATGAAAAGCAGCCGAAACAATTGCTTTGGACCCTGAGGGCAGGGAGGAGGAGCAAGCCAGCCGGACAGCAATTCGGTTTTTCAGGTGAATGTGCGCTATCGCCTCAAACCCGGGACTGTGGAGTGACTTGGTGACCGATTCATTTGAAACCGACAGGACTGCCGGAAAATGTAAAGTCCAAAAAGCGAGGTCCAGCAGGTGCACTCCCATTTTGATTACTGAGTCACAGCCGTAATGCGGGGGAGTGTAAAACCATGCTTCGTCTACCTCGTTCGAACTATAAAATTCAAGATTGACGCGGGAAACGTTTCCGATTTCTCCGGCTGCAATCAAATTCCGAATGCATTGCATGGCATGTGTGTGGCGGAACGGAAAATTGAAACCTAAAAGGCAATCGGCTTTTTTAGCGGCGGACACAAGTATTTTTGTTTCCGGTGCATTCATTCTGAAAGGATTCTGACAGAAAACCGGGATATTATTTTGAATTGCCTCAATCGCTTTGAATGTATGGTTTAAAGATGCGGGGCCGACTATGACGCCATCCAGATCAGCTGCGAGCAGATCATCAGAAGTGAAGGCGATTCTCGCATCCGGAGCGATAGCTTGGGCTTCGGAGAGTAATTCAGGTGAGGAGTCGTGGAGCACGGAAATGATGGCTAGATTGGAAGAAGCGATCGCTTCCAGTTGCCCGAGCCATCCCACGCCCAGAAATCCAAGTCGCGGCACGGTATTGGTTATGTTCATGAGCCCCCTCTATTCATTGAAGCAGCGGAGCAAGCCCGGTGCCATGATCCATATGCAATAGAACATGGCACCGGCAATAGAATCGGCTGCTAAATTGCTGTTATTAGCCGAATGATTTGATGTCGTATTGGGAATTCAATTCTTTGCTCTTCTCGAAGGCATTCTCGAATTGTTCCTCGAGAGTATTGAGATCATTCAGGGCCTGCGTGGTGTTGGTCCAATAGGCCGATTGTTTGGATTTCTGCTGCCAATCCTGATTGGCTTTTTCGGCTTGCTGAATAGCAGTCTGAGCTGACTTAAATTGTTCATTTTGAGCCAGCATCGGGAATTCGCCGGCAGCGGTCTTCAGGTGCTGCTCATGCGTTGCCGTCATTTTCACGCGGGAATTCAGCTCTTTCGAATGCATTCTCAGGTGCTCGATAACAGTCGGTCCGGGCTTCTGGTCAGGAATGGCCTCCAGTTGTGCTTTCAGGCCCTTCACTTCATCAATAGCCGTTTGAAGTTCAGTCTGGATGGTTACGGTATGAGGTGCAATCCTCATCTTGGCTTGGTTGTTTTTATGGGGACTTACGGGCTGTTGAGTGCGGTTGATGCTTTCATTTGAGCGGATTCCGCCCGGATTCCCATTTACTGCATAGCTGAAGCTGGGAACTGTAAATAGTGATGCTGCTAATAACGTCAGTAAACGACGTGACATAATACTAAATCCTCCAATGTTTGAGTATTTGAAATGCAGAAGCCGGGCACATTCGCTGATGCGCCCGGCTTCTTGACTGATAGCGCGCTTTATTCGGTCACGCGGACCAGAGTGCCACAAGCGACCGGTAAGGTCGAATTGGCAGCCATGCCCTCGTCAGACTGAACAGTGCTGGGTAACGAGACGACGTCCAGACCATGAATTTGCACAACGCGATTCGAGAGGCTGAGTATCTCAGGGGATTCCGTCGGAATCGGTGTGAACACTGGCTCCGTAGTAGGAGTCAGGGTCGGCGTCACTGTCGGAGTTTCAGCGGGGCTTCCCGTGGGACTTGGGCTTTCCGCAGGGCTTGGCGAGTCAGTGGGGGTTGGAGACTCGGTTGGACTTTCTGTCGGACTTGGGATGGTGCCCGGACTCTCAGTGGGCGACATTGTCGGCATCGGAAGAGTTCCAAAATTAGCGACAGGCGCCGACTGAATATAGCTGATCAGGCCGCTTTCAGAGGCGATCGGGAAATTCTGGGCTGAACCTGCATCTGTGGAGCCGGCTTGAGCCGAGAGATTCAAGGTCAACGGCAGAATGGCCTGGCCACCTACCGCTTCCGCTTCCTTCACGTCCACCCAGCCATCGAAGTTGGTATCCGCACCCGTGCCCGCGCATTGGGTGCCGGCATGAATATGCTGTGGATGCATCATGTTGGGCGAAAGACCTGCGCCTTCAATGGAGACACCCATATTGCCGCCATCCACGACAATTCTTGCAGTCCCGGAAGCACCGCTCCCATTCGTGGGACTGAGCTGCGCGATGTATACCTGGCGTTGCGCCGATACCGGACTGGCAGTTGCGGTAGGTGATGCGGTAGCGACAGTTCCAGGACTGTCATCACCATTTTCATTTCCATTATCATCCTGGGCCGCTACGACTCCCACGGCCGCGAGCGCTGCCGCACCGAGTGCTGCAGCAAACAGGCGACTGGCTGTCTTAAATAATTGTTCTTTGGGCATATGAGTGCTTGCCTCTCTTTTCTTTGTTAGCCGTTATAGGGCGAGTTGAAGTTGTACGCATACGGGATGCAAGAAACAGGACGTTCCAAACGGGCGGGTCAAAATCGCAGCAGGAACGTGATTTGCAAGCCTGCAGTCCGAACTCGGCAGTTACTATCAATCCAAAAAGTTATGGAAAGGTTTATTAAATGAAGAAATTCAATAGCTCGGTGATCGCATTAGCAGCGCTGTTCGCTCTTGCAGCGGCCGCTCAAGAAGGCAACACGGAAGAAAGCACGTCTTCGTCGTCCTCAGAATCCAGTTATTCCGGATCCACCATGGATCAGCCAGGGACCGTGGCGACTCCAGATACGATGGCGACAGGAACCATGGATTCAGGAACCATGGATTCCGATATGCCCGGTACAATGCCCACTGGTGATGCGACGATGGGCAGCGGTGCTGGAACTACAGACGAGACAACCACCAGCAAAAAAATGAAAAGCAAGAAGCACAAGAAAAAGAGCCAACGTTCCGGCTCAAAGTCAGATTCCGGTTATGAGACCGGCTCTTCCAGTGATTCAAGCTCTGATTCAATGAGTAATCAGTAATAAAAAAAAGCACCTGGGATCCGTAACGGAACCAGGTGCTTTTCTGTTTCAAATCTCCTAAGATGAAAGGACGATGCGGCAGCTCTTATTGTCCTTCTTGATTCTGGCATTGTCGGTTCCACGCGGCCCGCTTGCATTGGCCCAAGAGTCCTTGGAACCAGGCAATAAGATGAAAGCCAATCTGACAGAACTTCGTCCGACTCAGTTTGTGGTCGGCATGAAAGAAGTGGAAATCAGAAAAGCAAAATTGCAGAAGCTCAAGACCGATGAGTCGGCTCTGAAGAAGTACATGAAGAGTAACCGGGCCCGGGTGGTCGTGGGACCGGGAGAGGAGCTTTACATCATCGATGGTCATCATTTTGGCCGAATGTTGGATGATGCCGGCTACAACCAGATCTATATTGAAATCGAGCGGAACTGGTCGGATCACACTCAGGAAGAATTCTGGCAAAAAATGAAGAAGAAGAACTGGGTGTACCTTAAAGATGAGAGCGGAAGATTGCGCTCCGTCCAGGAATTGCCGGAAAAGCTGAGTCAACTGGCAGATGATCCGTACCGCAGCCTGGCTTGGCTGGTGCGTAAAGCGGGGGGCTACGAAGCTCTTGAGACTCCCTTTCAGGAGTTCTACTGGGCGGATTTCTACCGGACGCGAATTCCGGCTTTTGATGGAAATAATCGCATTGCCTTTGATCAGGCCTTCGACAGAGCTCTGGTGCTCAGCAAGAGTTCCGATGCCGCGGGTCTGCCCGGACACCTCGGTAAGCTGGCAATTAACTCCTGTACACTGGGGAAGCTGATTCTTAAGCTTTCCCATTAAGTATCCCTTCAATAAATCAAGTACTTGGTTACATTGAGTCTATAAGTATTGTTTATGTTACACTTATTTTCTGGGGGTCCGATGAAGAGGTCTGCTCTTTTTTCCATCATTTTGTTCCAGTTCCTTTTCGCGTGGGGGCTCCCTTTCGGAAACGCTGCTGAATGTCCCCGGTATTTGCTCAGCACCTGGCGACTGAACCTGACCCAAAGCACCCTTCAGTGGATCTCGCCTCCGAAAGCAGCGGCTGACGCGGAGAAGTTCTGCGAAGCTCTTCCGGATTCAGGCCAGAACAATGTGCAACTCGAAATTTTCAGCAATGGAAAACCACTTTTCAGTCGCAAGCTGTTCGTACCCAGGCAGCAGTTCTTTGATTTCACAGGCAAAGCAAATGAGATGGATGGTGGATGGGTCGAGGACCCAGATTTGTTTTTCTCAACTCTGATTCCGGCAAAAGTGCTTGGCAAGGCTGAGCTGAATTTTCGCCTCACGGATTTGAAGGACGGCAAAGTGCTGGGAAAAGGGAAGTACGGAGCGGGTGATGAATAAGGCTGTTGCGGCTTTCATTATCTTTCTTTGCAGCTCGATTGTGCAAGCAGCGCCTTTCCGGATTGCTTTGTTTGCGGAAAACGATGCGGAATCGGTTGCGTTGGCCTGGAAGTTTGCCAATACGATTCGCCAGGCGGAGCCTTTCAGCCGAATGGGAAACCAGCTCGAAATCAAAGTGTATCCCGATCAGGCCAATAGCTTGAAGTGCGTCGCCGGAGCAATGGGTATTCCCCATCTTCTCAGTTGCAATACGGCCCACATGAACCAGACCAAGGCGCAGCTGAAAGCCAACAGGATCATCGCCGTGACTGCACGCCTGAAAGGCGCGGCAGGAGGAAGTTCGACCGTGCTGGGCAATGATCTCAGGCCAGGAACCCCGGTTCACGAGCTCTTTCATACCTTCGGCATGGGTGATGAATACGACTATCCTTCGCGGCAGCATTACCTGGCTTACTGCAACCCGCCCCGTTTCTATCCGAATGTCATTCCGCTACTGCCTTCCCGAAGTTATGTCTCCGATGCGGAGGCCCGGACGAGGCACAAGAAGGACATTCCCTGGTTTAGCGAAATTAAACCTGCGACTTTGATCACGACTGGCACCCAGCTAGGCACGACGGGAGGGCTTTATCCGAAGGAGGATGCAGCCTTTTATCGCGGCGGAGAGTGCTCAAAATGGATTCCCACCTGGAAGCCTTATTATCTGGAAACCGTCATGGTTCGTACGGAGCAGGTGAACGTGATGCCCCTTCATTCCAAAATCGCAATCCGGGTCATGGAAGCCGAAATGGGCAGAAAGATTCAGTTACTCAATGCCACAACCAGCTCGAGCGGAGACCGTCGCGTTTCTGAAAATTTCTTGCGGCGCATTTTTAAAGCTGTTTCCGGAGCGACATTAGATGGTCAGGGAAAAAAATCCGGCAAAGCAAAATAGCTGCTACAATCAATCTGAACTGAAGACGAAATGGAGTCTATTCATATGAATTGTCCTCGTTGCAAAACAACGCTGAATCAGAAGAACTATGAAAAAGTCATGATCGATTATTGCACTGGATGCGGCGGCGTCTGGCTGGACGCCGGGGAGATCCAAACCATCGTGGAGAATCAGGGAGAGGCGTTCAGCAAAGCCCAGATAACTGCAACACTCCAGGCCGCCAAAGCCGGAATTCCACCATCAGAAATAGAATCGGTTGAAAATTGCCCGAAATGCTCTTCAGGGATGACGCCGATGAATTACAATTATTCCTCGGGAATAGTCCTTGACGTGTGCCAGCAGGGTCACGGGATCTGGTTTGACCAGGGAGAGTTGGAGCGAGTTCAGATATCTTTTGAAAGCTGGAACAAGCGAAGTCAGGAAATGCGAAGTTCTTGGTCGGAGTTGGTGCAGCAGGGGATGCATGAAGCTCATGCTGCAGAAACAACGGCGGATCTCAGGTTTCGAAAAAACTTGGGTCCGGTCGGAACCGCCATCGATGCGTTGCTGGTCTGGATGAAGTCCCGACGCTGAATCAAGTCTTCCTGCAGCTGAACGTGCCGTAGTTCATGGATATCTCCTTGATGCTGTCGTAAAGCATGACCTTGGCGCGCGAAAAATCCCGGTTCATGGTAATCATTACGTCCGTTAAAGCGTGATTATCGGGCATCCGCACACGAGCTCCGATCACATAAGGAGAGCCGGAAAGTACGCCGTTGCCGTCTTCCATGTAAGTCTGGTCATTGGCTTGGAAGGAAACGTTCACCCGGGCATATCGGGTTACCGGCGTCCAGGTGTCTGAACCCAGAACAAGCGTGATTCCTTGTGCATCCTTCCCGCCCTCGCATTTGAGAGTCATGGCAAATGAAACCTGCGCCACAAGCATTGAGACGAGAATAATTCCGATGATCTTTTTCATAACGATCTCCTGATGGCATTGGCCATGAAATGATTGATGCAGGGAGACTTATCACTGTCCGTGACGCGCTGCAATAAAGTTTTACGTTCGGTTCAAAATCAACGGTTTACCTTGATATGGGCGCTAGACGCCGTGATTCGCGCCATTGTAAGGTCAATATATTTCAACTAATCTAAATGTGAGTGTATTTGAATCATTTCATTGCAAAACTCTTAGTTGTTCTCCTTCCTGTATTTCTGGCAAATGTCAGCGCCTCCGCCTCGTTCGAAGCGGAGCGTAACTTCAATAGGCCCATTCTGACCGTCCAAGCCAGCACCGGAGTGAGCGCTCTGACTGAAGCTCGCGCACATGCGAAGTCTCCACCTCTTTATAACGACTTTCTCGCCTCAGGCTTCGCTTCGGTTCAAATTAGGCGAGGGCTACATTTCTTGCGACTGCTGTCCTTGCGATCCGCAGGGGCACTACTTGATCTAGCGCCCTTTCAGTCCCGAGCGCCTCCGGTTTAAGCAAAGAAGTTTTATTGTTTTTTGTTAATTTTCTTTTGCGCTAAGTCGATGCGCAGAAGAGGAAACCTGTTTTTTACGAGGTTGCCTATGAATTTATCTAATCAGGAAAAGCCGCAGCAGAAAGACAACGTTTTGGGAGCTTGGGCTTTAATAGTGGCTTTGATCGTCGTGTTCGGTTTAGCCAAGTTATTTCTCTCTTGAGAAAAACCGTTTTTTTGATCAGTTGAGGCTCCAGACCCGGTGGTCTGGAGCCTCACATTTAAAACCCACGCATAGCGGCAGCATTGTATTTCATGATTTTTGAATATACTCTCCCGGCCGATGTCAGAAATCGATTTCCGGGGATATTCTCTTGAAGTTCTATTGCTCGGCGGCGCTTTTCTGCTGACCTTGTCGGTACTCGCAAGCAGGATCTCGTCTCGATTCGGAGTTCCATCGCTTCTTATTTTCCTCGGGATCGGGATGCTGGCGGGCTCTGAGGGACCGGGAGGGTTTGAATTTGATAATCACCCCATTGCCTTTGCTATCGGCAGCGTGTGTCTTGCTCTTATTATTTTCGACGGTGGAATGCGCACCTCCTGGAACAGCATTCGTTCCGTGCTATTTGTGGGTATTTCGCTGTCCGTTTTGGGAACCCTTGCAACGGGTGCGACGACCGCAATTTTCTCCCACTATGTCCTGGGGCTTTCGTGGATTGAGGGGTTGCTCTTGGGTGCGATCGTTTCCTCTACAGACGCGGCGGCTGTCTTCAGTATTCTCAGGTCCAAGAGCCTTTCCCTTAAAGGAACGCTGAAGCAGACCCTGGAATTTGAAGCAGGCAGTAACGATCCGATGGCCGTCTTTCTGACTGTTGCCGTTTTAACTTTTGCGACCCAGAAAGGCGCCAGCGCGCTAGGGCTGGGAACGATGTTCCTGATGCAAGGTGGGCTCGGAATAGGCCTGGGCTATCTCGGAGGAAGGGGCACCCGCTGGCTGCTGAATCATATTGATATCGAATATGAGGGGCTTTACGGCGTTCTTGTTTTGGGATTATCCCTTATTATTTTTGCCGCGACCTCCGCTTTGGGGGGGAGCGGCTTTTTAGCGGTCTATATCGCGGGCCTGGTTCTTGGAAATTCAGAGATGCTGCACAAGGGGAGTATTTCTCGGTTTCTGGACGGAATCGCATGGATCGCTCAAATTCTGGTATTTCTGACGTTAGGCTTGCTTTCCTTTCCGTCCCATCTTCTTCCACACTGGAGAGACGGATTGTTGCTTTCGCTTTTCATGATGTTTATCGCAAGACCCGTGAGCCTTATGATTGCCGCCCCTGTCGCTGCGATTGGGAGAAAAGAGCGCATATTCATCTCGTGGGTCGGCTTGCGCGGAGCCGCGCCGATTATTCTGGCAACACTTCCCTGGAGTGTCGGTTTTCCGAATGCGGAGTATTTTTTCAATCTCGTCTTTTTCGTTGTTTTGACCTCGGTTGCAGCGCAAGGAATCAGTATTCCCTGGCTCGCCAAGAGACTGGGAATCGTTGAGCCGATTCGAGAAGAGCCCGCTCAGGAGCTATCCGCTGGAATGCTCCCCGCAGGGTTTTTTTCCATCGAGATCGAAGTGAAGCCGGGCTCGCTTGCCGAAAACCAGCGCGTTCTTGACCTCAGCCTGCCCGAGGGAGTGCTTCTGACCAGCCTTGAGAGAACCAATCGCTACCTCATTCCGAGGGGTGATACCGTCCTCATTCGCGGTGATCGAATACGTGGGCTGGCCCGACCTGGCAGCGTCGAGACCCTACGCGGAATTTTTGGCACGGCGAAGCCCGCCGCACCTAATTTTGCCTAATTCACCTGGAAGTTCGTAGGTGCCCGCGGAGCGGCTGGCTGGGCGGATCCGCCACCTACAGTGATGCGGTAACCCGGGGAAGCATTGCCGTCCCGATCAACGACGAAAAGATAGGCGGCTTGCCCGTTTTGAAGATGGCCGGTGTTTACCTTTGCAGTAATTACTGTTCCTGTTGCCGACCAGGTCTGCGGAATTTGCACCACACGGAAGTTGCAGCTGTTGAACGACGGCTGGTCTCCGAGTTCAATTCTGGCTCGCGTCTTATCCACGTACACGTCATCGACGTAACTGTTATGGTTGGCTCCTGCCGGCACGGAGTCATACATCAGCCCAAGAATGATACTGTTTTGCTGAAAATTATACCCAGACGCTCGGGTGAGAACGTTTTGCCAGCGTTTCTCCTGGTTCGCTCCCAGGAAGATCTGAACTTCACCATTCATTGTACCCGCGGGAATCGAGTTACGCTTGAAAATTTCATGACGAGTCCAAGTGGTATTCATCTCTCCTTCGACCCAGCGGTCCACCGGGTAAACACTCTCGGCCCCGTTTTCCCAGTAAACATAATGATTACTGATCGCGACTACGCCAGCGCCGCCGTAATTGTTCAAAGAAGCGGTGCTGTTCGACCGTCCGACCTTGTGAATGCCGTCTGTGGAACCACTCGGAACGAATTTGTACATGTAACTGTAATAAATCTCGTCTGTCGGCGAAAAAAAGAAATTACTCGTTCTGAACCAACCTTCGGTGGGAGTCATGCGGTTATGCGCGGAAAGAGCCCCGGTATAGGAATTCGCGCTTGAGAAAAATCCGCCCCCATCTGTATACGGAACCCACTTTGGGTCGGTACTCAGTCTTGCGGCATTGGTGCCGCCTTCGAACGAATCAAAGAGAATGGGAGCTGCCGGAGATTTGACGCCGAAATTTGCACCGGAAATCGTAATCGTTTGATTCTGTATCACCTGACCGCTCACCCCACTGATCGAAGGTGCTGCCTGTACCGATGAAGACAGAAATATGCTTAAAAATACAAAAATTGATCGCCCCATAATGTCACCCCTTTCATACATAGTATCATCTCTTTTCTTCCGAGTTGTAAAGATTTTGCTGCCCAACTCAAGTTGGCGCCATGATAAGCTGATAAAATGTTTTTAAAGATTTTCCCAAGTGCTATTCTCGCGCTATTTCTGGGTTTTTCAGCTGGCGCTGCCACGCCAGCCTATGAAGTCACGGGATTGAATCGAACCACCCCGGCATTTTTCGACCATATCATCCGATTTTGCAGCGAAAAAGCCACGTTGGAAGCGGCCTCGCTGAAGCAATGTGTTTATGATTTTCGAATTTTCTCGAGTGTAGAGATTGAGAAGTCTCCCGAAGGAAAATTTCACGTCTTCGTCCAGGAGCGCTGGACACTTTTCCCGATCCCGATGATGTATGTCTCAAACGATATCCGCCGGTACGGGTTTTTTGTTTTCGAATCAAATTTCCTGGGCCGAGGCAAAGTTTTTGGAGGGGGACTTGCCGTTTCCAATGCAGGCAATACGTACTTCATCCTGTATCGCGATCCTGCGGTGAACTATTCGCCTTTCACCCTGACTCTGCGTGCTGCCTTGGATTCCCAGGACGTTTATGCCTACGCTGGCAAAATCAAAGCCTATGGTTATAAAGAAGACCGCCAGGGCATCGTCGTGGCTCCGGGGTTGCGGCTGAACCCCTATTGGTCACTGTCAGTAGAACCTGAATGGGTTCGGAGAAACTTCAAGTCCGCTGGCTTCGATGGGACACCGGATGATTACAGTACTATCGATGGTGGGATCCGGCTGCAGTATCAGGATACGGCCTACCGGTTGTTTTTCAACGAAGGGTTTTCGGCCGATCTCAGATTGAAACGTCAGCTTTACAAAAGCGATGATCAGGCCAGGGCCACAACGATTGAAAGCTCTGTGGCCTGGGAGAAGTCGGCGTTTTTTACTCACGTCTTTCAGTTCAGCGGCAGGATTGCTTCTCTTTATGGAGCGGATCCGCGCGATTTGATCCGGACGGGGTACATGCGCGGGTACCGGGGCATTGAAGCCAATGGGCTTTGGCTGAGAAAGACTCTGGCGCTTTCCTTTGATTATCAGATTCCCCTGGCTTCGGTGGCTTCCGGTGTGTGGACCCTGGCCCCGTTTGTGGACTTGGGCTGGTTCAAAAGCACGGTCGATACCTCCCGTGAAGCCTACCAGTCTTATGGGCTGGGGACCTATTTTTTCATCAGTCGGATTGCGCTCCCGGGGATGGGGCTGATTGCCGGGCATAATGCCGAGTATAAGGGCAACTTTGTCGCATTCTTTCTCGGCATGCCGATGCGTTGAGACCGTTTAACAAATCGGTTGATCAGGGTGCGCCGGCTCAAAAATCTTTACTGATCTGTTTCGGGTGGGGTAGGCTCCACGGAATGGCAGGTCCTCCATCCCATAAGACTTATGGAACCTTTCAGGGGGTATTCCTTCCGAGTATCTTGACTATTTTTGGCGTAATCATGTACCTGCGGCTCGGGTGGGTTGTGGGGACGGTTGGCCTTTTTGGTGCGTTGATCATCGTGTCGATTGCCAATGCGATCACCTTCATCACGGGGCTTTCGATTTCCGCCACGGCCACGAACATGAAAGTGGGCGGTGGCGGCGCATACTACATGATTTCGCGCTCCTTTGGCATCGAGGCCGGTGCCGCGATCGGGATACCTCTCTACTTGGCGCAAGCGCTGGGGATTTCTTTTTATATCACCGGCTTCTCGGAGTCGCTTCATGTTCTCCTGCCGATGCTTCCGATCTTGTGGATCAGCCTGGCAAGTCTTCTTGTTTTATCGATCTTGACCTATTTTTCGACCGACCTGGCGTTAAAGGCGCAGTTTTTTATTTTTTTAATAGTGGTGGCCTCGCTGGTTTCTTTTTTTATGGGAGCGCCGCCTGCCGAGGGGTTCACGGCCGCAAAAATTGCGCTTCCGCCCGCTTCGTTTTGGATCGCCTTTGCTGTCTTTTTTCCAGCGGTGACGGGAATTGAAGCTGGCATTGCCATGTCCGGAGATTTAAAAAATTCCGCCCGTTCGTTGCCGCTCGGGACCATGAGCGCCGTGGTGCTCGGGTATGTCGTTTACATGGCCATCCCCGTTTTTCTCTCCAAGCACGTGCCCAGAGAGGTGCTCTTGACCAATAACATGGTCATGCGGGATTTGGCCGTCTTCGGATTCGCCGTTACTGCGGGGATCTGGGGCGCCACACTCTCGAGCGCGCTGGGCTCGCTGCTGGGAGCCCCGAGAACGCTTCAGGCACTGGCACAAGATGGCGTGCTCCCGCATTTTTTGGGCAAAGGCTTCGGACCAACTCAGGAACCGCGACTTGCGACGGCTGTTTCATTTCTCATTGCCCTTGGAGGTATTCTGCTGGGTGACCTGAACCTGATAGCGCCGATTCTCTCAATGTTTTTTCTGACTTCCTACGGCGCGCTCAATTTGGCGGCAGGGTTGGAAGGGCTTTTGGGAAATCCGTCGTGGCGGCCCACTTTTCGTTCTCCCTGGGCTCTTTCGCTGGCAGGGGCAGGCCTGTGTTTAGCGGTGATGTTAATGATCGACCCGGGAGCGACGTTCATCGCAAGCTTTGCGATTATCGCAATCTATCATCTTATGCAGCGGCGAAATCTTCGCGCCCGCTGGGGCGATATGCGTCGGGGAATTTTGATGTTTTTTGCGAAGCAATCACTGTACAAGCTCGAGGAGACCCCCCCGGAACCCCGCTCCTGGCGCCCCAATATTCTGGTCCTGAGCGGGGCCCCTGCAGCTCGTTGGTATTTGATTGAACTAGCGGATGCGCTGACGCGGGGTCGGAGTTTTCTGACCGTGGCCAGCATTGTTCCCAAAGTTACCGCGACTGAGGAACGGCTGGAGAGTCTGGTTAAGTCAGTCAGACAATTCCTGAAAAGCCGAGGTGTTCGTGCCTTGGTGGAGGTGGTTTCAGCTGAAAATGTTCTGGTGGGGGCTCAAAGCCTGATCCGGACCTATGGCATGGGGCCACTATTCCCGAATACCTTTCTGTTAGGAGAAACAGAAAAGGAAGAAAACTTCGCGCAGTTTGCTGATTTGATACTTTCGGTCTATCGTTCTCGCCGAAATCTCATGATTGTGAGGCAGGGGAAAAAAGAAAAAGCCGCTCATGCGGAAGGCCTTTCGATCGAAACCAGAAAAACGAGCAGCAAGAAACAGATCGACGTCTGGTGGGGAGGGCGCGGCGGGAATGCAGGTTTGATGCTGGTTCTCGCTTATATGCTTCAGACGACGACCACCTGGCGTGGCGCCACCCTCACGCTTCGGTATCTTGTGAAAAACGAGGAAGAGAAAGAGCGCGCGTCGGAGCACCTCAAAGCCCTTCTCACCGAGGGAAGAGTGTCAGCCAAACTTGATGTCATTCTTGCCGAACCAGATGAAGATCCGTTGAAAATGATCGCAGAGAGATCAGCAGCGGCAGATATGATTTTCCTGGGCATCAAGCCTCCGGCCGCGGAGGAAACGATTGAGTCCTATCGTGATTATTATGCCGGGCTATTATCGCGCTCCGAGGGGTTTCCAACGGCGGCCTTCGTGCTGGCAGGTCAAGACATCAGCTTCGAAGACATTTTGAAGTGATCCGTTAGTCGGGGTTGTCTGTTACTGGTCGGCTGAAGTTCTGTCCTGGCTCTCGGCATTCTTCTGAATAAACAGCGTTTGCGTGGGATAAGCAAACTGGATGCCTTCGGCACCGAACCGCCGAAATATTTCAAGATTCACTTGCTGCGCAATATCGGCGTAGACCCCGTAATCGGGATTCAAAACCCAGTAGACGGTTTCCACATCCAGCGATGATGTACCGAACTTCAGAAAGTGGCAGCGTTCAAAGCGCGTATTGGGAACGGCGGAGACAATCTCTTTGATCAGGGTTGGAATCCGCGAAAGCTGTTCGGATGAGGTCTGATAGATGACCCCCAGACTGAATGAAACGCGACGCTCTGACATTCTTTTGAAATTACGAACGCGGCTTTGCAGCAGATCGCTATTGGAGAAAATGAGCTGCTCGCCTGAAAGGCTGCGGATACGGGTGGTCTTCAGGCCGATGTGTTCCAGCGTGCCCATGAAGTCACCGACCACGATAAAATCCCCCACGACAAAGGGTTTATCGAGCACGATGGTCAGCGACGCAAAAAGGTCGCCGAGAATGTTTTGAACGGCCAGCGCGACAGCGATACCGCCGACGCCCAGGCCAGCAATCAGCGTAGTGACGTTAAATCCAAGGTTGTGGACCGCCAAAAGGACCAGAATCGAGTAGAGTGCAAATTTGGTTGAGAAGCTGATTAAACCGATACTCGTGGCAGTGGCCGTGTCCGAGAGGGAGCGTTTTTTTAAATAGTTTTCAATCCAAAATGCAATGGCGAGACTGCCCCAGGAACTCGCTTGCATCAGGCAAATCAGAAGAAAGGACTTGCTTAGGACCACGCGCGTCGCGGGTGAGAGGGCGAGGGTAAAGGACATGACGTAAATCGCGCTGGCAGCGAGAAAATAGGTTTTAGTGACGGACACGAGTTTGTAAATTAAATCATCCGCCAGCGTCACGGTACTTTTTGAAAAAAGTGTGAATCTCTTTAAAGAAAATTTTCGAACAATCAATAAAGCAGAAAAGATCAAGATGAAGCCGGCCAAAGCCACGCTCCAGGTTTCCAATGAATTGTCAAAATAGGAAAGTTTCATATTGCGGAAATACGGCTCCTTTAGGCCCAAACTCGGGTGAGTACCGTGATTTGATGTGTCATGAAAGTGCAATCAAGTTAACAAAATCCCTTATGATTGGAAAGCGGCGGAACCATTTTCAATCAAAACACTTGACTCAGGAAGTTCATCGATCGTTCCGATAAGATTATGTGAAACGCTCCCTTTTTCGGAAATCAACGCTCGCTTTCGCGGTCGCTGCAGTTCTGACTGCTCTGCCGAGTTCCATCGTACGAACTCCGCTTTCTTCAATTAACGCCAATGCACTCGACCCGGCCCCGCTCAAAGGAACCTCCGAGGCCCATTTTATTGCCCTCATGCACAAGCATATTCGCAACGTGAAAATAATCGGAGTTGCAGCACTTCACGAACTTAAACAGCGCTACCCCGGGGAATACACCTCAATCAGTGACGACGAAGTCAGCGCCTTTTTAGAGCTTCATGATCAGGCCAAAGTTAACCGGACGGAGCAATTCCTGGCTGAACACCATATTCCCAAAAATGAGCGGTTTGGAAAACTCCTGTCCAAATATTACGGAGCCACTCCAGAAACACTCAAAAGCATTCCTGGCAAGAGTGCTCCGACGGAATGGGATGAGCTTAGACATATCGTTGATCACCTCAATGAAACTGACACGGCCGTTGTGAATTCATATTTAAAAAAATTCCCGACGGAAAAACAGCAGAGCCTCCGGTTCATTGAAAAATTAGCCGATTGCCTGGATACATCGCTGAATCGGAAGCAGGAGTTTTCTTCTAAGAACTTTGCACCTGCAAGCGTTTTCTTCAAACAGCAGCTTAAGAGCAAACCCATGCCCGAATTAGGTCACCATGCCAAACGTTTACCCGAAATTGCTCGCTACTTCGAAGGTCAGGGACCCGGGGGCATTCCACGGCTGACTTTGATTTTGCACAAAAATCTTCCCAATCGGGTCCAGTGTCTAGCCCGCCTGCTGCACCTCTTGGATAGCCGTGCTCGTAAATAAAACAGCTAGAGCGTACGGACGTGGCCACCCCTTGCTTGAGCTGGCAAGCAAGACCCACTCAGCAGACAGCTTCCTTGACTTGCTTTTTATGAGTGGGTTCGGTAAGTGTTTATACTCTTGGAGATAACTGATTGGACCCAGACCCTGGTAGTTTTGCATCGCTAGAATTCGGCATTATCTTAACTTGCCTCATTTTGTCGGCAGCTTTTTCTGCTTCTGAGACGGCGATCACTTCCTTCAGTGAACTCAAGGCTAAACACTTGGTTGAGCGCCTAGGCGTGCGTGCGAAGGCCATGCGGTTCTGGCTCCGGTCGCCCACGCGCGTTCTCACAACGATCCTCGTCGGCAATAACCTGGTGAACATTGGTGGTTCGGTGATTGCAACCGACTTGATTTTACGTGTTTTTCCGAGTGGTGGTGTCTTGATCGCTACCGCTACGATGACGATATCAATCCTGATTTTTTCCGAAATCATCCCCAAGGTCGTAGCAAGAAGTTATTCGGATCAGCTCGTACTTCCGGCGATTCACTTCGTTCGATTCGTGCATGTCATTTTGTATCCTCTGATCTATCTGTTGTCGAAATTTGCCGAGTTCACGCTGCGACTGTTGCGAGCCGATAGCGATCGGCTAAAGCCTTCGATCACGGAGGAGGAGCTTACCTTTTTGATCGGAGTTGGCGAAAAAGAGGGAGCATTAGAGAAAGAACAGCATCGGTTGTTGTCAAACGTATTTCAGTTCGGAAGCACCGTTGTCCGCGAGATCATGATCCCTCGGACTGACATTGTTGGGGTGCCGCGAACAGCCGAGGCAACTATTGCCGTTCAGCTTATGCTCGATAAAGGTCATTCGAGGCTTCCAGTATTTGATCAAGGAATTGATCAAATCGTCGGAATTATCCACGCGAAAGAACTGCTTCGACGGACAAAGGAGCACGGAAATTTGAATTTTCCGGTCAGCGAGGTCTTGCGCGAACCTTGGTTTGTCGCTGAAGGCAAGCCGGTGGCTGAGCTTCTTCCTGAAATGAAGACCCGTAAGCGACAAATGGCAATTGTGCTGGATGAGCATGGTGGAACGGCTGGACTGATCACCTTTGAAGATCTGATCGAGGAGATCGTTGGGGAGATCCGCGATGAGTATGATGAGCAGGAAGAAGATATGCTTCAGGTCATGGATGAGCCCGGAACATTTCTAGTGGACGCCCGAATGAATTTTACGGATTTCGCGACTGAATTTGGCACATTTTTTCCGGTCTCTGATCCGGACCACGAGGAAGGCCAAGACGGATCAGGCACTCAAAGGCCTGAGGCTCCGTCTTTTGATACTTTGGGCGGCATGATTATCGATCATTTGGGCCACATTCCAAAGCCAGGGGAACAGCTTCGGTATGGAGAGCTATTGTTAACAGTGAAGGTTGCTGACCGGTATCGGCTGAGAAAAATTCTATTAAAAGTACTTGCTCTTGAATCCGCCGAGCAGCTCTCGGAATCAAGAGACCCGGCGCTACAGGAAAAGACCGCCTCTGGTGTTTAGTTGTTAAATATCGAGCTTGGCAGTTCGCTTTCGATTGTTCCGCTGGCGGTGTTTGTGGCCTTGGCTGCGGGCTGTGCCCATCAGGACTGGCGAACGGCGGACAAAAGCAGTATGGCGATTGCGCCAAGTCCCGAAGTCGAGCCTCGCGCCATCATTCAGATCTACGCCGCGAGGACGGTACGCTGGCGTCGCTATTTCGCGGTCCACTCTTGGATTGCCCTGAAGGACAAGAACTCACGTGCGTACAAGGTTTATCAGGTGATTGGGTTTCGCCGGAAACAAGGCTTGAGCGTTGTCTCGGTTCAGGAGGACCAGCCGGATCGACGTTGGTTCGGCAACGAGCCCGAACTTCTCCTTGATTTGCGGGGTGCCGCAGCCGAGCGGGCTATTCCCAAAATTCACGAAGCTGCCCTCTCGTATCCATATCCCCATGAATATCGGGCGTGGCCTGGCCCAAACAGCAACACTTTCGTTTCACACATCAGCCGACAAGTTTCGGAGCTGAAGGTGGAACTTCCACCGCATGCGATCGGCAAAGACTGGATTGGGAAAGGGGATCTGATCGGCGCTTCAGAGTCGGGCACCGGATTTCAACTTTCGATTTTCGGCGCTTTCGGTCTGACTTTGGGTCTGGCCGAAGGGGTCGAGATAAATCTCCTGGGGTTGTCTTTTGGGGTTGATATTCTTCGCCCCGCACTCAAACTGCCGTTGGTTGGAAGGCTGGGATTCGCTGATGCGCAGGTCTTTACGCACTCAGGCGAGTAGCGCTACCGGGTGGTTCGCATCACACCTCTCCCCTTGGAGGCGTATGTAATGGAGCCGATGAGCGGATTCGAACCGCTGACCTACGCTTTACGAATGTCATTTCCGGGGTTTTCTCAGAAACAGCAGTGAACTGGAATGAACAAAATAGATTAATTAAAACAGTACTATACAGACGTTTTCTTGTTTACCGAGAACTGCCGTTGTGCGACGTTGTGCTCGACGTTTGGATTTACCGTGGATTTACGGCGAGGGCGATCCGACGTTTAAGGTCGCGATTTGCGACTTTAGATGGGGGTAGTTTTGAGGTTTCAATTTGAAACCTCAGGACTGTCGTAAACTTGAGATGCCAAGGACGGAGAGAGGTTTAAGGTTTCAAATTGAAACCTTAAAAGACGTGGAAGATTGCTCGCCTAAAGGAGCAGGTGAGCAAGCTCACCGTTAATAATCGCGATCTGACGGTGCTCAAGGGCGCTTTTTGTATGCGGTAAAGCAGAAGGAATAAACCCTGCTTGCGCAAAGTCCCCTTTCAGTGGTCAAACTGTTTACGATGACGAGGAGAGTGAACGCGTTCGGTATAGGAAAGCCAGACAAGCCGAATTTGGAATATCTCTAATTTAGACAGTCTGAGTAGCGGAACCATTTTTCCTGCGAGCCGCCCATGTACCTGATTACCCGCAGTTGTTCAGAACTTGAACCGTCGGCAGGGACCGTCTTTCGAAAGGTTCATCTTGGAGTATGAATCGTAGAGCATAGTATAGACAGGGCGTTCCTTAGCCGCGATCGGAAGCTTTGCGAAGGAATTGTGCATCTGCGCAAATTCGTGATTTGAACTATTGAAATCTGAGGCGACAACGGCTGCAAAATCTGGGTTCGACTGGATCAACTCATCCCGCTTTGCGATCAAGAGCTCTGCTCTCTTCTTCTCAGCTTCCCAATAAACAGCCGTCTCAGCTTGAATACCGGGCGTGGCGAGAACGCGTTCAGCGTCCCCCAGCGTTCGCTCAAAATTACCGAGAGCAAGATTGAGCAAATCGATCTCCTGCTCTTCGACTGCGATCGTCTGCGTGGCAAGGGCATTGATGACATCCCGTGAAACATCCTTCTTCTTCTGTCTAACGCTCCAACGACCGTACTCCTTGATCGCCTGGTCGAGCTGCCTCACTTCCTCTTTCTCGAGGACATGAGTCGCAACGTCCGCAACATGGCCTGCTAATTCCGTGACAGGAATCGAGATCGCTTCGGGGCCCCCTTGGGAACAATCAATGGCCTCCTGCCCGACGAAGTGATACACATTCTTCGATTCCCCTTTGGCCATGAACCCGACAAAGAATCTAAAGGCCCTCGAAGTGTTCACTCCTTCGGGCGTGGAGATCATAGGGGAGGCATACCACTGATGCTTCGCACGCGTCGGGAGAAAAGTCTCTTCGACTGTTCTGCCCGCCTTCACTTCCGACCAAAAATCTGACGAAAAGGTGGCCCACGCCGGTTCCTGATCCGAAGCCGCAGACACAACACAAGTTCCCTCGGAGGATAGCGAAATACTGGCGCCCGAGTAGCAGGACTGGTCGATCACCGCAACCGTCGCCCCTTTGGCCTCAAGCTCCCGGGTCAATAGCCGCATCCTTTCAAGAGATATATCCCCGCCTTTCAGGTGAAGACTGTGCGAGTTGCCTCCTGAGTCAGTCTGACTCCCGTGGGTCATAATATTGAGCAGAACCTGGTCACCCTTCTTAACGTTCACAACAAGGTCGGCTGTCGCTTTTTCAAAATTGTTGGGGGTGGGGGGCAAAGCCGGCGAAGGAAGCCCCACTGAGGCGTCGGACAGGATTGTGGACTGGTATCCTTCCGCGTGCAAAAACTCGGTTGCAGCCTTTAGCGTCCGGGGAGCATCCCCGTTGAGCTGTTCCGCGTAAAGAGTCAATGCGTACTTCTTGGAATCACCAGCCGCATGGACCTGAATTGAAAAAGAAAACGCTAAAATAGAAAATAGAATCTTCACGACCCGCCCCGCTTCACTTTTAGAAAGTAATCCGCGCAGCCACTCAAGTCAACAATTCAATGCGTTTTGGCGCCCCCTTAGACATTTTCCCGCATCCGCAAAACGGACGACCCGATTCTGGAAGTGCTCACTTCTGCAATCAACGGAGCCAGAGAGGAAACCGACATTCTGAAGACGGTACTCGGACAAGATTGTAGAATCCATCTCAACGGCGATGGATTCCGCACGGAGAAATGTCTGTCTAGAAACGCTCGATCTTTCTCTGTCGAGATTCAAGCGATGGAAGCGGGAAAAACGGGGTGCGGATTACCAAATACGAAGATGTGCCCGAAAGCAAGTTTGAATCAGCTGACGTTCAGGGAAATTCAGCTCATGGGCGATTTCGTTACTTCGGAAGAATACGCTCATTTTCCAATTCGCTCATTACACTACTCTGTAAAACGCAAAGGACTTCTCTTTGTACTTATTCCACCTGGATGAAGTACATCAGCTTGTACGGGGGGCTGAGGCCTCGAAAGAAGAAACGCAAAGAATATGCACGCATTGGGATCCGAGCCAAACGACCCAACGAGATTTAAGGCTTCACCCAAGCTGTCATAGACAATTATTCGCGATATGTGCTGGCGTGGCAGGTTCTAGATTCATTTGATGGTTCGAAAACTGCTCAGGATCAAACATAACCAGAAAGTGTTCTGCCACCTATGCGATGCCGCATAGCTGCGACGCCCGGCCGAAGTAAAACTTTGGATTTACCGTGGATTTACGGGCACACGTTCCCCTCGAGGTTTTTCTGATTTTCGTATTTTATTGATTTTATTTTAGAAAATGGAGCCGATGAGCGGATTCGAACCGCTGACCTACGCTTTACGAAAGCGTTGCTCTACCAACTGAGCTACATCGGCACCTTGTCCAATTTCATACTTCACTTTCAGGGGCTTACCAAGTCCTTTCTCGGCTTTACAATGGGGGCTTTAATAATCACGGCCGAGCGCTTATAAGTTCTCAATGACCTTCTTTTATATAGGACTCTTCGGGATCTGCGGTGTTTTTGCCCGGTACGGCGTCGGTTTGGGAGTCGAGAAATGGGTTTCGCACTCCTTCCCGTTTGCAACCTTGGCCGTGAATTTCGTCGGATCTTTTCTCGTCGGCATTGTCTACGTTCTGGGCCTGGAGCGGGGGCTCCTGACGCCTGAACTCAAAGTTGGACTTCTCGTCGGTTTTCTCGGGGGATTTACGACATTTTCGAGCTACTGCCTGGAATCCGTCCGCCTGGCCGAAGAGGGGGCCTGGCTCAGTTCCGCCCTTTATTTCATCGGCAGTCCTTGGATCGGTGGAATTGCGGCCTTCAGTGGAATTCTGCTGGCCCGTCGCTTTCTGGGGCTCGCGTAAATGGCTGAACGGCAGAAAGTCCAGGTATGGATCTACCGGCGAGGCGACGGCCAGAGGCCCTGGGAGTATCTTGTTCTGCTCATGAAACCCGAACGCGGTGGCTTCTGGCAACCTGTGACCGGCTCCGTCGAAGACGGCGAAGCAGTTCCCACCGCCGCCCTCCGGGAAGCAAAGGAGGAAACCGGCTTCGAATTTGAGCATCCGGTCGAGTCATTGAAATCGAGTTTCACTTTCGAAAGCCGCGGTCATCGATTCCGCGAGCATGGTTTTGGTTTGGAAGCGCCGCAGGAAGGAAAAGTCCGGCTCGATCCCCATGAGCACATCGCCTACCGCTGGGTATCCGCCGAGGAGGCATTGAAGTTGATGCGTTTTTCAGAAAATGCCGCTATGTTGAGCTTGCTTTTAAAACATCAAAACAGGAGTGGTTCATGAGTCCGATACAAGAAGAGAACTTAGGTCTGGGTAAAGGCCTGTATGCCGTTTTAGAAACCTCCATGGGAGACATGATCTGCCGTCTCGAAGAGGAGAAAACCCCCGAGACCGTGAAGAACTTCGTGGGCCTAGCCACCGGCGAAAAGGAATATACCGACCCCAAAACCGGCAAAAAATCGAATGAACCGTTTTACGATGGAACCGTCTTCCACCGCATCATCAAGGATTTCATGATCCAGGGTGGGGATCGCCTCGGCATGGGCACCGGAGGCCCGGGGTACCGCTTTAAAGATGAATTTCACCCTTCGCTCAAGCATACCAGCGCAGGCATTTTGTCCATGGCCAATGCGGGTCCTGGAACCAATGGCAGCCAGTTCTTCATTACTCTCGTGCCGACCCCCTGGCTCGACAACAAGCATTCCGTCTTTGGAACCCTGGTCAAAGGCCAGGATGTGCTTGCGGCCATCGGCAAGGCACAAACCGGAGCCAATGATCGCCCCAAGACTGAGATCGTGCTCAAGAAGGTCCGCATTGTCAGAGAGAGCTAAGGCGAGAGAATTAGCTCAATCTGAGAGAGTTTCACACTTGAGGCTGTCTAGTGTCTTGACAGGTGTTGTTCACTTAGTAGTGGGATGACATTTTTGGGTCTTGGAGTGTAATATATAAATCGTAATCATATTAGATACTTAGTGTCAGTGTCAACTTTGGCGCAGTGTGGCATTTCTGTTGCACTATCTCCCTGCGAGAGTGCTGTGGCTCCTGACGGATGTAACAGGGGTTGAACATAGTGCAGATGTTGAGTTGAGCTGATGCGAGGAGTTGAATATGAAGAAGCGGTTATTGTTGGTATTGGTTTTAGGTATTTCTTTTGCCCCCCCGGTTCTTGGTGCAGAGAAAGTGGGTCAGCAGACGATGCGGGAAACCTTTGAAACCGCAGCGGCTGGCGTGAACTGCAAAGAAGGACTGAGAGCAAAAAATTTGGCCTCTGAATCCAATACGTCACAAAGCGGACATGCGACTCGAGCAGGTCGTGCAAGTCAGTAATTGAAGTGAATCAGCGCGAGCCGTTGAGCTCGCGAATCAAAGCTCGGAGCTTCTGGCGTTCGGAAAGCGGAATCCTGTCAGGTTCTTCTTTCTGAGCGCCAGAAGCCGTTCTGATTTTTCCAGTCTTGGCCGACTTCTTGGCCGGTTCCGAGTCAAAATCAAGTTTCTTGGACCATTGTCGAACGGAGTTCAGGGTTGCGGGGTCCACCCGTTCCACCTGTCGCTCCACCTGAGCCATGCTGGTGCGGACCTGGTCCGAGAGCGTCCGGCCGCGATAATGAATCACATTCCCCAGAAAAAGTACGAACGCCGAAAACAAACAAAGTTTTATAAAAAAGCCGATCAGTCTAAGCATTCCCATGTTCCTCGGTGCTGGCCGCATTGGCCAGCAGGAAAGTATTGATCGTGACGATCTGACCGCGATCAAAATGCCGATAAGTCCTTTGCGCTATCAATGAGCCCAGACGGGGCAGTATTTCAATCTGTGTCGCCGATAAAGTCTGAGGGGGGGAGAGCAGGACATCCACTCCCGAGTCGTCGTAAAGGCGCATCGCCAGACGGCTCGCCAGGATATTGCCCAGCTCCGAATACGTCGAAAGATCCAAACCTTTGTCGAAAGTTACCACCATCAGGGCTTTCAGCTCACCGCGAAAACTGAAAGCGATCGCATGGTGATCTTCCAGAAGTTTGGAAAATTCAGGCGTTTCAGCGGTCTCGGTTCCACCCGTTTCGGGGGTGGGGGAGAGTTCGACATTTCCCAAGTCGTAAAAATCAAAATTCCGCGGCAGCGCACTGATGAGCTGTGAAATGGCATCTTGTCCGAGGTTCATACTGCTACCTCCTGTAAAGGGTTGCTCAAATCGCCTTCTGATCCCGATAAGGTGATTTACTGTGATGGCTTTCGTCCGCAAGAGCGTGTTCGATCGTCTTGAGAACATCGGCCGCGCTGAAAGGCTTGAGAATATAATCCTTGGCTCCCACCGTGATCGCGTCCATCACGAGGTTCTCCTGCCCCATCGCTGAAATAATCACCACGCGCGCATCTTTGTCCTGTTGAATGATCTTGCGGATGGCTTCAATGCCGCTCATTTTGGGCATGACCACATCCATCGTCACGATATTGGGCCTGAGCCGATGATACATCTCGATCGCCTCTTGGCCATCGGCAGCTTCACCGACCACCGTATAGCGGGCTGCCGTGAGAATGTCGCTCAAGGTTTTGCGCACAAATTCGATATCATCGACTATCAGTACGGTTTTGGCCATCTTTTGCCTCGTTCCATCCATGTGCCCCGCGCCTTTGTGCGTGGGTGATGATTGAATTGTAGCCCCTGACCTGGGTAATTGAAGAGAAAAATATGCAGTCAAAGTTTTGGCAGCGGGGACGGGCTTCAGGTCTGTTTCTGTTTGAGAACTTCCATCAATTCAACAAGCACCGTTTCGATATGGCGCTCCGTCGCGCGACGGATCGTGAAGCGCAAGGGGCCGGCCGGTGTTGAAAAATAGAGTTCATCGGCCTGTTCCGGAATCCGGCCAAACTGCTGCAGGAGAAAGCCGCTCAAAGTTTCGTAATCGCCTTCAGGCATTTCGAGCTTCAAAATTTCATTGATCTGCTGGATTTCCATCCGGGCCTGGATCAGCCAGCTGCGGGGGCCGAGTTCCCGGTAGTGCACGGTTTCAATATCATCCTCATCGCGAATTTCGCCCACGATTTCTTCCACGATGTCTTCGAAGGTGAGGATGCCGACGGCACCGCCGTGTTCATCGACAACCACGACCATTTCGGTATCTTCCTCGTGCATCTCGAGCAGGAGATCTTCGAGTGACTGGGTCTCCGCTACGTAATGCGCCGAACTCATATAATTTCGGATCGGTTGCTGTACGTCCGTGGCGGTCATCAAGTCGTTCGTTTCAATCACGCCCACAATATTGTCAATGCGCTCCGAAAACACCGGCATGCGCGAGTGACGATGTTCTTCAAAACGTTCAAGCGCTTCTTTCACAGTGCCGGTTTCTTCAATTCCTTCGACCCGTACCAGAGGAATCAGCGCATGCTTGGCCTCGGAGTCCTTGAAATCAAAAATCCGCTTGATCATGGATTTTTCGACCGGTTTGATTTCACTTTCCTTGCGGCTGTAGCTCAGAAGTGAGCGCAGTTCATCGCGGGTGGTCCGGCGTTTGCCAGCCAGCATCTCTTCGATAGGACCCATGAACCGGGCCAGCTTGGCCGTGTAAGAGGAAAGGAGACGGGTGATCGGGTAGAAGATCATGTAGGTCCAGTAAATCGGATATGCGATCCAGGGCGCAATCGCCGTTGCCCGGCGCTGATAAAGGGTTTTGGGCAGGAGCTCGCCCAGGAAAAGCACCATCGGGGAGGTGATTGCCACGGCAATCAGGTTGGCATAACGATAGCGCTCGAGGCAGAAAAGCGAAATCACGGCTGTGATTCCAACGACGCAGAAGCTGGTCATGACCAGAGTGGTGGAAAGCACACGCTCCGGATGTGTGGCGAGTTCCAGGGCCAGCTTAGCGCCTTTGCTTCCGTGCCGGGCATTCTTTTTCAAAGTAAGCTTGTCGGCGGCAAGCAGCGCGATCTCTGAACCGGAGAAGAAGCCTTCAATCAGCAGCAGCGGCGGGACGACGGCGAAAAGAATCCAGGAGGAAAGCATCAGGCGCCACCCAACGTGATTTCTTCAGCCAGAGCTGCTTCCGTATTGTCGCTTTCTTCAAAGAGATCCTCAAAGAGCACATCGAAAATATCCGACATGGTGATGATCCCCAGGGAGATGCCGAATTCGTTTTGAACAACGGCCAGATGCGTCTTCTGTTGTTTGAATTTGCGGAAGACCAGATTCAGCCGGGCCTCCGGTGAGATGAACTGCGGCTTGCGCATGATCTGGGAAACAGAGTTCAGAAGTTTTTCGGGTTCGAGTTTCGCGCGGAGGAGATCTTTGGAGTAAACGATCCCGATGACCTGCTTCCGGTCAGCGCTGACGACCGGTATGCGGGAGTACTGCACCCCGCGAATACCCGCGAGCGCCGCTTTGAGACTGGTCTGGGCACTCAATGTCCGTACTTGCGCGAGGGGTGTGAAAACTTCGGATACCCGGGTGTCATCCAGATTGAAAACATTCCGGATCAGTCCCAGTTCGGTTTCCTGAATGGCGCCTTCCTTATGGCCTTCTTCCACCATCATCAGGAATTCCGATTCCTTCAGGATGGCGCCGCGACCGGTTTCCAGGTCATGGGCCGCTTGCACCGACTGGGGGCCCGCTGGCGTCAGCAGCGCCAGGAAGCCCTTGATCAGGATCCGGATCGGTTTGAATAGATCATAGATAATATTCATGGGCCGCGCGCTGAAAGACGCAATCAGCTGATTGGCACGGGCACCGATGACTTTCGGGGTGACTTCGCAAAGGAAAAGCAGAATCGGGGCGGTGACCACCGTACCCAAAAACATGTCCAGCGCCCAATCTGGCAGGGGAGTGGGGATAGTCCAGTAAAGCTTTCGGGAACGGGAAACGACCTCGGTCAAGAGTGCGGAAAGCGAGATATTGACCAGCTCGTTGGCCAGAAGAATCGTGATCAGCAGGCCACCGGGATCAGCGAGTAGTTTGCGGATCTTTTTATGGGTGCTCTTGGCCCGATCACGAATCGCGCGGATCTGAAACCGGGAGAGACTGAAGAGCGCGATTTCCGACGAGGACATGTATCCTGAAACGCCTACCAGCAGGATACAAATCAACAGTTCGATCGAGGTCACATCACGCAGCCTTGTCTATGTCTGACGTCCGCCGGCGATGTGACTTTCCGCTCGTCGCACCTGCAGGGCCTTGCGCCTTTTTTAAAGGCGTAATCTTCTGCGTGAGAACAACGTTGAGTACATCATCAATCGTCTTGACCGGCACGAAGGTCAGCTTCGCACGATATTCTTCTGGAATATCTTCGAGGTCTTTCTTGTTCTTTTCCGGTATTACGATCGTCTTTATGCCATGCCTCATGGCCGCGAGCGCTTTTTCTTTCAACCCGCCGATCGGGAGTACCCGACCGGTGAGGGTGATTTCGCCCGTCATCGCAACGTCCTTGCGGATCGGTATGCCGGTCAGCTTGGAAATGATGGCCGAGGCCATGGTGATTCCGGCTGACGGACCGTCCTTCGGAACTCCCCCTTGCGGGAAGTGGATGTGAATGTCGGTTTCGGCGAAGATATCATCGTCGATCCCGAAATCCTTTGCCCGGGAGCGGATCAAACCCAGCGCGGCAATTCCGGATTCCTTCATGACGTCACCGAGATGACCGGTGAGTACCATGCTGCCTTTGCCCTTCATTGTTGTCGTTTCAACGTAGAGGATTTCGCCTCCGACGGAGGTCCAGGCCAGGCCGGTTGCGATACCGATCTCATCTTTTTCCTGTTCTTCTTCGCGAGTGAAGATCGCAGGACCGAGGAACTTGTAAACCATCTGTTCGTCCACGACGGTTTTTTCAGTTTTCCCTTCGGCAACCAGGCGGGCGGTTTTGCGGCAGACGCTGGCCACATTGCGCTCGAGATTTCGCAGTCCGGCTTCCCGGGTGTACTGGGACACAATGCTGTCAATCGCCTCGTTGGTGATGTCAATGTTCTGGTCTTTCAGTCCGTTTTCCGTGATCTGTTTTGGAACCAGATACTTGCGGGCGATGAACTGTTTCTCTTCTTCCGTATACCCGGCCAGCTGAATCACTTCCATGCGGTCGCGAAGGGCCGAGGGAATGGTTTCGAGCATGTTGCAGGTTGTGATGAACATGACGTTGGTCAGATCAAATGGCACGTTCATATAATGGTCGCGGAATGAGAAGTTCTGTTCCGGGTCGAGCACTTCGAGAAGAGCAGCCGAGGGATCACCGCGGAAGTCACTTCCGAGCTTGTCAATTTCGTCCAGTACGAAGACCGGGTTATTGGTTCCGGCCTGCTTCAGTCCCTGGATAATACGGCCGGGGAGAGCGCCGACATAAGTGCGGCGGTGACCACGGATTTCCGCCTCGTCCTTCACGCCACCGAGCGAAATCCGGACGAATTCACGTCCTAGGGCGCGCGCGATGGAGCGGCCGAGCGAAGTTTTGCCAACACCGGGGGGGCCGGAAAAGCAGAGGATCGGACCCTTCATCTTGTCTTTCAGCTTGCGCACGGCAAGATATTCCAAGATACGTTCTTTGATCTTCTGAAGGTTGTAATGATCTTCGTCGAGAATCTGCTTGGCGCGAGCCAGATCAAGCTGGTCAACCGTGTGTTTGCTCCAGGGGGTCTCAATCAACCAGTCCACGTAGGTGCGGAGCATGGAGGATTCGGAAGAATCCGGGTGCATCCGTTCCAGACGCCCAAGCTGCTTGAGGCATTCCTGCTCGACATCCTGGGGCATTTTGCAGGCAGCGACTTTATCTTTCAGCTCCTGCATCTCTTCGCCTTTGTTGTCCGTGTCGCCCAGTTCACTCTTGATGGCGCGGATCTGCTCGCGAAGATAATATTCTTTCTGAGTCTTCGTCATTTCATCTTTGGCCTGGGAGCGGATCTTGGCCTGGATGGAGAGAACTTCGATTTCCTTGGTCAGGATATCGCTGATCTTGTGAAGACGTGCGGCCGCATCGTGAGTTTCAAGGATGCCCTGGGCATCGGAGACTTTCAAACCGAGGTTTGAAGCCACGAGATCTGCCATGCGTCCCGGATCGGTGATGTCATCAAGGACCATGATGATGTCAGGGGAGAGACCTCTCCCGAGTGCAATAACCTTTTCGAGTTGATCACGAACATTGCGCATGAGGGCTTCCACTTCGGGATTCATGGGCGCAACCGGTTCATCGATCCGTTCAATCTTCACTTCGAAGTGAGACTGAGTCTGGGTGAATTCCTTGATCTTGGCTTTGGTCAGACCCTGGGTCAGGATCTTGATGCGGCCATCTGGAAGCTTGCGCATCCGCATAATCATCGCAACGGTTCCCGTCTTATAGATACCTTCAGGAGAGGGATGCTCGTCACTGATGTCTTTTTGCGAGGACAGGAGGATCAGTCTATCGGAGCGCGAGAGTGCTTCTTCGACACTTTTGATCGAAGAATCACGTCCAACGAACAAGGGGATGATCATATACGGAAAAACAACAATATCGCGGACCGGCAACATTGGCAGTGTTTCTGGGATTTCCACTTGTTCGCCGTCGTAATTTGTTACCATTCACTGCCTCCTCAGGCTGTATTCATGATGCTGATTTTAGAACTGCTTCCTATGTTACGAATCGGCGGGACAAGTATTAGGCTTTAGGAATTTGTCTGAAAAATGTCTGGGAGTGCAGGAACTTACTGATGGAAAAATGACTGCTGCACAAGGCAAAGCCTGAGAGCTTTCGTGCTGCTTTGAGGGAAAAGCCAAACAAAAAAGGGCAAGCGCCACATAGGCGCCTGCCCTTTTTAACGATTCATCACTTGGTTTGAGCCTACGCGGCTCTAAGCAAAAATCTTTTCTCTGTGTTCCTGGCGCTCTTTGCACGCAATGCAGAGCGTTGAAACTGGCCGGGCTTCCAAACGTCGGGGTTCGATGGGTTCTTCGCAATCCTCGCAGAGACCGAAAACGCCTTCATCCATGCGATGAAGCGCTTCATCGATCTTTCCAAGGAGCTGCCGCTCCCGATCCCGCAGCTTGAAAACGAGGTTCTGATTCACCTCGCTTGCGGCGAGATCCGTCTCATCCGGAAGATCATCCGGCGAGAGCGAAAGCTCGTTCTGCAACGCGTTTTTGGAATTGTTGAGGATTCTCTGTTTCTCTTCAAGCAGCAGTTTCCTGTACCTGGTGAGTGTCTTTGCATCCATGGCTGATTCCCCCCTCGTGGTCCACATGACTGTAGACTCTGACTATTTATTGTAGCGCCATCCTGCCCGTTGACAAAGGGTTTTATAAGGTTTTCTAAGGAAGATCAATCGAAACAATCTGAACCTCGAAAACTTGTTTTGCCGCGGTGCAGAATTTTAAATGGGTTACTGCAGAATATCTCGAGAAACTCGATGAAGAACTTCTAAGTTACGTGTCGACACCTTCGCGGGATTGCTTGAGTTAAAACTCGAAATCCGGTAACCCGAATAAGACATGAAAAAAAAGCATTCTTCATTCGGTGTCATGATTTTGGCGGCGGGCCAAGGCAAGCGCATGCGTTCGAATCTGCCTAAGGTTTTGCATGAAATCGGCGGAAAACCCCTGCTTTATCACGTTTTGAGCGCCGTAGGGGCCGCAAAGCAAGGTGTTGACGTTTCTCAGGTTCCGGTCGCTATTGTTGTCGGGCATCAAAGGGAAGCGGTCGAGAAGTTCGTTCAGGAAGATCCGGTTCTTTCCCTGATGGATATTACTTTTGTTCATCAGCCCGAACAGCGAGGGACGGGCCATGCTGCCCGTTTCGCAATGGATTCCGAATGGGGTGAACAGCGGGTGAAAGAGAAAGCTGCCGTTCTGGTTCTTCCTGGCGACCTGCCGTTGATCAGTCCTTCACTGATTGAGCAGATGAGTTCTCCGCTGGGCAGAGGCGATGCCTTGAAGCTTCTGACCTGCGATCTTCCCGATCCAACCGGTTATGGCCGGGTGGTGAGGCGGGGCAAGCAGGGCTCTGTCATGCGGATCGTGGAAGAGAAAGATGCGACGATGAGAGAGAAGGCGATTCGCGAGGTCGCCCTTTCAATTTATCTCTTTGATGCAGCGTTTCTTCAGGTGGGGCTCAGGAAAATTTCCAATAAAAATTCCCAGGCGGAATATTACCTGACGGACTTGATTTCGCAGGCAGCCGCCAGGCGCAAGAAGATCAATGTCTTGAAATGGGCCGATCACGAGGATCTTCGCGGTGTGAACGATCCGTGGGAACTGGCGCTTGCCGGGCGAATCCTCAATGAGCGGGTTCTGCGCAGCTGGGCAATGAAAGGCGTCCTCTTCGTGGATCCCTGGACGGTTCGGATTGATTCAAGTGTAATTTTGAGTGAAGGCGTAGTCCTGCATCCGGGGGTGATCCTTACGGGTACAACGGAGATCGCCGCGGGTTCAGAGCTGGGACCGAACGTGGTTCTCAAAAACGTCCAGGTCGGCCAGGGCGTGAAGATCAAGGCGGGAACCGTTGCCGAGGATTCCGTGATTGGTGCCCAGACCCAGGTCGGGCCTTACGCTCATCTGAGACCGGATTCAAAGGTCGGTTCGCGGGCCAAAATCGGAAATTTCGTGGAACTGAAGAAAGCCGTCATTGGGGACGGCAGCAGTGTGGCCCATCTTTCTTATCTCGGAGATGCCGAGGTCGGTCGCAACGTGAATATCGGTTGTGGATTTGTGACCTGCAATTATGATGGCCGGGTGATCAATGGCCAGCGCAAGCACAAGACCATCATTGAAGATGAAGTATTCATGGGAAGTGACTGCCAGGCCGTCGCGCCGGTGCGGATCGGTAAAGGTGCCTTCGTTGCCTCTGGCTCCACGATCACCCGGGATGTGCCATCGGGAGATCTTGCGATCGCCCGCAGTAAACAGGTGAACAAGACCGGCTATGCCGCCCGTTTTCGCCCCGCTCCTTCGACTCCAAAAGAAAGCAAGGGCGAATAGGATGTGTGGAATCGTAGGTTACGTCGGCAAGCGCCCCGCCCTTAAAATTTTGATCTCAGGTCTCAGGCGTCTCGAATACCGCGGTTACGATTCGGCGGGTGTGGCGTTTTTCGAGGGTTCTGCCACGGGTTCAAAGATTCATATCCAGAAATCCGAAGGCAAACTGGAGAATGTCGAAAGGCTTCTGGACGCTTCCCCTGGCCGCTATGAAGACGTTTGCTGCGGGATCGGTCACACGCGTTGGGCCACGCACGGCAAGCCGACCACGCAGAATGCGCACCCCCATCAAACAGGGCATGTGGTGCTGGTTCATAACGGAATTATCGAGAATTATCAGACAATCAAGGCAGAGCTGATTGCCCGCGGGCATCGTCCCCAATCGGAGACCGACAGCGAGCTTCTGGGCTTTCTTGTTCTGGAGGAAATGAATCGTGGTTCTTCCCTTTTTGAAGCGGTTCGCAAGAGCTTCCAGCGTCTCCAAGGTCAGTGCAGTGTGGTCATCATGTCCGAAAAAGAGCCGGGGACCGTCATCGGTGTGCGTAATGGTTCACCGCTTGTGGCAGCCGCGGATCCTAAAGGCGGCGCGATTCTGGCGAGTGATCCCCAGCCGTTGCTGGAGCTCGCGCGGGAGGTCGTTTATCTCGAACACGGGGATATCGTCGTCAGTAATGACCGGGGCATGCGTTTTTATGATCTCGAAACCGGAGCTCCGGTTGAACGCCATCCGACCCAGCTCGAATGGTCCGCGGACCGGCTGGATAAACAGGGATTCCCTCATTACATGCTCAAGGAAATTTACGAGCAGCCCACGGCGTTGATTGATACTTTGAACGGTTTGCTGGATCGTGCAACAACAGATCCGTTCACGCTTGCCCGGCAGCCGGGGGTGGAACTTCTCGAGCGGGCCAAGGAAATCACGATCGTTGCTTGCGGTACCTCCTGGTACGCAGCGCTCCTGGGCAAATATTGGTTGGAACGCTGGGCCCGGATTCCAGTGAATCTGGAGCTGGCCAGCGAATACCGTTACCGTGATCCCGTCATGAACGAAGGGACTCTCCTTGTCGGAATTTCCCAGTCGGGCGAAACCGCTGATACTCTGGCCGTCCTGCGCAAATCCAAGAAATCCGAAATTCCCACTCTTGCCATCACCAACGTCCGGGGTAGCTCGATTTCGCGGGAGGCGAGCGCGACTTTTTACACCTGTGCCGGGCCTGAAATTGGAGTGGCGGCCACGAAATCTTTCACCACCCAGCTTCTGTCCATGCTGCTTTTTTCGGGCGCCTTGATGCTCAAGCCCCGTGCGGCAGCGGTACCGGGTGATATCACCCGGCGTTTTGATGATATGATCCGCCTTCCTCATGTACTCTCGGATTATCTCGGTGACCGCAGCGGCAAAATGGCTTCTTCCATTCGTGAGACCGCCCGGGCTTTGCAATTATCCAAGGGTTTCTTTTTCATCGGCCGCGGTTACTCCTTCCCGATCGCGCTGGAAGGAGCGCTCAAGCTCAAGGAAATCGCTTACGTTCACGCGGAAGGTTATGCGGCAGGCGAATTGAAGCATGGCCCGATCGCCATGATTGACGAGAACATGACCGTGGTCGTCCTGGCGCCGGGAGATACCTGGCGTGACAAAACAGTTTCCAATTTACAAGAAGTCAAAGCGCGCGGAGCGAGAATTCTTGGCGTGGGGAGCGCGAGTGACAGCGAGCTGAAGTCCATGTGTGATCATTGGATAGAGCTTCCGAATGTGCAGCTGGATGAGGCTTTCATGCCGTTCTTCCTGACAGCGGTGGTGCAGCTGCTCAGTTACGAACTCGCGGTGCTGAAAGGCACGGATGTGGACAAACCCCGTAACCTGGCCAAAAGCGTGACGGTCGAATAGGGAGTGCGACAAGGAAGACGATGTTAAGCCCCATTTTTTTAGGACTGATAGCCGCTGCCGCCGTAGCGATCCCGATCCAACTGGGCGTATTCATCGAAGCACATTTCCATTCTTTGCTGCTGAGTGCGCCCGTTTTTTTGCTGGCCGCCACGGGCATCGCCATGCTGATGCAGCGTTTCGTGCTGGATCGGACGCGGGGATCCCGCGGTTTTGACGGTCTGCCGGATATTTTCATTCACATTCATTCCAGTGCGAACCCAGATTCGGCTTTGAGATGGGTAGCCCGCGGCTTGAACTCCTTTCTGCTGACCTTCTTTGGCGGCACGGTGGGCCCGGAAGGTGCTGCTGTGGAATTCGCTCACGCGACTGCCATTCAGATGCGGGCGAAAGCCTCTGGGCGTTTTGAGCAGCGGCGCAGGACGGATGCTTCGGTGGCTTTGGCGGCGGGAATTTCTGCAGCTTTTGGCGCTCCTTTTGCCGGTATTCTGGTTCCGATCGAACTCGGAATCGGCGGTCCTCTCCGTCCGGCCGTGGTCGCTTCGCTGACCGCTTTTGCCGGCGTGCGGTTGATTTCAACGGTTTTCTCCTCTTCCGGTTTTTTGAATTTCGAAGGAGCCCTCAATAGTTTTCATTTCGGGTGGCGGGAGGCGATCGGAATTCTTGTCGTCGCTCTTCTGAGCTCCTTGATGGCAGCTCTGTTGACCTACCTGATCCGATATCTTCAGGAAAATTTCCGGGACCTGTTCCGGGTTCAGGTCTGGATGCGAACTCTCACAGCAGGGGCACTGCTCTTTTTTGTCGCCATGATCTACAAGTCGGGTCACATGATGCCCAATCTTCTGGTTGAGAAAATTCTCTGGGGTCGGCTGCCCTCATCGGAGTTCGCAATTCTCCTGCTGACTCAAGCGCTCAGCCTTGGGTTTGTATTGGCCGGATTCGGAACCATCGGAATCTTCTGGCCGCTTTTTGTGATCGGATCCACGGCGGGTGCGGGAGTGGGGCACTGGGTCTTGAATGATATCCCCGGTTTTGCCGCAGCGGCAGGACTCACCGGGGCGGCTGCGATGTGGGGGGGCGTCCTGGGGACACCTCTGGCTGCGGCCATTGTGGTATGGGAATTGACGGGAAGTGTGCAGGGGTTGGCGATCGCCGGATTTTCGGCGCTTCTCAGCAGCTTCGTTGTTAAATTTCTGAAAACGCCGGCACTGGTTGAAAAAACTCTGGAGAGCCGCGGGGTCACGCTCGTGGATGGCCGCTCCGGTATCATTCTGGAATCCATCCTGGTCCGGGATGCCATGGTCTCTGATTTCGAAACGGTTCACGAGCATGAACCCGTTTCTGAGATTCACAGTCGTCTGATCCGTTCCAAATATCCTTTCCTTCCCGTGGTCACCTCGGGAGGGATTTATAAGGGCCTGCTGACGATCGACATGATCCAAGACGCCTGGGATGCCCAGGAAATCGCGGCTCTCAAAAAAAATAATTCGCCGCTGATCAAATTCCTGGAAGCCAAGGATCTGCTGTACCGCGCGGGATCCGCCGTCGCGCCCACGATCCGCGTATCGGAGAAATTATCGCATACGGCCGGGCTTTTTGACGAATCCCCGTGCATTCCTGTTTTGACGGATGACAACCGGGTGGTGGGGCTTCTCTTCGTTTACAATGTGCGGCTTGCCTATGATCGGGAAGTGGCGCGGCGTTCCCTCGTGGAGAACAGAAAGTCCGACCGATGATTGACTTTGAGTCCGCACCCGATGGATCCGGGGAAAAACCTCCGAGAGGTCCGGCCAGAAATTTCGAAAGAACCGCTGGCCCCGTGAAGTATCTGCAGGGCCTGAATGAGCGCCAGAGTGAGGCGGTGCATGCGATCGACGGACCGCTCATCGTGCTTGCGGGAGCCGGCTCGGGTAAAACCAAAATGCTGGTTTCGCGCATCTGCCACCTGATTGAGGCCTGCGGAGCCCAGCCTTACCAGGTGCTGGCGGTGACTTTCACGAATAAAGCGGCAGGCGAGATGCGGGAACGGGTCGAGCGGATGCTCGAAAACTCCGGGAAACTCGGCAATCCGGAGATCGGTACTTTTCATTCAGTCTGTGTTCGTCTGATCCGGCGGGAGATGGATCGGACTCCTTTCACCAAGCCCTTTGTGATCTACGATGATTCGGATCAGCTGAGCCTGGTCAAAAGAGCGATGGAAAAGCTCAATATCGACAATAAGTCCTTCAACCCCAAGGCCATTCAGGGCGCGATCAACCGGGCCAAGTGCAATGCGATTGAGCCGGCGGAGATGGAAGTCGCGCAACACGATATTTTTGGCCGACAGGCCAAGCGTGTTTTTGAACAGTATCAAAAGGACCTTTTTGCGAATAATGCTCTCGATTTCGGCGAGATCATCTGCATGACTTACCGGATTCTGCGGGATCACGAGGATATCCGGTTAAAATACCAGCAGCGTTTCCGGTTCATTCACGTGGATGAGTATCAGGATACAAATCGCGCCCAGTATCTTCTGCTGGCCATGCTGGCGGATCGGCGCTTTGGCGGACATCAGAATATCTGTGTCGTGGGTGATGAGGATCAGTCGATCTATGGCTGGCGCGGTGCGGACATTCACAACATTCTGGATTTCGAGAAAGATTATCCCGGCGCGAAAGTCGTCAAGCTTGAGCAGAATTACCGCTCAACCAAGACCATCATCACCGCAGCTTCCCAGGTCATCCGCAACAATTCGCAGCGCAAAGACAAGACGCTCTGGACCGACAACGAAGACGGCCTGCCGATCACGCATGTCTTTGTCGCGGATGAGCGGCAGGAAGCGGAGTTCGTCATTTCCGAACTCAAGCGGCAGGCAGAGCATGAGAGCCGCGCTTACGGGGATTTTGCGATCTTTTACCGCACCAATGCCCAGAGCCGGCAATTCGAGGATGTGCTGCGACGCGAAAAGATTCCCTATCAGGTGGTGGGCGGCTTGCGGTTTTATGACCGCAAGGAAATCAAAGATATCCTGGCTTACTTCAAAGTCATTCTGAACCCCACTGATTCAATTGGCCTGAAACGGGTGATCAATACGCCGGCACGCGGGATCGGGAAGACTACGCTCGAAAAGATCGACGAATTTCTGCTATCCATGGAGCTCCAAGCTGCCGATGCGCAGCTGGCGCTGCCGGTGACTCCGGTGGTGCCGCCCAGTTTCTGGGATGCGCTCTGCCGGGCCGCCCAGGATTCGTCGATCACGAATGCGGGAACTGCCCGCAAACTTGCACAGTTCGTGGCTTTAATGGAACGGCTGCGTACGGAACAGCCCAAGCTGCTGCTTTCGGAACTTTACCACCTCATTCTCGATGAGACCGGTTACGTCCGGGAATTGCGCCAGGAGGGTACGGACGAAGCCATGGCCCGCGTCGAGAACTTGGAAGAGTTCGACACCATTCTTCAGGAGTTTGAGGAATCCAATTACGATAATGTACCGGAGGAGGAGCGCCCCGCCCGCAAGCCCCTGCTTCTGAGTCAGTTTATCGAGCAGTCCTCGCTGGTTTCGGACTCGGACGAATTCAATCCGCAAGTGAGTAATGTGAAGCTCATGACTCTGCATTCCTCCAAGGGCCTGGAGTTTCCGGTGGTTTTCCTCGGTGGTCTGGAAGAGGGGCTGTTTCCCTCCATTCGGAATTGGGAAGAAACCAATGAAGAGGACATCGAAGAAGAGCGGCGTCTTTGCTACGTCGGGATGACCCGCGCCCGTGAGCGTCTTTATCTTTCGAACGTGGCCGTGCGCCGGTTCTGGGGAGATGTGAGTTATCAGGAGGCCTCGCGTTTTTTGAAAGAAATTCCCGCGCAGCTCATGCAGTCTCGCGATCTTGCGCAAAGCTTCCGGATTCAGCGCTCAGATGATTTTGGCACCGGCTTCCACCGGTCCCCGTCCGAGCCTGCGCGAAACATCAGCTTCGGAGCCACCACGAGTCCGGTGATTCCTCCCCATGCACGCAAGAGCAGTACTCAGGCCACAGAGGAGTCGCTGATCGGGAACGTGATGGATCATCCGGAATACGGCGAGGGAAAAGTGGTTCTCTCCGAGGGGGCGGGTCCTGAGCGCAAGCTGACTGTAGAGTTTGCTGGACGGCAACGTCGCAAATTTCTATATCGTTATGTGGAAGGATACCTTGAGTAAATGGTGCAGGTGAATGAAAAGCTGACGAAGGATCTCGCGGAACTTTCAAAACTCGAGCTGACCCCGGGAGAACTGCAGGAGTTCACAAAGCAACTTTCGCAGATCGTAGGTTATGTGGAGACGCTCCAAGAGGTGAATCTCAAGGAACTGAATCTTGAGCCTCAAGGACTGGCGAATAGTTCTCCCGGAAACTCCGGAGGAGTTCTGCGCGAAGACGAAGAAAAAGCCTCCTTGCTGGATTCCGAAGGGAAGCCCGCGGTGCTGGCTGCCGCACCGGATGTTCTCAACGACGCTTTTAAAGTTCCACCCATCTTATGATTCAATCCATCCGCGAAATTCATGACAGCTTTGATCGTGGCGAGAAGAAACCATCCGCCCTCGTGGCCGAATATTTGGCAAGGATTCAGGCAAGTCCGCTGAATGCCTACATCACGGTCTGTGCTGACCGGGCCTTGCGGCAAGCGATACGGGCGGATGAGGTTCTGCTGAAGGCAGGCAAAGTTCCGAGATCCGGGCAGCCTCTTTTTGGAATTCCAGTCGGCATCAAAGACAATCTTGCCTTGAGCGGGGTGCGCATGACCTGCGCTTCGAAGGTGCTTGAAAACTACATCCCGCCGTACTCTGCCACGGCAGTCGAACGGGTTGAGGCTGCGGGCGCAATCACTTTAGGCAAGTTGAACATGGACGAATTCGCGATGGGCGGGTCGAATGAAAATTCGGCTTTTGGCCCGGTCCTGCATCCGACGCATCCGGACCGCGTGCCGGGTGGTTCGAGCGGCGGGGCCGCCGCTGCGGTTCGAGCAAACCTTTGCGTAGTCGCCCTGGGCTCTGATACCGGCGGGTCGGTTCGCCTTCCTGCAAGTTATTGCGGAGTCGTGGGTCTCAAGCCCACTTATGGACGGATCAGTCGATATGGTCTGGTGGCGTTTGCCTCTTCCCTGGATCAGGTGGGACCGATCGCGGCCAATGTCGAAGATACGGAAGTTCTGTTCAATGTACTGGCGGGGCATGACAGCAGGGATTCAACTTCTCTGCTTTCGGAAGTGACTGCGCCGGCTGCCCCCTTTTCAATCGCCGGTCTGCGCATCGGCGTGCCCGCAGAGTATTTTGTTGAAGGCGTCGCTTCGGAGATCAGGACGGCCATTCATTTTAAGCTGCAGTTGCTCGAAAGTCAGGGAGCCCGGCTCGTTCCACTCCACCTTGCCCATTCCCGTTATGCAGTCGCAACCTACTATCTGCTCGCGGTCAGCGAAGCTTCGAGCAATCTCTCCCGTTTCGACGGTGTTCGTTACGGCGTGAGGCCGCAGGCGGCAGTGGAAGCCGGAGAGCTCGGTGCCTTTTATCGCGCCACGCGGGCGCGTTTTGGGGCGGAGGTGAAACGCAGGATCATTCTCGGTACTTTCGCGCTGTCCAGCGGCTATGTGGATGCGTATTACCACCGGGCTTCCCAGGTACGGAAACTGATTCAGCGCGATTTTGCGCAGGCTTTCTCGGAAGTCGATGTAATTGCCAGTCCTGTGGCTCCGGCCACCGCGTATAAACTGGGAGAGAGATCGGACGATCCCTTGCAGATGTACCTCAACGATATCTTCACCGTGCCCGCCAATCTCGCTGGATTCCCGGCAATCAGTCTGCCGAGCGGCGAAGACGCCGCAGGACTTCCGATCGGTCTGCAGTTCATGGCTGCTCACTCGAATGAAACTTTGCTCTTCGGACTCGCCCGCCAGCTGGAACAGTCGCTGAAAGAGGAAAGGAGCTGAATGGAATTCGAAGCCGTCATCGGACTGGAAGTTCATGCACAGCTCGCAACCGCGTCCAAGATCTTCTGTCCTTGCCGCGCAAAACCCGCCACCGGACTTTCGGTCGGTGAAAGCGATGCGAATCTTTATACCTGTCCCGTTTGCGCAGGCCTGCCGGGGGCACTGCCAGTTCTGAACAGGAAAGCGGTGAAGTATGCCGTCATGGCGGGATTGGCCACCGAATGCACGGTCCGGACCGAAAGCGTTTTTGCGCGCAAAAATTATTTTTATCCGGATCTTCCCAAAGGATATCAGATCAGCCAGTTCGATCGCCCGATCTGTGAAAAGGGCCGACTTCTGATCAACACCAGTACCGGTTGCCGTGAGATAGGAATCACCCGGATACACATGGAAGAGGATGCCGGCAAGAATGTGCACCTGTCGGGCTACTCGCTGGTGAACCTGAATCGCGCAGGAGTTCCGCTGATCGAGATTGTCAGTGAACCCGAGATGAAGAGTGCTGAAGAAGCCGTGGCTTATCTGCGGGCCTTGCATGAAATCGTGATATTTCTCGGGATTTGCGACGGCAATATGCAGGAGGGAAACTTCCGGTGTGATGCCAACGTCAGTGTGCGCCCCCACGGTTCGCCCGTGCTCGGAACTCGAACTGAAATCAAAAACATCAATTCCTTCCGCTTCATCGAAAAGGCGATCGACTTTGAAATCCGGCGGCAGATCGAGGTAGTGAAGTCCGGTGCCAAAGTGGTCCAGGAAACCCGGAGCTATGATCCCGCCCGCAACGTGACGCAAACCCTGCGGTCCAAAGAGGAGGCCCAGGATTATCGATATTTTCCCGAGCCGGATCTTCCTCCGATTCAAGTCCCCGCCGACTGGCTTTCAGAAATCCAGCAGCATTTGCCGGAGTTGCCCGCGCAGATGAGGCAGCGTTTTCAGAAAAATTATGGCTTGAAGCCCCAGGAAGCCGCAGCCATTACGGCTTCCCGCGCACTTGCCGCTTTTTTTGACCGGACTGTTCAGCTTTTGGGTGGCAGGGCCGCCAAAGCTGCAGCGAACTGGATCACGGGCGAGGTTCTGCGGCTGGTGAACGAAGCCGGGCAGCAGATCGAGAGCAGCAGAATCACGCCCCAGCACATCGCTGCACTGGTGGAGCTGACTGCCGCGGAGATTTCCGGGACTGAACCGTTGGTTTCCAGCACCGGAGCCAAGCAGGCTTTGGCGGAGGCTTTTGCGACGGGTGAGGCAATTCAGGAAATTGTGGAAAGGCTCGGGCTGAAACAGGTTTCCGACAGCGGGGCCATGGAATCAGCCGTTGAAAAGATCATTGCAGGCTTCCCGGACCAGGTGGCAGAATACAGATCCGGTAAGGAAAAAGTATTGGGATTCCTGGTTGGACAGGTGATGAAACAATCGGGCGGGAAGGCGAATCCTTCCGTCGCCCAGGAACTTCTGAAGAAGAAACTCTCATGAGAAAACTGATCTTTGTAGTTTTGGGTATCGTCCTTCTGGCAATCACCGCAGCCGCGGTCCTGCCCTTTGTCATTGATGTCGACAAGTACCGGCCGCAGCTGGTGGAGCTGGTGAACAGCAAACTGAACGGCAAGCTGGAACTGGGGCAGCTCAAATTATCGCTTTGGGGGCAGATCCGGGTGAATGTCGCACGGGTGACGCTCAAAGATGCGACAGGTGTGGATATATTTTTGGTCAAAGACGCTTACTTTCATGTGCCTTTTGCCTCGCTCTTCGGAGGTTCTCCGGAGCTGACTTTCAAAATGAACAAGCCCGCGGTTTTCGTCACCCGCTCAAAAGCCGGGAAGCTCAATGTGATGAATCTGGTCAAAACGAATCCTGAAGAAGCGCAGGCGACCGCGAGTTCCGCTCAACAAGACAGCGCAAAAACGAAGGAAACGGAGACCCCGTCTTTTCCTTCTTCTTCGTTGGTGCTTCCGGGGTTTGTCGCCCAGGCACGACTTTCGGTCGAACTGAAGGATTCTTCGCTTTCTTACCGGGACCAGGGCACAGATCTGACAACGCAGGTTGATCGCTTGAATTTCACTGCACGCAATATTTCGCTGAGCCGGCCCATGAATTTTGAACTGAAAGCCGATCTCGATACGAAGCTCGGGAAGGAACTCCGGGTCCAGGGTCCCGTACGCTTTGACGGCAAGGTCAGTCCTCAGGTGCGGGAGGGCCGTTTCGAGAACGCAAAGCTTGAGTTGACGGCGGAGTTGAGTGGCGCGGAAATTAATTACGGCCAACTATTCCAGAAGAAAAAGGGTGCGGCGCTCAGATCAGAGCTTGCGGGCCTTCTTTCGACAGAGGAACTCAACTTCGATCAGCTGAAAGTCCAGTTCTTCAATGCTGAAGTGGTCTCGAGTCTGCATTTGACCAATCAGCACGGCACCTCCCAGCTGACCTCGCCTGCGATGGATTTCAAACTCCGCTCCAATGTCATTGAACTGAAACCGTGGGTGGAGCTGGTTCCGATGCTGAAGGATTACGAGCTGGGGGGCTCCGTTCAGTTGACTGCCGACGCCAAGGGGCCTCTGGATCGCCTGGTGTATCAGGCCAAACTGGATGTCTCATCGCTGACTGCCAAAGCGCCGAGACTGAAAGCCCGCCCCGTTATCAACGGGGTCGTGCTGGTCAAGACGGATCAGATCGAAAACATTTCGCTTTCGATGAAGGCGCCTGGAAACAGTCTTGAGCTCAAGGGCAAGATCGTTTCTTTTACTTCTCCACGCCTGGACTTGGCCGTGAGTTCCTCAGGGATGGATCTGGACCAGCTCATTGAATGGCCCAAAAAGGCGGCGAAAACCGATGCTGCCGTCCCTTTGCCCCAAGCGGCGTCAGCGCGGCCGGATACAAAAGTTGCAGGCGTAACCGCCTCTTCTGATTTTGATGCGCTTCTCGCACCTTTGCGTGAAAGCCCGATCGTCCGGGCCACGAGTGGTGTGATTACGGTGAATCTCGCACTGCTCAAGGCTTACGATGTCGCAATGAGTGCCATGAAGGCCACCCTGAGCCTGAAGGAACTCCAGATCGTGCTCAATGAATTCGGAATGAAAATGTACGACGGCTCGGTGCGCGCGACTGCCGGAGTTCAGCTTCTTCCGAAGACGCCCGCTTACCAGTTTTCTTCCCAAGTCTTCGGCCTGGATCTGAACAAAGCGGTGGCCGCCCAGTTCGCCCTGTTTAAAAACACGCTTACGGGAAAAGCGAATTTCGATCTGGCTGGTTCAGGGTTGAGTTTCAACCCGGATCCCGCCCTGCAGAATCTGAAAGCCAAAGGCAGCATGAAAGTGGAAAATGCCTCGTTTGCCACGCTGGATATCGGCAAGATGGCGACCGAAGGTTTGAACAACGCGATCGACAAGCTCTCCGATAAAATTCCTCCCCTGAAAGAGAAGAAGCTCGGTGGAGTCGGGAACCGTAAGTTCGTTTATCAGATTGTTTCGTCGGATTTCACGCTCGCCAACGGATTTTTCCTTGCGCCGAATTTCGCCGCCAAAGCTGCCGCAGGGAAGGGGATTGATCTGAAGGGGCGAATGAAGATCGGCATGAAGGATCAGTCTCTGGACATGAATTGGGAGGTGATTGACACCTTTAATCTGCTGAAGGCGAAAGACATCGCCATTGAGCAGCAGGGGGTCCGAGTAGAGCATATCCTGGCAGAAGGCAATGGCCCGGTGAAATTTCCTGTTCACGTGGGTTGTACGATGCTGGCGCCCTGTTATTCTTATACCCAGATCCCGGAGTACCTCGGGAAAGTGGCGCTCGCGAACATCAGCCGGGGGCTGACTGGCAAGGCTAAATCCGAGTTGAAGAAGAAGGCAGATGAGTACATCAAAAATGCTCCTGCTCCTGTCCAGAAAAAACTGGAAGAGCTCGGGAAGAAATTCAAGTTGTTCAATTAGGTAAAAAAGGAAAAATTATGAAAATGATCATGAAAATGGCAGGAATCCTGGTGAGCCTCACACTTATCGCTGCTTTCGCAACAGGTTGCGCCGGCGAAAAAGTCAAAAACCAGGCGAAAGAATCAGCTGCCCGCTATTGGCAGGAGAAAGCCTATCCCGGCAAGAGCTTCGATGTGCAGGTCATTGAAGCCGAGAAGGCTGATGGCGGCATGTATCGCGTGAAGGGCATTGTCGACGGCGAGACGCGGACCGGCACTTTCAATCCGGAGACCGAAAATTTTTCTGAGGGCTATTACTCCCTGGCTCATGAGCGCAGCAAGAAAATTGCCGAGCTCGAGCAGGAAGTGAAGTACCTCAAGGAAAAACTCGATGGCCTTGAGAAGGAAAATTACAAGATGAAGGTTCAGCTGGAGAACAAGGGCAAAAAAGAATGATCCGTGCCGCCATTGATCTCGGAACCAATACCTGTCTTCTTCTGGTGACTGAGTGGACCGAAGGGTCCGGAATACAGAAAGTTCTACGTGACCTGACGACGGTCGTGCGCCTGGGACAGAGCGTGGATCAGAATCGCTCGCTTCACCCGGATGCGATGGAACGCACGCTGAAGTGCTTGAAACACTATGCTGAAACGGTCCGTGCTGCGGGCGGTGACCCCGCGGCGACAGCCTGCGTGGCCACAAGTCAGGCGCGGGATGCGAGGAACGGGGCGGAATTTTTTTGTCGCGTGGAAGTGGAAACCGGGTTCCGTTTCCGCGTGATTTCGGGAGCGGAAGAGGCGAGGCTCACGTTCTTGGGTGCTTTGCTGCCCGGGATGTCAGCGGAGAAGAGCGCGGTGATTGATATTGGCGGAGGCAGTACCGAGATTATTTCCGCTACAGACGGAACCAGCGTGGATGCGGGCGCTGTCCGCTTTACGGAACGCTATTTTGCAACTGATCCTGTATCTGATGAGGAATTTTGGAGTTGCCAGGCTGCGATTGACGAGGCTCTCGGGCCTTTCGTGGAATGGCGCAAGAAGCTACCACCTGATGTCCAGCTTGTCGCCGTCGCGGGTTCGGCAACGGCACTGGCCGCGTGGTTTCTGGAGTTGAAGTCCTGGGATCCGGCCAAGGTGGACCAGGTCATGCTCTCTCGTGGTGATGTTCATCGGCTTGTCGAAGAGCTGAAATGGCGTACTGTCAAGGAGCGCAGCGAGTTGCCTTGCATGGAGCCTGGGCGCGCTGATGTGATCCTGGCCGGCGCAATGATTCTCTGGCGGAGTATGGAAAAACTCAATTTCCCGACTTGCCGGATCAGTTCGCGGGGATTGCGGTATGGGGTTTTGACGTCAGCGGTTTGAATATATAAATCGAAATGATTTAATCTATTTCAGACAGATATTATTATTGAAATCAATTTGACCTTCTACCGATGAGCTTTGATGAGAAAAAGCACTCTTCGATTCAAGTCGCTTCTGGCATTTTTGAGCGTTGGACTGGTTTCACTAGCGCTCGGAATCATCAATTTCAACTCTCTTTCTGCGGTGATCGAAGCTCAAAAAGCAAAAGAGCAAGCACTGAGCTTGAGCGCGGACCTTCTTGAGAAGGAAATCGCCCATTTGAAGTACAGAACCAAAATGGGTGAATTTCAACGTGATCCGAATCAGACCGAATTGAATATAGAGAAAGACGCGCATAAGTGTGGATTCGGGCAGTGGTATTACAGCAGCGCGCGTACCGAGGCCGAAGCCGTGATTTCGGCGCTGAGGGGACCACTCGAAGCGATCGAAGGACCTCATTCTCGCCTGCATGCTTCATCCCAGGAAATAGAGGGTTTGCTCAAGGCGGGGAAGAGAGCCGAAGCCATTGTCCTGCTGGGTACCCGGGCGAGTGTCGAGCTTTACGAAATTCAAAACCAGCTCGGAGGGATGCGGGCCGAAATCAAGAAATACACGGCAGAGGTGACTGCTCGGACCGACAGTGCCATTCGTGCACGTAAATTGCTTTCGGCGGGGGTAACAGTTATTGCGGTACTTCTTGCGATGTCGATTGGCTATCTGTTTTCGAATATGATCGAACGACACCTGCGTGGAATCGCCAGCCGCCTCACGGGAGGGGCGCTGACTCTTACAGCGACTTCAGACGATGTTGCCAATAATAGTGAGACGCTTTCGTCCGCGACCGAGGAACAGGCTGCCGCTCTTCAGGAAACCGCGGCTTCGGTCACCGAGCTTTCCTCAATGATCGCCAAAACCGCTGAAAATGCCCAAAAATCCCGGGAGGTCGCCAACGGGAGCTCAAAATCAGCCAAGGAGGGTAAAGAAATTGTCGGGCAGATGATTACCTCCATTATGGAGATCACGGATTCAAACCAGGCGATCATGACCCAGATTCAGACCAGTAATCAGGAGATCTCAAAGATCGTCGGCTTGATCAAGGAAATCGATCTCAAAACCCAGGTGATCAATGATATTGTGTTTCAAACCAAACTCCTCTCCTTCAATGCGTCAGTTGAAGCTGCGCGAGCAGGGGAACATGGAAAGGGCTTTTCGGTGGTGGCGGAGGAGGTGGGGAACCTTGCGCGAATGAGTGGGAGCGCTGCTCAGCAAATCAGCACAATGCTCGAAAACAGCACCAGGGAAGTTCATGGCATTGTCGAACGTTCAAAATCAGAGATCGAGAAGCTCGCCCAAACAAGTTCCGAAAAGGTGCAAGCCGGAGCCGCTACCGCTATGGCTTGTGGCGAGGCATTTGATCATGTGGTGAGCGATATTGAAGAGCTCACTCGAATGGCCGGCGAGATTGAGGTTGCGGCTACGGAACAGTCCACGGGAATCAATGAGATCAATAAAGCGATGGGTCAACTCGATCAGGTAACGCATCAGAATGCGAAGCTCTCCAATGAGTCTTCCGCAGCCGCGCAGAAATTGAAATCCGAAGCCTCAGTGCTGCGGGAACATGTCGGCGTTCTTGAGGCCGTATTGGACGGCGCTAAATAATCAAAGCCCCAGATCGCGGCGGAGGTCGCGGGCGAGCTCCTGATCTCTCTGGGCCAGGCGTCGCAGCAGAGATTCGCGGAATGCGGGATCGGCGATCCGGAGCATTTCGAGAACTTGATTGAAGCCGTCGATTGCGATCGCGCCTTCTTCTTTTTTGTTTTCAACATCCATCTTGTTCAGGTCACGGCTACTTGCACTCATGCTCCAAGGCCCTCCTTTTTGGCCATTTTCTTCGACATCTCTCGGGATTTCTCAGTGAGAAGTTCCGTAGAGGCCTGAAGCTGCTTCCGAAGCGCATTCACTTGCTCTTCAGACTGCTTTTTATACTCAACCATCCTTTGTTGATTCGCTGACTTGGTCCTTGTGAGTTCCACATCTCCGAGCCGCTTCTGCTCATTGATCTTCTGCTCGCCCTCGCGGCGGACGCGTTGGAGCCGGTCTTCCAGGGCTTCGGCCTCCTTGGAGATCTCAACTTGGTAATCCTTGCGTAGGGCATTGAGTTCTTCGGAATGGTTCTCATGGGCTTTCTGAAGCTGCTCCGAGTGCACGGCTTGCAGATCCCGCAATTCGATTTCGTTTCGATGCTCGAGATTGGAGCGGTAGTTGCGTAAACGCTGATCCTCAGCGACGTAACTTGAGATATCCGATGGCATTCCTTTGCCCTTCTTCCTGCTTCAATTATGCCCTGACTAAGGGCAATGACGCAAGATTCGCCCAGAGCTGCCTGTTGCATCGCGGTAAAAAAGCTGATAGTTTTTTGACAGCAATCGATTTTAGGCATCCAAACGCACGTTCTACTTGGAGACTAATGCAATGCAGCAGCAATCACTCGGTCAGCGAAAGCTTGAGAAAGCAAAAAAACAATCGGCTGAAATCCGACTTCTGGGACAGAAGATCGCTTTGAAATGTTCCGAAGAAGATCCCGAGTTGGTGGACGAAACAGTCGAGCTGGTATCCGTTCTGCTTCGCAATTCCGAGATGAGGACCCGGAGCAAGGTCCCGCATCAGGTCGTGTTATTGGCGCTCCTGGATCTTGCAGAAGAGTATCTCAGAGCCAAGCGCCGGACGCTGGTTTTTAAACGCCAGGTCACCGAAAAATCCCAGAAGCTCCTCAGCCTGATGGATGAAGCGGGCGCCCGGTAGGCTGAACGAAAGCGATCATGAAAATTCTGTATTTTGGAGATGTGTTCGGTCGTCCGGGACGGGAAGCAGTGAAGATCGGCATCACGCGTCTTACCGCGCAGGAGCAGATCGACTTTGTCATCATCAATGGTGAGAATATGTCCCACGGGAACGGAATTCTTCCGGAGATGGCGCAGGAGTTCCTCGACTTCGGGGTCGATGTCATCACGAGTGGAAATCATATCTGGGATCAACGACAGATCGTGCCGTTCATGAACACGAGTACGCGGATCCTGCGACCGGCAAATTATCCGGATCATCCGGTTCATAAAGTCCCGGGTCGCGGAGTAACGGTGGTCGAGTCCAAGCGCAAGCCAGGATTACGCCTGGGCGTGCTTCAGGTCATGGGCCGGGTTTTCATGGATTCACTGGAATGCCCGTTCAGAACCGCAGAAAACGAAGCCGAAAAGCTGGATGGGCTTGGCATCCGCAGCATCTTCGTCGATTTCCACGCCGAGGCTTCTTCCGAAAAACAGGCGCTCGCTCATTACCTCGACGGTAAAGTGAGTGCGGTCGTCGGTTCGCATTCTCATGTGCAGACCGCCGACGAACGTCTGCTGCCAGGCGGAACCGCCGCGATCACCGATGCCGGAATGTGCGGCTGTTATGATTCCGTAATCGGTGTGAAGAAAGAAATTTCAATTCAGCGCTTTCTGACAAAACGGCCCTTCCGCTACGAGCCAGCAGAAGGGCCTGGGGGGTATTGCGGCGTTTTGATCGAAGTGAACGAGGCTACCGGAAAAGCGATAGCCATCCGCCGGCTTCAGGATCGCAACGCCCAGCTCGGAACCCATTAATAAGTCGGCAGCGGCTTCTTATCGAGTGCGGCGCGAATCATATCAACCGCGATGTCATAATCCAGGCCGTCGACATCATTACCGGCGGTTGCGCGCCACCCCAGAGGTGCTTCCGGGTGAGGCCCGGAGATCACGACGAGGCCTTTGCCTGCGAAAGTTTCTGAAATTGCCGGCTGCCCGGTTTCCTGATAGCGGGCGACAACACCGTTTGCCCACTCAGGAGTGCTCGGGCCACCCCACCAGACGAGACTTCGGATCTTACTGGAATTCGGCAAAGTCACCGGAACCATCGCGGCAGTGGGAGTTGAGCCTCCGGGAGTGCCGGGAGTGAAAAGACTCAGGACCGAACCTTTGGCGATGGCCAGCCCATAAGAAGCGATTTTGGCTGTTTCTGCTTCAGGTCCCACGGCAACCCACGCACCGGCGCAGAAACCGACAAAGCCCAAGCCATATTCGCGAACGGCTTGCCTGACGCGCAAGCGAGTTTCGGGGGTCAGATTACTCGTGATTGTCCCGCCACTTCCACCTGGAATAATGATCATTCCGTAAGTGGTCAGCGTCGCCAGGTTCATAGCGTTCAACTGAGCAGAATTGGCCAGATCATAACTGAGACCTTCAGTCTTCAGAATCGCTTCGGTGCTCTGCCAGTCCGAAGTGGAAACCCCGGTACCGTTGAAGAGCAGAACGGCTTTTGTATAATTTGCAGAATCGGACGGCTTGGTATTGGGAGGCAATTCGCCCACCGGTGGATTCGCGGGATCGCGCTGGGTGGTGTCCGGAAGTACTGGAGTGCCGACGGCCACGGCCATGGAATGATCCAGGGCTCCACTTCCATTGCAGGCGCCCAAAAGACTGAAAGCAACGAGCAACGGCAGTATTCGTTTGAACATCATCAGAAATCTCCTTCGTGCAGGAGAATACGAGCCACAGCTGAAAAAGTTTCGTGAGGGCGGGAGGCTTTTGCTGCTCTGGCCTGAAATATGTTAGTCTCTTCGAACAATGAAGAGGACCCCTCAAATAAATTTTCTGATCACTGGAACGAGCCGCGGGATCGGCCTGGAACTCACCCGACAGGTCATTCACGCGGGCTATACGGTTTATGCTCTGGCTCGGGAACCGGAACGCTCCGCGCCGCTGCAGAGCCTCAAGCAGGAGGCAGCCGGAAGATTGATTACTTTCGCAGCAGATGTCCTGAAGGAGTCGCAGATTCTTATGGTAGCCGAAGCTCTCCGGGGCAAAGCAATTGACGTTTTGATCAATAATGCGGGAAAATACGGGGGCGCACGCGAATTCGAAGCCATCGATCTGAATGAGGTCCAGAGTACGATCGAGACGAATTCGATCGCTCCAATGCGGATAACTCGGGCTTTTCTGCCGCATCTCAGGCAGAGTGCCCAGCCAAAACTCGTGCATATCACCAGTCTCATGGGCTCGATCGGCGACAATTCATCGGGCGGTTCTTATGGATACCGGATGTCCAAAGCCGCCTTGAACATGTTCAGTAAAACTTTTGCGATCGATCATCCCGGCGTGATCAGTATTGTCGTTCACCCGGGTTGGGTTCAGACCGAAATGGGCGGCCCGAATGCCCCCCTTGCACCGGAGTCGTCGGCCAAGGGCATTCTGTCGGTCATTGAGCGCGTAACGCCCAAAGAGAGCGGCAAGTTTTTTGATTATGAAGGCGACGAGCTGCCTTGGTGAGGCGGGTAGATTGCATCTGATTGGGCCATGGACAGAGCAATGAGCAGTTACAATATGCGGCGCAAAAATATCCGAAAATGGATCCTTCTGGCCCATCGTTCGGGAGCGAGGCTGTATGTCGCTTCCGGAAATGAGATCCGGATTCTTCGTGAAGTGGACAATCCAGACGGGCGGCGGCAGAACCGTGAAATCGACACGGACGCCAAGGGCAGTCGGTTCAGTACGGTTGCCGGTCGGAGTTCCCCTTCGGGAACATTTCACAGCCGGCAGCAGAAGCACGGTTTGGATCCGCAGATGGAAGCGGCTGAACATCTGGCGGATGGCTTTGCTCATCAGCTTTGCGAATGGCTGAATCAGGGGCGGGCGAGAAGCGAATTCGACGAGCTGGTGGTCGTTGCCGAACCGGGCTTTCTCGGTAAAATCAAAAGGTTTTTAGATAAAGAGACCCAGGCTCGCCTGATCGAAGCCATCCCTCATAACTGGACAGCACTCCCTAAAAAGCAGCTTCAGGACAAGCTCAAGGAATTGACGGGTAAGCCCAACCTGCGGGGACTTACCCGGGCGGCTTGAAAACTTTACGGATCGGGAATTTTTGGATAACCTAGCGTTCGATGCTGAACGGTTACAGCAAACAAACGCTCTTCACCCGGACGGCGCTGGCCGCGGTTTTTGCATTTCTCTTCCTGATAGGCTGCGGGAAGGAACTGGATCATGAGCCTCAGCTGGATCTCGGTGATTTTGCTCCTTTGGTTGCCCGTTTTGAGCAGGGATCCGACCAGAATGGGGCTGTGTTAAAAGTACTGGATCTGCGGATTCGTTTTGGAAAAATGGACAGCCCATATGATCGCGGAATTTGCGAAATCATTCCAGGCGAAACGCCCACGATTATTTTGAAAAAATCTGCCTGGGATCTTCTGACCGAAGAGGAGCAGGAGGCCCTGCTCTTTCATGAAATGGGTCACTGCGTATTGCGTCGTAATCACAATTCAGAAAAAACTTCCAAAGGCGTGCCCGTCAGTCTGATGTACCCGTATGCCTTGGACCGGACCACGTACCTCCATCACCAGAAGCAGTACATGAGTGAACTCGTTTCGAAATACGGAGAGTTCTAATTGGGCTTTAAATACTCCCTTCAGCTTCTGACCCTGGCACTTTTGTTTTCAGCCTGTTCTCCGGATTTCCTGCGGGTTCATTATTCCAGGATCAATTCAGCAAAAACTGCGGGGAGTCCGCTGCAGCTCGGAAAGGATGCCCCGGGGGCTTTTGTGCAACGCTGGGTTTTCACGCAAGCAGGTGGCTTCCGTTTTGATCCGGCCGAGATTCAGCTGAGTCAAGGGGTTGCACGTCTGGTTTTAACCAGGCCGGGGAGCGTTCGGTTTTCAAATCTCGACTTGTCGCACGGCTGGCCTTTTCTCGCCGTTTTCAAGCTGATCGAGACTGCGGGTCCCGGGAACCAAGGGCAGTTGCGGTATCAGTTCTCCCCGGATCAATCGCACTGGTATTTTCATGAGAGCGGGCGGTGGAAATCTGCCCTGATGAACCCCGAGCAGGCAAATACCGCAAAAGAGCTGCAGGAAAAGCTGCGGACCTTCCATCAGGAAATTGGAGACGGTCAGCTCTTTATCCGGATTTTCCTGGTTGCGCCGACCGGTGTGGAAAAAGTTGAAATCCAGCAGCTTGAGGTGCACGGCATCTCTCCGAAGACCGACGGCTGGAATTGAGATCTATTTTTTTTTCGGAACCTCAGGAATGAGGCCTTTGCCGGTTTTCAAAAAAATTCTAAGGCCCTGAAAAAACGCGCTCAGGGTTCCTGTTCTAGAATTTCGTTCCGTGAAGCCGATGAGTTCCAGACCTTTCACAAGATCCGCGAAGAGTTTGCCGGATTTTCGGGTGTGCTCGAATTGGATTCCGGCGTAGCCATCTCTTGAATGCAGGACCTTGCAATGCACCTTGAAAGTTCTCGAAAGAATATGGAACTCCAGAATGTGGCCGGTATTGAGCGCAACCGGCACTGTTGTTTTCACGAAGGCACCGCCCTGGGAGAGGTTCAAAATGCTGCCATCGAGTACGACTGGTCCCTTTCTGAGCGTCATGGGTGTTGCGACTTCGAACCGGGGTTGGGATTCCCACCAGCGGATGGAGCGGTCAAAATAGGTGCGCCGAACTGCGGGCAAAAGGAAGTAAGCGACCAGAACAATATTCAGGAGTGCATAGAAAGCCGAAATCATGAGCGGGACATTGTTCAGGGCGTAATCGATATACTTGAGATTGCTCAGGAGATTCCAGAAGAGCGCCACGAAAAACACGAGATAGCTCCAGCGTTTCATCAGGTAAATGGCGATCCCGGCAAGCGGCATCAGGGCAAACGATTCAAAAAGTTCTAAAGCAGGTCTCTGCAACCACCAGGAGAGGATGACATCGGGTTTCACTCTGAGCGTCCAGGAGTTCAGCAGAATATTTACAACCGGGGTCATGAACTGCATGAACGCGAGGAGTACCAGGGGCCAGGGGCGGTTTCGCATGGCCCAAATTTTAGCTGAAAACCCTGAATTTTAAAAAGCTTTATCCAATGATTTTGTTATTCTGAGCTAAAATCCGGGAGGGCAGTCAATGGATCTCATGAATCAGGTGAATAGCTTCGTTTGGGGATTGCCCCTGATCATTCTGCTGGTGGGAACCGGTGTCTGGCTGACCTTCGCCCTGAGGGGGCTGCAATTCACCCGGCTCGCCCACGCGCTTTATCTTGGATTGGTCAAGCGCAGGGAGGATACGGATGAGCCGGGCGATATTTCGCATTTTCAGGCCCTGATGACGGCACTTTCAGCCACGGTGGGAACCGGGAACATCGCCGGGGTGGCAACCGCGATTGCGATCGGCGGACCGGGTGCCATGTTCTGGATGTGGGTAACTGGGCTTGTTGGTATGGCAACAAAATATGCGGAAGCGGTTCTCGCCGTCAAATACCGGCAGGTGGACGCGAACGGCAATATGTCCGGCGGACCGATGTATTACATTGAACATGGCATGGGACCAAAATGGAAATGGCTGGCGATAGCCTTCGCGTTCTTCGCGACCCTGGCATCTTTTGGAATCGGGAACATGGTCCAATCCAACTCAGTGGCCTCCGCCGTGGAGGCGACTTTCAGCATTCCCACAGCGATCACCGGAGTGATTCTCGCACTCGCAACAGCGGCGGTCATTATCGGCGGTATCAAGAGCATCGGACGGGTGACGGCGGTTTTCGTCCCTTTCATGATTGTTTCTTATGCCCTGGGTGCACTGGCTATTCTGCTTTTGAATCTGGATAAAATACCGGGCGCGTTCGCGTTGATTTTTGAAAGCGCCTTCTCGCCCACAGCGGCGACTGGCGGTTTTGTGGGTGCCGGAGTGATGATGACCATCCGGATGGGAGTGGCACGCGGGATATTTTCAAACGAATCGGGCCTGGGAAGTTCTCCGATTGCGGCCGCGGCTGCCAAGACCAGACATTCCGTGGCTCAGGGGCTCGTGTCAATGACCCAGACTTTCATTGATACGCTCGTCGTCTGCAGTCTGACCGGTCTGGTCCTGATTGTGACTGATACCTGGCATAATGGAATGAACGGGGCGAAATTAACTACCGCCGCTTTCAGTAGCGGCTTGCCAGGCGAATGGGGCGGCATCATTGTCGCGGTGGGTACGATCCTTTTTGCATATTCGACGCTCATCGGCTGGAGTTATTACGGTGAGAAGGCGATTGAGTACCTTTGGGGCGAGAAAGTGATTCCGTATTACCGGGGCGTTTGGGTTCTGCTCGCGGGCGTTGGCGCTGTGCTCAAGCTGGATTTTGTCTGGACGTTGTCAGATATTTTCAATGGTCTCATGGCCTTTCCGAATCTGGTCGCTTTGCTCGTGCTTTCCCCAGTCATTATCCGGGAGACCACGAAATATTTTTCCAAAGTCTAGGAACGCATGCCTACCTGGAGCGTGGCAGCACGTTCATGGTCGCTCTGCCCAGAGTTGAATCAGTCTAGTTGTCCACCTCCAGGGTTTATGCTATGCTTCTTGTATGGTTTTATTCCTGCTTTTCCTGCTGCTTTCACCAGTTTATTCGCCAGTTCATTCGGAGGTCCCGGCCATGTCCCAAGATGTGAAGCTCAGTCCGTTGCAACGCCAAGTCACCCAAGAATGCGGTACAGAGCCGCCGTTTCAGAATGAATACTGGGATAATAAAAGACCGGGAATTTACGTTGATCTGATTTCAGGTGTACCGCTCTTCAGCTCGCTGGATAAATTTGATTCAGGAACGGGGTGGCCCAGCTTCACAAAATCAATTGCCGATCAGGATCTTGAGTTGAAGGAGGACGCGAAGGTCGGCGCGAAATTTGAAATGACGCGAACGGAAGTGCGAAGCAAATCCGGAAGATCCCATCTGGGCCATGTATTTAATGACGGCCCGGGACCGACGGGAAAACGCTTCTGCATTAACTCGGCTTCATTGCGTTTCGTTCCCCTGGAGGAAATGGAAAAGCAGGGGTATGGAAAATACCTGGGGCCTTTCAAAAAAGAGAAAGCTACGGCTGTATTTGGTGCGGGCTGCTTCTGGGGGGTGCAGGATATTCTGCAGAAAGTCCCGGGCGTCATCAGTGTCGAGTCGGGGTATTCCGGTGGAGAAACTGCGAATCCAAGTTACCAACAGGTGAGTTCCGGCCAGACCGGGCATGCAGAAGCTGTTCGGGTTGAATATGATCCGAGCAAGGTCAGTTACGAAATTCTGCTTGATTATTTTTTCCGGTTGCATGATCCGACGACGCTCAATCAGCAGGGCCCGGATCGCGGTACCCAGTATCGCTCGGTGGTTTTCTATTCAAACGAGAGAGAAAAAGAAATAGCCGAAAAGAAACTAAAGGAAGTGGCGAAGTCCGGCAAATGGAAAAAGCCGATAGTGACCGAACTGGCACCTGCCAAAGAATTTTTCCCGGCGGAATCGTATCATCAGGATTATCTAAAGAAGCACCCCGGAGCGCATTCCTGCCATTATCTTCGCTGAACGGTTTTAAGAAAAATCAGAGGCCTGGATTCATCACCCGGCGATAAGTTTCTTCAATGGGCAGGTCTTCGATCGCCGTATCCCAGGCGGGTAGGCCCTCCAGAAGATGGGCTTCGGATTCCTCCAGCCGCCAGGAAACCTGACCGCTCGGGAGTTCCACGACGATCCTGTTTTCGGGAGCGACGCCGACGCGGAAGCCCGTGGAGTGAGCCAACCTGGCAATCAAGCCTGCACAGGCGTCGCGTTCCACGGAAAGAACTTCTTTCGCCGAAAGAATGCGCGCGTTTTCGGCTTCCATGCGGACCATATCCTGCTCAATTTTGTCGAGCTGCTGGTTGATCCCGTTATTGTACTTGATCACGTACTGCTGCCAGTTCTCCACCTCCGAAACGAGGCGAGGCACATCATCCGGGTTGGGGCTTTCCTGCATCTTGTGTAATTCGAAATTGGTCAGCATATGTTCTCAGCATAGGCGCTTTAACCAGCGGAGGCCAGTCGGTAAAAATTGCCCGGCTAATCGACGCAAAATCGCAAGCGTTCTGAATCAAATTTCCTTGAAGCGGGCGTCATCGGCCGCAGGGATATTCGGGAAATCGCTGGTATGCACTGGCTCCGTAATGGCCGGAGCCTTCGCCGGGGCAGTTGTTTGCGGCTGGGTCGGGGATTTCCGGCGGTGCTGGATCAAAGCTGGAGTTGGCTCTGAAGCCATAGCCTGCGGCTTTACTTTCGGAGCGCCACCCGATCCCTCAATCAGTTCTTTCAGGTCCCGGACAAGCTGGGCTAGACCTGAGGCCTGGACATTCAATTGCTCTCCGGCCACCGAAGCCTGCTCAGAGGCTTTGGTATTCTGATGCGTCACCTCATCCAATTGGCCCATGGCTTTACTGATCTCCTGGACACCCTGGGCCTGTTCCTGGCTGGCATTCGTGATTTCTTCCACCAGTTGGGAGACGTCATTCACGCTGACGACGATTTCATTCAGGATGTTACCGCAGCGCTTGGCCGTTTCGGTGCCCTGACTGATCTTCTGCTTGCCGACGGAGGTGAGCTGCTCGACCTGCTGGGTCGTGTCGCGAACAATTCCTTCGACTTTTTTGATGCTGCCGTCCAATAGCTGTGCGATTTCTTTGGCGGCGTTGCCGCTCATCTGCGCAAGATTGCCGACTTCTTCAGCAACGACAGAGAAGCCTTTGCCGTGTTCCCCGGCACGAGCCGCTTCAACGGAGGCATTGAAGGAGAGGAGTTTGGTCTGAAATACGATATCGTTGATGACCTTCGTCTTGTTGCCGATTTCCGCGATTACTTTCGTGATCTCCGAAATCTTCTGATTGCCTTCGATGAGCTGTCGGCTTACATCATTATTACTCTGATCGATGTCATTGATGGCACCGATCATTTCTTCGATGGCGGTTTTTCCTCGCACGGCGGCATCGTTGCTTGATTTTGAGGCGTGAAAGGATTTTTTGGCGTTCTCGGCGGTTTTGCCGACCATGGCGTTGACTTCATCCACGGAGCTGACGGTCTCCTGGATTGCGGAGGCCTGTTCAACCGCACTGGCAGAAAGTTCGGCGCTGGTTTCCGCGATTTTAATAGCGGCAGACGAGACTTCTTTGGATCCACTGGAAAGGGAATCAGAAACCGTGCGGACCCGGCCCGTAACGGACCGAATTATGAGAGTGGCAACAATGCCTGCGCCAGCGAGGCCTAAAACGGCAAAAAGAATGGAGAAAAGGAATATCTGTTTTCGGGTCTGATCGAAGGCGTGGTCGGCATCCTTGGCTTCTTTCTCCATGGCCTCGGAAATGGAAGCGAGCTTTTCGGAAATGACCTTCTTTTTTAAATCCAGTTCGCCGTCAATTTTTGTAATCTGTTCCAAGCTGGGATTTTTGTCTTTGAGCAGGGGCAGGAGTTCTTTGTCCACGATCTGAGTCATGGCGAGCCAGGCTTCGGTAGCCTCCTTGGCGTGTTGCTTTTCGATTTCGGTGTCCGCAATCTGGGCAGCGATCTCAAGTTTCTTGAGATCTGATTCTTTGGCGTCATTCCAATTTTTGGAACCCTCTTCCAGATTGCGATTGATGATCAGATCGGCAATAATCGAGTACTCCTGTTCGGCCATATGGGAGGCATCCAATGCAGTGAGGGCGTCATGTGAGCGTCTTGCTCCGATGTCTTGCTCGACCCCCAGTTGATTGACTTGATAAATGGTGAAGGCTGCAAAGAGTGCAGTGATCAATGCGCAGAGCGCAAAACCAAATGCCAATGTCTGTCCCAGTCCTCGGGTCCGCTTCATAATCGTTCTCCTGTGCCGCTTATTATTATAGCTACTCTGGATAGTGTAAGCGTATCGGTAAACGATTGAAATTGATTGAGGCAGGCGGCTGCAAATTAATTTGTTTTAATTTGCAGCCGCTGACAATGGCTGTGCGGTGAGGCAGCGAAAGCCCCTCGTCATATATCCTTGCCTTGCGGGCACTAACGCATCAGATCTTTGATGTCTTCTTTCGTTAATTCCCGCGGAGCCTGGTTGATGCTGTGAATGTAGGCTTTTCGTTCCGGTTTGTAAGTACGCGGGCTGGCGTCTTTCACGTTTTCAATCAGACTTCGCACGTTAGCGAATAGAGCCACGCCACCTGAATGTTTGGAAGAATCTGCGGGTCCGAAAACGCTGGCAAAGAGTGTCGGATTACCGAGTGTGTCGCGCAATATGACCTGCGTGATTGCAAGGCCGGCTGGAATCGTGGTCGAGTTCGAACCAAAGATTGCTGATGTGCCCAACCATGACTGGTGGTCAACATCCACATACCCGTACAGGTCAAAATCATTTCCGATTGGCTGGGTGCTTTTGATTTCCACAACCGGATAAGGAAGCATGCTTGGTGCCCCATTAGGGAGCAGTTGGGTCCGTTGCATTTCGAAATACTTTGGATCGCTGAGCACGGCAGTGTTCAGGTCAAAGCCAAGCAGGAAGGGTGCTTCCGGTGTGGAGGGCGACATAAAGATCCTGCCATGTGGTGCTAACTCCAGCGAACCCAGGAGATTCATTTCAACGCTGCGGTCGAATTGCAGAAGTACTTCAATACTTTTGAAATCTTGAGATGGCGTCACAATCGCCCGATCAATGACCCTGGTGCCACAGCCGGTGGTGAAAATTGAGGTCATCCCGACCAGCAGGATTGCTGAGAATGTTTTAAAATTACCAAAATAGCGCTGCATATATAGCCTTTCCTGTTTATTTAATAAATGACGTACGGTTTTTAAGCCGCTGGCTGTTATGCAACTGTCGTGCTCTAGGGACTGATTCTCAATGTTGACGCGCTTGAAAATCTCCCTACCGGATATTGTCCTGTAGCGTCCAACGCGATGATCCGGAATGCGTAGACTCCCCAACCGGGTAAATGTTGTGAAGGTGTGAGGAAAAACCGCCCGCGAGTAGCGGGCTGCACGGCCCACGCTGAGCGAAAAGGATCCGGAGTAGTGCCATTCGGTATTTGAAACCCGGAGTCGGGCCTGGAAAATTCAAGATAAGCTCCTGCCGCAGTTGTAAACTCCGACACGTCATAATCAACAGCGATCATCAAATAGGGATTATAGATCCAAACGTCCGTCTGTCCTCCAATGGACGGGTTTCGTGCAATTCCCGAAGGGGGCGGCGTGGATGCTCCTTCTGCTCGATACCAACAGCCGGGACGCCAGCCTCTTCGATAACCCTGATCTGCAGTACAGGTTCCGGCGAGTGGATCGTTTTCACTGAGGTCCGTAGTATCAGGCATGCTGCAAAGACTTCCCTCAAAATAGGTGTCGAGCCGACATTGCGCACCCGGATGGTAGTCGTAAGTCTCCTTCGCTCGTGCTGGATCGGGAGTTTCAAAATTGATTTCCCCCGTAGAGCCCCCGATTTGAAGGGAAAGGAGAGCCGCAGAGTAGCCAGCCATGGACTCCCTGATACAGAGACTGACCTCACTCGCTTGATTGAACGATGCTTTGCATTGCTTCACTACATGATCGGGCTGCAATTCACCAATCGCACTGGGTGGGTGTCTGCTGAACACTTTGCGAAGGCATTTGAGAGTTGCAAAATAGTCAGCCTGTCCTTCATTGGCCGCCCACATATCGCGATACCGGGGCAGACCTCCGACGTGGTGCCCCACTTCATGGCATGCGACAAGCGCAAATCCGTCTTCTGTAACGGAGGGATGCCTAGCGAGCCCTCCGAGCATTCGAATGATCCATGTGTTCCCTTGTCTCTCCGCAAAGGCATTTACGGTTGGATCATCCCAGTCGTGCTGGACCAGTAGTTTGCCGCCTTTTTGGGCAGCAACTGGCGCATACAGGTCCTCGATTGCGTCCAGAATTTTATCAAACCTGTCCTGAGTCATCTGATTTGCGATTACGGAATTGACCGGAATTCGAATTAGATTTTCGGGTAAAAACCCTTCATCAAAGCACGTACGCGCTAGACCGCTATTGATCATGAAAAATGAAAAGAAAAGAATTATGCCCCAGGTTTTCATAGCCAGCCGTGTACCTCATGAAAGTCTTGGGAATCAATATGCGATGCAGGATGCAGATGGCTGTGCTGGAGTGCGCGCTGTCCAAACAGCTGGAACTATGTGGAAAACGCGGTTTCAGCCCGGAACCGCCCATCCGGCAGGGCAGCTTCTCGGGGCAATAGCGTTTATTCCGCTTATCCGCTTATAAGAATAATTGTCAGGCGTATATTTCTTAGACAGTCCTCGGACAGTCTTTTGCAGGACGTACCGCGATTTCAGGCATATTCGACGAACATTGGTTCTTCACCCAGATTGGCTCTTCCATTGCAATTACTGATCAGCATGGAGACTAATATGAGAAAGTACATTCTTTCACTCGCAATTGCCCTGCTTGTAGCTGCTGCTTCGGTTGGCGTCTCGTACGCACTTTCTTCCTCAGGAAACAGTGCTTACGCCTGTGCGACTGAACGCTGCAACTAAGCTCTACGCCACTTGCTCCAGCGGCTCTTCTTGCGCCAAATCTGCGATCCGCACCGTCGCAAATTTTACGGGACCTATTCCCTTGAGGTGCTCTTCTTCCCAATTCAAAGCGGCAGTAGGGATGCGCACGCCCTCTTGTATTACTTTCTTGACCAATTCTGGAGTCGCGACGAAGGCATCATAGCTTGCCTTCTTTTCCAATCGCGCGGCAAGGGTAATGAGATCACCTTCCAGACCGTAATGGCCGCGCTCCACCATTCCCCATAACCCCTCGTCGACAAAACCCGATATCAGGACAAAGCGAACGTTTGTCTTGCGCTGCCAAAACGAAGTACCGGTCTTGCGCTCGTACTCCTCAATGAATTTCTGGGCCGGAGTCTTCAGCTCCGGTATTGTCCGCAGGAGATCCCGGAGCTTGGCCTTGAAGGCGAGATCGAAACGGGGAACCGCCGTCGCTTTGATCGCCAGCGCTGCAGTCAAAACTTCCGAAGCCACATTCGCCCCAGGCACGTCTTCGAAGAAGTAGATGGAGCCATCGCCTTCGGGCTTGTCCATGAACGCCTTTTCTGCCACTACCCGGTCAATTTCCGTAAACCAGCAATCCTGGAAAATGCGCTTAATGCCGTAAGGCATTCCGTAAGTCGCGTCCGTATGCCCGATGATATCCAACTTAAGAAGCACAACCTTCTTGCCCTGCAGGAGCTTCTCGCCTTTCAGCGCACGTTCCCTGTTCCCGATCAAAAGATCCTTCAGTCCCTTCCGCACAAATCGCCCAAAGAATGACAAATCTTTCTGCTTGGTGACGTAATCCTCAACCGAGAACGCAATGACCAACACCGTAATGAGTGACGTCAAGAGTGGTGTATGGATGAACCCCACACGCATGATTCGCTCTGCCATGTGAGCACAATGGAGAACGAGCAGCGCTGACAAAGTCAACCAATCATGAATTTTTAAAAATGTCCGTGGTCGCCTGCCCTGAAGAGTAGGGACCAACCAGTGATACGAAAAGGAATAGAGGATCAGAACCAGTGCCGCCCAAATTGCCGAGCGGTCCATGAAATCCGCACCAAGCCAACGGGGATTGCCGTTCAGGTAGGCCGCAAATTGGAGCGCGATCATCGCAGCTCCGTAAGATAAGATACCGAATTTGGTCAGGCGGTAAATTGAGGGTCTAGAATGGAACATTCGAGCGCCATAGCCGGCCAACGCACAACTCATTCCAAGTATAGCGATTCTTTCTAAAAGCCAATATTGATCGGTACTTATTTGTCCTGCTGCATTCACAACGTAAATCGCGGAAGTTCCGAAATACAATATCAGCCAGAAGAAGCTCTCATTGCGGTCCTGTGATCGCACAACAAAGAACAGCAGGAGAGCCAAAGCAGTAAACTGCAAAGACAATGCGACGACTGGCTCAACTGTTTGAATCATTGTGTCGCGAGTACGGGTCTTGAGAGTTTCGAGATACTCGCCAAGCGCCACTCTCCTGGGATAAGCGTGGACTATCCCAGGGTACTGCGTATCTCTCGAGGTTGCTCTGACAGCCAAAACGTGAACGCCCGGTGTGACCTCGGTTTGGGACAGGGTGACCATTGCGGGATCTGTTTCGTTCGTCGTACGTGAAATCGGTTTGCCATCCCAAAATATTTCTGCTTCATGCTTGATCGCTCCAAGAAACAAGGCGGGGCGCTGCCACCGGGTCTCCTGTGGAATCGATACAGCCGTGCGATACCAGTACGTGTGGTGTCGCATTTTGCTGATCGGATAGCGCTCTGCCGGGCAGGTCACATTGGGCGCAGGGGCTTCCCTGGAGTAGAGAGCTGATTGAACCGGATTGGGAACTCCGATCAGGCACCAGGACGAATCATCCAGTGTGAAGGCAGCATTCTCCGTCTTGTCTTCAAAGGAGATCTTCCACTTACCGGAAAGATCGATCTCGCCGGCTTTGATCCGCGTGTCTGGATACGAAAGCAAACCATTACTCATGGAGAGAATGGCCGCGGATAATAACAGGCAAAGACCAATTCCCAAGGTCCCAAGAAACCAACGTCCAGTTCTAGTGTTTTTGCTCGTGATAATGCTCATCTTCTCCTAAACTCTTCGTCATTTTGCGAACTTGAGTTGATGTGAATGTTGAGTTGAGGGATACGAGAACTCCGGAGCGTCGAAATTTTGACATCCTACAATAGTCATGCATCCTTTGACCGAAGCTCCTTAAGCTGGAATATCAGATCAACCAGGAATACGTGCTCAGAGTCCCGGAAGACTCGAGTGAATTTCTTTACTGGCTCAATCGGCCGTTTTCAAAGGAACACGAAACGGCGATACAAAATGCATTTCGAAGAGTGGAGTTCGAGACAGGAAAAGTAGGTTGGAAGCGAACTACTCTGGAACTTGAATCGATAGATGACGCGGTAAGCATCAAAAAGGAGGCGGATACTCTGGTGGACCCTACCGGGCTCGAACCGGTCACCTCTGCCTTGCAAAGGCAGCGCTCTACCAAATGAGCTAAGGGCCCCCACGTCAACTGAACTAT
>MEPO01000004.1 GCA_001769805.1 Bdellovibrionales bacterium GWA1_52_35
CCCCATAGGCCTTCATCTTTCCGTGATGTGAGGATTTTTCGCCTTTCGGCTCTGCACTCGTAAGGTGAGTGGTCCCTTCTGCAACGTAATGGTGGGCGCTGCAGGGATTGAACCTGCGACCTTGGCCGTGTAAAGACCCTGCTCTACCGCTGAGCTAAGCGCCCAAAAAAAAGCCGCCGGAGTAATCCGGCGGCCCCTTTAATTCAAATCAAGTAGCGACCGCAGCGGTTTCGGAAATCTCTTCCACCCCTGCTTCTGCTTCCTCTGTGACATACGTCTGCAAGCTCTTGTACTGAGTCAGACCCGTGCCTGCAGGAATCAGACGTCCCATGATGACGTTTTCTTTCAGACCACGGAGATAATCCACGCGGCCAGCGATACTGGCTTCGGTGAGAACCTTTGTGGTTTCCTGGAAGGATGCCGCAGAAATGAAGCTTTCCGTACTGAGAGAGGCCTTCGTGATACCGAGTAACATCGGTTCAGCAGTGGCGGGAGCTCCACCGGCCTGCATGATCTTCTGATTCTCGAATTCGAAAATGGCTTTCTCAACCTGCTCGCCCGGCAAGAATGCGGTATCACCCACATCTTTGATCTTAACCTTGCGAAGCATGTTACGAACGATCACTTCAATGTGCTTGTCGTTGATTTTGACGCCTTGGAGTCGATAAACTTCCTGCACTTCATCAACGAGATACTTGGCGAGAGCTTTTTCTCCAAGTACGCGCAGAATATCGTGCGGATTGATCGGACCATCCATGAGCGGCTCACCGGCTTTAACGTAATCGCCTTCATTCACGGCCAAGTGGCGCCCTTTGCCAATGAGGTATTCTTTTGCCTCGCCGGTTTCGGGGGTAACGATCAGCTTGCGTTTGCCTTTGGTATCTTTACCAAAGCTGACCATTCCGTCGATTTCGGTGATAACCGCAGCATCCTTGGGCTTGCGAGCTTCAAAAAGTTCGGCAACACGAGGAAGACCGCCGGTAATATCCTTGGTCTTGGTGGTTTCACGATGGATCTTCGCGATCACGTCACCGGCGGCGATTTGATCGCCATCAGCAACAACCAGGTTGGCTCCAACCGGCAGCATGTAACGAGCTTCGCGCTGCATCGGGCCGATACGGAGAGTGTTCCCCTTCTCGTCTTTGATGAGCAACTTGGGCCGTTTGTCAGTCGCCTTTGTTTCAACGATAACCTTATGAGAGAGACCAGTCACACTGTCGAACTGCTCCTGCATCGTGACGCCTTCTTCGATGTCTTCAAAATGAATAACACCGGAACTTTCGGTCACAATCGGAGTAGAATATGGATCCCACTCAGCAATGAGCTTGCCCTTTTCAACAGGGTCGCCTTCCTTCACAAGCAATTTCGCGCCGTAAACTACCGGATACTTCTCACGCTCTCGGTTGTTCATATCGACGACCACGATTTCACCGTTACGATTCATGACAGTGAGATGGCCTTCTTTATTCACGACCGTGTTCACGTTGATGAACTTGACGGAACCCTTCGTTTTCACTTCGAGGCTCGACTGTTCAGCACGACGGGAGGCGGTACCACCGATATGGAAGGTACGCATGGTAAGCTGCGTGCCCGGTTCACCGATCGACTGAGCAGCAATGACGCCGACAGCTTCACCGTTGTTGACGAGACGACCGCGGGCCAAGTCACGACCGTAGCAGAGAGTGCACGTGCCTTTCTTTGCCTGGCAGGTCAGAACTGAGCGAATCCGAACGCGGTCAATACCGGCATCGTCGATCTGCTTGACGCAATCTTCGGTAATTTCCGCATTTGCGGCTACGAGCACGTCGTTAGTGACGGGATCAATCACATCATCGAGGGCCACACGTCCCAAGATGCGATCGCCCATACGTTCAATGATTTCGCCGCCTTCAATCAGGGCTCCGACAAACATTCCATCGAGCGTTGCACAATCAGGTTCCGTAACGATCACATCCTGTGACACGTCCACAAGACGGCGGGTGAGATACCCGGAGTTTGCGGTCTTGAGCGCGGTATCGGCCAAGCCCTTACGAGCGCCGTGAGTCGAAACGAAGTACTGCAGGACCGACAGACCTTCACGGAAGTTCGCCACAATTGGCGTTTCGATGATTTCGCCGGACGGCTTTGCCATAAGACCACGCATACCCGCCAGCTGACGAATCTGAGCATTACTGCCTCGGGCACCGGAATCAGCCATCATAAAGACGGAATTGAAAGCCGGACCAGTGATCTCCTGCTCTTTACCCTTCCAGCCAACAGGGGCCTTAAAGGTTTGAACTGAGAGCTGCTTCATCATGGCGCTGGCAATCTGTTCGGACGTTTGCGCCCAGATGTCGATGACCTTGTTGTAACGTTCGCCGTCGGTGATCAAACCCTCGATGTACTGGTTCTCAATTTCCTGGACCTGGTGATAGGCCTTTTCAAGAAATTCTTTCTTCTCGAGCGGCATACGCATGTCGTGGATGGAGATCGAAATACCGGCGCGCATGGCTTGTTTGAAACCGGTCTGCATCAGGTGATCGGCAAGAAGAACTGTCTTCTTGTTACCAGTCAAGCGATAGCAAACGTCAATCAATTCAGCTAAATCCTTTTTGCCTAAAACTTTGTTGTAGACACTGAAGGGAATCTCTTCCGGAACGATTTCGGAAAGAAGAGCGCGACCAACAGTTGTGTCCCAAACCTTGCCATTGATGCGGCATTTAACTTTGGTTTGAAGACCCACAATACCTGCATCGAACGCATAGTGCGCTTCGATTGGGCTACTGAAGATCTTGCCTTCACCTTTACCAAACGGACGCTCGCGGGTCATGTAATACAGACCCAGAACGATGTCCTGACTGGGCACGATGATTGGCTTGCCGTGCGCAGGCGAAAGAATGTTGTTCGTAGACATCATGAGCACGCGGGCTTCGATCTGAGCTTCGATAGAAAGCGGAACGTGCACGGCCATCTGGTCACCGTCAAAGTCGGCGTTGAAGGCCGAACAAACGAGCGGGTGCAACTGGATAGCTTTTCCTTCGATCAGCACTGGCTCGAAAGCCTGAATACCGAGACGATGGAGCGTGGGAGCGCGATTAAGCATCACAGGATGTTCTTTAACCACTTCCTCGAGAATGTCCCAAACTTCCTGACGCTGTTTCTCAACCATCTTCTTTGCAGATTTGATGGTGGTGACGTAGCCGTACTCGGAAAGTTTATTATAAATGAACGGTTTGAAGAGCTCGAGTGCCATCACTTTGGGGAGACCACACTGATGCAGCTTCAATTCAGGACCGACCACGATAACAGAACGACCCGAGTAATCGACGCGTTTACCCAAAAGGTTCTGACGGAACCGACCCTGCTTGCCCTTGAGCATGTCAGACAGAGAGCGAAGCGGACGCTTGTTCGGGCCCGTGAAGGTCTTGCCGCGGCGACCGTTGTCGAAGAGCGCATCCACAGCTTCCTGGAGCATGCGTTTTTCATTACGAATGATAATTTCGGGAGCATTGAGCTCCATCAAACGTTTCAAGCGGTTGTTGCGGTTGATCACCCGGCGATAGAGGTCGTTGAGATCAGATGTGGCGAACCGGCCACCATCGAGCGGAACCAAGGGGCGAAGCTCGGGTGGAATGACCGGTATTACTTCCAGCATCATCCATTCAGGCTTATTGGTGCCACTCACCTTGAAAGCTTCGACAACTTTCAGACGCTTGGAAAGTTTTGTCCTCTGCGCTTCAGAGTTGGTCTGCTTCAATTCACGCCGGAGTTGGCGTGAAAGAATCTCGATATCCACTTTCTTCAGCAGTTCACGCACAGCCTCGCCGCCCATTGCTGCTGAGAACGTCGAACCATCTTTTACGAGCTGAGAATACTTGTCTTCCGAAAGCACAGAACTTTCTTCCAGACCACTATTCCCCGGATCTACCAAGACATAAGCTTCGCAGTAGAGAACCTTTTCGAGATCCTTCAAGGTGATGTCGAGCAAAGCTCCAATTCGGGACGGAAGAGAACGAAGAAACCAGATGTGGGCTACGGGTGTGGCAAGCTCAATATGGCCAAGGCGTTCACGACGAACCTTGGACTGAATGACTTCAACGCCGCATTTTTCGCAAACCACGCCACGGTGCTTCATGCGCTTGTACTTGCCGCAATTACACTCGTAATCCTTGACGGGACCGAAGATTTTCGCGCAAAAAAGGCCGTCACGTTCCGGCTTAAAAGTGCGATAATTAATGGTTTCAGGCTTTTTGACTTCGCCGAAGGACCATTCACGGATCTTTTCTGGCGAAGCCAGCGAAATCCGGATTCCTGTAAAGCTCAATGGATCCTTTGGTTTGTCGAAAAAGTTCAGAAGGTCTTTCATCGTCAGCCCTCAATATCTGTGTTTAGAACAAAAAACGTAAATTGACGGGGTGAGATGCAAGGCACCCCACCCCATATATTCTCAGAGCAGCTCGCCTTTGAGATCCTTTTCTTCCTCTTCAATAAGTTCGACATTAAGTGCCAGACTTTGAAGCTCCTTCACCAAGACGTTGAAGGATTCAGGTAGACCCGGTTCAAGGAGTTGCTCACCTTTGACAATCGCTTCGTACATACGGTTTCGACCCGTGACATCGTCAGACTTGACCGTCAGGAATTCCTGGAGTCCGAATGCAGCACCATACGCCTCCAGTGCCCAGACTTCCATCTCTCCCAAACGCTGTCCGCCGAATTGGGCTTTACCACCGAGCGGCTGCTGGGTGACCAAGCTGTACGGACCGATACTACGAGCGTGAATCTTCTCTTCAACGAGATGATGCAGCTTCAGCATGTACATGATGCCAACCGTGACATCTTCGGCAAACGGTTCGCCAGAGACGCCATCATACAGAGTCGTTTGACCGCGGGACGGGAAATCAGCAAGGCTCAACATCGTATCGATGTCTTTCTCGTTGGCTCCGTCGAAAACCGGAGTTGCAACGTGAATACCCTTACGGAGATGATAGGTCATCCGCTTGATTTCGGCGTCATTGGCCTTCTCGACATATTTGTCAACTTCAGGGCTAGAATAGACGTCTTTGAGGACCTTACGGAGCTTATCAGTCTTGAAGGTTTCGACGTACTCGTCGATCTTCTCTCCAATACCGTATGCTGCCCAACCAAGAGTCACTTCAAGAAGCTGACCGATATTCATACGCGAAGGCACGCCCAGAGGATTCAGAACCATATCCACTGGCTTTCCATTCGCCATGAAAGGCATGTCTTCTGCCGGCAAAATCCGACTGATCACACCCTTGTTGCCATGGCGTCCGGCCATCTTGTCGCCGACCTGGAGCTTACGCTTGATCGCGATCTGGACCTTGACCATCTTGATCACGCCCGGAGCGAGTTCATCGCCGCGCTTCAGCTTGTCAGTCTTTTCTTTAAAGACATAACGAACGGCTTCGATCTTCTCTTTGGCCGTCTTCATTACTGTCGTGACTTCCTGCTCGAGCTCATCCTTCACGGGAATGAAGCCCAAGAGGTCGAAAGGTACTGCGGTCAGCGTGTCACGCTCAATCTTCTGTCCCTTTTTCAACAGCTCTTCAGAACCATCTTCAGAGAGAAGCTTGCCCGTAGTATTCGCGCCTTCAAGGATCTTGGCGATCTTGTTGACTGCAGACTGACGAATTGCATCGGTTTCGATCTTCTCGTCGCGACGGATCTTGGCGATCTGCTCTTCGAGAATCGATTTGGTACGATCATCCGGCTCAGTGCCTTCACGGGCAAACACCTGAGCGTTGATCACGATACCCTGAACACCCGAAGGAACCCGGAGCGAAGTGTCGCGTACATCTCCGGCTTTTTCGCCGAAAATGGCACGGAGAAGCTTTTCTTCAGGAGAGAGCTGAGTCTCGCCCTTAGGAGTCACTTTTCCAACCAGAATGTCACCTGGTTTCACTTCCGCGCCGATTCGAATAATACCGCTGGTATCGAGGTCTTTAAGGGCCTCTTCGCCAACGTTTGGAATATCGCGCGTGATATCTTCTTTTCCGAGCTTCGTGTCGCGGGCGACACATTCGAACTCTTCGATGTGAATCGAAGTAAATGTATCGTCTTTGATCAATCTCTCAGAAATGAGAATTGAGTCTTCGAAGTTGTAACCACTCCAAGGCATGAACGCGATGAGCACGTTCTGACCAAGAGCCAATTCACCTGCATCCGTAGCAGGACCGTCAGCAAGCACGTCGCCCGCTTTCACACGATCACCGGAGATCACAACCGGACGCTGGGTCACGCAGGTATTCTGGTTGGAGCGCTGGTATTTCGTCAAATTGTAGATATCAACGTCAGAACCGACTTCCTCAGCACGAGCATTGGTGCGGCGGACGACGATCTTCGTTCCATCAACCATGATTACTTCGCCGTCGTATTTCGAGCAGATGATCTGTCCCGAGTCACGAGCAACAATGCGTTCAATACCAGTACCCACCAAAGGAGCCGCCGTACGAATCAACGGCACCGCTTGGCGTTGCATGTTCGAACCCATGAGAGCGCGATTCGCATCATCATGTTCCAGGAACGGAATGAGCGAAGCGGCAATCGACACGAGCTGATTGGGTGAAACATCCATGAGCTCAATATCATCAGGGTTAACGAGCGCGAAATCACCTTTACGACGGGCTGAAACAAAATCAGCTCCAAGCTTATTAGTCTTCAAAGCCTCATGTGAGACTTGAGCAATAATCTTGTTTTCCTCTTCAGTAGCCGTGAAGAACTTGATGTCATCGCTGATCTTGCGACCTGTGACGACACGGTAAGGAGTTTCGATGAAACCGAACTCATTCACGCGCGCATAGGTTGAAAGACTGGCGATCAAACCAATGTTCGGACCTTCAGGCGTTTCAATAGGGCAAATACGACCGTAGTGCGTATTATGAACGTCGCGGACTTCAAAGCCTGCGCGCTCACGAGTCAAACCGCCTGGTCCAAGGGCCGAGAGACGACGCTTATGCGTGACTTCCGACAATGGGTTCGTCTGGTCCATAAACTGCGAGAGCTGGCTGGATCCGAAAAATTCCTTCACAACGGCAGAAACCGGCTTCTGATTGATCAGATCGTGAGGCATGAGCGTCTCAATTTCCTGAATACTCATACGCTCTTTGATCGCTCTTTCCATACGGACAAGACCGATACGATACTGGTTCTCAATCAACTCACCGACGGCGCGCACACGACGATTGCCGAGGTGGTCAATATCATCGATGGTTCCGCGGCCGTTGTTCAACTCGCAAAGATAATAGAGAGTTGAAAGAATATCTGCCTTCGAAAGCGTGGTTGTTTCCGAGGGAATATTGTTTTCAGGGAACTTGTAGTTCAATTTCAGACGGCCGACTTTTGATAAATCATAGCGGTCTGGATTGAAAAACATGTTTTCGAAGAGCTGCTTGGCGGCTTCGATTGTTGGAGGATCACCGGGCCGCATTCTTTTGTAGACTTCAATCAGCGCCTCTTCCGGGCTGGACACTTTGTCCATCAGGAGCGTATCGCGAACGAAGGCCCCATAGGTCAGATTGTCCGTGAAAATCACCTTCACTTCTTTGATGCCCCTGGTACGAAGGTCAGTGATTTTTGACTCGGTGAGATCCTGATTGCACTCAAGAAGAACCTCGCCAGTCTTCTGATCAACAATGTCCTCGGAGGCTACACGACCAATGACAAACTCTTTGGCGATTTCGAGACGCTTGATGCCGGCATCTTCAATTTTCTTGATGACCGCTTTTGTGAATTTGCGGTTTTTCTTGACAATGGTATCGCCCGATTTTGGATCAACAATATCTTCATCAGCACGTTGGCCTGCGAGGATTTCAAGATCGACGCTCTTATAGAATTTGTCGTCCTTGTCGAAGGAAATTTTCTCGATGCGATAGAAGAAATTCAGAATTTCCTCGTTGGACATACCAATCGCGCGGAGAACAATCGTGGCGGGAAGCTTGCGCTTGCGATCAATGCGGGCATAAAGAATATCTTTATGATCGAATTCAAAATCAAGCCAGGAACCGCGATGTGGGATAACCCGGGCGGAATAAAGAATTTTGCCGCTGGAATGGCTCTTGCCTTGATCGTGATCAAAGATAACACCGGGTGACCGGTGCAACTGACTGACGATAACGCGTTCAGTGCCATTGATAATGAACGAGCCCGCCTCAGTCATGAGGGGGATTTCGCCCATATAAACTTCCTGCTCTTTAATGTCGCGGATATTGCGAGTACCGGCTTCCTCATCCACATCATACACCACGAGCCGAACTGTAATCTTCAACGGTGCCGCGAAAGTCATGCCGCGCTGACGGCATTCGCCAACATCGTACTTGGGTTTTTCAAGCGTATAGCTTTCGAACTCAAGCGAGGCCGTTCTATTAAAATCTTCAATCGGAAACACCGATTTAAAAACGGCCTGCAGGCCGATATCATCACGCTTTTGGGGCGGAGTTTCGGCCTGGAGAAATTTGTCATAAGACTTACGTTGGAGTTCAATCAGGTTCGGAATTTCGACCGGTGAAGTGATTTTACTGAAATCCTTCCGAATGCGGCGATTTTCCGAAAAAAGGGAAGCCATGCTTACTCCTTGAGGGCTTGTTCTAGCGACAATATTTCTCGCGTTTCCAAATTAGAAACGCGCAGACAATAATTTCTGACTAAAAGCGTTATAATAAACCCGTGCCGACCCCACACTACCTAAATTTTCAGGTAATGCAAGGGCTCGGCACGAATTTTGTCTCGCAAAAAAAGAGGTATCGAACCAAGAGACAGATCTCGAACTTACTTGATCTCGATCTTGGCGCCTTCGGCTTCGAGCTTCTTCTTGATATCATCGGCTTCTTGCTTGCTGACGCCTTCCTTCAAAGGTTTCGGGGCGCCTTCGACCAGGTCTTTGGCTTCTTTCAAACCGAGACCGGTGATTGCACGAACTTCTTTAATAACGTTGATCTTCTTGTCGCCTGCAGCTGCAAGCATAACAGTGAACTCGGTCTTGGCTTCAACGGCCGCTGCTGCTCCAGCCGGGGCTGCTGCTGCGGCCATGGGGGCTGCGGCAGAGACGCCAAATTTCTGTTCAAGATCCTTAACGAGCTGGGAGAGCTCGAGGACGGACATGTTTTCGATGAAGGAAATAACGTTTTCCTTAGTGATAGTTGACATTTTACTTACCTCTTTGTTTCGTTCAATTACCTAGCAGCATTCCTGACTACTAGAAAAAATGGTTATGGCTTGCCCGCAGTCCAGCTGAGCATCAGGCCTGTGGATTTGCCTTCTTCTTTTCAATAGCGGCCAGGACTGTAACCAAGCTACGTGGCACAGCCGCAAGCACACCAACGAAGTTCGTGACCGGAGCATTGAGGGTTCCCAATAGCATGGCCAATAGAACTTCCTTGCTCGGAAGTTTTGCAAGCTCTTCGACGCCAGACACATCGATTCGCTTGTCTCCCATGAGACTGTCTTTAATAGTAAAAGCCTCATTGTCCTGAGCAAATTTATGAACAACCTTAGCAGCTGCTGCCGGATCACCGTAAGCGAACGCGACGAGTGTCGGTCCCACGGTATCATCCATCAGTGCTTTCGCATCGTTACCCAAAGAGCCGTCTTTTGCGGCCAGGCGAGCGACGTTGTTTTTAAGTACTTTAACTTCTGTCTGCAGCGACCGAAGCTGGCGCCTAAGCGCATCAGCCTGCGGAGCCGAAAGACCTTTATAGTCAGCAAAAAGCGCAACTGTGGCTTTCTGGAACTTTTCTTTCAATACCGAAGCAAGTTCGGCTTTTTCATTGCGATCCATGATCGTTAACCTCTAGAGGAGTTGTTAGCCGTTGCCGGTGATTGCCATGGTGTCGGCCGGATCGACCGAGATACCAGGACTCATCGTGGAAGACAGCGTGATATTTTTAATGTAAGTGCCCTTGCTAGTCGGCGGCTTTGCTTTGATCAGAACGTTGGCAAGAGCAACGAAATTTTCTCTCAGCTTCTGGGCGCCGAAAGATTTTTTACCGATCGCTACGTGAACGATACCTGCCTTTTCAGTACGGTATTCGATTTTCCCGAGCTTCTGCTCTTTAACCGCTCTCGCTACTTCAAAAGTCACTGTGCCAAGCTTGGGATTGGGCATCAAACCGCGCGGGCCGAGAATTTTACCGATTTTGGAAACGGCAACCATCATATCCGGTGTCGCGATCATCTTGTCAAATTCCATCCAGCCGCCTTGAATCTTCTCAATAAGATCCTCGGCTCCGACGTGATCAGCTCCAGCTGTTTGGGCTTCCTTCGCTTTGTCACCCTTCGCGAGAACGGCGATTCGAACAGTTTTGCCAATGCCGTGAGGAAGAACCACTGCTCCGCGAACCATCTGGTCCGCGTGCTTGGGGTCCACACCCAGATTGAAAGCTACGTCCACAGTCTCGTCGAATTTCGCGAAAGCGAGTTCCTGCATCAAAACTAATGCTTCATCGACAGTGTAGCGTTTGCCCGCTTGGACTTTCTTAATCGAGTCCGAGTATTTTTTGCCGTGGTTACCCACGCGCGTTTTCTTTTCTTCAGCCATTTTGTACCTCGGTGGTTCAAACGCCGACCTCAACTCCGGTCAGCTCCCACTGTTAATAAAAATCTTTAGTCTGCGATGGTGATGCCGGAGCTGCGCGCAGTTCCTTCAATAGTACGCATCGCTGCCTCAACTGAACCGGCATTGAGATCCGGCATCTTCAGTCTGGCGATTTCCTCGACCTGCTTTTTCGTTACCTTGCCTGCTTTGGTCTTGTTCGGAGTGCCTGATCCTTTTTCGATTTTGGCAGCTTTGAACAGAAGAATCGAAGCCGGAGGTGTTTTAGTAATAAACGTGAAAGAGCGGTCGGAATAGACCGTGATGATCACCGGAATGATCATACCTTTCTGGTCCTGCGTCTTGGCATTGAATGCCTTGCAGAACTCCATGATGTTTACACCACGTTGACCGAGTGCCGGACCGACGGGAGGTGCGGGGTTTGCCTGTCCCGCTGGGATTTGGAGCTTAATCTGACCAGTTACTTTTTTCGCCATAAGTGGACCCTCTTAACACAGGTCTTTAGATCTTTTCAACCTGAATAAAATCGAGTTCGACAGGCGTGGAGCGCCCGAAGATACTCACAAGAACTTTTACTTTGCCTTTATCGGGATTTACGTCTTCGACTATCCCGTTAAAATTCGAAAATGGGCCGTCAATAACACGGACATTTTCACCTTCTTGGAACGAAATCCGGGGGCGCGGCTTCACTTGACCTTCGGCGATCCGATTGGTCATTTTTTGCACATCACTCTCCGGAACGGGAGTTGGCTTGACTTTATCGCCAACAAACCCCGTAATTTTCGGGGTGTCTTTGACGATATGCCAAGTTTCATCGTTCAGAACCATCTTCACCAGAATGTAGCCCGGGAAAAAACGGCGCTTGGTCGTTTTCTTCTGACCCTTGACGAGTTCTACAACGTTTTCTTCGGGAACAATGATTTCCCCGAACAAATTTTCTTTTTTGGCCGATTTCACCCGCTCTTCAAGAGCGATCTTGGCCTTGTTTTCATAGCCCGAATATGTGTGAACCACATACCAGGCCATTTCACTCGTTTCGTGCGTTTTTTCGGTTTGCATCGAAGTCGACTCCTTAACTAGACAACCCATTTGAGGAGAACGGTCCACAGGTAGTCTAAAAACCCGAGGACAACTCCGGAGATAACGACCATGATAATTACGATCATCGTGGCCGAGGTGGTCTCTTTCTGGGTTGGCCAGGAAACACGAGACAACTCAACCATTACTTCATTCATGAACTGATTGGCTTTTTGATGCCGAACCAGAATAAAGAAGGCGATGGCCCCCAGAAGTACAGACGAGACCCTAAGAATCAGATCAATATTTCTGACCCGAGTCTCCAAATCGTAAATACCGACAAGCCGAGCAGCCAAAGCAGATACTATGTACCCCGCCAGGATAGCGGCGCCTAGATAGCTGGCTGTAACCCATTTTTGATATCGAGTGTCCATGTAATGCCTTTTTATGCCTTTAATTGGCAGGGCAGGAGGGATTCGAACCCACAACCCGCGGATTTGGAATCCGCTGCTCTAGCCGTTGGAGCTACTGCCCTACTACAAATCAACTTATTTGCCTTCTTTATGCGGCGTATGTTTACGGCAAAATTTGCAATACTTTTTGAATTCGAGCTTATCCGTAGTCTTCTGTTTATTCTTGGTGGTCGAGTAATTCTTACGTTTGCACTCGGTACAATCCAAACTCACTATAACTCGCATGATACTTCCTCAAAAACGCCCTGACTTATGTCAGGGCAGAAGCTCCAAACGGGGAGAGCCGGCAGGCGGCCCTCCCCTGAAGGAAGCTCTATTTCCAACGCTACTCAATGATCTCGGCAACAACACCCGAGCCCACGGTACGACCGCCTTCGCGGATGGCGAAGCGCAGTTCTTTTTCCATGGCAATCGGAGTGATCAGCTCAACTTCCATGGCGACGTTGTCACCAGGCATGACCATTTCAACATTGGCCGGAAGCTTCACGACACCGGTCACATCAGTCGTACGGAAGTAGAACTGAGGACGATAGCCGTTGAAGAACGGAGTATGACGTCCGCCCTCTTCCTTGGTGAGAATATAGGCCTGACCCTTGAATTTTTTGTGAGGCGTAACGGAACCCACGTGCGCGAGCACCTGGCCACGTTCCACTTCCTCTTTCTTCGTTCCACGAAGAAGAGCGCCGATGTTGTCGCCCGCTTCACCCTGATCCAGGAGTTTGCGGAACATTTCAACACCAGTCACAACGGTCTTGATCGTAGGACGGAGGCCAATGATTTCGATTTCTTCGCCAACCTTGATCACGCCGCGCTCAACGCGACCAGTGACGACGGTGCCGCGACCAGAGATCGAGAACACATCTTCAACTGGCATTAAGAAGGGCTTGTCCTTCTGACGGGCAGGCTGAGGAATGAAAGAATCCACCGCTTCCATCAACTTGACGATGGAAGGTTCGCCGTATTCACCCTGATCGCCTTCGCCGGCTTTCAGTGCGGAACCGCGAACGATCGGGGTCTTGTCGCCTGGGAAATTATAGGAGGTCAGTAATTCACGAACTTCCATTTCGACGAGTTCGAGAAGTTCTGCATCGTCAACCATGTCACATTTGTTCATGAAAACGACAACAGCAGGAACGCCGACCTGACGAGCAAGCAGGATGTGCTCACGGGTCTGGGGCATCGGGCCGTCAGCGGCAGATACAACGAGCACTGCGCCGTCCATCTGGGCTGCGCCGGTGATCATGTTCTTGACGTAGTCGGCGTGTCCAGGACAGTCGACGTGCGCATAGTGACGATTCTCAGTCGCATATTCGACGTGAGTCGTATTGATCGTGATACCACGCTCTTTCTCTTCAGGCGCGTTGTCGATCTGGTCGTAAGCGCGAGCTTTGGCCAAACCTTTCTTCGCCAGAACGGTGGTGATTGCCGCCGTCAAAGTCGTTTTCCCATGGTCAACGTGGCCGATTGTGCCGATGTTGCAATGGGGCTTGTTTCTTTCGAATTTCTCTTTTGCCATTGTTACTAAGCCTCCGCTGTTTGGTTAGGTTTTCCCGGAACCTAAGACCGGTTATTAAAAAAATGGAGCTCTTGTCGGGATTTGAACCCGAGACCTCTCCCTTACCAAGGGAGTGCTCTAGCCAACTGAGCTACAAGAGCGCAAATTACTACACTACCAAAATCGCTTCCTGCGATTTCCACTCTTTCGCGATTTGCAAAAAAATGGAGCGGGAAAAGGGTCTCGAACCCTCAACCCTCGGCTTGGAAAGCCGATGCTCTAGCCAATTGAGCTATTCCCGCCCACATAAAGCTAAGATTTGATCCAACACTTACTAATCGAATTTGCTGCTTTTTGGCATCAAATTCGTCATTCTTCTGCATCCTGCAAAAAAATGGTGGAGAGAGAAGGATTCGAACCTTCGAAGACATACGCCGTCAGATTTACAGTCTGATCCCTTTGGCCACTTGGGTATCTCTCCAACCCAGAAAAGTGAATCAAATTCCAACACAGGCCACTTTTGAAATGGAGCTGGAGAAGGGACTCGAACCCACGACCTGCGGTTTACAAAACCGCTGCTCTACCAACTGAGCTACTCCAGCCCAATATGTGCTTTCGTCCTACCCCGGCTACCCCGGCTGGCGACCTGCCCAAGTTTTCCAAGGACAAACCAGCCCATACCGACAAAAACTGCCAGTGTTAGACTCGCGAAAATTCCATCCTTTAAACAAAATGTCAACTGACAATAATAACTTGTGTTTAGTTTCTTCCAAATTGAAGATCCTGTTGACATCAGAACCGGGCGGCTAGAATATCAAACCCTATGAAATCAAATACTTCCAATTTTTTTATCATTGCAATTGCACTTTGCTTAATTTCCGGCCCGCAGGCCCTATCCCGTGAGAAAGCCAGGAATAAAGCTCAAGAAGCCGGCAAGACCGCCAGTGCATCTGCCGAAACGGCGCCCGCTACTCCTTCTGAACCAAAAAGAATGGCTGTTGGCCTAGCCTCTTCTGATCAATTAACCCGCGCATCTTCGCTGACCGGAATCATAGAACTGGACAGCAAAAATCTGATCCAAGGCTATTTAGCCATACCAGGCAGCAGTCCCTTACAATTTTCGCTCGCCGGTATTTACAAGCACACGGTAATTGAGCAGGGAACTGCGGGATTACATGTCGGTGGCGGACTTGCTTTCGGAATTGCGCCTAAATCGGCTGCAGTTCTGGTAGGTGATGCTGTTGCGGAGGCTTTCGGAGGAGCAGCAGGAAGCGACTCCACAACGGCCTTCTTCGTGCGCCTAGGTGGAGTCGGCGGCATTCACCTTCCATTCCCTGGAACTTCAAACGTGATGATCCACCTGGATGCCGGCCCCGTGCTGAATCTTCAGAGTGACGCAAATGACTTCAATATAGGCGCATTTTCAGGACTTCTGGGAGCCAGCGTCGTTTATTATTTATAGCGGATTCTGACAATATCAGCTGAGTTGGGAAATCATAATTCCAGCAGCGACTGAGACATTCAAAGAAGTCACTTTGCCCTGACACGGAATACTGCAGAGCACATCGCAGGATTCCTCTGTCAGTCGCCGCATTCCCTTTTCTTCATTCCCGAGGACCAGAAGCCAGGGACGGTCTTTTTCGATTTTTTTAATCGAATCTTTCGAATGTTCGGAGCTGCCCAGAATCCAGAGACCCGCGTCTTTTGCGATTTCAAAACCGCGCTGTAAATTCGTCTGAAGCGTGAACGGCACGTGCTCCACGCCTCCGCACGAAACGTCGTAGACCACGGACGTCAAAGGGGCCGAACGTTCCTGGGTCAATAGAATTCCCTGTACGCCGAAAAACGCGGCCGCTCTGAAAATCGCACCTACATTATGTGGATCCGTGAGGCAATCCAGCGCAAGCCAGAGACCTTTTCCGTCTTTACGCTCTCTCGCGCCCGAGAAAAGTTCCTCGGCACTGATCCCCTGCTTCTCACGAATCGTCGCTTCGATCGTTCCTTCCCGTCCGCCCGCACCGGACTCGTCTTTGAAGTTCTGCTGGAAGTTACCTGGGCGCTCCTTCCTGGGGGCCGCCTCATGGACCGGGACTTTCTGCGCCCGTGCCAGGCGAATGACTTCACCCCAAGCGTCGCCAGAAGTATTTTTACCGGAACTGCGGGGCACCTGAATGCTGATAATATCACGGGGTCGCTGAGCGAGCGTTGCGAGGACACTGTGGGGATTTTTTACAATAATTGGCACGGGAACTTCTCCAAGCAGGGAATATTTTTAGAGCCTACGCATACGCTGAAACTGCCCTGGGGGAAAGCCCTTTTACAAACCTTTAATCTTCGAGGTAAAGCTTGCGTGGAATCCAGTAGATCGCATTCATCGCGTTTTTTTCCACCAGGCGCATGACCGTCGGGGTGATGATCAGTTTGGCGATTCCGCCTTTTTTACACGCGTCAAAAAGTGCCCGGTGGGCGTCGTTCAACAAGTATTGATCCGCCATAAAGCCGACTCCGGAGCGAAGAACGAGGCTTCCCCAATTGTAAGTTCCCTGTTTGCTCATGCGCTTTTTGCATTCTTCGAACTTTTTTTCCTCTTCCGGGCTCAGCTTGCGCGCGGCAGCCACGCCTCCGGCAGCTACCGCGTGATTGATCCCGCTTTGCGTGCCGACATGAACAGCTCCGAGGCTCAAACGACTGGAGAATAACTTCAGGCTGGATGCCCCATCCAGAACCAGTTTGCGGCTCAGCAGGGCGGAGGTAGGGCTTCTGACGGCCATTCCCAGATAATCAGCCGCAGCCATTTCCCAATCACATACATTGTCCAGAGGGTTAAAGGCAGTCTCCCACATCGCGAAATTGATATTTCCTGATGACCAGCTGGTTTTGACGAAGCTCTCACCTGCATGCTCCTTGTTTGAAAAATCAAGGCAGCTGATCACCTTTTCATAGGAGTTATTTGGATCGAGAGATTTGCTCAGATTGATTTCAGGAAATTCCTTTTGGACAAAGGCAATCGCATCCTTTTTGCCTTCTTCGCTACCGTCGAGCTTGTAACGACTTTGGAGCGAAAACGATCGGGATTCTGGCGCATAGACAAGATCACCGGCTTCCTGGACGATAAATTTCTGAAGCGGCTTACCGTCGTCTGATTTTTCGCCTTTGATCAGATTTTCAATGATCCACAGAGCATCTTCCGGAATATCACTCCGGCCTTCAAAAACATGCACAGCGCCCGAAGAATCGACAATATAGCTGTATTGTTTGCCGCCTTTCTGCACTGCTTTGAGGATTTTTCGGTCAAGCACCTGGAGCGGATGCCGCTCAGTAACCGTACGGGTAACGAGCGGATAGGGAAACGCGAACTTCATCATCTCCTGCTGAACACAGAGTGCTTCACCACTCGCCCAGGCGCCCAAAGGATTAGACAACGCAGCAGCAATGATGCTCAACCAAAAGGCTGCGATTCCTGGAGCTTTCATGCTTATTACGGCCTAACCGTAAGCCGAGGTCGAGGATTGAGGCGAAAGCTCTTTTAATACGCTTTCGACGACCGCACGAGGATCCTTCGCCTGCAAAATGGGCCGACCCATGACAATGGCGCTGGCTCCAGCCCCATGCGCCTGGGAGGGAGTCATGATCCGCGCCTGATCGTCCGCCGACATTCCTTCCGGTCGAATCCCGGGTACCACTGTATAAAGAGACGGATATTGTCTGCGAATCGATGGCAGCTCGAGCGACGAACAAACGACGCCATCAGCTCCCCAGGCGACGGCATGTTCGACCAGACCCTCAACCGATTCCAGAGTATCCACCGCGTGCCCGGTCAAAGCCTTGGTCACCTCAGCCCAACGAACGTCGTCAAAGGAAGTAAGAACGCTGACGCCCAGGATCTTCGGACGCAATTCCGAAATGGCCGCGAGTTCGTCCGCAACAGCGCGTACCATCGAACTTCCACCGGAAAGATGAACCGTAAACATTTCGACATGTAAAAGGGCGACCTGTGCCGCTGCCCGGGCCACCGTATTTGGAATATCGTGAAATTTCAGATCCAGGAAAATACGCTTCTTCTGATGAACAAGCTCACGGACAAAATCAGGCCCGCCTGCCATGAATAACTCAAAACCCACTTTGTAAATGACAGGCAATTCGCCCAGAAGCTTGATCATCCCAAAAGCTCGCTCAGGTTTGGGATAATCAAGAGCTACAATCAACTCAGTCGGGGTGTGGTTGTTCACGGCCGCTCCTTCACTGGACAATATCATGCCTCAATACGCTCTAGCAAAAATCGCGCGCACTCCTGGGTTTTGGGTGCCACAAACCATGCATCCCGTTTCGGAATAGGGGTTGAACTCCTGATCCAGAGGTAAACAGCGGATCGTAGCCTTGGTGTCATCCTTCACTTTGGCTTCGCAATCCTTGCTCCGGCACCAGGGTGCGACAAAGAACCCGCCCTCTTCGATTTTGGCTTTGAATTCATCGTAAGAACTCACGCGTTGAGTGCTTGCATCACGATAAGCACGAGCTTTTTCGAGGAGGTCCTTCTGCATCGTGGAAAGCATTTCAATGGCCCGAGCGGGTGCAACATCGAGGCTGATGAATTCCTTTTTTCCTTCATCACGGCGGGTCATGACGACCTGGTTTTTCTCCAGATCCCTTGGGCCTACTTCGATGCGTACTGGCGTGCCAATTAATTCGTACTCAAAAAATTTCCAGCCAGGCTGCTTCGTCTCGTCCTTATCAACCATGATACCGACTTCATAGGGCAGCGTCGATTTGGAGGCGGCATCCCGAATGGATTGCGCAATTTTATCGCAAGCTTCCAGAACCTGGGGCTTGGTAGCCGCATTGCCCATGATCGGTACGATAACGACATGCGTGCTGGCCAGACGCGGTGGGAGTACCAGGCCTTTATCATCGGAATGAGTCATGATCATCCCGCCGATCAGCCGAGTTGAAACTCCCCAGCTCGTCTGATGAACGAGCTTCTGCTTGCCATCCTTGTCGAGGAATTTGGTCTCAAAGGCCTGTGCGAAATTGGTGGAGAGATTATGCGATGTACCAGCCTGGAGGGCCTTCTTGTCCTGCATCATTGCTTCGATCGAATAGGTCCGAAGGGCGCCCGCAAACTTTTCGCTATCACTCTTGAGGCCCGGAATCACTGGCATCGCTAATATCTCTTCGGCGAAATCCCTGTAAACACCCAACATGAGGCGGGTATTGGCTTCAGCCTCTTCCGGCGTTGCATGACAGGTATGCCCTTCCTGCCAGAGGAATTCCGTGGTCCGAAGGAAGAGGCGGGTACGCATTTCCCAGCGTACGACGTTGGCCCATTGGTTGATGAGCATGGGGAGGTCGCGATAGGACTGGATCCATTTTGCAAACATGCTGTTGATGATTGTTTCGGAGGTGGGACGCACGACGAGCTTCTCTTCAAGTTCCTTGCCGCCGGCATAAGTCACGACCGCACATTGCGGGGCGAATCCCTCGACGTGCTCGGCTTCTTTTTTCAAAAAGCTTTCGGGAATGAAAAGCGGAAAATAGGCATTCCGAGTTCCCGTTTTCTTGATCCGGGTATTGAGATCCTGCTGGATATTTTCCCAGATGGAATACCCATTGGGGCGAATGACCATGCAGCCCTTGACAGGGCTGTAATCCGCCAGTTTTGCCTGGAGAACGACATCGACGTACCATTGAGAGAAATCCTGAGAACGGGGAGTGATTTTTTCAGCCATGCTTGCAACATAGAACGAGAGCCCGTGCTCCTGCAAGAGGCTAAACTACTCTGTTTCTATTCCAAAGGACTTGATCTTCTTGTGAAGATAGCTCCGTTCGATGCCGAGGACTTGAGCGGTTTTAGAGATATTCCAGTCGTTTTCCTTCAAGGACTTGAGAATGAACTCCTTCTCGAAATCATGACGGGCATCCTTCAGATTACGACTACCGGTGCCGCCATCATCCTCTTCAACGCGCTTTTTGGTAAAACCTTCCGGACCCAACACAATTTCGTCTTTCATGTTTGAGAGGACGTCCGCGGCGGAGATGTCCTGCCCCTGTTCCACATCTGGAGTGAGTATCAAAATGCGCTCGATCAGGTTCTTGAGCTCCCGGACATTTCCCGGCCAGCTGTAGGAAGTCAAAACATCGCGCGCTTCAGTACTCAGGCCCCGGGGGGTCTTGCCATGGACAATCGAGAACTCTTTTAAAAAATGGAGGGCCAGGATCGGAATATCGGCTTTGCGCTCCCGCAAGGGCGGCACCACAAAAGGGATGACGTTCAGGCGATAGTAAAGGTCCTCACGAAATGAGCCCTTTTGAATTTCCACTTTGAGATCTTTGTTCGTGGCCGCAACCACACGGACATCCACCGAAATCGTCTGGGTGCCTCCTACCCGCTCAAACTTCTGCTCTTGCAGAATACGCAGAATTTTCGCTTGAGTTTTCAGCGACATATCCGCAATTTCGTCCAGAAACAAAGTCCCTCCATGAGCCAGATCAAACTTGCCGCGACGAAGCTGGGTAGCACCGGTGAAGGCTCCTTTTTCGTGGCCGAAAAGCTCGCTTTCGATCAGCTCTTCCGGAATCGCGGCGCAATTCACCTCGACAAAAGGCTTGTGATATCTTGCAGAAAGCGCGTGGATCGTGTGGGCAATCACTTCCTTGCCGGTACCGTTCTCGCCAGTGATCAAAACCGAACCGGTGGAAGGCGCGACCCGCTTGATCAGGTCCTTGATCTGATTCATGGGCTGGCTTTCGCCTACCAAAATCCGGCTCTTGTCCGCGCGTTTCCTGAGCGCCTCGTTCTCGCGGGTCAGGTCCTGCACGCTGAACGCGTTTTGGAGGATCAGAAGGGTCTTTTCCAGGGAAAGAGGCTTCTCGATGAAATCAAAGGCACCGAGCTTGGTCGCTTTCACGGCCGTTTCGATAGTACCGTGTCCGGACATCATGATAACCAGTTGATTGGGAAATTCACGTTTGATCTCCCGCAAGGTCTCCAGGCCATCCAGATCAGGCATCCAGATATCCAGGAGAATCACGTCGGGCCGCTCGGAGCGGATCACGTCAAGCGCCTCTTTACCCCCGCTGGCACAGGCAACCCGGTATCCTTCATCGCCCAGAACACCGGTGAGCGAGCGCTGAATTGACTGTTCATCATCGACGATGAGTACCAAACGGGACATAAGGCCTCTCTTAACTTTCCTGCGCGCTACCCCTGGCCACCACGGGAAGCTCTATAAGGAAGCGAGTTCCCTCTCCCGGGCCGGAATGAACGCGGATAAATCCATCATGGTCGTTCACGATACGTTTGACAATGGCCAGCCCGAGACCGGTACCTTCCGCCTTGGTGGAAAAATACGGTTCGAATACCCGGGCCTTCACTTCATCGGTCATTCCTGGTCCGTTGTCCGCGACTTCAACCACCACCATCTGAAGAATCTCATTGAAGTGAGTGGCAATCCGGACCTGCCGCTGGACTTTGGAATGCGCCATGGAATTCAAAGCAGCCATGGCGTTGTCCAGCAGATTGATGGCAACCCTTTTCATCTGCTCCCGGTCGAAATCAAAAATGGGAATTTTGGGTTCGAGTTCCACGCGGTAGGCGATCTGGGAATGAGCCTGCTGATAAAGCGCAATCACTTCGGCGAGTGCCGCATTGATGTCATTGGGTACCGGAGTGGCTTCAGGTAACCGGGCAAAGCTGGAAAACTCATTGACCATTTCCTTGAGTTCGTCGGTATGCTTGATAATGGTCTCAGTGCATTCCTGCAGGAGCGCGCCTTCCATACCTTTGTAATGCCCGAGTCTTCGTTGCAGCCGCTGTGCCGACAACTTGATCGGTGTAAGGGGGTTTTTGATTTCATGGGCGATCCGTCGGGCCACCTCACGCCAGGCCATTTCGCGCTGGCCTTTAATCAGATGGGTCATATCGTCAATGACGACGACAACACCCCAGTGGGCATCGCTCTCCCGCAGTGTCGTCGCAATCACTGAAAGGACCTTGTTATTCTCGCCGGAACCGAAATTCCATTGCGTCATGTCCGGTAGGAAGGGGACATTCTCCTGGGCGGCGGCCAGTGCCCGGCCAATCAGCTCGGCAAGGGACTCGAGTTCTCCTTTGAGGACTTCGGAGTAGGCATGCCGGATTGCACGATCCGCATCAATCTTCAATAGTTTGGAAACGGCCGGATTAAAAGTAGTGATCAGCCCGGAACTGTCCACTGCAATGACTCCGGCACCGATATTGGCCAGAACTGCTTCGAGCTGCAACCGCCGTCTTTCCAGGTCCGCGCTCGCTTGACTCAGGCGCTCACGGTTATCGCGCAGATCCCGGGTCATCTGATTGAAGGATGAAATCAGGACGGCGATTTCGTCGTGCCCCGTTACCGTCACTTTCACATCCAGATTGCCCGCTCCGATTTCGGCAGCCCCCTTGACCAGTCGCTCGACCGGAACAGTCAGCTCGCGGGCGAGATAGAGTCCGATCCAGATCGCGACAAAGATGATCACCAGCGTGATCATGACCAGGATCACGAAATAGGTGGTCTTCATAGGATACTTTAGAGGATTCGTTTCCTTGTAATCGTCAAAGACGCTTGCGATCTCATCGACCTTGTTCACGAGGCTGATCGGAATATAGAAATTCACGGTCACCACCCCGACAATCGGAGCAGTCGCCTGGCCGCCCAAGCGAACTGGCATGAGACAGCGGATCAGATCACCATTGCCGACATGCTGAACCCACGGGACCCGCTCGCCAGAAAAAGCCCTTTCAAGGAGGTCCAAAGGCAGCCGTGGATAATTCATGGGCAATTCGGCAGCGATGCCCGTCGCGCCAGCAGTCACCGGGACCTCCTCCCGGCGCGCAAGAACACGTTCTTCGAGCGGATCAATATAGAATTCCACGGCATCCAAAGCCAGAAGCTCTCTTTGGGACTGAAGGTAGCCTTCCACCCATGTGGGAATTTTCAGGTTTTCCTGGGGAGCTTCCGTGATCCGCCGGCCGATGCCGCTGGCCAGGTGCTGCGCGAAGTGAAGGGCCGTCTGGTCAGTGTTCCGGTAATAGGTCCGGGTAATTTCGAGGGAAGCCTGAAGGGTATTCTGGATCTTAAGGCTGAACCATTTGTCAAAACTCGAATTGATGTACATCGCTGATATTATGAAGAGCATCAACGTCGGGATAATTGAAAAAGCCAGGAAGGCGATCACCAGCTTGGTTTTAAGCCGAGAGCCCAGGACTTTGCGTCGCCTTTCGAGGAAAACTTTGCCGATATTCCGGAAAATGAGCCAGACAAGCGCGACAAGCAGAATGATATTGACGTTCAGCAGACCGAAAAAAAAGATCGAGTTAACAAACGGAAGCGTGCTGGAAATCTTTGTAAGCTGGAATTCAGCCAGGGTCAACCCGATGAATAAAGCCGAGAGGAGGGCGATGACCAGCAGCTCGCGCTTGCGTTTGCGTCTCTCCCGGTAATCCAGCGGCTCAATAGGATCCTGGTCTTCGGTCTCCATGTCTTCTTATTGCAGGACAGGACCGACGGGCGCAAGAGATTCCGCGCAGTGGAGGACCATGGGCAGGGCGATTGTAAAGGATGCTCCCTTCCCGGGTTCAGACCGAGCCCGAAGACTCCCCCCGTGTGCCTCCACAATATCGCGACTGATCGACAAACCCAGCCCGAGCTCCTTCTCTTCCCAGGCGCTGAATCCGTAATCAAAGATCCTGGGAAGATTTGCAGGGCTGATTCCAACGCCGGAATCACGAAATTGGATGAAAACAACCGCCCCCTCGTCCTGGTGCTGTTTCTCCGCACCGATAAGGACTTCTAGCTCGCCACCGCCCGGCAGTGCACGCAATGCATTTGAAAACAAACTGGAAAACACCAGGCTCATGGCTGCTGGATCACACCAGACCAGCGGTACTTCCTTGTACTTCCGGATTAGCGTAATCTGCGGCCCCTGGCTCTCTTGATACTGCTTCATTTTCGGGCCCAGCGTCTGCTCGAGCAGGTCCGTTACATTATAACCACCCAGGTTCAAAGCCTGTCGCGGTACCGTATGCAGCGCCTGAACCAGCTTTGCACCGCCTTCAACCGACTGAAGCAGGCCTTCGAGCTGCTTGTGAACGCGTCCGAGGTCCTCTTCATTTCCGGCAAGCTCCGCGCGCGCGCCGATTTTAAACAGTACATTACTGAATTCATGCCCCAAGCCCCTCAGGATCTGTGAAATGCGCTGGTACCGACGAGCCGGACTTGCTTCATAAAGAAGCTTCAAGTGCATTCGAACGTACTGCTGAAGCTCAAAAAGAGGCAAAGAGCGTCGCAGGCAGAGCCAGGAAGACCCAAAAAGTTCATTCAAAGACTCCGAAAGACTCAAATTCGGGGTCGCATCGTCCGATAACAGAAAGAGCCAACTGCACTCTTTTGAGCCCCCGACAGTGCTGCTGCCCGGGAGCACGCCCATAATCAGGCGCTGATGAATCCAGTTCAACGCCCCTTCCACAATGAACAAACGTGCAGCTGCAGTCTGATCGATTTTCAGAAAATGTGCGGAAATCGCATCGCCTGTAAGTATTTTTACGTTTTCACCCAACGCCTCCCGATAAAATTTCGTGCGCTCTTCGGTTTCCAGGATGACAAAAGTGGAGGTGAAATTTCTAATCATAGTTGAATTCAGACTAGCACAGATCAGTGCGGTGATCTTACGACTCGAAAAACGATTTCAAAAAAAAATACAAAAAAGAGAGATCTACACTTGATCTCAAAAAATTTTGAAGTAACATCAGAGTAAGTGTTGGAGAGTCAATCTCAAAAAAAATACCAATGCTTTAACAGGAGATAAAAAAATGGCCACGAAGAAAAAAGCCAAGAAAAAAGTAGCAAAGAAAAAAGTCGCCAAGAAAGCAAAAAAGAAATAAGCTTCTTGGAACTATAAGTTCACAAAGGCCCTGGGCTTCGGCTCGGGGCTTTTGCGTTTCAGGGCCTTTTTACCGATCTTTTTAGAACAATTAAATCAAAGTTCACGCCGAAGCTTGCGCCCGATCTCTGCTGGGAACCCCAGTCCCCGATAAATCCAACCCGTATAAATCTGAATCAGATCTGCGCCGGAATCCAATCGAAGCAAAGCTTCCTCCGGATCCATGATGCCACCCACGGAGATGATCGGAAGCCGAGTCAAAGATCTGACTTTCAGCAGACGAGCGCGCGACAGTTCGGTCAGAGGGGCTCCACTCCATCCTCCGGAACGGTCCCGGAACTGCCCTCCAAGGGTATTTGTAAGCACCCACCCCCCCATTCCCGAGGCTTCCATGGTCTGAATCAGGTGATCAAGAGCCGCATCGTCCAGTTCCGGAGCGAGTTTCAGAAGAACCGGAGGCCTGGCAGGCCAGGTTTTGACGACCGAGAGCACCGCTTCAATGATCGGTTTGAGACTTTCCGACGTCTGCAACTGCCGCAATCCGGGCGTATTCGGTGAACTCACATTGATGACCAGGTAATCCGCAAGACCTTCGAAGAAGGAAGCGGCTCTGGCATAATCCAACGGTGCTTTCTCAAGCGGGGTCTGTTTGTTTTTGCCAATATTCACGCCCACTCTGAAATCAGAGGGAAGCAATGATCGACCATGGGCGAGATTGCCGGCCACTACTGCAGCGCCCAACCCATTGAAGCCCATACTGTTGAAAAGTGCATTTTCTGCCGGGTCACGAAAAAGACGCGGACGTTCGTTCCCGGGCTGGGGCAAAGGAGTGACCGTGCCGATTTCAGCAAAACCAAACCCAAGATGGGGCAGCGTCTGGACGATTTCAGCGTCTTTGTCAAATCCCGCAGCCAGTCCGATCGGAGAAATGAAATCCATGCCCATCACATGGACACGCAAGCTCTCTTCAGCTTCTTCAAGACAGGGATCCGAAGCACCACTCAAAATCCGGATTGGAGAATAGCCGATCCGGGGCGAGCAAATCTGAAAAAGCTTTAAAACATGGACCGCAAAAACATGCACCCGCTCCGCATCGAAAAGGAAGAGCACTTTTTTCAAACATGCCCAGAAGATCCGCCTTGGATTCATTTTGAAGTTTTCCGAACAAAAGCTTGCATGAAGAAGCCATCGGAGGATTCGGGACCGAGATATCCCCCTTGTGCCCTTTCAAATTCCGGCTGTTCGGACAGAAATTCATCGACAATAGCCGTGGTCTCCGCCTTACGGAAAGTACAGACCCCGTAAATCAACCGGCCACCGGGAGCAACCAGGCTCGAATACACCAGCAGAAGTCTCTTCTGGATTTGCGGCATCCTTGCGCGCACCTCGGGCGTCTGTCTCCATTTGATATCCGGATTCCGCCGCAGCACGCCCCAGCCCGAGCAGGGCGCATCGACGAGGACAACATCTGCCCGTTTTCTGAATTTCCCGATTGTATCCTCTTCATGCCCCTCTTGCAGCGCGATGGTCTGAATATTTGTAAACTCGCCTCGGCTCACCCGCCGACGCAAGGCCGTCAGCTTGGGGGCCGACGTATCATACGCAAAAACTCTGCCTCGGCCCTGAAGTGCATCAGCAAGCGCCAGAGTTTTGCCACCCGCGCCCGCGCAAGCATCTATCACCGTCCAGCCCGGAACTTTTTCGGGAACCTCGGGAAGTGACCACGGTCTTTCCGCGGAAGCGGCTCCGGGAATTTTCTGCAGCCGTGGCCCGAATAACTCAGGCCAGAGTGCGAATAGAGCCATGAATTGAGAGCCTTCGTCCTGAATTTCGTAAGCACCCTCCTTATACAGGTCGGTGTTCAAAACTTGAGCGTAGCCCGAGAGCACCACACCAAAGGGAGCCAGAACCGAGGGCGCAATGCGCACGGGAACGTTATTTTTCTTCAGATTCTTCAGAACCCCTTCAGCGCCGATCGCTCGCCGGGAACGAAGCGACAGCGGGGCCTCCATTCCTAAAATACGCGCGAGATCCTGGGCGCCCTGCTTGCCCCATTCGTCCTGCCAGTCCTGAATCATCCATTCCGGAAAATCCGAAACATCCGCCTCCAGAGTCATCCCCGGAAATGGGGCACCGACGGCCCGAAGCTCTGAAAATCGCGAGGCAGCGAGCAGGGCCGGTTTCCAGGTTGCCAGATCCGCGAGTGAAACTTTCCAGGGTTCGCCCGAGGGAATCCCGATTCCCAAGCCCTGGCAAAGTGACGCGGGCGTTCTGAGAAGAACCGGAACAAAGGAGGCCAAAGCCGATTTGGAAGCGGGGGTGAGCTTTGAAAGCGCTGAATCAAGGTGAACCGAGCTGGTGAAAAGACTGGCCCAAAGCGTCTCGAAAGCCTTGAATAGCGGATCCGGGTTAATTTCGGCGGGGCGTTTGATAGTCATGTCCACTCTGCTATCATAAAGCGTGACTGATATGAATCGTAAGGAGGAATCATGATCGACTTTTCACTTTCGGATGAACAGAAGCAGCTCCAGGAACTCGCCCGCAAATTTGCAAAAGAGGAAATCATCCCGAAAGCGGCTCATCATGATGAAACCGGCGAATACCCTTTTGAAATTGTCAAAAAAGCCTGGGAACTTGGACTGATCAATACCCATGTCCCGGAAAGCTGTGGCGGGATGGGCTTGAGCGTTCTCGATGGATGTCTGATCACTGAAGAACTCTGTTACGGATGCACGGGGGTGGCAACCGCCATGGAAGCCAATATGCTGGCCTCAGCCCCGGTGATCGTGGCTGGAAATGAAGAGCAGAAGAAGGAATTCCTGGGACAGCTGACCGGGGAAGGCAAACTCGCCGCCTACTGCGTGACGGAACCCGAAGCCGGCTCCGATGTGACGGGTATCAAAACCACGGCCAAAAAAGTGGGCGACCAATACGTGATCAACGGCTCAAAAATGTGGATCACCAATGCCAAGGTGGCGAGTTGGTATTTTGTGCTGGCGTACACGGACGTGGCTGCCAAGCATAAAGGGATGAGTGGGTTCCTGGTACCGACTGACACCGCTGGAATCACCATCGGAAAGAAAGAATGGAACCTGGGGCAACGTGCTAGTGACACCCGGGGAATCACTTTTGAAAATGTGACCATTCCGGAAAAATACCGGCTCGGACGGGAAGGCGATGGATTCAAAATCGCGATGGCCGCCTTTGACCACAGCCGACCGGCCGTGGCGGTCGGCGCCGTGGGTCTTGCCCGCAGAGCCATGGACGAAGCGATTGCCTATGCGAAAACCCGCAAAACATTCTCCCTGCCTATCGCCAGCTATCAAGCGGTCAGTTTCATGATTGCAGACATGGCCAAGGACATCGAGGCGGCACGCCTGCTGGTCTGGAAATCAGCCTGGCTGATCGATCAAGGTGAGCGGAATACCAAATTTGCAGCCATGGCCAAAGCGTTTGCTGCCGATGTGGCCATGAAGACCGCGACCGATGCCGTCCAGGTCTTTGGGGGTTATGGGTATTCCAAGGAATACCCAGTCGAGAAACTCATGCGCGATGCCAAGATCTATCAAATTTACGAGGGGACCAGCCAGATTCAGCGCCTCATCATCGCAAAAGAGCTTTTCGATCGCTGAGCTGTTCCGTACTGAAAACGAATTCCCGGATCATCTTCGCCACCCAGTCGGGTTGCTCAAGATGCAGCCAGTGACCGGCAGTTTCATGAAAATGAGAAACCGCCTCCGGAAATATGCGGACCAGCTCTTCTGAATTTTCGAAACGCCGGAGATCCAGATCATTCCTCCCCCAAAGCAGAAGGACGGGGCACTCAAGCCGCGAAAGTCTTTCGAGCAGGTTCGTCAATTTTTCAGACTTCTGATCCGTGGAACGGGAGGGGCGGGTTTTCTCCAATTCACAAAGCGCTCGGATCCGGGCCTTGCGGGAGAACACGTCTTGCCAGATCGCCATGATCGCCCGACGGCTTTCCGTGGATAAACCGGCTGAAGCCACCAATAGTCGCTGCAGTCTCCTCTTCAGCAGAAATTCAGTGAAACCCAGCACCCTTTCACTTGAAAGCTGCCCAAGGGACCGGCTGTTCAGAAGAATCAGCCCGCTTACCTGCGAACCACGCTCCAAGGCAACCACCTGAGCAACCGCTCCGCCCCATTCATGTCCGATCAGAAAGATTTTTTCATTACCCGCAGCCACGGCCTGATCAATCAATTCACAGACCAGACGCACGCGATCCCAGAAGCCGAGTCCTTCGGCTTCCTTAAGGGCTTCCATCGAAAACGAACGCCCAAATCCGGGGAAATCAACGGCAACGCAGCGATACCGGTCCGAAAGCAAATGGGCTATTTCACCCCACATTGCAGCATCACTGACGGTCCCGTGCAGAAAGACAAAAGTCCCCCGGTGCTCGTAAATACTTTCCATATTCAAGGAACAGACGAAGGAATTTTCGAATGGAAAGCAGATCTCTCTGTTCGTATTCGCTTGCACGGGCATTTGCGCAGGCCTTCGCATAGGAATTGACTAAAGATGCAAAAAAAATGCCGCACTATTCCAACAATTGCACTAATTTTCGCCCGCAAGAAGCGATTCAAGAATCCGGCAATAACTCGGGTAACGAGGAAGGGAATGAGCCAGGCACCCCGGTTCAGCGCCCGGTTGATCATAATGAAGGCATCCCTGAGTCGAGCATACGAGCTCTTTGAACTCAGGAAAAAATTCGGGAAGAGCCTCCGGCTCCAGGTTCATCAAACCGAACTCCCGGACACCGGGAGTATCAATCCAGGCGGTCTTGGCCGAAAATTTCTTCTGCTCAAGCAAGACAGCACTGCTGGTTGTATGGCGGCCTTTTCCTGTCGCTTCACTGACAGCTCCGACTTTACCCAGCTCGGTACCCAGCAGAACGCGAAGCAAGGAAGTCTTCCCCACTCCGGAATGACCACAGAATACCGCGGTCAGTCCTTCAAGCCGTTCCTGAAGTTGCACGGTGCCCTGGCCTTTCTTCGCGCAACACGGAAAAACTTCGTAACCCAGATCTGCATACATCTCCCACGGTCGCTCTGAACCATTTAGCAGGTCCAACTTACTGACACAGATCACCGGATGGATTCCGGCCGACTCCGCAGCTATCAGGAAACGGTCGACCAGCCCCGGCGAAAACTCAGGCTCCCCAACGGACGCCACGATCACCAGTACATCCACATTCGCTGCGATGACCTGCCGAACTTTTTTTTGCGTCCGGTCACGGCCCGGCGCAGGACGCGCCAGAAGATTACGGCGGGCACAGATGCCCTTCACTGTTCCGGAATCCGGCGAGCTGCGCTCAATTTGGACGCGGTCACCTACGGCCACGGGACTGCGATCCCGCTCACCTTCTTCCGCATGGCCTGCCGCATGGCCCAGAACAGACGCACGCCGGTATCCGCAGAGAATCTCTTCGCCAGTTTCATCCAGCCGTACGCGACATTGCCGCGGGAAAACTTCCGCTACAGTTGCATTGGCTTCACTGGAATCAAGAGCATCGGCTTTCTTTTTTTTTGATATGACCGTGCCCTTGCCGCTCCGCCGCGAACTTTGGTCATCCAGCCAATCATCGGAGTTGCCTTTGAATTTAGGTGCCATTCAGAATTTATGGTTTCCCGTCGTCTGCTCTCATGTTTTCCGCTATAGTAATGGACTTATGACACCTCAAACAAGAGAGAAGATCAAAGTCCTGCTACTGGAGAACATCCACCCACTCGCGCGTCAGATATTTGAAGCGGAAGGGTGCGAGGTGGAAACCACCGTCGGAGCGCTCACTCCCGAGCAGCTGATATCAAAAATTCCAGGGTTCCATATTCTTGGAATCCGCAGCAAAACGACGATCACGGCCGAGGTTTTTGCCGCCGCCGAGTCTCTTGTGACCCTCGGAGCCTTCTGTATCGGAACGAATCACATCGACTTGAAAGCTGCCCGCAAACATGGGATTCCCGTTTTCAATGCTCCGTTTGGAAATACCCGAAGTGTGGCTGAGATGGCCGTTGCCGAAATCATCATGCTTTCGCGCAAACTCGGGGACCGCAACAACGAAGTCCACCAGGGGATCTGGACCAAGTCTCATGAGGGTTGCTATGAAGTCCGGGGGAAAACCGTCGGCATCGTGGGTTACGGGAATATCGGGACCCAAGTCTCAACCTTGGCGGAAGCCCTCGGAATGCGGGTGCTGTTTTATGACATTGTTCCCAAGCTTCCTAGGGGGAATGCCAAAGGCTGCGCGACCCTGAATCATGTGCTGAAGGAAAGCGATTTTGTTTCGCTCCATGTGCCAGCAACCCCCCTCACGCATGAAATGATCAGTACCGAGCAGTTCCAAGTGATGAAGCCCGGCTCTTATCTCCTCAATGCGGCAAGGGGGAGCGTTGTCGATATCCCGGCGCTGATCGAGGCACTCAAGAAGGGTCCGCTCGCGGGAGCGGCGATTGATGTCTTTCCCTCTGAACCGGAAATAAACACAAAAGACTTCCACACCGAACTCCAGCGCCTTCCAAACGTCATTCTGACTCCCCATGTCGGCGGCGCCACTGAAGAGGCGCAGACCAATATCGGAGAAGAAGTCCCAACCGCACTCGTCCGACATCTCCTGACGGGCTCCACGGTCCGCTCTGTGAATTTTCCGGAGATGGATGTCGCGCCCACGGAGAATACCCACCGAATCTTGAACGTTCACAGGAATGTTCCAGGCGTGCTTCGCGAAATCAACCGGATCGTCTCGGATCTCGGAGCCAATATCGAAGCTCAGCATCTGGCCACGGATCCTGAATTGGGGTACCTCGTTCTGGATATAAACAGGGAAATCTCCAATGACGTGAAGCTTGCGATTGAAAAGCTCAAGACGTCGGTGAAGACCCGGATTCTTTACTAGTGGAGTTCGGCCTCCTTCTTAGTAAGGAATTGTCGTTGGCATTATTCCGATGCAAATAGAAGCGGGGTCACGCGCATGCGCGAAGATATCGGACCAGGAACTGCGAAATCCTTACCGACCGAGCGAGATCGTCAGTGTCAGCTCTAAATGGAAGTTTCGCTACCGTTATCTTACTGTAAGGTACCGTCGATCCGTACTGAAATTGCTCAAAGCAAAACCCGGACGATACTACGTCGACTGCGACACACTCAACGTGTCCGGCCTAAAGGTGATCGACGATGTACTTCGCGTTAAAGTAAAGAAGCGCGTACGCTTCGGCGCTCAGGTGCTTGCCGTTCTGAGCCTGGACGTCACTCATGAAAGCGCCGAGCACGTTTTTCGCAGTCTTCATATCGCCAGCAGAGATCTTCGACTGCGCGTTATTCAGTTTCACAGTGAAGCTGTTCTCGATTCCGTCGTTGTCGATCCAGCCTTGCAATCTCGCCTGACTTACAAGCAAGATTAGGTTCTGAATCAGTGAACCATGATTAAACGATGCTGGTGGATCGATCGGGCCTACAGTTTTCTGTTTCACCGTATCTGCAAATTTATCTGGGTACTGCGCTTTCAAGTTGGCATAGACTCGGTCAAAGGACTCTTGGACCCCATCGGGATCCTCGTCTCCTGGGCCGGAAAACTTTACCCTTCGTTTTCCAGAAAATTTAGCATCAACAATCGATGGAAGCCCTTTGCTCTTGAATGCAAATCCCTTTACGGTCTGTCCGGCGGGAATCCCCCGAACGGACCCCAGAACTTTAGTCCAGCTCCAAATGCCCTGATTTTTGTATTCACCCATATCCCATTCGGATTGGGGAGCCGGTGCTTTGGCATCAGTTACGCTCGAAGGATGGCTGATATAAACGTGCTGTAGTAGTTGCGAGGCCCCCAAAAGATTGCCGATTTCAAAAGCATAAAGGAAGCTACCGGATCCATCAGGCAATACAGATGCATGAATAGATGGTTTCACTTTATTGCCAGAGTCAAGCATCGCAGTTCTAAGGCCATATTCGGGACTGCTCCACTGAAATACTAACCAATCATTCTTCTGATCATAGGAGCCCGCTACGAGTTCCGAAGCGTGAGCATTCATGGGTGCTAGTGCAAGGTACAGGAGCGCGATCATTATGTTTCTCGAGAATTTCATATTCATGTCTCCTATTGGCTATCCTGACAGTAACTGGAAATTGCCGAAGAATACGTATGAAAATATAGGTGATAGTGTTCGTTAGGCAGTCCCGCTAGCTCCAGGTTCGGAAATCCACCCAAGCGGCAAACGATGCTTTCAAACGTTTCCTGATTGTCGTCAGGTATGCTTGTGCTCCGAATATCGATGTCAGTTCCTTCGCGATGAAACCTGTGCGGATTCGTCCATGTGTTCTTGTAATCATACAGCCCGCCCCATGACAAACTGGCGTCCGTCACGGTAAGAAGAGGCGCACCCGGGAAGGTGCCGCTGTACGCGCTCGCGATTGCAAACATGTCCTCATCAACAAAGGACTGCACGCTATAAAAGCTCGTATGCCCGTAGCCGCCACCAGGGCAACTTGGTTCGCTTGAGTTGCCAAAGCACTTGAACGTGTAGGGCCCCCCGGAAAGGGGCGCGAGCGCTGGGACTTTCACAGTCAATGTTTTCGAGTCCTTCACCGAGGCATTGCCCGAAAGATTGCCCAAGATCTTTTCTAACCCTCCGAACTGGGATGCTGTGTAAGTGACCTGGCATGTTCCGTCCGCGCCAGTCGTGCAACTTGACGATTCAAAGGTTCCTTTGGGACGTGCGCCATGATGGATTTCGGCAATGTGCCCACCAGAGCCGTCCTGAGGAGCAGAATAGAACTGAATTGACTTCCCGTACACCGGGTTTCCTGCGCTATCACTCAGCAGAGCCGTAATGATTGTGTTACTGTTTCCGGACGTGTTGTTCGGGTAAACCTCAGGAACAGAGAGATTCAGCATCAGCTTGAAATCCCCAACAACCTTTACCTGAACACTTTTGGCGTTGTATGAGTAATCAGTCTCTGGTGGTTCATGTCCAGGATTGACCGTCGCAGTAATTGTTTGAATCCCGGCATCAGAGGGGTCGAAGGTTATACTGAATGAAATTGTTAACATACCTTGTTGACTTCGTGTTTCAGATAAATTGAACGATTGCGAGTAAGTGTGATTTCCAGCCTGGACTGTAAGAATGGAACTGCGAGTTTCGTTCTGATTTAAGCTGTTTGCTGCTGATATTATGCTTACTGACCCTTTTACAGGAATTCCCGGAACAACTTTCAGAATTCCATCTGACCCTAAACTAGCCCCAGTCTGGCTTACCTGAAGATTGTGAGGCCAAAGATCCAAAAATACGACAGGTTCATAATCGATCGTAAGCTTCTTAATAAGTACTACCCACCAGACCTGGCCTCCTACCCCTTGAAAATTGAAAATTCCACTAGAATTAATTCCATCAATCACAAGTGTACATTCAGTGTAGAATTTAGTGGTATCGAGAAAGCAAATGTCTTGGGCAGTTGGATTGTAGGAAGTGCCTGTCGCCCAATAATTTAATGCCGGATTTCGACTAAAGGATCCCACACTATGTACTCCAATAACTTCTGCGGTAATTTTAGAGACGCGAGCTTTAGTGAAATCGAAAGATCCACCTAGATGCCCATAGCCCATATATGCTGACCATGCATAATAGCCTGGCGGCACCGGGTAACCAACAATCACCGACGAGTGTTCTACCCTGCCCCCAAAAATAATACCATCTGGCTTCGGAATAGCAGAAATGTTGGTTTTGTCGGGCAACGTCGTAAAATCGATTGTAAATGTTTCGGCAGAGGAATCTTTCGGCCAACCAATCGCTGAAATGACTGAGCACAGGCAAATGACATAAAACTTATAACGTAAACGGGTGGTCAGCATACGTTCCCCCTCACTTTGAATTATTTTTCAAAGATCTCATTGTTGAGTGATTTAGTCAATTACAAGTATTCTATTTAGAATTGCTACTATTTCGCGGCTAAGGGTCACTCAATTATATTAATGGAGCCAAGCGTGAATAGGACAAATAGCGGATAGGAAGAGCAAACATCATTTCCCAGAGTGGCTGGCCCGCCGGATGAGTGCTTTGCGCTGAAAGCCCCTTTTCCACATAGTTCCCTACGCTTGAAATTCAGCCAAATGGTTTGAAGTCCGGACTCTTTTTGGGGTTTTTGCGCGATGGTGGGCGGAACCGGGCCTGACCGGCTGGGAGGCGATCGGTTTCGGCGTTGGATTGGGCTTTCCTGGTTAGACGAAGCTCATTTGGGATGGGAGCCGGGCCGGGCTGATGTCCGGCGGCTTGTCTGGGAGGCCGAGATGGCCCAGGATTTTCTTGATCGCTGAAACCTCCACAATCGCAGCGCACACCTTGAGTTCCCCGCTGCACTGGGGACAGGTTGTGATGTCGATGGCGAAGACGCGCGCCAGAAGCTCGGCCCATCCCATTCGGCGCTTTTTCTTCGGCGTAGAATCTGGCTCGGGTGTCACGGCGGGTGTTTGTTCAGAGTACACGCGGCACGCGTAAACCTCCGCCTTCTTGGGCACGATGGCCGAGCGGATCTTGGAGTGCGGAGCGAGGCATCCGAAGAATCTTGTCAGATGGATTCTGGGAGGTGGCACCAGCGCTGCCAATTTTTCCACAAATTCCAGCCCCGAGAAGAGTAGATGGCTCGTCTTGTCCGAATACGGGTGCTTGAGCTTGAGCACCACATCACCAGAAGCCCTCATCTGTAGCCGCTCTTCGGCCACTGCGGGCCTGGCGATATATCTGCACAATTTTTAATTCCGGTACGCCAAGCCGCCTGCCCCTTTGGTCTTTGCGTTCACCCATCGCGATTCGAGACTGCACTGAGGCGGCCTGAAGCTCTGGCAGCAGCTCTCCTTGCGACATTTCCTCCTCGGGAAGCGCCGATTCGTATTCATCGTTGAAGTATCCGCGTTTATTTAGAAACCGAATCACGCGCTGGGCGAGCGTTGCCACCATGTCCGTGATCTCGGCGTCAGTCGGCGCGTCGATCCACCAGTAGCGAGGGCCCTGATGGGTGTCGTAGTACCCGCCCTCAAGGAAGAGCATGTGGTAATGCACATTGAGGTTGAGACTCCCGCCGAATCGCTGCACGAGCGTAACGGCCCCGGTTGGAGTCTGATGCGCAGCCCCTTTTTTTTGGCCTTCTTCCTGATGTAGGTTGTGATCGCCCGGTGGATGATGGTGAGGCATCGGGCCTGAATCTTTGGATTTTTCGCCAGGATGAATCGGACCGGCATGGGGAACGAGATTAACAAAATTGCCAACCGTGTCCTGTCAGAAATAGTGCTGAAACAGCCATCGCAGATAAGAAAGGTAATGTAAAAACCCCCGACCACATTAAGCCTGGAAACTTATTCCCCCACGGCATTATATTTCTGCGCAGGGGAATACAAAAAACCAACCCCAGGACATACCCAAGCAATGGCAGTTTCCAATAAAGTGGGTCATTGGGATTACTCAAGCCATAACGCTCTATTGATTGAATATGCCATAAAGGAATTCCAATAATAGTAATCAACCAGAATGCAGCGGTTACGGGCGTTCCAAATAATTCATTTTTTGAGTAAGAGATTCTCTTGGTCACTGGCTTACTATTCCCTCTCCAGGCGTTTTTATTAATCAAAAAACCTTCCCCGGATTCATCAGTCCGGCCGGATCAAATACTTTCTTAATCCCGCGGAGCAAAACCAGCTCCGCGGGCGTACGTGTAAAGTGCAGAGCCGCTTTCTTCAACAAACCCACTCCGTGTTCAGCTGAGATCGTTCCCCGGTGCTTCTGGATCAAGGCAAAAAGCTCCTGATCCGCCTCGTGGCACTTTTCTATAAAAAGACCCTTGTCCATGGCTTCCGGCTTCAAAGTATTGATGTGGAGATTGCCGTCACCGATATGCCCCCACATGGCGATTTCAAAAGTCCCGTGCTTGGTCTCAAAAAGTGCATGCATCGAGGCGACAAAGGGTTCGAGTTCGGCAACTGGAACCGCGACATCATTCTTGTGCACGAAAGCGCGATGAGCTAGGCATTCGTTGATCGACTCACGAATCGACCAGAGATCGCGAGCCTCACGGGGTGATTGAGCCAGCGTGCCGTCCAGGACCAGACCGGATTCAAAAATTTTCTCCAGCCAGGAATCCAGGACCTCGCGACCCTTTTCGGTAACGGGCTGCTCGATTTCCATCAGTACATAGGTCGAGGCGGTCGTAGCGAGCGGATTTTTCAGCCCAAGCTCAGCTGTGACCGCCTCGATGCAATTATGGGTCATGGTTTCGAAGGCCATGACAGCAAACGGGCTCTTCCGGACTTCGTGAAATAATTTCAAAACCGCTGACATGTCTTCCACGGCAAAGAACAGAACCTGAAGCTCTTTGGGTAACGTGACCAGCTTCAGCGTCGCTTCGGTGATAATCCCCAGGATCCCTTCGCTTCCGATAAAGAGTTGCTTGAGGTCCGGGCCGGTATTGTTCTTCTCGAGGCTGCCGTTCAGCTCCAGAATATCGCCTGCCATGGTGACGACTTGCAGACCCAGGACCCAGTTGCGGGTGTTCCCGTAACGGATCACCTTCACGCCTCCGGCATTCGTCGCGATATTCCCGCCGACTTCGCTCGAGCCTTTAGAGCCAAAGTCCACGGGCCAGGTCAGCGAATGCGGCTCGCAGTGCTTATGCACCAACTCCGTAATTGCTCCGGCCTGCACGCGCACGGTCTGGGCCATTGTGTCGACCGGGCCCATTTTGTTCATTTTCGAGAGACTGATCACGACCTCGCCTTGGATCGCCATCGCCCCCCCCGAAAGTCCGGTCCGCCCCCCCGAGGGCACCACCGGAATCGAGTACTTGCTGCATAACTTCAAGACCCGGGAAACTTCTTCAGTTGTTTTTGGAAAGAGGACCACCGCCGGTTTGGGTTCAAAAACTTTTGTCGAATCCTTCCCGTACTCAAAAAGATCCTGGGGATCACGCGTGGCAAATTCTTTCGAAAAAGTATTTTCTATTTCAGCGAAGAATTTTGAAAACTCTGCAGCACTCATTTCATTTCCTTTTCTTGGCCCTTTCTTGGCAGGTCAGCCTACCCAAGTTCCCATCAGCCAGGTCAGTAATGCAGCAAACGAGCCGATGAGCAGCATTCGGGCACCGCTCCAGAGCAAGGAACGGCCGGAAAATAGACTGACAACTGCACCGGTGGCGAATAAAGCACACCCGCTTGCTGCGAGTGAAACCCAGAACATCGCAGGATCTTTGGAGATAAGGAATGGGAGCAAAGGAATCATGCCGCCGATAGAGAATGCGAAAAAAGATGAGCTAGCGGCCCCCCAAGGAGAGCCGAGTTCATCAGGGTCCAGTCCCAGCTCTTCACGGGCGAGCGTGTGCAAAGCTTTCTCCTTATCCTGAATCAGGCGCTTTGAAAACGCCTGGGCCTCGGCGAGCGGCACTCCTCGGGCTTCATAAATCAAAGCCAGTTCGGCTGCTTCCTCTTCAGGATACTCCTCGAGCTCCGCTCTCTCCAGATCCAGCTGGTATTCAAGAAGTTCGCATTGGGAGCGGACGGAAATATACTCGCCGCAGGCCATCGAAAGAGCGCCTGCAAGCAGACCAGCGCCGCCCGAGATCAGAATGAGACGGGGATCCATCGACGAAGCCGCCGCCACACCCACGATCAAGCTTGCGTTGGAAACCAGGCCATCATTGATTCCAAAAACCGCAGCGCGGATATTGCCCCCCGAACCTTTCAGTTTATGACGACCGCCGACTTCGTCGGCACTTTTGGGCATCTCGTGTCCTGCATGTTCCAGTGAACCGCTATAGACGGACAGGCCGCGAACTTTCAGCGAAGCCAGCAAAGGCTTCAGTCGCCGGGGGCCAATTTTCCTGATGAGAAAAACTGCGGTACGTGCGCGCAGACTTGGCGCAAACGTGGGCAGAGGAGCGCCCGGGGCGTCCTTCTCCATGAGCTTGACCCAGCTCTTGGCCTGATGTTCGGCCATGTGTCCGAGATTCCGAAAAAGGGCTTCGCGCGGTGTACCTTTTTCGATTTCAGCCATCACCTCATACAGGAAGGCTGATTGCTTTTCTTCTATCCAACTTTCACGCGCACTCATGTCGCTACTCTTATCAGGGTTCGGTTCCGAGCTCCATCGCAAAGGCTAAGGCGAGTTTCACGAAATGAGATCCAAAAGCCATATTCAATTTATCAATCGTATCGGCTTCCGAGTGAATACTTGGATTGTATTCCTCAAAGAGAGACTCAAAGGGAAACACCGAAGCAAATCCGGCTCTCGTCCAGCTCGCATGATCACTGCAGCCGTAGCCGCACCTGATTTCGCGCCAGGAATACTTCACATAAGTATCCAGAAGCCTTTTTTGAAAAGTATTCAACCCTGGATTGACGTTATCGCTTACCAGACCCATCACCGGTGTTTTACCCATGAAAGCGGTCATGTCGAATTGAATGACGGCGAGGACATCAACGCCCCGGCGCTTGTAATCCTGCGCGATGTCCTGGCTGCCGCGCAAGCCCGCCTCTTCGGCTGCATAAGCGATAAAATCAATTGTCCGGTCTGGCTGCCAACCTGATTCGGAAAGGATGCGGAAGGTTTCCAGAAGTGTCGCGATTCCAGAGGCATTGTCATCGGCTCCGGGTGCCCTTCTTCCAGCACCAACCCCATTGCTTGTGGAATCGGCATGCCCCCCCAGAATGATGTGTTCAGCAGCATTCGGACCCCGACCTGCAATCCGGGCAATGACCGATGACTGCGCAAATGCATGTTTGTAGGTCTCTACGGTAATGTCTGTGCGTCCATGAGCGAATCGAGTGAATTGATCGCTGATCCAATTTGAAGAAGCGACTCCAGAGCTCGATTTGAAATACCGGTCCGGAAAATCACTCAACGTTTTGATGGAGCTGTAGAGATTTTGAGTCGAGATTTCTGGAAAAACCCGCTCGAGCCGGTTTGCCTGGGTCAAAGGTCTCTCGGCTATGATTTCCCTTGGCCCTGGAATACCAATGCCCAGGAGCTCCGAAAGATCCGGCTCATCGACGTGATCAGTCACATCGAAAAAACCACCACAGCGACCTTCTTTGTGAATTCGAGTTGAAAGTTCTTCGATCTGGACTTCACTCATCCAGGAGCGGACCCCGGGAGCGGTTTCGATCAAACGGAGATCCGGCGCAGAAGAAGCCAACACCGTTCCCACTGCCATCCATAGCGAGATGAGAATTAACATGCGTTAAGTTTAACCGGACAGCCTTAAATACCTAATGATTTCTAGTGGATTTAGCTCTTTTAAAATATTCTTGACCCCTCATTGATCAATATATAATCATATGTTTATATATGAATACATCACCCGCTTACCGCAACATCCAGGAGAAGCTCGAGACAAGTCACCGCTCGAAACTCCTGTTTTCACGTTTAGCTGAAACATTTCAAGCCATGGGAGATCCATCCAGGGTCCAGATCATCTGGGCTCTTTCTCATGGCGAGCTCTCGGTCGGGGAAGTCGCGGATCTTCTGGAGATCAGCCAACCTGGGGTCAGTCATCACCTCCGGACTTTGCGAAATTTACGACTCGTCAAAGCCCGCAAGGATGGTCGTACCGCTTACTATTCTTTGGACGACGAACATATCGAGCACCTTCTGCAAGAGGGCACCAAGCACGTGGAGGACCTGTCATGAGACCGATGGGTTTGGGTGAAATTCCCACCGGCAGCTTTGCACAGATTGTCTCGATCGAAGGAGACGCGGGACGCCTCCTTTTGATGGGGCTGCTCGAGGGTGCACTTGTCCAGGTGGTCCATCAAGCGCCTTTCGGCGGAGATCCGATTGCTGTCCGGGTTCGAGGAACATTGATTGCGCTTCGCCGTGGTGAAGCGAATTTCGTCAAGGTAGTACCCCATGTCGTCGCCTGATTTCAGAATTGCCCTTGCAGGCAATCCCAATTGCGGCAAAACAGCCCTTTTTAACGCCCTCACCGGGAGCCGTCAGAAAGTCGGAAACTATCCGGGTGTTACCGTTGAGCGAGTGGAAGGCAGTACCCAGACTAAATCCGGTCTGCATATCAAACTTCTGGATCTCCCCGGGACTTACAGCCTGGATGCACAAACTCCGGATGAATTGATCACGCAGGAAGTTCTACTGGGCCTAAGAAACGAAGAGCCCCGACCCACTGCGGTGATCGCCGTAGCCGATGCGACGAATCTGGAACGCACCCTTGGACTTGTTCTCGAGATTCAAGCTCTGGGCATTCCCATGATCCTCGCTCTGAATATGATGGACTTGGCTCGAAGCAGGGGCTCTATCATTGATCTTGAGGTTCTATCCGCCAGTCTTGGAATTCCCATCGTCCCCACGGTGGCAACTCGCAGCGAGGGGTTGGAGCCGCTCCTTCAGAGACTTGAAGAACTGCATCTTCGCAACGAACTCGACCAGGGTAACAGACTTGATCAGGAGGAAACCAAAGACTTTCCCTGGGTCCGCTCCTCGCCGCAGGTCATCCGGGAACGGTTTGCCAAAATTGATGAAATTCTCCACCGCTCGATCAAGAAGGCGCCCTCCCCGATGGTTTGGACGGACCGGATCGATTACCTGGTCCTGCATCCAGTCTGGGGAACACTCTTACTGGCCGGCATTCTGGCCCTACTCTTTCAGACTATCTTCACCTGGGCCAGCATCCCGATGGACTGGATTGAAAACGGAATAGGAGCCTTGGGAGGTTTAATTCGGAACCAGATGGTGGACGGCCCTCTGCGAAGCCTGCTCGTGGACGGCGTCATCGGCGGCGTGGGGTCGATGTTGATCTTTCTCCCCCAAATCCTGTTTTTGTTTTTGTTTCTCCTGATTCTGGAAGACTCCGGCTACATGGCGCGCGCAGCCTTCCTGATGGATCGCCTCATGGGAAAATTCGGCCTGCATGGACGGGCTTTCATTCCCCTGCTTTCTTCTTTTGCCTGCTCCATTCCGGGCATCATGGCCACCCGGACGATCGAAAACCGTCGTGACCGCCTGATCACGATTTTGATTTCTCCGCTCATTACGTGCTCGGCACGACTTCCGGTTTATTCACTTCTGATCGCAGCGTTCATTCCCAATCACGTGCTCTGGGGTCCTTTTCGGCTGCAAGGAACGGTCATGTTCCTGCTGTACCTGTCCGGAATTGTCGCGGCCCTGCTGGTTGCGGTTTTTTTGAAAAAATCTGTCTTTCCCGGACCGACGCCACCACTCATGCTGGAGCTGCCGACTTATAAATGGCCCAGCGTCCATAACATTCTTCATGGCCTGGTCGAACGTGCCTCGATCTTTGTTCGTCGCGCGGGCACGGTGATTCTCGGCCTTTCGATCGTACTCTGGTTCCTGGCGTCTTACCCGAAAGCACCCTCCTCGCTGGAGATTCCCGCTCGTCCCGAGATCACCTACTCCTACGCAGGCCAGATCGGACATGCGCTTGAGCCACTGGTAAGGCCAATTGGTTTCAACTGGCAGATCGCGATCGCCCTGATTCCGGGTTTCGCAGCTCGCGAGACGATGATCGGAGCACTCGGCACGGTTTACGCGCTTGAAGACAAAGACTCCGGGGTACACGAACTTCTCGCATCACAAATCAGCAAAAGCTGGAGCGTGGCAACCGGAATGAGCCTGCTCGTCTGGTACATTCTTTCCTGTCAATGTGCTTCGACGCTGGCGGTGACCCGTCGCGAAACCAATTCCTGGAAATGGCCCGGGGTGATGCTGGGATACATGACGGCACTGGCCTACGCGGCGTCTTTCATAGTTTACAACCTGCTTCGTTACTGGGGTTACGGCTGATGCTGTTACAGGAAATCCTGGCCTTCAGCATTGTAGGAATTGCGGCACTGTGGATGGGCCAGGCCTTCTTCAGAAAGTCTTTGGCCAAACCGCTGGCGGACTGGGCACTCAAGAAGGGCCGGGTCAAGTGGGCCATGCGCCTGAACCGCTGGAACCGGAAGAAATCCGGCTGCGACGATTGCCATTAGGTTCATGCTGCGGCGGGTATTCTCTTTTGAAGCGAAGAAAGTCATACTTCAAAGCACATGACGACGAAGCAGCCCCTCCACTTGGATCTTAAGCATAAAATCACCCGTCTCAAAACGCTGATGAGCGGCACGACCCATCAGATTACCGCAAACCAGCTCATGCTGGTCGCCTCAAGCCTGGCTTATGCGACGATTCTTTCGATCATTCCGCTACTGGCACTGAGCTTCGCGATTTTCAATGCTTTTGGCGGTTTGGAAAAAGCTTACGACCAGATCATGCCGTTCATTCTTTCCAATCTGGCACAGGGCTCGAGTGAAGAAGTCATGCAAACTCTGAAAAAATTCATCAATAACGCGCACGCGAATACACTGGGTGTGGGCGGTTTGATCGGTTTGATTCTCACCAGCATGCTCATGCTCTCCAGCGTTGAACGGGCAATCAACGATGTCTGGCATACGCCGATCAACCGCACTTGGTTCCAGCGGATTGCCGCTTACTGGATTTTCATCACGCTTGGTCCAATGGCTCTCGCGCTTGCACTCGGGGTCGCCACCTCTTCCCGCATACCGCTTTCGAATCTGCTTCCGGGAGGTACGGGGCTTTTCATCCTGACGATGCTCGGGTTTTCAGCGGTTTATAAATGGGTTCCCAACTGCAAGGTCCGCAGCCGATACGCGCTGCTCTCCGGGTTTTTTGTCGCCGTTCTCTGGAATATCCTGCGTCAGGGATATCAGCTCTATCTGCACTATGCGGTCAGCTATAACAGGATCTACGGAAGCCTGGGTGCAATCCCGGTTCTACTTTTATGGATTTACATCGCCTGGTTTGCGGTGCTGAGCGGGGCGGCACTGACGGCTGTGCTGCAAAAGGGACACCGGGCCCGACAGCCCAGCTGATCAGATCAAGGCTTCGGTTTGCTGCCGCTTTCAACATTCATCGCGAAGCGGGTGATTCCGGCCTGCCTGAGCGTGTCCATGAGGCGAATGACGTTACCATGAGTGGTTGCTTCATCCGCATTAATGATCGCGGTCTGATCGGGGGGCAGATTGCGGAGTTCCGCGATTTTTTTGGTCAGCTCCGGCCACTCGAGTTTCTCTTTATCCCAAAGGATCTCGCCCGCCCGGGTGATCGTGAACTGAAAGGCTGTTTTCTCGGCCTGCTCACCGGTGGTGGCCTGCGGGAGCTGAACTTTGATCGCGGACTGGTAAATCACGGGCGCCGTGATCAGGAACATGATCAAGAGAACGAGGACAACATCGACCAGCGGGGTAACGTTGATCGAAGAGATCGGCTCGTCATCATCGTAGGAACTCGCTCCGCCCGCCATCTTTATCCTTTCTGCTGACTGCTGAGACAGGCAATCAAATAACTTTTAAGCGCTTCGGCTTCTGCTTTGGCCGACTTCACTTTCCGCTGAAACAAGTTGAAGGCAACCACAGCGGGGATGGCGACAAGAATTCCCACGGCGGTCGCAACCAGCGCTTCCGAAATACCCGCCGTTACGGTCTGCGCCCCGGCTCCCACCTGCTGCGAAAGATCGTGGAAAGCCTTGATGATGCCCAAAACCGTCCCAAATAGACCCACAAACGGAGCATTGCTCCCGATCGTGGCCAGGACTGCGAGATTTTTTTCCCAGATCAGCCGGGATCTCGTCATCGAATCCTGCGCCAGCTCATTCAGAACTTCACAATCCGATGCTTTTTCGCGCTGATTCAAAAGAGCCAAAGCCATTTCGCTCTCGAGGTCACCTGCCCTCTGGTCGATCCTTTTCTGAACAGTCTTGAGGGCTTCGGCCCAGCTTCCGTCCTGCAGTTGTCGACGCAGACTGGAACGGAACAGAGCCGCACCCTTGTTCGCCTCAAAATAGAACCGCAAGCGCTCCAGGATCAGGGCCACGGAATAAACCGAGACCAGGACCAGGAAATAAAGGACCCATTCCGCACCAACGAGGGATATACCCATGAAGAGTTTTGATAACATAACTGCTTCAGCGTACACCGCCCCCGCTCACGAATTCAATGTCCGAAAATCTGCGGTCAAACTCAAACCTGCCCGGCAAGGTAACTTTACAAAACCCTGGGAATCTGGCAGTGTTTTTTCACGCAAATCTATCGCTGGATTGCCTGAGGAGACGGCCATGGCATTTAATATTGTCACTAAAAATACAGTTGCTGAGCGCTTCAAGTACGCACCACGTCCGGATGTCTGGAAGGATGTGGAAAGCAAGGACTGGAACAACTGGATCTGGCAGCAGCAGAAACGGGTGAAATCATTTGAACAGCTTGAGAAAGTTGTGAACGTCACCCAGGAAGAACGCGAAGCCTTCCAGGCAACGAATGAATCTTTCAATATGGGCATCACACCCTACTATGCCTCTCTCATGGACAAGGATGATCCGAATTGCCCGATCCGTTTGCAGTCCGTGCCCAACAAAGCCGAACTGAATATTCTCGAAGGCGACATGGAAGATCCGCTTGCCGAAGAGCGGGACATGCCGGTCCAGGGGATCACGCACCGGTATCCTGACCGCGTGCTCTTTTATACGACTCACAATTGCCCGGTTTATTGTCGGCACTGCACGCGCAAACGCAAAGTGGCCGATCCGTCCTCCTCAGCCGCGAATAAGCAGATTGAAGACGGCCTGGCTTATATTGAAGCCCACAAGGAAATCCGGGATGTCGTGATTTCCGGAGGGGACCCTCTGTCCAACTCCGATGACCGCCTGGAATATATCCTGTCCCGGTTGCGCGCCCTGGACCACGTCGAAGTGTTCCGGATCGGTACGCGAAACCTTGTGACGCTCCCGCAGCGGATCACGGATAATCTCGCCAGTATCATTAAGAAATATCATCCGGCTTTCATCCACACGCATTTTAATCATCCCAAGGAATGCACGCGCGAGGCTTTTGATGCCTGCGCGAAGCTTGCAGATGCCGGGTGCGTGATCAACAATCAGATGGTTCTACTCAAGGGCATCAATGACGATCCCAAGATCGTGAAAGAGTTGAATCATAAACTCCTGATGATGCGCGTCCGTCCGTATTATATCTTCCAGTGTGATCTTTCACAGGGAATCAGTCATTTCCGCACTCCGATCGAATCCGGCATCAACATCATCGAACACCTGAGAGGCTGGACCAGCGGCATGGCCGTTCCTCATTACGTTATCGATGCTCCCGGTGGTGGTGGTAAAATCCCGGTCCTTCCTAACTACGTCGTGAAACACGAGGGCAAGAAATGGGTTCTCCGCAACTTCAAGAAGGACCAGTTCGAGTATATCGAGCCGTAAGGCTCGTGCGTGAAAGAGCCGTAAGGCTCGTGCCTAAAAGAGCCGCAGGGCTCGTCCTTCTCAGCATTCTGGTTGCCCTGTGCACTTTCGCGTGCACGACACTGCCCGCGCCCAAATTTTCCAGGTACAGCTTCCCGAAAAACGCTTTTATCGAACCCGTTACGCGAGCGTACGAGAAGGTGGGAACCGTACGGGCAAAAGTGAATTTTCCCACGCTAGATCCCACCCGGGATGAGGATGCCCTCTGCCGCAATTACTTCAATAAAGCGGTAGCCGATCTCGTCCGCATGGCCCAGAAGAAGGGCGCTGATGCGGTGATTGAAGTTCGTTCCGTGGTCTTCTATGAAGGTGCAAAAAGTGACACATTTTCGACCCCTGAGTGTGCTGATGATGGCGAGGAAGGACAAGCCCTGGCCCAAGGAATAGCTGTAAAATGGAAGACCACCGAGGGCAGTTCAGAGAAAGCCCAATGATTCATTGGAATCTGGGAAGTCTCGGGGGGCTCGTTCTAGCATGTCTCCTGACCCCGGGCGTTTCAAACGCCAACGCTCCAGAGCCAAGAACCCGGATCTTTCTCATCCCGGGAGCAGGCTCCTCCGCTGACCGGATCCATGTCGACGGGCTCGACACCGGCCCCTGGAAAGCTTTCAAGACTCGGCGGTATTTCGGTGCACTCGAAGATAATTTAAAAAAAGAAGGCATGCCCACCCAGGTCTGCCCGCGTCAGGCTGACGATGACACCCGCTCACTTTCCGAACGCGCCGATGACTGCGCCCAGGAAATCCTCAAACAAGCGGGCTCCTGTCGAAAGGGCAAGCTCCGCGCCTTCCACCTCGTAGGTCATAGCATGGGTGGCCTGATAGCCCGGCTCCTGGCGCAGGATGCCCGGGTAAAAAACTGTATTGCGAGTGTCACCAGTATTTCCACGCCGCACCAAGGCACTCCTTTTGCTGATTTTTTCATGGACCACCTGAAACTCGATCAGACCAGCATCGATTTATATGGACGGCTCGCAAAGGCGACTCGCTTTATTCCGGAACGGAAACGTTATATCCCGGAGCTGCGCGTGGATCGACGGGGGTTCGCAAACGAACTCTTCCGCGCCCAAGACACGAAAAACAACCCGGCCGTAAAATATTTCTCTATTACAGCAGCGCTCGAAGGTCCCACGATTCACCCCCTTCAACTCTCTAAAATGATTTTAGCCCGGGAACTCCGAAAGCGCGGCCTGAATCGTTCACCTTATGGAGAGCAGAACGATGGAATTGTGCCTGAATATTCCATGAAGCACGGAACACTTCTGGGGCGAATCATCTCAGATCATTGGTCAACCGCCTGCCTCGATCCGCTCAGCCGTTCTGAACCCTGCTCAAGAACAATTGCTTTGCTCTTACCTCACCTGAAGGCTTTATGCGGGCTGAAGTAGAAGTTCACTTTGATCGGCAGATCGACACATTCAACCATTACACAGAGCCCTTCCTCGTTCAGGAGGAAGCCCGCAATAATCTGCTCCTCGGCCTTTGCTCCAACCTCAAAGCGGGCTTGACCGCCTCCTCGATTCCTCCGCTACTGATACGGATCATGCACCGCCAGAAAGTTCTTGCTGCGGCCTTGCAAACCCCTCCCAATCCTCTCGTACTGACCCGCGCCAGCAAAGAAGAACTGGATCTGCTGGCCGCCGCTCTCCTCAGCCGCAACCTTTCAATTCCCTCAGTGGTTGGGCCACCTGATGAAGCGCGGTATTTTGCTGATCAATGGTGTCACTCGCATTCGCTCAAAGCGGTGCTGGCCATGAAGCAGGGGATCTATCAGCTGACCCAAGTCATCCAGCCGCCCCCGGTTCCAGGCAGAATGAGAGTCGCCCACCACGCGGAGCTTTCGCTCGTTGCCCAATGGATGTATGAATTCAACGACGAAGCCATGCCTCAAGACCCGAAATCGAAAGTTGAAACTCTGAAAAAAGTTGAACAAATCATTCAGCGACAGGCTCTCTTTGTCTGGGAGCAGAACGGAAGACCCGTTTCAATGGCCGGGTCCTGGGGCACCACGCCGAACGGGGTCCGGATCAATGCGGTGTACACGCCCGCCGACCTGCGGAGGCGCGGAATTGCAAGTCGGCTGGTCGCGGAACTCAGCCAAGCCAAACTCAAAGCTGGAAATAAATTCTGCTTTCTCTACACTGATCTAAGTAACCCGACTTCAAACCGCATTTATCAGAAAATCGGCTACGGGTTTGTTTGCGAATCAAAGTATTTCGTTTTTACAAAAGTCTAGACCAAGGAGCGGTGCAGGCATGACAAAGATCGCAGGACGTCCCGAGTGGGTGAAAAGCGCTGTTTTCTACCAAATTTTTCCAGATCGTTTTGCCAAGAGTGAAACACTGGAGAAGCCCCGTGGGTTGGAGCCGTGGGATTCCGCTCCGACTTGCAATGGTTTCAAAGGGGGCGACCTGCTCGGAGCCACAGAGCGTCTGGACTGGCTGGTTGATCTTGGGGTGAACGCGGTCTACCTGAATCCGATCTTCACCTCAACGGCCAACCACCGTTATCACACTTTCGACTACATGAGCGTGGATCCTATTCTGGGCGGTGATCAGTCATTTACAACTTTTCTGAACGAGGCACATCGTCGCGGAATCCGCGTAATCCTGGATGGCGTTTTCAACCACGCGAGTCGCGGTTTCTATCAATTCAACCACACCCTCGAAAACGGCAAAGACTCTCCTTACAGAGACTGGTTTCACTTCGACGAAGAGCCACTCCTCCAAGGGAAGTCTCTTCGTGCCTACCCCGAGGAGCCGCACCACGCGCCTGCCTACAAAGCCTGGTGGAACCTCCATGCGCTTCCGAAGTTCAACGTTCGCAACAGCGAGGCCCGCGCTTATCTGCTCGATTGCGCAAGGAAATGGACCGCTCTCGGAATCGATGGCTGGAGACTCGACGTTCCAGCGGAAATTGACGATCGCTCATTCTGGGACGAGTTCCGGGAAGTGGTGCTTTCGATCAATCCCGAGGCTTACCTTGTAGGTGAAATCTGGGATGAAAGCCCGGACTGGGTTCGCGACGGCAAACCCTTTCACGCGGTGATGAACTATCCGCTGACCCGGGCACTGCTCGGCTTTTGTGGTGGCAATCATCTGGATTTACCGGAAACCCACCGGGTTGGAAGCTACCGAAGCATCCAGCCGATGAATGCCGAGGGGTTTTCCAAAGTGATTCAGCGGCTCTTTGAGGTTTACGGACTCGAAACCCTGGGGTTACAGCTGAATCTTCTGGATAGCCATGACACGCCCAGATTCCTCACTTCAGTCAAAGGCAAAGAGGAAATTTTGAAGCAGGCGTTCCTTTTTCTGTGCACTTTTCCCGGTGCCCCGTGCGTCTATTACGGCGATGAAATCGGAATGAGCGGACGTCATGATCCAGACTGTCGGAAGAGCTTTCCGTGGGAAAAGGAGAGCCACAATCATTCAGTGCTGGCTTCTTTCAGGGAAAGTATTGCGCTCCGGAAACAATACCCGGTCCTGGTCAGCGGTGAGTTTCACGAGATCAGGACGCAGGATCAGGAGATCTATGCTTTTGCCCGACTCGGAAATGCCGGTGAGCCCGCGGTTCTGGTCGTACTCAATACTTCCGACAAAGAGAAAACGGTAACGCTAGATGCAACCCAGGTATCTCAACGACTCCGCGGAGCCACCGTCACTTCTTTGGACCTGAAGCCCCATGGAACCGCCGTGCTTCCCTTTATGATGGCATAAAAAAAGCCCTGCCAGAAAGTAGGAATCACCTTTGGCAGGGCCTGAAGAATTTGGAAATTTAAGTTCTTAGAAGCCGATGTTCAAGCCGGCCAAAACCTGAATGGAGCGCCATTTATCAGTTTCACCGGGCAATGCAGGATCGTCGTTTGTATTGGTGAGACCCAAAAGATACCGACCATCCACCATAAAGCTGACAAGCGGAGCGATAGGAATATTGTAGGCTACAGAGGCAATCAGACCCATGTCGGATTTTTTGGTAGTTGTTGGCCAAGCCCGATCTGTTTCAGTGGTAGCAGGAGTGCCTCCGGTCGGAGTCTCGGTCGCTTTGAAATGAATATCCCCGGTTCCGGTAGCATAATAGCCACCCGCACCTACGGACAAGCCAGGGAAGACGCTCAGACGTAAAAGCACGGGAATTTGAATGTAATTCATAGTAACTTCGGCCTCTCCTATACCGAAGCCTTCAATAGTTTCCTTAACACCATATTTGCGCTTATCCATGAGCGCACCAAATTGCAAGCTGACCAATGGTGCCATCGAGAAACTCGCAAGCACACCATAGTCCATACCTAATTTGGAGGAGTACACGGCAGCGGCATCATCTCCCGTTGCTCCGGTAACGTTCAGAGTTGAGGAATTAAAGCCGATAACCGGCGCAACTTCAAAAGCCATGGCGGAGGTGCCCAGAAGCGTACATATAAGCGCAAGCAAAACGAAAGTCTTTTTCATTCTCAGATCTCCATTGTTAATTTTTTAAAGCGTCTTAATTTCACTAGTGAATCGAGTTTTTGTCAATACCAACCGACATTTACCCTTCACATCCTTTACTAAAACATTTCACTCAATTTTTTGAACCATGTGTCCGACAAGACATTGCAGATATGCCTATCCACTCGAACGTCAAAAAGTCCGCAAAGACCAGCTCTGAGTATTCGGATCTCCTGGGTAAACTCCAGGACATTCCGACCCTTCCCATTGTCGCGATGAAAGTCAACGAGCTGATCAATGATCCCAACTCGTCCAGCTCGGATATCGCGGAAGTGTTGAAAAAGGATCAGGTCCTCACCGCCAAAATTCTGCGCCTCGTGAACTCTTCCTACTACGCCATTCCAGGTGGCGTAGCCGATGTGCAGCGTGCCCTCGCCTTCCTGGGCTTCAACACTCTGGCGCAACTTGTTTTAAGTTTGTCCGTATTTTCACTCTTTTCGACCAAAGACAGCGAGCACTTCTCCATGCTCCACTTCTGGCGACATGCTCTGGGAACCGCCGTTTGCAGCGAGTACCTGGCAAGACGCCTCAAATTTCCGCGTCCTGAAGAAGCCTTCACCTGCGGTCTCCTGCACGATATCGGCAAACTTGTGCTGCATCAGATTGATCCGGACCGGATGCTTTCGATTGTTCGAGAAACCGCTCACGATTCCACCTCCTTCCTCGAAGTCGAACGCAAGCTCGACCTTCCCGGACATTCTTATCTCGGAGAAGCGATTGCAACCAAATGGGGCCTGCCGCAGGTGATCCGGCTCGCGATCCGCTATCATCATCTCGATGTTTCCAAAATGGAGAGCATTCTTTCTTCCGCCAAGCCTGTCATCCATGCCGTCCGGCTGGCCAATACCATTTGCGTGAAGAACCAGATCGGCGATTCAGGCGACCACTCAAGCGGTGAAATCACACCCGACATGCTCCAGACTTTGGGACTTTCGAGTTTCGACATTCCCGCAATGGAAGAACAGATTAAGATCGATATAGAAAAAGCGGGGGCTTTCCTCAATGCCTACCTCTAGAGCCCTGAAGATCGTCGCCGCAGCTTCGGAATACCCGTACCTGGACAAGTACGAGGTCCTCTTTGACCAGGCCTCCGATGCCATCCTCACCATCTCGCCGTCCGGACATATCGATGCCGTGAACCAGGCCGTAGAGGAACTGACCGGCTATTTAAAATCTGAACTTGTCGGCGCAGCCATTTCCATTCTGGTCCCGGATACCTCACAGCAGCGGGTACCGCATCGCAGCCGTTCGCTCACCACCGAGTTCTTCGCCCTGCCTGGCACTTACGAGGATGTCGCGATCCTGCGCAAGGACGGCTACACGCGTTTTGTCGATCTGAGTGTCCGTATCGTTTCGAACGTCAACGGCTCCACCCTTGCCCTCGCTCTTTTCCGCGATGTGACTGAAAAGAAGCAGATGGAGCGGGAACTGATCACCAAGCACACGGAGTTGCGCAACGCCTATTTCCAACTCGAGAAAAAAACCGCCGAGCTTCAGGCCATGCAGGAGAACCTCATTCAAGCCGGTAAAATGGCTGCACTGGGAGAGCTCACCGCGGGCATTGCCCATGAATTGAACCAGCCGCTCCAGGGAATCCGCGGCTACGCCCAGGAGCTCAAGGATATTTCACTCCCACAACTCACCAATTCCCCTGTCCGCGAAAGTTCGTCCACCTGCATGACCGAAATTATTTCGAATGTGGATAAAATGGCCGGGATCATCGATTACCTGCGCACGTTCACGCGCAAATCAATTGAGAAGCACGAATTCACCGACATCCACCACGCAATCAATGAAGCGCTGAAAATGCTTTCGCGGCAGTTTGCCGTCAGAGGCATCACCGTTTTTCGGGCCTTCGGAGCGGACATTCCCGCCGTATACGCGAACCCCCTCCAGCTTGAGCAAATTTTCATCAATCTAGCGACCAATGCCCGTGATGCGATCGATACCGCAGGGCGGGGTAAGGGCACCGTCTGGATCCGCAGCCGCAGAGCCGGAAATTTCGTGGAAATCCTTTTCAAGGATGATGGCTCCGGCATGAGCGATCGGACCAAGGCCAAAGCCTTCAATCCGTTTTTCACCACCAAGGAAGTGGGTCGCGGAATGGGTATGGGCCTGAGTCTCAGCTATGGAATCATTTCGAAGTTGAATGGAACAATTGTAGTCGAAAGCGAATTCGGAAAAGGCGCCGCTTTTCTGATTCGTATTCCGATCGACTACCGGGAATTAGGTTAACGAGAAGGAGCACTGTATGAAATCAAGAGTACTGGTAATTGATGACGAAGAAACTATCCGCAAATTGCTAAAAGCCAGGCTTGAACGCGAAGGGTACGAGGTTTACGTGGCCTCCAGCGGGGATGAGGCGATTCACCTCTTCCAGGCAGGTCCTCCTACCGGCGTAGTCATTACCGATCTCAAGATGCCGGGGAAAGATGGTTTTGCGGTCCTAAGCTGGATCAAACAGCACTACCCCCAGACCTGTGGCATCGTAATCACCGGCCACGGAGAAAAGGACGCCGCGGTAAAAGCATTGCGCTTCGGCGCCTCTGATTATCTCGAAAAGCCTTTCGATCTTGATGAACTGAGTCACTCGGTGAAGCGGGGAATGAAGGAATATGAACTGCAACTTGAAAACCATGAACTCGTAGCACGCCTCGAAGCGCGCGTCCAGCGCGTGGAGGGCAAAGCCGAAGACCGGTACTGGTACGTCTCCAAAGCGAATGCCATGGCCAAGGTCAACGAATGGCTCACGGTCCTCCGTCGTGAAGCTATGCGCGGCAATGCCGAAGATCCCAGTGTTCTGATCACCGGCGAAAGTGGCACGGGTAAAGAGGGAATTGCCCGGATGATCCATGCCGGCTCCCGTCGGGCCAGGGGCCCCTGGGTTGCGGTCAATTGCGCCAACTTCAACGAGCAATTGCTCGAATCCGAACTCTTCGGTCACGAAAAGGGTGCGTTCACCGGCGCTACCAGTCTGAAGCGCGGGCTTTTTGAAATCGCTCAAGGCGGGACGCTCTTCCTCGACGAAATGGGCGAAATGGATGTCAAGCTCCAGGCTAAACTTCTGCGCGTACTTCAGGAGAAATTATTCCGCAGGGTCGGCGGCACCGCAGATATCAAGACCGATGTGCGCGTGATCGCCGCAACCAATCGCGATCTTGAGAACCGGACGAAAGAGGGTTCATTCCGGGAGGATCTGTACCATCGCCTGTCGGGTGTGGTTTTTGAACTTCCACCTTTGCGCGAACGCACTGAAGACATCGTTCCGATGGCTCGTGATTTCTTCGAGCGGTCATTCCGGGCGCGCGGCAAAAACTTTACCGGCTTCACGCCCGAAGCGGAAGCGGCTCTGCAGGAATACCCTTGGCCCGGCAATATCCGGGAACTGATGAACGTCACCGAACGCGTGGCCCTGCTCTGGAGCAGTCAACATCTAATTTCCCCAAAAGACCTGGGCATCTCTTTGCGGCCTTCAGGCCCCCCCTCTTTGGAGCTGGTCAAAACAGACGGACTCCAGGCGGGCGAGGCGGGTAATTACACCTCACTCAAGAAAAAGTGGACTGAGTCTTTTGAACGTGAGTATCTGATTGCGGCTCTGGCCCGCAATGGGGGCAATGTTTCGGCGGCCGCCCGCGAAGCTCACCTCGATCGCAGCAACTTCCTGCGTTTGCTCAGGAAGTACACCTTGCGCGCACAAAGCTATCGCAAGGCGGCCTGATACTTTAACCCATGTGTCCTCGCCGAAACGGGGCCGGAAGGTACCTGCCAACTCCGGTTGACGCGAAATCATGGCAGAATACTGGCTAGTCCGCTGGCATCCTCCGTGCTCTCCCTCTCATAACGGAGGTACGTATGAAGCAGGAGCAAACGGAAAAACAGGTGTCCCGGAGACTTGCGGAAATTGAGGAGAACTACTCCAAGGTGCTCCTGGTTTTGAAGACACTCGAAGAGAGGCTCGAAACCACTGCCGATCGCGACGACCTCACAGGCCTTCTCCGGCGCAAATCCTTCTTCAGAAAATGGGAAGCGCTTCGGAGCGGGCATGCGGAGTTGAATGGGTTCTGCAGCATCCTGATGATCGACATCGATTATTTCAAGAAGATCAACGACTCTTATGGCCACCCCGTGGGCGACGAAGTCATCCGCCGCGTTGCCCGCCTTCTGTCTCAGCACTGTTCAGAGGATCAGCACAGCCTTGCAGGACGACTCGGAGGCGAAGAATTCGTGGTTGCGACTTTCTGCTCAGAGAAAGAAGCGCTGACCCTGGGAGAAAAATTGAGAGCCATCATCCAAAACGACCCGGGGCAGCCAGGCTGCACCGTGAGCATCGGAGTCGCCACGGCACGGGCCAGAAAGGCAGGTCAGGAGACGTCCGACTCCTCCCATTCACTTCTGAAATCCGCAGATGAAGCCCTCTACCTCGCTAAAGCCGGTGGACGGAACCGGGTCTGTCAGGCAGGACTTTCTTTGCTGAGAAACACAGGGTAGCGTTGATTTCGAGATGAAAAATTTACTTTCTTTATTCCTTCTTCTTTGCCTGCTGCCCGCAACGGGGCTCGCCCAGGACCCTCATCCGCTCGTCAGTATCGAGATGAGCCTGAAACAAATCAGGGAAGCGCAGATTCTTCAACAGGAAGCTCTCCAGCAGCTCGTTGATCAGGAAGCCGCCGCGAGTACTGCCGGAGCTTTGGAGGAACTGACAGAAACTCCCGTGCCGGACGCAGCCGAAACCGCGGAGCACCGCAAACTGATCGAAGAACAAGTGCAGCGTGCCCAACATGTTCTGGAACACCCACTCGTCAAGGATTTGCTGAAACTGGTTGGAACTCCCGCCTACCTGCAGGCGATGGATTCGATCCAGAAACATCCGAACCTCCGCTTGCTTTTCAAAGTGGAAATCGGGATTTTGATTTTCATATTTCTTTTACGGGCCTGGCTCTTCTCCCGACCGAGTCACTGGCTTCGGAAAATCTGGACCCGAACTTGGACGCTCGCTCTTTTGTTTGTGGCGGGAAGCGTGATTGCACCGAGTTTGATTCTCGGGAGTTTATACGGCGAGGTTCTCGGCCCATTGCTCAAAGCATTTTGGAATCATTTTACAAGGTAGTGGGTCCTGAAACATTAAAGGACCCTGAGGAATGATCCTCAGAGTCCTTTAAAGCCACGAGTTCCGCTTCGGTGTGAGGGGGGAAGTCGGGTCGCCCGTGGAAACTGTTGCTGTAATAGTCAGATTAGCCCCCGGAAGCAACAAAAAAACACGTTAAATACCAGACAAAAAGCTCGATTTGCGCGCGTGCTCGTTGCAAAATTCGATTTCGGCCATTGAAAGCCCCATCTGGTCCCGACAAATCCGAACCTCTTCAGGCAGCCGTGTGGCGAAAATTCCCGGATCATCCGTATTGATGCAAACAGGAACCCCGGCGCGAAGAACCCGCGGAAGCGGATGCTCTTTGAACGAGGGAACTGCCCGGGTCAGCCAGTTGCTGGTGGGGCACATTTCCAGGCAGATTGAATTTTTTGCCAAATAATCCATGAGCTTGGGATCTTTGATGGCTGAGATACCATGTCCGATCCGGCGGGCCCCCAGTGTTTCAATGGCAGCCCAGATATTTTCAGGTCCAGCGGCTTCACCCGCATGCACGGTGATTTTGGCCCATTTTCGGACCTCCCGAAATGCACCTTCAAATCCCAGACACGGAAAGTCACATTCGTTTGCGGCTAAATCCAGGCCAATAAAACGAGTCCGATGCTGGGAGAAAAACTCGACAGTCCGCTCCACCGACTCCTGCCCTAAATCCCGGCTGGCGATACAGATCAGACCAGCTTTAAAGTCGGAATGACTGCGTAAAGCCCTTCTCATGCCCGCTTCAAACCCGTCCAGCGCGTCGCTCCAGGACAGTCCGCTGTACTCGCAGACAAAGCCTGGCGAGAAACGAAACTCCACGGCCCCAATTCCTTCTGCCACGCAATCCAGGACGGCCTCAAAAGCAATGCGCTCGAGAACCTCGGGACGATCGAGTATTTTCTGGAAGATCACGAATTTCGCGAGGACGGTATTCAGATCCGACATGGGTTCACGGATCAGAACGCTTTGCATGAATGAATCAAAACCCGTACTCTGCGCAATGAGCCCCGATTTCTGGGCCAACTCATAAAGAGTTGCCGGGCGGGTACAGAGATCCAGATGCCGGTGAAGTTCAACCTGCATGGTGTTACGCCATGATATGTGCGCCGCTATCGACGTACATAGTGGTGCCGGTGATGTGAACTCCGCCTGGACCACAAAGGAAAGCTCCGAGTTCCCCAACGTCCTGGGCATTAATATTTTCTTTGAGAGGAGTTTTTTCTTCAGCCGCAGAGAGCATGGTCCTGAAGTTACGGATTCCCGCGGCAGCCAGCGTTTTAACCGGGCCGGCGGAGATTGCGTTCACGCGGATTTTTTTCGGCCCCAGATCCCAGGCCAAATACCGGACACTCGCCTCGAGGGCCGCTTTTGCGACGCCCATGACGTTGTAATTGGGAACAACCTTTTCGGCCCCGTAATAAGACAAAGTCAGAATAGAGCCGCCGTTATTTTGCATGAGGGATTCGGCCTGCTTAGCAACTGCAACCAGACTGTAAGCACTGATATCCATGGCGATCCGGAAGCCCTCTCGTGAAGTATCCACAAACCGTCCTTCGAGATCATCGCGGTTTGCATACGCAAGCGAATGAACCAGAATATCCAAGCCGTCCCACTTCTCCCGAACCTTTCCGAAAAGTGCATTGATCTGGTCGTCATACGACACATCACACGCCTCGATCAATTCAGCATTAACGCTCTGCGCAAGTGGCTCAACCCGACGCTTCAGCGCTTCCCCGAGATAAGTGAAGGCCAGGCGAGCCCCCCCTTGATGCAGGACTTGGGCAATGCCCCAGGCCAGGCTTCTTTCATTGGCAACTCCCAGGATCAGAGCTCTCTTCCCTTCAAACGGCTTCAGTTGTGACATTCCGTCCTTTTAACGGGCACTTCCCCCGGAGGCAAGAGTCAAAGTCGGCAAATGATGATCGCGCACAGCAGCAATTTACAGAGTTTTCATGAATTTGAACGAATTCTCCCGAAAATCTAAAAACATTCCCCAATCTTGCCGATGAGTTAACAAAGAGGTGCCTTGCGTGACTGACGAAATTATCCTCGAATCCCCTCCGGAAATGACAAGTTCCGCTTCTGAAATCTCCGCAGTATTCACCCAGGAGTCGATCGGCACCATGGCAGCCAAGCTCAAACTCGTCGAATCGCTGCTCAAACTCACCACTCGCGATATTCCATTCAAGGATTTCACCCGTGAACTTCTGATGATCATCCTGCACACGATCAAATGCGAAGCAGGCTCCATTTTCGAAATAAATTATGAAAATCAGACGCTCTTCTTTCGGGCGGCAAGCGGCAGAAGCTCCGATAAGGTTTCAAATTTTGAAATGCCTCTTGGCCAGGGAATCGTCGGGCATGTTGCAGAATCCCAGCAAGCCATGCTGATCAACGACATTCAAAACAATCCGTTGCATGCGAAAGCCATTTCCCAGGCCGTGGATTTCGAAGTCCATAATCTCATCGCAGTTCCCATTATCATTCGCACCAGGACCTATGGGGTATTGGAGCTTCTCAACCGGGTGGGTGAGCATTCCTTCTCCAGCAGTGATCTGGATCTTCTGAATTACGCGAGCGACATGATTGCCAGAACGGTCGAGATCCGGATGATTCTCAACTGGAGCAAAAAGGCTGAAAACAGGGCCGCAAGTGATTCGAGTCGGACCGGAGTTGCGGCATGAGCAGTAACCCAATTCCCAAGCCCGAGCTTTCCCTGATTGGAAATCCGGGTCCCGCCGATCACGCGGCGAGACCAGCCATTCCTCATTCAAAAATTGATATCAAATATCTGATCCGCACTTTCATTAAATACAATGCCTCGGATCTTCACCTGAAAGTGGGGCGTCCGCCGCTTTACCGGATCAATGGTCGCCTGATCCCCGTCAAGCTTCCAGATTTCACGCCAGAACAGCTCGAACACCTGATCTCCACCATTCTCACGCCCAAACAAAGAGGCGACCTGGAGCATGATCGCGAGTTGAATACGACTTTCCTGATTCCGGATGTTGGGCGGTTTCGCTGCAATGTTTATTATCAGCTCGGCAATCTAGCTGCCGCGATCCGCATGATTCCACTGGTGGTTCCGAAGATTGATGATCTTGGTCTGCCCACGGTTCTCAAGGATATTGCACAAAGACCGCGAGGCCTGTTCCTTGTCACCGGGGCCAGCGGGACCGGAAAATCCACCACACTGGCAGCGATGATCCAGTACATCAATGAAAACAGTCATGTCCATATCCTATCGCTCGAAGATCCGATTGAATTTCTTTTTCGCGACATCAAAGCCTCAATCACCCAGCGTCAGGTTGGAATTGATACGCTTTCTTTCCAGGACGGCCTCGCCTCGGGGCTGCGGCAGGATCCGGATGTCATCGTCATCGGGGAACTTCTCGATCGGGACATGATCCAGACCGCATTGACCGCAGCCGAAACCGGGCATCTGGTTTTTGCCACGCTTCACACCAATACCGCCAAAAGTTCGATCTCCCGGATCATCGATGTTTTCCCTCCGGAAATGCGGCCTCAGGTCAGGATCCAGCTCGCCTCGACGCTGATCGGAGTGATCTCGCAGCAGCTGCTGCTGCGTACGGATGCGTCCGGACGTATTGCCGCCTGTGAGGTCATGGTGAAATCACCCCTCATTGAGGAATTCATCCGCAATGATCAAACCGACAGAATTCCAGAAGCGATCGAAAACTCAAACAACCATTATCGGATGCAGACCATGAACCAGGCGCTTCAGCTTCTGGTGACCTCAAAAGCCGTCACGCTGGATGAAGCCTTGAAATCCTCGGATTCGCCGGATAACCTCAGACTCGCCTTAAGCGGAATGAACCGCGAATCCGGTTACGAGATGGCCAGCAGCGATCAGCCCAGCTCTCTGATGCCGCCGCCTCTAAAGTCCTGAGGTGAATCATGTCAGTTCTCAAGATCCTCGCTCGCGCGATCCAATTATTCATTTATGCCGCGGCAATCCCCTGCGCAATCGGGGCGGTACTGGGAGGGCGCAACGGTGCGGCCCTTTGCCTCAGTCTCGTCATCGTCCTGCTGCTGCTTGGCTATTTTATTTCAACCCGCATTTTCCTGAGGCGTTTTGCAAGTACCTCCGCGACGCCCACCCTGCTCAAATCCCTCGAACTTGCAACCGTGGGGCTCAACCAGGAACTCCCGGAGCTGGTGACCGTTCCTGCAGTCAGTCTCTCGGCGCTCGCTCTTCGCGACGGAACGGGACACGCGGTACTTGTTGTTTCACAGGGCTTGCTGGCGGGCCTCTCCGAAGACGAGCTCCGGGCCACCTTCAGACGGGGCGTATTGAAAGTTTATGAGAAAGGTACGCCTCTGCGCTGCCTCGCGGCGCTCGTAAGCATGCTGCTACTGCGCTTTGCGCCACAGTCCTGGAGTGACCTGATCCTCCAGGGTGAAGAGCCTCACCCCGTGGCACAGCCCTGTGGAACGGCTCCGGAGCGGCCTCATCTGACCGCCCTGGGTGCAATTGCATTCTGGTGCGTGGTACCGGGTATTTCTCATTTCATTCGCCTGAGTCAGGGTGCACCTCACCCGGGTGAGGATTCCTCTTGGCATTGCGCATTACATAAAATGACTCAAGACCGGAGCACCAGTTCCGCATTCCACTCACCTGCTTTCAAATACCTGGCTTTAGCCGATGCTAATGCTCGTAAATTGCTGCTGCCCATCCTGAGTTCGAGCAGATGAATCAGCACTAAAATCAATTGACTCTCTTGTTTATCCAAAGCTCTAGGAGTAAATCTTCTGCAGAGGTGACGCAAATTGGAAACAGAGAAGCACTTGAATAAAATTGACCTGACCACCTTTATCCTGTCGATTTCGTCGGCGGCGTTCATGGGCCTGGGCCTCGGCCCCACGGAGACCGGGGGTTCAAAAATTGATCTTGATCTCGCCCGGCAGAATATTGATCTTTTGGAATTGATGCACGAGAAGACCCGCGGCAACCGCACTCCCGAGGAAGATCGCCTGCTGGAACAGCTGCTGTTTGAAACCCGCCTCCGTTATGTCGAGGCAAAAAAGCGGAGTACCCAATGAAACTTTTTGTTTTGGTCACCACGTTCCTTTTGTCGGCCCAGTTCGCCTCGGCAGCCCAGAATTCACCCGGTCCGATGGATGCCAATTTATTTGTTTCTTTATCAAAAAAACTGGTGCCCTCGGTCGTGAATATCTCGACTTTCTCATCCATGAAAGGTCAGCAGATGATCCCGGGAGCGCCCGAGGATTTTCTCCGACGCTTCTTCGAGGACATGCTCAAACGAAATGGCCGCAGAGGCGACGGGGGCGGTGAATTCAACGACGAAGAAACTCCACCCCCTTCTCCACATAAAGACCCGAAAAGTCGCATTCCCCGTGCGATGTCGCTCGGCTCCGGTTTCGTCATTGATGCTTCCGGCCTGATCCTGACCAATAATCACGTGGTCGCGGATGCAGATGAAATCAAGCTTTCCTTCACAGAAGATCCGGCAGAGAAACCCACCGATGGCGAAGTCGTCGGCCGTGATCCAGAACTGGATGTCGCGCTCATCAAAGTGAAAACTAAACGCGAACTCATCCCTGTGGTGCTCGGGGACTCAGATGCGACTGAAGTCGGAGAATATGTCGCGGCCATTGGCAATCCCTTCGGCCAGGGACATTCCGTCACGCATGGAATTATTTCGGCCAAAGGACGCATTGCACCGGACTTCCTCTTTGCAACCTACATACAAACAGACGCTCCCATCAATCCGGGCAACTCTGGCGGTCCACTCGTCAACTTGCGGGGTGAGGTCATCGGAATCAACAACGCAATTGAGCAAAGGGCGCAGGGTATTGGCTTTGCGATCCCGATCAATCTTGTGAAAAAAATTCTGCCGCAGCTCAAAAGCAAGGGCTCTGTCTCTCGCGGCTACATGGGGGTTATTGTTCATGAGACCTTGCCAGAAATTGCTGCGAGGCTGAAGCTGCCGAAGGATGTCACCGCTCCGATCGTCAGCCAGGTCGTCGCCGGGGGTCCCGCGGATAAAGCCGGACTCAAACCTTATGATGTCATTCTGGAGTTCAACCGAAAACCGATCCGCACGCAAAGTGATTTGATTTTGGCCGTAACCTCCATCCCGGTCGGTGAAAGTGCACCGCTGAAGATTCTTCGGGAGGGAAAAGAAAAATCCCTGACCGTTACCGTGACCAAGAGGCCCGGTCCGGATGAAGATCGCATCCAGAAGCAGAAGAAAAAGGATAAAGACAAAAAGCCTTCTCAGACGGATACCGGAATGGAGCTTGAGAACCTGTCGGCCGAAACCGCCAAAGAATTGGGACTGCCTCCGAAGACGGGCGGCGTGATTGTTTCTGACTTGTCTTATGGGGGCGCAGCCCAGCAAGCCGGCCTCATGCGAGGCGACGTGATCATGGAAATTGACCAGAAGCCTGTAAAAGACGTGGAATCCTTCTATTCCGTGGTCAAAGCCAAGAAAGCCTACCTCTTGCGGGTTCGACGAGTTTCGCCCTCAGGCCAGGAAGCCTTCATCGTCGTCATGCTCGATTTAAAAGAATAGCGCTGCAGCGTGGCTTGACGGCATGCTTTTCGATACCATTTTTGTCCAAGAGGTATCTAAATCATGGCCGCCAAGTTCACGAATGCCGCACAGGAAATTCTTCAGCAATCCCAGGCGGAAGCGCTGCGGAGGGAACATCAGGAACTGCAACCGGAGCACCTGGTCTGGTCCCTGATTACCAGCGACGAACCGTCAGCGATGATTCCAAATATTCTGGAGCTGGCAGGCGTCAATCTGGCTGCTTTGAGAGAGCGCACGGGCAAACGCCTGAGCACCTTCCCGAAAGTGTCCGGCAGTTCCCAGATTTATGCCTCCACTCAGTTCAACCGGGTACTCGTCCTCGCTGAAGATGAAGCCAAGACCTTAAGTGATGAATTTGTCGCAGGCGAACATTTCCTGCTCGCGCTACTTTCGAACGCTTTGCGTTCATCATCCGCGACCGCCTTGCTTTCTGAAAGCGGATTAAAACGTGAAGCCCTGCTCGCTGCGATCAAACAGGTACGCGGCGGTGCCAGGATCCAGGATGCCGAACCCGAGGGGAAATACCGGTCTCTCGAAAAATACTGTCGAAACCTGACGGAGCTTGCGGCCGGGCAGAAACTCGATCCAGTCATTGGCCGGGACGAGGAAATAAGGCGGGTCATTCAGGTACTTTCGCGACGGACCAAGAACAATCCCGTCCTTATCGGCGAACCCGGGGTCGGAAAAACCGCCATAGCTGAAGGTCTGGCCCAAAGAATTGTGAATGGCGATGTGCCGGAAACCCTGAAGCACAAGCGCCTGATGGTCCTGGATCTCGGGGCGTTGATTGCTGGGGCGAAGTTCCGGGGTGAATTCGAAGACCGTCTCAAATCTGTTTTGAAAGAAATCTCCGCGGCCGCAGGCGAGATTATTCTGTTCATCGACGAACTCCACACATTGGTCGGGGCCGGCGCGGCCGAAGGTGCCATGGATGCCTCGAACATGCTGAAGCCGGCACTTGCGCGTGGCGAGCTTCACTGCATTGGTGCGACGACTCTGGAGGAATACCGCAAGCACATAGAAAAAGATGCGGCTTTCGAACGGCGTTTCCAACCGGTATTGGTCAAGGAACCCACGGTGGAAGACACGATCAGCATTTTACGCGGACTGCGGGAACGCTATGAAGTCCATCATGGCGTTTCGATCCGGGACGCCGCGATTGTGACGGCTGCGACCCTTTCGAACAGATACATCGCCGACCGCTTCCTGCCAGACAAGGCGATTGACCTGATCGATGAAGCGGCAAGCCGAATTCGAATGCAGATTGATTCACGCCCGGAAGAGGTCGACCAGCTCGAGCGCCGAATTCTGCGACTGGAAGTGGAACGGCAGGCTCTCCGGAAGGAACCGGATTCCGCCTCCCAGGCTCGTCTGAAGGACTTGGAGGGCGAGCTCAGCGTGCTGAAAACGCGAAGTTCAGAACTCCGTGCCCAATGGGAGCGGGAGAAGAAGGAAGTGAACGCAGTCAAAGATCTGAAAGAAAAGATAGAGCGTGTCCGCCTGGATTCCGAAGCGGCCGAAAGAAAAGGCGATCTCGAGAAAGCGGCGGAGCTGCGCTACGGGGCCTTGCTCAATCTCCAAAAGGAACTCGATGAGGTCTCGGCAAAACAGGGCCGCTTCAACGCAACCACACCCCATGTGGGCCTACTCCGGCAGGAGGTCACCGAAAACGATGTCGCTGAAGTGGTCGCGCGTTGGACCGGAATTCCTGTCGCCCGGATGATGCAAAGTGAACAGCAGAAACTCCTAAAAATGGAAGATCGTCTGGGCCAACGGGTGATCGGTCAGAACAAAGCTCTGACTGCGGTCGCGAATGCGGTGCGAAGATCCCGGATCGGCCTTCAGGAACGGCATCGGCCGGTGGGCTCCTTTTTATTCCTTGGACCCACGGGTGTCGGTAAAACAGAGACGGCAAAAGCTCTGGCTGAATTTCTATTCGACGACGAACAGGCGATGATCCGTCTCGACATGAGCGAGTACATGGAGAAACATTCGGTCGCGCGGCTGATTGGCTCTCCCCCCGGCTATGTGGGCTACGAGGAAGGCGGGGCACTGACGGAAGCAGTCCGCAGAAGACCATATTCAGTGATCCTGCTGGATGAAATGGAGAAGGCCCATCCTGATGTTTTCAATATTTTCCTGCAGATCCTGGATGACGGACGCGCGACGGATGGTCAGGGCCGGACGGTGGATTTCAGCAATTCTCTGGTCATCATGACGTCAAATATCGGGAGCCGGTACATCCTAGATGAAACGGATGAGAGCCGGGTTGAAGAAGGTGTGATGGCTGAAGTACGGCGACACTTCCGCCCCGAGTTTCTGAACCGGATCGACGAAATCCTGATCTACTCCCATCTAACAAAGGAACAGCTCCGCAAGATTGTGGACCAATACACGGCGCAGCTGAATTCAATGCTGAAGCCTCGCGGAATTGAGGTGGCGCTGACTCCGCCCGCACTGGATCTGCTGACCGAAAGAGGCTTCAGCCGTGATTTTGGTGCCCGACCGATGAAGCGAGTCTTCCAGAGAGATATCCAGAACGCATTGGCGAGCGACATTCTGGCCGATAAATTCCCTCCCGGAACACGCGTGAAAATCGAGGTTCACAATGGGGAATTCACGTTTACACCTGTGTCATTCGACAGCAAAATCATGCAAAATTTCAAGTAATTTGCTTGCTTTAAACGATGTTTGAAAACTTAAGCACAGTGCTCTACAATAATAGGTAGGAGATCCAGGCTCTTTAAGAAGAAGCAACGAGAGGAGCAGCCATGGAAATCACCGAAGTAAAGGTCTTCCCGGTCGACGAAGAAAAGCTCAAGGCCTATATCACGATCGTTCTGGACAACTGTTTTGTAGTGCGCGATCTGAAAATCATTGGTGGCACTGCGGGACTTTTTGTCGCCATGCCCAGCAAGCGTCGCAAGGACGGGACGTTCAAAGACATCGCCCACCCGCTGAACCAGGAAACGCGCGCCGTTATGGAAAAGACGATTCTGGACGCCTACCTTGCGGAAATAAAAAGAGGCCCGCGGGAGCCCGGGCATAACGACGACTGATTTGCTCGAACCGCCAACTGCCTGAGTCAATCACCCCGGTTGTCTGAGTGATTGCAGTCATTCTATTCCTGTGTTACCGATATGAACAGTTGGGGTGTCGGCAAGTGGTAAGCTAACGGATTTTGATTCCGTCATTCCTAGGTTCGAATCCTAGCACCCCAGCCAATTTTATCTAGACCAGCAGAGGTTCTTCGGTTCTTCGGCTCTTCCCCATAATGAGGGGCATGGCGATTTTGCAGAGAGTTATTTTCTGATCGCAAATACCCCATCCCACCCACACAGTG
>MEPO01000005.1:0-10858 GCA_001769805.1 Bdellovibrionales bacterium GWA1_52_35
AACCTGCGCTTCTTTAAACTGGAAGAGCTGGATGCCGGAAATCGGCACGTCCAGTTCGGTGAGGGGCGGCGCTACGGCGCCGCCTACTCGGTTTATGAACAGGCCCTCCCCCAAGAGGGGGGGCTCTCGGTTCTTCTCTTTCAAATCTCTTCTGCTGTCACGATTTGTACCATTTCAGTATAGCGGCCGTTTTTCTCTGAAAACAGTTCCATTTCTTCGGTGCTCACTTTCTTGATTAGTAGAGTGGTATTCCGCGGCAATAGAATCTCAGCCTCATTGGGAGCATTTGAATAGGTGGATATGGGCCGCCCGGTCTTGGTTTTAATGATGAGCAGACGTCCTCGAATGAATGCCTCCGCGCCTTCACGTATTTTCGAGGTGCTCGTGTAAGGCTTCAGTACAACCTTCTGGTTGGGCGCGGCGGAAAAGTGACGAAGAGATGTCCCTCGATAGACGACACCTCGATACGGGGGTATTTTTTTGATTGCGGCATCAATGAGCTGAACCTGGATATTCTGGCAGTCATCCAGCGGCGAATTATTTTGCAGAGCAGGATTAAGCGTACTGAAATCGCCTAGGGTGTAATTGTAGATCGCGATGACCTGCGCTCGCGAGAGGCCGTTATTGTCAGTGACCCATCCGGGAGGCTGGCTGATGGATTTGCAGTTTTTGAAATACGCGGTTTCTAAAGGCGTCTTGGCGGCAGCGGTAAAACCAGAGATCGAAAGGCCGATCAAAATCAGTTTGGCTGGCAAAAGCAGGTGTGCGGTAAACATAGTTCTATCTCCGATAATCGATTGAGTTATCGTTATTTACACGCTGCGTCAAGATCTCTCGAACGTGGGCAGCATCTTTATGTATTGACAGATAAATTCTGTTTTTCGAAATCAAGCTACACCTTCGCGCGAGAAGCCAGTTAGACTTAGTAAAGATGCGCCTTCCTGCGGCACTTATATTTTTTTCGTCCCTGGTTCCCTCAGCTGGCGGGGTATTGGGCGATGAGGCGGTATTCATGGGGCTGCGTCCGATCTCGCAAGTTACGAGTGAAGACGTGGCGATGGGCCGCTTTTCAATCAAAAAGTCAGCCTCGCGCTGATCTCAAAACACGTGTTTCCGGTCGTGGAGACTCATGGATCGGCAGTGGCTTTGCAATTCGATGATTTTGCCGTCGCCGTAAACTTTGACCCAAAGAAATACACCGTCGATCGCACAGACCATGTTCGTTTCACAAAGCCGCTTTATTCTGTACCAGCAGAAGGAAACGTGCAGCAAGTCGCAAACACAATGGCATGCATTAGTCCAGGTAAGGTCGGCATTTCAGCCAATCCCTTAGTTCCTATATGTCCGGACGAAATCGATACGGTCTTATTTCAAGTGCTCAAGCAACTTCGAAACACACGGTCCTGTTGCTTTCGAGTTCTGTCGCGCGATTCTCCAGAAAGCCGGCTCGTTGAGAACTTCAGAAAGCTTTGTAATCCGCCCGGGGCCGGGCCGTGTACCTACCCAGGTCGGTGCAGTTGCCTTATCGAGCTCGTGGACCAGCTCGCCAAGCTGCGCTCTCCCTGAAAGCTCCTCAAGGTAAAACTCGGGATACGTCAGATTCAACTCCGCATGCGGATCCCTGAAAAACGTCTCCGGATTCAAAGCCATTTTTAAAACCGGCTGGTTGTATTTCTCAAACGGCGAAATCCAATTCAACATTTGATAGCGCTGAGCCGGCGTGGAATCTGGAAGCTGCAGGACATGGTCAACCAGCGCTTCCATCACGCGCTGGTTCAGCGCCGGATCCGCCAGGCGCCCAGCCCCTTCGGCCGCAATCAATTCATCCCGCAAGCCACCGGGCAGCTTCCCGGGTAACCCGGACTCCAACCGCCGGAAGCTCTTCGCGCTCGGAAATTCAACTTCAACCAAGTAAAACGCGTCATTTGCGCTGCTCCCCGAAGCAAGCCGGCTGCGGACCGAAAGCCATGGATTACCTTCGAGGACCTTTTTTGTCTTTTCATCAACACGGTATTCCGGAAGAACCAGTGGCCCCGTTCTGTACCCCTCGTTCCCGGGCACAAGCTTCGCGTGGACCGCTTGCAATCGGCTCCGAAGCGACTCCGGCGTTTCCGGATAGGCACTCCTGATCTTGCTTGCAGCACTCCAGCGTGAAATCCAGGATTCCTCGCCTGGCTTATCCCAGATCGTCCACGGCTCGGGATTTCCTTCGAGCATCGCCTTCATCGCGTCATCAAACGGAAGAAATTGCAGTCCGGTCAAAAGGTTCTTAAACGGCTCCTGCCCCGATCGATTCAGCATCCGGGTTTTCCACGCGGATTCCTGTAACGTAATCTGGATAGATACTCTCGGCGGGCGAACCTCAGGCACGAGATCCTGAAGTTCAAACCCGTTGCCCAGTCCCTGGTACAGATACGATTCGAAATTTTTAGGCGAGCTCACGTTCGCACCCTGGATTTCAAAACTCAGTCCAGAAAACTTCTTGAAATCTGCGAGGCGTACCGCCAAGGTTGCTCTTTTGATCTTATCGCCCAGAAATCCGTGTAGATATTGAGAACGGATCTGCTCAACAAGCGCTTTCATCTCATCTTTTGACAGGGGCTCTTCGGCCAGCGCTTTGGCGATTAACGGATAGCGCTCGCGCAACCAAGGATGGTCTTTGACCCCTAATCTCTGATCAGCCTCAAGGAGGTCCCTTAGATTTTTAATCGAGTTCGAACTATAAACGTCTTCGATGCTGCCGGCCCGGATTTCCTGGATCGCCACATCACTGATCAGCTTGGCCCAGGCCTGCCCTTTCATCGCGCGGTACTCCACGACATCAATTCCCGCGCGCTGAAGCAGCTGATTAAAACGCGTCCAGTCCATGTTTTTTGCATTCACGATAGCGGGATTGGTCAGCACCAGCTTTTTTAGCGGCTGCTTCGGCTCAAGCGTAAAGAGCTGCCCTCCAAAAGAATCCGAGTCCAAGGCGTTATAGGAGACGTAAAATCCGCCGCCGACCGCCATGTTTCCATGATGCCCGAGCATCCAGTCCATGACGTCGCGAGAAACCTTCCCTTCAGCAAGCCACCTCCTGGTCCAATCCAGGCTGCCTTCCCAATGAAAATAACGGGTCCCCACCCCATCGGAACTGATGGTGCCGACATCCCCCATCCCGCCCCAGCCTTGCAGGATTCCGTTCAGATTCGCTTTAAATGCGTTGCCATGGATTTCATACTCGTTGGCAAAGCCCAAGGACGAACCCGCCGCGGTGAACAGCAGAAGACAAAACAAGAGCGATCTGGTGAAAAAGACGAGACACCTCACCACTTAAATGTATTAGTGACCGGCAACAAAAGGAAATTGATTCGTACAACAATCAATTTTGTATATGCTTCACCTGTGTCTATGCAGACACAGGTGAAGCATCATTCACAACTCTGATATTATAATTACATGTGCATATCGGGGATTTTGGGGAAGGCCATTAAATTAGGTTCTATAACTCTTGTCCTAATCGGTTTCTTACCAGCCTGTATGGATCAGCCTTATGAGATAGTGCCCCTGGCATTACAGGAAGTCGAAGTAGAACGATTTCTTGAAATTTCGGCGGACGACGCTCTCTATAAGCCCACTGTAAAAGTTGTACTGATCGTGGACAATTCAAACAGCATGCAGGACGAACAAATGCTCTTGTCGAGTGGAATTGGCAAGATGCTCGACAGTCTGAGCGGGATGAAAGAAACTAACATTGATTTTTTTGTTTTTACGACCTCCGCCTCGGACGATGCGACAGCGGCGCAGAAAGCGGTTTTTACAAAAAGCACCGTATTTCAGGATCCGGTTAGCGGCGATTTCATTTCTGCATTACAGCCGACGCTTCTTGATAGAATTTCCTACGCCCGTTCAATGAAGAATATTCTGGCCAGCCCTCGAAATGGCGGGATCAATCTTCAGATTCGCAACAATATTCGAAACGACGAATTTCAAGCAGTGCGTGATGCACTCGCGGCAGCTGTCGCTGCCATTGGAACCGATGGGAACGCCACGGAAGCCGGACTTTGCAGTATGGCGAGAATCATTTCTGAGGACGGTGATAGCGCAATTCTTAAAAAAGGCGACAAAGTCGCCTTTATCATCCTCACCGATGATGATGACTATTCGGAAGCCGCCACCTGCATGAGGAGCGTGATACAGGACTTCACTTACAATGATTCCAATAAGGGAGTGCCAATTGCAACGGCTGCTTCGGATCCCGACGCTGAATGGTTTACCTATCAGCTTAAGTTCACAAGACCCGCAACCGAGGGCAAATATACCTTTAAATACGATTTTGCGAATTCGGAAAGCTACACTGCAAAAGTAACTTATGGCTCCTCTGACCCAGCCGCTTGGACGGTTTTATACAACGCAATCTATCGCGATACCTGGACCGTGAAAGTCAATGCGAGTTATACGAGCAATAATCTGTTTACCGCAAAATATACGTATAAATACCCCGACGTCCCTCCAGGTAACTGCTTTGTGGATAATCAACGACGCGTATGCACAGCTCCTCTGGTTTCTACACAGGTCGCTTTTGACTTTTCACCTTCTGATATTCCCGCTATCGCGATTTCCACATCGAGTGCTGCGTGTCCGGCCGCACTCTCCAGCTACATTCAGAGCAATCGTCTGACAGCGGGGCAGACACTCGCTTCATGCTCGTACTCGAGCAAAGGTACGACCGGGGCTCTTTCCGCGTTTGCTCTTCCAAGCGCAATTGCGACGAGCTTGAATTTGCTCGTACCACCGGTCACTGCTCCTATCAATACGACTCCTTACACGGCGGGCGCCGTTTCCTGCTCCGCTGGATTAAAAAATTTTCTTATGAGTGATCGTGGATTACCAGCTGATACTGTTTTTACTGCGTGCACCTCATCGTATAGCGAAACCTACCTTGCGACGGTTCAGAAAGAAGCTCCCAAACCGGCCACCCTGGCGCCCACGGGCTCGAGTGGCACGACCAGTAACTGCCCTTCTGACGTAACGGTGCTTGCGCAGGCACTGGTTCCAGATGGAAAACTTTATCGAAATTGCCGTTATTTTACGAAAAATGAAAAAATTACCAAGACAGATACAGCCCAGTTGAATCCTGCATTATATGGAATCGCGACGCCAGAACTTACGGCGGCAAATCTCACTGATTTGAATTCTGGGACTTATAAGAAACTCAACCAGAGCTGCACGGCCTCCCTGGTAACTTACGTCAAGACACTCATGCCGGCAGGCGCTGTTTATTCGGGTTGTGCTATTGATTATGTGGCAACAGGAGTGACTTTGGCGCCCCCCATCCTGCCGACGCTCAGTGATAGTGAGACAAAGACTGCGGCCTATACCTTATCCAGCAGCTGCACCTCGGCTGCGCCATGCAAATGTGTGAATTATCCATCGGCTCTCCAGTTTGTGGCGACCCAGTCAGGAAAAAATCAGCTGCCGCGGTCTTGTACCTATCACTACTCCGGAGGGAGTGGAATTGCGACGAGTACGTGCAATATGACTGATTCCGCATCCAATCACGAGGTAGACCTCTGTCACGGGCAGGGATTTTCTCTCACCTCGGCTTATACCGATCTGGAAGCCTACTTCCGCTCGAACCCGAGCAAATGTTCACCCACAAGCCTCAGTGGGTATAGCCCCACCAAAACATCTGGTCGCTTTGACTCATGCACTCGCACTGGTTGGGTCAATAGCTATTCTTCTGTGCCACAATTCATTGCGGGAGTTCCTCAGGCGAAGTCCATCCTGAACTTATTGGACCCGACCACGACGGGCATCGAGCCATTTGCTCCTTCGATTCTAAAGAAAGCACACGAACTTTTTGGCCCACACGGGATGTTTGTAGCTGGAGTTATACACGATACGGATCTGCCCGGGTGCGAAGAGGGTATGGCCGCAGCTCCTGGAAAGAAGTATCGGACTTTTATCGACAGTTTGGGAGAAGCCGGCTTTGTTCAGTCTGTTTGCAAGTCGGATTATGCTCCAGCCCTCAACAGTATTCGCGACTATATTGTCAGGACCATGTCCAACAGCTTTCTCATTCCTCTTGATAGTTCCGAGACTCTTTCCAAATTGACCATTCGCCACCTCAACGGGGCAGAACGAGTGCTCCAGCCCGAAGTTGACTATGCCTTTGACTCCGGGCATTTAGATATTCATCAGGGCGTCATCGAAAAGGGGGACTTGCTCCTATTGCGTATTATCAAAAGAATTAAGGTGAAACCTGCAATCGAGTAAAGTCCGTGTTTGAAATAAGAATGAACGCATGAGCTTCACCGACAATCGCGGTTCGCTCCGAAGCGTGCTTGGTAATTCTTCCCACGATTACTATCCCAGCGCCCCTTGGCAACAGCCGCGACTTCCACGTCCCAGTCGTTCTCTCGTCCGTTCTGATCGGCAGCGTAATAGAAAATTCTCTTTTCAAAAGCATCTGGGCTTTCACACTGCCAGCCATTGGAGCCTGCCATCGTACAGTTGTGAAGTGACGAATGTAGCTCAACAAAGACATCGTTGTAGCGACCCTGTTCGGCACGAACGGTGATCTCCTGCCCGTTGAGGCGGATCCAGAAACCGACGTCCGCCGAATTCTTCAACTCACCATTATAGGCAACCGTGAGCCGGAAAGCCCGGGCGTAAGGATTCAATGTTTCCTTGATCAACTTGAATGGCCCCACCTCTGCGATTTCGCGCTCATAGCACATCGGGTAATCCGGGGGATAATTGCTGGCTTCAGCTCTCGGCACCCAAGCAGACATGACAAGCAAAAACCCCATCGCAAAAAATTGAATTCTTTTCATGATGGCGCATCAATAGCAGACTTAACGCATCACGTCAAATTTAACACAAAGCACCGGATTTGAGATGACGACCGTCCAATAAGCGGTACACAGATTGCTGTCTCTATAGGAATGAGGCGCAGCCTGAACTGTAACAAGCAAGGAGGCCTATGAGCTCAAAAATCGGTGAGATGGTCTGGTTTGATATTCCAGTGAATGATTTTGAAAGATCAAAGGTTTTCTACTCAGAACTTTTGGGCTGGCAATTCGAACTCATGGGTCCCGACTACTGGCTGATCAAAGTGGACAAGGAACCCATTGGGGGTTTGAAAAAATCTCGTACAGCAATCACTGATGAAACCGAAATGCCCATTCTCTACTTCAAGGTCGACAGGCTCGATCCTGCAGTGAGACGTATCAAAAGTCTTGGTGGAACTCTGATTGGCGAGCGAATGGACATTCCGAATAATATGGGCTGCTTTCATTTATTCCGCGATAAGGACAAAAACCTTCTAGGCCTTTGGGCGCAGTCTTAGCCCATGCGGGCATCGGCGGGAGGCCTCAGCGGGTGGAAAATAGCGAATATCCGGGGCGTGGATATCAGAATTCATTTCACGCTTTTGTTCCTGCTCGTTTATGTCGTCCTTATCGCAAGCGTTCAGTTCCCGATCGTCCTGAAACAATCGGGTCTTGACCCTGAAGCGATCAGCGGCAGCCCCGGTTTATGGGGTGGAATCTTTGCCGTGGGACTTTTTCTCTCGGTCCTCATCCATGAATTTGCCCATACGCTGGTCGCGCAATCCATGGGCGTCAAGGTCCAGGCAATCACGCTGATGATGCTGGGCGGGGTCTCCGAAATGGAGAAGATTCCGGAAAAGCGCTATGCTGAATTCAAAGTTTCCGTAGTCGGTCCCCTGACAAGTTTTGGAATTGCCGGCCTTCTCATTTTCGCAGGCGCATACTCGAACTGGGAAGAATTCCGATTTTTCAGTTTTTGGCTGGCCAGAGTGAACCTGGCGCTGGGAATTTTCAACCTCCTGCCGGCCTTTCCCTTGGATGGCGGTCGAGCCTTCCGGTCTCTACTCGCCGCAAAATTCGGCATGGAACGCGCCACCGGACTGGCCGTCCGGGTAGCCCAGACATTCGCGTGGGTTCTCGGGATTCTGAGTCTTGCGAGTGGCAACTTGCTTTTGCTGCTGATCGCACTTTTCATCTACTCCGCTGCTGTGACCGAAAGGTCTATGATGGCCAGTCGCAGTATCCTGAGGGGAACCACCGTAAGAGACGCCTGGACAGAAACTGACCCCGTTACAGAACTGGAGACTCTCCAGAGCGCGGCCGAAAAAATGCTGCGGTTGCGCATCCGGGCACTCCCAGTCCTTGCCGAGGAAGGAACGCCCACAATTCTGCCCGCGGAAATCGTTCGACGGATTCCCAATGAGCAATGGAGGGAGCAGCGCGTGAGAGATGGAATGCTGAAGGTCGCACGATTTGTTTCACCCGAAGACCCGCTTGACGAAATTTTTCCGGAGCTGGGGGCCCAAGGGGCACTACCGGTCTTGGTTAACGGATCGATTCGCGGGATCATCACCTACGCCAACGTCGCAGAAATTCTCGAGCTCAAGCGCCTGTCCAATTCTGCCGATCGCCCGCAGCGCAGGGCCGCATAAAAATCTGCCCACGCTTTATGCACCCAGTCATCCCAATCCCATGGTAGTGTCCGGAACAGAGGGAGCATTTTATGACGACATTTTTCCGGTTGGTTTTTGCGAGCGTTTTCTTTTTCGGCACAAGCACAATTCTTGCCGAAACCCCCAGCTCGAAACAATTCCAGTACCGCGTCCGCATTCCGGCAACTGCCCTCACTTGCGAACAGGAAGCCGTTCTTCTGGCAGAGAAATTCGCCCAGACCACGGCTCTGCAACCGGATCGCAGCCAGTGCCGGGAAGTCCTGACCGTCACCTTTGACCAAAAGACTTATCAACTTTATTCACTCGTTCTGACCTACACGGCTGCTCAGCCGCTGACTCCATATTCGGCCCGTTTTGGTACCGCAAACTACACCGGGACACAGGGTCGGGTGGGCGGACTTTATTCCACCTTCGAAAAATGTTTGCAGGATTCCGCCTTCAAGAAAATTATTTTTGAAAACCACACAGCGCTTCCAGTGGTTTCGACTGTTTGTGAAGTGGCTCCCTTTGGAAGGCAGTTCCTGCTTCAAATCGACAGCTTTGGAACCCCCGCAAAAACTCTCTATACTTATTTCCCGAATTACAAAGGCAGCCCGGAAATTCATAATTTTATTCCCACCTTGATTGCCCAACTGGGTGGCACTCTCGTGGACCAGGTGGACGGCTCGTATTTGTATTTCTCCACCGCTCCTGTCTACATCCACAGTGATGATTTTGGCGGCTTCGCCTCCGAGGAAGAGTGCAAGGCCCAGCTCATGGATACGCGGGAGATTTTCATGAAATCGGGAAGTCAGTTCGTTTACGCCGCATGCGTGAGCATGGATCGTCTGCAGGCGATTGGTGATGGCACAGGCGCGTTCATGCGCGATTATGGCACCTACTCTGAGGCCTATTATTCTTTTGCTGAATGCATGAATGACAAATCGCGCGTTCTTGATGAGTGCCGTGCGATTGGCAAAGCCACCTTTGGCGCCATCTGTCGCCCCGACTTCTCTAACAGACAAATTTATCGGGTAGAACTGTATGATGTCATACCGCAGGATGAGGCGGCTCGGGACTGAGGTCATTCCATGATCGAAACAGACTTTCCCAAAACTGTCGCATTGGTCGCCCATGATAATTGCAAAAAAGGTCTCGTTGAGTGGGTCGGATGGAACCACAAGATTCTCATTCAGCACCAGCTGGTCTGCACCGGCACAACCGGAAAACTAGTGGAAGAAGTTCTCCTGAAAAAATCAGTGAAACTTCTCACTGCCAAGAACACCGTCATCCCCCAAATTCGGGTGACCCGGCTGAAGTCAGGCCCTCTGGGCGGAGATCAACAGCTGGGTGCGATGATCTGTGACGGGAAAGTCGACGTGATGATCTTCTTCTGGGATCCGATGGAACCGCATCCACATGATGTGGACGTAAAGGCACTCCTTCGAATTGCAGTCGTTTACAATATTCCGATTGCCTGCAACCGCTCCAGCGCGGACTTTCTGATCTCGTCACCTCTGATGCGACAGGATTATCAGCCGATCCGGCCGGACTTCTCCTCCTACATAGAGCGGCGCCTGGAGTAGAGAGCTTGGGTCGCCACTGAACTTATTCAGTAGATAGGCACAAAATTGCCTAACAGAATTGAATGAGATTCCCTTGCCGCAACCTCTTTTTTGAGCGAAAATTGGATGTCATCCAAAACCAAGGAGAAGGATTTCCTATGAAAAGATTTGTAATCAGTATTCTTTCCACTCTGGCCGTGCTCGGTCTTGCAGTGGCTTGCTCACATTCTTCTGTAAAAAAGGATCCAGCACCCACCGGAATCAGCCGCCAAATTGCCAGCGTCCTCGACCCGGAACTTCTGGGCAGGACTACACTCAGGGTCGATATGCGTGATTCCGACATGATCGAGGTGGCCGGTCGCTGCCCTTCCCCGCGGAGTCCACGCGTTCGAGCAGTACAGGTCCGCGTAACAAATGCGCCAGTCGAAATCGAATCCATCGTCCTCGAACTCGGTAACGGCGAAAAAGTTCCGCTAGAATTTCGCCGCTACTCCCCCAGTGTTCGCATGGCTCCGGGAGAACAGAGCCGTATCATAGATCTTCCAGGCGGCGCACGTTGCGTCGAGCGGATCTATGTCCGTGGTCGCACGGAATACACCCCACCGCCGCCTCGTCCACGCAATGGTCGAAGACCCTCTCCCCGGCCAATTGTTCGTGAAGGGATTGTTGAAATTTGGGGCTTGTACGACAGAGGCGAAGCACCTCCCCATCAAGGCCCAGGTCAGCCTTATCCCCCAGGTCAGCCTTATCCCCCAGGTCAGCCTTATCCCCCAGGTCAGCCTTATCCCCCAGGTCAGCCTAATCCCCCAGGTCAGCCTTATCCCCC
>MEPO01000005.1:10866-245865 GCA_001769805.1 Bdellovibrionales bacterium GWA1_52_35
CCCCAGGTCAGCCTTATCCCCCAGGTCAGCCTTATCCCCCAGGTCAGCCTTATCCCCCAGGTCAGCCTTATCCCCCAGGTCAGCCTTATCCCCCGAGCCAGCCTCCGCACACAGTTAACCGAGTGTCTTTCTTTCACTCAGATAGTTGCTCTTCGAATTTACTCGGTGACCTCAGCGCAACATCCGATTGCCGTGCATTTGCAGGCACAGATGTTTGGGGAATCAGCGTCAATGGTGTTTGCAAGAATATCTCTGACATGACGGGAGAGCAAGCTTGCGAGCAATTCCGTCCTGTGGTGACCCACAACGCGAATGACCTACTCTGGTTTTATCACAGCGACAGTTGCTCCTCGGATCTGGTCGGAGTCCTGGGCCGCTACTCAGGCGGCAACGTTTTCCCGTCCCGACAGGATGCCTGGGCGGTGTCTTATCGAGATAAATGTCACAATATCTCCGACACTTCGCTCGAAAATGCCGCCCGCAGAATGCAGGGGCTTTTTGCTCCCGAACATCTGCAGGTGCTTTATTATCACAGCGACCGATGTAGCAGCGACTTGATCGCTGTAACGGAACGCTCGAGAGGTTGTGACGATGTGGGCCCGATTTCAGAAGGAGTTTGGGGCATCTCTCGTGATGGAGTTTGCAGCGACGTCGATGACAGCACGTTTGCCTCGATCTGCAACCGCTTCGGCAATTAATCATCAACTCAAAGCCCGGAACTCCTCGAGAAGGGGTCCCGGGCTTTTTTCCATCCATTTTAAAAACAGATTTCAAGAATATCAGTCACTTAGAAAAAAGATCCAATGGCTATGGATCTTTCATGCTCTATTCAAGTAAAACCTTGAATAATGGCGCCGGCCGGCATATAAGTCGGCATGGTTAAAATCACTCTCCTGTCCCTGGGTCTGATCATTGGCAGTACCACTCTTTCGCCTTCATACGCATCCGAGAGCGCGCCCGCCTCCATCACATTGAATCCTCAGACGTTGCGATCGGCGCTTTTGGAGGGGAACCTCTCCATCCAGGAATCACTCCTGCGGCTTCACGATGCAAAGGATCAGATCAACATCGCCCGCGGCAATTTGCTGCCTTACCTCAACTTGGGCGGACTGATCACTTCAAGCGGCAGCCCCACTTTCCTGCTTTCATCCGTGCAATATCTTCTACCTTTCCTCATTCCTTCGAATTGGTTCGACTACCGAGCGCAGAAGAATCTCTTTGAAGCAGAAATACTTTCCTACAGAATTCTGCAACTGAACGCCTACAGTTCCGCGCTTTCGATGTACTACACGGTTCTCGCGGATCAACAGTATCAGAACATCTATATCGAACAGGCTGAAGATCTGAGGAAGGTCTACGAAACCCGTCGCTCCCAATATGTCGCTGGCACGATCAGCGTCGAAGATCTCCTACAGGCCCAGTCACAGGGACTCATGGCGCAGATCCGCGCTTCACAGATGCGGGCGCTCCAGAAACAGGAAATCGCAGCCCTTCGTGCGGCACTGGGCCTTCCACTTTCAACAGAAATCTGGATCGACTCCTCGGCCATGCCCCTTTCAGAGTGGGAAACCGGACGGTCGATTTCGGATGTGGCCGAGGAGGCCTTCCGGCTTGCGCCCGAACAGATCCAGATCACCTGGCTCGAAAAAGCCGCAATTCAGCAGAAATGGAGCAGGATCTTCGGTTTTATCGGAAGCGCGTCCCTGAGTTCCCAGGCTTCGGTGAACGGTTCTGGAAATTCAGATCATGCTTCTTTTTCAGACCTGAAAGGAAGCGCCAATATTGGAATCGGTTTTGGCTATTATCCCTCGATCCAACTCTCTGATCGCAGCATCGACCACATCCGACTCAGGCTCGAGGAGCTGAAGCAGGAACTGAAGCAGACTCTGGAAGCGGAACTCACCAGCCTCGATGAATACAAAGGCCAGCTCGAACTTGCCTCGATTGTTGAAACCAACATGCGGGATGTTTACGACATCGTCGTGAACAAGTTCAAATTTGGACTCACTGATTTTGTCAACGTGCTTACCGCCCGGGCCCAGTTGCTGGATGCCGGCGTTGCAAGGATCAAAGCGCAACATGACCTGAATCTGCTTCGCGTGACTCTGCACCGTACGATGCTGAGCGATCAGTTTGCTTTTGTCACCGGCTGCAATTTTTCAACACCCCAAAAGGTGAATAAAGGCTTTCGTTGGCCCTGGCAGTGGGGCAAAGGCCGGAAGACCAGCCACAAGAGCCTAGACGAGCTTTGCAAGCAGAACTAGCAAAGCTACGGAGATAATGTAGTAATCAAGACCAGCTCGGACTGACTCGACACATTTCCAGCAACATCGAACGCAGCGATCGAATACTGGTAGCTGGTTGCTGCCGTAAGACCCGAATCACTGAAGCTGGTCGTTGTGGATGTTCCCACCGGCACTCCATTGCGGAAAACCCTGTATCCGGCAACCCCCATATTATCCGTGGAAGCCTCCCAGGACAAATTGACCTGAATCGTGGAGACCGCAGAACCTTGAGCCCCCGTGGGGACACTCGGCACCACCGTATCCGGCCCGGTATTCTGGAAATGGTAATTCACCAGGAGTGAAGGACGCCGTGAGCTTGGGGAACTCTCCATACTGGCGAAATACCGGTAACGGTCTCTCGGCTGCGTGGGGTCTGAATTGAGCAGGAGTCCCAGATTGCTTGCCGGATCTGAAATCCAGTCCTGAATCAACTGCTTCACATTGAACGATTTGATCCCAAGATTCCTGTCCACGGCCAAAGAAGTATAAGCACTTGAGATATCGCCTTGGGCCAATTCGGAGATCCACTTATTGAGACCATCATAGGTCGAAGAATTGGCACGAGCGAAATTCACGGTCTTGCCTATGATCCGATGTACCGGAATGTTGTAGGGAGCTGCAGCTGCATCGGCATTCACCTGGTAGAGCTGAAGAGTCGCACTGTCGATGACTGCACCGGCGGGAATGCTCGATAAATCGAATTTCATGACAATCGCATTGGCGATCATGTAATCAGGCCAGGTGTAAGTGTTCAATGTTGGCGATACAACATGGACCTCCTCGCCTCCCAGGAAACTGTCTGCAAGGGGCGAGAGCTTGATCGATCCTGTAGCGCTGGTGCCCAGAGTGGTCACTGAAACCGCCGACGATTGATTAGAGAGATTACCTGCGGCATCGTAGGCGGCAACCGTATAATTGTAAGTCGTTGCAGGTGTCAGCCCCGAGTCACTGTAATGGGTGGTGGTAGAAGTACCGAGCTGAATCCCATTTCGCGAAATTTGATAACCCACTACACCCACATTATCAGTGGAAGAACTCCATGAAAGATTCGCTTGAAAGGTGGAGAGAGAATAACCTGCCAACCCCGAGGGCACTGAGGGTGCCTGGATATCGGGCCCACTGGAAGGAAGACGATAGGTCACCAAAAGTGTGGGGTGCCGCGAGCTGTTCGCATTCTCCATGCTGGCGAAATACCGGTAACGATCTCTGATCTGGGTGGCGTCCGAGTTCAGAAGAACGCCCAGATTGCTCGGGGGCGTCCTGACCCAATCCCGGACCAGTTGATCGAGATTGAACGATTTCCAACCTAAAGCCCTATCCACAGCAAGAGTACTGTATGCAGGCGAAATATTACTCTGAGCCAAGGGCGTATTGTTATAGCAGCAGGTGCTCGGACTCCAAGGATTGACTCCGTCGTAGGTGAACCCTGTGGCTAGGGCAAAGTTTACGATTTTGTCGAGTAATCTATGAACAGAAACATTGTAGGCGTTGGCGCTGCCGTCGGCCTCTACCTGATAGAGCTGCAGCACCGCGCTGTCGATAATTGCGCTTGCTGGAATATTCGACAAATCGAATTTAAGCAGAATCGCGTTGGCGATCATGTAATCGGGCCAGGTATAAACGTTGAGCGTCGTCGACATCGAGTGTGCCTGGTCTCCTCCGATCAAGGTATCCGCGACAGGTGAAAGCTTCAGAAGAACTGGAGTGCTTTTCGAAAGAGTGACGATCGCTATGGGCGCCGATTGGCTTGAGACGTTCCCTGCGGCATCGAAGGCCGACAGAGTGTAATTGTAAGTCGTGGCCGCCATGAGTCCTGCATCAGAGTATTGATTGCCGCTAGAGCTTCCGACGATCACTCCATTGCGGTGGACCCTGTAACCGGCGACTCCGACATTGTCATTCGATGCAACCCAGGAAAGATCAATCTGCGCGCTCGAGACAGGAACCCCGGAAACTCCTGCAGGAGGGCTCGGCGCCTGAGTATCCGGAAGGGTAATTGTGACTACCGCACTTTTACCCAATGAAACGTTCCCTGCAGCGTCTTTTGCAAAAGCATAGAGCCTGTTGGCTCCTGCGGCTGGAAACGTGTAGGAGGTCGGAGCACTCGCTGCCCAACCTGCTCCCCCTGCCGCAGGCGCAGTCGGGCTCAGACTCAAGGAGTATCCGGTCACACCCATATCATCTGTCGCTTTCAACGCGATTCCGGAAATGCTGAGAGAGTTCGAACTGCTGGGCACGGTGAAAGAACTGATGACTGGGGCCGTTGTATCGCTGATCACCACTGGCTCAGTGACAATTGCTGAGCGGGTGCGAACCTGAATGACTTCCGATCGTGCTGAAGTATTTCCGGCTTTATCAAAGGCCGCAACGCTGAAGCGGTAAGTGGTCAAAGGCAATAAACGGGCGCTACTGAAGCTTGTGGACCCTATCTTGGCAATTCGAACCCCATTTCGATAAACCCGGTATCCTGCTACGCCCTTATTGTCATTGGAAGCACTCCAGAAAAGATTGATCTGAGATGTCGAGATTGCGTAACCAGTCAGGTTTTGGGGAACACTGGGTGCAATCCGGTCTCGGACCGAACCAGTACGCAAACGGTTATGAGAGTGAGCATGGACGAACCCCGCCAACAGCACGCTGAGTAAAGTGCTCAAAGCAAAAGCTTTTATGAAAGCTGAATTTTTCATATATCCCCCAAAACAGAGAACGCAGACTCATAGCCCCCGAATACCCTGCATTGCTCTCACCGTACTCAAATTGTCGCATGGAGCTAAAACGATTGCGATCTGTCGCAATTGACACAATACGGGTCGGTCTCCTGGTAAAGACTGGGAAACTAAATAAAATCAATTGAGCATATTGTATCCTCGTATCTAACGGTGCCTCTCACTCAGTTAATTGACTGAATTTCCGATAAGTATTTGCTTTATGTTTCCATGGCCCCGGTCCACTCTCATCCTGCTGCTCCTAGCACTGTCTTATGCTCATGATTTGAGCTGGGCGGATCCCATTATTGAGCGCATGGATGATCGAAGAATCTGCCAAAAGCTTCTGGGACCGGAATTCTTCACCGTAATTACACAATTCGCGCACCCAAACGGAGGCGCATCCGTCGCCTGTGAAAAGGACGCAGTTTTCCAGGGGCCGTACAGTTCCTTTTATTCAGATGGCCGAAAGAAAAGCCAAGGTCAGTTGAAAAATAACAAGCTTGTCGGCCATTGGAAGCGATGGCATTCCAATGGCCTGCTTGAATCAGAGGGCGACTGGGACGAGGGGAGGCCCGATGGCTACTGGAAGATATTCAGCAGCAACGGAAGACTTTTAGAGTACGGACGTTTTCAAAAAGGGACCAAGTACTGTGATTATCACACTTGGAGTAGATATGGAGCCAGGCCCAAAACCCTCGAAAGCAGCTGTATACCCGTGCGCGATGGTCCCACCATCAAGATCGAGACTGGTGCCGACTACTCAAAGCTGAATGTTCTTTTTGCAAAATCCCAAATACCGATCACGCTGGTTTCGAACCTGAACTTGCGAGCAGGTGTTACGGCTTCCTCCCCTCTCCGAATTTTTGGATCGCGCCGGCTGAAAGTATTTGGTTCGGTTGAATTCACAACAGAACAACTCCATTCCGCCAGTAGTGACGAACTTTACTTGCAGGAGAATTCCACGGTTCAAGCACTCAAAATCGGAACCCATTTCTCGTTATCAGATATCCTGGACCTCACGCTCGGGGCGGTACGCTCATCGGAGTACTTCCTGGTTGGCGAGCAGTCAGGAATCCTTGCGCTGGGTCGCTACCCTCTTTACGGAGGGCTTGCTTCGTTGAACATGAAGGTATTTGAAAAATCCGGTTTTGAAATTCAGGTCAAAGGAGCTGTGACTTTGTACTCGCCAGGCACTCTGTCCGGCTTTAATCTTGTAAGTGGACGGCAACTGATGATTGCGACCGATTTTCTAAGGTTGTCAGACAGTAGGTATGGAGGCGCTCAGTTTGGGTTGAGACCGTACTTCCAGAGAGCCGCTTACCAGAGCAATATCAGCGAATCGATCAACAGCGGCCTGGGATTGACATTTATTTATGAGGTGAAGCTATGAACAAGTCAGTTTTTTTATCTTTGGGAGCGCTGACCATTCAAATGTTCTGCAGTTGCAACCCCCTCGGCCAACCGAGTTCCATCCCTGACAGTGTGGTTCGCAAGATTTCTACAGATCCCCAAGCCGTGGTACTCACTTCAAACGCGCACCGCGATCAATATACCAGCCCAATCAGTCAATTTGCGGAAACAACAACATACGGTGGAGTGGATCTTCCGAACGGCTACCGGGATGTTCCTTCTTTCATTTATGATATCGACGGATTTGCTGACGTAAACAGTACGGGCTCCCAACAAATTCAATTTGCAGCCACTCCGGGCGTGAATTGCGGTACTGATCAAAATTCCATCTCTGAAAGAATCAACGATTGTGCACTGAAAAACGGAACTGCAGCGATTTGGGATGGCACGGTCAAAGCCAATGCCGGCCAAGGAGTTTGGAAGCTTGTCACTCGCTCCGCGCTTTCCAAGGAAGTCTGGCAAGATCAGCGAACAGGGCTCCTTTGGAGTTCTGTCGTAACGACAATCACCGGGGCTGACTGGTGTCAAGCGGCAGGAAACCGAGAGACGAGCGGGGTATCGGCGATCTGCACAATCAGCCAACCTGTAGCTCCGGATGCAGCTCTCAGTTGGTGCGCCGAAAACGGCCCCACGCCCCTGGCGTCAGCGGACGTGAATGAAAATTGGGCCAGTTCTGTTTACAGTTCCTCAAAAGGTGGCATGGGGAAAGGCAGTTTACCCTCGGTCCGGTGGCGACTTCCCAGTAGGTATGATTACCAGATGGCCGACATCAATGGGATTCGCTTTGTGATGCCTGATATGGTCAGGGGAACTGAAACTGGGGCCGAATGGTCGGCTACGACTTCGATTCAGTCTACCACGGCCTATGCTTACGCATGGACCTTCGATGGGCGAAACGGGGCACTCACGCGGCAGCACCGTGGTAGTGATTCTGCTTTAGTCCGCTGTGTCGGAAGATAAACTCCCAATATCGACAAATCTTTTGCCAATTTAGTCGCACTGCGTTATGCCTCCGACCATTGGATGGTAAAATCGATGAAAAATTCCTGGTTGGCAATTCTGTTTTGTATAACCGCGTTCTGCGCCTTCGGCTGCAAACTCCCCGAAATGACCCTCGAGAAGCTCAACGCGAAAGTGGACCCGGGTGTCGGCAAGAGCGAGCGCGCACTGCTGGTAGAGGATGTCAGCCGCATTTCGTCGATCGAAATCCAGAGCGCACCTGGAACCGCCTTCGATCTCATTTTCGGAGGCACTAACACGAACCATGTACTCACCTATCTTGATGAACGCATCAACTACTTTATCCCCGAAGACGGAGAGATCGACTCCCGCCTGGTCATAGTCCGCGATTCTCTGTTCCCGGACAATGAGAGTTCCTCAAAAAAGGTCATGACGATGGCCACCAATGTTGGAACCGTTCTGTGGATGATCAAGGAAGCATCCTCACCTACAGAAGTCGCCTTCCGCTTCGGCAGCAGACTTATTCAGCTCGATTCTTCGCGCGTGGGCATCATCCGGCTGGGTGAAGGTTACAAAGAGGATTTTGCACCGTCGATCTCGCGTCAATCCACTCTCGTTCACGAAGCTCGCCATTCCGACTGTACCGGTGGCCTGCCCCGCTCAACCATCGAGGACCTGATCAATGGCAAGCTGCCGGAAGATCCGGCTTGCGGCCATTTGCATGCGATCTGCCCGGCAGACCATTCTTTCGCTGGCTACGCGGCCTGCGACAAGGAGGCCTGGGGTGCCTACGCGGTTGAAGCTATTTTCACTGCAGTGATCGCGAAGACCTGCACCAACTGCTCTGAAACGGAAAAGCAGATTGCCCTGATATCTGCGGCAGATTCTCTTTCGCGAGTTCTCGTTCTGGAAGACATGCTGTCGGGCCGCCTGGGTCCTCCCAACATGACTAGTGACGGCGTTCGCGACTGAGCTGGCAGAGGCATGAACTCGCGTCACAGCAATACTCTTCTGGCCGGTCTTGCCCTGCTCCTTTTTGTCTTTGCCTGGTATTCACTGGGTGAACGCGAAAAAGCGAAGTCGGGGGCACAGACAGAAAAATCAGAAGTGACCAATGACGCCGTTGCGGAACCGGGAGTCATCGCCAGAACTGAGGCCGGCGCTGTTGCCACTCCTATTGCGAGTCCTGCTGCCTCACCGGCACTGGCCCCGGAACTCGCCTCCAAAGCGCTTGTACTTCCGCTTATCGAAAATATCCGTCAGGAAGTCGCCGAAAACCCTCACCATACGCCGCCATCTTTGATTGCCTTTGCCCAACACCTCGCCGCACGAATGGAGCACGCCGAGGGCTCAAGTGATTCTCGAGCTGCGCGCGTGCTTTTTGAGGAACTGGCCCAATGCATGTCCACCGGTCATGGAGCCGGGAGGGTCCCCCAGCTCCAGGTCTCCTGTCTGACAAACGCCGAACGCCTTGCAATCAAATACCCTGAACTCCGTGATGCTGCCAAAAAATTGCGGGAACAAGCCCCGCAGGATGTCAAGACTTTGATGCGTGCGCTGGACCAGGCCGCCGGCTAAAAACCGTTCCCAGAGTGGAAGGGCAGTTTTTGAATTTCCTTTCGCATTGTTATGAATTTACCATTCACGGTCGGGCACTCTCCGATCAGTTCTTTCATCAGATGAACTGTTTTGGGTTCAAGCACTGCCTCGAGGCCGTCCAGATCATCACAGGAATTCCAGGGTTTTCCAGACGCGATGTTCTTGTCCAGATTCAAAGCGATGCTGCGAACCTGCTCCTGCATCCATAGATCCCGGATGAGGAGCTCGCTCACCGCCCTGGCACTTGCCAGAACGACATCACTGTAGAGACGGGCCCAGCCCACCTTGAACAAATGGACAGCATCGCATTCGCGGCCTCGAACTTCCTCTAGGCCCAGATTGCAGGTAGCCAGAACTGCTTGCGCCGCTTCCGCGGGCCGAAAACACCTTCCCTGGAAGCTACATCCGGCAATCAGGATATTCGTCAAATAAGTCAGCTCCATCACGCGTTTGGAAAAGAGGTCAGGGTCCTGCTTGCCTAAAGATACCAAAAGTTCTCGAATCAAACTCGGACCGAAAGCTCCGGCGCTCTGGTCATCCAGCTGTAAAAGATCCGCGCGGTTGGGGACAAGGACCTCGGCATCTAGAAGCAATTGCATCAGCCGGGAAGGCTCTCGCCCACTCGCCACGGGTGCCGATTCACTGTAGCTCTTGAAATAAGCAGGCGTGAGGTGGTCTTCTGTATCTGCGGGACGGCGCGCCAGAAGCAGAAAGGCTGCTGCAGTCTGCGGAGGAACGAACCCCTCCTTCTCACGCCGCTGCTCTCGGTCGAAGGCGACATCCGCTTCAAGTTTTTCTTCGCAGGTCAATACCTGAAACAGACCGCCATTGTCCTCGATGTATTCCGATGAAAGAAAACAGCAACGTTCGAGCAGGTTCATGAGAAAATCGTGCTGCTCAGTATCCAGCGCCAAAAGCGCGTTTAAGACCACGTCCCACGATTCCGGGGACCGGGAGATGATCCAATACTGTTCAAATTCATGGTTCAGACTGGATTCAAGAGCCTTCTCCAGAAGCTCGTCATGAGAAAGAGCATTTCCACGACGGCTTGCAAGCCGAAGTTCCAGTTCGTTCACATTCAGCACTAAGACCTGACCGGAAAGAGCAAGAGTCAAAAAATCTTCGTCCATATCGAGTAACTTCTCAGCAACAAAGTCCGGTCCCATTTCGAACATGATCTCGAGCCAAAGACCAAAGCGAGCGGTATCGAATTTTTCTTCGGAACCGGGTTTCTCATTCTGCCAGAGATCATCATCAAATATCTTCTTGAGCTGCTCCGTGCTCGCAAGCGCTACCAGTTCTCCCGAATCCTCAAGCCCCAGATGGTTAATCAGTTGGCCCAGCACTCGAGCATCCAGGCTTTGCACCGCCGCTACGAGTTCCTGTTCTCCGAGAATTCGGTTCAGCAGACTCCGAGGTCCAGAAATTTTAGTCAATGGCTGGATCATTTTCATCTCCCACTTGATCCAGAAATAACACAAATGCACAACGTAAGTAGTCGATATTTTTGACATTTATACGACAATCTTCTGGACAAAATCAAGATCTTGTCGTAAATTTTTTCTATCTCCGGTGATTATGAATTCTTCGGAGCACGCGAGCTTCAGAAGCGAGACCTACTCTTTGATCTCTTCGAGTTTCTTTTTCGCTTTTTCTTCAGCTCCTATCGCCTCGCCTCTCATTTTACTGAAGTCCTTGTCGGACTCCTTATAGGCTTTGCCGAAGGTATTGAGCAATTTGCCTTTTGTATGGCAGGTTTTGCACGAGGCATTTTTTGATTCGGGAATTTTGGCGGCTTTGAGCTTTTTCAGATCAGTGGCGTTGGCCATACTCAACGCGGGAAAAAGAACGACTCCCAGCGCAGCAATGATGAGCTTCAATTTCATATGATCTCCTATTGCCCTTTGTTCATGCTTAAACCGCGCCGGGAATTGCGTACGACCTATTCGCGTTAGCGTTTACGCCCTGCTTCAGCTATTGTTTCTCAAAGAGGTCTTCGTGTGCTGAAATTACCCAAAGACGTTGTTGCAGATCCCCGCCATGATGCTGTCCTGAAGCTCCTCACGACTGAAGCCAAACCGCTTTGGGAAAAGGGCGTGAACGGCGTCATCACCCTGCCCTTCAGCCCGGAATTATCCGGTGAATTGCGCCGGGCGCTGGCCTTTGGTTTTGCCTCAAAAGGGTTCGAACAGATCGAAAAGCAGCTCGCCCGTGAACAAAAAGGGCTGGACGCGCTCAAAGAGAAGACTCCGGCCAGTCCCCAGAACGAGCGCATCTCGCGACTTCTTTTTCTTTCCAATGATGGAAGCGAGCGGTTTTATCGCGATTGCGATGCGGTGCTTTGCCGCTACAAATCCCGCCTGTTGGGTTTCCGTCTGGATATCGGCGGTGAAGAAATGGGTAACGCGCTTTGTGGCACCCCCAAACTCGTTCGTGCCGTACTGGTTTACGACAAAAAAGCTGCAGCCCAGGTCCTGCTTTCGCTCGTGCGCCCTCCGCGGTCCTAAGCAGCAATTTACTCCGTTGCCTGTGCCGATCCCCGCGAAGGAACCATCACAACGGTCTTAATGTTTGTGAACTCCCGGATCCCAAAATGCGATAGCTCACGGCCATAACCGGATTTTTTTACGCCTCCGAACGGAATGGAGGGATCCGACACGACCTGCGAATTGACGAATGCCATCCCCGCCTCAATCTCCCGGATATATACCTCCTGTTCGCGCAGATCCGCCGACCAGAAGCTCGATCCAAGACCAAACGGACTGTCATTCGCAATCTGAAGCGCCTCATCCAGATTATTTGCCTGGAAAAAGAGCGCCACAGGTCCAAAGAACTCTTCGTGCCAGGCGGGCGAGCTGCGCGAAATATTTGTCAGCACCGTCGGCTCAAAGTAATTTCCCGGGCCGGAAAGCTTCTTCCCTCCCGTGAGGATCCTCGCTCCCGCCTTCACCGAACGCTCCACCTGATCGGCAAGCTCATCGCGAATCGCAGCCGTCGCGAGAGGACCAATTTCCGTTTTCGGGTCCATGGGATCACCGACCCGAAGTGCTTTCATTCCCTCAGCAAACTTTCGTGAAAATTCATCGGCAATGGATTCATGGACAATAAACCGCTTGGCCGCAATGCAGGACTCCCCATTATTGATCGTCCGCGCTTTGATGGCCACCTGAACCGTGGAGTCGATGTCCGCACTCGGCATGACGATGAACGGATCACTTCCGCCGAGTTCAAGGACGACCTTCTTTACATTCGCTCCTGCTCTGGAAGCGACTTCAGAACCGGCCTTCTCACTGCCGGTGAGCGTGATGGCGCTGATCCGGGAATCACCCACGACTGCCCCGACCTCCCGCGAACCGATCAGGAGTATTTGAAAAACCCCTTCGGGTGCTCCGGCCCGGCGCAGGATCTCTTCGATCGCGAGCGCGCATTGGGGGACGTTTGAGGCATGTTTCAATAAAGCTGAATTGCCCGCCATCAACGCCGGCGCAAGGAAGCGGAAGACCTGCCAGAAAGGGAAATTCCACGGCATGATCGCGAGAACGGGGCCGAGCGGCTGAAAAGCGATGAATCGCCGCTCTCCTTTTATCATCTGCGCAGCAGCAGGTGCCGGTGCCGGCTCGTCAGCCAGGAAGCGTTCTGAATTTTCTGCATAGTACCGGCAGCATTTCGCACACTTCAAAGCTTCATCAATTCCGGCCTGACGGGGCTTTCCCATTTCCAGGGTCATCAACTCGCCCCAGCGCTGACTTTCGGCTTCCAGAATCTCCGCGCAGCGAATCAGGACATCCGACCGCTCGGCAAAGACACTGCGGCGCCAGCTCTTGAAAGCTTCTGCCGCCTTCTTGATTTTGCTTTCGACCTGATCCGGGCCATGCATGGCGAAAGATCCGAGAATCTCGCCATTTGCTGGATTGATGCTTCTCAGCTCCATTCCGCTCCTACTTGCAGGGGGTGCGCCGGACGGACTAAAGCAGAAGCTCCACAACTTGCGAGTATTCAGACGCCCGCTCGGGATACTGCTTGAGGCCATCCTGCGCGAGATCCAGCGCCTTCTTGCCTTTGACGGTCACGGCATCCTTGGTTGCGCCCTTTTCGACCAGTAATTTCACAATACCGACCTGACCGCGGAAGGCGGCCAAAGACAGTGCCGTATTACCCTGACGATCAGCCGGAGTGACGGATGCACCGAGTTCCACCAGTTTCGCAACCGAAAGATTCATTCCACTCCACGCCGCGAACATCAAGGGCGTCCAGCCGTCTTTATCGACTGCGTTGAGATCCGCACCGGAACTTGCCAGAATCTCGATCCACGAAACGCGCTTTGAATCCATTTCCTCGCGCTGTTTGAGGTCCTTGTAATTGGCGTAGGCGGCCATCATTAACGGAGTCCGGCCAAATTCATCCTTGCGATTCAAGCGTTCAGGCCCCGGCTCCTTCGCGACGATGGCATTGAACTCATCTTTGGAATCCTGGTTCAGTGCCAGAACAATGGCATCGAGATCAACGTCCTTTTTGAAGCTCTTGAAACCCGTACTCAAGGCCACCACAAACAAAGTGGAAACCGTGATCAGCACCAAACCATCCTGCAAAATCACTCGATAATTAATTTTCATAATCGATTCCTCTTTTGAACGGCTTAAGCCGGATCCGCTTCGGTCGCCACTGCAACAGCGGACGCCTTTTCTGTTTCAAGCCGGGCATGTTCAGCGTTGATGATTTTCTTCATTCCCCAGATCGCCAGAGGACTCACCAGGGCAGCCAGGAAATAGATCAGCCACATGAACTCAGGGGAATCCCCGTAAGAGATATTTCCTGAATCAATCTTGGGTCGAATTCCTTCATACGAAAACGACGCCACCAGAGCCCCGCCCAGAAACCCGTTGATGGGCTTGGCGATGAACATCGGCAACGCTGAAAGCGACATGTAAGAAGCCACCTTGTCCTTGGGTGCCACGATCGCCGTGTATTCTGTGAAGCGCGGCGAGAAAAGCAGCTCGCCAAATGCGAAGACGGTGATTTGCGCATAAATCGCGAAAAGATATGCCTGATCGACGTTAGTGATGCCGGGAATTTTGAGTATCCATTCGATCGGCACGGCCATGAAAAGCAGCGAAAGCGCCGAGATCGCCATGCCCCAGAGCATGAGCGAGAAGGTTTTGAACTTGTTGAAAACCGGAATGAGCACGATCAAGCCGACGATGATGACAAAGGGATTGATCGAATTGGCAAACCCGAGATCGAAATCAGCAAAAAGCACGCGGGTATAATACTTGGGCATGACCAGGAATTGGTTGGTGAAAACCAGTCGCACACCGAGAGTCAGAAACAGGAAGAGCACCAATTTCTGAAAGGCGCTCTCCTTCCAGACTTCCTTGAAAATCTTCAGCGGGCGCTTTTCGGCATCTTCCGAAACCTTTTCGTCCGGATTGATATTGGATTCATTCAGCCAGTAGGCCGAAAGCATGCAAAGGATCGACATGACGAAGCCAAAATCCAGAATGGCAAGATTCCCTTTGATGTCACCCAGCCAGTTACGGAATCCGTCGGTCACGGCGAAACCGGCGAAAATGGCCGCCACGTTCATGATCAGATAATAGATATTGAAGCCGGTGGAGCGGTTTTCCTTCGTCGTGAATTTGCGCAGACCCGTTGTCACGATGGGGCTCATGAAGGCCGTTCCAAAGGACATCAGAATGATCATGGACATGACGAAATACTTGAGAATCTCACCTTTGAAAAAAAGCGGTCCCACTCCGAGTCCAAGCCGCGAAACAAAGAGGAAGCCCATGCCGATGTAGAAAGATTTTTTGAGGCCGATCGAGTCGGCTATCGACCCGACCGCGAAAATAAAGGCTGTAATGTACAAGGTGTAAATTCCAACCCAGGCGCCCGATGACATGTCATTGAAACCGATATTGCTGGTCAGATAAAGGCTCAGAACATTGATCATTGAAAAGTAGGCCAGGCAGTCAAAGAAATTGATCGCATTCACGAGCCAGAATTCTTTGGAGGCGGTTTTCAGGACCTTGAACTCAGAAAAGTAGTTGGTGACGGCTTTGATCATTGCGTGCTCCCCTTTGAGTATTCAAAATCGTTGCGTTTGCCCGCTTTGTCAATCTGCATCTCTTTTGAATTCAGTCAATTTGGGCTTGCAGACCTCCCCTGACCCTATTAACGATGAACTGATGACGAATTCCAAATCTGCGCCCCTCCGGAGTATTGCCGCCCGACTTTCGCCCCGGCGCTGGGTTCAGCTGGGCTTTCTCCTTTTCACGCTTTGGCTCGGGTGGGAGTTCTCGCTCTTTATCGGGCAGTTTGAAACACCCCCCCTTGAGCAGACCACGTCTGCCCGGTGGGTCGCCCATCCAGACGGCGTTGAAGCCTTCCTTCCGATTGGTGGTTTGACCAGTTTGAAGCATTGGATCACCTCCGGGACGGTTCACCCGCTTCATCCCGCGGCACTTTTCATTTTCATTGCTGTCCTGGGCGTTTCGACAATTCTCAAGAAATCCTTCTGCGGCTGGATCTGCCCCGTCGGCTTCCTTTCAGAACTCGCTTATAAACCCTGGAAGTCCTGGTTCAAAAAAAATGTCCAGCTTCCCAAGCCGATTGATTTCACCCTGCGCTCGCTCAAGTACCTGGTTCTGGGTTTCTTTTTCTGGATCATTGTCATCGCGATGACCCCGGCTCAGGGTCTGGATTTCCTCGACAGTGATTACTGGAAGATCGCTGATGTGAAGATGTATTACTTTTTTGCGAGCCCCAGCACGCTTTCACTCATCGTGATCGGCTCGCTCGTCCTGCTTTCAATCCCGATGCGAAATTTCTGGTGCCGCTTCCTCTGTCCCTATGGCGCCCTCCTCGGTCTGACGGGCCTGCTCTCGCCTTTTAAGATCCGCAGAGACGTTTCGCTTTGTCATAACTGTAAGAAGTGCACCCGGAATTGCCCGGCCCACCTTCCTGTGGCCACTTCCAAATCTATCATCTCTCCTGAGTGCACCTCCTGCCTCACTTGCAAGACAGGTTGCCCGTCGGGTGCGCTGACTTATTCTTCCGGTAAAAAGAGCAAAGGCCTCAGCCCGAGAATACTCGCCTGCGCAGTCGTTCTGGGCTTTGTTGCCGTCATTTTGGCTGCAAAGCTCGGAGGAGTCTGGAAGTCCCAGGTGAGCACGGATGATCTCCACAGACTGATCCCCGGAATTGGGAAAATGGAGCATCCGCAGTAGGGCTTAGGCCAAATCACGCCAAATTTAAAACATTGCCGTATTCCGGAGCTTTGAAATCATGTGTTTTTTCAATTGCGCTCGCTCCTGAAAAATTCGAATGAACCGAAACATTCCTTTCCAAACAAGCCGTTACCGATTGCAGAGCGTTAAAGTATGCTGCGACGAGTTATCGCTGTATTTATCGTCGCGTCACTCAAACGAAAGGAAATAATTTATGAAACCCCCCTCTTTAATCTTAATGCTCTTCGGACTGGCCACTCTGCTCTCCGGTGCTGATTCTCAAGCTGCCGGCAAGCGTTCCAGCTCTGTTCGAGAAGTGCCTATTTATACCAATGTCTCCGAATCCAGCCCCCAGGTCATCGACCTCGGCCACCCGACCTATGTCGAAATGATGGACGTGAACTGGCGCGGAGCCAAAGGCCGCGACAATGTCATGGCTCGCATCTACGCCGATGGTACGGAAGTCTGGAGCGGCATGATCCCGGCCTATGATCCCACGTTCCGCACGTCGATCCGCCGAACCGTTCAACAGGTTGAAATCCGAATTGATCGCGGCTCGGCTTATGCGAATTGGGCCAAACTCTACGTGAACGATGAGGAAGGTCAGTACGAACCCGGAAACGGGCGCGGACACGGCCACGGCGGCAGCCCGGCCTTCATCGGCAATATCAGCGATGCAGACGAACTCGCCCGCAGGCTGGTCCACGTCCTTCGCGATCTGCAGGAACAGACTTCTCCCGAGGAAGTCCGCGCTTCAATCCTCCCGCTCAAAAAAGCTGCCGCGAGGGTATTTGCAATTTCGAGCGCGAGCGGTCAGCTGCACCAGACCGATGTTTACCGAGCGGTGATTGGACTTGAACAGGAATTCGCCAATCAGGAAGGATTCATCACCGGCTTACTGGATATGAATTTGACCTACGATAGCGGCCTCAGCCTCATTACCATCCGTGAACGTTACAAGGCCCTTTTCGGTTCGGTGAGCTACTGATTCAATTTGCGCCACGGTTTCATGACGAATAAGTGGCACCTTTTCATATACTTACAAGACAAGCGACTTTATTTGACTAAATCACTCCGGAATTATACAAGACTGAACGGCGCAATTTGGCGCGATACCTTTGAGGAATTTTATGAACTTTCTAAAATCCAAACTCCTGATGAAAACCCTGCCCCTTCTGGCCCTCGTCGTTCTCAGTTATTCGACGCTTCGGGCGCAAGCGGACGAGGGAACGACGGTGCAAACCCCGGAAGAAATTATTCGGCAAGTGGAGAATGATTTCTTCGGAGTGAGTCAATCCTTTAAGAGTGGCAGCGGCTGCAGCGGGGTGATTACAGATCTGAATCGGGACGAGCTATTCGCGCACCGATGTTTAAGCTCGTCATTTCCGGAAACCTGGAGGAAATTCCAGAACACTGCGATCAAGGCGCTGATTGCGCGACTCAATAAAGAACTGAACTCCTGGTCCACTTCGGAGCTGATCTCAAAAGCAAATTTGGAGAAACTTATTGAAATTGATCTTTCGAAGGCGATGTTCACGCTCGACTGCTCTCGAGAATACGTCACCTTGTACCAAAAAACGGTTTCTTTTAAACTTACGCGACTCGGCGAAATCTTACTTCATATGACCATTCCCCGCGGTGCAGGAGTTGAACCATCCATTGTAGCTTTGGGCAACGCCCTGAAATCCATCAAGCTCATCCCCTCTCAAAAGAAAGTTCTTAAAAGCTTCTTTGAAGCCGCCAAGCGCTTCTATGACAGTCTTCAGGAAAACACTGCCAAGATCGCAAAAGGGGAACGCCCGAAAGCGATCAGCCATCGCGACTTCATGAATCAGGCAAATCTCCTGATTGCGTATCATCGCTATTTGAAAGAAGCGCTCGACGAAGCGGCCCAGCTCTCTTCGGATTATTACGGAACCGATGGAGGAAACCTTGCGGCGGTCAAATGCATCGAATTTTCTGTTCTCAATCTGATCGAAGCTTATGGGCTCGAATCCGACGTTACGCAGAGACTGGTTGCTGATTATGGTCGCGTCCTGAGTGACCTCCTAGTGAACCAGCTCTCTCCGATGGTCGAAGAAAACGGAAAACATACCCTGATTCGACCCGTGATTATCCAGTTGGCCAAGATGATCGCCGTTTCTGAAGCAAACGGGGATTCCGTCGTTCAGGACGAGACTTTGCGCTTCAAGACGCTTTGGGAAAACCAAAACTTCTCGACACTAATGGGCAATATGCTCACGACGACCGATCTCAAGATGAATGGGTTGATCCTGAACATCAACGCTTTGGCCTACAAAATCGGGTTGGCGACAAATATCGGAATCCGCGTTCTGGAAAAAGACGACATCGACCGGATCCGTGCCAATAAACCCAGACAGAAGTAAACCATGCTGGCTCCTTTAACCCAGGCACTTCAGGAAGCAGAGCGGCTGGTGAAAGCCTCCGCGCTGTTCTCTCTTGAAGAGGAACGCGAGACACTCCAGAAGCTGGCACAACTCCCGCTCGAGAGTCTGCCCCCCCGCCTTTCACTTCCCGCGTTCTGCCTGAATTCCCGTTTCTCAATGAAACATTCGACGGCAGCCCAAGCACTCCTGGCGGCGCGTAATTATCGGGATACCGCCCTCCGCGCCCGCGCTGCCGATCCACTCGAAGCACAGCTTCATGAAGCCACGGCACTCTTTCATCAGGCGATCTCGTTGCGGCGGCTCGGTCAGTTTGTAGAAGCCCAGTCGCTTTATACAGAAGCAGCCGCTGAACTCGATCAGCTGACTGAAAAAGCCCCCACTGACCTGGCTCAAAACCGCGTCATCCAAGCCCGAGCGGATCTCACTTTGGACCAGGCAATCCTCGCGTTTCAAAAGAAGGATTATCTTGAGTCCGCCCGAATGAATTTGAAAGCGGCTTGCCTTGCCAATGCGCTGGGCGAGAATGCCAACGAACTACGCGCCCGTGCACTGCTCAATGCCGCCATTTCCTGGGATCGTTTGGGCGAAATTCAAAACGCCCGCCGTGATCTGGAACTCGCAAATTCCGCGATCAAAGATTCTCCAAACTCCCCGCTTCAAACCTCCATCGCACTATTTCAGTGGCGACTGGAATTCGACAACGGACCGATGCCTGGCAGACTCCAGGAAAGTTCTCTAAAATGGAATCCCTCACAATTGATGCTCCTGGCACTTTACACCTGGGAATACGAGCTTCTAGCCGGTACTCGCACTACCATCGCGCAGGCGCGCACGACCTTTGCCCGCCTTCGGGCCGAGTTCAACAACCATCAATATGATTCAACCCTGGAAAACTTGTCCGCCATTACCGAGTGGCTCCTGCAGGGGCCGGACGGCGCAACCCGAGCCAGATTTAGTCCTCTAATTGAAATTCTCGAGAAACGTGCGCAAAACAAAAAGGAAGAACTGCCCGAAGGGACTCTCGCCCTGGCTTACGTTCTGGCGGTTTCACTGTTATCAGAAAGCCAATGGAAGAAACTTGAGAAGCTCTCAAGCACGCTGAAGCCCTTGCAACACCCTTTCACAAACCGCTTGGCCGAACGGGTGGACGCCTGGGTTGCGATCAGTCGCGGAACAGAAAAGACAGGGACTCCACTCCCGACTTCAGTCAACCAGGAGCTGGCATTGCTGCAAATGCCAGAGACGCAGGATATTTCGGAAGCTCCGCTTCTCGAAAACATCATCCGGGCGCTCTCCGAGCTTGTTCCCTCTTCCGCTCAGAAATTTCTGCACATCACGCAGGCCGGAGTCATTGAAGTCACTGACACTGAGGCCGCACGGCTTCGCAATCTCCCCGAAAACCAGAAATTATTTTTCTGGGATGGCTTGCAGGCCACGCTCGGGATCATCAATCTCAATTCGAAGCCAGTCTTGATGCGCCTTCTGTCCGCGATAATTTCCAAATACCCCATGAACCTGAGCCGGGAAGAGCTCGTCCCGCTCGTCTGGGACGAAAGCTATAATCCGCTTGTGCACGACAACCTTCTGCATGGCGCGGTCTGCCGCCTGAGGCGGCTGATGCCGAAATCCTGCGCAGGTGAGATCGAATGGGAATCAGCGGGCCTGCGCTGGAAAGGTGTTACCCCGTTCTCCGCCCTGATCCCGATTCGCGGAACCACCCGTGTGATTGCCAATGATTCCCGTTTGAGTGAGCGCCAGGTGAGGATCCTGACTCTTCTCAAATACCGCGGTTCGATTCGAAAGGCGGATGTCTTGAAGGCACTTGAAATCTCGGAGCGCACTGCCGTCCGCGAGCTTCATGGCCTGGTTCAGATGAAACTCTGCCATCGTCAGGGCAAGGGCCCGGCGACCCTATATTTTCCATTTTCCGGTTGAGGTGATTTTATGACTTACAGCTCTAATTTGTTTCTGGGTTTTGCAAAGTTTTTGAGTGTGATTGGACTTCTGGGTAGTTCAGGATTCTTACCCGATCAGGCCCACGCTGCAAGCTGCGATGTCGTGAAGCTCTATGCAATCAGTGGCAATGTCCGGTTTGCCGCTTCGGGTGTAGTCATTCGCAGAGGCGAAAGGAATCTGATCCTTACCACCGATCATTTCCTACCTCTGGATCGGATCGATTTTCCCATTACGGCGTCGCTCTCTGCCACTGACTCACTCACCGTCTCAATCTTTAAACGCGATTGGGGCTCAGATCTGATGATCTTGACAGCCAAAACCGAAAGTCAGGCCGATGCTTTGAATAAACTTAAACCATGCCCGTTCATCCCGGCAGCACAGAAGATCGAAGCACTTTCGAGCGTCAGCCTGATCGGCTTTCCGGCGCAGGACTTCACGGGCGTCATTCGCGAAGGCATCCTGGTCGATACCTCTTCCAAAGAAGCGCGCATTGCCCGCCCTCTGAGACAACTCAAAATTCTGACCCTTGCCGAAAAAGGCATGAGCGGCGGCGCGGTCTTGACCCGCGATGGCCAGCTTCTGGGGCTCATTCAAAAAGAATGGACGAGTCTCACCGAACGCTCCAAAGGCGGAGCATTCGCTCTTTTTGCTCCGGATCTGAATGCACAGGTCGCCTTGATGCTGAAGGACAAGTCGGGGTCCGTGGAAATGCCGCTGCCCTTTAAAATTCGTCGCAGCGAAGGCGAGATGCAGTTCGGTGGCTTCCGGATTCAGGACCGTCCCGAAGTCCTCAATAAAGATCTCAGTCCGATGAATGGTGGGCATCCGGACGGAATCGGGGGCGAAGTGCCCGATGCGGGCGTTGAGATCGTGGGCTTGACCGGCGAAAGAGTACCCGAAACCTTCAAAGCCATGGAAAATATTTTGCGCAATATTCAGGCAAAAGGCGGAGTGCGCATGGTGATCCAGGGCACAGAAACGGGCCAGCCCATTCTGGATCTGATCGCCTTGGCACGGCTCTTACTCTCAGGGTCGGATATTCCGGATCTCGATTACAACCTCATTGATGTGCGTTCAGATTCTTCGGCTCCGCGAACCGGCAGCCCGGAATCGCTGATGGAAGAGGCCATCGTTTTGACCTCGATTCTGAATCATGCAAACCCAGGGCTGCGCGAATATGCCCAGCTGATCAAGAACTCTTACGAACGGTGGTTGCAAAGCCGCTCATCCAAGTCCGTTCAAGAGCTCTTCACTAGTGAGGCAGAGTTTCAACCGGAACTCGATAGAATCCTGGACCTTGCTCCAGACCTCTGGCCCAAGGTTGTGGACCTGCAAACAACGTTACTTCAGCTGAAAAAAAGCCTGCACCGGATCTGAGGTTTTCCTCTCCTGAAGGCGACCAGCTCTATCAGATCAATCTCCAGCTCTTTAACCTGGCGAGGATTTCAGAGGAGCATACAATTCAATAGATTGCATGTAACTAATTGAAATTATGCTTATTTTTAGAATATTCTGAACTTTGACTCCGTAGATGTCACATGATATGACACACCGCGTCATGATGTTGCATCAATTCTTTCACTATTCTGCCTTCCTGAGTCTCTTCCTGGCTTCCGCAGCCCAGGCCGCCACACAATCCTCAGGTGTATTGGAGATTGTTGGCCGAGTCCCGGAAACCGCAATCGTCACCTACAACGCCGACGGCACCAGCCGGGTGGTTTCGAATTTTCCCATCCAAGTTCACGAGGGCTGCACGAATACTTCTTTACGAGCTGGCGCAGTCGACATGATCTGTGACCCCGGGGTTCGGCCCACGGTGATTTCAGATTAGTGATTTCAGTTTAAAAACGCGCAGTTTGCATTTGCAATTTCTTCGCAATTCTTCTACCCGATTTATCCAGACATGAAAGCACTCCTCGCGTTATCGGATGGTCGGATATTCACCGGAAATTCCTTCGGTGCTTCGGGCGAAGCAAAAGGCGAAATCGTTTTCAATACGGCCATGACCGGCTACCAGGAAGTACTGACTGACCCGTCTTACAAGGGACAGATCGTCACCCTGACCTATCCTGAAATCGGCAACACCGGCATCAACCCCGAAGACATCGAAAGCGACCGGATTCATCTTTCGGGCCTGATTGTCAGAGAATACCAGCCCTTCTATTCAAATTGGCGGGCAACCCAAAGTCTCGGTGATTACCTCAAGGCCCAGCGGATCATCGGACTTTCCGGCATAGACACCCGCGCCCTGGCTCGGCACCTGCGCGACCACGGCTCTCAGAACGGAATTGTTTCGACGACCGATCTGGATCCAGCCAGCCTTATTCGCAAAGCCCGCGCACTTCCGTCGATGACCGGTCTTGATCTGGCGTCTTGCGTGAGCTGCACGGAACCTTACCACTGGACTCAGAAATCCTGGGAGCTCGGTCTCGGTTACCCTGAAGCCCGTCCCGCGGACCTGAAATACAAAGTCGTGGCTTACGACTTTGGCATCAAATTCAATATTCTCCGGTGCCTGACTTCTGCGGGATGCGATGTGACAGTCGTACCCGCTCACCTCCCGGCGGAAGAAGCATTGGCGATGAATCCGGACGGGATATTTCTTTCGAATGGTCCGGGAGACCCCGAGCCGCTCAAAGATGTCCAGGAAAACCTCCGGAGGTTTCTGGGACGCAAGCCCATCTTTGGAATCTGCCTCGGCCATCAGCTTCTGGGACTCGCTTTGGGTGGAAAAACTTTGAAGCTCAAATTCGGCAATCATGGCTCCAATCAGCCCGTGCTCGATACCCGGTCAGCAAAGGTAGAGATCACCGCCCAGAATCACGGCTTCTGTGTGGATCTGGAATCGGTTGCCCATACCTGCGCACTGGGACATCAGAACCTGAACGACAAGACAGTCGAGGGCATTTTTCATAAAACGCTACCTGTTTTTTCAGTCCAGCATCATCCGGAAGCTTCCCCGGGTCCGCATGATTCCCAATACCTTTTCAAAAGATTCACCGAGCTAATGGAGAGCTCCCGCACCCATGCCTAAGAGAACTGATATCCGCAAAATTCTGATTGTGGGCGCAGGCCCGATTGTGATCGGTCAAGCCTGCGAGTTTGATTACTCCGGCACTCAGGCCTGCAAGGCACTCAAAGAAGAAGGCTACCACGTCATTCTGCTCAACAGTAATCCAGCCACGATCATGACGGACCCGGAAATGGCTGATTGCACTTACATCGAGCCCATCACGCCCGAAGTCCTGACCCAGATCATCGCCAAAGAACGGCCCGATGCAATCCTCCCCACCTTAGGCGGCCAGACCGCCCTGAACACCACCGTTCAAGTCGCCAAAAGAGGGGTTCTTGAAAAATACGCCGTGAAGCTCATTGGCGCCAGCATTGCCTCGATTGAGAAAGCCGAAGACCGGGGCTTGTTCAAGGCCGCCATGCACAAGATCGGGCTCGATGTTCCGCGCTCGGGCTTTGCCCATAATCTCGCAGAAGCTCTTGAAGTCATCAAAACCGTCGGCTTCCCCGCCATTCTCCGGCCTTCGTTCACGATGGGCGGAACCGGCGGCGGCATCGCCTACAATATTGAAGAATACGAGTCCCTGGTCCTGGGCGGCATCGAAGCTTCACCAACGAATGAGGTTCTCGTCGAGGAATCGGTGATTGGCTGGAAAGAATACGAACTCGAAGTCATGCGTGATACGGCGGATAACGTCGTCATCATCTGCTCGATCGAAAATTTCGATCCCATGGGCGTCCACACTGGCGACTCCATTACCGTTGCGCCGGCCCAGACGCTGACAGACAAGGAATATCAGATCCTGCGCAACGCTTCGCTTAAGATCATCCGCGAGATCGGCGTCGATACGGGGGGCTCCAATATCCAGTTTGGAATCAATCCGAAAGACGGTCGGCTTGTAGTCATTGAAATGAATCCCCGCGTTTCGCGCTCTTCAGCCCTGGCCTCCAAAGCCACGGGCTTTCCGATCGCCAAAATTGCCGCCAAACTCGCAGTCGGATACCGTTTGGACGAAATCCGCAATGACATCACACGCGAGACTCCCGCATGCTTTGAGCCCGCGATTGATTACGTCGTCACCAAAATCCCGCGCTTCACCTTTGAGAAATTCCCTACGGCCGATGCCACTCTCACTACCCAGATGAAATCCGTCGGCGAGGTTATGGCCATTGGACGCACCTTCAAGGAATCCCTCCAAAAAGCGATGCGTTCGCTCGAGACCGGTGTTTCCGGTTTTGACTCCCAGCTCTTTGACCTCGGCGCAAAGACGCGCAAGCCTCTGAGCGCTCGTAAAAAAGCTCTTTTACTCGAAAAACTCCGAACCCCGAATGCCGAACGACTCTGGCAGATCGGCGATGCCTTCCGCGCCGGGTTTTCAATGGCGGAGATTCATGAAGCCACCTTCATCGACCCCTGGTTCCTGGACAATATCCGGCAGATTCTGAGCAAAGAAGACGAACTCCGGAATATTTCGCTCACCGCCCCTGCTGCTGTCCTGGCCCCCGTGCTGCGCGAAGCCAAGACCCTGGGCTTCTCCGACCGGTTTCTCAGCAAGCTTTGGCGATCCAACGAAGAGGCGGTCCGCGCTCTTCGCCTCTCTTTGAAAATCACCCCGGTCTACAAGCGCGTTGACACGTGCGCGGCGGAATTCCAGGCCTTCACGCCTTACCTTTACTCGACCTATGAAGAGGAATGCGAGGCCCAGGTTTCAAAAAGAAAGAAGATCATGATCCTGGGCGGTGGCCCCAATCGCATCGGTCAGGGAATTGAATTTGACTACTGCTGTGTGCACGCGGCCTTCGCGCTAAAGCAGGACGGCTTTGAAACAATCATGGTCAACTGCAACCCGGAGACGGTTTCAACCGATTACGATACTTCCGACCGCCTGTACTTTGAACCCCTCACCTACGAAGACGTTCTTTCGATCGTCGATATCGAAAAGCCCGATGGAGTCATTGTTCAGTTCGGCGGGCAGACGCCCCTTCGCCTGGCCGTAGCGCTGGAAAAAGCCGGTGTTCCGATCATCGGCACCTCTCCGGACGCGATTGATCGTGCTGAGGATCGTGAGCGCTTTCAGGGCATGATCGAGAAGCTTCAGCTCAAGCAACCCCGGAACGGAACGGCGCGATCTTTTGAAGAAGCCGAGAAAATCGCCGAACAGATCGGGTATCCCGTTCTCACCCGCCCCTCCTATGTCCTGGGTGGCCGGGCGATGCGCATTGTCTACGACGTGGAAGCGCTGAAACACTACATGGAAACTGCCGTATCCGTTTCACCGGAACATCCGGTTTTGGTGGATCAGTTTCTGGACGAAGCGATTGAGATCGATGTGGACGCCCTTTGTGATGGCCGAGACGTTGTCATTGGCGGCGTCATGGAACATATCGAGGAAGCAGGCATTCACTCAGGAGATTCGGCCTGCTGCCTCCCGCCCCATACGCTGACTCCTGCGATCATCGAAGAAATCCGAAGACAAACCCGACTCATGGCTCTTGAACTCCAAGTCAAAGGCTTGATGAACGTTCAGTACGCTTTGAAAGATGATGTTGTCTATGTTCTCGAAGTGAATCCACGTGCCTCGCGCACTTCGCCGTTTGTTTCAAAAGCCACAGGCCAGCCCCTGGCCAAGATCGCTGCCCGAATCATGGCCGGCCAGAGCCTTCAAAAGCAGAATGTCCTGACAGAACTCGCTCCTTCTTACTTTTCAGTCAAAGAAGCTGTCTTTCCCTTTACAAAGTTCCCAGGAGTGGACCCCCTGATGGGGCCTGAAATGAAGTCTACGGGCGAAGTCATGGGGATCGACGAAAGCTTTCCGAAAGCCTTCGCCAAGGCCCAGCTTGCAGCCGGTGTACGTCTTCCTGTGAAAGGGACTGTTTTTCTCAGCGTGAAAGATTCCGACAAAAGGCATCTTCCGCTCCTCGCCCAGGCTTTGCTGAACGCGGGCTTCCAGCTCGTTGCGACCCAGGGGACTGCCGCTTTTCTCAATGAACAGAAGATCCGGACTCTGCCCATTAAGAAAGTGAAAGAAGGTCGACCCCACATTGTGGACTCGATCAAGAACGGTGAAATTGCGATGGTCATCAATACGACCCATGGCGGGCAGTCCATTTACGATTCTTATTCCATCAGGCGCGAAGCCCTCATGCATGGGATCACTTACTACACGACTATCCCTGAAGCCCGCGCCGCATTGGAGGGCATTCTCGCTCTGCAGCATGAAAATCTTGGGGTAAAATCGCTCCAGGAATTCCTGGCAAGTACCAGTTGACGACCTCCCTCGGGGAGGGCTATACGCACTGCATGAAAATACTGACACTTGGGATCAGCGTCTTCTTGGGTTTAATCAGCGCCGGGTTCGCGGCAGTGGCGCCTCCTATCAGTATTCCGATCGCCGAATTTCATGAAGTCTCACCCGGTGTCTACAGGGGGGCCAGTCCGGGATACGACGGCTTGCAAGCATTGAAAGTTCTCGGAATCAAAACAGACCTGAATCTCGACAATGATGATGACGCAAATGAAGAAGAAGAGTCCTTGGCCCAACTCCTGGGAATCCAATACCTTCCGCGTCCCATGTCGGGCTTCTGGTCTCCCTCGGACGAGAACGTGGATGACATCCTTTCAATTTTGACCAACCCTGCCCATTACCCAATTTTTATTCACTGCGCCCACGGCCAGGACCGCACCGGCCTGATCGTCGGTTTGTTCCGGGTATTTCATCAAAACTGGAGCCCCGAAGATGCTTATGACGAAATGCTCAAGTACAACTTCCACCCTTCTCTCATCTTTTTGGACCGGTATTTCAAAAACCGCACTCAATGGGAAGACGTTTACAAGGCGCATCTAACTGCCCTTCCTGTTTTTGAATAAGTTGCAAAGAAGCTCCCGACGCTGAATTGAGTTTTGACATTAAAATTTTTTAAGCTAGAATTTCCGAATATCCAAATAAAGGATAAGGAGACTAGATAATGAAACACGTACTATTGGTTCTTGCATTCACGTTAATTCCGTCCATGGCCTTTGCAACCGGTGCCTTCAAAGTGAAAGCCCCGCAATACAAAGACAAGAAATGTCTGGATTGCCATGTCAGCATGAAGAAAGAGGAAGGCAAGATCTTGACCGATTTCGGTAAGACCACGCTGAAAGATTACCAGGAAGTGATGAAGAAGTAGTTTTCACTTCTTTCAAAAAATTCAAAGGCCGGGTAACTCGCGTTACCCGGCCTTTTTTTATTTCTGTGGCTTCTGCTTACCAGATGACGGCTTGTCGAGAGCTTCCGTTTCAGCAACTTCTGCCTCCGTCCGCGCAAATTCCTTGATATGGCGGGTGGATAACGATCCCTTATCCGGATTGAAGACCAACGCAGGCGGCTCGAGTTCAACAAGGTACCCGAACTGATCGCGGAACTCCTTGAGTGAAATTCCGGCTGTGGCCGCAAATTTGGCCAATTCATGCGGATCCGCAAAATCATCTCTTCTGAGCCGGATCATATACCGGCGTGCAATCGCATAACTGGTCGAATGAATGTCGACCAGACGCAACCGGGTACGGCCCGTCTTCGGATCAATGAGATCGGTGAACGGAATGGGAACGAAGTGCCCCCCCTGGATCGAGACCATCACGCCATCTCCACCTTCGATCAGATGTTTAGCTGCGCAATAGCCCAGATCACGGGTGTATTCCATGTCGAAAGGAATCGGGTCCGCGCAGCGCATTTCATAACCGATGTTCTTTGCGACAATGGTTGTCTTGATGTTGAATTGTTTAAGCCGCTTCTGAACTTCCGATTTCAGGATTTCGCCGATGTTCACTTCAGCAATCCGGATATGTCCATGCGCATCGCGCTCGACTTCGGCCAGCCCCGCCAAATCATTGGGATCAATGTCCATGACCAGACCTTCAGCGATCAAAGCCACTCCATGACGTCGACCGTAGCTCAAGCGCTTGATGATCGCTCCAGCCAGCGTATCCACAACGGCATTGAGCTTGACCGGCTCGCCCGCTTTTGAAAATTCCTCGGTGATTAAAGTGAGTGTGGCACCCGCGGATTTCCCCATCCCGAGAGCCAGATGTCCGGCTTTGCGGCCCATCGAAATAATGAAGTACCAGCGCGAGGTCGTGCGGGAATCCACGATGAGGTTCTTGACGATCTCAACACCGATATGGCGCGCCGTCTGAAAACCGAAAGTATCGATGTGAGCAGGAAGATCCAAGTCATTGTCGATCGTCTTTGGAACATGAACGACCTTGATCCGACCATCCGCTTTTTCGGCAAGCTTCATCGCGGAGAACGCCGTATCATCGCCCCCGATCGTGATGAGATGGGCAACATTAAGACGAAGCAGGGAAATAACGGCGTTTTCGAGAAGTTTGGGATCTTTGGTCGGATTGGCGCGCGAGATACCGATGAAGGATCCCCCCCGAAAGTGAATGTGCGAGACATCCTTGATGTTAAGAGGTCTGACGTGATCGATATTGGACTGCATGATCCATTCGAAGCCGTCCTCGATACCCAGCACCTCCACTCCTTCGAGTGTTGCTCGGATCGTTGCTGCCGCGATCACACTATTGATACCCGGAGCCGGGCCACCGCCTACTAATATTGCAATTCGTTTATTCTGACTCACTGTTACTCCCCTTGAACTAGGTTTTAGTTGTTTCTTCAGTTACCGGAAGCTGGACACGCATGAACAGCTTCGGTACTTCCGGTGCAAGCTTGAACTCAAAACGGTCCTCCAAAGCCAACGCGATGCCCGCTTCCGGGCCCTTGCTGTGGCCGAGTGCTTTCATGATCTCACGTGCGGCATTCGGCAAAACCGGATAAACCAGAACACCCAAAGTCTGAATCACCTGAAGGCAGACACCGAGAACTGTCTGCAGGCGTTCACTCTGAGTCGGATCCTTGGCTAAGGCCCACGGCTTCATCTCGTTCACATAGAGATCCACCTGGGTGACCAGTTCGCCCCAGACTTTCAAAGCCTGGTGATATTTAAGATTGTCGAAATTCTGATCCCAGGCAGTCAGTGCAGTTTGACGTGCGCCCAGGAGCTTGCGATCCGCATCCGTCAAAGAGGCCGGATTGAAACTGCCTTTGAAATTTTTCTGGCAAAGGGTGAGCACCCGGGACACCAGATTCCCGATGCCATTGGCCAGATGTGCATTGACCGAATTGACGAAAAGCTCGAGCGTGAACGAAGCGTCCAAACCGTACGACATTTCGCGCATCAGAAAGAAGCGCAGCGTATCCCGTCCGAACTGCTGCTCGATTTCCAGGGGCCGCACGACGTTGCCCAGGGACTTGCTCATTTTATTGCCGCTCATGAGCCAGTAGCCCCCCACTTGCAACTGACGGTAAAGCGGAACATCCAGTGCCATGAGCATCGTCGTCCAGTAAACGGCATGAGCTTTGAGAATATCCTTGCCAATGAAGTGTGTGCAGGATTTCCAAAGCTCCAAATTGAACTTGTCGGGCCAACCGGTGGCATTCAAATAATTCAAAAGGGCGTCAAACCAGACATAGGTGACGTAATTGGAGTCAAACGGCAGCTCAATTCCCCAGGTCAGGCGGGATTTCGGCCGTGAGATGCAGAGATCACCCAGAGGCTGCTTGAGGAACGAGAGGATTTCATTTTTGAAATGTTCCGGTTGAACGAACGCAGGATTTTTTTCAATATGTTCGATCAACCGCTTTTGGTACCGGCTCATCAGGAAGAAGTAATTGGCTTCCTTCCGGTGTTCGGGCTTCTTGAGATGATCCGCGCAGGTTCCGGCCGCAGTCAGCTCTGAATCGGTCAGAAAACGCTCGCAGCCGACGCAGTAATTGCCTTCGTACTCGCGGAAGACGATGAGATCCCGGTCTTTGAGGGTCTGCAATGCGCCTTGAACTTTGCGGATATGTTCGGGCTGGGTCGTCCGGTAAAAAATATCAAAGTCGATTCCCATCTGCTGCCAGGTAGACTCAAAGTCCTGGGCGACTTCATCGACAAACTCTTTCACGTCGCGCCCGCTGGTCCGGGCCATCTGCTCGATTTTTTCACCGTGCTCATCCGTTCCGGTGAGGAAGGTGACCGGATGCCCCCGCTGCATCAAATGCTTTTTCAGGACGTCTGCGACAATCGTCGTATAAGAATGCCCAAGATGCGGGCGGGCGTTAACGTAATAGAGTGGCGTCGTGATGTATCGGGTCTGCATAATACGGTACGATTACCAGCAAATAGCTGGTGCGACCAGTGCTTTTAAAGATTACCCTGGTTGAGCGTTCAGCTTCTTAACTCAGGGCTTCACTAATTTTGCGTCTTCGACCAGCACTGAATACTTGTAGCCAGCCCCAAGATCCCGATCCGCTGCCACGGTTCCTTTGGCTTCCACGACATCACCCATCTTGGCTGCGCTTTGTGAGGTGACAATCAAATCAAAATTCCCGGCATCCGCAGAACCTGAGCCGTCACGCAGATGAATCCAGTTCTTGTTCATGATCCCCATATTAACTTTGACGACCTTGCCCCGGACGGTGACCTTTTGACCATTCAGCTTGGCCTTTTGAGCAAAGATTTCTTCAATGGTGCGGGCGTCCGCTCCAGAGGCTTTTTCCACCTTCACCGATTTCAGATCGATCGGACCGGCAGGGAGTGCGCCATGAGGGCTTTTAGCCGCAGGACTTCCAGCGCCATTTTCCAAGGTCCCAAAAACGATTTTTGCAAATTTGCGCTTCAAAGCCTTGCTTTCAAAACCGTCCATCGTCATTGGATTTTCGATCCCGATCTCGCTTCCGACTTTGATGCTGGCCTGAGGTACTGCAGCCCAGATCTCACCCGCAGGGGTGGAAAGTTTGGCATAGGTGTAACTTCCGGCATTCATGGTTTCGAGGACTTTGCCCTTCAAAGTGCTGGTAGCAGGCGCCGCAGACATGACCTTCGCACCGGGATTCTCCGCGAAAGCGGCAGGCTGCCCTGCCATTGCGCTGGAAGTGATTACAAGCATAGACGCCAGAAGTGCGACACTGTTCATTACGCGGTTCATGGGAAGTTCCTCTTTCAGATACGAAATATTATTGAGCGTGAAAAGCTCTGCGCTCCACCCTTACGGGGTATCAATCCTTACGAAGTATTGCGGAGGTCCCTGCGGATTGTCAACAATCCTTAGGCGGCCCGGGAAATATTCACAGCTAAACTGGACAGTGCTTCAGCAAGGCTGTTAGAAGTTTCATCTGCCCTGACCAATCCCTGCTCGTCCAAAGCCAATCTTAAGGAGGGGTGAAGAGCAGACATCCGTAAACAGGCTTTTCGGTCGCGCACATTCTTTTGTAATCTTGCGAAAGCAGGGAAAACCGACCGGTCCACCGTTCCCGGTACATCCCTGAGATTCAAAATAACCCAGGTCGCCTCGCGTTTGGAAAGCTCCTGAATGCACTTTTCGAGTATATGGGCGCTGCCGCGCACCAAGGGCCCGACAAAGGTCACGACGAGAATATTCTTCTTCTCGCTCAAGAAATATGTGAGTTGATCGGTATCAGTCATGAGTCCTCCATTCACGTGCAACAATGTAACAATTTTACCGAATAGTTGACCGCATGACTAACGGTTATAACCCTGTGCTTACAGGCTTTTACGGGTTGTCTTGACAATTATAGCCGGCAATTTGTCTGTTTCAGCGGACGTATTCGCTTTCTGTTTCAAACCTGTTCTCGAGTCGTTCCGGTCGCTCGCGCAAGATGGAATCGAAAGCCCGTTCTATGGCAAGGCGATCGCTCGGTAAAACCCACAAGAAAATCGGAAAGCCGGGGCGATGGGCCTGCAGCCGTGCCAATAATTCCAGACCTTTATTGCAGGCGGTTTCGGCATCCACGAGCAGAAGATCAACTCCACCGAAAGAAGTCTGCAGCATGGCCCCAAGGGCGTCGGCTGGATAGGCGCAGCAAAGTGAAAAATAATTCCGCTCACGGAAATACGATTCGCAGAACTGGGCGACTTCGGAATTGTGATGGATGATGGTCACCCGGCCTGAGTAATGCTCCATGCCCTCCATCATGAGCAAACGCCACGCCGCAAAGCGCAGAGTCAAACGGTAAAATAACTACAACGCAGGGAGCCGAAACGGCAGACGAGAATGACACCGCCCGGGAGTTGGGGTAAATCTAAAGTATGAACATCTGGAACGCGTTAATCCCGGTCATCTCCTTGGCGAGCATTTTGGTTTCGTTGCCCGCCGTAGCCGCAAAGATCCCACTATCGCAGGACCCGAGCCGCGTTCTTTACCAGATTTACATCGAGAGCTTCAAAGATAGCCAAGCAGACGGAAAAGGTGATTTGGCAGGACTGGTTTCTAAACTCGATTACCTGAAAAACCTGGGCATCAGCGGTCTTCTCGTCATGCCGGTATTCGAAAGCGACGATGGGATGGGGTACATTCCAAAAGATTTTTACGCGGTTCGCAGCGATTACGCCGGAAAAGGCAGTCCTGAAGAGCGCGAGCGGGTTTTAGCCCGATTCATTGACGAGGCCCATGCCCGCGGCATGCAGGTTTATCTGGATGCGCCGATCAATCACATCAGCCTGCAGTCGACTTGGTTCAAGAATTCAGCCGGAAAAGTGCCCGGTTTTGAAAATCATTTTCTCTGGGCAGATCACCCTCTGGAAGGGTGGCGGATCCCTTGGGAACCCTCCTCGACTCCCAAGGATGTCTGGCACCTGAATCGCGAAAGAAATGCTTATTTCTATGCCCTTTTTGGCTGGGGAATGCCTGAATTCAATCATCGCAATCCGGCCGTGGTTTCACTCTTTGATGATTTTTTTGAGCATTATGCGGCTCTGGGAGTCGATGGCTTTCGGATCGATGCAGCCAAACACCTGATTGAGGGTGACACCAATACTGTTTCTTTCGTGCACGACAATATCCCCCTTCTGAAACATTATCTGGAAGCGGTCAGGACCCGGTTCCCGCAGATCAGCTTTCTTTTGGAAGTCTGGAGCGGTTACGATGAAATCGAAGCATTCCCGCTGACCAGTGGTGATGTTGAATTTGATTTTCCGTATATGGGATCTCTTCGCGATTCCCTGAAATTCAATCATCCCTATGGCGTTCGGAATACCCTGCAGCACTTCATGCGCGCCCAGAACACCTACCTGCCCGGGAACCGGATTGTTTTTGCAGGCAACCATGACGTCCCGAGACTTCGAACCCTTTCAGGAAATGACGCCCAGAAATCCGAACTCGGACTCGCCCTGACCCTCACCTTGCCTTACGTTCCGATGATCTACTACGGGGACGAAATTTTCATGGAAGGTGATTACATCCGTTATCCCAAAACCCCCGACAAAAATCTGAACGAAGTTTGCATGCCGATGCTCTGGACACCGGAACTCAACGCAGGCTTCACCTCCCCAACCACCCAACTCGGCGCTGAATGGAACAAACGCATTGAACCCGACTGGCAGGAGATCAATGTTCAGACCCAGGCTGCGAACTCGCACAGTTACCTGAATGCCATTCGCCGACTCATCCAGGCTCGTCTTTCCCTCAATGTCACCAACGGGGTTCGTTTCTTTGTAGAACGCAATGACGATTCCGATCCAGTCCTTAAAACGGCGATGGTTTTTGAGGACGGCTCCTGCACTGTTGGTCTTTACAACTTTTCGACCTCGCGGCAGAACGCCCGCACGATCACTTACCCGGGAGTCTGTGCCGCCAAAGCATCGCGTACGCTGGTCAAAACCCGGGCTTACCAGAGGAATCCTGAAACGCTCGATATGGATCCCTACGGCTATTGGGTGGGAGTCGGTCAGTTCACGCTGAGGCACTAAGGTCCTCAATTCAATCGGCAAATCAGCAGGACAGGTGTCTAAAACTTGGACAGGAATGCCCTGACTACGGCAATTCTGCGAGAATTGAGCGCAATCCGGCGCGGCATAGCGCTTGCTCCATAACCGGTAAGCTGTAACTGTGAATAAGTTGAGCCCCCATCAACAAGGAGTACGAACGTGAAAACGCTCTGGTCCAAAATCCTCATGATCTCATTCGCCGGCACAGCCCTGCTCCTGGGCGGCTGCGGGAATATGTCCAAACCCGGCAAGATCATCGCGCCCGCTTCCACCTTCAGCCCGGGAGGCATTCCGGGTGACCTGAGCGCGGCCAGCAGCGACGAATACGTATGCCCCGCCACTCCGAATGTTCTGGCGGATTATGATTTTGAATTCAATGGTTCAGGCACTTACACGGTCTGCCAGAGCCAGAACCTCGAGAACATCGAAATTCATGGCAAAACTGCCCAGTCCAATACGATTTGCGTTTTCCCCATTCAGTATGTGAACGAACAGAATATTTACTGGAAGCCGGAATTGGCAACCGGAAGACCCCTTTCGAGCTGCATCACAGTGAACAGTACCGCGGGAGTTTACGCGACTTTCCCTGGAATCACCTTTAATGCCGTCTTCATCGTCGAAAATACGGACCGCTGGCAGATGGAGCAATGCCTGATCACCGGGACTTATGCGACGTGCCCTCATTACTCCTACGGCAAATTCCGCTGATTTGCTGCGCCACTGATCTCAGTGAACAACCCGACTGGAAGAGGCCTGCTGGGTCTCTTTTGTCATCTCCTGATCGCCTCGCCGATACTGGTTGACCAGCTTCACATCGCGCGTGGGAAATGCGTCGAGAATTTCAATTTCTTCGTCGTTCGGGGTCTCGCGCGCGACCACGACGTACCAATAAGTCGGATTTTCATCGGAATAAAAACGGATGAAGTGGTAAATCCGCACAGAATCCCGCGGCATTTCCTGACTCCAGAGTTCATCCGGATCCTCGAGGGTCTCCTGAATGCATTTCTGATAATTTCCAAATTTCTCAGGAGCAATATCGTCATGACGACGTTCACTGCCCATCTGGGCCCGGAAGGTTTCTTCTTCCGTCCAGGGTTCCCCGAGCCGATCCGAAACGGCTTCATCGGAGCCCCCATTCACCTGCTCTTCCGTCTTCTTAGCTGATGCCTGTCCGCTTGAGCGGACCCACTCAATCCGCTCTCCCCGCTGATACTGTTTAATCATTTCGGGATTGCGCGTCACAAAAGCCAGATAAAGAAAGCTGGGCTCTCCTCTCAGCAGCAGGCAGATGCAAACGGACCAGACTTTTTTACTTCCGGGTTCAAATTGTGAAATCAAGGTGTAGCGATTATCGCCCGCGAGAGTTTTCTCTCTCCAGACCTCGTCCGGCTCCTGAAGCGTGATCCAGCGCAAATGAGCCAGACTCTCGCGCTCGGTTGGACCCAGATCCGAGGCACTGAGCGCTTTGAAAAATGATTTCTCCAGCCGTTCGATTTCAGGGTTGAAATAAGCAGCGATGCACTTTTCAGAACAGAAGATCCGACCGACCTCCTCCTCGACGAAAAGGGCCCGATCCTCATCCCCTATGGGCGCCGCGCAATGCTTGCAGGACTCAGCAGACGTACTCTTGGCTCCAACCACAGGAAGGATCTTCTTCTTGGCTCGAGTCGTCCGGGGAGTCTTTCTTCTGTCGGCCCTGCCTTTGGGTGACTTCTTCATAGTTAAATTGTACAGACCCTTCTACCTGAGAGTCAAATATGCTCTGCGTCAAAATTGACATTCTTCGTCTTGCACAGGAGCCCGGGAACGTTTATCCTTGTAAGTGGGGAATCTTAAAAAGCGTTTAGCTTTCAGATTACCCCGACTTTCGACAACCCAAGGAAGGGGACGGAAAGTGATTTACGTATCCAAGCACCAGCTGGATCAAGTGGAATACCTGCTTCAGCAATCCATTCAGGGCAATCATATCCTTTTCGACACCGAAAGCGTGCGTCGAATTTTAAAAATTTCAAACGACAAGCCTGATTCCTTTAAGGTCGAGGATCTGATCGAAAGCCTGATTCTCGAACCCACGATTGAACGCAAGAAAGAATTCCTGCGCAATCTGGATCGCCGCACCTACGCTTGCGTCGTCCGCACCTATTTCAATATTGTTGAGAACAAGCTGCAGGAAAAATACAAGGTGTGTCACTGATGTCCACGATCCGCCCCACCCCTCCTCCGCAGCCCACTGCCACCTTGCGGCCCCAGAAGTCGAAGGCAGTAGTTTCGTCGAGCGCTGTCAGTTCCCGCAGCAATGACGAAGCGGCAAAAGTCCAGCTGGAAGGTCGGGAAAAGATCGCGCGTGCCCAGGAAGAGCTGGCAAGAACCGCACGTGAGCTTGAGGATATGCGAGACTACTCCAAGAGGCAGTACGAAGAGCAGTCCTCGGTTGAATCGGTGCGCCAGGAAGACGCGATCGAAAATCTGAGAAACACGGGCTACGAGAAATTCCGGGAACTTCAGCGCGCCCAGAATTCGGAACTCGAGAAGCTCCGGAAAAAAGGCGAAGAACAGCTTGCCGCCACGAAGGAACATTTCGAATCCGCAGTTCTGACGACCGAGAAACGCGGTGAGCAGGATCTCAACAAGATCCGCGCCAAGTACTTCAACGAAACGGAGAATGAGCAGAAGTTGAACAACGCGTTTCTTGAGGAAACCCGGGCACAGCAATCCCAACGGTTCACGAGTTCGCGCGACGATCGCGCACACAAGCTGGCCGAAGCGAGTGAGAATTACAAAGCGGAATACGAGCGCCTCCGGACGAATTCGGCGCTGGCTTCGACGGAAGCCGAACAATCCTTCAAAGACCGGCTGGATTCCACGCAGAAGATGCAGGATTCCACAATTGACAGAATCAACAGCAAAGCGGTCGGTCAGCTGAAGGCAATCCGTCAAGACACGGCCAGCAAGCTTGCGGCCTACGCCACCCGCCAACAGGACCCTTTTTACAGGCTGATGGATCTCGACCTGTCGATCAAAGACACGGGAGACGCGCTGATGCTCACGGGCCGGATCCCGACGCATGAGCAGGCGCATATTTCGGTGGCGGTCAAAAACCAGACCCAGCTGGTCGTATCGGGCTTCCGCAAGAATGAAGAGAAACTGGATCTTGGACCGGGCCGCGCGAAAGCGACTAATTCATTTCAATCCTACAGCGAAACGATTCCCCTGCCCGCCGCGGTGGATGCGCGCCAGCTGACCAAACGCTTTGAAGACGATCAGCTGATCATCACGGTTCCGAAGTTAACCCGGGGTTTTGAGAAGCCGCCGTACAAAGGTCCGCAGCCTGAAAGGGCCCGGGTAGAACGGCCGAAGTTCCCGGATAATATTCCGATGCCCAAAGCCGAGAGCACTGATCCGGTGACGGACCCCAAGAAGGGCTCGCGTCCTCTCGGATAGAGCAGAAGACAAATGCAAAAAAGCGGACCCACAGAGTGAGCCCGCTTAACCCAGGGACAAGAAATTTCCAGGGCCTTATTCTTTTACGAGATCCTCGAGTTCCTTGAGCATGAAACGGAGCCGGGAATGAAGCTCATTAAGGTCGCTGAGATTTTTTTTCAGACCTTCGAGAGCGCGATTGTCTTCGGCGCGGAGGACGACTTCGGGTTTAGGAACACGTTTGCCGATGAACTCCGCTGGCGTGAATTCACGGACGGCTCCCGACGTCTGGAGCTGATCCACTTTCAGAATGGGAGAAGGCGCTACTCGGTGCACCGCCGGAACGGCTTGAGCCTGCTGAGCGGGCGCGTCCTGACCTTTTCTGTAAAGCTGATAGAGATTTGAATAAACGAAAGTAACTTTCTGGGTCTTATCCTGGGTAGCCGACATGAATCACTCCTTCTTCTGAACACCACAACATCTACTCATCCACTCATCTGGCACTCAACTGGGCCGCGCTGTTTGGGCGGCGTACGGGATGAGTAAAAGCAATCGGGGTGCCATGACGGGTCAAAAGTGACCTATCGAGAAAGATTTATAAAAAGGCTGCTTTTCCGCTGAATTAGCGGGGTGAATTGACGACTGGGCCATTGCCGCTGCCCGAATTGAGCGCCAAAGACTGACTAAAGATTAGACAGCAGTACGGAGAAATTAGACAGTTGGGAGGAGCTTCGGGCGCAACCATGAAAGGACGTTCTGGTGAGGTCTGGATAGACCTCACCTCGCCTATTTGGGAAAAAGTCGAATGCCCTCCCGCTGGAGCTCAAGATCCTTTCGCGCCAAAGATGAGCTGGTGACAGTGACAAATGTCAAATCCCCGACCGGATCGTTGCGCTTATTACGTCGGAGGTACTTTCTGGCACCAGACACTTCCCAAAATCTCTCATGACCAGTTCAAGCACCGCTTCGAGCGCAGCCACATCCAGAACCCGTTTTTTTCAACGTGCACTCTCCGAGCACTCAATTACCGTTCAGTTTCATCCGAAGCCGCCTCGACATGCTTTTCGGCATGCTTCTCGTGCTTCTCATGATGTTTGTGAGCCTTCGGTTTTACCGTCACCTTGATGTGGAGATCGATTTCATTCTTCTGCAGAATCTCCTGCAGAACCGCCGTGGGGTCCACCTTGTCGGTGATCCGGCTCAGAACATCCTTGGAGAGTGTCTGGAGAAAATCTTTTTTGACCCGGTTGGCGGAATCCAAAATGCCGTTCAGCAGCTCTTTGGGCAATTTGAATTCGGAGACCAGCGCCCGCAGGCTTTCTTCCGTCAGGAAGATTGCGCCAACACCGACTGTGAGTACCTTCTTCATCATCTCAGCCGCTTTTGATTGAATATCTTCCATGGGCAAATCCTTTCAAATCATTTCAGATTTTTAGCCTGCTTGACGAAACCTTTGACCATCGAAGGGAGGCTGCCTTTGACCAGGCGATTCATGATCAGGCCGGGAACCGGGAAATTCATTTCGATTTCCAGTTCGTAGAGCACGTCAGTTTTGCCTGGCCCAACCATTTTGAGTTCCCATCGTCCATTGTTCTTTTTAAAAGAATCGCTCTCCACGAGGTTCCAGCTGATCGTGCCTGCCGCCTTATTCTCGACATGATCCAGCACATACTCCACGTCCTTGATCATTGAGACGTGGTACTTGGCCCGTACCTTGCCCGGAAGGTCACGTTGCACCTTCACCGTCTTGCAACCATCGACAAATTTCGGGTAATCCTCATAACGGGTAATTGCCGCGAATAACTTGTCTTTGTCGATTTCAATCACTTCGTGAAATTCTGCTTTAGCCATGCTTCACTCCGTCCTCGTTTACCCGGGTCAGGACAACTGACGAACGCACCACCGCTTAAGATCTTGTGGCAGTTGCGAGCTGGTCACCAGGGTTTTGGCAATTTCGAGCTTGCCGCGATCTGGTGTCACGTCCTGTTCAAGCAGCATCGTTTCAAAACGAACAATTCCCCTGACCTCGCCGAGTTCTTCGGCGGACCGGGCGCGCCCGGTGCTGATTCCTTCCTGCTCGCTCCACTGAATGTAGGTACCGAGCACAAAAAGTGCCATCCGGTAAAACTGCCCATCGCTCATGCGCCACAAGAATAGACTAGTTCCGGAGGGCCCGCGGTACCAGAGGGAACTCATTTCGGGCGCAGGAATCGGCCGGAGTTCCTGCCCCAAAACTGCCGGATCCAGATACCGGTTGATCGCGACTGAAGCATCGGTTGAAAGTTCTTCAAACTGGCAGCCTACCATATTCGGGGCGATGTGACGAACCTTGGCACGAACTGAATGCTTCGCGCCGTGCAGATTCAAGGTTCCGGTGAGCTTCGTGGCAATCGGGAATTTTTTCAAATCTTCAGATTCAAGGAGATGAAGAGCCATTCCTTCGGCAGAAAGATCTGAGACAGAATAGATCTTTCCGCTCTGATCCAGCCGAAATTGCTCGCCCGCAAGGTTCAGTCTCGGCAACCGGCGGCGTTCATGCTGAGAATGGTCAGACGGTTTAGAAATGACTTCGAGGCTGGGGGACTTCGTGGTCATGGCTCGGAGTTCCTTTATTTTGAGGGCCTGATTTGGTTTCTATATAGGATCGCATGCGCCCCCCGGTAAAGCCAAAGACAATTTCAGCCCCCCTTTCGATCACGAGTCTCGGAGGCCATTCACTCTCCGGCCCCAGCTTTTCGCCCCTGAAGTAAACCACGGTTCCTTTGCCTCCGGTGCCGCTCATCGGTTCAAGAAACATATCCCCTGTCATTCCTGGAAAATGCCCGCCAATGATCCGGAAATGAATCCAGCGTTCGCTCTTCTCTTCCATCAGGACCTGCGACTTCAGACGAAATTTCCAGATGCCTCCCTCAACCGTCAAAATTCGGTTGGAAGCCGAATACTCCGCCCGATCAACATACGGAATCATTTTGGGGTAAACCGCGTAATCCAGTAACGCGCGGCGAACAGCGGGCAGGCTTTCCTGGACACGCATCGCCGCGTAAAAAGAATACTTTTTGAAGTCTTTTTGTTTTGCGTCAGGTGTTTCAGGGACATCCGCCAGCTTGGCATAAACCATTACTTCCCGATTTTCTGCCATCCGCTTGTAAATACTCTGTTTTAAAAGCGACTCAATCGTCGGTGGCTGTTCTGCCCCCATCAACCCGACGCCTGTTAAAAATGCACAGACCGCCACAATCATGACCCGCACTCTGAACGCCATATCACCTCATTCTAGCTAGACAAACCAGCAGGCTCAAACTAAATTGCCGCATGGACTCCGAAGCCCCCAAAAAGCATGATGAGCTCACTTTCGGAACCACCCCGAACATCATCACTTTGGTCCGCATCGGCTTTGTTCCCCTTGTGGTGGGACTTTTGCTCATCCGTAGCCCCATCTGGGATCTGGTGGCAGCCATCCTTTTCGGAATTGCCAGTGCTACCGATTATCTGGACGGCTACCTGGCTCGCAAGCTTCATGTTGTCACCGTTTATGGAAAGCTTCTCGATCCCTTGGCCGACAAGTTTCTGGTCGTTTCATCTTTAATCATTCTCCAGGAACTGGGACGAATTCACCCCATTGTCGTGATTCTGCTAGTCTGCCGGGAACTGGCCATCACCGGCCTTCGCGCGCTCGCCAGTGCCGAGGGCTTGATTATTGCCGCTTCGGATTCCGCAAAGCTCAAAACCGCCGCACAGATGATTGCCATCCCGCTCATCATGGTGAATTCCGATATTCTGGGCTTTTCGCTCTACCTCCCCGGCCTGGTACTTCTCTATATTTCGCTTGGGATCAGCTTCTGGTCCGCCAAGGGTTATGTAGTCGGATTTTTTGTCGCGATCAAAGAGAAAAGACGCGTGCGCCTCGCGACCAAGGCTGCTATTCGCCAGCAAAAAAAAGCGGCACGTCAGGCATTGAAAGCCGGGCGCAGGCCAAAGTCATAGCCAGTAGCGAAAGAGGAAACCGACCTTCCCGATCAGCTGCTCGAAGATCGTTTGTTTCAAAAGATCGGCAGGAAGAACTTCACAGGAAACAGTGAGGTCCTTTAAAAAATGGTTTTCAAGCTCTACAAGGGATTCCGGTTGGTGCACGACCACATCGACTTCCAGGTCATGAAGCAGACTTCGATGATTGAAATTACTGGAACCCACCGTCGCCCAATCGTCAATCACGGCTGTTTTCGCATGAAGGACCGAGGGCAGGTATTCAAAAAATCGAACGCCACTGCTGATCAAAGAGCTGTAGAAAGCCGTTGAAACCCATTTCATAAAAAAAAGATCCGGCTTGCGCGGAACCAGAATCCGCACATCGATGTCGCGCTCGGCGGCCGTCCGGAGCGCTCGAATCAGAGGACCACTCGGAACGAAATAGGGGGTCGTCAGCCAGACCCGGCGTTTTGCCTGCCCAATCCGAACCAGAAGTTCGCGTGAATAATATTTGCGCCGGCTACGCCTGTCATTCAGGCGGATCAGCTTCGGCCAGCGCCCCTTGTCCACTCCCGTCCACTGAAAAAATTCCCGCTGCACCCCTTGAAGTGGACCTCGGGCTTTGCGCCAGGCTTTTTCAAAAGCGGCCTCCAGATAAAGAACCGCTGCTCCCTCAACACAGACCCCCGTATCGCGCCACACACCCTCTCCGGAAAATTCCCGCAGATGAGATGAGCTGATATTCATACTGCCCACCCAGGCACGATGATGGTCCAGTATGCAAAGCTTGCGATGGTTGCGCCGGTTCACTCTTCTGAAAAAGGCGAGCATGCCGCTCAATCCACGCCGCCAGATGAGGGAAAAGGACCAGAAAATCCAGGGCAACGGATGATAGACTTTGGTTTGCACTCCTGCCGCAGCCAGCTCGGGCAGAATTTTCAGCGCCCAGGATGCAGACCCTACGCCATCCACCATGACTCGCACGCGCAAGCCGCGTCGCGCGGCATCACTCAACGCGGTTGAGATCCGATGCCCCAGGGCATCATCATTGAAAATGTAAGCCTCCAACTCGATTGATTTCTGAGCCTGAGCAATATCCTGCGCCAAACCTGCGAAGAATGAATCGCCTTCGTGGAATATTTTTTCGCTCTGCCACTCGTTTTCCATCGGTCCCTGATCAACCCTTTGCGCTGCTTGCGCGCACGACCCAGATCGGCTTTGTAGCCTCTCTGACAATTTGCCGCGTCACACTCCCCATGACAGCCGAGGCCAGGGGTCCGCTCTGCGCGGTCATCGCTATAATGCTGGTTTTATACCTGTCTGCTGCATCCAAAATTGCCGGGACAATCCCCTGGTGCGTCAACTCGAGATCAATATCCACAGCGACCCCCATTTTAAGACCGGTTTTTAACCACCTTTCGGCGACTTTGCGCCGGGCGATCAGCTCTTCTTCCACAAAGGCCGGCATCGGGATCCAGGTAGCGCCCATCAATGATTCACCGTGAAAAGAGGATTTCGACGGGTTCTGAATGGAATGAAAGATCGTTACGCGGGAGCCAAGCTGGCTGGCAAGCGCCAGGGTTTTCCGAAATCCATTCCAGGAAGTCCGGCTTAAATCGGTGGCAAAAAGAATATGATCATAATGCGCAACCGATTTTGTTTTTGAGTTCACCACCAGTACCGGAATTTTTGACTCGAGTAGCAGGGTTTCAGCAAAGCTTCCCAGGAAAAGGCGCGGCATTCCTTTTCGCCCGTGCGTCCCCAGAAAGATCATTTCCGCGCCGGTCGCATTCACGTGATGATTGAGAGTTTTGACCGCAGCGGAATTGGAAGCAGAGGCTTGCACGAGCACTTTGAATTTCCACGGGTTACCAGAAAGGCTTGAAACAACACGGCCCTCCAGAAAGCTTTTCAAAGCACCTTCTGCAACTGGCCTGTACTGCTCCAGCCACTGCTCGGGGGCATCCAGCCCAAGATCCAACTGTCTGGGATTCAGGATATAAACGGGCTCGAGCTCGGCTTGAGAGGCGGCCAGGAAGCCATTTAAAGCTTCGGCAGCGCTTTTCTGAATGGCACTTTCTAATTCATAGGGATCCACGGGCCAGAGAATTTTGGATATACATTTTTTGGCCACTTTTGCTCCTCGCCGTAATTACTTGCTATGCATTTCCCAGCTGCCGTCCCAACCTGCCTCAGGGGGAACCTTCTTGAAATCCCCACAGCGCTCCAGATACACGGCACAGGGTCCATCCATTTTGTCCACCGAAAGAGCCAGTCTGGCGTTCGCCGCGGTGAAAACAGTGATAGCCTCGTCCCATTTCTGGGCCGTATAGAGAGCCCTTCCCTCTTCGAACATCTTGAGCCCTTCAGAATCATATTCCCGGTCCAGGACCTGAATCATTTCGACCGCGTTCTTCTTGCCTTTGACTTTGACATGGTCCAGCACCCGATGAGGCGGCAGCGGCTCCCCTGCCTGAAGCACATCATTCAGCGTGAACCTCGTGGTGAGAATCGTCACACCATACGCTTTCGTCAGACTCTCCAGACGAGACGCCAGATTCACGTGATCGCCGATGACGGTATAGGCGAAATTGGTTTCAGACCCCATGTTGCCGACGCTCACCATTCCGGAATTGATTCCAATGCCGATTTCAATCTGTACGCCGTATTTCTCCTGGATCAGAGGACGCTGCTCATTGAGGGCCTTCATCATGGCGATGGCGGTTTTCAAGGAATTTGCGGCATGTTTAGGCTGGTCCAATGGCGCCCCCCAGAAGGCCATGATCGCGTCACCGATGTATTTGTCGAGCGTGCCCTCGTGCGCAAAGATGATCTTGGTCATGACTCCGAGGTATTCATTCAGCAGGGAGGAAAGCGCTTTGGCATCCATCTTTTCTGAAAAACTGGTAAAGCCGCGGATATCCGAAAACAGGATCGTCAATTCACGTTTTTCACCACCGACCGTCAGCTTGCTGGGATCTTTCAAAATCGAATCCACGACGGCAGGAGCGACGTATTTTGTAAAGGCGCCACGGATGAACTTCTTATTTCGCTCCTCCATCACGTACTTCATGGAAAGTGTGAAAGCGAAAATCGAGACCAGCTCGAGATAAAGGAAACTGGTGTTCCAGTTTTTGCCATTATTAAAGAGCAGATTCAGATCCAGCCAGCCAAAAGCCCCGATCCCCACGAGAAAGAGAGCTAAAGCGGGTATGGCCTCGAGTCTTGCAGTAACATAGGCCCATAGAAGGCCGCCCAGGACCATCAGCACTACAACCCAGATCGTGCCTTTGCTCATTGCCGTATTGGTCAAAGTGTCGCCGCTCAGCAGGTTATCCAGGATGTTGGCGTGCACTTCAACCCCTGCGATATTGGAGTCGTAAGGAATGGCTCGCATATCGAAAACACCCAGGGCCGTGACCCCGACGAAGACGTAGGCGTCTTTGAATACTTCTTTTTTCAACATTCCGGCGTAATTCCCGGTGACCACATCTCCTTCGGTCGTTTCGCCTTCGGCGATGAGGTCCAAGGCCGAGATGTGAGCGAAGGTATTTCCCTTACCCCGGAAGTTGATTTCCATCACCCCGACCGGAGATACCGGAATCATGCGTCCGGATTTGGCAAAGCCGAGGGCCTTGACTTTCTGTTCCTCGTCCAGTTCCAGTCTGAGATCTTCTTTCATCCCGACACGCGCGAGTTCCAGCGCAAGGGAGGGATAAGGCTTGCCGTTGACCATGAAAAATAGATTCATTCTTCTAATGTAGCTGTCCGGATCAGGCTGCACGTTGAAGTAACCCGAATGTTTGGTGACCGCGTTGTAATCCGGGAGATTTGAAATCATGGTTACGAAAGAAGGAAAAGGGGTTTTGAGATGTTCAAAAGGCACGGAGGAGTTGAACTGGCTGTAGCTGAATTTCTCAAAGCCCACCGGATGGGATGCAATTGCGTCCGGGTGCGCGAGATCACAGAAATCCTTCTCGTCATAGGCCGGCTGGCAGGAAAGATCGGAAGTCCAACCGGTAACCAGCTCGTCATTGTGCCGGGCAAAGGTGCCTTCCAGAAACCGGTCGGTCTCATTCGCCAGGACGAGCTGCTCCATTCCCTGCGACCGCAGGACTTCGGCTATCTTGTCAGGAACCCGCTGATCGGGTTCCGAGAAAACCATATCCAGCGCCACGGCTTTGGCTCCGGCGTCAAAGATGCTCGAAATGAGCAGGGAGATGTAATCCCGATGCCAAGGCCAACGACCAATCCTCTCGATCGACTGACTGTCCACAGATACGATCAGGACCTTGTTCTTGGGCTTCTGCGGACCGCGAAACTTGAATTTCCAGTCAGTAAATACCGTGGAGATCCGCCGCAGACTGGGATGAACATGCTCCCGGAGAAAAGCGCTGTTAAGCCTCCCCTGGACACCCAGTTCATCAACGTAAAAAGCAAAGGTAAAAAGAACAACAAACGGGATCTGCAGCAACCAAAGCTTGTTTTTCATTAAAAAAATCGTAAGCCCTTCGATTCAAAAACACAAGGAACCCGGCCCGTTGGGCCCAATTTTAAGTTGGATTTACTGCTGGGATTCCATAATATGCCCCCATGTCAAACTTGCCGACCAGCTTCAGTGCTCCCCTTTGGAACCCCGAGCAGCCCTCGGACCGAAGGTCGTTTCAGGAAGCCTGGTCTTTTAAGTTTGTCGATCGCACAGCCCCACCTGGGTCGCAGCGGGGAATATGGATTCATCTCAATCTTCTAGTCAGTCAAAATGGTTTCAAGCGCATCACCGAGACCTGGGCCCAGATCGCCTCCAGAGATGCCAGCCGCGAAGTCAGTAATCGAATTTTGAAACAGACGTATGACATCAGCGCATTCAAATTCCTGCCTCCGGCATCCCTGCGGATTGCTGATTGCTGTATTACAGGCAATTCTCAAGCTGGGACCACGACCGGCATCATACATTCGAAAGGCAATACTTTCGAATGGGACCTGAAGTTCACCGCCACAGAAGCAGGTTCTTCCGCCTCCGATTATGAGCTCGTACCTGAATCGCTTCGAAGCCTTTCAATCGTGCACGATTCAGCCGTCACAATCTGTCCCGACCTGCTGTTTTCCGGTACGACAAAGCTCAATGGGCAGATTAGCCACTGGAAGAAAGCACCCGGAATTCAGCGTCATCTGAGTGGGCCCGGTTTTGCGCGCTCCTGGGTCTGGGGCCACTGCAATATTTTCACCTCCGAAGCGGGTGATGAATCCCCGTTCATCTTTGAAGGCCTGAGCGCCCGCACAAGGCTATTCAAATCCGCAGCCACTCTCAAATTCTCAACGTTTTATTTTTTCTACCGGGGCCAGCCTTATTTTTTCAACTCCCTTTGGGACTCCATCCGGGCAAAATCGCGGACCAGCCTTACGGAATGGAATTTTCAGGTGGATCAGGGAGAACTTTCTTTCCACGGCCAGCTGAAGGCCGCTCACAAGGATTTCGCCGGGCTTACTTTTGAGGACACCAGCGGATCCCTGCTCTACACTGCCCAGTCACGCCTTTCGGATCTTCGCATTCAGGTCTATCGCGCCGGAAAATTGGAATCCTCGTTTGTTTCGCTTGGCAATGCCTCGTTTGAAGCAGGGAGTCCCGAAAAAAACCCGTACGTTCCTTTGATGGTCTAACCCATTCACCCTGGTCAGCTGTCTAGAATATAGACAGTCTCCTTGCGTCAAGTACCCGTAACAACATATGTTTGGTATGGTTTGAATCTTGCGATGAACCTACTTATCCGGGGTAACTCTTCTGGAAGGGGTTTGGAAGTGAATTCAGGCAAAAACTCATCACAACAGTTTTGGAATCTGATGGGCTTGCTCGCCATTCTGTCTGGAGGCTCAGTGCTTTCAGTCACCCCGGCCAATGCTGCTTCAGAGCCCCCCATCTCTTCGATCAAATTAATCACCCAGCGCCCCAACATACCGCCATTCAAAGAAGCAGCTCCCGGTGAGCGACTGGGTCTCTGGCTCGGCGGCGGAGTTTTCAATGGAGAGCGCGCCTACAAAGAAGCGATGAAACTTTTTGAAAAGTATCCGTCACTCGCCGCTTTTTACCCGACCCCGCGGAAACGGGAAGAGTTTGGCGCCAGTGCGCGCGAGGCATTCAATAGACAGGTGGGCACGGTAGACAATATTCGCGATGCGATCTACGGAGTTGAAGTTCTGACGCATCACATGGGTTCGCTGATTCTGGACCGCGCATTGGTGTCCCAAGGCATCACCTCCATTACTCGCCGGAAAGCCTGGTCTGATTCCCTGAAAAAGCAGGTTCATTCCTGCATTTCTCAGTCAAAATCGTTCCTCAATGGCGCCTTGCCCTGTTCTGATATTTTTTCGGAGGGATTGCCCGCCAATATCGGATTGGCCGCACTATATGAGATTACCGATCAGAAACTGGTCCGGCTCGTGAACGACCCCGCGGCTTTGCTCTCCAAGATCGACCAGGAATACCGCAGCTGCATCAAAAAGCAGCACCTCGATGCGGATGCCGTAGAACCCTGCACAAGAAAGAGCATGAAGACGGCTGTCACAGAAACCGTCATGGAACAGGTCACTCAAACCCTTCGTCCGGAATTCAAGAATCCGAAGCGGCTGAACACGCTCATTGCAGAACTGAAAACTTCTTTTGGAAAATGTGCTGAACTCGCTCTGGTAACCAAACGGACCGACGAGCCAGGAACCCGCGCCTGCATTGACACCCTGGTGGTGGATGCGGGTACGCGCACAGTCCGAGAGCGCATTACTGCCGAACCCGCTGTCGCCGAGTACTACCCCAAAGCCGCCAGCCGACTGGCGCTTTCAAAAACTCAGGAAACATCGTTTGCCAGGTGCGTGGCTGAGCAGCAGAAACAAAACAAACGCGACGAAGAGGGCGTTCTTCTCATTGAACCTTGCCGGAATCTTGTCACCAACTCCGTCACCTACACGATAGTCCTAAACAAATTCAAAGAGGCCGCGCGCGACAGTCTGACTCCCAAGAACCCTGAAAACCCCAAAGAAGTTGCAGCTATCGGAGCCGCGCGCGCCGCAGCTGTTTCCGCAGCCCAGACGAGTCTGGATCGTTGCTGGAGCAAGTACCAGAATTCCGGTGCTAAAGAAGCCTGCCTGCGCACTGGCGTGAACAGAATTGCAAGCGCACTTGCGGCTTCTGCGCTTGACCAGCAGGTCGACGAGCGCATTCTCAAGACGGATCCTGAGTTGAAGCGCTCTCTTTTGAAGCCTTTCCAGGCCTGTGTCAACGCACAGGTCAGAGGCAACGTATCGGAAGATAATGCGCTTAACACGAAAATCAATATCTGTGTCGGCCCGCTCCGCCGGGACGCCTCCCTTGCCGTGGCGGATTTTGAAGTGCGTGACCAGCTGAACGGAGAAGTTCCCGATCAGGTCATGGAAGATCTGGTGAAAAAACTGGTCAAGAATGACTTTGCCTCCTGCCTCGGAGCAAGCCCGGACGAAAATACCGGTAAAAAATGTGTCGCAACTCTTGAACGCGAAGCCGCCAAAGAGATCGGCTCCGTAAGATTTCCCCTCGAAATGTGGAAACTCCTGCCCATCACCGATAATGAGCAACAGGCGCAGGAGTTTGCAGACAAGTTGGCGCGGGAGTCTGAAATTATCGTTACGGAATTTCGCGGATGTATTGATAAACACGTGCGACTCGATACCTCGAAAACCTCGGAAAAGAGAATTGATATCTGCACCAAGAGGGCCGTGCAGGATATCGCGATTTTTATAGCCAATCTCCAGGTTGATTCCAAGATTGCGGACTTTTACGGAAATAACGTAAAAGGACTTGAAGAACTCAAGAAGATCCTGATCAAGGATCTTTCGGCCTGCATGGAGGCCAAAAATAACCTGGAGTTCTCCGATTATGTCAGGCAGGTCACGGTTTGCGGCGACCTCACCTCGGAGCGCGCCATCCTGTACATCGCGCGCGACCAACTCCAACGCGTCCTGCGCAAGATTGAACGCAGTGAGATACTCGAACATGGCCCGGTTCCCGAATCCCGCCTAAAAGAGGTCACAACTTGTCCGGACGGCACTGAATCTGCTGTCGAGCTGATCACAAAAATTGAAGAACTCAAAAGCTCCATGGACGAAATTCTGGCTTCTTACGTCAACTACGATTTGAAACTGGCCAAGAAAGACGTCCTGAATCTGCTCAGCAAGGTCAATCAGGAACTCGCAAGCACCCCCTCTCTTGAAACGCGCAAGCGAGTACTGCAGTGGCTCTCGAAGGATACAGCTGTCGTGACACAGGTCCTCAAAGCAGTGGTCCGCGACCAGATCAAAGAGGGTTTTGAGGCGCTACCAGCCCACGAGCGACCGGCACCCGAGGTGATTGTCCAGGTCACCAGTAATCAGGCTCTGGACCAGATATTTGAAAACCCCAAAGGCAAAGCCCTGGTTGACAAATTGATCAAGGGACTTCTCCATCCGATTCTGGTCAATAACGAACCTTTGCAGTCACCTGAAATCAAGCTCGTCCAGACGCAGCTGACATCGGAAATCAAGGATTTGCTTGTGGCCGCCCCTCAATTTGGCCAAACCCTGGCAGATGGATACACTCAGCCGGAGCTCGACAAACGTTCCCATCTGGAACGAGGGACGGTCCGGATGGTTCAGTTCTTCAAAGGATCTTTCCATACTGCTTTCAGCAAAGACGCCTTGAATTGGGAAAAAATAAAAATGACCCAAAAAGGTCAGAAAGCGGAAACTTATATTATCGAAAACCTGGTACGCCCCTCCGTGACGGGCCAGTCCCTGAGTGCAGAAGAAAAGACTCGTCGCAGGAACGAAGCCGCTCGTCTGGTCCGCTCGGCCCTGCTTGCAAAAAGATGAGCCTGGTCGACCTATCGGACCGTTGCAGCAGCAGGAACTGCGGTGCTCAGAGGCTTGGATTTCTGCTCGCGAGGAAGCGTAAACGAGTAAAGATTCCCGGCACCCGAAAGAAAATACAAGGAACCGCTTGCCTTGTCATACGCAGGAGTTCCTGAAAAACCACTGCCGTAGCCAATGTTGAACCGGTAGAGCCCTTTGCCGGTCTCCTTGTCGAGCACATACAGGTATTGAAAGCTCGAGCCCACGACGACATATTTATCCGTTAAAACCAAACCCGTCGGGGTGCCATGATCGAGCTCGAATTTCCACAAGAGCTTGGCGCTGTTCTTCTGCAGGGCATAAACATTTCCATCCGAAGAAGGCAGGAACAGGCGCTGATCTTCAAGTTGAACCGTCTTGCTGCCTCCAGCATCAAAACGCCACAGAATTTCTGCTCCCTGTCGCTTTAAGGCATAAAGAGCACCATCGTAGGACGGCAGGTAAACAACGCCAGATTCGAGAATCGGTGAGGCATCCACGTCGGTGAATTTCGTGCCATGGTGGAGCTTGCGTTCCCATTTCAGCTGACCATCCGAAACGGACAATGCGACCAGAAACCCATCGCTCAGACCGGTCAATACTTCTGTTCCATCCACAAGCGGCGCGGAAGCGGCCCGGATTGTCGCAGCAGGCGAAGAACGGCGGCGGTAATGCCAGAGCCATTTGCCAGTACCTGCATCAAACGCGTAGACAGTATCATCGGTGGTCGTCACAAAAAGCCGGCCCCCACTGATCACTGGCCTCGAGGCAATCGGGTTCCGGAGATCATAACGCCAGTTTACGCGGCCGTTTTCCAGATTCACACTGTAGAGGAAGCCATCGCCGCCACAAAAATACACGCTGCCTTTTTCCACGGTGAGTTCACTCACCACCCCGCCTTGGATCGGCAGTACCCAGCGCTGCTGGTTGAGACTGGGGTAAATGGAAACGAGTCCTGCTGAACGTGTTCCGAAAACCAGTGTATTTTCAATCACGACCGGGTTGGAATAATCCATCCCATGGTCCAGGATGCTCTTGTCTTCGCCTAGCGAAAGGGTCCATTGACGCAGCAAAATACCAGAGTCTTCCTTGAGCTCCGGATGAATATTCCGACCGGAACAGGAAATAACTCCTGCCATGAGTCCCAGAAGTAGGATGCCCTTACTGAATGCGATTTTTAAAAAAACGGGCATTTTTTGCAAATTCGGTGTTCGGCAGTTGCGAAATAATCTGATCATAAGTGGCTCGCGCTTTCGCTTTATCATTGAGGACTTCCTGACATCGTGCGATCGCCAGGAGCAAATCCCCCTTCAAATTGGATTCGCCGAGATTCATGGCTTTTTCAAAAGCCTGCAATGCTTCGGCAGTTTTTGCAGAATCTTCCAAGGCATAACCCAAACTCGACCAGGCATAAGCCTTCGCTGCAGGGCCTGGGGCTGATTCCGCTGCCGCCTTGAGCCAGGGCACCGCTTTTTCAGGTTCCCCATGATGCAAGTAGAGCGCCCCTAAAGCCGTGCGGGCTTCGAAAGCAGCTCGGGTACTTCCAAATTTTTCGATGACCGCTTTGTATTTTTGAACAGCATCGGCGAACTCCTGATCCACATTCAGCTTCTTGAAAGCAAATTGCTCGGAATCGATGGACTTTTCTGGCTTCGGAGGAACCTTCTTGGCGCCGGGCTTTTTCGTCTGAGTGGTACTTGAGTCCGCCGCTGCGTCCGTCGCGGCTTTGCTTAATGCCTCAAGTCTTTTATCTACAGCATCATTGGCGAGAAACAACTCATCGTGGGCTTTCTGCCCGTCCGCCTGTTTTCTCGATATGAAAAGCATGGCTACCGCGCTGCCCAGGATCACTGCGAGAGCAACCACTGCTACGGCCTTGCGATTTTTCGCAAGTTCGCCAAAAAACCGGGTAATGGAAGTTGTAAACTGGTCCGGGCGCTTGAGTTCCTTCCGGTCCATGTGCTTATTTGATTGAAGTGTCATAACTTCGTGTTTAGAGGACTCTTCGGGGGTTGTCAAAAAGAAAGCCCAAAGGTACCGTAGAGAAACATGATTATGCTACGGCCAATCAAGGAACTGTTGAAAACATGGTGCGTCATTTTTTCTACCCTTTTTATTCTGCCGCTCTGCATTCACACAGCCGAGGCACGTGATTTACAGGGACGACTGGGTCTGGGCTACAACTCAGAATTTGCAAATTACAGTCGCACGAATGGTATTCCGGGAGTCAGTATCAAATACGGGCTCACTCGTGACCTGGCCGGCGAACTCGTTGTGGGAATGAATACCGCAACCCCGACCAACTCCGTCACGGCAGTCAAGGCTTTCAAAAACGTTTTTTACGAAACAAATCTGAATTTTTACTTCATGCTCGGAGCCGGCCTGCTGAGTGCCGAAAGCCGCACCGGTTTTGAAATGCTGGGTGGCATGGGTGCGGAGTTTTTCATTCCTGGAGTGGAGAGCCTGGGATTTTCGATGGAAACCGGCGGATCTCTGAACAATATCAGTGGCAGTTTCGCTTTACAAACTATTGGAGTCAGCTTCCTGAATGCGGGTATTCATTTTTATTTTTAAAAACGTTTTTTTAGTTCTCACCTTTACCCTGCTACTGGGCATTGCTCCCCTTGCCTGGGCGGCTCCACCGGCCCAGAACGGAATCGAAAAGAGCATGCAGGAAGATGAAGACTTCACGCCCACTCCCTATACGGAGTACGGCGAGTTCAATGAAGATGCCGAAGAGGAGGCGGATACGCGGTTTTTCCAGCACGGACGGTTCTTCGGGATCAGCATCGGTTTGGGCATGGAATCCGCGGACGGAAACCGCGGTCTTCTCTGGGAAGGCGGCTTCCCGACCTTTGATATGAAAGTGCACTACTGGTTTGACTTCAACGTGGCCCTGACCCTGGGTGTGACCACCGCCACGCACTTCTTCCAGACGAACGTGAATAATCTGCAACATGTGGATATCAGCCTGATCCGGGCCGGAGTCGACCTGAAATATTATTTCGACACAAAAAACCTTGCCGCTCCCATCAGCTTTGCGAACCCTTTTATTCTGCTCGGCGGCGGGAATTACACCAAAACGGAAACCTCCTTCAGTGCCGGCGGTGATGTGGAACCGCAAAGTTCCCTCGGCCTCTGTGCCGGGGCCGGTGTCGAATTCGCCATCAAGCCCAAGAAAATGTATTTCCAGATGGAAGGAAAAGTTCACCTCGTCAACTTCAAGGACACGTATACGACGGATTTCCGTTCGCATACCATCTCGCTGGATGACCTGACCGGCAGGTTCTACACATTTACCGGCAATGTGCTCTTCACCTGGTAGTAGCTCGCACTGAGTCGCTTAAAATCCCGCGTATTCCTTGTAAAGCCCAAAGACGTTCCGCATGGAATCAGAGATCTCGCCCAAGGTCGCGCCCGCCCGGGCTGCCTTGAGAATCACTTCCTGCAGATTAATATCAACCTTCGTCGCTGCGCTCTCCACGGCTGAGAGGGCGTCGCGGGTGGCGGCTTCCGAACGCTTGGACCGGTAGGCCCGAATCCTTTCGACCGCAGAACGTTCCAGCTCCGCGGAAATCTTCAAAAGCTCTACGGGATTTCTCTGACTGGGCGGATCCTCAAAACAGTTCACGCCGACGACACTGATTTTGCGTTCATCAATGCTTCGCTGGTCTGCATACGCGGATGTCGCGATCTCATTCTGAATGTAACCGCTCTCAATGCACCTGATCGTTCCCCCGCGCTTTTCAATTTCGCCCAGATAAGCGAACGTTCGCGATTCGATTTCGTCCGTCAGTGATTCAATAAAAAAGCTGCCACCCAGCGGATCCACCACTTGCGTGACGTTCGTCTCATGAGCGATCACCTGCTGAGTCCTAAGGGCCAGACGCGCGGAAGCTTCCGTGGGCAGGGCCAGCGCTTCGTCCAGAGAATTGGTATGGAGGGACTGCGTACCGCCCAAAACAGCGGCCAGCGCCTGCATCGCAACCCGAACCACGTTGTTCTGCGGCTGCTGGGCCGTCAAGGTCGACCCGGCAGTCTGGGAATGAAAGCGGAGCATCCAGCTGCGCGGATTCTTCGCACCGAAACGTTCCTTCATGAGTCTGGCCCAGATCCGGCGTGCGGCCCGGAATTTCGCAACTTCTTCGAAAAAATCACTGTGCACATTAAAGAAAAAAGAAAGTTGGGGCGCGAAAACATCCACATCCAGCCCGCCTTTCAGCGCGGCTTCGGTGTACGCGATGGCATCCGCGAAGGTGAAGGCCAGTTCCTGCACCGCGGTCGAGCCAGCCTCGCGGATGTGATAACCCGAAATACTGATCGGATTCCACTTCGGCACGTGCTTCGAACACCAGGCAAACATGTCCGTGGTCAAGCGCAGCGCGCCTTCCGGCGGGTAAATATAATTGCCGCGGGCAACGTATTCTTTCAAAACATCATTTTGAACGGTACCCCGGAGCTCGCTCACGTTGGCACCCTGCTCTTCAGCGATCGCGATATAGAAGGCCAGTAAAATGCTGGCCGTCGCGTTGATCGTCATGGACGTGGAAACTTTTGAAAGGTCAATATCGCGGAAAAGCGCACGCATATCGTCCAGGTTGGAAACCGAGACGCCCACCTTCCCTACTTCGCCTCTGGACCGGGCATGATCGGGGTCATAGCCCAGCTGGGTTGGCAGATCAAAAGCAACAGAAAGGCCCGTCGTGCCCTGGGAAAGCAGGTAGCGATAACGCTGATTGGACTCTTCCGCAGTTCCAAAGCCTGCATACTGGCGCATCGTCCAGAGCCGTCCGCGGTACATGTCCTTTTGAACACCTCGCGAAAAAGGATACTCACCAGGCTCCCCCAGAGTCTCGCTCAAAGTCTCAGGATTCGGCAGATCTGCTGCGCGATAAATATCTTTCAGCAGAATTCCGGAACGGGTTTTCAGAGCCGTTTGTTTTTCTTTTCGCATGATTTTCACTCTATCAAAAAACATCCAAGATTACAGGAGCTATGAGGATATTAAACCGGATCAATCACCAGAAGATCAGCACCGGTTTCGACCGCCTGGCCTTCAACTACTGCGACTTTGCTGATTTTTCCTGCATGCAAGGCGCGAATCTCGTTTTCCATCTTCATGGCTTCCATGACCAGGAGCGGTTGATCTTTTTCAATGACCTGCCCGAGCTCCGCCAGAAGCCGGATGATTTTTCCGGGCATTTGCGCGCGGACCCGCAGACTTTTCTTTATCGCAACACATTCGGACAACTCTTCACCCGGACGGACAAAATGCAGAGAGGTCCATTCCCGATCGGAATTTCGCTGCACCACCCGGTACGAAATCCGTCCGTCATCATCCAGCTGAGCGTCAATATCAAAACCAGAGAAGCCGTGGGGCAACCCCAGCCAGAGGCCATAAGGATCCTGGCGCCAATGAACTTCCAGCAGAACAGGTTCGGGCTGAAGTTCGGGATGCCTCGCCTCGAGCTGAACAGTCCCGGATTTCCCGTGAGGGACAGTTTTCCAAACCAGTTCCCATTTTCCGACCTGGCCTTTCACCTGGCTCATAGGCGGTTTCCCTCTCTTCGCCCTGCAAGAGCCCAGGCACTTTTCTGCGACTTCCCTGTATCGGCAGTGCCGGTCATCAAATCCGTCATGGCTCCTGATTCGTAAAGCAGCTGAACGAGTGCGGTTGCGATTGCCGCTTCACAGGAGGGATCCTCAATGGCTGGCGCGGTCAGGGCGGGGTTCATCTGAATCAGATCCGTAGGCGTATCTCCTTCAAGCACGGATGAATTGCGCACCAGGCGTCGAAGAAACGTCAAATTGGTTCTGAGCGATCCATGCGGAAGTCCAGAGAGTTTACGCGGCGGCTCCACGCGGACTTCATCCAACGCCGATCGCAGGCGATCCAGGGCTGCCGGGCGGGATTCAGCCCAGACCGAAATTTTTGAGATCATCGGATCGTAATGCATGCTGACTTCACCTGGGCCACTGAAAGCCGAATCAGTCCGCACAAAAGCCCCGGTTGGAAGCTCGATATACCCGAGGGGACCCGGCGCGGGCAGAAACGTCTTGGGATCTTCTGCATAAAGACGGACCTCAATTGCCGAACCACGCCGCTCCGGCACTGCAGGTAATTTGAATTCGCCGGCCGCAAGGAAGAGCTGCCAGGCAACGAGATCAACCCCCGTCACCCACTCCGAAACCGGGTGTTCGACTTGAAGGCGGGTATTCATTTCCAGAAAATAGAAATTTCCATTTTCATCGGCGATGAACTCCAGGGTGCCGGCGCCCGCGTAATTCACATTCTCGGCAATTTTGATTGCCGCGGCAAACATCTTCTCGCGTGTTTCTGGAAAACGGTTCATGAGTGGCGAGGGAGTTTCCTCCCAGACCTTCTGGTGACGGCGCTGAATCGAACATTCGCGCTCCCCCAGATGAATCGCTTTGCCCTTTCCATCTCCGAAGACCTGAACTTCAACGTGATGCGGCTTTAATATGAGCTTTTCCACGTAAAGCGATCCGTCGCCGAAGGCACTGAGTGATTCGCGGGTTGCGCCATCAAAAGCGGCATCGATATCAGCGTCGCGATCCACCCGCCGCATCCCCTTCCCGCCGCCACCTGCAGCAGCCTTGAGAAGCACGGGGTAGCCGATTTCGGCGGCAATCTTCCGCGCAACCGCTGCTGTCGTGACCGCGCCCGGGCTACCCGGAACACGCGGGACATTCAGGCTGTCGACTGTTTTGCGGGCTAAAATCTTGTCGCCCATTAAACGCATGCTTTCTGCTGAGGGTCCCACGAATATGAGCCCGCTTTTTTCGCAAGCCTCAACAAAATGTGCCCGCTCACTCAGAAATCCATAGCCGGGGTGAACGTAAGCTGCCCCGGACGCCTTGGCAGCAGCCAGGACCCGCTCAACATTGAGATAGCTTTCCTGGGGCGCAGCCGCTCCGAGGAAGATCGCGCGATCACACGCTTTCACATGTTCGGCAAAACGGTCGGCTTCGGAATAGACGGCCACCGTCGGGAAACCCAACGCCCGGCAAGTCCGGGCAATCCGGATCGCAATCTCACCGCGGTTCACGATCAAGACCGGTCGGCGCGACTTCATAGCGGGATATTTCCATGCTTGCGGGCTGGGCCGCGTTCACGTTTGCCCGCCAGCACGTTTAAACTGCTGATAAGCATGCGCCGGGTTTCTTCGGGTGCGATCACCTGATCGATGTATCCGAGCTCCGCGGCTTTATAGGGATTGGCAAACTTCTCCCGGTAAAGGTCGACAAGCCGGGTGCGCTTTTCTTGCAGGTTTCCGTCTTTTTCCGCAGCTGCAATCTCCTTGCGGTAAAGAATATTGATCGCGCCCTCCGGCCCCATCACCGCGATCTCAGCTGTCGGATAAGCAAAATTGAAATCAGCCCGGATGTGCTTGGAAGCCATGACATCATAGGCGCCGCCGTAAGCCTTGCGCGTGATCAGGGTCACCTTGGGAACGGTCGCTTCGGCAAAAGCATAGAGCAACTTTGCACCGTGCTTGATGATCCCGCCATGCTCCTGGGAGGTTCCGGGGAGAAAGCCGGGAACATCGACGAACGTGATCAAAGGAATGTTGAAGGCATCGCAGAAACGTACGAACCGCGCGCCCTTCAGTGAAGCGGCCACATCCAGGCAACCCGCGAGAAATGCCGGCTGGTTGGCGACAATTCCCACCGTCTTTCCGGCCATTCGCGCGAAGCCCACCACGATGTTCTGCGCGTAACCCGCGTGAACTTCCATGAATTCCCCGTGGTCAATGACATCGGCGATCAATTTACGGATGTCATACGGCTTGTTCGGGCTATTCGGCAGAATTTTGAGGATCTCGTTGCAGAGCCGGTCCACCGCATCGTCCACTTTGCGCACCGGGGCTTCGTCCAGATTGTTCTGAGGGAGAAAGCCGACCAGCTTCCGGACACTCGCCAGACAGGCCTTTTCACTGGGTGCCACAAAATGACAGACGCCGCTTTTCTCTGCATGAGCTTCGGCGCCACCCAAGGCTTCTTTCGTCACTTCTTCGTGAGTGACCGTTTTGATCACATCCGGACCCGTCACAAACATGTACGAGCTGTTTTCCACCATGAAAATGAAATCGGTGATTGCAGGACTGTAAACTGCGCCACCGGCACAAGGGCCCAGAACAACACTGATCTGGGGAACCACGCCACTCGCCTGGACATTACGCCAAAAAATTTCTGCATAGCCGCCCAGACTTTCGACACCTTCCTGAATCCGCGCGCCGCCAGAATCGTTCAGCCCGATCAGGGGAGCCCCGGTCTTGACCGCAAGGTCCATGATCTTGCAGATTTTTGCGGCATGGGCGCCCGACAGGCTGCCGCCAAATACAGTAAAATCCTGGGAAAAAACGCAAACCATCCGCCCCCCGATCGTGCCGTGTCCGGTGACAACGCCATCTCCAGGGAACTTCTGATCCTGCATTCCAAAATCGGTGCAACGATGCGTGACAAACTTGTCGAGCTCAACGAAGCTGCCGGGATCCAGCAGCATTTCCAACCGCTCACGGGCGGTCAGCTTCCCTGCCTCATGTTGTTTGGCGATCCGGTAGGTGCCTCCGCCGGCTTCGGCCTGAGTTTCACGATCGGCAAGGTCCTTCAGCTTTTCTAAATAACTCATAGAAACTAATAGATACACGCCCGGCGGGGTAAATCAATCTCAGGCCGCTATTTTTTAGCCTTTTTGGCCAACTTGCGTGCGGTTTTCTTGATGGCGGACATTTTCTTCGGAAGGCTTCTACGGTTCTTGCCCTCGACAAAGAGCAGTCTGACAGGGGTTCCCATGTAGCCCCAGCGCTTGCGCAGGGAGTTGAGAAGGTAACCTTTCAGGCTGTAATGGACGTTTTCTGGATCGTTCACATGACAAACGAAGGTGGGAGGATTGCGACCGGACTGATGGCAAAGATAAAATTTCACATTAGCCGGGTTATGAACCGTGGACTCGGCCCTCACCCATTCACTGAATTCCTTGGTCGGAATCTTGAGACGGCGTTGATGCAGGATTTCCAGAAGCAGATCTCCCAGATTATCAAAGCCCTGGCGATATTTGGCGCTGATGAAAATAATGGGCGCGTACCTCATGAAGGCAGCCCGCTTACGGATGACATCCGCCGCGACTTCCGGCGTAAATTCCCGGTTTTTGCGCTGCATGTCCCACTTATTCACCGCAATCACCAGACTGCGACCGAGTTCCTCGATCATGCCGCCGATTTTCTCGTCCTGCTCGGTCATGCCTTCGTCACCATCAATAAGAAGAATGACAATTTCAGCGCGCTCAATTGCTTTCTTCGTCTGAACCACTGAAAGGACTTCGACGCCCTGCTCAGTCTTGTTCTTCCGACGCACACCGGCCGTATCCACAAAAAGGAATTTACGGCCTTCCAGATCGACCAATGAATCAACTGAATCAGTGGTCGTGCCCGCGATCGGGCTCGTGATCATACGCTGCTGGCCAAGAAGAGCGTTCAGTAAAGTGCTTTTCCCGACATTCGGTTTCCCGACGATCGCGATTTTCGGGATCCTGGGTTCAAATTCATCCGGAGTGCCGTCTTTGGACTCATCGGCTTCACCATCGGATCCATGGTCCTCATCTTCAGCCTCATCTTCCGTCTCATCTTCGTCCGACGGCTCTTCAGGTATCCCTGTCCAGGTTTCGAGACGGTCCTTCGCCACTTCCATCAAAGACAATTTCAGATCATCAGTGCCGCGATTATGCTCGGCAGAGATCGTAAAAAGCTGTTCCAGCCCGAGAGCGTAGAATTCCGCGCCCCGCTCTTCATGGGATTCGGCATCCACTTTGTTGACGACGGCAAAAACAGGAAGGTTCTTGAGAGCGCCTGAAATATTTAATTCCTGGAGCAATTCGCGATCAGCGGGCAGCAGTCCGGATTGACCGTCAAGGATTAGCAGCACGGCTTGGGCCTCTTTGATCGCCACATCGACCTGCGCTTTGATCTCTTTCGAAAAATGCTCGCCCCCCAACCCGCCGGTGTCAATGAGCCGGAAGCGGAGCCGCCTGCCGCCCAGTATCCATTCGCCATTTTCCTCGATCCGGTCCCGGGTCACGCCCGGGATATCGTGAACCAGCGCGCGACGACGCCCGATCAGGCGATTGAAAAGCGTACTTTTGCCGACATTGGGCCGGCCGATGATTGCAATGGTGAAAAGGCCTGAACTCATCGGGATTTCCTCTTGGGATCGTAACCCATGCGTTTCATGGCTTCTTCGTCTTTGGTCCAGTCCTTCAGCATTTTCACCTGAAGACCCAGGAAAATTTTATGTCCCAGAAAATCCTCGATCTTGGCGCGCGCCTCCTGACCGATTTCCTTGATCTTCTGCGCCCCTTTTCCTATCACGATCCCTTTCTGGGATTCGCGTTCGACGTAAATGACCGCCTCGATTCGCAAGGGTTTCGCTTTTTCATCGTATTTTTGGATTTCAACGGCACAGGAATAGGGCACCTCATCGCCAAGTTTCAAGAGCAGCTGCTCGCGGATCATTTCCGAGACGAAAAAACGCGTGGGCCGATCCGAAAGCTGATCGGGATCTTCATAATAAAGGGGGCCTTCTTCGAGGAGCTGCCAGGTTTCATGCACGAGGTCTCCGAGACCTTTCTTTTCCAAAGCCGAAATACTGAATTTCCGCGTGATTTCTATGCCGAGGGATTTGGCTTCCTCGATCACGGCATCAGAAACTTCCTTCGCATGATTTCGTGCTTCAACACCGCGAATGGTATCGAGCTTGTTCATCAGCAGAAATATCTTCTGGGAGCTCTCGCGCGGCAGCAGCTCCAGAACCGCGCGTTCATGAATCAGCTCCGAATGGGGATCAACGATGTACCAGATCACCGAGGTGCCTTCGAGTGCTCCTTGAGCTTCGCGCACCATGTATTCGTTCAGACCGCCCTTGTCAGCACGATGAATTCCCGGCGTATCCACAAAGACGATCTGCCCCTGCCGTTCCGTCAGGATCCCGAGTACGCGCTCGCGCGTCGTTTGTGCCTTGTAAGTCACAATCGAAAGATTCGAACCCAGTATTGTGTTCAGCAGGGTCGACTTACCTGAATTCGGCCGACCGACAATTGCTACAAATCCTGATTTTCCCATTTTATCCTATAGTCTGAATGGCAGTCTGTATGGCGTTTTTTGCGGCATTCTGCTCGGCTTCCTTTTTTGAATTGCCCGTTGCAGTGGCGAGCCTTTTGCCGGAAATCCGAACTTCCACTTCAAATGTTTTGGCGTGATCCGGGCCTTCGGTCCGGAGCAGATGGTAGGAAGGCGTCACCTTCCAACGTGCCTGAACCATCTCCTGTAGCTGAGTTTTGTGATCATAGAAAGCCATCAAATCACGTTCTTCAATAAAAAGAGGGGCAAAGAGATGGCGAACGACCGGATAAACCGCATTGAAGCCGCCGTCGAGATAAACAGCCGCGATCAGGGCTTCCAGCGTGCTGGAAAGGATGGAGGGCTTCTCATTTCCCTTGCTGGCGGCCTCGCCTTTGCCGAGCCGGACAAAATCCTGAAGACCGACACTTTTCGCGACCCCGGCCAGCGTCCGCTCATTCACGACTGCTGCACGCATCTTTGACAGCTGCCCTTCGTTGGCGTTGGGAAATGCTTCCAGAAGAATATCCGAAACCACAAGATCCAGAATGGCATCGCCCAGGAACTCCAGACGCTCATTGTCCCGCATGGCGACAGTTTCATCCTGAAGATATTCGTAGCCGTAGGAAGTGTGAGTGAGTGACTGGAGCAGGACCCGGCGATCGCCGAATTCGTAGCCCAAGCGTTCCAGCAACTGTGAGATTTTTTTTTCGCTCATGTGCAAGCAACCCAACTCCATTATCTTACGTTCAACTTCCGCATCAACCGCTGGTTCAACTCGGGCCGGCTCTCGCCCTTGTTCCTGCTATTCTTATAATACCCACCCATTAAAGTCAACTAACCCAATTCCACGCAAGCTATTGAAATCATGAAGCTTAATAATATCTAAACGTATTATCCTCAACCAGTTTTCCAATGAATTTGACTTCTCCTGCCGCCCTGTCGACCTGAAGCTCTTCGGGGATGACCGAAACGAGCTGATTTCTTGAAGAAATCCCCCCAACTGGAAAATACGTCCGTAGATAGTTATTCGAATAACCCGAGGCCCAGATCTGCTCATCGCTTTTGCGATTGGCAGGCGGACGGCACCGGCTCTCCACCAGGATTTTTGAGAGCGGTATCTGCTCTTGCCTGCACTGTTCCAGAACGGCTTTTCCGTGGGCTTCCAGACGGTTCAGACTCAATTCACTCAGCCGCCGGGCTCTCTCGACCCTCTCCTGCTGAGGAACAACTCCGGGGAGCCGGGTGGCTGGCGTCCCAGCACGCTCGCTATAGGGGAAAATATGGAGACGGCTCCAAGGGAGATCCTTCAGGGCGGCAAGCCCTGCCTCAAACCGCTCTGCGGTTTCCCCGGGGAATCCGGTAATCACGTCCATACCGACGAAAGCCCCCCCTACAGGTGCTGCCAGGGAAGCGATTGCTTCCAGAGCCGTCCGGACTTCTGCAAGTCCATAACGCCGCTTCATGAGTTTAAGAACAGGCTCGCTGGCACTCTGGAGAGAAACGTGGAAATGAGGGCAAAGCCGCTCTTCAGAACGCAGCAATTTCAAAAGGCGTGGCGTGATCTCAGTCGGATCCAAAGACCCGATGCGAATACGCGCACGACGGGTCTCACGCAGAATCCGCTCCAGGAGAGATTCAAGGCTCCGATCCTGTCCATCCTCAGGAAAATCAGAACCATAATCACCAATATTGGTTCCGGTAATGATGATTTCCTGGAACCCATTCGCTTCCATGGTTCTGATGTTGGCAAGCACCCGATCCGCATCCAGACTCCGTGCCGGCCCGCGTCCGTAGGGAATCACGCAGTAGGTGCAAAAAGAATTGCAACCTTCCTGAATTTTCATGAATGCGCGAGTCTTGGTGGAACCTGGATCAAAGGGAGGCGCCTCCACGGAAACTCCGGGCCACTCCCGATCCAGGGGATGGCGCGAAGCCATTTCTGTATAACCTTTGAGCGATGCATCCAGGAGCTCTTGACTGTCCTGGGCTGGCGCTGCGGTCCTCTCCTCCCATTTTTTCAGAATCATTTCTACAAGTCTGGGCTTGTCACGATTTCCGATCAAATAACTGATGCCCTTGGACTCTGCGAGCCGTTCGGGATCGATTTCAGCCGCGCAGCCGGTGACGACGATCATTGCGGAGGGATGTGCACGATGCAATCGCGCAGCTATTTTCCGGGTCTGTCGGTCAGCCTCGTCCGTGACCGTGCAGCTGTTCACAAGGCAGATATCGACTTGGACTTCGTTCAAAGAATTGCGCAGGCCATTGCGAAAGGGGGTCCACCCCTTTTTCTGCAGCTCCGCTTCGATCAGCTGACTATCAAATAAATTCGCTTTGCACCCGAGCGTGTGCAGGACGTAATACCTCACAGCTTCTGCTCGCCGCCTCGAATCGTCCGATAGATGAAACCACCGCCGAGCACTTCATCGCCATCGTAAAAAACGATGGCCTGCCCGGGAGTAATCGCGCGCTGCGCCTGTTCAAATTCCACCCGGACCGTGCGATTTTCGAATACCGACACAACACACGGAGCTTCCTCATGCCGCGAACGGATCTTAGCTTTGCATCGGATCACTCCGAGCTCGCTGATCGGATGCACCCAGGTCACCTGCTCGGCTATGAGTTCCTTCTCAAACAGGTACTTCTCCGGACCGACGATCAGAATGTGATTGACCGAATCCATCGCGATCACAAAATAATCATTAATGTCCTTGCGGCCGAGCCGCAGGCCTTTGCGTTGTCCAATGGTGTAGCGGTAGAGTCCATCATGCTCGCCCAGCATTTCCCCGTCGACCGAGCGGATGATTCCGCGTGGACGCAAACCGGCCGGCGAGCGCTGCTCCACGAAATCCTGGTAGCCCTCTTCACCGATAAAACAGATCTCCTGACTATCGGGCTTCTGCGCAACGTTGAGCGCGGCTTGATCAGCCAGTTTGCGAACCATTGTTTTGGGAAAACCTCCCAGAGGAAGCAGCGTCCGCTTGAGTGCCGCCTGGGTCATTCCGAACAGAAAATACGTCTGATCTTTTTGTGGATCTGCCGCTTTCAATAACCTTGCAATACCGGAAACCGGATCCTGCCTGACCTGGGCATAATGCCCGGTCGCGACCAGAGTACACCCGAGCTCATCCGCCTTTTTGAAAAGATAACTGAATTTGATGTGAATATTGCACTGCACGCAGGGATTGGGTGTTCGTTGCGCCAGATATTCGTGAACCAGATTATCGACCACCTTGTCTCGAAACACCTCTTTGGCGTTGATCACAAAAAATGGAATATCCAGGCTGTCGCAAACCCGTCGTGCATCGTTTGAATCAGCCAGTGAGCAGCACCTGGCGCCGGTTTTTTCAAAATTCGCCTGGCCGTGATCCCAGAGCTGCATATGAACTCCGACGACCCCATAACCCTGGCTCTTGAGCAATACCGCCGTTACAGAGCTATCAACGCCTCCGCTCATGGCCACCAGTACCTTTGTTGCTTTATTTTGATTCACAGGACCTCAGGGTGCCCGGAAGGGACTCGAATGCGGTTCACGATTTTCTCCAGTTCATCCACAAAGTCTGACAATACGGGCCAGTTGACCTCACGAGGAAGAGAAATCCTGATTGCACCGATCGCCTCGCCCGGGGAACGCCCCATAGCGAGCAAGACATGTGATGGCTCCATGGCTCCACTCGCACATGCCGCGCCGGAACTGACGGCATAGCCGCTCAGATCCAATGCCATCACCAAGCCATCGCTCGCCACGCCTTCGAAACTGAGGTTGAGCGTATTGGCAACTCTCCTGCCGGAAGCCCCATGCACAATTACCCTTGGAATCCGCTCGCAAATAGCATTCTGAAGACGGTCCCGCAATGGTTCCAGGCTACTCGCCCAGGACTCCACCGCTGCCAGATCCAGAGTGCTCGCCGCTGCCCCCATGCTGATGATGCCCAGCAAATTTTCTGTGCCCCCTCGCCTTCCTTTTTCCTGCTTGCCTGCAATGAGACTGTCGAGCTTGAGCCCGGGCTTCACCCATAGGGCACCACTGCCCGCGAGCCCACCGATCTTATGACCCGAAAAGGAGACCATGTCAGCACCGAGTCTGCTCAGATCAATCGGCAGCTTGCCCCAGGCTTGTGCCGCATCCAGATGAAGGACCCCCCCGAGGCGCACCACCTCCTGAGAAAGGGCTTCCACATCGCTCACAACACCTGTTTCATTATTCGCCCAGATCACCGACACCAATTTCGTCTGCTCGTTCCACAAAGACTCCAGCGCACTCACAACCGGCGCTCCGTTGAAATCAACCGGCAAAAAACTGACCCGACCTCCACGTTTTTGAAACCAGCTGACGATCTGAAGAACTGAATCATGCTCCACCGGGGTCGTGATCCAATGCGGCCTGACTCCGGCTTCCAAAAAAGTTCCAAGAAACCCCTGAACAGCCAGCTGATTGGATTCAGTGCCGCCGGAGGTGAAAATGACCTGCTCCGGATCGATCTTCGGCCCTAAAGAACCTGCTATTTGTTGACGTGCTGTGGAAAGACAACGTCGAGCGTTACGCCCGAACGAATGAATACTGGATGGATTGGGTATCAGAGTCCGATCGGACTCTGAAAGGAAGGGCAGAAGCGCATCAACAACACAAGGTTGAAGCGGCGCTCCTGCATTCGAATCAAGATAAGTTGCGACCCTTTTCAACATTCTGCATGCTGGCAGGAATGAAGCCGGTTGCTTCGAGCACATTTCCTGCTGCCTTCGGCAGGTCCTGTGTACCGCGCGCTTTGCGGATCAGGTCGCCAACGGATGTCGTTGTCAGGTAATCCTGCATCAACACCCCTAAATTTTCGAAATAGGTCTTGGTCAGAATAAATTCAACCGTGTCGGATTTAAGATCGACATTGCCGATCAAGTCACGAGCTGGATTGATGTTTTCGCCAACGCTCACAAGAACGTCTTTAACAGCGATTTCATCCATGGAACGGGCCAGCACGTAGCCTCCGCCTGGACCGCGAACGCTCTTCACAACTGAACCTTTGCGAAGTCTGCGGAATAGCTGTTCTAAATAGTGCAGCGAAATCTTTTGGCGCTCTGAAATTTCCTGAAGACGAACCGGCCGGCCATTGGAATTAAAGGTTAAGTCCAAAATCGCCCGGACAGCATACCGTCCTTTTGATGTCAATCTCATCTCTGTCTCCCTTCCCCACGCACCTATGTCAATTCATAGGATAGGTGTCTAAATCTTAGATAGGGCGTATCATGCCGTATCTTACGCGTCAACTACTATTCCCAATTCATTTAGTCGCTTTTTATTGAAAAACACTGAAGTTCTACCGCATAAACCCGAAAAGTAAAGAGAAAGGGTGAGACCCTCAGCCAGTCGGCTATTGAGAAATGAATTATGGACAGCGCTAAAACCAAAACTGCGATCCATCCAGCATTTACCGTTGATGCGGAAACCACCAACTTTAATGAGATGCCTTCTGTTACACGCCTGCTGAATCGTAAGAAGGTCGACTCCTCAAAGTCTAAGAAACCGAGCATCCTTGAACAGGTGTGCGAAGAACAGGTGCACGAAGCCGAGAAGCAACTCCCCCCCCCGTTTCATCCCGTTGCCTCCCCTCCTCCTGCATCGCCCCAACCGTCTTCCAGTGCGCATGAAATCACGGCCGCAGAGGATGCGACAATCGTGCATCCCACCTCGACTTTCGTGAAAAACCAGCCACTCTCGTTTCCGGAAGTCCCGGTTTTACCTCAAGAAAACCCTTCGCAAGAGAAAGTTTCAAATGAAGGAGGAGTACCTGCAGAGGTCCCTCTGGTACCCAAAAAATCCGAACGAAAAAAACACGAACTCAAACTCATCATCTGGGATCTCGCGACCCTCCGTAAGGGAAACGATCCGCTCGGAAAAGGTCTCCTATTTCTGGTGGAAAAAGGCGTAACGAGCGCAGTTTTCCTTAAAATCGCCCCACCAAAGCCCGGCTCAACAGTTCCGGATTTCATGAGTTCAGCCACCGTCCAGCCCCAGGACAAGCTTCAGATCTGGACGGGAATGAGGTGGGATCCGACCGTTTCACCGGAAGCCTGGAATCAACTTCTGAAACTGGGCTATGTCGAGTTCCCCCCTCCTGGCACATACACCAACTTGCAGAGCGTACGAAACGTCGTTCGTGCGGCTTTCGGTCTGGTTGGTGATGAGTGGTTGACCTTGATACGGGTCGGAACGCCTACGATCTGCCGTGGCATCCTCGCCCTGATCTCACTCAAAAGTGCCGCTCTGATTATTCCGCAGGCCCTGCCAATCCTGCAGGTTGAGCCCATTGATCCCAAAACTTCGCCGACTACTTAAAGAATTTCGATCTTTACAGCCCTGCGGGTTTCATCTGTTGAAAAATCGAGCTGGATCCGCCAGATTTTTGCAGGTTCCGAGGTCGAACGAATGATCGAAGCTTGGAAAACCGGCCAGAGCGAAAGCCATTCACAAATGACCAGAACCTGTCGCTCCCAAAAATAGGAGGGAATGCCGGCGTCATCGATTTCCGTCTCATCTTTGATCCGGTAAAAATCGATGTGGATCACTTCCCCTCGCTTTGAGTAATACTCATGGGCGATGGCAAAAGAAGGGCTACCCTCCGGAGGCTGACTAACTCCCAGAGCCTCAATGAGCGCACGAGCGAAAGTGGTCTTCCCGGCACCCATCGGGCCCTCTAGGAAAATTCGATCTGTAGGCCCGAGCTCAAGAGCCAGCGTACTGGCCAGACCGGCCAGTACCGCCTCAGAGCAATTTGGCTCTTCCTTCCACAGGTGAGACAAGGGCTGGCGCGACTTTGATTTCTTTGAAGGCATTGCTGATGTTCTCGATGATATCCCGCGCGGTCATACTGCGATGGCCGAGAGCGCGCGCGGCGAAATCTCCAGCCAGTGAATGAAGATAAATTCCCAAGAGCGCCGCCTGGAAGGGATCCATTCGTTGCCCGAGCAAGCCCCCGATCATTCCAGCCAGCACATCACCACTCCCTGCGGTCGCCATGCCATCGTTGGGATAATGATTCAGGTAAAGCACGTTTTCAGCAGACCCGATCAACGTTGCCGCCCCCTTGAGCACCACAATCGCATGAGTCAGATTCACGGCGTCGCGGACGGCTTTTACCGGATTTTCCCTGACCTCCGAAATGGGCACATCCAGCAACCGCGCCATTTCTCCCGGATGAGGAGTCAGGACCGTCGGCCCCCGGCGGGAAACCAGATGATCATAAAGCTTGTGGGTCGCCACTAGATTCAAGGCATCCGCATCGAGCACAACCGGGCCTTGATAATATTTCAGAAGTCCTTCAATCAGGGCCTTGCCATCGTGTCTCAATCCGAGTCCCGGCCCCGCGATGACACTGGAATAAGTAGGCAGGGTTTTCTTGTAGAGCTCATCGTGGGCACTCAGATCAATTGCCAAGGACATGGTTTCATCAGGCAACTTGACAAGCAGTGATTCGAAAGCATCTTCCCAGGTCGCAACCGTGACCAGACCGGTTCCCATTTTATGGCAAGCACGTGCAGCCATGGTGATGGCACCCACACGACCAGGACTGCCGCCGATCAAAACGGTATGTCCAAAAGAATTTTTGTGGCCGTAGCGGTCGCGCTCAGTCAACAGGGCCCCAAGCGGTGCCTTCATCAGAAGGAATTTATCACCTTGCTTGCGGAACTTGGGCGGTAGCGAAATATCGAGATTGACCAGCTCCCCGCGGCGCCCGGCTCCGGGAGGAAGGAAATGCCCGAGCTTCGGAAAGCCAAGGGAGACCGTCATGGTCGCCAGAATGGAGGTTCCATGAATCGCCCCGGTATCACCGCTGATACCGCTTGGAATGTCGATCGAGACCACTTGCGAGGACCGCTGGGCATTGATCAGCTCAACCGTATCGTAAAAAACCCCTTCGAGATCTCCCTTGAGTCCTGTACCAAAAATTCCATCGATGATCGTATGGGGACCGGGTGAGCTGGTGAAAAAATCCTGAAGATCCTGGGCGGCTTCAAGATAGGTCATCTTGGCTTTCATCTTTTTCAGGATTCTGAAGTTTTTGAGAACCGCGCCTTTGTAGCCTGACTCGCCTTCCAGATGAAAAACCCGGACACGCCGTTCAAAACAGAGAAGACGCCGGGCAACGACGAAAGCATCCCCCGCATTATTGCCTTTTCCGGCGAAAATCAGAATCTCTGTGGCAGTACCCGCATCCGGAAAACGATCGATGATGGCCTGTGCAGCGGCTCGACCGGCATTTTCCATCAAAATACTGGCATCCAAGCCATATTCCTGATCAGCAACTCCGTCCAGTTCGCGCATCTCGCTCGCGGTGCAGATTCTCATATGCGATGTTTGATATGACATAATTCCCCCTCAAGGTGACCCGATGGCCGCCAACATTTCATGAACCGCCTGCTCCAAACCCACGAGCACCGCCCGACAGATGATCGAATGACCTATGTTGAATTCTTCAATCAAAGGCTCCCGGTTCTGATCCTGCAAGCCGGAAATCGCTGAGACGTTTTTGAGATCAAAGCCATGCCCCGCGTGCACATGCAAACCCAGGCTCTTCGCCAGAATCGCGGATATTTGAATTCTTTTGAATTCAGTTTCAGCGATTCTTTCTGAACTTCTACCCAAAACGCCCTGCCGGGCCAGACAATAACGTCCCGTATGCAGCTCAACGGCATCGGCGCCCAATTCCCGGGCCGCTTTCATCACTTGGACATCCGGCTCGACAAAAAGGCTGACGCGAACGCCACCTTTTTGAAGCTTCGAAATGACCTGCGCGATTTTCTTTTTCTGTTTGATGACATCCAAGCCGCCTTCGGTCGTCACTTCCCTGCGCTTTTCCGGAACAAGACAGGCCCAATCCGGTCGGGTTTTCAGAGCGAACCGGACTATGGAATCCGCGATGGCCATCTCCAGATTCATCGGCACAGCCAATTCCCTTCGAAGCAAACGGACATCTGCATCCTGGATATGTCTGCGATCTTCACGCAAATGGACCGTGATCTGCCTGGCTCCTGCACTTTCACAGATCCGTGCGGCCGCAAGGAGATCCGGGTAAGGAGTCCCGCGCAGCTGCCGGAGAGTGGCCACATGATCGATATTTACGCCAAGGCGGGGCAAACGTTCCATCTTCAACCCAGGTATTTCTGAATCTGTTGTGCAACACTCCGGGCGATTCCCTGAATCACCTGGAGATCCTCTCCTTCAACCATGACCCGGGCCAGCGCTTCCGTTCCCGAGTAGCGCACAAAAAGTCGTCCGCGTTCGCCGACTTGCGCCTGTCCCTGAACGATGGCATGGGCGATCTCAGGAATGGATTCAAATGGCGCTTTTTGAGAAACACGAACATCTTCACGAACCTGAGGGAATAAGGTGATGCACTTTTTCAGCTCTGAAAGTCTTTTTCCGGTGCGCTTCATCACTTCCAGGACTTTCAATGCAGCCACGATCCCATCACCCGTCGTGGACTGGTCCAGGAAAATAATATGCCCCGACTGTTCACCGCCGAGAGAAAATCCGTTCTTTCTCATCGCGTCCACGACATAGCGATCGCCCACCTGCGCCCGAACCATCGAGATCCCGCGCTCACGCAGACTCAATTCCAAACCGAGATTGGACATCGGGGTGGTGACAATCGTGTTCTTTCGCAAAGTGCCTTCTTCAGCCATCTGCATCGCGCAGAGGCCGATGATCTGGTCGCCATCCACGACTTCGCCATTTTCATCCGAAAGAATGCAGCGATCGCCGTCCCCATCGAGCGAGATTCCGATATCAGCCCGGAATTCCACGGTCACGGCGGCAATCGCTTCGGGATGGAGCGCTCCACATTTGTCATTGATGTTCAGACCATTGGGGCTCACACCCTTTTTGATCACTTCAGCTCCAAGTTCCTCGAAAACGAGCGGGGCTACCTTGTAAGCCGCACCGTTGGCGCAATCCAGGGCTACGCGGAAACCAAGCAGATCCATTTCTTTCGGAAAAAGGTTTTTCAAAAAGACGAGGTAGCGTCCGTGGACGTCGTCGATGCGCTGGGCCTTGCCGACCAGATCCGCAGTGGGGCGGTGCCTTGAAATTTCGTCCGTCAGCACGAGACGTTCAATTTCCGCCTCCATTTCGTCGGGCAGCTTATAGCCGTCGGCCGAAAAGATTTTGATGCCATTATCGTAATAGGGGTTATGCGAAGCGGAGATCATGATTCCGGCATCCGCTCTCATGCTTTGGGTGACAAAGGCCACTCCCGGCGTGGAAAGCGGCCCAATCAGAATCACATCCGCCCCCATGGAGCAAAGCCCCGAAGAAATCGCCTGCTCAAGCATGTAGCCGGAAAGGCGCGTGTCTTTACCGACGACAATTCTGGCGCGACGAACCGGGCGACTCGACTCAAGCGGCTTGAGCCCAATCGGAACGGAACTTCTGACCAGCGGTATGGATTGATTGCGCAGGACATGGGCCACGGCCCGCCCCACGGCCATCGCCACCTCACCCGTCATCGGAAATTCATTGGCAAGGCCCCGAATTCCGTCTGTTCCAAAAAGCTTCTGTCCCATTAAAACGATTCCTCTCTCAACTCAACTGCTCACCGGGGATCAGTAAAGTGTCACTTTCACCCGATCCGGAATGACCTTCACCAGCCCCACACCATCGGGAACGGAAATTTTGATCATTTCATTATACTCGCCTTTGGGTTTCCCGGTGAGGTCCACGACTGCATAAACGTGACTGCGATCCAGTAACTTCAGATCCTTCGTATCTGCCCGGACCAGGACAGTAACCGTCTTTTCGCCTGCTTTCACTTTATAGGGCGTGAGCACACGTATGTCCACGTTCTTAATCCGGTAATTCGCTGAAACGGCTTCAATTTCCACGAAGGCCCGAGGCATGGCTCCTTCGAGCTGGACACTGTGACGGCCGAGGTCCAGCACGGCCTCACGGTCCACACTGTAGCGCAAGCCGCTGACATCAATCGGTGTTGTAATCACTTCCGTAATACCGTCGACCCGTGACTCCGCTCCTTTGATCTTAACCACCTCAGGTTTCATATAAGCACGAACAATCTTGTACCCTTCCGGAGGCACACCTCGGATTTCGATGCGCACGGGCACTTCGCGCTTCTTGACTGCTTCGAGCCGGATTGGAATCGTGGATGGATTGATCGAAAGCACCTTCACACCGATCGGCACCCGGATATTGTCCGAGAAAAACCGATAATTCACGACTCCCGGCTTGGCTCCGGCCAGATTGACCCGGATCGGGTTTTCACGACGATCGAGAATTGCCCGCAAGAATGCCTTGGGGCCCGCAAGACGGAAGGCCACGCGGTCAGGAATGTCATTTGCCGGAATCAGATCGGCGGGAGCGATCACTTCGATGGGGATTTCCTTGGTAACTTCAACATTTCGCGAGCCCAGCACGATCCCCCAGAGCACGACCGCCAGCGCGATTGAAATGAGCTTAGAACCGATGTTGGTCATCATTCCCGCCCAAAGTCGATCTCCAAAATGTCCGCCTGAGCCCATCCTGCTTTACTCCTCAGTCCGGCTTCCCTGTACGGCGCGCATCCAGCTTCGCAGCTTGCGGGACAGGTTCCTGTTGCTACGTGAAAGATCCAACAGAGCCGCCAGGCTTTGACGGATCTCCTGCTCATTCAAATTGATCGTGATTTTACCATTCTTTACCAGATGCGCTTCCCCGGCTTCTTCCGAAATCAAAACGACTATGGCATCCGTGTCTTCGGTCAGGCCCAGCGCCGCTCGATGGCGCGTGCCGTAACGTTTGTCAATATTCGGATCCTTGGAAAGCGGAAGGAAGCAACCCGCAGCCGCGACGCGGCCGTTGGTAATGATCACCGCACCATCATGAATCGGAGAATCAGGAATGAAAATGGAGTAAAGCAATTCAGATTTGACCTTCGCATCGAGCTTGGAGCCGGTATCGATAAAATTCTTCAAACCGGTTTCACGCTCAAGTACAATCAGGCCACCGATTCTTTCGCGGGCCAGACGTGTTGCCGCGCGCGCGATCTCATCGACGTTTTCGCGTTCTTCTTCAGCGGAGGCCCCGGCGAAGAACGGGTTCTTGCCAACGTGGGTAAGTGCCCGGCGCAGATCATCCTGAAAAAGAACGATCACAATCAGAATCAGGTAATCGAAAAAGTAAGAAAGCAGCCAGTGGGTGGTGAAAAGTTCGAGGGTTGAGGAAAGAAAAAAACCTATACCCAGAATACCGAGCCCGGTCAGCATCTGCATCGCACGCGTACCCTTGATCAGCAGCAGCAGGCGATAAAGGATGAACGCGACGATCGCGATATCTAGAAAATCAATGAGACGCAGACTGGATTGCAGGTTGAGAAGTACGTCCACCACTCGAATTTTCGGGAGCTACTGGACCTCGCTCGATACTACTAAGCGGGAACGGGAGCAGGTGTCCCTTCCCCCTTTCCTGATTTTTCGCCATCGGCACCGGCAACCGGTGCCGTGGCATTGGGGTCGTCATTACTGTCAGTCGAGGCGGCAACCAGCGGACGCGAAATCTTCTGGCCTTGCACGATCTGCTCGATTTCCTCGCCGTCCAAAGTCTCATATTCCAGCAACGCTTCGGCCATCGCATGAAGGATGGTCATCTTGTCGCCGAGAATCTGCCGGGCTCTCCGGTAATTGCGCTCAACCGTATCGCGAACTTCGCGATCAATGGTCTGGGCGGTCTGTTCGGAATAATCCCGATGCTGGGCAATTTCGCGACCAAGGAAGATCGCTTCCTCTTTTCGTCCAAAACTCACCGGCCCAAGCACATCACTCATGCCCCATTCACAAACCATGCGACGGGCCATTTCAGTGGCGCGTTCAATGTCATTACCCGCTCCGGTGCTGCGCTGACCGAGCACCAGTTCTTCAGCGACGCGTCCGCCCATCAGGAACGCAATGCTGTTTTCAGCGCGATCCTTGGTCAAGTTCATGCGGTCTTCGGTCGGAAGCGTCTGGGTCACACCCAGAGCCATTCCGCGCGGAATGATCGTCACTTTATGAATGGGATCGGTTCCCGGAATGAATTTACCGACCAGAGTATGGCCAGCTTCATGATACGCAGTCGTCCGTTTTTCCTTATCAGAAATGACCATGCTTTTGCGTTCCACGCCCATGAGAACCTTGTCCTTGGCGTGTTCGAAATCGAACATTTCCAGAACTTTCTTGTTCCCCCGCGCGGCAAGAAGGGCGGCTTCGTTGACGAGATTTTCGAGATCCGCGCCCGAGAAGCCTGGCGTACCACGAGCGATGACATTGAGTTTCACGTTCGGGCCGAGAGGAGTTTTGCGCGTATGCACCTTGAGGATTTCTTCGCGGCCTTTGACGTCCGGACCAGAAACAACCACACGGCGGTCAAAGCGACCTGGACGCAGGAGTGCAGGATCCAGCACGTCCGGGCGATTGGTGGCAGCAATCAGGATCACGCCTTCATTGGATTCAAAACCGTCCATTTCGACGAGCAACTGATTCAAGGTCTGCTCACGTTCATCATGTCCGCCACCGAGACCTGCGCCACGGTGCCGGCCTACGGCGTCAATTTCATCGATGAAGACGATACAGGGAGCGTGTTTCTTGCCCTGTTCAAACAAGTCGCGAACACGCGAGGCGCCCACACCGACAAACATTTCGACGAAGTCAGAACCTGAAATCGAAAAGAACGGCACACCCGCTTCACCGGCAATGGCTTTGGCCAGAAGCGTTTTACCCGTTCCCGGAGAACCCATGAGCAGCACACCTTTGGGGATACGTCCGCCGAGGCGCGTGAACTTCTTGGGATCTTTCAAAAATTCGATGATTTCTTCGAGTTCCTGCTTGGCCTCATCGGCGCCAGCAACATCCTTGAACGTCACTTTATGTGCAGATTCGGTCAGCAGTCGCGCCTTGCTCTTGCCAAAGGACATGGCTTTGCCGCCACCCACCTGGATCTGGCGCATGAAGAGAAAGAAAAATACAAAGAGCAGCAGCATCGGGAACCAGGAGATGAGAACCTGCTGCCAGATGGGAGTCTTCTCCGCACGTTCGTAATTGGGAATTATGTTGTTTTTTTCGAGAATTTCGAAAATCTTGCCGTTTCCGGTATCACCAATAGTTTCAAAATTCTTGCGGTTCTCGGTGGAAACATCCTTGAAGGTTCCAACAATGAGATTGTCCGCTTTGAATGTGACCTCAGCCACTTTGCCGTCTTTGACGTACTGGATGAAATCACTGAAACGGATTTCCTGCCGATTACGGCTACCCGGATCAAAGAATTTGAAAAGGCTTGCAAACAAAAGAATCAATACAAGCCAAAGAGCTATCGTTTTATGTGTCGGCTTCATTCAGCACTCACCCTCTATATTAGATTGAGATACGCTACACGGTTCAAATCCAAATTGCAAACCCAGCGCTCCCCGCTTTCCTTTTTATTCCAAGGTCTTGCGTTCCAGAATCCACTGCTCCGCGGGTCGGGTATTATTACGACCTTTGGATTTTAAAACCAGGACCCTTCGCACCTTCCATCCGCCGGGCAGGTGGACTTCGCCTGTCCACGTATGATTAGCGTAAAGTCTGTCCCGAAGTAAATCCCAATGTGCGCGCCGCACCCGAAGTCCCGCAGCCGAAACAACCAGCCCCAAGGTGTCGAGCGGGTCATCTGAAGAATTCTTTGACACAGACCGTTGTGCTGCAAGGGCCGCCTTGATCAGGTGCTGGGTTGCCTGAGGAAAGAGCTTCCCGATCACCGGCATGAGTTCAATCCGCATTTTGGAGCGGAGAAACCGACCTTCGAGGTTGGTCGCATCCTCACGCCAGGTTTCGCCTTCCTCCTGAAGGTAGCGAACGAGTTCAGATTTAAGAGTGGTCAAAAACGGCCGTATTTCCGGCCCAATCTGCACAGCAATGCCGCCACCATGAGACGCTTGGGTGCCGGTAAAAATCCGCCAGAGCAGCGTTTCAGCAAGATCGTCCCCGTGATGGCCGGTCAGAATGACGGCACCTTTGGCAGCAAATTCGGCGAAAATTTTTTTACGAGCACTGCGTGCTTCCTCCTCTAAAGACTGCCCCTCACCGGGCTTGGGCGGCTTGAGTCGTCGGATAATGATGGGAATTCCCCAACGAGCCGCCGTTTTTTTTACAAACGCTTCGTCCTGATCTGATGTCTTACCCCTCCACCGGTGATTAATATGAAGGATTCTAATATTCCCCACCCCTCCCACTCGTCGGCCGTAGTGAATGATGAGATGGGCCAGCGCGATGGAATCGGCGCCTCCGGAGGTCGCGATAAGGATATCCGAAGTTAATGGGAGCTGAATTTGATGCTCACGAAGCAGGGCTATTACCGAGCGGATGAGCTTGCCGCCGGTAGGGCCGGGCTTACGGTAAGCTGTAAGGGCGCCTGGCTTGACGCTTCTTTTTGCTCTGGTAGCTCTGGCTTGGGTGGTCCGAGTTTTTTTTGAAACCATTGGCCTGTGAAGATTTCCTGTCTCGTCCGAAAATGCAAATCAAACTGCAAGATTGTGCATCAGGCCGGGTGACAGAAATCAGAGCACTCACCTGCTCGAGTCCACAAAAAAGGATTGATCCCGAATTACTTCGAAGGTATGAATCGTAACTCGTTTCACGCCGTGGCCGGGTAGCTCAGTTGGTTAGAGCGTGGCATTCATAACGCCAAGGTCGGGAGTTCGATTCTCCCCCCAGCCACCATTTCACCTTTATTCAAACACCTCTCTGAAAGCATAAACTTGGCTGCTTTATTGTGAAAACCGGTTTCAAAATATAGAATTATAAAATGCGAGATTCGGCCCGCGGCTTCACTCTCATTGAGCTCATGATCGTTGTTGCGATCTTGGGCATCCTGGCGGGAGTGGCCCTCCCTCAGTTTTGGTTTTTTCAAGCCAGGGCTCGAAGCACCGAGGCAATCATGGGATTATCGGCTCTTCGTGTTTCAGAGGTTTCCTATGCAGCCGAAGCAGGGTCCTTTTCGAGCTGTCTGGCTGATATCGGCTATGCGCCTGAAGGGACCCTCCGGTATTTCAGAATCGGTTTCAGTGCCTCAGCGGCGATCACGACCGGCTGCGGTGTGCACCAGACAGCTCCCTGTAATTTAAACGGTTTCGTGAACTCAGGAGGAAGTACCTGTACCCTTGCTCCTGAAATGACCGATGGAATTCCTTATGCCTACCCGGCAACCGTTGCGACTAGGGCCTCTTTGCCAGGGGACTCGGACCTGACAACGTCCTCAATTGGGCAAGTCACTTTCTCCGCAACAGCAGCGGGACCGCCTTTCAAGCTTTTAGGACAGATCCCACTGGGGCTTGTTAATTCGGCCCAAGCCGCTGCCCCCGGAGCCTGCACAACGGGCCAGGTGAGCAACGCAAACTTTGATCTCTTCACAATCGACCAACTCGGAACAATTGCAAGATTGCCTGCTGGTTCGCCCACGAACTGTGTTGACAGTACGTCTCCAGGCAACGGAACTTCGAATACCGGGAATACCAGCAACACGGGCTCCGCAAACAGCGGTCCCAAGAAGTAGTAGTAGAACCTTTGTGATATGCAGGGATCAGTGAATCCCTTTGAAATCAAATCCAGTTTAAAAAGATACCCGTTCTCAAAAAAGGACCTGCTCCAGGCATGGGACAGTGCTGACGAGCTTCTGCTTGAGCACCTGAGCAGCCTCGACCTGAGAGATAAAAGCATTCTAATCTTAGAAGATCAGTTTGGTGCCTTGAGCTGTGCGCTCGAATGCCTTAATCCGGTCACCTACTCTGACTCTTATGTGAGCTGCCGGGCGACAGCTCTCAACAGCGAAGGCCGTATCCTCGCAACAAGCGATTTATCCAAGCTGACGGGTTTGTTTGATCTCGTTTTGATGCGCATTCCCCGTAATATGTCGTATTTTGAAGACTTGCTTTGCCGCCTCAGCCATCTCCTGCAACCCTCCTCCCAGGTCATCTGTACGTACATGATCAAACATCAGGCAAATCTAAGTTTTCAACTGCTTGAAAAACTGATTGGCCCCACGCGCACGAGTCTGGCGAAAAAGAAGGCACGCCTCATCTTTGCACAATTCCAAAGATCCCCGACCCCATCTCCCTTCCCGCTTCATATTTCATTTCCGAATTTTTCAATACCGTTTGTGAATCACTCGAATCTTTTCAGCCGTGAAGGACTGGATGTCGGCACGCGATTCCTCCTGGAACATATTCCGAGCGGCAACTACAAGACGATTCTGGATCTCGGCTGCGCGAATGGAATTATTGGCATCAAAGCGAAGCAGCTGAATTCCGCGACTAAAATCATATGCACGGATGATTCAAGCATGGCCATTCAGAGTGCACACACCAACTACCGGAATTATTTCCCTGACGAAGGCCAGTTTGTCTGGACCAATTGCTACGAAGACCAGGAGCCGGAATCCATCGACCTGGTCATCTGCAACCCGCCTTTTCACCAGGGAAATACGCTCTCGGACCGTGTCGCTTTACAGATGTTTGCCAACTCCAAAAAGGTTCTGGTTCGCGGAGGCACACTCCGTGTCATCGGAAACCGGCATTTACAATACCCGGGCATCTTGAAGCGGATTTTCGGAAACAGTCAGATCGTTGCCACCAACAGTAAATTCGTGATCGTGGATGCGTGCAAATCAGTTTGACCGCTGCGGTTAGTTCCGGAAAATTCAATAATTACCGCAGAGTGTCATATTTAGACCAAAGCGCGTATAATGGGGAGTTGAAAGGCGGTACGTATGTTTCCCCTACTTGCAGTAGGCGCACTCATCACAGGGACAGCGCTGGTGGCGGCAGCGGCGACAAAATCACCCAAGCCGGAACGTCGCAAACCGGAGATTGAGGGCGCGGTTTCTCCAGCTGCGTATTTGATCGTTCCCGTTCAATCCGCTCAAAAAGAAGAAGGCAAACCGGTCAAAACGGCTTCTCTCGTGGAACTCATCGGAAAAATGGTTTTTTAGGTTATTTCGTTCATGCATGAACGGGAAACGGGTCACCGTCGATGCACGGGTTTATCCGGGACGATTCCCTTCCCGGTACGAAAAAGCAGGACCAGCCATTCCTTGAAATCCTTCTTCCAATCAAAAGGAGTCCGCACTGGATATTTTTGCCGCTTGAGTTCTTTGATGATGCTCCGAACCTCTTTTGAAGAGCCCACGAACTGCACCCCGAATCCAGGACGTTCCCCGCCGCGTCGATAAACCACCTTACCGGATACTTTCAGGGGCCGCTCCAGAAGCATTCCTGAAAAGATGAGAGTCGACCCGGCTTCAAGCTCACCGGATTCGTTCAAAAAAAGGCCGCCTTCAGAAAAATCCGTGATCCAAGCCTTTTGTGTGCGCTCCCCCACCGAAAACTGACACTCGGCGCGGATCAGATACCGCGGTTTGGACTCCCACCAGCGGATCGAGGGATCAAGATAAAGAATTTTTACAGCTGGGAGTAAAAAATAGCCGACCAAAAGCAAATCCAGAAGAGTCACTAAAGCCAGCATCCAAAGAGGGAAATAGGCCGGGTAACTGCGCCAGGTCTGGATGTTTCCAAAAACAGTGGTTGCGACAGCCAGAAAGACCAAGGGATAACTAGAGCGTTTACACGAATAAATCGCTAAACCAGCCAAGGGCAAAACCAGAAAATAATCGAACAAGCCCCACCAGGAGGAATCCGCGACCAGAAGCTTGAGATACGCGAGTACGGGTAATCCCTGAAGGGAAGAGGAAAGAATGGAGTTAAAAATGGGCGCCCCAACGTGCAGTAAAGCCAAAATGATGATGGACCAGGGACGCGCTTTCACCGGAAAATCCTCCATTTCCAGGATAGCGTGGGAACGAATGCTATGTCGATAGCGAAAGAAAAATTACGCTAGTCTCGAACTCTGGGCAGATTACAAAGCTGCTCCTGCCTCAAACTTTCTTTGAAAGGCCTGCTCACGAACCACATCGAAAAGGGCGCCTCTTAAATCGTCCTGTAATTGTTTCTCCCGGGCTGCACTGGCCCCGGCATAGCCTTGGCAGACCAATTGCTTCATTGCAATTTTGAGAGCTTTTCGTGCTCCCTGAATGTACTGAAGTTCCATCGTGTAAAGCGCGATATGATCCATAGCCTCTTGAGAAAAAGCTCTCGCGTTTCGGGCGCCGCTCCAGCCGGCAGTAACCAGGTTCTTGCCCAAGCCTCCAGGCCCCGCCTGCGTGGCTTCGCGACGCTGTTCGGCTACCTGAGAGTGAGCAAGATCGAAATCCCGGAAAATCTCAGAAACCAGTCTCGGAGTGGTGACTGAGGTCTGTTGATAGAAAATCGGTGAATGATCCCTTGCACTGCTGATCGCCCCGATGACAAACAACGGTGCACCTGCTCCAGCCGCGCTTAAAATACTGCTCGTCCGGACCACGTCCAGAGAGACCAGGACCGAGTTTCCGATTACTCCTGCGGCACCCTTTTTCCGCGCCAGGTTTTCGGCCACTTTAAATACGGCTTGACTGAACCGTGTTTCTTCCAGGCGCAGCACAAATTTATTTCCATTAGGAAAGTTGCTTTTAGTTCCAGGCCTGAGGAATGCCCGACCCAGCCCCAGAAGATACGCGCCCGTTGTTGTCACAGCAAGAGCATGGGATTTTCCTGCCTCTTTGGCTAACTGGCCAAAGCCACTGTCCCAAAGAGCAAAATTCTTCTTGGCCGCAGCTTCTCGGGCATCCAATCTGCGCTGGATCAGGAGCATTTCGGATTCAGAACACTTGTTTTCGGCAGCGAATGAAACAGGAAGACTCACCGGCACGGCCGCAAGCATCAGGAAAATTACCACTGACTGGGCGAAGAGTGCTTTCATAGACCCTCTTGTGCTGACTCAGAGCATAGAAAAGCAAGTTTAACGCCAGCACGGCCCCGAAAGGTCAAGTACCGGCAACTACTGGCAACCGCTGGAATGACAAGAATCTTTCAACCAGGGAGATGTCTTTTCATTTAACACCTGTCAGTCGCAGGCACTGTGTCCGTGATGACAGGCACAACAGTCACTCAGGTCAACGCTCAGAATTCAGATACCAGGAACACTCACAACTTTTGCACTCTCAATCTGAGCCTGTCTGAAATAATCAATCGCTTCCCCCAGTATCCGTGCCGCCTCCTGCGGAGCATGAAAGCCCATCGAGTTTTCGGCGGCGATGAAATCCAGACGCCACTGCGCCTTGCGATGAAGTTCGGCAATCGCCTTCAGCTCGGGACGCCTGGCGACTTCCACCGCCCAAAGCGCGTTCAACTTCTCACGTCCTCCCGGCCCCTCAGCCAAAACCCGGTTTTTCTGATCGAATGGTGCGCGGACTTTTCTGTAGGTATCCAAAAAATCCGTCAGCGCCTGCCCGGCGCGCATCACCAATTCAAAATTCCGGCTCTGAATCGTGTTGGCCCGGCTCTTCAGCTCACTTTCATCCCAAGCATGGCATTGCTGGCACGAACTGTTCACCATCAACAGCGGTGAGCGCACATGATGATCCGAAACCTTCATTGCTCCTTCCCGCCGGTACGGCATGTGACAATCCGAACAGGTCACCCCGGACCTGGCGTGAACCCCCTGGTTCCACAATTCGAATTCGGGATGCTGCGCCTTCAAAAGCTCCGCGCCCGTTTCGGCGTGCTGCCAATCGTAGAACCGGTGCCCATCCGGAAATTTTGTCTGGTTGTAGTGCTTTTCGATTTCCTGGACTTTCACACCCTGGTCCCAAGGGAAGAAGAGCGTTGTCTTGGGTCCGCAGTAATACTCCACGTGGCATTGTGCGCAGACATAAGTCCGCATCTCCGCCCGGGTCGCATCGCGGTTCACATTGAAATCAGGAACGCCCTGCGAGGCCTTGAGCGCCCGAATTCCGGCAAGAAATCCCGGCCGGTTCACCTGCAGCCGCATTGTCTTGGCGTGATGACAGTCCGTGCACGAGACGGGATGTGCGCCTCGGATCTTGTGAAACTGATCCGACTTGCCTGGGACCGGATTCATGCTCCCGGTCTGCACCACCTCGGCATAAGCATCTTTGAAGGGAATTCTCGAAAATTTTTCGAAACCCAAGCGGATCACCTGTTCGTTGTAAGACTTGGAGTAGTCCTCGGCAGAGTCCGCGTTGGGATCCCCACCGCCTAACCTGACCAAGGTCGGGATGATGGAGGCATGACAGTGAAGGCAAGCGCCAGGCTGGGCGCGTTCCGTCACCCGGCGGGTATGCTCCTGGTCAAATAACATGAATGCATGGCCGCGCCGGTCCCGGTAATCAATCGCGAAGGCATAACCGGCAAACATTCGGGTCAGAAACGGCATCAGCACCGCTTTCTGTGCGGGATTCGCATCTCCTCCCCCGAAATTGGTGCGCGAAGGCTGCGAGGTTTTCTTGTATTGGTCAAATTGCCGAGGCCAGTTCTGACCCCAGGGTTCCGGGTCGGTGGTCGCCTGCCTGACTTCAACAAAGCGCAGATATGGATTCTGCGCTTCGGTCTTGTGCCGAAAGATGGAGACGAGAAGCGCGGCGATCAGAAATGCCCCCACAGCTGCCGCACCCACAATTAACCAAATTTTCTTCCCGTTCATAATTTCTCCGTTCTGACTAATTCTGCGGCATATGCCCTGTACTTCGATGACAATGGATGCAGGACTGCGCCTGATGAGATCCTCCGGATGGAATCAGAATCGCATCTGTTACGAGCCGCTCATGACAACGAACACAATTTCCCTGCAAAATTTCGATATTATGCTGTTTGATCTGAATCGGTTTGGAGTAGTTATCCAGAGTAAAGGCGATCGAATGATTCCAACCATTGCGCGCCTTCGACAGCCATTTGCCGACGCCGCTCAAAGGCAGATGGCAGTCGTTACAGGTCGCAACATGATGATGTCCGGAAGCGCCCCAGGATTCATACTGATGATTCATCACATGGCAGTTCGCGCAGATCTTCGGATCGTTGGAGGCGTACGAAAATCCCTCGGCGTAATAGAAGGTGAAAGCCCCGAGACCCAGCAGTATCCCCAGAGCCAGGGCAAGCGCCAGCAGGATCGGATTGCGCTTTTTTATAACCACGCTTCCAAGTATCACAGCCGGGCGCCTGACACGCCCGATCAAAACCCTCCAGCTGCACTATTATCTCTAGCTCACTTAAGCCGGCTTAGGGCGCGAGCGCGTATTCCAGGACAATTGTCGTGGAATAGGTTCCTGCTCCGGCATTCGTGAAATCAGCAAGAATCTGATAATCCGGCGCCGGCGATAAGTCACTCAGGCGCAAAACGTGCTTGTTTCCAGGAATCAGAAACCGATGGACCTCTGCCGCACCCGCAATATCCAGACCCACAGGCAGAAGACTTGAGCCCGGAATCCCCGCCGTAATCGGTGCGCCAAAATTATCCAAAGCATTGAAAATTCCGGCTCCGGCCTGCCCTGTCGTGTACACCCGGATCAGAGCCGTTCCGCACTTCTCTTTGCCAGAGGTCCCGCAGACCTTGAGTTGGTTGTCAAATAAGTCACTTATTTTCAGAAGACCAAAATCGAGAAGAGTATTGGAAATCACAGGTGCCACAAACTGGCTAGCATCCACCGCCATACTGACTGCTGCCGCATTCACAACCGTGATAGAGGTGGGTGTCGAAATAGCCAGAGCAGCCCATTTGGGATTCACAGGAGATGAGCCCAACTCAACGTTCAGCAGGGCACGAGACCGAACAACCACTCCAGCTTCATCCGTCACACCTACTGGCTTAAGCGAATCGCTTAAATTTTCCCCCGGTTCTTGAGTATTGGCACACCCAATTAGCATTCCTCCCAACAGCAATACCATGACCAGCAGCAGTTCTTTTTTCATGACCAGTACTCCTTCTGTTTTCATCTCTCGATCATTTTCCCTCTTCTCCACCTTAAGGATGGATGATATTAAACACAAAAAGCAAGTCGCGTCGCGTTAACTCAGATATTTCTACCAAGTAGCCCAATTTTGTTACGATTGATCCATCTTATGAGCCCTTCCAAAGTACTCATCGCCGATGATGAACCCGAGATCCGTGAGGCATTTGCTCAGCTTTTCAAAATGGCGGGCTGGGATCCAAATAAATGAGCGAACAGGAAGCTCTGCTCAGCATCATTCAATCACCCCGGCTGCCCAACCGTTTGGACGAATTGACGCGGCTTCTCCACTCTGGTGCAAGTCCTTCCACTCCGGCACTTTTCGAAACCATTCGGGTCGCGAATATCGAGGCTTCCGAGCTTCTGATCGCAAGCGGTGCGCCTACCGATTCACGGGATGAAAACCACAGAACTCCCCTGATCTGCGCGACCGAACAGGACTTGTGGCGTACTGTATTTGTTCTCGTCTACAGTGATGCGGAGATCGATGCCAAGGACAACACCGGCATGACCGCTCTCATGCATGCTACACATTTAAAAAGGACCGAAATCGCCTCTTTTCTGATCACTCATGGAGCCTCTCTTGTGGAAGTGGACCTGCAGGGGAAGAACGCACTCATTCACAGCGTGACCGAAGGGTGCCTGGATTGCACCCGGATGCTGATCGCAGCGACTCCCAATATTGATCTGGCCGACAAGGAAGGTTTGACGGCCTTGCACTGGGCAATTCTTCAGGACGATGTGATACTCGTGAAGGCGCTCCTGGATCAGGGAGCAGACCCGGAAAAATTCGATATCAAGGGAAGCACGCCTCTGCATCACGCAGTCGCGATGAAGAACCGGCAAATCTTTGACCTGCTTCTGGAGCAGGATATCCGGATCAGTTCCTCCGATCAGGATGGGGACACTCCTTTGATGATCGCCGCGTTCAAGGGACTTTCTGATTTTGCCGAAATTCTCCTCGCCAGAACGGGGCGTGAAGGTGCTGATCCGAACAGCAAGAACACTCTCGGAGTGACCGCGCTCGACTTGGTCGATCCGTCGCCCGAAAGCTCAGGCTCTGAGAAGCTGATTTCAGGAATCACCGCCAAATACGGCGATAGTCGCAAATTCGTCGTCCGCGGCCGTTACTACGAACCTTTCAATCCCGACAAGCAGGGCAGTAAAGTACTGAAACCCACGGCGGAGCAAACCCGGCTCGCGAGAATCGCAGTAAAAGAACTCCTGGGCACGAAACGGCTTGCGAGCCATAACAACCCGATGGCGGCAAATCCCTCCTCTTCCGAACGCGAGATCGCCCGCCGCGCCGCGCTCCTCATGCAAACTCGTGATGCCGGTGGCAAAACCCCGCTGATGCAGGCCTGTATCAGCGGAGATATCGAAGCTGCAAAATTATTGCTCGACCAGGGCGCAGAGGTGAACGGCAAGGATTTTCAGGGTTTCACCAGCCTGATGCTGGCTGCCAATGCGGGCAATCTTGCGCTGGCCACTTTGCTCTTAGAGCATAAAGCGAGTGTCACCGTGAAGACTCCCCAAGGGTTCACACCACTGCTTTTTGCCGTCGCCAAAAAACACCCGGAACTCGTCAAGCTCCTGATCCAGCACGAGTCAAACGTCAACATCCGGATCAAAGGCATGTCCGCCCTGATGATCGCCGCTTCGGGCGGCGCTCTTGAAATCGTGGATTCTCTTCTGAAGGCCGGGGCGGATGCAGCGGAAACCAATCATAAGGGGATGAATGCCGCCGCGATCGCCAGCGCTCAGAACCGCGACGATGTCGCTCAGCTCATCACAGATTTTCTGGCAACTCAGAACCCCGCAAAAGGAAGACGCTGAATGGCCTCCTCCGAAACCTGGCGCGTGATCCAGAAGAAAAATTTCAGAATTCTGCAGCCGCTCACGGGCTTCAGCGCCACTGATTCCAGCTTCACTGACGGTCTCTCTCTCCTGCTCATGGAACCGCAGAACTGTATCCTGAATTGCGCCGGCATGCCTCCGCTGGATGAAGCCTCCATTGAGCGGCTGCGCTTTCTCGAACAGCAGCTCCAGTCTTCCAACAAGAAGCTGCGCCTCGTATTCGCCTCTGAACCTTTACGTCGGGCTTTGGCAAATTCGACAGCGGGAAGCCATTTCGTGCATCGAGACTCTCTGCTGGAGGCGATCGAGGAACTTTATACAGAAAAAGCCGACAGCTCGAAACGCCAGTTCATCAAGGCTTTCGTCAGCGCCACCTTGCGAACCTTCCTCGTTCAATCCAAGACCGAAGCTAAACGTGGCGCAATTGGCGTGAAGCACGAGAACACGGATAAACTGCTGGGCGATATCAGCGGCGTGATTCAGGTCAACGGGACGCAGTTTTCGTACGCGATCATGCTTTCGTTTCCCAAAGCCACGTTCCTGGGTCTCGTCAAACGGCTTTTGGATGAGGATCATACCGAGATTCATGCCGAGAACCAGGATGCCGCCGCGGAATTCATGAACATCATTTTCGGACAAGCCAAGCTCGTCTTGAATCTGCAAGGAGCCGGACTGAAACCCCAGCTCCCGAAAATCGCGCTTTCGACTGAATTTCAGGGGTTTGAGTTCAGGCCCGGAGAACTCACTCCCCTCAACTCAGGCAAAACGGTCGTGATCCCCTTCGAATCACCGCTCGGAAATTTTTATATCGAAGTCTGGTTTCCAGAAGAGCACGCTGCCGAGCTATTCTGATTCAGCACGGATGCCCCGGGGCAGGAGCTCTCGCAGGTTTTTCGCGCGCCCTGCCCGGCGAATGGCTTTTAGCACATGCATCCTGTAACCGGATTTCCCCACTTTTCCGTCCATCCGGACAGCATCGTTTGCCAGGAGAAAGGGCCTCAGCTCCTGGTGAAGCTTCCTGAGAGACTGCAGCGAATTTCCGGCCTTTCTGAAGGCAGCGCTGAAAAAAACCTGAACGAGAAAGCTTATACGACGTTCGGGATCTTCCAACTCAACTTCATCGGCGACCGGCAGAGCTGCCCAGCGCTGGTCGCGCTTCAGTTCTGCGGCAAAAATCCCTTGCCCTTTTCGACAAAACAGGGCCGGCCCCTCATACAATTTCACCCGACGAATTCCACACGACGGCGAACGGCTCTTCAGAATACAGCCGTCCAGCTCGGGAAGACCGGCAAGCAATTTCAAACTTGTCTGGCGGGCAAGCGGGGTCAGGTCCTTGCCCGTCCGGGTGACGATCATCTTTACGGGAGCCCCCTGCAGCCGGAGGGTATCGCGAGGGACCCCCAGCCCCATTTCCACCTCGGGGCAGACGGAGGAATAAATAACCCGTTTCCTGAACGGCCCTGCGAGCCAGTCCTGGCGCTGGTGCTCGCCATCATATCGCACCGATTTCCCGAGAAGACATGCACTGACGAGGATTCTGGGCTTGATACCGGAAAATGCCATTACAGTTTGGCCTCGTACCGGATCTCAAGGATCTCGAGTTCCTCTTCGCCCTTTGGAGAACGGAAAGTGATCACATCACCCGATCGCGTGTGCAGGAGAGCTTTGGCAATGGGAGAAATCCAGCTCACATCGCCTTGGGCGACATTGGTTTCGTCAATCCCCACGATCCGGAATTTTCGTTTTCTCTCGTTTTCATCGCGCACAGTCACCGTCGCCCCAAACAACACTTCCTGTGAATTCTGAGTGGCGGGGTCCACGACGATCGCTTTTTCCAGGCGCTTGGTCAGAAACCGGATACGCCGGTCAATTTCACGCAATCGGCGCTTGCCATAAATGTAGTCGCCGTTTTCCGAACGGTCCCCGTTGGAGGCTGCCCACGAAATTGTCTGAACCAAAGCAGGGCGTTCCTGATGCAGGAGCGTCTTCAACTCATCTTTGAGTCGCTGTGCGCCCGAAGGTGTGATGTAATTTTTGAGCCCGACAGGAATTCCTTCGTTTGGATTCTCTTCATCCGGAGCTTCCGCATCGTTATCAGATTCTTTTGTAAAAGCTTTGCTCATGGTTATATTTTCGTCCGCCGTTCGGGCATTTTCCTCTTTTCCGTGTTAAAGTTCAATTCTCATGATCGGCAACCTTGGCGAATCCCTCTCTGCCCTTAAAAACACGAATTACCGCCGCTACTTTATAGGACAGGCCGCTTCCGTCACCGGGTCCTGGATGCAGTCCACCGTCCAAGCCTGGCTCGTTTACCGGTTGAGTCATTCCGGGGCCTGGCTGGGAATCATCACTTTTTGCCTGCAAATGCCGGCCTTCCTGCTCAGCCCGGTTGCGGGCGTCCTGGCAGACCACTCGGACCGGCGGCGAATCCTGATTTGGACTTCGGGCGTCGGCATGGCTCAGGCTTTCCTGCTGGCTTTCCTGGTTTTCACTAATTCAGTGCAGCTCTGGCACGTGGCGGTGCTCTCGGTCGTTCTCGGCTTGATGACTGCCTTTGATCTCACTACCCGGCATGCCTTCGCCGTCGATCTGGTTGGCAAAAAGCAGCTCCCCAGTGCCATCGCGTGCAATTCACTGATCATCAACAGTTCCAGAATCATTGGCCCGGCGTTGGCAGGAATTCTGATTACCTTCTTGAGTGAGGGCTGGTGCTTTCTCCTGAACGGCTTGAGCTATCTTGCCGTGATCGGGGGGCTCCTGCTGATCACTATCCCGGAAGGCAGAAAGAAGTTGTTGCGAACGGGAACTCACCTCCAGGAGATCCGGGAAGCCCTGACGTACGTAAAAAAAAATCGCACTATCTCAGGACTGCTTTGGACCTCGACATTCATGAGCTTTTTCGGCCTCGCCTTCGCAGTTCTACTCCCGGTTTTCGCCAAAGAGCAGCTACAGGGAGACGCTTCCACATTGGCCTGGCTGACGGGAGCCACGGGCGTGGGGGCTATCGTGGGGGCACTCGGCGGAATGTCTCACCCGAAGTTCGTGAGTCAGATTGAAGCCAGATTGCCGCTCGTCTTTATTTTGCTCGGAGCATCCTTGATTCTCCTGGGCCAATCGCATTTCCTGCCGCTCTCGATTTTCGCGGTTTTTGGGATCGGACTATTCCTCATGGGAACGTTCCCGGCACTCAACAGTGCGATTCAGCAAAATGTGGATGATTTCCTCAGAGGACGTGTGCTGAGTCTGTATACGATGAGTTTTCTGGGAGCCGCTCCACTGGGTGGACTCCTGGCGGGCTGGGCTTCCGATCAGATCGGTGCCAGTCTCGTTCAGCTGGCCAGTGGTCTTGTTTTCATTGCTGCAAGCGCAGTGTTATTTGCTTTTAAGCGGATCAACGGATAAAATTTCACCCATGCCCATATCAGGTCCTTACCTTGTCACAGGCGCAGCCGGATTCATCGGATTCCGATTCATTGAATCCTGTAAAATCAAAGGCATTCCGGTCATCTCCGTCGACAAGCTCCGAAATTTCACGGCTCGTCCGGAACACCTGGGAACGGATTTTGGCACTATCGTTGACCGCGAGGAACTCTGGAGCTGGCTGAACCAGACGAATCCCCCGATTTCGACGATCATCCATCTGGGCGCCTGCACGAATACCACTGAGATGAATGAAGAACTCCTTCGACGCATGAATCTCGAATATTCCCAAAAACTGTGGGAATACGCCGCCACCCACCGCATTCCATTTGTTTACGCCAGCAGTGCCGCAACTTATGGCGATGGTTCGCTCGGATACGACGACAAGGAAAATCTGATCGCCCAGCTCAAACCCCTGAACCCCTATGGGGAGAGCAAGCGGTTGTTTGATCTCTGGGCTCTGGACCAGGAGCACCTCAGCAAAGCTCCCCCAACCTGGGCGGGGTTCAAGTTCTTCAACGTTTACGGTTACGGAGAGCGCCACAAAAACAAAATGGCCAGCGTGATCCTGCATGCCTATGACCAGATTCTTTCGACCGGGAAAGTGAGTCTTTTCAAGAGTCATAAAGATGGAATTGCCGATGGTCACCAGAAGCGGGACTTTGTTTCGGTCGAAGACACGGTTCAGGTTCTTCATATGGCACTGGAGCGACCGATTCTCAGAGGTATCTTCAATCTCGGTACGGGACAGGCCCGCACCTTTCTTGACCTGGTTCACGCTGTATTCAAAGCCATGAACCGCCCTGCGGAAATTGAGTTCATCGATACGCCCGTGGAACTGCGAAGCAGGTATCAGTATTTCACCGAAGCCAAGATGGATCGGCTCCGCAAAGAGGGCTGTAAAATCCAGTTTCAGTCCCTAGAAGAGGGTGTCTCCGCCTATATCAAGCGACTTGTAGCGCGTTAAGCCCGGGTTTTCAGGTTGAAAAAGCCGATTTTTTCGGATACTTGAATGGACGAACCGACCGCCCGCGGTATTTTATTCGAGAGAAAGCACTCACCTGCTCTCTCCGAGCTTCCGCAAGCCATGGCGTATGTCGGTGATCAAGGAGAATTCAATGGCAAATACCCGTCAATCCACCAAACGCGCCAAACAGGCCAATAAACGCAACCTGAACAACCAGACCGTCCGCAGCGCAGCCCGCTCTGCTTTGACTGCGGCTGTGAACACGTTGAAAACCAAGGATGTTGAGAAGACTAAAGCGGCCTATCTGGCTGCTGTAAAAACTCTCAGCAAAGCAGCAAGCAAAGGCGCCATGCCCAAGGCCCGCGCTGCACGCAAAATCAGCCGGCTTACTTTGCTGGCCAAGAAGATGCTGCCTGCTTCCGTTCAGAAGTAATCCAAATTCAAACAAACCCCTGGTGCTTCGCCGGATCGGCTTTTCAGCGGCAAAACCTCATCACGAGGCTGTCCCAGGAACCAAGAGGCATCAGGGGTGTTTGCTTAAGCTCATAATCCAAAGTAGTCAGCGCCTCCTGAAGTTCCAAGGCTTCCGGCAATGTCCATTTCCGACACCAGCGCTTGAGCTTTTCTGCCGCATGCGGATTCAATCTCAGCGCACCGCGACCGCCCAATTCATTTTCGGTCAAAAGCAAGAGCAAATGCCGGACATTCCAGGCCAACAGGCCCACCAGCGGCAGGGATTCGTCTTGCTGATCCGCAAAATTTTCGATGCATGCCAAGGCGATTTTAAGCTCCCGCGAAAAAAGAGCGTCCACAAACTCTTCGGCCCCGCCGCCCACCCTGCCCGGCTGAATCAGATTTTCGGTTGAAGCACCCGCCAGAAACTGCTTTTCCAGTTCCAGGTCCACGATATCCAGGGACCAGGGGTCCAGGGCCGCAAGCCGGATGCTTGTAGCGGGATCGATGCTCACGTTTCGCGATTTGGCCAGATACGCGATCCAGGGCTCGCGGTCCGCTTCCAGAATTTCCTCGCAGGGAACAACCGCCGCCTTATCCAGGAGTATTTTTGAAAATTTTTTCCGGCCATCGAGATCTTTGGACAGGAACACGCAAACATAAGCCAGCTGATCCAAGGTCGTCCGCACGGTGCAAAGTTCCGCCAGCACATCCGGGTTCCGAAGCGCATGAGCGTCTTTGATGATGATCAGACGCGTGCCGCCGCCCAGTGAGGGACTCAGCGCTGCATCCATGATTATCTCAGCCGGGATCTCGGAGGCGTCCAGTGTTTCTTCCGCGAAGCCAAGCCCCGCCAGGTTCGTCCCGCTGCCCACCACTGCTTTGCGAAGGCGCTTGAGCAGCTCGCGCGATTTCATGCGTTCCTGCCCGTAAAGCCAGTAAACCGGCCAGAAAAGTCCCTGTTCAATTTCACGCTGAATGATTTTAGGTTCAAGCCGTGGCATCACTCACCTCAGAACATCGCCAGCATGGATTCATGAAGATCCAGCATCATTGACCCGGCCAAATCGCCTAAAGCACGATCAAATTCACTCTCGTTGATCAACGAGGAAGTGGTACCGGGGACATCCAGCTGAATAGCCGCAGGATAGGATTTGGTGCGGCTAAATGATGAACTCCAGACCGTGGCACGTTGGCCCGGAGGCACATTCCGGCGCACCAGACTGAATGAACAATTCAGCGTCGCCACATAAATCGTACCGACCACGATCTTATCATCAGCAAAGACATTACCCGGCTGAAGGGAGGTCATATTCGTTGACCCGGAAATCGCGGCGAAAGCGGTTACGATACTACCGATCAGGATCGCATCGGCTTCTTCGGGCAGTTTGACGATTGACACCCGTCTGCCTGCGACGAGCGTCCTGATGAGAGCATTATAGACCACATGTTCAACCCCGGCCTTGAAAGTGCTGTTTTTCATAGGCTGAACATAAATTCTGCGGATATTTTCTTTTTCTAGGAGTTCGTTGCGCGAGCCTTGCAGGGTATAACCGCAGCCCTGAAATAAAAAACTTGAAACCAGACCGAGGGTTATGCCGAAGATGATTTTACTCACGATATCCTAGTCCTACTCGAAGCCGTGATAATTGGGAAGTGTGTACAAAAATTCCTCCAACCCTGCTAAGCTACGGCCGTGGGCTTCCTAAAACTGACAGAAATCCTGGCAAGACTTCAAAAGCAATACCCGCCTCTGGGCAACCGGGTGAAGGAAGCCAAATCCCTCATTCAGTGGGAGGAAATCGTCGGGCCCAATATTGCCAAGCATTCCAAGGCAATCCGGGTCGAAAACGGAATTCTGCGCGTGGAAGTGGATCACCCAATCTGGAAATCAGAACTCCATCATCGCAAGCACCAGATACTGGAACGCCTCAACACGCCTGTGATCGGAGCGGCTGCGAATCAAATCCTGATCCGGGATATCTTTTTCGCGGATTCCCGACCTGGAGCCCGCTCCTAGTCCAGATACGTCCAGAAGATCCGCGCAACTCCCGCCAGTGTGACGATCAGGAGAATTGTTTTAAAAGTCGCTACTCTTGCGTTGATTTTGGGTTCCCGGCTGCCCACGACTTCCGGTGCCGAGCGCCGAATCTTCTCACCTTCTTTTCTGACTGAATCACGGTTGTTCTGAAAAAGAACTCGAGAAGGCACCTGCGTCGTTTCGGGCGAAGGCTCCTGGTGCTTGGAATTGGTGACGATCCCGGTCCGATCCGGGTCAAAGCCTCCCGACGGTTCCATGAGTTCGGGGAAAGCCGGATGGGAACGGGTTTGGGTCTGCGTGATTTCTTCCTCGTCTCCGGAACTCGGCAGTCGTGGAGCATGGATTCCCAACTGGCCGAAAACCTCTGGCTCCTCGTGGAGATAAAACCAATAGGCGCCGGCCTTGCAAACTTCATCCTGAGGTCCCAGCCGTCCGTTATTGATCAGCTCCAAAACCTGCTCTTTGGGAACCGGGCCTGCGATGACATTCTTTTGCGTTCGGATCAGCCACTGGTCTTGGGCTTGGACAGTCGTCATACGTAACCTCTAATTCAATCTAAACCTGAAAAGCATCAATAACACGGCGCTCTGCGTCTAAAAACCCCCGGATCGCCGGGTGTTCGGAATTTCTGAAATCATGAGGAACGCCCCAGAAAACGATTTCCCCTTTGTGAAGGAACGCAATTTGATCGGCCAAAAGCAGCGCGGAGGGAATATCGTGACTGATCACAATTGAAGTCAGGCGAAGCTCGCGCTTGAGCGTCGCAATGAGCTCATCCACAGTTGTACGGGTCACGGGATCAAGACCGGTGGTGGGTTCGTCATAAAGAAGTATTGCAGGTTCCCGGATGATTCCGCGGGCCAGGCCCACTCTTTTGCGCATACCTCCGGATAATTCATTGGGGAATTTATCATAGCCCCCCGGCATCCCAAGGAGGGTCAAGGTGTGGGTTACCTTTTTCTCGATCTCCGCTTCACTCATCTTCGTATGTTCACGCAGGGGGAAAGCGACATTGTCAAAAACCGTCATGTCATCAAATAATGCGGAATTCTGGAAAAGCATTCCAAAGACCAAACGATGCTGGGCCAGTTCCCGACCTTTGAGACTGGCCATATTTTTGCCGGCCACCCAGACGTTTCCCGAATCAGGACGGAGAAGGCCGAGGATGTGCTTGATCATCACGGATTTGCCGGCACCCGAGGAACCAAGAATGTAGGTCAGTTTGCCGACTGGAAAATCAATGGAGACACCGTTCAGAACTTTGTCCCGTCCACCCCGGAAGGCCTTAAAGATATTCTCTACTCTGACGGAACCCCGGTCGTGCTTTTCAGTCATATATCCTTTGTACCCGGGCTGAGAGAGAAGTCAAAAGTTCATATGGAATCGTACCGGCAGCGCGGGCTTGCGCCCAGATATCCACGTGTGGCCCGATGATTTCCGCCCACTCCCCGATCTGCGTCCGTTCCGTGGCCCGAACCGTGGCCATATCCATGCTGACCACACCCAAGAATCGCGAGGCAATACCGCTCAACCAGACATGCCCGCCGCCTCCCGCGGAATTCCCCTGTCCCGTTCTGATTCCACTTAAGGAACGGTGAATACCATCAGCGTATCCCCCAGCCAGAATTGCCACATGAACAGCTTCTTTGCCCGAAACCGTGAAAGTCCCGCCGTACCCTGTGCTCTCACCTCTTTTGAGGCGGTTCACAGCAACCACTCCTGCCTGGAGCGCCATCACGGGCTGAAGACCTCGCTCCGGAGCGCCATCCCAGGGCACAACACCGTAGAGCGAAATTCCCGGTCGCACGACATCTGTAAGACCTTTCAGTCCCCAGACTTTCTGGTTCCAGATCCCGCCACTTGCAGCGAGATGAAAATGCGCCGCCGGGCAAGCCGAAGAAAACTCGGCTCGCAAGGCCAGGAATTTTTCGCGTTGAAGCTGGCTCAGGCGGAATGAGGGCTCGTCAGGTGCAGCTAGATGACTCAAAACACCTGAGGGATGACTGACGGCAGTCTGTCTGCGCAAAGAGCGGGCAATCACTGGAGCCAGTCCCATCGGGATCCCAAGCCGGTTCATCCCTGTATTGAACTTGAGTTCATAACTGATCCGGTCAGCCCAGCCGCCTTTAAAGAACCCATACCAGTCCTGTTCCGTCGCAATGACCGCAGTTAACCCATTCCGTTCACAGTACTGACCCTTTTCCTCAGACCAGGGGAGAACACCCGATAAAACGACGATTTTCGTCCGCCTGCCGCGACTCCCCAGCGAGGTACGCAACTCGCCGGCCTCCTCAAAACTCGCAACACCGAAGCCATAAAGTTTCGGTAGTCCCAAAAGCTGCCGGGCCACCCAGGTAGCTCCGTGACCGTAGGCATTGGCCTTGATCATCGGCAAAATACTCTGCTCGGGAACGAGAGAGGAAATGGCGCGATAGTTCGAATGGAGTGCAGCGGCGCTGAACCGCGCTACGACTCGCGCAAACGGAAACTGCTGGGAAAACCTCTTTTCACGCATCTTTGATTAAGATACTAACACAGGTGGAAAATTTTGAAATGGGCTCACCACGAATCGACTCAACAGCCGCATCTGGCCAAACGCCGATCCAAGTCCTGGTTCTCGGAACCGGGATCGCAGGTCTCAGTGCCGCTTTGAAGTTCGCCCATAAAGGCTGTCAGGTTCTGCTCATCAGCAAAACCAACAAGGAAGAAGGCTCGACCCGTTACGCGCAAGGCGGAATCGCCTCAGTCTGGTCCAAAAAAGACAGCTTTGAGGAACATAAAAAAGACACCCAGGTAGCCGGCGCAGGGCTTTGCCATGAAGATATCGTGGACCTCTGTGTCCATGAAGGTCCCGAGCGCGTCCGCGAACTGATCGAACTCGGGGTGGCTTTCACAAAAATCCGCTTAGCGGATGAGGCCGACCGGTTCTCCCTGCATCGGGAAGGTGGCCACGGGCACCGCCGGATTCTGCACGCAGACGACCTGACCGGCTGGGCCGTTGAAAAAGCGCTGCTCGAACGCGTCGCCGAAACTCCGCAAATCACGGTCATGGAAAACCACGTTGCCGTAGATCTGATCACGGAAGGTAAAGTCATACGCAAGCACGGACGCCCGGGACGCTGCCTGGGCGCTTATGTCCTGAACGCCCAGTCCGGAGAAGTCCTGACTCTTTCGGCGGATATTACGGTTCTGGCAACCGGCGGTGCGGGCAAGGTTTATCTCTACACCTCCAACCCCGATGTTGCGACGGGGGACGGAGTTGCCATGGCTTACCGGGCCGGTGCCCGGGTCGCCAATATGGAATTCATCCAGTTTCACCCGACCTGTCTTTATCATCCCAGTGCCAGAACCTTCCTCATCACTGAAGCGCTCCGCGGCGAAGGCGCGGTCTTGAAGACGGCAGCAGGTGAAGAGTTCATGAGCCGCCATCACCCGCTGGCTTCCCTGGCTCCGCGGGACATCGTGGCTCGGGCAATCGATATTGAGATGAAGCGTTCGGGCGACAAACATGTCTTTCTGGACTGCACGCATTTCGTTGCGGAAGATCTCAAAAAGAAATTCCCGCATATCCACCAAACCTGCTTGCAATACGGCATCGATATCACGAGCCAGCCCATTCCCGTCGTGCCGGCCGCCCATTATATCTGTGGTGGCGTCAGGGTCGATGCCGATGCCCTGACTTCTATCGCAGGTCTCTATGCAATCGGCGAGGTGGCCTGCACGGGGTTACATGGCGCCAATCGCTTGGCGAGCAACTCGTTACTTGAAGCTGTGGTCTTCGCTCATCGCGCGGTGGAACACTCTTCCTCGCTTCTCGCCCAACAGGCTCAGTCGCCTGCCACCGCGCTGCACTACCCTCCGCGCCTTCCGCAGTGGGATGTCGGTGACGCTGTCCCGCTTGAGGAGCAGATCGATATCGCTGCAAACTGGCTCGAAATTCGCCATCTGATGTGGAACTACGTGGGCATTGTCCGAAGCAACCGGAGACTGAAGCGCGCCCAACGGCGGCTGGAACTTCTTAAGGCCGAGGTGAATGAGTATTACTGGAATTACCTGCTCACGAAGGATCTCATTGAACTTCGAAATATCCTCACCGTGGCAGAGCTGATCGTGAAAAGCGCTCTTCTGCGCAAGGAAAGCCGGGGCCTGCATTTCACCGTGGATTACCCCAGAACCGATGATGAGGGTTTCCGCCACGATACTATTCTTTAAAAAACTGCCGTTCCAGTCTGGGGACGATTAACCTTCCGAGACTGGGAGGGCAGTTTTAATTTTGCAACCGGACCATCTTTAGTTCCGCAGACCCTGCAGGGCAGCCCATCTGCAGGGCTTGCGTGGCGACATCAATCATGACCGTGCCATTTGTGCAATGCAGGAGCTGAAGACTCGGTACGCTGTCAGTTGTTTTGGTGTTCATCAGCGTGTAGAGGAGCTCGGATTCAAACCAGACAAACCCTTCAAAGCCCTGCTTGGAGGCAAGATTCGGATTGATCCAGAAGACTTCGAGCAGATCCAGATCCGCTGAATTCTCACGGACGAAGATCCCGGCTTTGCCTTCTGTGATCGCGGCCAGATTAAGGTCTTCGGCCTTCGCCTGGATTACACGTCCATCGGCGAACGCGAGCTGGGCCGCGGTCGATTTCAGCGTGAGCTTTGCGCCCAAGCTGCGGTCCTCAAAAGTGCCCCGATAAGCGGCGGGAATTTTGCTGCAAGCTGTGGCGCCGAAAGCGAGGGCTACTACCAACACCAATTTCATCAATTTCGTTTTCATAAATACTCCTTTGAGGAATTCCGGTTAAAAGTCCGTCTGGCTGATGACGACGGTTCGGCCGTCTTCCTGTACTTCAAGCTCAAGGGAGCCTCCGGAATTTGCAGCTTTGACAAGAATGGGAACATCAAAGCTCAGAGACTGTCCTTTGATCAAGGGCGTGAGGTACTGCGGATTGGGTCCAATGATCACGAAATTCTGAGCATCGTTGCCGAGAATCCGGGCCTTCAGCTGCAATCCCTTCAAGAGGAGACGGGAGCTGATATTCGTGATGGTGTACTGCATGCGCGTCACACCGTTCGCCCGCAAGGCCCGCGTGTTACCGCTGACGCTGATGCGATAGTCGTTCACGAGAGGAACGCTCTTTTCGCCATCGGTCAGACCGATTCGTCGACCGGAGCCCAGCAGCGACTGGAGTACGTATGGTACCCGGATACTGGCTCCGTGTGCCCTGGCGATTACAGAGAATTCCACAATGCGCTCTTCGCCCGGATTCAGCACGCCGATATCGGCGCTGCCTTTGGTGACCTGCAGGATCGCAGGGTCCGAGGTCAAGACAACTTTCAGGCTTGGTTCAGTCGGTTTGTTGGACTGGTTTCGGACTTTGACCGCGAGTGAACTTTCCAAGCCTTCACGGAGCTGCGGAGATCCAACAATCTGCAACGTCGTGATGAACTTCGTTGTCAAAGTGAAGACCTGCTCTCCAACATTGCGTCCCTGGTAATAGAGAGTCACTCTGAATTGTTTAGCCTGATTCACGGCATTCTCGTTCATCCGGAAGTCAAGGGCTTCACTCACGGTCGTGACGCTCTTGGCCCGGATATTCTGCGTCAGAGTCTCCGTTGCAGTCGAGAGTACGGCAGAACCGGCATCCAGGGCCTGGAGAACCATTTTGATATCCTTGCCAGCCAGTGTGGCGTCGGCAAAGTTTCTCATCGAGAGGCGAATGCGCAGGGCTTCGCCTGGTTCAAAAAGACCGTTTTCGATCGTTTCAGTGGGGACCACGTCGAGAAGACGTACCGGTCTCTGGACAAAATCAGCTTCCTCATCCGCCCGGCCCTTTTTGTAAGCGGCCTGGGCATATCCCGGATAGAGTTTATTGTAGGTCTGGTCACGCGAAGCCGAGAAGGCGCTGTCGTAAAGGCCTTCATACTGTTCCCGGTACGCGGCCGATCTGAACTCTTCAAAATGCTGTTTGTACAAGATCGGGTAATTGATGCTGTAGGATTCTTCCGAAAAAATCCGGAAGACATCGTTGTAGGTGGCCCGGAAAGTTGAGTTATAGGCTACCTGGTAAGTATCGGAATAACCCTTGTCCCGACCTTCAACGTAAGCGCGGTGATAGAAATCTCGATAATCCCGGCGGCGGGCATCTTCACAGCCATCTCGTTCCGCACGTTGGAAATGTTCGCGATAGTCCTTGTTATAGATTTTGTTGTAAGCCGTCGCGAAGCTCTTGTCATAGCCCTGGGTATAGCCTTCGCGGTAAGCCTCTTGCTCCTGCGGAGAGGGGAAAGTACGCAGCGGGTTCGAGTAGCGGTGATCGGGTTTGGCATTGGACGGCTGATCACCGGGGCGCTGGTCGCGATCGCCCGGTTTATCACCACCGTTGCCTGGTTTACCACCACCACCGCGTCTCTCATCTTGCGTTGAGATGCCCAGGCGGGAAGCCATGCTCTTGATGACCTGACTATCCTGCAGGAAGCTTCCGAGTGAGCTCGTCAAATTAAGGGGTTTGGATACCGGTGCTTTCTGATTAAAGGAATCCTCAACCCGAACCGGCTCATTCTGACGCTCATTATTGTAGTCCTGATGACCTCTGGGATATTCGCGTGCCTGCGCGGCGGCCTGGGCTTCACGATCGCCCCTGGAGCTTCCATCAGTATTTCCACGAGAACTTGCATCAGAAGCGTTGGCTTCCTCGATGCCTTGCTGCCTGCCAGGACCAGAAGATACGCGCGCTGATTCGGCGTCAGCCCTTTTGAAGCCGTCCTGATTACCATCATATTGTCCGCGCGCCTGACCGTCTTCACGGCCTTTTAAAACTCCGGCGTTCGAACCATCGGTCTGCCCTTGGGCGTAACCATCACGGAATCCGACATCGCGCGAGCGGTTGATTTCGTCGCGTTCACAGCTCTCGAATCCACGGGATCGTCCGTCACGCAGACCTTCTGCGCGTGCTTCCTTGGGGGCGCGCTCAAGAGCTTCATGTGATCCGGGTTCGGCTCCGTCCTGGACACCTAAAGCGCGGGCCGCGCTGATCTGGTCTTGGCTAGGACCAGTAGGAGTCGGTGAGGCGGTAGGAGTGGGAATGGGAGTGGGAGTGCTTGTGGGTTCTGAAGTCGGGAGAGGCCGAGGTGGAGTAGTTTTGGTGGGTACAGGAGTAGCAGTCGGCACTGGAGTATGGGTCGCGGTGGGGGTCGCGGTGGGTGTTGCCGTCGGCGTGGGCCTTGGGCCTGGGTTCCCGGTAGGCCTTGGGCCTGGGTTCCCGGTAGGCCTTGGGCCTGGGTTTCCCGTCGGTCGCGGCCGTGGATCTAATTTGGTGTCTCCAGGAAGGTCCGTTCGATAAGCCGCAAAGGACGGCGAAGCGACTGCGAGAATGAGAACTGAGGCCAAAACTTTTTTCACAACGATGCTCATAAGGTCTCCAAAAGTAATTCATCACCCATAGAGATGATGCATCGCGTTATAGCATGATTGCTATAAATTGGGAGCAAAAATTTCTCCAATTATAATATCGACATAGGAAGTTAATGGGAGACCTGCGATTCAGGGTATCTGAATGACTGCGTTCTTTACCGGTCGTGTTGATCAACCGCCCCAGACTGGGAGGGCAGTTTTTTGATTTCAGAAATCGTTGCCAGATTCAGAAGACTGACTTTCATTGCGGCAAAAGCTTCGGTACCGCCCTGCTCGCGATCCACAACCGTCAGAACGGCAACGGGATTGAAGCCCTCGTCCCGCAACCGCTCGATGGCCTTTACGCTTGAGCCGCCGGTTGTGACAACATCTTCAAGAACGAGAATACGCGCGCCCGGACGGAGGTTCTCAATACCTTCAATGTAACGAGTGGTGCCGTGATCTTTGGGTTCCTTGCGCACGATGAAAGCCGGCCAGAAATACCCATGCGCACGCCCCGCCAGAGAAACCGCGGTGGCCAGCGGATCCGCCCCGAGCGTCAGTCCACCCACGGCATCCACTTCAATCTCTTTTTGCCGAAGCAGCTCCACCGCGAGTTCGCCAATGAGGTAGGCCCCCTCGGGATGCAGGGTGGTAGCCTTCAGATCGATGTAAAAAGTGCTCTTCCTGCCTGAAGCGAGCGTGAAGTCCCCTTCCCGATAGCTTTGCTTGCGAATAAGCGCGATCAGCTGTTGGCGGAGTGTGAAATAATCCATGTGCACAGGTCCTCAAAGACTTTTTCTTTACCGATTTCGTTGAACGCTTCGTGAAAAAAATCCGGATAGGTTTTCAGTTCCTTATCAGAAACCCGAAGATCCCGGTAAAACTTTTGTACGGTCCGGACATCCACTATCTGATCGCCGAGAGGCGCAAGAACCTGAATCGCCGTGCTGACCTTTGAAAGTTTGGCCAGAGAAGCCGCACGTTGAGTTTCGCTCATGGCCCGTTGCAACTCCGAAAAAAATCGTGGTGTCAGCTTCTGATGGACGAGGCGGTCGGCCGAATAAGCGTCCGCCACCTCCTGGTCATGGGACAAATGTCTGGGATCGAGCTCCGAAAGCAGATGCAAGTTGCCCCAGAATCGGGACAGAATGCCGGCTGCCAGCCTTTTGGCAAAAGGAACTTCCACGGCGATCCGCAGCAGCGGTGCTGAGACCGATACAGAGCGCAGGGGCAGATTGCGGTCGCGGGTCAGCGCGCGGAGAGTGATGAGCCCGCCCAGACTATGGCCAAAAAGGTGGAACTCAAGCCGCGGTGAATTTTTCGGCAGCGTTTTCTCCAGTCGCTGCAAATAGAGCAGAACATCGTCAGTCAGAAAATCAAACTCCTCAACATGTCCGCGCAGCCCTTCGGAGCGGCCATGCCCCCGCAGATCGAGGCAGCAGACTGCATCCACCGTGTCCTGAAGGTAATGCGGAAAATGAAGATACCGACCACCATGTTCGAATAATCCGTGGATGATGACCAGCACTCGCCCCGTCCGCCAGGTCTCCGCCTGATGCACGACCGAAAACAATCCCGGCGCCTTGCGATCAGCAGCTCCCTGAATATTCGGAGACACAACTCCCTCAAAAGTTTCCCACTCAGAGAACCAACCCGGAGGAAGTGCCGGAAAACCTTTCGGCTGCAGTGAACCGAGATAGGTCTTGTGATGCTTGCTGTCGCTACTCATGCCTGGTCTGTCTGAAGATAACTCTCAACCGCATCCCGGGCCTGGGTCGAAAGTTTTTCGAACCGGAAGCTGAAGCCACGGCCATCCTCGAGGATTCTGACCACCACGCCTTCTGCGACAAAGGGTTCGATCTGTCCCGGTGCACTGACATTGAGTTTGATTTTCTTGCCGACCGTACTCGGACCCCGGTCAGTCAGGACCTGCATTCCGCCGATACTGATATCGCGGCAAACACCGACACTGACACTGCTCTCCTGAGCCATGACAATTTTCGCAACCAGCGGTCGACGCGGAGCGGAGCGGGCTTCCTTCTTCGTTTTTGCGCCGCTCACTCCCTTAGGAGGCGCGGGGGGCCGGACGGAAGAGGAGCGGAACTCATCGACTTCCTCGAGTTTCTGCCAGGTCTGCATTCCATCTTTCCAGACAAAAACTTTTCCGTTGATCTTGCCGCCCCGGATGGCTGCTTCCACTTCACTTTTTGAAAACGGCCCAAACTGCGAGCCATTGTAATAAAGAAACCAGCTTCGCTCCTCGGGCTTGATTGCGCTCGGCACGGGTGGCGGCGAGGCGGAACGTCTGGGGGCCTGGCGGATCTCTGGTTTTGCGGCCTCTTTCACCTGGACGCTCACGGATTTGGTCGGAGTATTGGGCACCACGGCTTGAAATGATTTTACATCACAGATGCGCTTCCAGTCGGTCTGGCCCTGTTTCCAGACGAAGTGCGCCCAGCTGATTTCCTGCGCTTGAATTTTGCGATAAATCGAGGAAGCACTCAGCGGCCCTAGCCAATGCTCGCCGAGTGCGACAAACCATAGTGCAGAATCATCTTCAAACAGAATTTTTCCGGAATTTTCCATATCAATGATTGTACGGTGAAATGTCTAAAAACTCGACAGTCGTCAGCTGATCTTGCTGAATTCGTGGATCTCCCTCCTTAATAGGGCAATCCAATACTTACAATATCAACTTGTTTTTATTAGTGTTTTTATAATTAGCGCCCCCAGTCATTTCTGGCACTCCCCTTGCTCAAGTAACCCTGAGCGGAGTCGTGCACCAACGACTGGATAGCACCCTCCGCCGAAGAGAGATGGGAAGAAATTATGAACATGCAAAACAGGAAATTCAGCACTGCATTTCTAGGTCTCACGGCAACAGCCGCGATCCTGCTTTCATTTGCAGGCACCGGTTGCGGCAAACAGGAATTCCTCGCTGTTCAAAGCATCGAACAATCACAAGCGCCGGGATTCTTCGTCGTTCCGCCGAAGGTCGACATCCTGCTTGCGGTGGACAACACGGGCTCAATGGCCGGAGTTGGAGATCTCTATAATAAAGTCAAAGTCTCACTCCCCCAATTTTTAACCACTCTGGATTCCAAATCCTGGGATTATCATATCGCGGCCATACCGCTGGTCACTGCTCAAGCAGTCAGCCATGTTTCCGCTTCCCGTTACGACAGCAATTACGGTAGTCAGTGGTTGCCACCCTACCCGGGAGCAATGCCGAATGCGCCTGGCATGATTGATCCTTCTTACTTCCTGCCGCTTTCGCAGTTTCTGAATACGGAATTTGTTCCCGTGCCCGACACGACATCCAATGGTGCTGAGCCGGCGTTCAAAACGATCTACCAGGCGCTCACTACGCGTCTACCTCAAACCGGATTTCTCCGCGATGACGCCCTGCTCGTCGTGCTGGCACTCAGTTCGGGTGAAGATACTTCTGACGTGATTATCTGCCGCAATTCGGACGGTTACATGACTCCGTATGAAACCCGACGGACCGCCGTTTCCACTTGTTACCTGAACGGCGTCCAAGTACCGGTTCCTTCCTCTGGAACATTGGCCTCGAGTCTCGCAGCTTATGAAGCCGGATTCAAAGGTATCAAGAGCAATCCAGCTCAAGTGAAGTTCTTCTCGGCGGTCAATACGACGGCAACTGGAGCCTACGCGCCGAACCGCTACAAAGCAATGGCGGCGAATGTTGGCGGTGCTTCTTACAATATTGCTTCTGTTGGCCAGGTGCTCGATTCGCTTTCCCAGAATCTGCAGGCGCAGAAGCTTGAAATGCGGACGCGGTTCCTTTTTGTCAGTGCCGAGCCCGATCTGGCCACGGTCACGGTGACCAAGAACCACAACGGCAGCTCCGCCGTAATTCCGAATGACCCGGTCAATGGCTGGACTTACGCCGGCTGGGTCGACAACGTTTACGCAATCGATTCGCCGATCCCTATGAACCTCAGTTCCGGCTTCGCCATCGAGCTGCACGGAACAGCGAGACTTCTGGGTAACGATACAGCAGTAGTGGACTTCAAACCCGCAGGTGCCAGAAGTACTGTCAACTGAATCGATTCAGACCTCATCTATTCTTACCTCGCCCCGAGCCAAACCGGTGTTTACACGCGGAAATCATCATGGCTTAATGAAAGCTCTGGAACTCTGGTAAAATAGGGGCGGAGGGGTACCACCGTGTTTAAATTCATTCGCGTCCATTTTCTGCGAACCTTCTGCTCCGCGGCACTTCTCTTCTTTTTAACTTCCGGTGCTGCCGGATTCCTCGCCCTTCACTCTTTTGCGGGCGGGACATCGAAGGAATCAGCCGCGATCATGATTTCCGGTGGCGGGACCAAAGACGATAATAATTATCGCTATGAAAATAACGTCAGGCTTTTTTACAATATCCTCTCCGAGCATAGCTATTCCCGGGATCAGGTCCGGGTATTTTTCAATGAAGGTGTTGAAAGCCAGGTCAGGGATTTCGATTCTCTTCCACAGAACATCACCACTCCCTATCACGAGTACGGAATCAAACAGGACTACCAGTCCGTCTTCAGACTCAATCGAGTTCGGGACATCATCAACGGTCCAGCCAAGCCCGACGCGATCAAAAAGGAGTTTGACAGAATTGCTGAGCAGGCTCGTGCAGGAAAGGTGAAGCGGGCTGTACTTTTTGTGACCGATCATGGGACGGCCAATACGAATGATTACAAGCAAAGCTTCATCACTCTGGCAGGCGATGAAAAGCTCACCGTGGGTGAACAAGAACTTTTTGTACAGAAGCTCGCTCCCACCGGGGCAAACGTGGCTTTGGTCGGTGTCCAATGTTACAGCGGTCACAACATGGAAATCGCCATGCGCCACCCCAATGCCTGTGCTTTCTCGGCGGCGGCCCCCTTTGAGACGTCTTACGCCATGTCAGAGGACCAGATACCCAAGGGATCTGAGGCGCCAGCCTTGGGCTACAGCACCTATTCATTCTTTTTTTCCTGCGCCCAGCACGATCCTAAAATCAAGACCAACCAGGCAGCTGCGCATTGTCCCGAAACAATTGCAGCCGATTTCAATTCCGATCACAAAGTTTCGCTGGCGGAGGCGCATTTCTACGCAATGTCCAAAATGACCCCACTTTCTACCCCGCAAATCAGCTCTCAATTTTATGCCCATTCCGTCCTCGATAGGAAGGGCAAGAAACTGAGCCCCGAGGATCTCGCTCTTTTCTGCACCCAGGAAACAAACCAGCTATCTGCCTGGGTTGATAAACTCGGTGATTCTTTCGATCCCGCCCTGAAAATGAGGATTGAAGCCCGCCTGGCCATGGAGCGACAAGTCCTTACAGAACTCATGAGCGATGACGAGCTTTTGAAGAAGATCAAAGCAAAAAAAGAAGAATCCCTGGAGTCAAAACTCAAAAAGCTGCAAACTTCTTACAATCACTTCAATGAGGGCTATCAAACAGTTCAGGTGCAAATCCGCTCGGCCATGAGTGCTTTGAACAGCACCCGAGAGCAGCGCACGTTACTGAAAGAACGCGTTCTTCAGAACTTGATCGAAACCGGCAGCGATCCCAAGCTGAAAGCCAGCCATGAAGGCATCAAAGTGATTGAAAAAAAGCTGGAGAACTCGGCCCTGAGCGATGAAGAACGGCAGATCACGCAAAACGCCTATAACAAACATGCTCAGACGATTAAAAAGGCGGTCAACGCTGAATTGAAGAATCTGCCTTACAGCGTACAGGAAGTAGATTTGACACGAGCAATTGAAAGACAGCAGGAGGATATGAAGCTCGCAGAAGACCGCGAATCAACGTACAACAATGAATATTCGAGAGTGCGGCGTGCTCACGAAGCTCTGAGCTCTTATCACGCGGAGCTTGAAATCATGAAGACGGGATCCACTGATGAAAAGGCAAAACTGGTTCAGCTTTATGGCTGCGAAGATCAGATTCTTTAGTCTGACCCTGATCTTGCTCAACTTGTTTTCATTCAAGCTGGCTTCCGCCTTTGAACTCGAGTGCGGTGTTTACGAAATCATCGGGCGCTATGATAGTGAAAACCAGATTTTATGGGTATACGAGAGCACAAACGCCAGAATGCCCCTTTCGCTCTTCGGGAAAGCAACCCTGACCGGATTTCTGCCAGGCTCTACCAATCACTACCGTGTAAAAGTGGCAGTCAACAAAAAGATCCCCAACCGCGGTGGATCGGCCAAACTGCTTGAGGTCATTGGAATCGCGCAATACCATCCCAAGGAACTGCAATTCAAGAAACTTTCTGCAGCTCATTGCAGGTGAATCCAAGTCATGCTCGCCATGGGCATGATGAACAAGAATCAGCTCCGGTATTTCGCCAGCTTCGAAGATTGGGGTGCTCTCGTGACGCTCTACTGGACGGCGACGGGCTGGTAAAAAATGCGAATTATTTAGGCCAAAATAATTGTTTGAGTAAAACAGTTGCCTTCGACGTCGAAGGCAACTGTTTCACTCGGAGAACAACAGGCAAAGAATACTTTTAAAAATTCCGCCCGCAGTCATGACAGCTGCTCACGTTCTTGTTGCCTTTTGTTGAGACAGGAACTCCGCCGCCGTAACCGCCGGCAGGGCCGACCCCCAGACCATAGTCACCCATCCCTCCGCAATCTCCGTAGCCGCCAGACAAGGGGAAACCTCCACTCACCATTCCTAACCCGAACCCCAATCCGGCCCCCCCTCCGCCTAGATATCCATAAGGACCATTGCCGCCCGCACCTGTTTCCGGTTCATACATCTTGAGCAGTGTATTGGGATCCTGCAGAAATCCTCCGCCGTTTTCATAACTGAGCGCCGTCATCAGGAGCTGCTGCTCCATGCTCAAGCCCAGCAGCTCTTCATTCAAACGCAGAATTTCCTGCCTCACGGGCTGCAGGCTTTCATGATGTTTCTTGAGCTTTGCCTCATAATCCTTTGCGGCCTCCGGATCACAGCCAAAACACATTGCCAGGGCTTGGGGCATTTCAGGGGTGTTATTCCAGCTTTCCGCCTGCTGTTGCCGAAGCGGAATCAGTTGCCGTTGAACTTCGGTGTTCTTTTTCGCGAGCGTGAGCAGATAATCCGGCACTGCTGTCGGAGTGGTCGCGCCGGCCCTGCGTATCCGGACGTACGCGTCGCGTTCGATCTTGACCTGCATGGATGTCATCTGAAGCCCCATGGCACGACTGCGATTCTGGGCAATATCCTTTGTCACTGCCGCATACCGCAATCTGGCGGAACTGGTCGCCTTCTGAAGATCGCCTTTCATTTCATCTTCAAAAAGATTCGTAAGCTTCTTCTTAAGCTTATCGTAATCACTGTCGAGGTTCAGCAGATCCGTTTCATATTCATAAACAGTTTGGCTGAGCCGCTTTTCAAGGTCCGAAAAATCCTGATCGAAATCCATTTCCTTCGTCGGTTTGAACCGCTTCATGCTCTCAATGAATTCTGTCTGTTTCGCCAAACAGTCCTTCAACTGCGCTTCCTGCTCCGCAGCAGTCGGCATTTTGAATTCCTTAGCATCACTCAGCGTCGGGGCCGCGGGCAAAATCAATAAGGTCAGCAGCAAGTAGACTTTTGGTGACATAAATCCCCTCAACGCGATGATACCGCGCCGACTCAGTGCCACAAAGAATTTATAGAAATCCCGGGCAGTAAGACCCTCAGACTCAGCTTTACAGGTACTTGTTTTAAAAGGCTTAATTACGCTTAACTCACAAACCCTGCTCCAGCCGTTCAAATTTTTGCATTTTTAATGCAGTGAGTTACAATTAAGTTACGGGGTTCCTGATGAAATTACTGATCAACCATCCCATCCGACTGCTGTTGGCGACTGTCGGCGCTCTCGTGTTTTCGTCAGCAAACAGTTACGCCCGAACTTCCAGCGCCCTGGAGCCCGATTGCGCTGCCTTATACACCGACATTTTAAGAAATTCCAAGATGACTGCCAATGCCTGCAGACCCGGCGACTCGCCTCGCGCTGATACTGAAGCCAATATCGCGCGGATCATGAACCGCGCCGTCTGCGACGGCAAGATCAAAGACGCGGTCGTTTTGATCGGAAATTCCAAAGGCATTTTGTACGAGAAAGGGTTCAACACGGGTGGAAAAGTAGACGGCGTTTACGACCTCGCGTCCTTGACCAAACCCATCGCCACCGCCACGGCCGTGATGAAACTCATAGAAGAAAGCCATGGTTCCATTCGACTCGAAGACCCGATCTCCAAACATATCCCGCATCTCAAGGGAAAAGGACTGGACTCGGTCACAATTGGCGATCTCCTCCGCCATCGCGCAAAGATCGCGGAGATCGATGGAAAGTCCGCGAAAGCCTGGAAGGGACTTTCAAAGGATGCCTCCCTCGAACGGGCAGCTCTGATCATTGCCAAGCAAACCCGCGCGAGAAGAAATCACCTGGAGCAATTCCAGTACCGTGACTCGGCCTACGTGCTGCTTGCGGAACTCTTGCAGGAAAAAACCGGCAATTTTGAAAAATATGTTCAGACCAAAGTCCTCAACCCGATCGGAATGACAAACTCCCGCTTCAGAGCCAACCCAGGCGACTTACTCGCCCGTTCCCTCCAGGGTTCTGGAGGAAACGCGGGACTCTTCAGTACGGCACAGGACCTTTCGAAATATGCGCAGATGCTTCTTTCCAAGCAAACGAGCGCACTGAGCCCGGCCAGTCAACGCCTCATGACCGAAGCCAGCGCGCAAGACAAAGCCCGGTTTGCGAAATCTCTGGAGCTTCTGAAAAAGAAAAATCCCAGCGCCTTCCTGAATCCGGATGAAAGGCCGGAATTGCATTCTACCGGGTTTGATCTCGATCCCCTGTCGCTGAAAGGCCTCAGCGGATTTTCCGACAAAGCCTTCGGCCACACGGGTTCCTCAGGAACGTCCATGCTCATCGATCCGGAGAAGGATCTTTATGTGATCATTCTGGCCCGCAACAGCATGGTCAGCAACACACCCGAACAGAAAAAGCGCTCCGCACAAGCCATTGGCGAGATCCGTCGCACGGTGGGCAAGGAAGCTTTGGATCTCGCTGACACCGAAGGCCTGCAGCTCCGCATGCAGCAGAACTGCCGGTTCAGTCCGGACATAAGTCTGGGCGCGATCCGAATAATTGAAGAGAGCTTACCTCTCACCACCGGCTCGATCAACAGCTCGGGTGCCCCGGCAAGCAGTGCTCCTGCCAAACAGTGATTTTAGAGCTTCATCTCAGGAACAAAATCCGGAATCTGCAGCTTCGCGGCCGTGGCCTTCTTGATTTCTTCCACGGTAACGCCGGGTGCGCGCTCGCGCAGGACCAACGCGCCATTAACCACTTCCATCACCGCCAGCTCTGAAACAATCTTTCTCACCACGCCCACTCCGGTCAGCGGCAGCGTGCACTTCGGAAGGACCTTGCTCGAACCATCCTTCGCTACGTGCTGCATGGCCACGATCACGTTGCGGGCTCCGGCCACGAGATCCATCGCACCGCCCATTCCTTTGACCACTTTGCCCGGCACCATCCAATTGGCTATATCACCCGTCTCACTCACCTCCATGGCGCCCAGAACCGTCAAGTCCACATGTCCGCCGCGGATCATGGCGAAAGAATCAGCACTTGAGAAAAATGAAGAACCCGGAATCGTGGTCACTGTTTCTTTACCGGCATTGATCAGGTCCGCATCGATTTCGTCCTCTTTTGGAAAAGGTCCGATGCCGAGCAAGCCGTTTTCACTCTGCAGGACAACGGTCATCCCTTGAGGAATGTAATTGGCAACCAGGGTAGGGATTCCGATCCCGAGGTTGACGTAATAGCCGTCCTTGAGTTCCTGGGAAATCCGCTGCGCAATCTGTTCACGTGTCAAAGCCATGAGTTCACCTCTTATTTGGAAATCGTGCGCTTTTCGATGCGCTTTTCGTAACCGGTACCCTGAAAAATCCGCTTCACGTAAATTCCCGGGACATCCACGTGATCCGGATCGATGGAGCCCACCGGCACCATTTCCTCGACTTCGGCAATCGTGATCTTGCCACAAGTGGCAATCATCGGATTGAAATTGCGGGCGGTCTTCTTGAAAACAAGATTCCCCGTTGCATCCCCGCGCCAAGCCTTCACGATCGCGAAATCAGCCTTCAAGGCCTTTTCCATCACGTATTTCCGGCCGTCAAATTCCCGAACTTCCTTGCCTTCAGCAACGAGCGTTCCAACTCCGGTAGGTGTGAAAAAAGCAGGAATCCCTGCACCGCCGGCGCGAATTCTCTCGGCGAGCGTGCCTTGCGGATTCAGCTCGACTTCGAGTTCTCCGGAAAGGACGAGGGTTTCAAAAAGCTTGTTCTCGCCGACGTAGCTCGAGATCATTTTTTTGACCTGTCTCTTCTGAAGAAGAAGACCGATTCCGAAGTCATCCACCCCGGCATTATTGGAAATGCAGGTCAGCCCGGTGATTCCCTTTTCCACAAGCGCGGCGATGCAGTTTTCAGGAATTCCGCAAAGGCCAAAGCCTCCAATGGCCAGCGTGGCGCCGCCGGGGATGTCGCGCACGGCTTCGCGTGCGTCTTTCACGATCTTGTTCATGAGTCTTTCCTTTTATTAAATGCGTTCAATACAGATGGCCGTGGCTTCACCACCGCCGATGCAAATGCCCGCAACACCGCGTTTGAGATTTTTGTCCGTGAGCGCCGAAAGCAGGGTCACGATCACCCGTGCGCCGCTTGCGCCGATGGGATGACCCAGCGAAATGGCGCCGCCCCAGACATTGAGCTTGTCACGGGGAATTTCCAGTTCGCGTTCCGCGGCCAAGGCAACCACGGCAAAGGCCTCATTGACTTCCCAGAGATCAACATTGCTTGCGGTCCAATTGGCTTTCTTCATCGCCCGGCGCATCGCCTCAGCCGGCGCAGTCGTGAACCAGAGCGGGTCTTGTGCAAAAGTCCCGTGGGAAACGATTCTGGCCAGCGGCTTGATTCCGAGCTCTTTAGCTTTTTCGGCCGACATCAGGACGACTGCGGCTGCGCCATCATTAATGGTCGAGGCATTCGCAGGCGTGATCGTTCCGTTCTTGTCAAAGGCAGGTTTCAGGCCCGGAATCTTGTCCGGTTGCCCTTTGGCAGGACCTTCGTCTGTTTCGATTCTGGTGATATCGCCCTTTTTACCGGTGATTTCTACGGCGGCAATTTCGTTTTTGAATTTGCCGGATTTCTGGGCTTCCTGGGCTCTCAGGAAGCTGCTGATCGCAAATGTGTCCTGATCCTGGCGGGAGAAATTCTTCTCTTTAGCGCAGAGTTCGCCGCAGTTGCCCATGTGTTGATTATTGTAAGGATCCCAAAGGCCGTCATAAATCATGGTATCCACAACCTGCTGATGCCCCATGCGAAAGCCGTTGCGGGCGGTCGGAAGAATGTAGGGAACCATGCTCATGTTTTCCATTCCGCCGGCAACCACTACATCGCTGTCCCCGGTAATGATGGATTGAGCACCGAGCATGATGGCTTTCATGCCACTGCCGCAAACTTTGTTGATCGTCATGCAGGGCACGGATTTGGGAAGTCCCGCGGCCAATGCGGCCTGCCGGGCGGGGGCCTGCCCTTCGCCAGCGGTCAAAACATTACCCATGATGACTTCAGAGACCTGATCTTTCGCGACACCGGCGCGCTTGAGCGCAGCCTCAATCGCCACCGCTCCAAGCTTCGGCGCAGGGACAGAAGACAAAGCACCTTGAAAACTGCCAAACGGGGTACGAGCGGTTCCAACAATGACAACTTCACGCATAAAGATTCTCCTTTTGTATTTCCCAATTCATACCCCGGAAATCCCTAGTTATTCCACTGAGAAATCCCTCTTGAGCCGCGAACGATTCCCTGCTGTGTCTCCTGAGACCCGGGCCAGCCCCGGACAGGAACTGAATTAGACAAAACTTGAACACTTGACGAACTCAGTCTACAATTTAAGTACCGACGTCTGCTCACGTATTTGGTTCGAATCGGGGGATGCTATGAAAATTTCGAAAACGCTTTTGGCCGTATCCATCACCGCCATGCTTTATGTTTTTGCGCCCGCAGCCCAGGCGGCGGATGTTTGCGCAAAACCAAACCTCTTTACAGAAAAAAATGATTTCTTGAAGCCCTCGGCGCCAGCCACCAATGACCCGGTGGGCGCAGCGACCAGCAGTATCGAGAACGATTTTTTCAAAGGCGGTTTCATGCATACAGCACTCGGGACCAAAGACAATGCCGGGTGTGCTGCAGACGAGAGTCTCAAATCCTCGTTCCTGGTCGGAGCCCATCAAGGGCTCTCCGGAAATCGATTTACCGCCTTTTACCAGTCTTCGCAGGATACCAAAGAAGATCTGGAAGCCTTCAAGGCGTTCGCCTGCACCGAATACGGAGCACCCAAGAACGCCAACAAACTCGATTATGATTTCCTGCTGCACGATTCAAAGTCTGCGCAGTTCATCAAATCTCTTTTTGAACTGGTTGCGAAAGATCCCGATCAACGGCTCACGGCCAAGGAAGTCGCCACCCTGCAGGCCTCCGTCCCGTACGTGGAACATGTCAATAGCTTCAAAGCCCGCCTTGCCAAAGAACTGCAGCGACTTGCCGCCGAAAAGGGAACTGTTCCGGCAATTGATGTGACCAATCTGCTCAAGACTCAATTCAAGGACCTCGCAATGCAAGAGAAGAAATTCAAATGCTGCATGAGCGGTTTTCAAACCAGCTTCGTGTATTTTCTCTCCCGGCTGAAGTATTCGCAGGCCGAACCTTGCTCCAGTGTCGCGCAATGCAAGGAGGATTTTAATGTGGGCCGGCAAGCTGCAGCCAAAGCGTGTGAAACTGGTAAATGCGAAGGCTGTCGCCTGGGAGACCTCCTGGCCAAGAATAAAGATCTTTGGCTCGGGTGTGCATCAGCCGGCTTCATGGATGCGATCTGGAATTCAGACGCCTGCCTCCAAGCTGAGCAAAAGAAGAACACCGCAGCCTCCACCCGGGAGAAAGAAGCCTCAACTGGAATCAGCACCGTTGTGAAAAAAGACGAAGTCCCGGGACCGGCAACGACAGGCACCGGACCCTCTATTAACGCTGGATCAGCCAAACAGCAGGAATTCTAAAACGTGAAAATCCACCTGCTTTTGCCCTTCTTATCAGTCCTGTTCATGTCTCTGGCTCTGGCGGAAGATCCTGCTGTCCCCACGGTCGGCGAGAGTCCCGCAACTGAAACCTGTGACAATTTTCCTCTCGGAAGTACCGGGACCGCTCCCGCACCCATCGTGCCGGGAGCCCCCGCAAATCCCGTCAGCCCGGCCGATCCGGCCAACCCAAACGACCCGGCAGAGCCCACGACCGGAGAGAAACCTCCTGGGGCAGCCAATCCAACCACACCCAAAAAAAGAAAATCACTGATTTCCAAAATCGGCAGCGATCTGGCCCGATTGAGCAAAGGCTTTGGTGGCAGCAACTCCGTTTCCCTGCAGAACGCCCTGATGCTGAGCCAGTTGGCGCGAGGCAACGAACTTTCGAACTCCGCCTTGCGGAAAAACATCCAGGTCAAAAACCAGGAGGAAAGCGATCGCAAGATTCTGGATGACCGCTACCAGGGTGTCTCGCAAAGTGAACTCGCGAGTCGCCTCAAGCGCGCCGAAGCCGAGCTCGGGCGCATGAGCCAGCTCCTGGACCAGGGGCGCGTGAAGGGGATCAGCCAGGCGGACCAGGCGCAACTTCGCAATACCCTCTTCAATGCTGCGGATAAGGCCAAGATCGCGCAAACTCTCTTGAATGATTCGCAAAACGGGACTGCCGAAAACGGAAAAGCCAATCCCCTTCTGAGCAATGAAAAGCTGCGCGAACTTTTTTCGAGGGCCAACAAGGAACAGGACTCCGTCATTGACCGGCTGCTCATGTTCAATGGTCTGCTCGAGAGCGAAAGGACCGCGCTGCTGCAGAAACTTTTCCTGGCCGAAAATGTCCGCGTGGCCCTGCCCAATGGCCAGACCAAGCTCATTCCGCTTTTGCATAACGGCTATTTGAATGCGACCGGAAAATCCGATCTCGACTGCCCCACCTTCGTTGCAGCCACTCTCTCGCCGAAATTCCGGAAAGCCAATCTGACCACCATGGATCTGAGGGGAATCTGGTCGCTCAGCCGCACGGGAGAACTCCCCAAAGGCGTGAAATGGGGGAACGGGCGCGAGGAGATCCTGAAGAAAGTCGCCAAAGGGTTCGAAGCCGTGGACATTTACATCGGAGAAATCCCCCAGCCCGGAGATCTTCTGGTCCACCGGATTCCCTGGCAACCCAATGGTCGGGTGCTGATCGTCAAAAATTATGATCAGAAGAAGATGATTGCCCAAGTGGCCGAACCCAGCACGGACGGCTCCCGTCTTGTTGAATACAATTTCTCCCTGTCGACGGATCCCGACGACAAAGAGTACCGGAAAATCCGCCCAGGTCTCGCCAATCTCCGGCTCATGGCGGAAGATAACGCCGCCTGCCGTTACAGGGATGTCACAGCGGGGAAAAAGAAATGAGCGTCCGCCGGCACCTTGGCTATTGGCTCGGCGTTCTCTTTGTTACGCTGGCCTCTGCTGCGCCTACGGCCCTCGAGCATGAGCCTCTCCGGTTTCAGAACAGCTTTCGAACCCCTGAAGAGGTCATCAGTTATTATTGCGGACGGGATGCCTCAGGCTTCGTCTGGTCGGGCCTGCTGGAGGTGGAGCGCAAAGCGTTTACGTTCTGGAAGGATCTCCCGGAGCAGGATTCGTTCTATGTCGCGCAAAAATATGAAATTGCCAGCGCGCGACTGGACTCGGCAGTGAAAGACGAAGCTTCTGTCGAAGTCACTTATGAGCTGCTCGGCGTAGCCGATGCGCACGGAACGGTCGTACCGGCACAGGAACGCGAAAGGCGGGTCGTTTTCCGGCTCAAAAAAGAACGCGGCGCCTGGAAGATCCTCTCACCAGAGGCCGCAAGCATTGCCCCGGTGGTCCTGGCCTCGAAGTTCCAGTTTGCCAATCTCTGAAATACTTGATCTCTGGCCCCGACCCGCGTTAAAAAATGGCATGGTACAAATCCTTCTCCTTTTGGCAGGCTTCCTTACCCACCCCTTTGCAGGGATTGCGAACGCAGCCCCCATTCCCCCCTCCGGATTCCCGGACCTGGTTGAGAACACCCTTCCTTGCGTCGTGAACATCAGCTCCAGCACAGTCGTCAGCAACCGGATCGCCGGAATGGAGGACTACCTGCAGTTCTGGGGTATTCCCCTCGAAAGACGGCAGACCCAGACTTCCCTGGGAAGCGGTTTGATCATCGATGCGGACGGCTTCATTCTGACGAACAATCATGTGGTGGACCAGGCAACCGAAGTTCTCGTCACGCTTTTTGACAAGCGTCAGTTCAAAGCCAAGATCATCGGCAAGGATCAGAAGATGGATCTCGCGCTTTTACAGATCCGCACTGCCGAACGCAAGCCGCCCCCGGATCTGAAGCCTGCGCCTTTGGGGAATTCCGATCAGGTCCGAATTGCCGAGACCGTTTTTGCCGTCGGCAATCCCTTCGGACTCCAGCACACAGTGACAATCGGCATTATCAGCGCCAAGAACCGCACCATCGGCCAAGGTCCTTTTGATAATTTCCTGCAGACGGATGCTTCCATCAACCCCGGCAACAGCGGTGGCCCCCTCTTCAACAGCAAGGGAGAGGCCATTGGCATCAATACGGTGATTTACTCACGAACCGGGCAGAGCGGTGGTCTCGGATTTGCGATCCCGGTGAATGAAGCCAAGAATATCCTGGCCGACCTCAAACAGTTCGGACGCGTCCCCCGCCCCTGGTTGGGGGTGATGTCCGACCGCATGACACCTCAGATCGCCATGCACTTTGGTCTGGCTGCAGACAAAGGGGTGCTCGTTTACAATATCGTCGAAGGTGCGCCGGCAGACCTCGCCGGTTTCCAGCAGGGCGATGTGATTATTGCAGTGAATACGACCCCGGTCAGTGAACCGAACGAGGTCGAGCGTGTCCTTTCGAAATTCAAACCCCGCGCCAAAGCCACAATCTCCGTCGTACGCGGCCGGAAGAAGATGGACATTGAAGTGAAATTGGGTGAACTTCCGAAACTCGACAAGCTGCCTCCCGGAATTATTTGAAAATGACAGGTAATTTATGACCCTTGAACGCCGAAAACCCGATCACCTGAAATCCAGCCTCCTTCCCAAGGACTACCTGAAAATGGTTCGCGATGTCTTTACAGCGAATTTCGATCCCGGGCTCAAAGCGCTGACCAAGCTCACTTCCAGTAAGGCGACGTTTACTGCCTCCGGTGAAATTTTCAGCACTGAAGTGGTCCTGGCCGTCTCGCTCACGCAGAGCCATCACCTCGCCGCTTCCACGGTTTACGCCAGTGCCGATTTTGATCCCAAGGCCAGCTCTCCGACCGTCGAGGAAATTCTCAGCGCCTGTGTCGATGCAATCGCTTCGGTTTTCGGGGACTTGCTCGATCCGGAGACTCCCAAGCGACTGCTCCAGGTTGCGGACGAATCCCTCTCCGCTCTCGAAGGAATTCCTTACGATTGGACCTCTTTCGTCGTGAACAAAAGAACCATTTATCTGAAAATGGACAAAGCCAACCCCAATCTCGACCGCATGGCCGATGATTGGCTGGCAAAGCACGACCCCACATTTCAGGAAATGCTGGAAGAAGAACAGGAAGAAACTGAAAAGCTCTTTATAACCGGGAAAAGTTCAAAGAATTCGACCAAGCACTAGGCACCTTTAATGCTGCGCGTCTAAATCAGCCCAAAAACTGCGATAAAGCTCAGGAAATGAACCTGAATTTCCGATCCGTAAAGCAGAATCATGGACTTTTTTCAACGCACAACAGCAACTCAAAGCAGGTACCCGAAAAGTTGGGCGCAAGAGCTGTTCTTCTTTCTCATTTTCTCAATTAGCATGCTTTTGATTTCATCGACGGCGAAAGCCGCTGCCCCCCAACCCTCCTGCCTGAGATCCCGATTTTCTGAATTCCTGAAAGAAGTAAATCCGTTCAAGGTGAATCATTCGATAATAGAACTGAAAGAACTCCGAAAGAGCAATTCTGCCCTGCTCGGCCGGAGCATCAACGAGAGCCAGGCACGGGCAATCCAGCAGGTGAATGAACTGGGATCTGTCCAGGAGGGCCTCACCGTCGCTGAATCCGCCCGAACTGCCCGGATTTTGAGAAACGCCGGCTTCAGCGAAGCTGAAGTGACGAAACTCTCCGAAGCCGGAATTCTGAAATATTCCCCCGTTTCAGCAGCCGTGACCCACGTGCCGGATTCCGCATTCATTCACCGGGTGAGCCTTCGGGAATTTGATCGTGAGGCGATTCGCGAACTGAAGGAGAGCGAAAAATCTTTCCACTATGTAATCGATGTCGATGATCAGATTTTCCTTCTGCATGACGAAAATATTCCAGGAATACCGAAAGAACCTCTCTGGATCGCCAAGATGGAGCCAGACGCCGCAAGCAAGCTGCCTCGATCTCTGATTATAAAAGAGACCGGAACGGTGCGCCTTGTTGACGGAAATCCTGAATTTCAGCTGAAACACGGGATTGACCTCAGTGCCAAGGAAGCCGATGAGGCTTTCATTCAACTCAGAAATAAATATCCGGAAGCCCAGCTTCGTCACCAGACGAACGCAATGAACACTGAATCACGCGTGATGAATTGCATGGACATCATGTCAGGTCAGCTGGCGGGAAAATCCTTCGTCAAGGAATCCATCGTGGCCGGCAACCTGATCAGCATCGGGTCCATTGGAGCGGCAGAACTCCTCGGAGCAGGTCGACTGAAAGGCGATGATGGACTGCAGTTGGTAGGCGCGGACCTCTTGGGTTCCAACGCCATCATGCTGATATCGGGCGTGACCAGCAGAACAATCGCATTGAGCGGGATGAGTTACTTACCCCGACTGGGGTCACGTGCATTACTGGGCTTGGGGACAACTCGCGTGCAAGACCAAATTTACAAATCCGTTTTGCCGGGAGAAGATGCGAATGAAAGAGCCGAGGCCCTGACCCGCTTCAATACCGTCCACTTTTTCGTCAAACTTCCGCTCAACGAATTGATGGATCAGACGTTTCTGACCAAATTACCCGTGACTCTCTTTGACGCCTGCCGTAAGGGCGGGGTCATCAAGCTTGTGCTGTCGCCTCAGTCGGTACGCATTTTTGAAAAAAGTGTCTCTACGGCAGCCTACTTCATTTTGCGCGGAGTCTTCGTCAATGAAGGCAATCAGCCCGCGCAAGAGGGGCAGATTCAAAAAATGAAAATCAAAATGAACCCGCTGACGAATACCCTCTCACCCGCCAGGGAAACGGACTAGAACGTTTCGCCTTCGTCTTCGATCTCACGCCGGATATTGTCGATCAGGCCCTCATCGGCCTCACCTTCCGGATCATATTCGTCGACCGACTCATCGAGGTCCAGATCGTGAATGACCTTTGCGAATTCCTTGTCATTGTCCAGATCTTCACGGATCGCTTCGATGTACTTATCGGGATACTTCAGAACAAGTTCTTCGATGTAGGAATTCAATTTCTTTTCGCGCAAAATGATCACTTTACGCTGAATTTTTTTCCAGTTCTTGATGTAGTGCAACCGGCAGTAACCCACGGTGGTGGCGAGACCTTCGCAGGCGACTTCGCGACAGACGGTATCGGAACCCAGCTCAGTTCTTCCGGACGCGCGACTTGATACGCTTCCACCTACTGATTTTCCGGCCTTTGCAGGCTTGGCGGCTTTGATCTTGCCGGCTTTTTTATCTGCTTTTTTATTGGTGGCGGTCGCAGGAGCAGCCGAGACTTTGGCGCCTTTTCCTGAGGGCTTCGGCTCATGAACTGGCTTGGCGGGTTTTCTTCCAGCGAGCTTGGTTTTGAGCGGAGTCTTTTCAGCCTTGGCGGGCGCCTTCTTTTTTCCCAGAAGCGCTTCCTTGAGGGAGGCCAGCTTCCCTTTCACCGGTGCAGCTGTCTTTTTAGGCTTGGCGGTTGCTTTGGAAACGCCTTTCTTCGGCGATTTTTTACTGGCGTGACTATGCGCATGACTATGCGCATGACTATGTGCATGACTTTGCGCCTTGTTTGACTTTGGGGCTATGGTTTTGCTTTTCGAGCCTTTACCGGCTGTTCCCATGTTGTTTCCACCTCTTCCGTGCTAGCTTGTTTGGGTGCCACGTCGAAAATCTATCGTCAAGAACAATCGTCGAATTTCGCCCGTCATTTCACCAGGGTTGATCGATATTCATTTCCATGGTGCTTTTGGGATTGATCTCATGCGAGCCGGCCCGGAAGAACTTGACATGCTGGCTTCGAAACTCTGGAAGCAAGGAGTCGCCGCTTTCTGTCCAACCACCTTGAGCGCCCCGCTTGAAGTTCTCGTTCCAACCCTCGAAAGACTCGGCAGCTGGATCCACAGTACCCGAAGCACCCGCAGTGCAATCCCTCTTGGGATTCACCTGGAAGGCCCTTTCATTAACCCACATTCCGCAGGGGCCCACCCGCCCAAAGCCATTCAACCGCTCAGCCTGCAAGCACTTGAAACCCTCTGGATGGCGAGCCATAAGACGCTTAAAATCATCACTCTCGCACCAGAAACTCAGGACAAAGCCGCACTCCTGCAAGTAGCCCGCTGGGCCCGGAGAAACAAAATCATCCTTTCGCTCGGACATTCACAGGCTACCGAAGCCCAGGCCCGGCTGGCCTTTGATTGTGGCGTGACAGGAGTCACCCATGCCTGGAACGCCCTTTCATTTCACCAGCGCGCCCCGGGGGTTCTTGGGGCCGCCTTGAGCCGCAAGGACGTTTACATCGAAATTATTGCCGATCGGGTACACGTTTCACCGACGTTGATCCGTTGGACCTGTCAGCTTCATTGTACGGGTTCGGGTTCGCGTGCCAGACAAAACCCCATTTGTTTCGTGTCTGACTGTGCGCCCTCAGCTGCCACCCGGCGTGGTACCTGGCATTCTTTCGGTCCACTTCGGGCCCAGCTTTCTTCAGAAATGGGTGGTAGCCGCCTGCCTGATGGCAGTCTAGCTGGCGGGGGGCTCCTTTTGCCGGAGGCCTTTCGGCTCTGGTTTGAAAATGAATTAACTGTCAGCCCTGCGCTTTCAGCTGCGAAAGCCCGAAAGCTCCTCAGTGAAACCTTGGCTTTTGTCACCCGTTTTCAGCTCAAGGTTTTGGGCATTTCTCCTGCTGCTTTAAAAAATCGGCGCCTGAGCTGGAGACTTTCCCAAAAGCCAGGGGGGAGATTCCGGTTGACTTGGCAACATAATCCCGGCTAAGTTCCCCAAACTTAGGACATTTGACCGATGAAGATTTATTTAAACGAAATCACTGATCAGGGCACGGACCTGGACTTTACCGAGGAGCAATCCTGGGTAAAGGACGCAGTCCTGCGCCTTGACGAACACCCCCTGGAAGGTCCGAACGCAAGTTCTGCAGGCCGTTCAGTCAGGGTCCACTACACGCTTCGCAAGATTGACGAAATCGTCGTGATTTCAGGAAGCTTCAAGACTCACGTTGAGCTTCTGTGCAGCCGTTGCGGTGTTTCCTTCAAGCATGTTTGCGACTCCGGCTTCTCAGGTCTTTACTGCACCGACCCAGTCATGGCCGGTGTAGGCCATCTCAAGGAACCAGGTAAACCCGGCGGACAGAACCAGGGCTTCGCGCGCCATGCGCACCAGGAACAAGAAGCCGAAGACCAGTTCACGAGTGATGATACCGAAACACTCGGAAAAGACCTCGACATCACGTATGTACCTGAAGACAAGGTCGATCTCGGTGACGTGCTCACCGAACAGATTCACTTCAAGATCCCGCTTCAGCCTCTCTGCAATGAAGGCTGCAAGGGTGTCTGTACCAATTGCGGAACAGACCTGAACGCCGGCCAATGTGCCTGCGCCAAGCTCGCCAAACGCAACACCGCGTTTTCGGTGCTTGAAAATTTCAAATTCTGATCAGAAGAAAAAAGAGGAGAAAACCATGGCAACACCAAAAAAGAAAGTTTCTCGCAGTCGTCGCAACATGCGCCGTTTCGCAGCCGGAAACAAACTCGACAAAACCACCGTTAAAACCTGCCCCAGTTGCAGTGAACCCACCCGTCCTCACCGGGTCTGCAAATGCGGAATGTATAACGGCAAGGCAGTTCTTCCTTCCAAGACCGCTACGGCTTGAGAAACGAAAAATTTTTTCGACCAGCGTTTCGCCAATTCAGACGTGTACCTGTTCGGGCCTTTCCTCTAGGCAGACGACAGGCGGACGTGCGTTTAAAATGAGAAATACTCAATGACCAATCTCTACGCTTCGAGAATTACCGGTACGGGTTCAGCTTTTCCGAAACGTCGCCTCACCAACCTTGAAATCGCACAGAATATCGAAACCAGTGATGAGTGGATCCGCGAACGCACCGGGATTGTTGAACGAAGGATTTCTGAGCCGGGGAATCCAGACGAGCTGAATTCCTCCCTCGGACTGGCTGCAGCCAAACGCGCGCTCGAGATGGCGGGCAAACGCCCCGAAGACATCGACCAGATTCTTTACGCGACCGCGTCCCCCGACACGATTATTCCTTCAACCGCATGCTGGCTCCAGCAAAAGCTCGGTGCCAAAAATGCCTGGGCCCTAGACATGAACGCGGCCTGCTCAGGCTTTCTTTACGCTCTGACTGTTGCCGATCAATTCATCAAAACCGGCTCATCCAAAACCATTCTCGTCATCGGAAGCGAAGTCCTGAGCACATTCGTCAATTGGAAGGACCGTGGCTCGTGCATCCTTTTCGGCGACGGTGCAGGTGCCGTGATCGTGGAACGCACCACGGCTGATTCCCCCAGCCGGATTATCTCTTCGCACCTTCATAGTGACGGAAGCTTCTGGGAACTTCTGCATGTTCCGGCCGGCGGCTCGGCCATGGAAGTCACCGCGGCCCGGCATGCCGAAGGCCTCGACAAAGTTCATATGAAGGGCAAGGAAATCTTCAAAGTGGCGGTAAAAACTCTAAGTGACTATGCCGCTCTCGCACTCGAAGTAAATCACCTGAAGCTGAGCGACCTCGACTGGTTCATTCCCCATCAGGCGAATCTCCGGATCATTGAAGCCGTCGCAAAACGACTCGATCTTCCGATGGAAAAAGTTCTTCTGAACATTGAACGCTTCGGCAACACCTCCTCGGCAACAGTGCCGTCGATGCTGGACGAGGCCGTGCGTGATGGTCGGATCAAATCCGGGCAAACCGTGCTGATGGATGTTTTTGGCGCCGGTCTGACCTATGGTTCTGTCCTTGTAAGGTGGTGAATATGACAAACACATCCAGCGTACTGACGGTTGCGTTTTTCCCCGGTCAAGGTTCCCAGACTGTTGGAATGGGAAAAGATCTTTTCCAGAATTTCAAATCAGCCCAGACAGTTTTTGAGGAAGCCTCCGACTCCACTCACCTCGATATCCGCAAGCTCTGCTTTGACGGACCTGAAGCGGAGCTCCTGCTGACGGAAAACACGCAACCCTGTCTGCTCACCGTTTCTGTAGCCGCGTTTCGAATCGCCGTACAGGAATTCGGCTTCCTGCCGGCTGCCGTCGCCGGCCATTCTCTGGGAGAATATTCAGCTCTCGTTGCCGCAGGCTCCCTGCCGCTGGCCAAAGCCGCAGCCTGGGTTCGTGAACGGGGTCGAGCCATGCAACAGGCCGTACCGGCCGGGCAGGGCACGATGGCGGCCGTCATGGGCCTCGCCGACGCCGACGTGGAAAGACTTTGTGCGCAGGCTTCCGAGAATGCCCGAAAACGCCGCGCTTCAGGTGAGAATTCCGAGCTGAGTGTTGCAGCAACCGTCGAGCCCGCAAATTTCAACGCTCCAGGGCAGATTGTGATTGCCGGCTCAACTGATGCCGTGGCCGAAGCCATTGCACTGATCAAAGGCGGCGGAGAATTTCCGGGTGGCAAAGCAATTCCGCTGTCAGTCAGCGCGCCTTTCCACTCGACTCTGATGTCACCGGCACGCACGCGCATGGCCGAACTTTTTGCGAATGCCGATTCCCTGGCTCAACCGCGCAGGCCGGTTTGCCCGTACGTTCCCAATCGCACGGCGCGCTTGACGCAGGAATCCGGAATCATTTTCGAGCTTCTGGTGGAACAGGTGGATCATGCCGTTCTTTGGAAACAATCGGTGACCCATCTGCTCGAACAGAACTACACCCGGTTTGTGGAATTTGGTCCCGGCAAAGTTCTCTCCGGACTGACCAAAAGGATTGCCCAACCGCTCGGCAAATCCTGCGACCTTTTGAACGTCTCGGATGTTGCCTCTCTGACAAACACGGGCAAAGTACTAGCCGGACCCGCTCCAGAAGCCGCAACTTCCCCAGCAGTTCCTCCAGGAGGTTCTCAATGACGAAACCCATCGCAGTCATCACCGGCGCCTCTCGCGGCATCGGCGCGGCAATCGCACAGAAGCTGGCCCAGGATGGTTTTCACGTTTTCATAAATTACACGAGCAACGAGGCGAAGGCCGCTGAAGTGCAAGCAGCAATTGTTTCCAGCGGTGGCACGGCGGAGCTTTGCCGTTTCGATGTTTCGCAATCCGCGCAAGTGGATGAACAGTTCCAGCTGATCCAGAAAAATGCCGGCCCCATCAGCGTGCTGGTGAATAATGCCGGGATCACCTGTGATGGTTTGATTTTGCGGATGAAGGACGAAGATCTCCGTAAAACGCTGGCTATCGATCTTGAAGGTGCGATTTACTGCACCCGCGCCGCGCTGAAACAGATGGTGCGCGCGAAGCAAGGCTCAATTATTCAAATTTCCTCAGTCGTCGGTGAGATGGGAAATGCGGGCCAAAGTGCCTATGCTGCAGCCAAGGCCGGACTCATCGGATTTTCCAAAAGCATCGCACGCGAAATCGGGAGCCGGCACATTCGTGTCAACGTTGTAACCCCCGGTTTTATCACGACCGACATGACAGAAGTCTTGACTGCCGAGCAAAAAGAAGCCATTCTGCGAACCATCCCGCTCGGTCTTTTCGGTAATCCCGAAGACGTTGCCAATCTGGTAGCCTTCCTGGCGTCACCCGCTAGCGGCTACATCACAGGTCAGGTGATTGGGATTAACGGCGGTCAATATATGTGAGTTGAAACTCACAGGTTCGCGCCGGTTTTATGAAACGTAAGGAGAATCAGGAATGTCAGCATCTGTTGAAGAAAGAATCCGCAATATTATCTGTGATCAGCTCGCCGTCGAACCCGACAAGGTCATTAAGACCGCATCGTTCATTGACGATTTGGGCGCAGACAGTCTTGATATTGTCGAACTCGTCATGACGATGGAAGAAGAATTTGATCTCGAGATTCCGGATGATGATGCTGAGAAAATCAAAACTGTCGGCGACGTCGTCAGTTACATCAGCACCAAAGCCACAACGGCGTAAGTTTCAACCGAGGTTAAAAGGATGACCGCTTCAAACCCGGTGGCATCAACATCAAGCTCAACTGGTAACCGCCCCAACGGATCCCGGAGGGTTGTTGTTACCGGAATTGGAGCAGTCACTCCTCTCGGTCTGACTTTCCAGTCCACCTGGAACAATGCACTTGAAGGACGAAGTGGCGCGGCAAAAATAACCATTTTTGATCCAATTGACTGTCCCGTCACTTTTGCTGCTGAAGTCAAAAATTTTGACGTCACGGCGCCGATTGGGCCGCTACGGCCCAATCCAGACGGTCCCCCAGAAGAAATCATTCATCAGGCTTCCAGCGCCAAAGATGCCCGCCGGGTGGGAAGGTTCTGCCACTTCGCACTTTCTGCCGGGTTGCAGGCCTATCAGGATTCCGGCCTGGATTGTGTGCGCAGCAAAATCGATCCCGACCGGATTGGAATCAATATCGGTGCAGGGATGGGCGGTCTTCCAGAAATTGAGGCCGTTCACGATGATTATCTGGCCAAGGGTTACAGAAGAATCACTCCCTTCTTCATCACGCAATCCATTCCGAACATGGCATCTGGACTGCTCAGTATGCTTTTGAATCTGAAGGGTCCGAACCTTTGCACCGTGACTGCCTGCTCATCCAGCTCCCATGCCATTGGTGAATCCGCGCGGCTGATCCAGCGGGGCGATGCTGATATCATGATTGCCGGTGGAGCCGAGTCCGTGATCTGCAGACTTGGAATCGGCGGCTTCGCTTCAATGAAAGCGCTTTCCACTCGCAATGACGCGCCCGAAAAGGCTTCCCGTCCTTTTGATACTGATCGCGACGGCTTTGTCATGGGCGAAGGCTCTGCGGTACTCGTCCTTGAGGAATATGAAGCTGCAAAATCCCGCGGCGCCAGAATTTATGGGGAACTCGTCGGCTACGGACTTTCCGCCGATGCTTATCACATCACATCACCGGCGCCCGGAGGCGAAGGTGGCTTCCGCGCGATGAAAATGGCCCTGACCAGTTCCGGCCTGAATCCCGAGCAGATCGGCTATGTCAATACGCACGGGACATCCACACCGACGGGTGACATCGAAGAAGCGCGAGCCGTTGCCCGACTGTTCCCGGATGCCTCGAAGCACCTGCATCTCAGTTCCACAAAGTCCATGACCGGTCACCTGCTCGGCGCCGCTGGCGCTTTGGAAGCACTGTTTTCAATTCTCGCAATCCGCGAAGGTCGAATTCCGCCGACCATCAATCTCGACAATCTGGATCCGGCCTGCAAAGAACTCGGCCTGGATTTCACTGCAAACCAGACGGTTGAAAAGCAATTGAATTACGCTCTTTCTAACAGCTTCGGTTTTGGAGGCACCAATTCGACGCTGATTTTCGGGAAGGTATGAAAAAAACGAAAACCGTTCTCATCGCCTCGGACCACGCCGGTATTGAACTCAAAGCCGCAATCATCAAAGCGCTTCCTGGCTGGAAATGGCAGGACTTGGGCCCCTTGAATGGCGACCGCGTAGATTATCCTGATTTTGCACGCAAGCTCGCTGAAAAAGTCGCGGCTGATCCTACGCTTCCTGGAATCCTGATTTGCGGATCTGGAATCGGGATGAGCATTGCAGCAAACAAAATTCCCGGGATCCGGGCAGCGGTGGTCGAAAACACCGTCGCAGCCAGACTTTCGCGTGAGCACAATGACGCGAACGTCCTGTGTCTCGGCTCTCGGTTCATTGCTCCCGCCTACGGTGCTGAAATCGCATCTGTCTGGCTTGAGACACCTTTCAGTAAAGACCAGCGACATAAAAGTCGAATCGCAAAAATCACCGCACTCGAGACCTCCACCTGCTCAAAGCCTTCTCGCAAGCGGCCTTTTTGATTTCAGAGGAGAACAGGTATGACGAATACCGATTTTCTAAGAGACCTTCAGATCCAGGATCCGCGCGTACAGGAGGCAATCTCCAACGAAAGCAAGCGGCAGGAAAGCGGGCTTGAGTTGATTGCGTCTGAAAATTATGTGAGCCGGGCGGTACTCCAGGCCCAAGGCTGCATCTTCACCAACAAATATGCCGAGGGCTATCCCGGTAAACGCTATTACGGCGGTTGCGAATATGCAGACCAGGTGGAAACCCTTGCCATCGAGCGCGCCTGCAGGCTTTTCAAGGCCGAAGCAGCCAATGTCCAGCCACACTCGGGATCCCAGGCGAATATGGCTGTTTACTTTGCCCTCCTCTCTCCCGGAGACACCCTGCTCGGCATGAGCTTGGCGAACGGGGGTCACCTGACCCACGGCAGTCCTGCCAATTTCAGCGGCAAACTCTTTCGCGCAGTCGGTTACGGAGTTCATCCCGAAACCCATTTGCTGGATTACAACATCGTTCGGGAAGTCGCTCTCAAGGAGCGCCCGAAGGTCATCGTCGCCGGAGCCAGTGCCTATCCCCGAATCATTGATTTTGAGGCAATGGCCCAGATCGCAAGAGAAGTGGGAGCAACCTTTGTCGTGGATATGGCCCATATCGCGGGTTTGGTTGCGGCAGGCCTTCATCCCTCCCCCATTCCTCACGCGGCCTATACGACTTCAACGACGCACAAGACTTTGCGCGGCCCCCGGGGCGGCCTCATCCTCTGCTCGGCCGATAAACTTAAAGCGGTGAATTCTCAAATCTTCCCCGGGATCCAGGGTGGTCCACTTGTTCATGTCATCGCGGCAAAGGCCGTTGCTTTTGGAGAGGCGCTCAGCCCCTCTTTCATCGATTACCAGAAACAGATCCTCGCAAATTCAAAGAAGCTGGCCGAAGAGCTCACTGAGCAAGGAGTCAAGCTCGTCACTGACGGAACGGACAACCATTTGATGCTGGTTGACCTTACAAGAACAGGCGACGGCTTGGTGACCGGCAAAGACGCTGAACACTGGCTCGAACAAGCAGGAATTACTGTGAACAAGAACACTATTCCAAACGAAAAGCGCAGTCCATTTATTACAAGTGGAATACGAATTGGTGTTCCGGCAATCACGACCCGCGGTTTGAAAGAGCCAGAGATGAAGCAAGTTGCAACCTGGATTGGCCAGGCACTCTCCTCAAATGGAGAACCAGTATTACTGGATCGGATCAGCAAAAAGGTTCACGAACTTTGCAAATCCTTCCCGCTTTACGGAGCCATGCCGCAATAAGACCTGATAATAATTGGACGATTTGCTTTTTGTCCCTATAATCAGAGGGAATGTCTAAAACTGAAACTCTCCGACGGCTTTTGATTTCCTCAGGGCCCAAGCTCGATAGCCTTTTCGAAAACGCGTGCCACCAGGCTGCTGAAGCGGCGGGGTATGAATTCCTCCTTTGCGAAACCGAAACAGAACTGGAGGAGCTCCTTGCAGCGGCGGGCTGGGCCTATGTGCTCCGGCAGCAGCACTCCATTGAAGACCTCAAGGCAGAAATACTTTTTGTCCGCAAATTCCTTTCTCAAATCAGGGAGGGACGCCTTGTACCGATTTCCTTGAACTGGCTGGCCCATGGCCGGACCCAGGCAATCCTCAAACGACTCGGTTTTGCACAGGTCATCACCGCGATTTCGCTCCGTCCCCAAGCACTGAAGGTTCGACTTGAAACGCTGCTTAGAACCGAAAATATCGCGGATGCCCAGCACTTGCCTGCCGGCCTCGAAAATCTCAGCCATGGTTTCAACTATTTCGTCCGGCAGAGCAGCTTCGAAATGATCGAGCCGCTTCAGCTTCCAGAGAACTGCTGGCTTCTTCGCAGGCCAGAAGATGTCCGCATTGTGCAGGACCAATGGATTATTGATCTTGTTGGACCAGGCCCTTCAGCAGGAGTCTGGACCCGTCGTGAGGATGCCGAGCTGAATTATGAAGATGGCCATTCGGTTTGGGAATGGAAAGCGAAAAAGCCGGATAAACTCTTCTTCGGCGAAAACGGCTCGTGGGTCTTCTGGGGAAAACGCCCGCGCTTCCAGGATTTCCACTGGATTTTCATCAGCAAGAATCCCCAACTTTCCTTTCTCGAGGAGAGCGAAACCAAGGCACATATTCTCGCGGTGAATCAGAGCCGCAAATTGCAAATTCCCGCCAACTCAGAAATTGCGCTCAAGAAGTGGCCTGCCATCCATGCAAGCGTTCTGAACGATTACAAGCTCAGGGTCCCGGCCGCAGTGATCAACAATCCGAATATCCGGTTTGAGAAGGCCCAGGAAAACGAGATCCCCTGGCGGGATCTGATGGGTGTGGCCGAGCCGGAGGGTTCTTCACCTATTTCCAAAACGACCGCCCTTTACCAGATTCAACGGGAGCTCGCTCCCAAAGAACCGCTTTTCACTCGGATTGCAGGCAAGATGCAGAGGGAAAGCTATTTACGCGAACTGATGAAGACGGACGCCAACGCGCAGATCTGGACCCCCGGTCAGCAGGTACGGTTCAATGCCCGTATTATCAATGTTCTGATGGATATTCCCGCCCTGAGCGTCAAAATTCCGAGTGATATCGATGCGGAATCCCTTTTTGGCCGCTTGTATGTCAATCTTTCTTATCGGCGAGGCAGTCTCTTTTTCACGATCGATGAGAAGAGCATTGGTTTCGACGGAAACCACCTGATCATCAAAGTTCCAGCGGATGTGTATGAAGTCCAAAGACGCAACTATTTCCGCCTGGCTATCCCGGAGGATTCCGACTGTTTCGTCCGGATTGCCGACCGTTTTTTCAAGGTACTCAATATCAGCGCCGGGGGTCTCGCCTTTTTTGCAGATCAGAATGATGAGGAAATCTTCAAAAAGGGGGTTGAGTTGGAACAAATCAGCTTCGAAATCAGCACGATCCGGATCCGGTGCCACGCCGAGATCTGTTGGTCCAAAGTATCAAAGGAAGCGTCCGAAGGGGCCAATCTCAAAGTAGGGCTCAGATTCCGCTCTCTCCACCCCTCGTCCCAGCAAGCTTTGAACCTCTTCGTTCTGGAGGAAGGCTATGAATATCTAAAAGAACACCTGGTCGATGCCCCCCGGGGAAAGCATTGAACAGGGGCACTAAATCGGATACAAGGCGCACTGGAGACCTATTTTGTGAAATGTCCGTACTGCACAACTCTTGACACCAAAGTGATCGATTCCCGGCTCAATCAGCCCGGGGATATCACCCGGCGCCGGCGTGAATGCCCTCGCTGTGAAGGACGCTTTACCACTTATGAGCGGGTCGAAGAAGTCATGCCCTCGGTGATCAAGAAAGACGGACGCCGGGAACCTTTTAACCGTGACAAAATTGTTCGTGGCATTCAGAAGGCCTGCCAGAAGAGATCCATTCCCACTGCCAAAGTTGAGGAAACGATCAGTAAAATTGAACGCCGAATCCAGAGTTTCGGACTCAAGGAAATTCCCGCCCGGACTATCGGGCAGATGCTCATGGTGGAACTCCACGGCCTCGATATGGTAGCTTACGTGCGGTTTGCATCCGTTTATCGTGAATTCCGCGACGTGGAAGAATTTGTAGCTGAATTACAGGACCCCCCCGTTCCGGAAGATCCCCAGAGCCTCTTGTTTTCATTTGCAGCCACTCCGGACAATGACTCCAACAGGAGCTCCTCATGAATGCCCGTCACAAGGCCCGGGAAATCGCCCTTCAATTTTTATATCGCCATGATCCCATATCCGAGCAGAAGACTTCCGATGACGAGGAGCTGGCTGAAGAATTGACAGCGCACTTTGTTCACTTCCACGTTCCTCCAGAAAGCCGGCAATTCGCTGCGGAACTGATCGCCGGCACTCTCCGGGAGATATCCACCCTGGACCCCCTCCTGGAGCAGCAGGCCTCCAATTGGAAACTCAACCGGATGGCAACGGTGGACCGCTGCATTCTACGCATGGCCGTTTATGAAATGAAGCACTTCCCGGAAACTCCGGCCTCCATCATCATCAATGAGGCCGTTGAGCTTGCAAAAGAGTTTGGAACCGCGGAAACTCCTGCTTTTGTGAACGGGATTCTGGACGCGATCAAGCCGAAGCTCCGGACCGTCGAAAACGAAGCTTGACCCGGCAAATATTTCCTCCTACCCGTCGCAGTCCAAGTCGCGTAAAATAAGATTCGGGGGAATCATGGCCGATCATCAAGCCATTCAGTCTCAAATTCAGGTCCTGGATATTGATCCGGACCGCGCGCTTTTTGCCGGCGAGATCCAGGGATTGGTGAGTCTTGTTTTCCAGAATGAACGTCCACTCTCCGGCCTTTCAGGACTGCTCGACTGGAAGTTTGCCGGCGCCATCTCAAGTTATATTCGCGCCGGAGTCATCACCGGAGAAGTCGGACAATGTGTTTATGTCCCCATCTCCAGACGTGAAGCCATTTATCACGTCTTTTTGCTGGGTGCCGGGGCTACGCCCGCTCCAGGAGCTCGAGACAAAGTACCGCCGGAGTCTCTGCGAATTCTGCAAAAAAACCTGGCCGGCTTGAGGCTCGAAAAACTCGGAATTTCGCGCCGGGATCTTGGAAATTTTTCTGACGAGTATTTGGCGAAGCAGTTGAAGGGATGTAATTTATGGATCGTAAACTGAGCATCTTCGAAGCACTGAATCTGCTTGGTCCTCTTGAAACTCTCACCCGGGACAGCCTGCCCAAACCGCCCCCCCTGCCGGTTCCAAAAGCAGTGCTGCAGCCGATGCCTCTCCCGGCGTCCCTCCCGCCCCTCGATCCGACCCAGTTTGAAACTTCAAAAGACGAATACAAGCCGGCCTTGCAGGACCAGTCTCTGATTGAGGCTCTTCTGCAATTCCACAAAGACTCGCGAAAAGCAGAAGTAAAGAAAGCCGCCGAGGCTCCCGCACCAAAGCCCGTTCAGGAACAAGGCTTCCGGGCCTCCCTCATGGAGGGCGTCCTGGCAAATCCCAAACCGACCCGGCACTTCCGCCGCAGCACCGGGATCTACCAATCCATCCTGCGACCCACGGAACCTTTTAGAAAATGAGCCCTTTGTGACCCTGCAGAGCGCTTTTGCAGAATCATCCAAACGCTGGGCCGCAGGTACAAGGAGCTTTGTCCTGCGATTGGCGATCCTGCGCGATTTTTACAGGCAACTTCATGGCCTAAGGACTCAATGCCTCTCAGAAGACCAGTCCGGCAATATGCAGCTGGTGGAATCCTGGATGGAGCGAGTCCGACTTCTACGTTCTTCAAACAACCTGCCGGATCTGGACGACAATCTGGCCGCCATATTGAGCCCCAATCAAAAAATCAGCTCCATCCCGGGAAAGCCGCAACTGACTCCTTTATCAGGTTCATTGCGAAGCTCCTTGGAACGCAATGATCGGGATTGGGAAAGAGCGATTGCGGCAAAAGCCATTGAAGAAGGCTGGTCGTTTTGGAGTGTGGACGCCAAAATTGAGCTACATTCCGCAGAGAAATGGCACCAGAATTTCGTTGAAAGCCTCTGGCCCGGGGGGATTTCTCTTTTCGTCGAACAGATCGCTCCTTCCGACGCGCAAGGCTGGTATGGTCGCTGGACCATGGTGATCAAGCCCGGCCTGGATCCGCGAACGGAGTTCAAATCGAAAACTTTCTTGCCCTCGGATTGGAAGCATCTCTTTCCGGAGGATTTCTGATGAGGTATTCTTGAGCCGTGCGACTCATTGACTTTCTCATTTGTATCCTAAGAGCCCATGCAGGGACTTTGCAGCGCCTGGCCGCTCTGCACGGCGAAGAGCAGTTATTGGAGCTGCTTGAAGCCAGTGGCGATGAGCTCGACAGCAAGCCTCGCCCGCCCAATCCCATCTGGTTCGGAAGACCTGCCCAGCGAGGAATGGTCACGATGGCTTCCGCCTATGCCGAGCTTGAGCATGCCGTCCACGAATTCGGACTGGCTGCGACCCTGGAATTCCATCTTTGGGCTTATCCTCATTACCGGGCTTTCATCGAGAGCCCTTTGGATCTCAACTCGCCTATTATCGGTAATGGTCCGGAAACGGCTGTAACGCTGGTGGATGAAGCCGTCGCGCAGGCAAAAGACTGGATCAAGAAACTTCCAATCCCACCCGAACTGGCTCAACAGACTGAGAGCGCGGCACATGTCGCCTGGGTCAGATTCAGAACGGACGTACTGCAACGCATTGGCCGCCGACGACTGGGTTCAGTAGAGGAAAGCAGTTGAGCAATTTCAAATCACAAAATCAGCATTGAATCACCGTAGCTGAAGAAACGATAGCGTTCCTCCACGGCATCCCGGTAAGCACGCATAATCAGATCTCGCCCTCCGAATGCCGATACGAGCATGAGCAAGGTGGAGCGAGGCAGGTGAAAATTGGTCAGAAGGCGATTAACGACATGAAACCCTCGAGGTCCATCTGGGTAGATGAAAAGAGAGGTCCGGCCCGGCCCGGCGGCCAGAGACTGCCTCTGCCAGGCGCTTTCGAGAGTTCGCACGGAGGTGGTGCCAACTGCCAGGATCCGGCCTCCCTGAGTTTTTTTCTGGTTGATCTTTTCTGCGGTGTTCGGCGCAATTTCGAAGCGCTCTTCATGCATATGGTGAGTCCGGATATCTTCCGCTTTGACCGGCCGGAAAGTGCCGAGCCCTACATGGAGAGTGACTTCAGCCCACCCCACGTTTTTTTCGCGCAGCTTCTGCAAAACGCAGTCGGTAAAATGCAAGCCTGCGGTCGGAGCTGCAGCGGAGCCTGTCAGCTTCGCATAGATGGTCTGATAATCCGCTTCGTCCTGGCTTACTGCCGCACGTTTGATGTAATGCGGAATCGGCAGTTCCCCGGCACCACTTTCGACGGGGTCCCGGTCAAATTCGGCAACGACGGTTCCGTGGGACGAACCGGAGGCGCCTCGGATCAATACTCCTCGCAAGCCTTTGCCGTCGGGAGTGGGAACTTCAAAGCGGACGCCCGGGCGATGTTTGGCAGCTGCGTGGAACATGCCTTCCCAAACGCCGGGACGCAGTTCCTCGAGAAGAACAAATTCAGTTTTGCCGCCGGGGATCCACTGCCCTTTTTCTTCTCGCAGCCGATGTCCAAGGAGGCGGGCTTTCATCACGCGTGAGTTATTCGCTACAATGAGATCGTGAGCATCCAGATATTCCGGCAGATCCAAAAATTTTCGATGCTCCCAGACCCCTCGCTCCCGGTGCACGACGAGCAGCCGGGATGAATCCCGTGGTTCAACGGCCCTTTGAGCGATGAGCTCTTCGGGCAGCTCATAGTCATAGGCACTCAGGGAAAATGAATCAGGAGGAGTATTATTCACAGTGCCAGTCACAGTAAGGCTTCTACTACCACAGGCGGCGCAGAATCGCGTCAGGATAGTAAAGCTTGAGGATGGCGCCCATTGTATAACCCTTCTCACCCATGACCTTGGCGCCCCATTGGCACATGCCCACGCCATGACCATTGCCCCGCCCCCGGAAATGCCATTCTCTTTTGTTACCGGGCGGGGCCACGCCAGCCAACCGCTTGCCGGCGCGCTCGGCACTAACCTGGAAAAGAGCACTCTTGATTCGCGTCGAGCCGATCCATTCGCGAAATCTTGAACCGGAGATCGTCAGTTCGACGGCGTTCGGACCATCGGCCCAGAGTGTTCTAAGACGCAGCACACGTCCTTGAGGGGTGATGTGCGCAATTCTGAGATCAAGCAACTGGCCTTTTTGCAGAGTTTGCTTCCAGTTTTTCGGCCAGCCCGGAAATGCTCCGCCTTTTAAAGCCCCTGCTTTCAAAGCCTGGCCGATTTCTTTACCGTTCATCGGAACATCCCACGAATAAACAGGCGAACGGTTGCAAAACTCGCAGCGGACCGCACGTTTGAAACCAGGATGGGGGTTGCCCCAGACATTCTGCGGCAACTCGGTGTGACCACCACAGGTGGAGTGATAAAAGGCTTTGAGAGGAACGGGAGCATTCGCAGTGCCGAGGGTCAGGACGATGCCATGACTCTTCTCAACAGCTCTGGAAGAGCGGAAGTCTTCACGGATGGAACCATCATAGACCTGGTCCTTGATGGTGGCGTCCACGTCGTAATGTCGGTTGGCTGCGCGAGCCTGCAGCATCTGGTAGTAAGCATAAGTTCTGGCGGCAACAACCTGGGCGGCGATCGCGTCTTCGTTCCACCGGGCCGAAAATTCGGAATTCACGAGGCCATCGAGGTATTTTTCCAGATCGACTTCATTGATGACTTCGCAAGTTGATCCCTTGGAGTAAATTCGAAGTTCATTGCGGTAAGGTTTCCCGCCGAAGGAGAGGAAGCCGGCAGGAGTATGAATCGTGACGGGCTCGGGTAATTCGATCGCTGCGGAAGCTCCCTTTTCCAGAAGCTGCAGGGCACGGACTTTACCGTTGCTGCAGCGGAATTCCCAGCGACTCATTTTATCTTTTGAAGTTGAGTATTTTCGCGTGGGACCGGCCAGAAGACTGAGATCAAAGCCCCGGACTTCGGCGCGGGCAATGGTTTCGGTCAGACGGACTCGGACGGTTTTATTATTGGAGGAGGCTGAAATGATTTTTGAATGCGGCGTGGTCAAGGCGTGCACGGACGAGCATAAACAAATGCCTGAAAGCACTATGGTCAACTGACTGAGTTGGAGAATCCTTCTCCTCATTTCATTTCCCCGGTTTTTCCGGCTTACGCCCTCGGCTCACATCATGTTTGCCAGAACTGATTATCCCAGCTTTCTGCTAAAGTACCAGAGTCAAGATAATGGCGGCGATAGGGCGCCCTGCTTTTACGATTGCCAATTAGTGTGTATGCTGAAAGCGGCTATGAAAGTCCTCTGCATCCCCTACACACATGCTCTTTCCCACGTGAGCCGTCCTCTGGCAGTGGCTGTCGAGCTTCGACGGCGTGGCCACGAAATTGTTTTTGCCGGAGAAGGCAATAAACTTTCTTTTGTTCAGCAAGACGGTTTCCAGACTCTTCCACTGTTTGAGCCTGATCCACGGGTGCTGTACGACAACATCAGGCAGAGACGGCTCCGATTTGTAAGCGATGCGGATATCGATCTGATGCTGGAAGCCGACCTTGAGCTTTATTCAAAAACCAAACCCGATCTTGTTTTGACAGATGGCCGATTTACCGCTCCCATTTCCTGTCATATCGCATCCGTTAAACATGCTGCCATAGTGAATGCTTCATCCACAGAGTTCCGGGCTCTTCCCTATGTGCCTCTCTTCGATCGGCTTCCAGAAATGATCTTGCCCCGAGACTCAAAAAGCTGGAAAAATATGGATAGGTTGAACCTTTATTTAGAGATGCTTGTATTCAATCAAGCAATGAAAACGTTTGCTGCTCTCAGCAAAAAATATAAATTGAGCAGGAAAATTACGGCAACTAATTGCCTTGCGGGCAAAGACCTGACACTGCTCCCTGATGTCCCTGAGTATTTTCCGACACGAAACCTTCCCTCCAGTTACCATTATATCGGACCATTGACTTTACAGCAGCCGAGGCCTTTGCCTGCTTGGTGGACTGCCGCCATCAAGCAGAAGAAAAAGATCATTTACTTAACAATGGGAACCACAGGTCTCAGTGCCTTTTTTGAGAGGGCAGTCAATTATCTGAAAGATATAAATGCTATAGTCATCATTACAACAGGAGGGCTGGCTGGCATCAGCATGCCACTACCTGACCACATCTATGCAGAAGATTACCTTGATGGAGATGCAGTGATGGCTGCCGCCTCATTAGTCATCTGTCACGGCGGCAATGGAACGATTTATCAAGCACTGAAGATGGGAAAGCCTGTAATAGGTATACCAACGATTCCTGATCAAGATTTTAATATGAGGCAGGTCGTGAGACTTGGTGCAGGTATAACGGTCACATCGGAAAGCTATGCACGTGATGCCACAACTTTACTGGCTGCAATCGACACCGTTTTGACCAGTAAAGAATACACTGCTAATGCCCGTCTTCTTCAAAATAAGATAGAAACGTATAATGCTCCTGTTGCAGCTGCTGATCTGATGGAAAAACTGATGTCTGACAAGGAGTTCCACCATGTCTGATAAAAAATTCACCGTACAATGGCCATCCCGAATGACCAGAGCTTTCTGGACTTTGAATAATGAGATGAATCCTGCAAACAAGGCGACCTTCGTGCGCGAAATTGACGCTGTTCCAATGGATTCCTTACGTGCGGCCATAATGGAAAAGCACGGGATAAAACCTTCCTACACGGCCCTCGTGGTCAAGGCTGCCACCATTGCTCTCCAGGAATTCCCTTATGCCAATCGCGCGATCATTGGCCCCCCCCTTTTCAAGCGCCTGATTCAATTCACGACCACGGATATTACTGTCGCAATTGAGCGTGATGTCCCGAATGCCGAGTCTATTGTCCTGGCCGATACGATTCCTCATACATCCATGATGAACCTGAAGGAAATAACTCTGGCTCTCCAGCGGTTTTCTCAAGCCACGACGGAGAACAATCAGCGCTGGCGCCTGTTCAGTTCGTTGCTCACAAAAATTCCGGTTTTTCTCAGCAGATGGATCATAGGGATGCCCAGGTTTTCGGCAAATATGTGGGCGCAACATCGGGGAGGCGCCTGCTTTGTAAATTCTCCTGCGAAGTACGGAATTGATTTGATCGTCGCAGATATGATCTGGCCCGTAACTCTGGTTTTTGGGTGGGTAAGGGAAAGACCATTTGTCTGCAATTCAGAGCTCGTCGTACGTAGGACAATGCCTCTTTCCTTGATTTTTGACCGCCGCATAATGGCGGGTGCTCCGGCAGCCAAATTTTTTAATCGTCTGGCCGAGCTTTTGGAAAAGGCAGAAGAACTCCAGGAGCCTTAAACGTAATTCGGCCGGCTCCTGTATGCATATTGATTTCGTTGACCCGGGTAGCTGCGTCCTATTAGACCGGTGTCAAGTTCAGTTGGCAGTTATGATTTTACAAAAAGTGAGTGAACGTTTTCACGACAAGCATTATAATTAAAACATACAAGGTAAGTTTCATTCGGGGGGGCATATGGGTTCAAATAAAACAAAGCAGTTTTTTATATTTTCGTTATTCATGCTTTTGGCAGCGAGCCAAGGATTTGCTGCGACAGGTCAGGAGTTATTCAACTGCACATTTAAAGATGGAACATCAGTAGCGGAATCAGTATCGGGATGCGGGGCTAAAGATTTTTATGACAGCAATTTTCCACATGCCAGACTCGTCGCCAGCGGGGGGCACGATGGAGGCAGATATCTCAGTTACAATTACCCAAACGCTGGGTATGAAGTTGGCGATTATTTTAATATTCCAGTAAATAGAAAAGAAATCACAGTGGTATATTGGGAGAAATATGACGTTGGCGACCGCGTTTCCAATAACTGGAATTGCAAAGGTACGCGCGCCTATACCAATGCGGACGGAGGAGGTGCATTCATTGGAGCGATCATGTCCCGCTGGGGTGCCGCCTCATGGCAGCAAGGGGTTTTCTATAGCGCCAATATGACTACAACTTCTGCGGTTACTTCCGTCATCGGCGGTTCTTCCTATTGCACTGCTACCGGAACAAATACGTATAAGTGCGGAGGAGACGGCGTCTATGGAGCGGCAGCCGTAAATTGGGCTGGCTTTGGCACTGCCTGGCATAAGATTCGGGCGTATTATAAAATGCCAACGACCAAGACCTCCAATGACGGCCTGACAACCGTGTGGATTGATGAAAAGCCATTATATTATTTAACTGGAATCGGCGGCCCTCCACCCAATTACACAACAGTTCCGTGGACCGATTATATCACTCACGTAAGAGTCCATCCCTCTGATGACTTTTTTGAACAGGCCAACGACAAAGTAGCCTTCAACCATGGCTACGACGACATTGTGATCTATGAAGGCTACGTCCCGCCGGGTACGACAATTACACCGCCAAAGAAACCCTCAGCTCCGAGCAGTTTCTCGGTTAAGTAGAAGCTGAGTTAAAGAAAGCTATTTTGCTCTTTATTGGGCGTCTGGGTCATACCCGGACGCCCATTTTCGTCGAAGCCCTCACGGTTTTTCTGTTATTATTTTGAAAATAAGCGACCGGGTTTTGGAAAAGGGATATACTTAAAACATACAAGGTAAGTTTCATTCGGGGGGGCATATGGGTTCAAATAAAACAAAGCAGTTTTTTATATTTTCATTATTCATGCTTGTAGCAGCTACCAAAGGATTTGCTGCCACAGGTCAGGAGTTGTTCAATTGCACCTTCCAAGCTGGAACATCAGTAGCGGAATCAGTAAGCGGATGTCGCGGTGTGGATTTTCAGAACCCCAACTTTCCACATGCCAAGCTCATCGCCACCGGGGGTCACGATGGCCAGAGGTATCTCAGTTACAATTGGCCGGGCGGGTATGAAGTGGGCGATCACTTTAGCATCCCTGTGAATAGGCCAGAAATCACTTTAGTGTACTGGGAAAAGTATGATGTTCCTGAAAGCGTCGCGTATGATTGGAACTGCAAGGGCACGCGCGCTTACACTGACCCCAACGGAGGAAGTTCCTACATCGGGGCAATCATGTCCCGCTGGTATGATTCCCAATGGCAGCAAGGGGTTTTTGGTACCGCGAAGGCGACCACAACCTCTAACGTCACTTCCGTTACCGGCGGAGCTAACTACTGCACTTCCACGGGTACGAACACCTATAATTGCGGAAGCGGCTCCTATGGCGCGATATCCGTGAAGTTGCCCGATCGTGGGACTACCTGGCACAAAATTCGGGCGTATTATAAAATGCCGACTTCGCCGACCGCCAAAGATGGTCTGACCACTATGTGGATCGACGAAAAACCAATTTACTATTTAACCAATATTTCGGGTTCTCCCCAAGCGAGTGGTTTCATACCCTGGACCAACAATATCAGTCATATTGTTGTCCACCCATCGGATAACTACATGGATGATAATGGACCGACCTTCAACCACGGTTACGACGACATTGTGGTCTATGAAGGCTACGTCCCGCCCGGTACGGAAATTACGCCAAAGAAACCCTCAGCTCCGAGCAGTTTCTCGGTTAAGTAGAAGCTGAGTTAAAGAAAGCTATTTTGCTCTTTATTGGGCGTCTGGGTCATACCCGTGACGCCCATTTTCGTTGAGGCCCACAATTTCAAGTAGCCGGCAAATCTTTCCCGTTCAGGGATTCTGAAATCCTTCCGAAATGGTTTATGCAGGTTGGACAGAGAATTGCCTCCTGCAGTCCAAGACCACAACCACATTGAGGTCCGCGACATAAACGGAGGAACTGATCATGGATGAGAGAAACGAACTGCCACCGGAAGAAAACCGAATTCCCCTGGAAGAAGCCTTCTCTCATTGTGTCGGCACCGCACAGGACGTAATCGCCAGATACACGCATTGCGCGATCTGCGGTGCCAACCTCCACTTCACCTATGCCACCAACTTTGTTACTAATCTGACTGAAGAAATGGCCAAATGCCTTGAGTGCAACGTTAAAGCCCGGCATATTGTGCACCGCCTCCAATAATCGCCCTTTTGTTCCAAGCGCTCTCCGGTTAAGTTAGGCGCCTTATGGCTAAGGTGCCCTCTACAAGATTTCCTCTCCAAAGCTTCTTGCCCTCCCGTGCCGTCGTTATGGCGCGGCGCACACTTACAAAGACCGCCAAACGTGCAACCCCCTCCCCGACAGAATCCACTTCTGCAAAACCTGATAATGACTCCTTTGACGCCATCGCTCTTGACCTCAAAGATTGCACCCGCTGCAAACTCTGCAAGCAGGGCCGTAGTCAAATTGTGCTGGGAGAGGGCAATCCCAAAGCCCGCCTCATGTTTGTCGGTGAAGCACCGGGTGAACAGGAAGACACTGAAGGACGCCCTTTCGTCGGTCGGTCCGGCCAGTTACTCGACAAAATGATTGAAGCCATCGGCCTCACCCGCGCGGACGTCTTCATTGCCAATATTGTGAAGTGCCGCCCTCCCGAAAACCGTAATCCCGAACCCGATGAGATTGAAACCTGCAGCCCCTACCTGCACCGGCAACTGGAAATAGTAAAACCCGAGATCATCCTGGCTCTCGGCAAATTCGCCTCACAGACACTGCTGCAGACGGAGACCCGCATTTCAGATCTGCGCGGGACTTTCCAGAATTATCGCGGCGCCAAACTCATGCCCACCTTTCATCCGGCCTACCTGCTTCGCAATCCTTCATCCAAGAAAGACGCGTGGACGGACTGGCAGACCGTGGCCAAAGAACTCAAACTGAAAATCCCGAATATAAAAAACTCGGCACCCCAATAAAGGAGACTCTCAATGGAAGTTATTTCCGGTGGTTTTATGTTTCTCATCGCCCTCGTCGCGATGTTCCTCATCACGAGTATCAAAGTACTCAACGAGTACGAGCGAGGCGTGATTTTCCGGCTCGGACGGATCATCGGCGCCAAAGGGCCAGGACTGATCATTCTGATTCCCGTGGTTGACCGCATGATGCGCATTGACCTGCGAACCGTCACTCTCGATATTCCTCCCCAGGATGTCATCAGCCGTGACAACGTGACCATCAAAGTGAACGCCGTAGTTTACTTCCGTGTGGTGGATCCCAACCGCGCAGTTGTCGAAGTCGAAAATTACCTGCTCGCCACCTCCAAACTGGCACAAACAACGCTTCGCTCCGTCCTTGGCCAAGTCGAACTTGACGAACTCCTCGCCTCCCGCGACTCCATTAATCACCGATTACAGACCATTCTGGATGCTCAGACCGAACCCTGGGGTGTGAAAATTTCCAATGTTGAAGTCAAGCAGATCGACCTCCCCGAGCAGATGCAACGGGCGATGGCCCGACAGGCAGAAGCCGAACGCGAAAGACGAGCCAAGATCATTGCTGCTGAAGGCGAACTTCAGGCTTCCCAGAAGTTGTCCGAAGCCGCTGCAGTCATGGAGCTTCAGCCAATCTCTCTCCAGTTGCGCTATCTTCAGACTCTTCGTGAGATGTCGAGCGAGCACACGACGAACACGATTATTCCGCTCCCGATGGACATCATCACGCCATTTTTGCGGAAACTGACCAAGAGCTGATCTAACCGCTTTTGAATGTACGTTTGGACCGCACGACCCGGTGATAGCTTACCGCAAAGCGGTGGGCCTCGTCCCGTACGTGCACCAGCAGCTTGTAAGCATCCGTATGCGGTAAAAGAGGAATCGGGTTCTTTCGATTCGGGATAAAAATCCGCTCGTGCGAACTCTTGACTTCGGTCGCCTTGAAATCCGATTCAGTTCGGGCTTTGGCCAATCCCACTGCGGCCACACCCTGGACCTGCAACTCGTCTAAAATCGCGACCGCCTGGGATAACTGCCCCTTGCCTCCATCAACCACGACCAGATCCGGCAAGGCCTCCTCGGCATGCGAGAAGCGGCGTCCCAGAATTTCCTTCATCATCGCAAAATCATTCGCACCCTTCACCGTTTTGATCTTGTACCTGCGGTACAGGGTTTTGTCTGGCGCCCCATTAATAAAAACCACCCGAGACGCCACCGCATCTTCGCCTTGAATATTGGAAATATCGTAGCATTCGATCCGACACGGGAGATTCTGCAGATGAAGCTTCTCCTGAACGGCTTCGAGCGCCTGCACGCCGTGGCCCTGCGTCTTCTTCTGGCTCTGCTCCATTGCATATTCCGCGTTGGCGCGCGCGACATTCAAAAGCTGTTCATCAATTAAGGTTTCCGCCGTCCGTACGTGAACACCCAGAACCCTTTCCAGGAGATCATGATCATCGGGTGCTTGTGGCAAAAGCACTTCGGAGGCAGGGGGATCGCGTTCTTCTTTTCGTACGTGCTCTTCCGGCTGACCGGTCGCGGCCGTCGTTGCCGAAGGACTCAGATAATGTTGGGCAAGAAAATCAAAGAGCAACTCCGCATCCGGCATGCTCGGATCGGTGTTTTGAAAATGATAATGCTGGATTGAAATCAGGCGTCCCCCCCGAATCCTGAGCAGAGTCCCGTGTGCCTCCATGTCTTTTCGAACAATGCCGATCACGTCCCGATCGCGCTGGGCCCCGGCTTCCACGGCTCCTTGCGTCTCGGTCACAATACTCACGTTCCGGATCTGATCGCGGTACTCGGCTGCGATTTCAAATTCCTCACGTTCAGCAGCAGCCTGCATTCCACGAGTGAGCTCGGCAATGAGCTGATCTGATTTCCCTTCTAAAACGCGAACCGCCGCCTCGACCTGTTCGTGATAATCTTGGGCATCATGCACACAAGGCGCGGTGCATTTGCCCATTTGGAAAAGAATGCAGGGACGCGAACGATGCCGGAACGTGTTTTCTGAACAGGTTCTCAGTCTGAAAGTTTCATTCAATAGCTCCATCACCTGCCGGGCTGCCCAAGCTGACGGAAACGGTCCGAAATACCGCGCCTCATCCCGGAGCACTCGCCTTGTCCAGACGATCCGGGGATATGGCTCATTGAGCTGGATTTTAAGATAAGGATAGGCTTTGTCGTCTTTCAGCCGGACATTGAACTTCGGCTTATGTTTCTTGATTAGAGTGGCTTCCAGAATCAGCGCTTCCGCTTCAGTTTCGGTCAGGATCACATCAAAGTACTGGATCCTCCCCACCAGCATCTCGGTCCGGGGATTTTCATGGGGACCCGCCTGGAAATAACTCGAAACACGATTGGGCAGCACCTTTGCTTTTCCGACATAAAGGATCTCGCCCTTCTCATTCTTCATGAGATAGACACCGGGTGAACTCCTGACGGCTCGCGCCTGCTCCAGAAGAACTGCACGGCTGTTGCGAATTAATGGTTTAGATGCTTGATTTTCCATCTCATTCCACTATAACCAAAATAAGGAGAATTTGCTCATGGCCCGGTCCACAGAAGTCGCAAAAGAAACGTTATCCTACTGCACCAGCTGCAAAATGGATTTGAACCACATCGTAGTCGCAATGAAAGGCGACCGGATCGCTAAAGTGCAGTGCCTCACCTGCAAAAAAGAGCATGTCTACCGCGCTCCCAAAGGCATTACCGAACCGCCCAAGGCAAAGAAGAGCAAGAAGAAATCCGCCGAAGGTGGCGAAAAGACTGACACTTCCATCGAAGCAGAATGGACGAAGCTCATGGAAACGCACAGGGAAGCGCCTATGAAATCCTACAGCATGAAGGGACATTTCACGCTCGGTGACAAGATCAACCACCCGAATTTCGGTGAAGGAATCGTCGGAAAACTCATTTATCCGAACAAGCTCGAAGTCATTTTCAAGAACGACATTAAGGTACTGATTCACGGCGGCGTCCAAGCCTAAGTTGTGATCTGATGCGTCATTTCCTGCCGCTCCTTATCGGACTTGCCAGTCTAGTTATTTCCGGGTGCTCGACGGGACGGATACAAGCGGAACCGGAGCTTTCGAAGCTCGAAGGCAAGAAGATCGCGCTCGTCCAGTTGGATGCGGAACCCAGCGCGCGAGCCATTGTGGAAGTCGCTTTGGTCAACCAGCTGGTTGCACGTGGCTCTTTCATCCTGCTTTCCGAAAAAGATGTGATGAAGGCCCGTTCTGCGCCAGAACAGGACCCAACCGATTGGCTGGGCATTGCCAAACGAGCAGGCGCAGAGTTTGCGCTCAGATTGAAAGTCTTGGAATTTTCAGCTGAAGAATCCGAGAGCTACTCTGCTGTTGAAGAGGAAGACTCCCAGCTCGCAGCTGAACGCGGCGACGGCAAGACCGAGCGTGTTATCAAGCAGAAAACCTTGGAAGGCGCAGTTCGGATTCAGGTGGATTTTGCTGATACCGATCCTGAGGCTGCCGCGAAGCATAAGCGCGCTCCGGTACAAACCGGCATTGCCGAAGCGAAAGACCGGCTCAGTGCGGATTCGAAGACAGGCGCTGCACATCTGCCTCCCAGGCTTGGATTTCTCGAAAAACTGACAAATGAAGCTTTTCGAAAATTTTTCGAGCGCTATAATTGATTCATGCTCATCAATCAGCAGTTTTTGACGGTCGCCAACAAGAACCTTGCCCGTCCGGCGTTTCGCTATCTGGGCAAAGAAACCTCTTACGCTGATCTTCGGGCCCAGATATCCCGTTTGAGCTATCTGTATCAAAACGAACTGGGTCTCTCCCCTCGTGTCGCCTTCTTCACCCGTAATGCTCCGGCCGTGATCACGTCTTTCTTCGCAATCTCAAATATCAGAGGGATCACGATTCCCCTCGACCCCGATGCTTCACCTGAGAGCGTGATAGCCTGGCTCAAGGAATCTCAGGCAACGCATGTTGCGGTTACTTCTGATCTCGCCTCCAAGGCGCGTGAAATACTCAGTCATGCACATCTCTCACTCCCGCTTGTAGAAATCGAGAAAAAGCATGGCGGCGAGTACGACACCTCTTTTACCACATCGTCAGATAATCAGCCGACTGAGAAAGACTCGATCCTCCTTCTTCGCAGTTCGGGAGCAACAGAGAAGCCCCACCTTTGTTCATTCAGTCACAAGCAGCTCGGACATGCCGCTACCTGCTTGCGCAGTTCGTATCATATCAATGTGAATGACCGATATTTCACCCAGATGAGCTGGTCCCATCCCTTCTCCTGGGTACATGCCCTGCTCTTTCCGATCCTCAATGGCGCGACCATCGTCATTGATCACGGTTTGGAAGGCGCGGAGTTCCTGAATTTCCTGATTGAGTCGCGGGTGAATCGCCTCCTGGGAACGCCCGGTCAGTTTTTCAAAATCCTTTTGAACTGCAGCACTGAAAAGAAAGCGCTTATCGGGATCAAGTCCATCACGGTGGGCGGCGGTCAGATGGCGACAAATGTTCAAGCCGTTTTCAAACGGATGAAAATTCCCGTTGCCCATTGCTATGGACAGACAGAAGCACTCTGGACGCTTTCGATGCAGGATACGGTTCCGGATGAAAACGATGAGTTCCCGGAAATGCACAAGCCTCTGGCCGGCATGAAATACAAAGTGCTGGATGCCAATGGCGATCAGATCGAAGGATCGGAGAGCCGGACTGGCCTGCTGGCGGTCACCACGCCGACGATGTTGAACCGTTACGAAGGCACGTCCAAAGACCTCGAGAAAGCCACCAAAGGCGTCATCCGGGGCACCTGGCTTTACACCGGGGATATGGCGCAACTCGAAGGTGAAGGAGAAACGCTGCGAATTCTCCCCCTCGGGAGAAAAGTGGATTTGATCGAAGTGGATGGCGAAATCATCTCCATGCCCGAGATCACAGCCGTACTCAAATCGATCTCCGGCGTCGATGATGCGGCAGCTTTCGTCACCCTGACCGGACGGGGCGAAAAGGCGATAGCCGGCGCGGTGGTCAAAGCCGCGACCAGTACTCTCACCGATAAATCAATTTTGGCATTTCTTCAGCAGAAGCTGCACGACAGCAGGCTTCCGCGGGCCATTGTCTTTACGGATCACATCCCCAAGGATCTGGCCGGAAGCCCCAATTATTCGAAATTACGCGGGCAGTTCTCCGGGACGATCTGATCAGATACTCAGACTGAAAATCTTGAGTCTTCGGATGCGATCGCGAAGCTGGGCTGCCTCTTCAAAGCGCATGTCTTTTGCCGCTTGCCGCATTTGCGTTTCCATTTTGCGAACGGTGGAACCCAAAGCCTCGATCGTTGTGAAATATTCGCCGGCGGCCTGCCTGATTTCTTCGATTTTCTGCGCGGGATCCAGGAGGTCCAGATTCGACATCGCAGCCCCGGCTTCAGCAGCACTCCAGAGGCTCTGGCCATGACCAGAGCCAGACCCCGTTCTGAGCGCCCGTTTGGCGAGCAGGGCTGTATCCTGGTTCTGGCCTTTTCGCCCCTTACGGGGCTGGTCCGGGTCCTCCTCAGCCAGGACCATCGGAGCGGGAATGGACTTACGGATAGTTTGCGGCGTGATGCCGTGGGCCAGATTGTACTCTTCCTGAATCTTCCGCCGCCGGAAGGTTTCGCTCATCGCACGGTGAATGCTGTCGGTCACCTTATCAGCATAGAGTATGACAAAACCCTCGGAATTACGCGCGGCGCGACCGATCGTCTGAATCAGCGAACGGAAACTGCGCAAGAACCCTTCTTTATCCGCATCCAGAATCGCCACTAGCGAGACCTCCGGAAGATCCAGGCCCTCTCTCAAAAGATTGATTCCAATTAGCACATCAAAGGTACCCAGCCTGAGATCACGAAGTATCTCGATACGCTCGAGCGTCTCGATATCGGAATGCAGGTACTTCACCCGCACACCCTGCTCCGTATAATATTTCGTCAACTCCTCGGCCAGTCTCTTGGTCAAGGTCGTGACAAGGACACGCTCGTTTTTGGTAACAATTTTACGGATCTCTTGCAGAAGATCATCCACTTGAGTGGTTGCCGGGCGCATCTCGACCCGGGGATCGAGTAAACCCGTGGGCCGGATCACCTGCTCCACGACCTCACCGCCTGTCAACTTCAGTTCATAATCACCGGGCGTGGCCGATACATAAACCGTCTGATTCAGGTGCTTTTCCCATTCCTCAAAATTGAGCGGCCGATTGTCAAGGGCGGAAGGCAGCCGGAACCCATGTTCGACGAGTGTGGTTTTGCGCGCGCGGTCTCCGCGCGACATGCCACCGATCTGCGGAACACTGACATGACTTTCGTCCACGATCAGAAAGAAGTCTTTCGGAAAATATTCGAGCAAGGTCGGCGGTGCTTCACCTGGCGCCCGTCCAGTCAGGTGTCGGGAGTAATTCTCAATTCCCTGGCAAAAGCCCAGCTCTTCCATCATCTCCAGATCAAACATCGTACGCTGCTCAACCCGCTGCGCTTCGACGAGCTTGCCAAAGGATTTCAACTCCGTGATGCGCTCCTGAAGCTCCACCCGGATGGTGTCAATCGCGCGTTTGCGGTTCTCACTCGTGGTGACGTAATGGCTGCCGGGATAAATCGTGACTCGCGGAATTTTCTGCAGACGAATCCCCCGGAGCGGATCCACGAGCGAAATCGTTTCGATTTCATCTCCAAAAAATTCCACCCGGATGGCCCGGTCCTCTTCATAAGCCGGGAAGACCTCAACCACGTCGCCCCGAACGCGGAATGTCCCGCGATGGAAATCCACATCATTGCGGCGGTACTGGATTTCGACCAGTTTCTTGAGCATCTCCTGACGCTTGAGTTCCCGACCCGTCTCAAGATAAAGCAACAGACCTTCATAGGCTTCAGGAGAGCCCAGGCCATAAATGCAGGAAATCGAAGCCACGATGATCACATCGTTGCGTTCGAGCAGGGAGCGCGTGGCGGAATGCCGGAGCTTGTCGATCTCGTCATTAATCTGGGAATCTTTTTCAATGAACGTGTCGGTTGAGGGGATATAGGCTTCCGGTTGGAAATAATCATAATAGCTGACGAAGTATTCCACTGCATTATTGGGGAAGAATTCACGAAATTCCGAGAAAAGCTGGGCTGCCAGCGTTTTATTATGACTCAAAATCAGAGTGGGACGATTGATCTGGGCGATGACATTGGCCATCGTGAAAGTCTTGCCCGAACCGGTGACCCCCAAAAGCACCTGCGCGTCCTTCTTCTCACTGATGCCACGGACCAGCTGCTCGATTGCCGCAGGTTGATCTCCCATCGGCTGAAAAGGTGTTTTGAGTTCAAACTTCCGGTCCGTGAAAATTGCCATCCAGCTACTTATAGCTCCAAGTGGTCCCGCTTGGGCCATCTTTTATCACGATCCCGCGAGCGTCCAGATCTTTTCGGATCTGATCCCCTCTTGCAAAGTCCTTCGCCTGCCGGGCCGCTACCCTTTCAGCCAGGAGCTTTTCGATTTCCGCAGCCTGTGGCTTCTCAACACCGCCTGCCACAGGACGTGCTGCACGAATCCGGCCCAAATCCTTCAGCGCCGCCGCAGGCTCGTTCAAGCCAACGCCCAAAATTTCGCCTATATCTTTTTCAATGATGGCTACGAGCTCCCGCGCGCCTTGCGCCGCACCCGCTGCTCCAGCCGCGGCTGTTGCTGTACGATTGAAATCGCGTATCAAAGTATAGAGAGCCGCCAGAGCTTCGGCACTGTTAAAGTCGTTGGCAAAGGCTTCATCGATCTGCTCGCGTGCCTTTTGGCAAGCGGCGATGAAATCAGTCCAGGCTTGGGCCGGAGTACCGGAAGCCCCGCCTTGGGCAAACTCAGCAGCTTTCTGCTTGGCTTCATAGATTCTCTGGAGTGAGATGAGCGTGTTGTCGATCGTGTCGTCCGAAAAATCGATGGGCGACCGGTAATGCACGGAGAGGGCGAAATACCGGGCAAATTCTCCAGAAAACTGAGTCAAAAAGTCACGGGCCAAAAAGACGTTGCCCAAGCTCTTGGACATTTTGGTCTGTGACATCGTGATGAACGCGTGATGCAGCCAGTATTTAACAAAAGGTGCCTTGCCCGAGGCGCCTTCACTCTGCGCAATTTCGTTCTCGTGATGAGGGAACGACAGGTCTTCCCCCCCATGATGAACGTCAATCTGATCACCAAGCCAGCGGCTCGACATCGCGGAGCACTCGATATGCCAGCCCGGCCGGCCCTTGCCCCAGGGACTTTCCCAAGAAGGTTCACCCGGTTTCGCCGGCTTCCAGAGCGAAAAGTCGAGCGGGTTTTGCTTTTTTTCATTCACGCCAACACGCGCACCGGCCTGAAGCTCTTCGATATTTTTGCCCGAGAGCTTTCCGTAACCCGGGAATTTATTGATCGCAAAAAGCACCTCGCCATCAACGACATATGCTTTCCCGTTCTTTATGATCCGCTCAATGAGCTGGATGATTTCGGGAATATGAGTTGTGACCGTGGGCTTCACGGTGGGATCCTGAATTCCAGCTGCGGTAAAATCCTTCTCGGCCTCTTGCGTGTATTTCTGGGCAACCGCTTCCGACGAGATCTTCTCTTCATTCGCACGTTTGATGATCTTGTCGTCCACATCCGTATAGTTCCGGACGAAGGTCACGTCATACCCGACGCGCTTGAAGTAGCGATGAAACATGTCGGCAACCAGCCCGGCCCTGAGATTCCCGATGTGAATGAAACTGTAAACAGTCGGACCGCACGAATACATCGTGAGCTTTCCGGGCTGAATCGTTTCCAGCGGTTCTTTCTTGCCTGTCAGTGAGTTTGTGAGTTTTATGGGCCGTATTATTGCAGAATTCATCCGCTCAGAATGCCACTGCCGCAGTGCGTCCGGCAATACCGATTTCAGAACAACTCAGGTCCCTGCAAAGACTCAAAGTTACGCGATCAAAAGCAGCCTGCAAAAAGAAAAGGCCCGGTTCGGAGCTACGTCTCGAACCAGGCCTTTAATACCGACTTTTGTTCGTAGTCTTACGAAGCAAAAATCGTCTGAATTTCTTCTTCCACGGACGCTTCGGGCGCTCTCTTGGCGAGAGAGATTTCTTTCACCAGAAGATGCTTGGCTTGATCGAGCATCTTGCGCTCACCAAACGACAGATCTTTGCTGTGGCGCAGCAAAAACAGATTCCGAAGAACTTCTGCAATTTCGAATATGGATCCGGTTTTAATTTTTTCCATATATTCACGGTAACGGCGATTCCAGGTCGTCTGGTCGATTTTGACGTTCCGTTCTTTCAAAATGTCATAGACGGTCTTCACATCCTTCGTAGAAATGATTTCACGAAGACCAACCGAAGCTACATTGTCGGTCGGAACCATAATGGTCATTTGATTTTCTATCACTTGCAGAACATAGAACTTTTTCTTCTTGCCTCCGACGTCTTTTTCTTCTATTCGCTTAACTATTGCGACACCATGGGCGGGATAGACAGCGTTATCACCAACTTTGAACATGCACTTACCTCCAACTACCGCTCTACGTTGAGTAACCACCGACAGAGCATTCAGAACTTTAGGGCTATTTCCCAGAAATCCAGAAAAAGGCAGAATTTGACATCGCAGACCCTATCACAGGTGGTCTCAGGGTGTCAAATGAATTGCCACTTTCCTCAATTTTAATAATCCCTCAAGTATCCGAAAGATATACGGTTTTTACGTTCTACTTCCACATCAGCTGCTTCGATTCGAGGCTTTTCAGCCGTTCGGGTCAGCACTAAAGCAAGCGGGATGCCGAAGTGCATCATTTTAAAAGATTGATACAAGGTATTGATCCTATAAGGATCTTAGAAACAATTTCAATTCATTCACTTTGATCTTCATCATGGCAAGACCTTGAGCTCATAACAGGTGTCAAAAGCTTGGACAGTCAGGAGACAAATCTTGAAACTCGGCCAAAATCCAGAGTAAGAAGAGTGCATGAAATCCTGGAAACCATTTCTCCTTCTTTGCGCCTTGCTTCTCCTGTGCTTCACTGCGGCATGCACTAAAAAACAGTCTGTGCGTTCCGTCGAGCCGCGCGAAGCTTACGGGCTCCTGCGGAACGATTTTGCGATTCTTGTGGATGTCCGGGAGGCGAACGAAATCGCAAGTGGAATGGCCGAAGGCGCCCAGTGGATGCCCTACACTTCCAAAATAGAAACAAATTCTCCGGAGTGGAACGCCTGGATACAGGCGCTTCCCAAGGACAAGGAAATCATCTTTTACTGCCGCTCCGGTCGCCGCTCTGGACTTGCAGCCGCGGAAATAATGGCTGCCAAGGGGTTTCGCGCTTCGAACATGGGTGGTTTCGAAGATTGGGAAAAAGCGGGTTTGCCTGTTCGAAAAGGCACGCCACACCAGCCTTAGCGGCATAGTGTCTGCAAACACCTATTGAGTGAAACCGTCCGGGTATTTCCGTCGCATTCTTGCGACTGCTGCGATTGTGCTACTGATGATCGGAGCCGCATTATTTTTTTTGCGCACGGTCGATGTCTTTTTTCTGGTCTTTGCAGGAGTTCTCGGCGCAGTTTTCCTACGCGCACCGACAACGTGGCTCAGTGCCCGCCTCAAAATAAATCAAAAACTGACTCTCCTGATCACCCTCGTCAGCGTTCTCGCCGCGGTGACGATGATTTTTCTAATATTTGGTCCAAAGGTCGTAAATGAAGGTCAAACCCTAATTTCAATCATGCCCCGCTCCCCCTCGGAGCTCCGGGCATTTGTAGAACATTATGATTTTGATGGCAGCGTGCTGAATAATATTCCTGGCGTCTATGAAGATATTTTCAGAACGGGAGAACGACTTTTCAGAAATCCAAAATTTCTTTTTGCCCCGATTCAGGTATTTGGGTATTTGCTTTTTATCGCATTCATTACTCTGTACTTTGCAATCGATCCGGAACTTTACCAGAAAGGGCTGATCCATTTACTTCCGTTGGACAAACGCTCTCAAGGTGAATTGCTCTTGCGAAGACTTGCCAGCTCTATTCGGTGGTTCCTGCTCGGGCGCTTCGCGTCGATGCTCGCAGTCGGAACTCTCACGACAATCTTGCTTTTGGCATTTGACATTCCGCTCGCCGTAGCACTCGGCATCATTACCGGAACTCTCACCTTCGTCCCCTATTTGGGGCCCATCGTTTCAACTGTACCTGTAGTTCTGGTTGCTGTCGTTCAGAGCCCGGACAACGTTTTCCTCATACTCCTACTCTATGTGGGAATCCAGCTGCTTGAAGGTTACGTACTCACCCCGGTATTTCAGAAGATGACAGTCTATGTCCCTCCCGCAATGACTCTGATAGCCGAAATATTGCTGGGGATCGTTTTTGGTACTCTCGGTATCGTGATGGCTGCGCCTTCAGCAGCGGTTTTTCTGGTGTTATACCATTCTGTTTACAGAGAGTCATTGCTCGGGGAAGAACGCGTATTTGTCGGACATAAGAAGTAAATGGCCTCACTCAGGACTGCCAAGAGCTTTAGGGTGTTCGGAGTTTAAAAACGTTATTCCTCATGATCAGTTTTTCCATCTCGATAATGAGAGAGAGCGTGAACCCGGAAGCCACGACCCAGCCCCAGGAAGCAGGTGAGATTGGCGCCGAGCCGAAGAGCGAGTTCATGACTGGCAGGTAGGTGAAAAACAGCTGTGCCAATACCATCAGAAAAATGCCCAGCCAGAGCCAGCGATTGGAAAACACTCCCACATGGAATATTGAAAGCGTCAAAGAGCGGCAATTAAAGAGATAAAAAAGCTCTCCCATTACAAGAACGTTGACAGCCACTGTGCGGGCGTAGCTTTCGCTTAACCCCCTGGACAGCTCCCATTGGAATAAGCCGAAGGTTGCAACCAATAAAAGGATTGAAACGAGTACAATCCGCCTGATGAGCATGAAGGACAGGATCGGCTGAGAGGGATCACGAGGCGGACGGTTCATGATTTCCGGTTCTTTGGGTTCGAAAGCCAGCATCATTCCCAAAAGAACTGCGGTGGTCATGTTGATCCAAAGAATCTGAACCGGCAGGATCGGAAGTGCGGTCGCTAGAATGATCGAACTTAGAATTACCAAAGCCTCTCCTCCATTCGTGGGGAGCGTCCAAACGATGAACTTGGTCAGATTTGCAAAAACACCACGCCCTTCTTCAATTGCGGCAACAATGGAAGCGAAATTGTCGTCCGTCAGCACCATTTCCGCGGCCTCCTTTGCGACCTCTGTTCCGGTAATTCCCATTGCAACTCCAATGTCTGCGCGTTTCAGAGCCGGGCCATCATTAACGCCATCTCCGGTCATCGATACGACATGACCACGTGATTGCAATGAAGTGACTAATCGAAGCTTCTGCTCCGGAGTAACTCGCGCAAAGACTGCAGTTTGTTCAACCAAATCAGGAAGAGCATCATCGCTGATTTCAGCCAATTGTCTTCCTTCCAGAACCTCCGGGTATTCCGCGCCCCTTCTGAGGCCGATTCTTTGCGCGATGGATTGAGCAGTGGAAGCGTGGTCCCCGGTGATCATCTTCACCTCAATGCCTGCCATGCGACATTCCTCAATCGCGCTAATTGCTTCGGATCGAGGAGGATCGATCATTCCCTGAAGACCAAGGAAGATGAACTCATTTGGCAATCCCTCATGATCGAGCGAATTTTCATTTTTGGGGCGATAGCATTTGGCCAAAGCCAGAATCCGCAAACCTTCGTGAGCCATTATTTCTGCCTGAGAATGCAAGGCCTCTCTATCAATCGGCATTTCCTCGCCCGAAGCCTTGAGTACTGATATTGAGCGCGCCACCACCACTTCAATGGCTCCCTTTATGAACACCAGATGTTTTTGATCGCCGCCCTCGTGGAGCGTGGCCATGTATTGGTGCTCAGATTCAAAAGGAACCACATCAAGTCGATGAAATTCCTTCTTGAGTACCGCCTCTTGCAATCCCGCCTTCAGAGCCGAAACCATGAGAGCCCCTTCGGTTGGATCGCCTTGAACCTTCCATTCTTTTCCGTCACGAAGGATTGCGCTGTCATTACAGAGCATTCCAACCGTCAGGCATTCGATCAATGCACGATTTTCTTTCAACTCAAAACTTTTGCCATTCCTCGTAAGCCGCCCTTCGGGAGAATACCCGCCCCCCTCCAGTTTTATCGACTCACCTCCTGCGAATATTTCAAGCACCGTCATTTGATTTTGCGTCAGTGTTCCAGTTTTATCCGAGCAAATGACGGTAGTTGAACCCAGGGTTTCGACGGCAGGAAGCTTTCGGATGATCGCATTGCGTTTCGCCATCCGCGAAACACCGACCGCCAAGGTGATCGTAATTGCCGCCGGCAGACCCTCGGGTATGGCGCTGACTGCCAACGCAACCGCAACCATGAGCATCTGCAGCAGGCTTTCTCCCTGTATGGCACCGATTGCAAACGTAATTACCGATAGCGCAAGAATTGCCAAAAGAAGAAAATGGCTGAAGCGTTTAATTTTTTGCGTCAGCGGGGTTTCGAGTTGCTCAGTTGTTTCAAGGAGTGTGGAAATTCTGCCAATCTCCGTCTGATTAGCCGTAGCAACCACCACCCCGGAAGATTGACCGTATGTGACTAGGGTGGAGGCATAAGCCATGTTCTTCCGGTCGGCGAGTGTCATACCTGCCTCGAGAACAAGCGCGGCATCCTTGCTCACCGGAACTGATTCTCCGGTCAAGGCGGATTCGTCAACTTTCAAATTCCGGGAATCTATAAGACGCAAATCCGCTGGCACCTTGTCACCTGAGTTCAGCAGAACAATGTCACCCGGCACCAGCTCGTCGGCTGATATTTCAATTTGTTTGTGTTCGCGCAATACAGTTGCCTGAGTTCGCATCGTTCTGGAAAGCGCTGCAAGAGCGCTCAAGGCTTTTGACTCTTGGGTAAAGCCGATTACAGCGTTGATCAGCACCACGGTGAAAATCACGCCCGAGTCCACCCACTCACTCATAGCCGCTGTAAGCGCCGCGGCACCCAGCAGAATATAGACCAAGGGTTGATGGAATTGCAGCAGGAACCGAAACCATGCCGGCCGCCCCCTCCGGTAGGTCAATGAATTGGGCCCATAATGGTCGAGTCGTTGCTTTACCTCACTTTGATTCAGTCCCGACCGGGGGTTGACTGCAAGTGTTTCAACCATTTCGTTGATCGACAAAGCATGCCATTCATTCAACATCGCTGAACCTCCCCTGGATTAAAGCTGTCAGCTTATCTGCAAATATAGGCCCTTTTCGAGGGATCGGGCTTACCCCACCAGTCCTGCCAAGCCCCTCTCTTGCAGAGAATTTTCTCATGAACAGGATTTTTGTGACCTACGACCTGCAACAAACACCGGGCAGCCCCCACTCCAAAGATGCGGTTATTGCCCGAGGCGCAAAGGAAGTCCTCGTTTCCGGTCCGGTCTTAAAATGGGAAGTAGGCGAATTCGACGAGCATTCAAGTGTAAAAGCCTCCAGTGTCAAAGTCGAATTTCTCGATCCAACTATCGGCCATACAGTCGAAATTATTACTGTCCCGGGCCACTCGCATAATGTCCACTTGCACCTGAACTCGCTACCGGAAGAATACCGCCACGCACTGAAAACCACCGTCTGAACTGCTCCAGAAAGGAAAGTCATCCTTATGCTCAGGTCAACTCAAACTCTCAAGGGTTACACCATTCAGGCGACAGATGGATCGATGGGAAAAGTAGAGGAGATCCTCTTTGACGATGATCAGTGGACGGTACGTTATTTTGTGGTGAATACCGGCAGCTGGCTCACAGGCAGGAAAGTCTTGATATCTCCAATCGCTGTTAACGGGATCCAAGCAGACGATCAAAAAATGATCGTGTCGCTGAGCAGGCAGCAGGTGAAACAAAGCCCGGATATTGATACTGACAAGCCGGTCTCCAGACAGATGGAAATTCGATATTATGATTATTATCACTGGCCTTATTATTGGACCGGTGCAGGGGTCTGGGGTGTTGCTCCAGATCCCGCCGGAATGCTGGCACGCCCGTACGCCGTCTCGCCTCCAGAAAATGACGCGCACCAAGACGAGAGAAAAGATGACCCACATCTGCGGTCAGAAAACGCCGTAAGGGGGTATGCAATCGAGGCGGTAGACGCAAGGTTCGGTCAAGTTGAGGATTTCATCATCGACGAGAAAAACTGGACGATCCGTTACCTCGTCATCGATACGATCAAGTATTGGCCAAGTCGCTCAGTGCTGATTTCTCCTGACTGGGTACTCTCAATCAGCTGGGCCGATAGGAAGCTTCGCGTGAATCTTGCCAAAGACCAGATCAAGAGCAGTCCCACATTCGATGCCACCGCGCTGTTAGACCGTTCTTATGAGGAGCGTCTTTTTGATTATTACCATCGGGCGAAGTACTGGGACAAGGATTCAAAAGATGACCGACATAGGAGGATCGGCTGAGCTCACCTCAAATTGAGAGGTCCAGAAGACTCGGAATAGCCCTCATCTTGGGATCGGTCCTCATCACGCTTCTGATCTGGATTCTGTCCAAAGCCTATTTTGCAGATCACTTCACCAATCCTTACAAGTATGTTGCCAAGACGGCTAGTTTATCGACCATGATTCTGGTCTGCTGGACGACTCTCCTCAGCACTCGAGCCAGATGGGTGGAGCGGCTATTTGGCGGCTTGGATCATGTATACCAGCTTCATTGCCGAATGGGCTTTGCTTCTTTTTTGTTGATTTTGGCTCATCCAATATTCCTCGCGCTCGATCGACTTCCCAATGTCCCTCATTTTCTGCGCTATTTCCTATTTACAAACAAAGCAGCTGAGAACAGCGGTATTGTCACGTTTGTTCTCTTCCTGGTCTTAATAGGGTTCAGCCGCTGGGCCAATGTTGCTTATCATCGATGGAAATACATTCACGAGTTCTTTGGATTTTTTTTGGTTGTGTCAGGACTTCACATCTACCTGACTCGCGCTGATATTTCAAAATACCCCCTTCTCACGGTATGGGTATATTTCTGGCTGGGTACGGCTCTGTTGGCATATATTTATATCCGCTTTCTTTATCGATTCATCGGACCTCGCTTTCACTACCGAGTAGAAAAAATTCAGAAACTGGGCGGCGTCTGGGAAGTCTATCTTTCTCCGCTAAACGAGTTTTTATGCTTTCAGCCAGGCCAGTACCTGTATATCGCTTTCCAGTCACCGCTTCTGAAACCGGAACCCCATCCGTTTTCAATTTCGTCCGCAAGGCAGGAGAGCTTCTTGCGAGTGTCCATCAAAGAGTTGGGTGATTACACCTCAAGGCTGAGCGCGCTGCAACCGGGTGACCGGGCCAGGATATCGGGTCCCCATGGAAGATTTGGAGAGGCCTACCTCCGTCATATGAGTACGGACGCAGTATTCATCGCCGGCGGTATCGGCATAGCTCCGTTTCTGAGCATCCTTGAGGACGTCGGCCTTCAGTCGCTGCGAAAGGGGCATACTTGGTTGATCTATACTGTACAGGATGTCAGTCATGCCTACTACCATCAGGAAATCCAGAAAGAGGCCGCCCAAAACAAGCGCTTCAATTACATTCCATACTTCTCAAATGAAAGTGGATTTCTTACAGCAGAAAAGCTCGAAAAGCAGATTGGGAATCTTCAGCGGAAGCTATTCTTCATCTGCGGCCCCAAACCCATGATGGACGCACTCATCTCTCAGCTTCGGAAAAAGGGAGTTCACCGAAATGAAATATTTTATGAAGACTTCAATTATCTTTCCTAGAACTTACTGAGCCATGATTTACACCATCACCCCCAACCCAGCGCTGGATCTCGGTGGAACCGTTAAAACGATCGTTCCAAACGAGAAGATGTACGTTCAGAACGAAACTCGCTTCCCGGGTGGAAACGCAGTGAACGCTGCGCGGGTAATCCGAGGGCTCGGGGTGCCCGTGATTGCATCTGGTTTTCTGGGCGGGGGGGTAGGCGAAGAATTCAGAATGCTTCTGAAGAAGGAAAGAGTCAGGCATCAGTTTGTAGAAATTTCCGGTCACACCCGGATCAGTCTCACGGTCACCAATGAATCGAATGGACGGCAAACACGCCTCAGCTTTCCAGGTCCGAAAATTCGACCTCCTGACATCAAGAATCTGGAATCATTCCTGGCCAGGATCCCTGACCACTCTTTTCTTGTACTGGGGGGCAGTCTCCCTCCAGGATTTGAAATAGCGCAGCTCGGCAGGATCATCCGGAACGCCCGCCGGCGCGGCATTCAGATGATCGTAGATGTTCCAGGCAAATACTTGCGGGCAGTCCTTGAATTCGGACCTTTGATGATCAAACCCAATCTCACTGAGTTTCAGGAACTCGCTCAGAGTAGCGCATATAAAACCTCCGATGTGCTTCGTGAAGCACAAAGGCTGACATCCCAGATTCCAATGATCTGTATTTCATCAGTCGAAGGTGGAGCATTGTTCGTCACTCGTGATGCGGCGTGGTTTGGACGGGGACCCAAAATCAAAGTTGCAAGCACCGTCGGGGCGGGCGATTCCATGGTGGGAGCGATCAGCGCAGCTTTGTGGAAATTTCAGCAGAAATCAAAAGACCAACCTTTCAATGTTTCTAGCTTGCCTGATGGCGGAATCCTGCTCCGCTGGGGTCTTGCCGCTGCACTGGCAACATTAATCACCCCGGGAACTCAACTCGGGGATAACAAATCAATTCAATCCTTTTATCCTAAAGTCATGATTAAAAAGATCGAATGATCACCTAATCACCGAGCAGCGCCTGCATCACCTGCTGGGTCTCCCGCAGGTCATTGAAAAAATAATCCGGCCCTGACGCCAGAAGCGCCTGCTGATATTCGGCTCGACCGGTTCCGACCGCAATCGCTTTTACCCCAATCGAGCGTCCGCAGTTCACATCATGAGGGGTATCACCAATGATGATCACCTCCCGGCCGCGATACCGGATGCCCGACTCTGCTTCGATTCTCTTCACGGCAATTCCCGGCAGAACATAGCGATCCGAGTGATCATCTCCAAACGCCCCTGTGAGCTCCGGGCTTCCAAAATACTGGCTCAAGCCTTTGGTTCCGAGCTTCAGCCGGGCCCCTTCGCGTACATTCCCGGTCAGAAGTCCAAGCCGCACCTGAGGGCAGGAGCGCAATTCTCCGAGAAGCTCCACCACTCCGGGCAGAAGCTCCACTTCCGCTCCCCTTCCAGCCCGAAGCTCCCGCGAAAGGACTTTCAGGTACTCCTGAATCAGTCGCTCAATGACAGCATCACGCGAATCCGAAGCTTCCGGCTTCCACGTAAGTTCCTCCAATACTTCAGCACAAATCTGCCTGTCCGTCTTGCCGCTGAACGAAACGTTCGGAAATGTCCTGCCCGGGAAGACTTTGATGAAAGCCCCTTCGAAGACCTCCCTCCAAAGTTTTCCACCATTGAGCAGTGTCCCGTCGATATCAAAGAGAACAAGGCGCTTCACGCGTCTTAGCCGTTCAGAACGTCATAAGGATAACGACCAAATTCGTAGCACTTATCCGCGATCAGCTTCATCGATTCATCATCGTTGTTTGCGATGCTCTTGAAGTTGCCGCGAATGCGCCGATTCGCCCGCGCGAAGAAGCAATTGGCGATGGCCAGCTCCATTTCGCATTTATCCACGCCGTTTGCCTCGATCGCAGCGGTGACGCGTGACAGAATGCAGAACATCGCGTACATATCGATCGCGATTTCCGCGATTCGTTTCTGGGCAAACTGTTTTGTGTAAATATCCTTGCCGTGACGCCTGAGCAGCACATCCACCTGATTCGAAAGTTCAACCGCGTATTCTTCGAGAATACCCGCCATTTTTTTCATGGAGGGGTGCGCCTTCGTAATCGACTCGCCGATAATATTCTGCCTGGCCTTGCGGATCGCAAAATCCCCGACGAGACCCAACCCCTTCAAGGGATGTTTAATCGCCTTGGCCAGACCGGCAAGCTCCTGCCCCGGGCCTTGCATTCCGGAAAGGGAGATGAAGGCTCGCAAGATCTCATTTGTGCCTTCAAAAATTCGGTTAATGCGCGCATCCCGGAGCCAGCGCTCATAGGGGTACTCTTCCATGTAGCCGTTGCCTCCCCAGATCTGCAGGTTTTCGTCCACCACTTCCCAAAGGGTCTCGGAAGTGAAAACTTTGCAGATCGCGCTTTCGAGCGAATAATCAATGTCTTTGCGATCGATCAAATTAGTCGTCATGTACACCATGCTCTCTGCCGCATAGGTGTTGATCATCATCCGGGCGATCTTCTCCTTGATCATTCCGAATTCACCGAGCTTCTTCTGGAACTGCACGCGCTCGTTCGCGTAAGTGATGGATGCTTTGACTGCATTCTTGCACCCGCCGACACAGCCGGCGCCCAATCCCAGGCGGCCATGATTTAAAACACCCATGGCAACTTTGAACCCTTGGCCGATTCCGCCCAGAAGGTTTTCTGCGGGAACCTTCACCTTGTCGAAATGAATGGCATTCGTCCAGGAGGCGCGGATTCCGAGCTTGTGTTCCGGAGGACCGACGGTGACGCCGTCCGCTGGAAGCTCAAGCAGGAAAGCCGTGACCTTGTCTTTCTTTTGGCCGTTTTCCTCAACCTCCACTTTAGCAAATATCGTGAGGAACCCGGCGATGCCGGCATTCGTGATCCACAATTTGTTGCCTGTCAATGTGTAGTAAGTTCCATCCGGTGAAAGCACCGCGCGCGTCTTGATCGAAGCGGCGTCCGAACCACTCCCCGGCTCCGTCAGGCAGAAAGCGGCAATCAGTTCACCCGTCGTGAGACGCGGCAGAAATTGTTTCTTCTGAGCATCCGAACCGAAAAGCAGGAGACCTTTGTAACCGATACTCTGATGAGCACCGAGCGTGACCGTGAGCGAAGCATCAAAGGTGGCGACTTCCTGCATGATGCGGGCATAACCGAACTGAGGAAGCCCCATTCCGCCGAATTCCTCGGATACGGCCAGTCCCATCATGCCGAGTTCCGATAATTGAGTGATCACCTCTCGAGGCATTGCGCCCTTTTCATCCCACTCGTCTGATTTGACTTGGTCTTTTCCGAATTTCTCGACCGAATCCAGAACCATCTTAACCGTTTCAGCAGTTTCAGCGTTCAAACGCGGATAAGGGAAAATCAGCTCTTCACGGATCTGCCCGAAGAAAATCGACTTCATGAAGCTATTCTGATCTGCGACTCCCATGAGGCTCTCCTTCTAAAAATTCTGTGACATTTTGTCAGCGGCCCAGCCTGAATCAATCCGAAAGAACGACGGAAATGACTTTTTGTCAAACGCATCGCATCAGAGCACCGGCTTGCATTTTAGTCTACGCCCGCGCAAAAGTTTTACAAGGCGATATTCTTCGGTATTTTGTCGTTAAGATGAGTTTGGGATTTTTCGGACTCTCTGTCGCAGTCTGGCACTGGTCTTGCGTTATCAACGATTGAACATGAGTGAAGATCAGATTCCAATCTTGCCAGACCCACTTCCAGACATGCCTCCCGGTAACTGGAAGACGCGTTTGAAATCCGCAGCCCAGAAACGGTTTTCAGGTCTGGCTGGAAAACTCCAGGGCGCAGACCCCGCGTCCATTGCCGAATGGCTGAATAGCCGGTTTCAGAAGCATGGCAACGCGATCTGGGGCAAACTACTGACCGTCATTATTTCGACATATTTTCTGGCGGATATATCCGGGATCATGGTTGCACGCTATCTCCCCAAGCCGCCGCCCGTCCGCTCCGCCAAAACTGCAGCGCTTTCAAAGAAGAACCGTACCTTCGAAGATTATAATCCCATTTTCACCCGGAACCTCTTCAGCAGTACCGGAACCATTCCCGGAGAAGAAACTCCCACCGGCGCAGCGCCGGATCTCGGAGGTGCTCCAATTCGAACCACACTGCCGTTCAATCTGATTGGTACCTTGATCCTGCGCGACGAAATTCGCTCGATTGCCATGATCGAGGACAAATCGGCTGCAGCGGTCTACCCAGTGCGCATTCAAGACGAGATCCCCACCAAAGCCCGCATTCTTCAGATTGAGCCATCCAAGGTCATTTTTATGAATATCAGCTCCGGGCGGCGCGAGTTCGTGGAATTACCCGAAGATCTCAGCAGTACCGCTCCCCGGATCACGCTCGGAGGGCCCTCTCGCAGCGGCGGAATCGAGCAGGTTACACCGAGCCAGTTCAATGTATCCCGGCTGGAAGTGGATAAGGCCCTTTCAAACATGAATGAGATCCTGACCCAGGCCCGGGCAGTACCGAATTTCGAAAACGGAGTTCCGGCCGGCTATAAACTTTTTCAGATTGTCCCCGGCAGCATTTACTCGAAGCTTGGACTTCAAAACGGAGACGTGATCGCCGGGGTCGATGGTGAACCCATCAATGATCCAGGACGGGCTTTTGAATTATTGGGCAGATTGAAAACCGCAGCCCGGCTTGAATTGCAGGTAAAACGCGGTGGACGCGTACTCAACAACGCGTATGAAATTCGTTAGGAGCAACCGATGAAGGCAAATACTGAACAATCCTGGCTTGACTGGTATCGGATCACCGCCTTTTTATCCAGTCTCATCGGAATTGCCGGTCTGGTGGCGCTTCTATTCATCGATGCGCGCGCTGAAGCCCCCAAGGGCTTTCCGACTGGACCGCGTGTTTTTGGCGGAGCCCCCTTTGCGAACACACCAGGGGCAGCGGCAGATGATCCTTTCTTCGACGATGAAGACGAAGAGGATTTTGAATTCACGCCCCCGGCGAACCGAGGAGGTCCTGCAGCTGCCAATCCCGGAGCCAGGCCGGCAGACACAACCAAGGTCCAGCGAATGGAAAAAGGAATCGAAGTCGGCGGAGGCCCTGCCGGTGGCGTGATCTCAACAAATAACCCTCCTGCAATCAAAGTCGATAATGATACCGGCGAAGGCAGTAAGGAAATTGTCACCGATTTCAACTTTCCGGATGCCGACATCTTGGATATCGCAAAGACCCTCGGCAAACTCACGGGCAAGAATTTTATCCTCGATAAAGACGTCAAAGGCCGTATCACGATCATCTCCAATTCCGCGATCACGGTTGGAGATGCCTGGCGCGCCTTCCTGACCGCATTGGACATCAATGGCTTCGCCATGATTCCTTCCGGATCCTACATCCGCATCGCACGGCAAAGGGATGCCCGTGACAAGCAGCTGAAAACTTTTGTCGGTGACCGTGCTCCCGAAACGGATTCCCTCATCACCCGGGTATTTCAGCTGAAATACATCGACGCCGAAGAAGTCGCCCGTACGTTCCGGAGCTTCATGCCCGCCAATTCGCGTATCATGCCTTATCAGCAGACGAATACTGTTATCGTGACGGATACCGGCTCGAACATTGCGAAACTTTACAGGCTCCTCGAAATTCTCGACGTGGAAGGCTTTGATGCCGGCATCGAGGTCATCCCGGTGAAATTCGCCTCTGCCATGGAGCTTTCCAAATTGATTGATACGCTGCTGCCTGGAACTGGTGGCTCCCCAGGAGCGCCCGCTGGTGGCCAACGCTTCGGCTCCAGCACGAACCGATTTTCGGCCCGACGGACCAAAGAAGGCGGCATCATCAATACGATCATCGCCGATGACCGCACCAATACCCTGATCGTTCACGCCAACAGCCGCGGCGCAAATCAAGTTCGCGAACTTGTCACTACCCTGGACCAAAGAGTGCCGACGCCCACCGGCGGCGGCAAGGTTCATGTTCTACCCCTTCAATTTGCCGATGCCGAGCAGCTTGCCCAGACGCTCAATAATATTTCCAGCGGCCAGACGGGTCGCCCCGCCGGGGGCCCCTTGGGCGGAACCGGTGTCAACCCGGTATCGGCTTCCTTATTTGAAGGCCAGATCAAGGTCTCTCCGGACAAAGCCACCAACGCCCTGGTTATTACCGCGTCTCCGGCGGATTTCGGAACCATGCAGCGGGTGATTGCGAAACTGGATATTCCTCGCGACGAAATCTTCGTGGAAGTGGTGATCATGGATGTCTCCATCAATCGTGACTTCCAGTTTTCGACGAACGTTGCAAATCCCGCGAATTTTATCGCCTTCACTCCCAACACCGATCTACTGAGCTTTGTGCAAGAACCGCTCGCGCAGAAGGGAGCGATCCTGGGCTTCAAGAGCGGGGGAACCATTGACATTCCCATCGGAGGCAAGGTAATTCCGGTTTCCAACGTCCAGGGTTTAATCAAAGCCATTCAGACGAATACGAATTCCAACATCCTCGCCACACCTCAGATCATTGCCCTGGACAATACGGAAGCGACTTTTGAATCGACGGAAAAAATTCCGCTGCCCGTCAGCACAGCAGTCCAGGGTGCGGGCGTGGCAACCAGCATTCAGCGTGAAAACGTTTCGCTCTCAATCAAAATCAAACCGCAGATCAACAAAATTTCCAGCTTCGTTAAACTCGATGTGGAAACGAAGCTTGCCGGTTTCAGTAATCGCACCCTGCCCACGGCCGTCCAAGGTCTTGCCTTGGCATTGCTTGAACGCAGCGCCAAGACGACCGTCGTCGTGGGAGATGGCGACACAATCGTTATTGGCGGCTTGATGCGTGATAACGTGAATGACACCGTTTCCAAAATTCCGATTTTAGGCGATATTCCCCTGCTCGGCTGGTTGTTCCGGGCAAAATCGACGACCGTTGAAAAAACAAATCTTCTGATCTTCTTGACTCCACACGTGGTTCGTCAGTATGAGAAGGTTCGCGCGATTCTTGACAAGAAATTGAAAGAACGTGATGACTTCATCGAAAGAAATGCGGGTGGCGACGACCCGCTTCGTCATCGCCGCGACGAGATGATCCGTTCATTGCCGGACATCAAAGAGCTGAGTGCGAAGAAGAACATCAGCGCTTTCACTCTTGAGGACGAGAATGGTCCCGCTGCCGTCCCGGTTGACCCACCGCCAGCCAGTCGGTCCAATAGTTCAAAGTCCACCAACACCGAGCCGAACGCGGCTCCACCCACTGTTCCGGCTCCTGATGCGCCGGCACCCCCTGCAGGAGGTAGTTCTTGAGCAGTCAGTCACACGATCCTCATTCTGGTCCGCGCATCGGGGAAATTCTTCTTCAGCATACCTCGATGACCGAGGCGCAGTTGGAGGAGGCGCTTAAAACGCAGGAACGTGAAGGCGGTCTCATTGGAGAGATCCTTCTTCGCAAGAACATGATCCCGGCTCACGAGATCATGCGCGCTGTTTGCATCCAGCTGGGAATCCCCTACCAGGACGACCTGAAATCGAATGAAATCGATCCCAAGCTCGTGACGGATATTCCGATCAATTATGCCAAGACCAAGGAAGTTCTGCCGATCCGCAAAGAACAGACTCCGAACGGCGAAATTTTGGTCGTAGCCGTCGTGGATCCTTTCAACAGCAGCATCGCGAGTGATCTGACCGCTCTCACCGGGAGTCCCATTCAACTGGTCGCAAGCAGCAGCATGCGCGTGCAGGAAGCGATCAATCGGGTCTATGAACGCAATACCGCAAATCTGGTCGGTGACATCCAGGGTGACTTTTCCGAAGAAGCTTACGATTTGGAAGGGCCGATCGATATTCTTGAGGCAACAGAAGACGACGCGCCCGTCATCAAGTTCGTCAACTCCCTCATTTTCCGATCCGTGAAGGAAAAAGCTTCTGATATTCACATCGAGCCCTTCGAAAAAGAATTTGTAGTCCGCTTCCGCATCGATGGCGTCCTGTATGACATCATCCGGCAACCCAAACGTGCTCATGCCGCCATTTCTTCCCGTATTAAAGTCATGGGGACGCTCGATATCGCTGAAAAGCGCCTGCCTCAGGACGGACGGATCAAGATTAAAATTGCCGGCAAAGATATCGATATCCGTCTGTCGACAGTACCCACGATTTACGGTGAGCGACTGGTCATGCGTATTCTCGAGCAGACCGGTACCATTCTGCAGCTCGAGCAACTGGGCTTTTCAGAAAAAAGCGCCCGGATCGTCGAAAAACTGATTTTCAAGAAATACGGAATCATTCTTGTGACCGGCCCCACCGGCAGTGGTAAATCCACCACTCTATCGGCCTGTCTGGTAAAGCTGAACAGTCCTGAACGAAATATCCTCACGGTGGAAGATCCGATCGAATACCAGATTCCCGGGATCAACCAGGTTCAGGTCAATACCAAAATTGAGCTGACTTTCGCCCGCGCTTTGCGCGCCTTCCTTCGGCAAAATCCCGACATCATCATGGTCGGTGAAATTCGCGACAAGGAAACGGCAGAAATCGCCATCAATGCCTCCTTGACCGGTCACCTGGTGCTTTCAACATTACACACGAATGACGCATCCGGTGCCGCTACCCGTTTGATTGATATGGGGGTTGAACCTTTTCTTGTTGCAAGCTCGCTGCTGGGCATCATCGCACAACGCCTGATCCGCAAGATCTGCACCAAATGCCGGGAACCGCATACGCTTTCAGATTTTGAAATGCAAGAGCTCGGCATTGTCCGTCTGCCTCCCGGGGCCGTCATTTACAAAGCGGTGGGCTGTCCCACCTGCTCCAATAGCGGCTACTCCGGCCGAACCGTCATTCACGAACTTCTGATCATCGATGATGAAGTCCGCTCCTTGATTGTGAAAAATGCGGACGCCGGCACGATCCGGAAAGCGGCAGTTGAACACGGCATGATCACGCTACGTGAAGATGGCGTCACGAAAGTCCTCAGCGGCATCACCACGGTCGACGAACTCATGCGCGCAACGCATTCGGAGGTTTAAGGGAATGGCGCCGATTTTCGACTTCAGAGCCTACTCCGCCGAAGGAAAACCCCAGAAAGGGATCATCGAGGCTGAAAACCAGAAATCCGCGCGCCAGAAGTTAAAAAAGCGCGGCCTCATGGTGACTGAGATCGTCGAGAAGAATGCCGCCAAGCCCTCCAGCTCACAAGGTGTTCCCTTCTTCGGCAATCGCGTTTCCGTTCAAGAGGTTTCCTTGATGACCCGCCAGCTGGCGAGTCTGGTGAAAGCCAATATCCCGCTGGTCGAAGCCTTGAACGCGCTGGTCGAACAGACAGAGAATGAGCGCCTCAAGGTTGTTCTGGCCCAGGTCCGTCAGGACGTGAATGAGGGTTCGAGTCTGGCGCGTGCGACCGGCGCACATCCCAAAGTTTTCGACAATATCTTCATCAACATGATTGAAGCCGGTGAAAGCTCCGGCACCCTTGGGCTGGTGCTGATGCGGCTTGCAGAATTGAAAGAAGCCCAGATGCGGCTGCGAAGCAAAGTCGTCAGCGGCATGACCTACCCGATCCTGATGATGTCGGTCGCGATGATCCTGATGATTGTCATTTTCACTTTCGTGATTCCCAAGTTGACCCAGGTTTTTGAATCAATGAATCGCCCTCTGCCTCCCGTAACCAAAGGACTGATCTTCATCAGTGATATAGTCGTCAACTGGTGGCCTCTGATCATCATGGCCGTGGCTTTCGGTGTGTGGAGCTTCCGCCGCTACATCAATTCAGCTGTCGGCCGCCCCAAATGGGACGCCTTCAAACTGAGAATGCCTGTCTTCGGGTCCCTCGTCCGGATGATCGCCGTGACCCGGTTTTCGAGCACGATGGCGACATTGCTGGGAAGCGGAGTTCCCATCCTGCCCGCGATGAATATCGCCCGCAATCTCATTGACTGTGCCCCGATTGCCAAGGCGGTTGCTGAAGCACGCGAGAATATCACCGAAGGACAGTCGATTGCAGAACCCCTCCGCCGTTCAGGGGAGTTTCCTCCGATGGTCATTCACATGATCGCCATTGGTGAAAAAACAGGCGAGCTTCCCGACATGCTCAAGAACGTTTCAAGCACTTATGAAGACCAGATCAATTCCAAAATCGAGTCGCTCACTTCACTGCTCGAACCCATCATGATTATTGCGATGGGTGGAGTGGTCGGCTTCATCGTGATTTCTGTTATCATGCCCCTCTTGCAAATGACCAATATCAACCAGCGATAGAATAAAAAAGCTACAAAAGGAGAAACAAATGAAGAACCTGAATAAAATTTTGAAATCGGCGCAAGCTGGCGCTCAAGCCGGCTTCTCTCTCATGGAAATGCTGATTGCCATTGCGATCATGGGCCTCGTGATGGGAATCGTCGGAACCAACGTCATCAAGAGATTTGATGAATCCAAGGTCAACTCCACCAAGATCCAGATTCGCAACCTTGCGGTCATGCTGCAGGATTATCGGCGCGTCTGCGGACTTTACCCCAAAACGGATCAGGGCCTCGAAGCCCTTGTAAAACCACCGGCGGAATGCAAGAACGCCGATCCGGATGGCTTTATCAAACGACTCCCCAAAGATGCCTGGACCCATGATTTCCTTTATTCGTCCGACGGGAACAAATTCGTGATCAAGTCCCTCGGGAGTGACAACGCTGAAGGCGGAACGGGGTTCGATGCCGACATCAACTCCGAAGAGCTCGAGTAGACTTCCGAATGAGACGAATGAGGCGTCAGAAAGAGCCGGCAGGCGGCTTCTCGCTGATTGAGGTTCTGATCGTCGTCGCCATCATATCGATGGTGACCTTTCTGACGCTTCCAAGCATCACAAGCTACCTGCAGATTTCCCTGCATACAGCGGCCCGGGAAATGGCGTCCGTGATCAAAGACGCCTATAACTCGACTATCATGACGGGCCGGGTTCACCGGATCGTGTACGACTTGAAAGAGAATTCCTACTGGGTGGAGGCAGGGCCAACTTCGGTCCTGCTGGACACCCAGGAATCTCGGGAGAAAGAAGAACGTCGCAAGCGCTTCCGCAAAAGCTCTGAACCCGAAAAGCCTCCTTCCGAATTCATGCTGCAGACGCTGGTCACCCGTAAAAAGAAACCCCTCCCCCGGGGGGTGATCTTTGAAGATATCGTCACTCAGCAAAGTCCCGAGCCTCTGGTTGAGGGAGCCGCCTATACCCACCTCTTTCCCCACGGTCTGGCTGAAAAAACCATCGTTCACCTGAAGGACAACTCCGATCACCACGCATCCTTGGTCATCTCCCCCCTGGTGGGAAAAACCGATGTTTATGAAAGGTATTTGAGCAGTGATGAGCTGGCTAAAATTGAAAACCTCCGATAATCCGCAGGCTGGGTTTACCCTCCTTGAGACACTGATTGCGCTGGCGATCATGCTGGTGGCCTTTACTGCAATTTTATCGGTGGAATCCGCCAGTATCACCGCCACCGACCGGGCCAAACAGATGAATGTGGTCGCGATGCTCGCAAAAAACCGGATGGTCACCCTGGAATACGAATTCGAAGGAAAAACTTTTGATGAATTCAAAAAAGAGGACGCAGGCACCTTCGAGGAGCCCTTCCAGGCTTATCGCTGGAAGAGCAGTGTCAAGGAGATCAAGTTCCCCACTTTTGATGTTTCGGGAGGAAGGGGCAAAACTGAGGGAAGTGATGCCGGAAGCGGCGGAGGCGAAGGCGAAAATACGGATATGACCTCCTATCTCGTGAAGCTCGTGACCAACTTTCTTTCCAAAGCAATACGGGAAGTCACGGTGACGATTACCTGGACCCGCGGCTCCGGGGAGCAGAATTTTTCGGTCTCAACCTATTGGGTGAACTTGAATCATGAATTTGCGATTTCCGAATAAAAGAAAAAGCCAAAGCGGCTTCAGCCTGCTCGAAGTTCTCATCGCCATGGCGATTCTCGTCGTGCTGAGTTTTGCCATTTACCAGGCAACCACTGAAACCTATCATTTACGTGACGTACTTTCAGCAGATGGGGATTTTCACAACGAGATCCGCCTCTCCATGAATATCCTGCAGCGGGATATCGCTCTCATTTATTCGCCCCTGATGACCGGCTCCGCAAAGCCCTCACCTCAGCCTGTCGCCGAATCGCGGGATTCACGGGAAATGCAAACTATCATGGACTCCGATTTGGGACAGAGCACCACGTTCTGGGGCGCCGCAACCGATCGCACCGGGATCCGGCCCGCTCATTTCATCGGCACGGACAGCAAGCTCAGCTTCATTTCGCTTTCCAACAGACGGGTTTACAAAGACTCGCCGGAATCGGAATTCGCCAAAATCATTTATGAACTGAAACCCGATCCGCAGGCTGTCGTGCCGAATACAAATATCCTGGTGAAATCCTCGAGTCCCAACGCGTTTGAAACCGAAGAGCACAAGGACAAGCAGTTCGTGCATCACCCGATCCTGCACGGGATCAAAAAGCTCGGCTATCGGTACTATCGCAAGGACAAGGACAGCTGGTCCACCAGCTGGGACAGCGATAAAGAGGATTTCAAAAATATCTACCCTGACATCATCGAAGTGAAACTCGAGGTGCTCGGACCCACGCGTTTGAGCTTTGAAGGTCTTTTCCAATTCCGACCGGAGGTTCCCCTCAATGGGCTCGATCCGAGTACGTGAAAAAGAAAGGTCCCAAGGCGGTGTCGCACTTTTCATGGTTCTGGCGGCTGTGGCAGCCCTTTCCCTGCTCGTGACCGAATTCGCGTACATCGCCCAATTGAACCAGAAGATCGCTTTCGATTCACTGGACCAGGTCAAAGTGCATTATCTCGCCAAAAGCGCCCTGAAACTTTCACTCCTGCGACTGAAAGCCTATCAGCAGGTTAAGTCCCTGATTGGGAAACAGGGCGGTGCTATCGGAGCAGTCATTCCCCGCGCGGTGATCGAGAAAATCTGGAATTTCCCGTTCATTTACCCGCTCCCCTCGAATATCCCGGGCATGACCTTGACCGAGAAAGATAAAATTGACACTTTCCAGAAGGAATCCATGCTGGAAGGGAGCTTCACTGCGGCGATTGAATCTGAATCGGGCAAATACAATCTCAACATGCTACTCGCTCCCTTCGTTCCAAAGCCTGTGCCCTCGACGGGTCCCTCCCCGAATCCCACGCCCAGTGCCGCTCCGACCTTTGATCCAAACGAAGCACAAAACAGTCTTACGGATTACCTGGAACAGCTGGTGAACAACAAGTTCGAAGCTGATCCTGATTTCGCGGAAGAATATCGTGATTTGAAAATGATCGACTTGAGCAACAATATCCGCGCCTGGGTCGACCCGACCTTTGAGCGTCCTTACGTGCCCGGCGGTGAGACCGTCGCTTTCAAGCGCAGCCCCTTCTCGACTCTTTCGGAGCTTCATATGATTACGGGTATGACCGACGACCTGTATTCAGTCTTCGCCCCTGCCTTGACGGTCAGTACAACGCCCGGCATCAACGTCAATACAATGAATGAGTACACGCTCCGGGCACTCTTCCCCGGGGTGACGCCGGACGAAACCAAGGAATTCCTGGAATTCCGGGATTCCGAGGAAGAAGACCATTCTTTCAAAAAAGATGAAGATTTTCTCAAATACGTCGTCGAACACTTCGCCGCCTTTCGCAGCGTGGCGTTCGACCAGTTGAAGGCAGGCCTGCTCAAGCGCAATATTCGCCTGGTGGTGGACGAAACCAATTTCAAAATTACGGTTCAGGCCAGACTCAACCAGTCCGTACGCCTGATTGAGGTCTGGGTGACCCTGGTTTCCGAGGAGCAGAGCAAATCCAAGGACACCTCCAAACCGCTCGCTCCCAGCGGTGCCTATGGCTCCCGCACGGATGATCCGGAAGGTGAAGTTTCGAACAAGAAAAGCAATGCAAACACTGGCCTCAACATCACTTTCATGAGAATTTTATGAGGGGGAACTAAATGAAAATTCTCGGCGTTGACATCGGATCCAAGAGCATCAAGGCAGTCGAGCTCGACAGTTCCTTCGGCCGCTACGAAATCCGCGACTATCACGAAATTCCGCTGGAACCCGGCGAACAGACGTCGAGTGCCCTTTCACGGCTCGTGCACGCGCTCCCTCGCCGCCCCGATCGCGTTGTGACGGCGCTCCGAACCGGGGTGGTGACCTTCCGGAACCTGGATCTTCCCGCCAAGAACAAAAAAGTGCTCATGGCCGCAATCGGTTTCGAACTGGAAGATGACCTGCCTTTTCCCCTCGATCAGTCTGTCTACGATTATTCCCTGATCGGCCAGAGCAAACAGATGAGCCGGGTCCATGTGGCCACGACCTTGCAAAAAAACGTCGCCACTCATCTGCATGCCTGCCATGAAGCGGATCTTGACCCGGATCTGGTCACTACTGAGGCCTGGGCCTACCGGACAGCCTTTAACCGGATGACAACGGCCCACCCCGATACTGGCCCACTACTTCTGGTTCAAATCGGACACGAAAGAACAACAATTTACTGCCATCACAATGGCCAGCCGATGATATCACGCGAGGTCCTCTGGGGCGGGCGAGACCTGACCTCGGCCATCTGCCGAACTTACGCGATTACTCTGGGGCAAGCTGAACAGACCAAGCTGGACAATGGCTTCATTCTTCCTGAAATGCAACGAGAGGAGGCCACTCGCGAACAGATCTCGTTTTCTGACAGCCTGCTGGAGCCGACCCAGGGTTTGCTCCGGGAACTCCGCCAGGCATTGCTCACGGCCAAAACGGAAACAAAGCAGCAAATCTCAACAATCTATCTTGCTGGCGGGACTTCCCTGCTTCCAGGACTGCTCCCGTTCCTGGAGGAACACCTCGGAACAGAAGTCCGCCCTTTTCAGGCCCTGAGCGCCCTATCCTCTTCGGGTGTCACCTATTCTGAACAGAGCGATGCCATATTTGCATTGGCCACCTCGCTTGCGATGTGCATGGTTGGCCCTGAGCGTTCCAGCAGTATCAATTTCAGAAGGGGGCCATTCGTCAAGCATGCCCGTTCACGGGAGTTCGATACCCAGGCGCTACGACGAGTCTTCCTCGGAACCGGCGCCATCCTTGCCTCCTTCTTCCTGAGCCTTTTCGTGCAGTCGTACTATTACAAAGACAAACTGACCGATGTGAATTCCCAGCTTGAAAAAAATATCCGGACTTTCTTCGGCAGCGTTTCGGCGAGCGGTCTGAAGACCTACATGGGAAGCACGACGACCTTGAGAAAAGATCTGAACAAAGAACTTGAAAAACAGCGGGATCTTTACAAACTTCTCGGGCCCAATCCTCACTCGCCGCTCGATTTTCTCAAGGAGCTTTCAATGACAGTCCCCCGCGATATCGTCGTTGATCTGCTGGAATTTCGCGCGGGCGCCGCTCCGGCCGCGCCTTTTTCCGGGACCAGTGATACCTCTGCCTCGCTCTCTTTTCTCGTGAATAATCCTCAAACCGCGGAAAGGCTCAGTACTCTTTTCTTGTCCAAACAGCCCGGTCTTCAGCCTGGCAAAACCGAAGAAGTCAGCAGCCCTGAACCAGGTGGAAAAAAATGGAAGATCACCTTCAGCGGGAAGCTTCAGGAGGATGCTTATGGAAAATAGTTCAAGGCTGACGCAACTCCTGGCGACCATTGGTGACAAACTGTCCGAGCAACTCTGGTTTCAGCAGCTCAAAGGCAAATGGGATGAGCTCGACGGCCAGAGCCGCTTTTATCTTAAAATTCTAGGCGGCGGATCCTCCGTTCTGATTCTTCTGATCTTCATATTCACGGCCGTTTATGGCGTGTACGCCATAAAATCCGAGTACAAGGTCAAGTCCGATCTGCTCTTGAGTCTTCAGGCCGCCAACGACGAATTGCGCCTGCTGCGGGAGTCCACGGCAAGCGCAGGCACCCCCTCCGCCAGCGCCGGTCCCTGGCAGCCTTATTTTGAAACCACTGCCCAAAGCATGGGTCTGGACAAGGGCGCCCTCACAATTTCTCCCGAAAAGCCCGGCGCGTCGACCGACACGATTAAAGAGGTGCTGATTGACATCTCGCTGAAACACGTGAATATCCGCCAGATCGCCCGCTATGCCTTCAATCTTGAAACGGGAGCGCGCCCGATCAAACTGAGGAATCTCACGATTGACACCAAGAGTGATCCGGCTGGATATATGGATGCAACGCTGGCAGTGTCGGGCTTTTCGCTTTTGACAAAATGATCGCAGAGCAAAGTACAGGGGCAAAGACATGACGGAAAATGAGGAGATAGTAACAGAGGCGACCCTTCCGGGTGCGGAGGCGTCTGGCGTCGCTTTGCCGGCAAGTCGATCCAAAAAGCTCATCAAACGCCTCGGCTGGATTGCGCTCGGCTTCTTCTGTCTTCTTGCTTTTACGCTGATCAAGCTGCCCCGGGAACAGATCCAGGCTTACATCCACGGGAGCATCACCTCCGCTCTCGCGGAACAGGGCTACTCCTTGACCGCCGGGCAGACCCAGCTCTCGTATTTCCTCGGGATTACGTATTCCATGAAAGAAGTGAAACTCGCAACGCCGACTGGCAATGTGATCCGGCTTGATCAAATTGAAGTCTCGCCTTCCCTGTTTCCCTTGTTTGTTGGAAAAGTAGGCGCGAGCTACTCGATCCAAACTCCCGGTAACGGAAAAGTCAGCGGCAAGCTTGCAGCCAATAAGAAAGCTTATGCCACTTCCTTCAAAGTGAATTCAGTCGACTTGAAGACCTCCGGCCTGCTTGAGGGTCTTGCGCACCTTTCTGCGGCAGGTCTGGTCAACGGCAGTGGCGATCTCAAGGGTGATTTCACGAATCCTGCAACTACCCAAGGCGACCTCAAGCTGGACCTCACCAAGTTGATCATCGAACAGCAGCAGATCATGGGTTTTAACATTCCAAAACTGTCCATATCCGAAGGCAAGGCAGACGTAGTGATCACCCAGGGCAAAGCCCAGATACGTACCTTCACGCTGGGGAAACCCGGCAATGCCGCCGATGATGTGCAAGCCACGTTGAGCGGCGACATGACCCTCGCGAGACAACTGGAAGCGAGCGCCCTGAACTTGCAAGCCCTTTTTAAATTATCTGAAAACGTTTTAAAATCCTTTGTTCTTCTGGACACGCTTTTGAGTTCCGGCAAGCAGGCGGATGGAAGTTATGGCTTCCGGATCACCGGAGTTCTCGGGGCGCCCAGCAGCGAACCTCTTCAACCAGATACGAAACCCTGAGCACGGCATATGACTCCACTCGATGAATTCGAAGCATTACTGGCCAGTACGCTCGAACGCTTTCTCGCCGATGTACCTGCCAACCTCGTTGAAGCGATCAGATATTCCCTGCTCGCCCCGGGCAAACGAATCCGCCCTCGCCTGGCTTTGGCTTGCTCTTCAATGCTCGGGCTGGACCCTCGGGCCGCCCGCACAATCGCGATCGCACTCGAGATGGTCCACTGCTTTACTCTCATTCACGACGACCTGCCCTCGATGGATAATGATGATTTCCGCAGAGGCCTGCCCTCGAACCATAAAAAGTTCGGGGAAGCCGTGGCCCTTCTCGCGGGAGACGCCCTTCTGGTGGTTGCATTCGAAGTGTTTTCAGAAGCTTTAAGTCTGCTACAGCCCGAGTTTTTCTCGGCCGGCCTGAAAAGATTCTGCTGGGCTGCAGGCCCCAGAGGCGTGATTGGCGGGCAAGCGGCGGAGTTGCTTCTTCATTCCTCATCTACTTTGAATGACCTTCGGAAGATGCATGCCGGCAAAACGGGAGCATTGTTCATGGCCCCGATTCTCATTCCAGCTGATTTCGCAGGCCTGCTCAGAACCGACGAACGCTTCGTCTCGATTGAGAACTTCGCCGCGGAACTCGGACAGGCTTTCCAAATCGCCGATGATCTGGTGGATGCAGTTCAGGATGCGGGTAAACCATTGAGCATTCTCTACTTCATGCCCCCTGAGCAGGCGCGAGAGAAGACGGCAACCCGCCTGCAACGCGCGGCCAGCGGTCTCCAAGCAACTTGGGGGAAGCAAGCCTCAGGCTTGCTGGAAATTTCCGATCAGGTTTTGGCTTCTTTGAAATTATGAAAAAATTCCAAAAGAAGCCTGCAAAAGGTGCAAGAAAAACCTTCCGCTTCCTCTGGATCACCGATCCCTGGCATTTTCTCGCTCATGCAGGGGATACCACCCTCAGGCTGGCCGAAGAAGCCGAACTCCTCGGCCATGAAAGTTATTGGGCCGATGTCCGGTCCTTACGCTTTGACGGGAAAGTCACGATTCAGGCTCAACGCCTCCGCTATCCGGTCAAAGGCGGCGTTCCTGAACGACTCGCCGAAAATACTTATGTGCCCCGCGATTTCAACAGCATTCACTGGCGGATGGACCCGGTGGTTGATGCCACTTATCTGCATCCCCTGATGCTGCTCACCCTCGGTTTGAGAGAGCCGGGCAAAAACAAGCGCAAGACGGAAATCGTCAATCCTCCGGAGCTCCTGCACGGAATGAACGAAAAGCTTGAGCCTTTTGGCTTCAGCGCAGCACCTCCCTCAATCGTATCGAGCCAATGGGAAGTCCTCAGCCGTTTTGGACAAAAGGAAGGCCAAGCCGTAATCAAGCCGCTTGACCTCTGCCAGAGCAAGGGCATCGCGCTTTTGTCCTGGAAATCGCCGGAAGATGTAGAAGAGGCCCACCAGTACATTGAACAAATCACTGAGAACTTCCGCCGTCCGGTTCTTTTGCAACGCTATCTTCCCGAAATTAAAAACGGGGAACTGCGGGTCTGGTTCCTCGATGGAAAGGTGCTGGCCACTGCCCGGAAATTCCCGGTGAAGGGTGACTTCCGCGTGAACATTGACCGAGGCAGCCGGATTGAGAAAGCCACACTCAGCGCCTCCGAACGATCTTCGCTGCGCTCCATTTCACTTCATCTGAAGAAACTCAATATCCGTCTTGCCGCCGTCGATCTGATCGGCAGCTATGTGACTGATTTCAACTTCACCAGCCCCGGGTTGCTACGAGATCTTGAACGGCTGAACGGAAAAAATCTCGCCCGTCCGATTATTGAAGCGCTCGCAAGCGCTCGTAAAAAACCGTAAGCTGAATTCAATACGAGAACAGATTACGGATCGGAGTCTTCGCGACGTTTTCAAATTCCCGCGTCAGACCGACAAGCAGCTTGAGCTGCTCCCTGTGCTTTTCGTCTTCAGTAGGAGCCACGGTTTCTTTTTTGAAACTCTTCAACGCCCCCTCCGCCCTGAGTTCGTTGATCCGCTTGCGCGCACCTTCGATGGAATAGCGTTCCTGATAAAGCAGGTGCTTGATCATCAGAACAGTTTCCACATCACTCCGTCGGTAAACGCGTTGACCGTTTTCGCCCTTTTGAGGCGCGATGATCGGAAACTCGGTTTCCCAATAGCGCAGGACATAAGGCTTGAGGTCCGCGATCTCCGCGACATCACCAATTTTGAAATACAGCCGATCAGGAATAACGCCCTTGGCGACCTTATTCATTATCGTCATCATCATCGTCATCTTCCACGATCTTGCTCAGATCGACAGGAGTGCCCTCAAGCGCTGCATTGACTTCCGCACGCAGAACCTGCGAAGGACGGAAAGTCAGCACGCGGCGCGCGCTGATTTCAATGCTTTCGCCAGTTTGCGGATTGCGGCCGATGCGTGAACGCTTTTCACGTACGACGAAATTTCCGAAACCTGAAATTTTTATTTTCTGTCCCTGAGAGAGCGTGCCTTTGATCGTATCAAAAACGAGTTCAACAAGGTCCGCCGCTTCCTTTTTTGAGAATCCAATTTTCTCATAAAGCGCTTCCACGATATCCGCTTTGGTCATCGCCACGATCGCTTCTCCTTTGCGCCAGCCGGTTGCTTTTGGCCGATCGCGTAAGGGGCATTTCCTCTTGAAATGTCCCAGAATTGTTCAACGTTTAACTGCAAATCACCTAACTTCTTAATACGACTCCGAGTTCCTTCTTCCAGGCTTCAAGAATCTGCGTTGACGCAGCCTCTGCCTCGGCTTCCTGTAAACTTCGGGTTTCTTCATAAAAGATAACCCGGACTGCGACGCTTGTCATCCCTTCTGATACTTGGGAACCACGATAAACATCGAAAATCTTTGCAACCTTTGCCAATGGCTTACCTGCCTTCAAGGCTACCTGAGTAATTTTGTCGGCCGTAACATCGTCTTTGACGAGTAGCGCAAAGTCCCGTCCAATCGGAGGGAACTCCGACCATGACTTGAATGGCTTGGATTCGTAAACAGGACGCGAAAGCTTGCTGAGCATGTCCCAGTCTATTTCACCGATCCACAAGGCAGCTTGGGCCTTCAGCTCACGCGATTTACCAGGGTGGAGCAGCCCCAAATAACCCGCGACATCCTTACCAGCCAAAATCTCAATGCTCTTTCCGGGGTGCAGGAGTTCCTTCAGCGCAAAAAGAGGATGACCGGCAGCCACTCTCGAAGCTGACTGCGGCTGAAACCGAACGCCCCTTGCTCCCAAACTCTCCAAAAGCTTCTCCAAAATCGCTTTGGCATCAAAGAAATCCAACTCGCCCTGCTCGTTTTGCAGCCCCCCCGCCCATCGGGGACCGGAGATCGCGAACGAAAGCTTCCAACGCTCTTCCACTCCCGTTTCCATTTCGCCTGTGGCGCAAATCTCGGGTTTGGCACTATGGAAAGTCGGTCTCAACTCAAAAAGCCGGATCGGCAGCGCCTCGGACCCGAAGTGATGACGCCAGCAATCCAGTGCGTTCTTCACCAGAGTCGGAATGAGCGACGGCACGAGCGCCTCGTGCTCCTCACTGAGCGGATTGATCACGGTGGCTGTGGATGCCATTCCAAATTTAGCAAGCCAGGCCTTGCTCGTGAAAGCAAACCCGATTGTTTCGGCAAGACCGAGTGCTTTGAGGGTCTCTTTCGTCAGATTCAAAAGAGCCATGCGCGACGCGGAAGCAGCCGTGTAAATGGATTGCGGGGCAGAAGTGAGTTTCGGAATCGTGGCAGAAATCTTGTCATAGCCCAGGGTGCGGGCAATTTCTTCAGCAAGATCTTCCTTAATAGAAAGATCAAGACGGTAAGTCGGAGCCGTCACTGTCCAGGCGCTCCCTTGTTGGGCTTCGGCTTTGAAAACGTCGCAATCCAGATCCAGCAAAATCTGCTCGGCTTTTTCAGGCGAAACCTGCATGCCCAGGAAGTCCTGAAAATACTGCGGCTGCACGGTTATATTCTTGCGCGTTTGTCCGCCCAGCTGAACCGCTGAAGCCGAAATAACTTTTCCTCCGGCAAGTTCCACAATCAACTGAGCCAGGCGGGAGGTCACCAGTCCCAAAGCAGAAGGATCCAGCCCCTTTTCAAAACGCTGAGCGGCGTCTGTCCGTCGCTGATGCTTGAATGCCGCACGCCTGACTTGCACCGGATTGAACTCCGCACATTCGAGAAATAAACGGGTCGTCTGCGGACGAACTTCCGAATCCTCGCCGCCCATCACTCCTGCAAGACCGACTGCGCGCTCGCCATCACTGATGACCAGTTCAGTACCGGCAAGCGTGATCGTCTGCGCGTCCAGCAATTTAAGCCTTTCGCCGGGTTTTGCGAGTCGGACTCTGATTCTGCCGCCTTTGATCTGGTCGGCATCATAGGCATGGGTGGGGTGCCCGAGTTCGAGCATGAGAAGATTACTCGCGTCGACCACATTATTGATCGAGCGGCTTCCGAGTGCTTCCAGACGCTTTACCAGCCAAGCCGGAGAAGGACCGATCTTCACTCCTTCGATATAACAGCCGTAGAACTGTGGAGCCAGATCACCCGCTTCCAGCTGAATCGTCACGGGAGTCTTGCCCTTGAAATCCAGAAGCGGTATGGCCGCGCGTTTGGGCTTCAGTCCCAGAGCAGCGCCTATTTCACGCGCCATTCCCCAATGGCTCATGCAATCCCCGCGATTTGCCGTGAGTTTGAAAACAAGGATCGCGTCGTTCCGCCCCAGCACTTCAGCCAGGGGACGTCCCACTGGCGTGCTCTCCGGCAGAATAAGAATGCCCTCGGCAGAGTCTTTCAGACAGAGTTCCTCTTCCGAACAAAGCATTCCGTTCGAAATCACTCCGCGAATCTTGCCCGTATCGATCTTCATCCCGTTGGGAAGCGCAGCCCCGACTTGCGCCAACGCCACTTTGTCGCCGACTTTCATATTCTGCGCGCCACAGACGATCTGCAGCGGCTCACCCGTGCCGAGTGTGACATTGCAGATGCTCAGACGATCGGCCTGAGGATGCGGCAGCCGCTCAAGGATCTGCGCGGTGATCACTTTTCCAAAACCCTGGTCTTGCCGCTCGATCCCTTCCACTTCCAGGCCACGCGAAGTCAGTATCTCAGCGAGTTTCTCGGGCGTTACCACGCCCTTCAAATCCACCATTTCTGATAGCCAATTCCACGAAATGCGCATGGGAGTCCTTTGCTGAATTAAAATTGATTCAAAAAGCGAACGTCGCCCTGGAACATCAGACGCAAATCCGGAATGCCATAAAGAAGCATCGCGATCCGCTCGATTCCCAGACCGAAGGCGAAACCAGTCAGATTTTTTGACCGATAATCTTCACCATAACCGGCCACATCAAAAAGCCGCGGATGCACCATTCCGGCACCCAGGATCTCCAGCCAGCCGGAGCCTTTGCAGACACGGCAAGTGGGCGAAATCTTGGTTCGGCACTGAAAGCAGCTCACATCCACTTCCGCTCCGGGTTCCACGAACGGGAAATAACTCGGACGAAGCCGGATCTTGGCATCTGCACCAAAGAGTTCCTGGGCAAAGAAAAGCAGCGTGCCTTTCAGATCACTCATTTTCACGTTTTGATCGACCCATAGGCCCTCAATCTGGTGAAACATCGGTGAATGAGTGGCGTCGCTGTCGCTGCGATAAACCGCTCCCGGACAGAGGATCCGAACAGGCCAGCTCTGCGCCCGCATCATCCGCATCTGAACGGAGGTCGTATGCGTCCGCAGAACCACTCCCGGTCCCATAAAGAACGTGTCCTGCATGTCGCGCGCAGGATGATCAGCAGGAATATTGGCCGCTTCGAAATTGAGATAGTCGGTCTCGACTTCTGGTCCGGTGACCACGTCAAAGCCGATTCGCGAGAAGACCTGAATGATCCGCTGGGTGGTCTGCGTGATCGGATGAAGGGCTCCGCGATGGGGAGTGCGTGCAGGCAGGGAAATATCGACCCGCTCCTGCGCGAGTTGAACATCCAAGGCAGCCTTGTCGAGCTGCGCCTTTCTCAGCTCGAGGGCTGCATCAATCTTGCGTTTCCATTCATTGGCAACCGCACCGATTTTCGGGCGCTCTTCGGCGGAAACTGCGCCCAGACTTTTCAGAACTTCGCTAAGTGCGCCTTTTTTGCCGAGAACAGAGATACGAACCTGCTCCAAGCGGTCGAGCGAAGCTGCCGTCTCCAGGTCTTTTAAAGCCTGAGAACCAATCGCATCTAATTTTTCTATCATGGCCTAGAGCGTACTACGCTTTGACCTGATTGACGATAGCTGAGAATGTTGCCGGATCCGCAATGGCGATATCCGCCAGGATTTTGCGATCCAGGTTCACCATCGCTTTTTTCAAATTTGCGATCAGTTTGCTGTAGCTCAGCTCGTTATTATTGGCAGCGGCCGAAAGGCGCGCAATCCAGAGCTGGCGGAAATCCCGCTTCTTCGCTCGACGATCACGGAAGGCGTAAATGAACGCACGGTCCACTGCTTCAGCAGTGCGTTTATATTTATTTTTGCGACCAAGTACAAAGCCTGAGGCTCTGTCCAGAACTTTATTATGACGGCGGCGGCGTTTAAAACCACGTTTTGCGCGAGGCATGGGGACTCCTTTTTATTTATCATCACAACGCTCGGCCAGTTGGCCCTCGCTGTGATTCTAATCCTTTGAAATTGTTAGCGCGTAGATCCGTTTGGTAAACATTTTTCGATGTGCTTTATATCACCATCGAAAAGGTATCCACCGGAGCGAAGCGCAAGCTTGCGTTTGGAGGATTTATTACCCATGTTGTGGCGCTTACCGGCACGTTTGAACTTTATTTTGCCAGTGGCTGTAAAGCTAAAACGTTTCGCTGCTGCTTTTTTAGTCTTAATCTTCATCTTGTTATCCTTGGCAATCCATCAAAACCGAATATTACGTAAGGGAGCAACCTACTTCAAAAAGCCCAGACCCGTCAAGGGGATAGGTTATTTCTTTTCGTTGATAATGATTGCTGCCTTGGGAGCCGGCTTTTTGCCTGATGAAGCAGGCGCCAGGACCATGATCAGCTTCTTGCCTTCAAGCTTAGGGGGCGCCTCGACAATGGCGATGTCCTTCACCTGCTCTTCGAGCTGTCTCATCATCTTGAAACCCTGTTCCACGTAGGTGATCTCACGACCGCGGAACATGATAGAAATTTTCGCCTTATCCCCGTCTTCCAGGAAGGTACGCACGTTTTTGAATTTGTAATCCAGATCATGTTCTTCCGTCTGTGGACGGAGTTGGATTTCTTTCACTTTAATTACGGTCTGCTTCTTTTTGGCAATATGTTCTTTTTTCTTTTTCTCGTATTTGAACTTGCCGTAATCACAAATTTTACAAACAGGTGGCTGCGCATTGGGTGAAACCTCCATGAGGTCCAACCCACGGTCTCGCGCCATTTGGAGCGCTTCACGGGTGGAAACAACGCCGACCTGTCCGCCGTTCTCGTCAATCAGACGAACTTCGGGAACACGAATTCGCTCGTTGATACGATGCTCGTCTTTGTTTTGGTTTGGAATCGGGCCGCGCGAAAATCTCGGACGAGGAGGAAATGAGGGGCCTGATGGACCTGATGGACCGGATGGACTCGAGGGACTGGAAGGTATAAATGCCATTCTTTCGTGTGTTTCTTAAAAAGAATCTCCTTTTCACGTTAAGAATTACCGAACGACGGCATCGGTGTCAAGGCTGAGGAGAGATTAATAAAAAAGCCCGAACCTCTCGGTTCGAGCCTTTTTGCAATACCATTGCTGACTGCAATTACTCAATCAGGCGAAAAGCCCTCGGGCCTACGTAGCCGCTTGGGCCGCCGTGCGAGAGGACGGCCTCTTTTTAGGGGCTGAGCGTTTTGCCTGAGTCGTCTGGGTTTTGGCTTTTCCCGCCGTTTTGGTGCGCATCTTGGCCTGAGTTTTGGTTCCGGCACTCTTCCGGGTTTTGGTGCTTGAACGAAGGACCTTTCCCTTCGAAAGATTATTGTTTTTGATCTGGGTCATTAAGTTTTGGAACTCTTTGCGCTGGTTTTTTAGGAAATTCTTGAACTTCTTGACTTCACCGGGGATTTGCTTCTGAAAGCGATCCATTTCACGGCGCTCGGCTTCCAGGAACTGACGTAACTTGGAAACGTCTTCTGCAAACAGTTTCTTCACTTCCATTCCCTGTTGCTCAGCATACTTGCGAGCTTCATCCATCCAATCCTGGTTTTGAATGAGTTGGTTGATCTTGGCCTGCGCGGACTTTACCTGCTCGACCACTTTCTTCAATTCCCCGTTCATCAATTTCATCATTTTTGCCCTCATTAAAATTTACGACCTACCCTTTCGCCACCTTACACAAACCATGCCCTGCATTGAGCCCTGACCGTAATGCGGTGTATCACGGCAAAAACCCCGGGTAAAGACCCATTTCCCGAGCCCAGACTGTCTCAGATCTTCCAAGTCTTCGCGATGGGATAACGGCGTCCCAATCCAAAAGCCTTGGGACTGACCTTCAGAACCGGCGCTCCCTGACGTCGCTTGAATTCATTGATTTCGACCTTCCGGATGATCTCGGAACTGGCTGCTCCAAATTTCGCGATCACGTCTGAAACGGGAACTCTTTTTTCCAGATACTCCAGGAGCATTCCATCCAGCTGATCGTAGGGAGGCAGAGAATCCTGATCGGTCTGATTGGGACGGAGTTCGGCAGAAGGAGCTTTGGTGAGCACCCTTTCCGGAATGGCGGAAATTCCGGTCTGAGGATTTTTCAGGTTCTTGTTGATGAACCGGGCCAGCTCGTAAACACGGGTTTTGTAGACATCCCCTATCGGGGCCAGCGCCCCGCACATGTCCCCGTACAAAGTACAGTAGCCTGTGGCAAGTTCCGACTTATTGCCCGTCGTGAGCACCAGCGAATTGAAGTGATTGGAAAGGGTCATCAGAATGAGCCCGCGCAGCCGCGACTGAAGATTCTCCTGCGCGATAGCCGCTAGCTGGCCCTGCCCGTCCACCAATTCGCGAGAAGCCACTGAGTACATGAATTTGATGGGACGCACTTCAAACCGGATTCCCAGTATTTTGGCCATCTGTTCTGCGTCTTCCAGGCTATGCGGCGAGGAATACTGGCTCGGCATGGCCACCCCCAGAACGTTCTGGGGTCCTAAAGCCTGAGCCGCAAGCACCGCCACGACCGCGGAGTCGATCCCCCCACTCAGGCCGATGACAGCCGTTTTGAAGCCAGTCCTCGCAAAATACTCGCGAATACCCGTTAAAAGTGCGCGATAAAGCAACTCGATTTCAGGCGGCGATTCATCTTCCCGGCCTTCATCTGAGGGAGAATCCCAGAGTACTTCGCCTCCGCTGACTTCCAGAACACCGAACGAATTTTTGAAAAAAGGCAATCTGCCGGCAAGTTTTCCAGCGGAATTGAAAGCAAAGGACCCCCCGTCAAAAAGAATCTCGTCCGTGGCGCCGACCTGGTTCACATAAATCAGCGGGATTCCCAGCGCACGGGCAATGTCCGAATGGAGCTCTTCGCGTCTTTCGCGCTTTCCCCACTCAAAGGGACTGGCGGAGAGAGAAAGAAGCATGTCGGGTTTCAGATCCCGAAAGCAGTCGACCGGGTTTTTTTCATAAATCTGGCGCCCTAAATTGGGGTCATTCGCCCAAAGGTCCTCGCAAATCGCAGTCGCGATCTTCAGTCCATCACAGGTCCAGGTCTGAATGCTCCGGGCAGGTTCAAAATAGCGGGCTTCATCAAAAACGTCATAGGTCGGCAGCAGGGATTTGGCCTGACGGAAGACCCTTCTGCCATTCTCCAGGATCGTGACGACGTTTTGCGCTGCGCGACCAAACTCGAAAGGTGAAGGAGAAACATGTCCGACAGCAAGAGCGCAGCCCTTACCCTTTGTGAGCAAGAGGAGCTCTTCAATCGCATTTTCGTTGCGGTCGAAAATCTCGGGCCGCTCCACCAAATCATGCGGAGGATAGCCGCAAACCGCCATCTCGGGCGTTAAAAGCAAACGGGCCTGCTTGGTGCAGGCCCGTTGATAGGCTTCTTTGATTTTTTTGACGTTCGCCTCAAAGGCCCCGACGACAGGATCAATCTGTGCGACGGCTATTTTCAAGGCTCGAGTCCTCAGTAACGCTTGTAGAGTTCAGATTTTTCGAAAAAATAAGCCAGTTCCCGTTCTGCTGATTTCGGGCTGTCGGAACCATGAACGGCGTTGGCTTCCATGCTATCGGCAAAATCCTTGCGAATCGTGCCCGGAGCCGCTTTGGCGGGGTCGGTTGCGCCCATGATTTCGCGGTTCAGGAGAACTGCATTTTCACCTTCCAGGCACATCAGAAGCACGGGACCACTGGTCATGAACCGGATCAGGCTCTGAAAGAACGGCTTGGCCTGATGCTCGATGTAGAAACCTTCGGCTTTTTCACGCGAAAGATGCACAAATTTGGCAGCAGCGATTCTCAGCCCGCGTTTCTCGAAACGAGTGATGATCTCACCGATCACGTTCTTTTCGACGGCGTTCGGTTTGATGATTGAAAATGTCCGTTCATTAGCCATTTGTTTCCTCCAATTGTGATCGCAAGTTGTTAATCCTACTAACTTAAACTAAAAGCAAAAGCGAGCCCCTTATTAGGCATGCTCCATCGCGGTTTTCAGCGTGGTCCCGAGATCAGCAGGGCTCCGGGCAATCCGGACGCCAGCGGCCTGGAGGGCCTGGAATTTCTCTTCGGCCGTACCTTTTCCGCCTGAAATGATGGCTCCAGCATGGCCCATGCGCTTGCCCTTGGGAGCCGAAGCCCCGCAAATGAAACCCGCAACGGGTTTTCGGAATTCACGTTTGATGAAATCCGCAGCTTCCTCTTCTGCAGTCCCACCGATTTCCCCGATCATGATCACTCCATGAGTATCCGGGTCCTGATTGAAGGCATCCAGAACATCAATAAAGTTCGTGCCGTTCAGCGGGTCACCGCCGATGCCGACACAGGTGCTCTGACCGATTCCAAGCTGCGTGAGCTGGTGAACCGCTTCATACGTGAGCGTACCCGAGCGGGACACGACACCGATTTTGCCCTGCATGTGGATGTGGCCGGGCATGATGCCGATCTTGCACTGGCCCGGGGTGATGATGCCCGGGCAGTTCGGGCCAATGAGGCGTGATTTGCCGCTGGCAACGTAGCGTTTCACGGCGAGCATGTCCTTTACTGGAATGCCTTCAGTGATGCAGACGACGAGCGGAATTCCGGCATCGACCGCTTCACAGATCGCGTCAGCGGCGCCAGCGGGCGGAACGAAGATCATCGTCGCGTTTGCGCCAGTCTTCTTCACAGCTTCGCCTACAGTGTCGTAAACCGGGAAACCTTCAGCCATCTGGCCGCCGCGTCCCGGAGTCACGCCACCCACAACCTGAGTACCGTATTCCTTGCAGCCTTTCGCATGAAACATGCCCTGCGAGCCGGTAATGCCCTGAACCAGAAGTTTCGTATTCTTATCAACCCAAATTGCCATTTGAAATCTCCTTATGCCTTATTTGGTGGCAGCGACGACTTTTTTTGCCGCGTCAGTGAGGCCATCAGCCGGAATGATCTTGAGGCCAGAAGTGGCCAGTATCTCTTTGCCTCTTTCGACGTTCGTGCCTTCGAGACGGACAACCAGAGGCACCTTGAGTGAGAGTTCCTTCGCGGCGGCAATGACGCCTTCCGCGATGACATCGCACTTCATGATGCCGCCGAAGATATTCACCAGAATCGCCTTCACGTGCGGATCAGAGAGAATGATTTTGAAAGCATGGGAGACTTTCTCCTTGGAGGCGCTGCCGCCGACATCAAGAAAGTTTGCGGGTTCGCCGCCATGCAGTTTGATGATGTCCATCGTGGACATGGCCAGGCCGGCGCCGTTCACAAGGCAGCCGATGTTTCCGTCGAGCGGGATGTAAGCCAGGTCATATTTGGAGGCTTCGATATCCGCAGCGCTCTCTTCCTGAAGATCGCGCATCTCGAAAATATCGGGATGGCGGAACAGGCCATTATCATCAAAGTTGATCTTGGCATCGAGACAGACAAGGTTCCCCTTCTTGGTCACGATCAGAGGATTGATCTCGACCTGGGAGCAATCGGACTGCATGAAGGCCTTGTAAAGGTTACCGAAAAAGCCAACGGCTTCCTTCATCTGCTCAGCCGTCAGGGCGAGCCCCTGTGCGAGCTTGCGTCCGTGGAAGGGCTGATACCCCAGAGTCGGGTCAACCGAGACTTTAATGATTTTTTCCGGATTTTTGGCGGCGACTTCTTCGATTTCCATGCCACCTTCGGTCGAGGCCATCATGACGACGGAAGAAATGGCGCGGTCGATGACGATACCGAAATACAGTTCGCGCGCGATTTCAGAACCTTCTTCAATCCAGATCTTGTGGACCTTCTTGCCGCCTGCGCCGGTTTGCGGGGTCACGAGGGTCTTGGCCATGATTTCTGTCGCAGCCGCTTTCAACGAAGAAATGTCCTTGCAAACTCTGACGCCGCCGGCCTTGCCGCGTCCACCTGCATGAATCTGGGCCTTGACCACCCAGACAGAATTACCCTGGGCTTTGGCTAGATCCTGCGCGGCCTTTTCTGCACGCTCGCCGACTTGGGGGCCTTCTTCCACGAGGCGTCCTTCAGGCACTCTTACGCCGAATTTTTTCAAAAGTTGTTTGGCCTGATACTCATGAATGTTCATTGGATCTCCTTAAAAAACTAAAATAGAAACTGATCTGTACTGGAGTTTAACCAGTAATTCTTTTAATGCCAGGCCGGCCTGCGGACAAGCAAAGAAACTGAGAAGAGAAGAGATTATAAGGGCCAGGCTGGTCAGCGCCCGATTCAAGGCGCGCCTGACCAGCCTGGCCCTTATAATCTCTTCGCTTACTTCAGTAGCTCGGCAACGCCGGCCTTTTCTTCTTCAAGCTCCTTCAGCGTGACGGCAATCTTCTCTTTGGAGAAGGTATCCATCTCGAGCCCCTGGACGATTTTGTAGTCACCGTTTTCACAGGTGCACGGATAACCGAATACGGTATCCTTCGGAATGCCATAGGAGCCATCGGACGGAACGCCCATGGTCACCCACTCACCCTTCGTGCCCAGCACCCAGTCGTGCATGTGGTCGATGGCAGCATTGGCTGCACTGGCCGCCGAGGAAGCGCCACGGGCTTCAATGATGGCAGCGCCACGTTTGCCCACGGTAGGAAGAAAGATTTCCTTCACCCAGGTCTCGTCATTGATCAAGGTCCAGAGACTCTGGCCATTGGTCGTTGCGTTGCGGAAATCGGCATACATTGTCGGACTGTGATTCCCCCAAACAGCCATTTTCTTGATGGAACCGATCGGGATACTGGCTTTCGCCGCAAGCTGGGCCATCGCGCGATTCTGGTCCAGACGAAGCATGCCGTGGAAGTTTTTTGCTTTTACCCGGCCGTGCTTCATCGCGGTGGTCATGGCGATATAGGCGTTGGTATTGCACGGATTACCGACCACAAGAACCTTGACGGCGGGGTCAGCGTGCTTGCCGATGGCATCGCCCTGTACCGTGAAGATCTTGGCGTTTTCAGTCAGCAGGTCCTTGCGTTCCATGCCTTTGCTGCGGGGTTTGGCGCCGACGAGCAAGGCAACCTGGGCATCTTTGAACGCGACGTTCGGATCATCACTGGCGATCATTCCGGCAAGAAGCGGAAAAGCGCAATCCTGCAGTTCCATCATCACACCCTTCAGCGCATTCTGAGCCGCAGGAAGTTCCAGAAGCTGGAGAATCACAGGCTGGTCTTTTCCGAGCATTTCGCCACTGGCGATGCGGAAAAGAAGAGCATAACCGATCTGACCGGCTGCGCCGGTGACTGCTACACGTACTGGATTCTTTGACATTCAAATGTCCTTTCTTGTTATTTTCTATTCAAAACTTTTTCGGTTCGCCGGATCTTTAAGTTTTGATGGACACTTTATTCAATGATGCAGGTCTCGGCAACCAAAACTCAGTGCCGCTCAACAGAATGAATAATGACAGAGGAATGGTCGCGGTCGTTATGACTCAGGGCATTTAAGGTCAGGCGAAAAGTTGCAACCGATTCGATATCAAGTTCATCATGCGTGACGAGAACCATCGGAACGGGCCAGAGGCGATGCATTTCGACCAATTCCCGACATAGAGTGGCCCTGAGTTCCCGGTCAAGAGCCGAGAAAGGCTCATCTAAAAGCAGGAGCCGGGGCTTCCAGATCAATGCCCGAACAAAGGCGACGCGCTGCCGTTCTCCTCCGGACAGAGTCTCGATTGAGGACTCTGCGTGTTTCAGTAAATCGACTTTACTCAGCCATTCCAGAGCCTCTGCTCTGGCCAGTCCGCGCTTCACCTTACGAATCGTAAGGGGAAACGTGATATTTTCCATAACTGTCATTGAAGGGAAAAGCGCTTGATCCTGAAAAACCAACCCCACCCGTCGATTCCGGGCTGGAAGCTGGGTCAGTTCGTCTTTTCCAAGAAAAATCCGACCTTCATCAATGGATTCCAGACCAGCCAAAACTCTCAGAAGGGTGGTCTTGCCACTTCCGCTGCGCCCCACCAAGGCAGCGCGCTCGCCTTGCTGCACATAAAAGTCGGCCTGGAGAACAAAATCATCGATCCTCTTCTTCAGGCCCTCCACTTTCAGATCAGCCACCGGGACGATTTCCACGGTTCTTATTGAATCAGAAGCTTTTGAATGACGACCGGAGTCAGGGGCCGGTCTCCCGCATCGCGCGGAGTGCCCACGATTTTTTCCACAACATCCATCCCCTTCACCACTTCACCGAAGATCGTATGGCGTCCATTCAGCCAAGGGGTCGCTTTCACCGTTATGAAAAACTGCGAGCCATTGGTATTCGGACCGGCATTGGCCATGGCCAGAATTCCAGGACGATCAAACTGATCAGTCGGTTTGGTTTCGTCCTCAAATTTAAAACCGGGACCGCCGGTGCCATTCCCCGCGGGATCTCCGCCCTGAACCATGAAGCTCGGAATCACGCGGTGAAATATCGTACCGTTGTAAAGGGGTTTGCTCTTCTGCACCTTACCGGAGGGATCAGTCCACTGTTTCTTGCCCGTGGCGAGACCCACGAAGTTTTCCACCGCCTTGGGCGCCGTCTCCGGGAATAATTTCACCGTGATTTCGCCGAGCGAAGTTTTAAGTACAGCGGTCTTGCCTGCGGGTGCCGCATTCGCCGAAAGAGCCGTGAACAGGATGACAAAGGTTGAAATATTGATCAGTTGAATGAATTTCATAAATTCTCCTCGTGGCCAGAGAATAAGAATATCGGGCCCTTTAGTCCAGCATCCATTTACGGAAGAACGCTCCCAGATTCCCGGAAGCGGCTACCAGCCCCGTCATTCCCACCGACAAGAGCAAAAGGAGCGCAGTCAGCGCCTGGGCATCTTCAAACCGGTACTGGGAAGTCCACTGCGAAAGCAATACCGGCAAGGGCAGCAATTGCTCGCTGTAGAAAAGGCTGACTGCGGCAACTTCGCCGAAAGACGCGCCGATCACGATAGCCAGAGCCCCGAGCAGCGGCCCTTTCCAGCGCGGCCACTGAACCGCCCAAAACGCCTGCCAGGGAGAAGCTCCCAGCGTGGTTGCGGCATCCACAAGATCCTGCGGCGTACTTCCGAGCAGAGGGAAGAACATGCGCAGAGCCATGGGGTAAAAAATCGCAATCTGCAGGAGCACCATCGCGACGAAACTTCCGGAAAAAGGATCCAGCCATTTCGAATAAGCCAGCCAGACGCCGAGCCCCAGAACCAGAATGGAAATTCCGCTCGGAGCTCCCATGAGGCCAAGAAAAACGGGCACGGTTCCGGGCCGCCATTTTTTCAGCCATTCAGCACCGATCACCGAGAGGAGGGCGACGGCAACCGCTCCTATTCCACTCCAGAAAGCAAGTTGAACGGAAACAAAGAGCGGCGATCTCAATTCCGAAAAATCTTTCCCGGCCTGAAAAAAGCCGGTGACTGCCGGCAAAGTGGCCAGATATGGAAGCATGAAAAGAGCGCTGACGCCGAGGATCGCTACTCCGTATCCCACCCCCGCTTTGCCGGGCTGCGGGCGCGAGATGGCAAATTGTCTTGAGAAAATCCGGGTGAAGCCTGGATCCCGGCGCTGCGCCCAGAGAATGAGGAACCACGGAAGCAGGGTCAAGAGCAGTTCCCAGAAAGCACAGGCCGCAGCCCCACTCACATCCAGGGTGCCGTAGCGAATGCGGGCGAAGAGCGCGGTTTCCAGCGTCTGCACCGGCGGCCCTCCGCCGAGGAGCAAAATCAGCGCAAAGCTCATCACGCATAACGAGAAGACCTGCGCCAGCGCACCGGCCAGCGCCCAGCGGATCCGGGGCCAGACAATGAATTTAAATTTCTGGGTACGCGTGGCCCCCAGAGTCTCAGCGGCGTCGAGAAGAGATGGAGGCAGAAACATCCGTGAATTTGCCACAACCACCGCGATCCAGGGCGCATTATAGAAAACATGGGCTAAAATGACGGCGCCCCAGGTGTAGGAGAGCCGCAGCTTCCAGAACTCCCAGAACCCCCCAAGAAATCCGGAATATCCGAGCCACGCAATCCATGCTGAACCCGCCACCACCGTGGGCACAGAGTAAGGAAGCGACAGAATAATTCGCGAAGCGGAGACCCAGCGCCCGGAGGCTGCCCAAAGCCCCAAGGGCAAACCGATCAATAAAGAAATAAACGTACTCAAGAGCGCCTGATTCAAAGTCAGGCGAACGGTTGCAAGAATTTCAGGATCCCAAAGCCGGGCCGAATCATTGGCCATACGGTTGAATAAAAAAATCAAGGGAACAGCAATCAGAAAGATCCACAACAGGCTGCTCGCTAAAACCGCGAATATACCCAGGGAGTTCTTTTTGGAGAACCCTGAGTTCACGGGTTTGCTGTCCCCACGATCAGACTCCAATGTTCCAAAAGCGCATCGAGTTCTTCGGGGGTTCCGGTTGCGCGAATCAGCTTCTTGGGTTTGGGCAGAGAGCGGAAGGAGGCAGGAAGAGTCTGGGCTCGGGGCTCAAGAACCGGGAGCATCCAGTTTTTCAAGGCAATGCGCCCCTGGACTTCATCGCTGAGCAGGAAATCCAGAAACTGCCGGGCACGAAGCCGTTCCTGTGAATTGCGAAACGAGCCCTTCACCAGGGCCGCGCCTTCAATCTGAAGTGGCTGACCCTCATCAAACAAGATAGCCTGATATCGGGGCGAACTTCCCATGTCGCCGTGCTCTCGGTGATAAGCCTGGCTGGTCAAATAACTCCAGACCAGCGGCGCCTCGCCCCGAAGGAAGAGCCCATAAGCACCATCCCAGCCCGGTGCCATCAGAAGCCATTGCTTGCTCAGTCGCTTCCAATAATCCCAGACCTCGGTCTTGAGCGCCATGCGACTCAGCAGGAAGAAAGCTAGTCCTGGCGTGGAGGTTTTTGGATTCTGCAATATGAAGCGTTTCTTCCATTGCGGATCTTGAAGTTCACGCAATGAAGTCGGCGCCTTGAGTCCGGCCTTTTTCAAGGCCTGCATATCCGCCATCATGGCCAGGACACCGTAATCAAAAGGCAGAAAACCTTTTTCCACCCGGTAATTTTCGTCTAATTTGTTAAAGCCCTTGGGCAACCAGCCGTCATCCCAAACTTCCAGAAAGGGCTTGGCCCTTCCCCAGAGATATTGATCCAGGCCCAGAACCAGATGCGCCGTGGGCTTTTTTCTTTCGGCGTCCAGTTGAATGCGCGAAAGCAGCTGGCCGGCATCCCCGCTCGCAAGGAGGCGCACCCGGCAACCACACTTTTTTTCAAAGAGCGGGACTATTTCGGGCCCCAATCCGCCCTTGGCCGCAAAACTGTCGTAGGTATAGATGATGAGATCAGAATCCGCAGAACTTGCCACTCCGGACATCAGCATGAAGGCCAGACTCAGAGAGGCAGCAAAGTGCTTCATATTTCAGCTTGAGGAACCCGGGCGGATAAAAGGTGAACTTTCGTCGGGCGATCATCGGCATCTGCCTTGTAATGCCAGAGAATCTCGCAATTCTGCAGATGGGCCGTCGTTTCTTCCTGCTTTGTTTCAATGTGAACAATCCCGTTCGCGTACAGCGTCACTTCCGCATGATCGACACAAGTTCCCTCTTCTCCCGGATAGAAAAAGATCACGCGCATGGCATGAGCCTTCTTGATGATATTCGGATCGGATACCTGTTTTGACTTCATGGAACATCCTTCGTCTTTCGGCTTTACCCCCGGAAGGGGGAATTCGGCAATGATTCTCTTCAACTCTCGCATAAAACCTTTTGAATGCCCCACAAAAACGCGCCCGGCCGCTCCTGGAATTCGGAGCCGCCAGCCGCCCTGCCGTTTACCGAGGACGTTGCACTGGCCCGCCGAAAGAGTTAAGAACGAGCCATGCAGCACGCGGAAATCACACGGCTCAAAGCTGAAAAGAAGGCGGTCATCCTCGCGCACTATTATCAGGACAGCGAAATCCAGGACCTTGCGGATTTCGTCGGGGACAGCCTGGAACTCGCGCGAGCCGCCCAGAAGACCGAGGCCGAGCTGATCGTTTTCGCAGGAGTTCACTTCATGGCCGAAGGCGCCAAGATCCTGAATCCCTCGCGCAAAGTTGTCATGCCGGATCTGCGTGCCGGCTGTTCGCTGTCGGATAGCTGTCCGCCCGAAGCCTTTGCCAGATACCGGGCCCTGCATCCCGACCACTTCGTGGTTTCTTACATCAATTGCTCGGCCGCAATCAAAGCGCAAAGTGATGTGATCTGCACAAGTTCCAACGCGGTCAAGATCGTCAACCGGATTCCCACGGATCGGCCCATCCTCTTTGCACCGGATCGGAATCTCGGCGCTTACGTCGCCAAGCAAACCGGTCGCGAAATGCTGCTGTGGCAGGGTGCCTGCATCGTTCACGAGACTTTTTCGGAACGCAAGATCATCGATCTTCAGATACGTCATCCTGAAGCCGAGCTGATTGCGCATCCGGAATGCGAGCCATCACTGCTGGCACACGCACAGTTCATCGGCAGTACGTCGGCACTTCTGAAGTACGCGGTGGAAAGTCCGAAGCCGACCTTCATTGTCGCAACCGAAGAAGGCATTCTCCACCAAATGCGGAAGAAGGCCCCCGGAAAACTTTTCATCCCTGCCCCTCCCAATCAAAATTGCAGCTGCAACGAATGCCCGTTCATGAAACTCAACACTCTCGAAAAAGTTTATCACTGCCTAGAAAACGAGGCACCGGAAGTGGACGTTCCTGCTCCGCTGCGCGAAAAAGCTTTCCTGCCGCTCCAGCGCATGCTGGACTGGTCATAAATATTGCTGGAATAACGATTGCAGCTGCCTGCCTTGCGAACCCAAATGCCCCCTATTTTGAGGATCAAAATGGCAAATCTCACTTCCCGCACGATGCGTCAGATGACGAATAAAACAACCGACATGATCGATGACGCCACGGACATGGCCGAAGAATACATCGATGATGCGAGAGATTGGCTCGAAGACAATTACGGCAAAGCTCTCGGAGGCCTCGCGCTGGTGACGGTCGCGGGATTCCTCGGCTATTTCTTTTTCAAAAATCGGAACGAGCGGGACTGAGTCGAAATGGGCGTTCCTTTCTACCTCGGAACCGCTGCTGATGCAGCGTCAAAGCTCCTTACGCTGGGGCGCGATCTGGCCATTTTGAATGCGGAGCTTCGGGCCAAGCGACAGATGCAACGTGCAGCCTGGATTGCTTCGGCAGCGTCATTTTTTGTGCTCTTCATCATCTTCCCCAGTCTCTGGCTCACGATCGAACTGCATCAGCGCGGCTGGAGTGCCCTCCGGCTGGCCGGAATTTCCGCAGCCCTCTTCGGGCTCCTCAGCCTGAGTTCAGCTCTGATTGCCTGGCTGTACTTCAGGGGCCGAGGTCTGAAATGAGGCGAAAATGAAATGGCTTGCACCTGTCACGCCTGTCAGCGAGGAGCGCAAGGCGCAACTGGAGCGGGAACTTCATGAACAAGAACAGCGTCTGTACGATAGTTTCAGATCTGCCGCCCGGAACTTCCGGGCGGCAGCATCACCCCGAAACCTTTTTGAAAATCATCCCATCGAGATTGTGTTGATAGCGGTGGCGACGGGAATTTTCATCGGAAAAGCCCTTCACGAAAAAAATGAAAAAAGAAGCCCCGGCGGGCTGGAGCTTGCTTGACGGAACTCGCGCGAGCCTGCGATCGTGACTCATGCGTTTGATTGCCCAAGACCTCACTGAAGATCATCCTGTCGCCCAATTCGAACTCGGTGCGGGCCATAATTTCACGTATCTGATCCTAGACTGGGATTCACTGCCCAGAAGAGCCGCGATGATGGACCCCCAGAATGGTCTTGCAAAACTGCTGGCCGCCTTGCAGGAAAACGGTTTTGAACTCACGTCCGTATTCCTCACCCATGGTCATTCGGATCACACGGCTGGAGTCCAGGAACTCCTTGGCGCATTCCCCCGGCTCCAGATTCATCTGCATCCGGGCGATGCTTCATTTATCTCAGACCTTTCTGACGCAAACTGGGTTCAAATCAAAGACGGGCAGGTTCTGGAAGTCGGTTCTTTGAAAGTAAAGGTGCTGCACACGCCCGGGCACAGTGCCGGCAGCTGTTGTTTCTACCTAACCCCGTTCCTTTTCACCGGGGACACGGTTTTCATTGGGAATTGTGGTCGTACCGACCTTCCCACCGGCAGTAATTCCGCCCTCTTTGGTTCCCTGCAACGCTTGCGCAAACTTCCGAGCGAAACCATCATCTTACCCGGACATCATTATTCACCCGAATTTGCCTCCACCCTCGAATCCGAGCTCGCCAGCAGTCCTCCGTTCCTCTGCCGCAGCCTGGAAGAGTTCGAAAAGCTGCCCTGAGAGTCAAAAAACCGTCACTGGTTTTCATTTTCGTCCGGCTTTATTCTGAAGGGGTCCGGATGACCGGATTCAAAGACGACCATGAGGGTCCCAAATGAAAATTTTTCTGTCCGTTATTTTTCTGTCCGTAATTTCGATGATCAGCAGCTTTTGTTTTTCTGCCCAGGCGGCCGATGTTCGTCGTTGCTGGCAGCTTGAGACGGAGGCAGAACCGATCCCTTTTGAGCTCCCTTCGCAGATCTGTATCGAAGACGCTTCGGTCCAGTGGCGCGAAGATTACCCCTCTCACAATGTATTGATCACGGGCAGCCCGATTACCGGGGCTTTTGAACTGAACGAACTCGGCGATGGAGAAACAAATGACTCCATCCTCGTCCAAGCCACTCTCAAAACGCAAATCCAGCGGGATGCCACCTGCTTTATGAAGCGGGGGGCCTTCATACGCTTCCGTTTTGAGGTCTCGATTAACGCCCGGACTGTGTACAATTCAAAATTATGGATCGACTATTTTCAAGCCGACGAACACTGCCGCTTCCCTCAAGGCCCCAGAACGATCGCCTATCTTCCCATAGAATAGGCCGGAGAACCGGGGTTATTTCAGGAGTCCTTTTTGCCGCATTGATTTCCTGTGCGGCAATGCCGCAGGCGCTTGCCCGCTGGGCGACGCTTGAAGATGCGGAATACGAAGTGGAATTTGACCATCAGGAAGTGGTGATCCGCCCCGATGCAGGCTCGACGACCTGGGTGGAAAATCAATCCCGGATTCTGAAAGAGGGCGCACGCCACTCAGTCGGGTTGCGCAGGCTTTATTACACGCCGGCCACGACGACGATCAAGATTCTCTCAGCCAAGAGTATTCTGGATGGCAAGGAATATCCGGTCAAGTTGTCGCAGATCGAAGACAAGCCTCTGGCCAGCCGGGACAAAGCTTTCGACGAAACGCGGCAGATCATGATTGCGTTCCCGAAAACGGAAATCGGCGCGCGGATCTATCTCAAATACTCGGTGGTCGAAAAGCCGGCAATCAAGAATCTTTACCGGGCCTCGTTCGGCGCCGGGGATCTCGCACCTGAGCGGAACTCAACGCTGAAGATCACCTCGGCCCGACCGCTTTACTTCCAGGTGAATGATCCCGACAAACTTCTGAACTTCACCGAAGTCCAAAAAGAAGGCACGCACGAAGTCAAAATCTCACTGGCCAAAACGCCGGTTTACAGGAAGGTGGTCGAGGAAGATTACGCGCAAGTGAATCCCGAGAGGATGTCGTGGATTGAAATTTCCACCCTGAAGGACTGGGCCGAACTGGCCGACGTCGCGGAATATGAGAAGATCCTGACAGCGCCCCTCCCCCCGCTTTACGAAGAGATCCGCAAGAAAGCTGAAAAGCTCGGAACGCCGGTCGAGAAGATCAATGCAGTGACAGCAGAACTCGCTTCGATGATCACGTATGTCGGTGACTGGCGCACGATCCGGGGCGGTTACTTCCCTCGCGCCCTGGCCGAAGTGGCTGAAACGCGCCATGCCGACTGCAAAGATTTTGCAGCGGGGACGGTGGCGATCCTGAGAAAGCTCGGCTTCCGTGCGCATCTGGCACTGGTCCGGCGCGGTTACGCCCTGCCGTTTGAAACACCTTCGGATCTTCCAGGTGGCTTCAATCACGCGATTGTCCGCGCATTTGCTTTGGAAGACAAAGCCGATTACTGGGTGGATCCGACGAATTTCGCCAGTTACGCGCAGGGAATTTTCCCGGACATCGAGAACCGCCGCTCGCTGGTCTTGACTGAACCCACGGCCACGCTGGAACGTATTCCAGCGAATACGAGCAGAACCGGGCAGAGCTGGATCAATCGCCGCGTTCGTGTCGTGCCGAACAGTCCGGGGTTTGACCGCTTCACCGATCGTTTTCAAGTCACCACGGATCTGAAGATTGCGGGGACGCAGGCGCTGCGTTTCACGGGGGCGACGTTGAAGGGTTCGCAAAGCGCTTTGAATCGCCAGATCATGAAGGCGTATTCGGATTTCGAACGCTCTCGGGACTGGAAGCTGGTCACGCCGGATCTGGCGGACCGGACGGTTCGGGAGGTCGATTTCAGGATGGAGCATACGGAAGATTCGGCCCTGCGTACTTCAGCGGGAGCGGCTTTCCGTCTTTATGGGCACATGCTTTATCCGATCACGGCAGTGGAGCCGGAGACGCGGATCGCCGATCTTTATCTGGGAACTCCGGAGCTGGTTTCGCGGGAGACTTTGCTGGAGGGTTTAGAAAAAATCGGGAGTGCTCCTTTGGACTGCAAGGTCGAGACACCCTGGTTTGAGGCCGCTCGACGGGTGACGGATTCGCCGGAAGGAATAAAAATCACGGACCTGCTGGCGATCAAGGCGACGCGCATCCCGAATGCGGAACTGAAAACATCGGCTTTTGCGAAACAGAAGCGGGAACTGATGACGTGCTTTGAAGGAACTTCGCTGGTTTATCAGGCCAAGCGCAAGCCGTACCGGGGTCTGGCTTCAGAGAAGCGCTGATGGAGATGCCGAGCTGGATGTTTTCACGAACACGGTCTTTCATTTATGGGGTGACGCTCCCGCTTTCGGCGCTTCGCCTGATTGCGGCCCGTCCGGTGCTGATTTTCTGGAGTGTGGTTCCGATCGGGCTGACGCTGGGTCTGTACTACTATCTGATCCGCTGGATTGACACTACGATGCAGGGGTTTTTACAAAATTACTTCGCGTCGCTGGGTTGGAATCCGAATGGCTGGGCGGCGGTGTCGGTCTGGATTTTTGCGAAGTTGTTCATGATCATAGTGGCGGCGCTGAGCTTCTCGGTGAGTGCAAGTATTCTGGCATCCCCTTTCAACGACTGGCTGGCGGAATGTTCGGAGCCGTGGACGACTCCTCCGCTACCCAAGGCACCGTCGTTTTCGTGGCGCGGGAAGGCGCGGTTGATTGGGATTGATGTCTTGAAGTCGCTTTTGGCTTTGGTGGGCACTTTGTTGGCTTTGGTTGTGGCGTGGGTGCCGGTTTTAAATCTGGTTGCGCTGCTTTCGGCGTTTTTGTTGGTTACCTTTCAGTTCATCAGCTATCCGCAGACCCGCCGGGGTGAAGGGATCCAAGACGGCTTGCGGTTCCTGTGGCGAAATGTTTTTGCGTGTGCGGGGTTGGGTGCGACGCTTTCGTTTTTATTCGCGATCCCCATTCTTTCCAGCCTCTGCCTGCCCCTTGCGGTGGTGTCGGGGACTTTGCTGTACGCAAAGGCGCAGGGTAGCAAGGGCTGACAAATCCCAAATAAGGCAGAAATAAGGCAAAGATTGCCTATCGAGAACCTCCCGCTTTCTTCCGAAAGGTCTTAGGAAGCAGGGAGGCTTTTGCATATGAATAGTTGGATTTCTTATATCTTCTGCGGCGCGCTCGCACTCACCCTTTCTCTCGTCACGACCGGCTGCCGCTTCGGCAATCGGATTCAGGAGAAACCTCCTGTCAAAGATGGTCTGACCGGCTTTTATGAAACCCTGCCCACTGAGGCCAATGTCTTCGCCAGCTATATTCCCGAAGGCGGAGATGCGTTTCAGGACAAAACCTTTCCTCTTGAACTGGAGCAACTCCCCGCGGCATTCGCTGAAGATCTTATGAGCGTCATGAGAAATCCCGTCATTTTTCAACTGAAGAAACAATCCACTGACACGGGTTATCTATTCTCGCCTTACGATTCCTCGGAATCCCCGCCATTTTTCAAGTTGACTTATGATTCCGCCCTGAACCTGGAGCTGACCGCAGTCGGTAATGAAACTCCCCTTTCGGATACTTGCACGGACATCGATTTCCGTTATGTCGGGAAAGGCCGCATCAATGTTCCAGCCACAGGGGCCTATCAGAAAAACTTTGATGACGTTCCCGTGACCATTTCGGGCCGCGTCGAACTCTCCATCGAATCGGGGCATCTTTTTGAGGGTGAATGCGCATCGGCATTGCAATCACTTTCAGACTGTCTTAAGAATTCTTCGGCCTGTGCGAAATCTTCGGACTACGCACGCGCCCAAAACATCTTCGGGTTTTATCTCGAAAAAGAACTACTGACTCTGGATGACATTCCCTATGTTTCGCTTCTCGGTGTCCAGGTCAACTATGAATAGGATTGCTCATGAAACTCTCCAACCAAATCGTGATCGCCACGTCCAATCGCGGCAAGTTTGAGGAATTCGAGGTTCTGTTTTCGAAATACCCGGAACTCAGTTTATTGAACGCCGCGGATCTGGTCACGAATATCGATAAGCTCGGCTTGGTTGAAAAGCACGACATTTACATGGACAATGCTATAGAGAAAGCGCGTTTCGTTTCCAAAGCCTGTCATTACCCAGTACTCGCGGACGATTCGGGACTTGAAGTCGATCTGCTGGGTGGCAGACCCGGAGTTCGCAGTGCCCGTTTCGCCCCCCCGACTCCTGGCAAAACCCAGGACCAGGCCAATATCGATTATCTCCTCAGTCAGCTCAAATCCGACAGCCCCACGACCGCCCGCTTTGTCTGCAATCTGGCCCTGCTCGTCGAGGGCATCGTCATTCAATCCGCAGGCGTTCTTGAGGGTGAACTGAGCTACACTCCGCGAGGCAATAATGGGTTCGGTTATGATCCGATCTTTGTTCCCAAGGGTTCAACCAAGACGCTGGCTGAAATGAGCGATGCCGAGAAAAACTCGATTTCCCACCGGGCACGCGCGGTTCACGAACTCATGGAACAAGTACGCAACCTTTCGATTGTGCTGGCGAGACCCTGAATGCCCGTCGTCATCGATTTTCACGTGCATGCCTGGCCCGGAAAAGCGATTTACGAGGGGTGGCTGGGGCAACTCCGCAAACAGGGGCGCCGCTGGTGGAAACCGGTTTCCTCTTCCATGCACTCGATGCAGACCTTTGTCCGGCATCTGCCAGAACCTGCACGAAGAAGACTCGACGAGCTCGGATCCCTCACCCCGATTCCAGGCCTGCTGCTCGAATCAACGATCGGTGACCTGATTCACGCCATGCAAAAATCGGGGGTCGACCGGGCCGTTCTGATCGCCCATCCTCCGTTCATCTCAAATGACTTTGTGATCGAAGCCTGCCGCACCTATCCGGAGCTCGTGCCGGTGGTCAACATCACGCGCGATACTCTGCGCCCGGCTGTCACCCTCAAAGCCATGGTCAAACGAGGCGCCAAGGCTCTGAAAATCCATACCGCCGCTGATGGTGAAGGCCCGGATTCTCCCCGCTATAATCTCCTGCTCAAGACTGCGGCAGAGTTGAATCTCCCGGTGATTCTTCACACGGGCTGCATCCATTCCCATGTGCTCTACAAACAGCCTCAGCTCGGCAATGCGGAGCTCTTCAAACCCTGGTTTAAGGAATTCCGGGAACTCCGTTTCATTCTCGCGCACATGAACTATCACGAGCCTGAAATTGCATTTGATCTGGCCGAAGAACACTTCAACCTTTACATGGACACTTCCTGGCAACCTGCCGAAGTCATAGGCGAAGCTGTAAGGCGCATCGGCGCCGACCGCGTCCTCTTCGGCACCGACTGGCCTTACGTCGGAGGCAATCTCGCTGTAGGCCTCGGCAGAATCCGGGAATGCCTCGAGGCAGGAACATTGAACCAGGACCAAGCCCGTGCCATTCTGGGAGAAAACGCAGCCAAGCTCCTGGGAATCGACCTTCATGCCGCTTGAACTTTTAAATATTTCAGCCGATCGCCTCTCGCAATTACCAAAGGAAAAGACCGTCTTTTTCTTCCCAGTCAGCGCCCTGGAAGACCACGGACCTCACCTGCCCCTGGGTTTAAAACTTTTTGAAGCCCGGAAGCTTTGCGAGCTCGCGGCCACCCGTCTCGAACGTGAACTCCCCGACTGGACCGGCGTGATCATGCCCGACGCGCCTTTGGGCGTGGACACGGTGACGACCGCGACCGCCCTTCCCGTACGCGCTCATGTTTTAAGAGATTGGCTCCTGGACTGCTCGCGAGGTCTGATGCGACACGGCTTTGTCCATTTCGCCTGCTTTTCAGGACACCTCTGCCCCAGACAACTGACCGCAATTGAAGAAGCCGGCAAAATGCTGCTTCGCGGACGCGCTTGGCTTCCATCCAGTCTTTCCAAACGGGCCAAACGGGCCAGACGTGGTCACACCCGCGCCACACTGGTCTCGGCCTGCTCGGCACTGGTTAGTGCCAGGGAAGTTCGCCGCTCACCACTCTGGGCCGATCCGCCGGAACACGGCGGTGCCGGGGATACGGGGATCGGTCTTTATCTTTCTCCTGCTGCAGTCGCAAGTTCGTTTGTGGAACTGAGTGCGAAACAACAAACCGGAAGTTACTGGCGTCGGGGCCTTCTCCGCTCCCGAAGAAAACTGGGTGGCTACTGGGGAATCCCGGCGGATGCTGAAGCGAGTGAAGGCCAAAAGCACCTCGAAAACAAAATGAACGATATTTTCCCCAAGCTCCGTGCGACCTGGGAGGGCTCCAACCCGAACCATCTCTTCCGGTCGTGGTACTCGGTTATTCCACCCAACAAGGGGTTTTTCAAAATCTGGGTCCTGGCCTTTGTCCTGATCGCGATCCTGTGGATCTGGACGTTTTTCGCGATTGAAGGCCTGATCACCACGGTCTGAGCGTCAGTTTTCTGGCACCTTCTTATCCTCTATTGCTCAAACCTGAATTGACTCACTTCTGCCGGCGATTCATAATGAATAGGCATTTTGAACTTTGCCCAAGAAGGGCGAAAAGGGGCTAAGAATGGCCGAGATCCTCCGACCTTTTGCTGATTCCAATAAACCAGGTCAACCCGACGGCCGACTGCTTGCTTTCCGCATGGAAATCGAGAAGCTCGAAAGTCATCGCGCTGAGACTCTTCGCAAGTATGAGGACACCCTTCGCACTCTGGGCAGGCAGAAACAAGTCACGGCCCATCTCCTGAAGCGGCTCGAAAGAACCGAACTGCAGTTCACCCAGGAGCAGGGCCGGATGAAAAAAGCCCAGGAGATGATTGCTTCCTACAGCAAGCAGTGGAGCCAGATGGTCGATAACGACCGTAAACTTCGCGCCGCTTTCACGGACCTGCAAAAAAGAACCAAAGCTCTTGATGACGAACGCATTCGGCTTCGGGATGAAAAATCGGTCAACGAGACTGAACTCACACGGATCAAAGGCGAACTTGCCAATGCCAGCCAGAATCACGGAAATCTGGACCGACGCTACCGACAATTACAGGAAGACCTGTTGAATTTGGAACGCCTCCATCAAGAGCACCAACACAACACGACCCTGATCGAAGAAGAACTGGAACATACCAAGACCGCCCTCACCGTCTCCGAACAGAATCATGCGCGCTTCAAAGAAGAAGCTTCTGATACGCGATTCCGGGCGGAACAGCTCAAACGCGAACTGGACGTGGCCAAACTGTGTACCCATGAGCTGGAACGACTGCATCAGGAAGCACTTGCGCGTGAGCAGAAGTGCCTGACGGAAATCACTGATTGCAAAAACACCATCGCGAACCTGACGAACGCCCTCTCCGCTGAACGCTCGGCCCACAAAGACAACCGTGAACGCCTCGAAAGCACTGAACGCGCCTATGAACAGTTGATGAAAGACCGCACGGACCTCGTTCGGCGCGGTGACGAGGCCTATGCAGAACTGGCACGAATCAGCAAACTTCTGGACGACACGCGCAACCAAGCCCAGCTCACCGAAGCCAAACTCATTCACGAGCGGGATTCGGCCATCGAGAAGACAAAATCTCTTGAACTGGAACTTAATGCTCAAAACGGGCGCTATGCGAATGCCACCGCCGAAAACATCCAGGTCTCAGAAGAGCTGAACCGCCGATCCAGCTCCCTGCTGCTGGAACAGGCCGCACATAAAGCCACCGAGGAAGCTCTGAACAAGACAGAATCTCTCTACCAGCAGCTGATGGGGGATCGGACCGCTCTCGTGAAACGCGGCGATGAAGCTTATCGGGAGGTCGCCCATTTTCAGATCCAGCTTGAAAACCTCCGGGCCGAACACCAGGAAGCCCTGCTCACGGCAAGAAACCTGGAAGCCGAACTCTCCGTAATACGGGATCAGCTGCGCCAGAGCGAACAGGACCGGGTCACGAGCACCTGCCAGCAGGATGCTTTGCAATCCGAGCTCGAGAGACAGCAGGAAGAACTGGATTCAATCCAGCTCAGTCTTGAAAGCCGCGATCAGCAAGAGCAGCAACTCCGTGACGAGCTCCTGCAGTCGCAAACCCTGCTCGAACAGCTTTCAGAAGACCGCTGCAATCTGACCCAGGAAAATGAAACCATTCGGGGTGAACTCCGGGATTCTCAAGCGGCACTCGAGACGGCTCGCGAGGAACTCCGGGCGCAGAAACACGAAGTGAACGGGATCAAGGCCGCCCTCTCGCAGTCGCTGGCCGTTTCTCAGAACATCGAGGCGGAACGCGGGCGCCTGCAGAATGAACTTGATGAAGTCCGGAGGGGCGCGGAGAAGAGTCGTCATGATTTTTCGCTACTGAACCAGAAGCTCAAACGCAGAAGCACCGACGAGCGGGATCCTTTTTTGTCCGACCACAACATTCAGCCAAGCTGCTGATTGACTCTGTTCCTTGGGAGTTCATAATAGAAAGATGAATCCGGAAGTCATTAAATTATTTGGCGAAAAGAACTCAAAAAGCGAAGGCTCACCTGCCCTGACGCATGAAATCGATTCCTTATGGAAGATGTCCGAAACTCTGGTCGAAGCCCGCCAGAAGCTGGAACTCCCGCTTCGCCAGATGCTCTCTCGCTCAGCCCAGGCCGAAAAAGAACTGGTCGAAACTCGCACGACAGTTGCCCAGAGCCGAGAAAATTATGAGCGCAGCACGGAGCAGGTTCGCGTTCTGAAAGCGCAGCTCGAAAAGCAGCACCATGAAAATCTGACTTTGACTCACAAGAACTCAACACTGGAGCAAAGATCCCAGCACCTGGAACGGGATCGCGAAAAACTGATGACGTGCCTGAATTCGGAGCGGAAGCGCGCGATGGATTCGGCGGCCCAACTCCGCACGCTGACGACCACGCTCGAAAACAAAGAGCAGGAGTTCAAGCAGGTTTCGCAGGCCTTGCAGCAGTACCAGAGTCATTGGTCGCGACTAGTCGAAAATGACCGTAAATTGCGGGAAATCATCCGTCAGCAGCAGTCGATGATGCGGACAAGGATTGAAGAGCAGAAGATCCTGGCAGCGGCGGAACGCTCAGGCCTGGAAAGTCGGATCGAGCAACTGGCCCGCGAGAAGGAAATTCTTGAAAAGCAGGTCGCCATGAGCGCGAAGGAGCTGCAGACGGAACATGCGGCACTGAAAACCACTTCAGAGGCGCTTCAGAATTATCAGGTGCAGTGGAATACGATTTTGAATACGGATCGGCAGCTGAGGATGCGGATCACGAAGCTGGAGCAGGAGCTGCAGCAGCAGAAGACACTGGTCAACCGTTTCGGGCCGATTGACGACCGCAATCTGCTCGAACGCCGCGAGACTGACTCCCGCTCCGAAATTGAGCGCCTCCGGGGACAGTTGGTCGCGAAGGCTTCACTCGAGCGCGAGTTGAGCGAGCAGAAGTCACGAAATGAAGAATTTCTGAAGGAATTTACCCGCGAATCCCAGCGTTATCGTGAATTGGCCGAGCAGGACCACTCCAATCAGCTCGCCCTCTGGGAGAAGCTCAAGCAGGCAGAAAATACGATCGCTGCCCTGAACAAAGGCGCCCAAGCCCTGCTCTAGCGCTGTGCTTGACATCTTCCTGAATCTCTTCTAGTTTATGGTTTCTTTCCCGCTCAAAATGCATCGGGGTGTAGCGCAGCCTGGCTAGCGCGCTTCGTTCGGGACGAAGAGGTCGCGTGTTCGAATCACGTCACCCCGACCAAAATTTCCCGCCTCCTAAGTTTTCAATACTTTGGGGGTTTTTTTATTTCTACCCCGTTTACTACCTTAAAGCAGACCGCCTCATTCTTCAACCGGGTGTAGCACCGGTGTAGCATTTACCTTGGGCTACTTGCATCTGAGTTTTCGCTTTCACAAACTCAGTCGCACTGTCCATGAAGGCTCTTGCACGATCGAGAGCACCATCATTTCCACCTTCTAAAGCCTTACCCATCGCCGCTGAAATCACCTGAGACACAAACTCATCAGCAGCACTTAATTCAGAACTATTGGCGCATTTAGCGCCATTGTCAAAGCGAAAGTCATCCCGCACGCAGAGGTCACCATCCAACAGGTGTGTGTAGACCTTAGCGGTCGTTGTAATTTCGGAATGCCCCAAAAGCATTGAGACCTTCTTCAAACCCCATCCAGAACGGATTTTATTGCTGCCATAGCTATGCCGGAGCGTGTGCAGATCGATGCGTTTATCGATGCCAACGTGCCTGGCCGCTTTCTGAAGTGGTTTCAGAAATGAATCCTGATGAGGCCGAGTTCCATCGGCATAAGTGAATACGTAGGTGTGCTTACTTTTAACCTGCTTCAACGCATTTAAGGCAGTTTCCTCCAAGGGAATATTCCGCGCCTGGCCGGTTTTGCTTTTTCTGACAGCCAAGAATCCACTCTTGTAATCGATATCCGTCCACTTAAGCGCAAGTGCCTCACCTCGTCTTAACCCGGTACCAGCGAGAAACTGGATGAGCGGCAGAACCAAAGGGTTCTCGGTTTCGGTTTCAAGCGCCTTCAACAAGGCCGTCACTTCTTCCGGAATGAGGAAATTGATCTCACGTTGGGGCGCATTCTTCGGGAAAAACTTTGTAAAATCCCTAAGTCGCCTGACCGGATTCTCTCCTTCATTACAGATTTCAATGTAGAGATCACCGATGAGACAAAGAAGCGTATGCGTTTTGTGGATGGAAGCCCTTCCCAATCCCTTCTCTCGCATTGAAAGATAAAATTTATAAAGCTTGTCCCTGGAGAGTTCATCGAACCCGGACGCCCCGAGAGCAGGCCTGATATACTGCTCAATTCTCGCCCGGTTTTCAGTTTGCCAGAGTTTACGCCCACCTTGAAATCGCGAGTGTTCATAAAACCGATCAATGACCATTGAAACAGTCAGGCGTTCCCCTTTGGTAATGATCAGTAATGAAGGATCGTTACCATTGCCTAATGCCCTGCGCACTTGGGCTTCCATTAGAAGTGCTTCGTCTTTAGTTATTCCAGCGGTAATGGCCTTCCATTGACCGTTGACCTGAGAGCGCCAGCGGACCATCCACTTTAATACGCCGCTGGGAGTCCGTCGTTTATATATATTAGTTCGAATTGTAAGTAAGCGTTTCATGTTTCAAGTCCCTGAAGCCCTCGTTCCATAAGCAACCATTCGACAAAGGCTTTTTTTGGATATCTCACTTCTTTAAAAACTATAATTCTGGGTGGCTTCTTTTGATGTTTCCTGAGCCGACTCAGATTATGCACCTCTTCCTCGGTGCAGCCCAGAATTTCTGAAACATCCTGCACACTCAGGAACACCTTCTTTTTATAGATAGAGTTGATTTCCTGCATAATACCCTCAACTACCTCTTTCATTTTTCCTCCGCTCCTATTCAGACTGAACCGAATTTGCTTTAAGAACTGGCACCCGGCGGGCAGTTTCGGTGCTCTCGTCATCAGCAAACTGAACTGGTACCACGGTGGATTCAGGCTCGAAGCTTATGACGACTGGAAAAGTCTGAATTCCGGAATCGATACTTTCGAAATACTTTTCTACGAGCCACATCTCCCGAGCAGGGTAACCCCACGGGTTGCCAGGAGCGGGACTTGTACAAAACCGACGATCATCCCACGGCGAAAGGCCGTTTTGAAGTTCCCATTCAGCGCACTCGTTGCACTTCTGCCGATTGTAGGATTGGCTCGCATCACACCTTTGTTCTCCACATGAACGGGAAAACCCGGGATAGCCTTGGTCTTTCCAGTAAACTTGGGGGCTTTTCCAATGAAACATCATTGTTTTTCGATCGCCACAAACAGCTACACAATCTTTTACGACTTTTGTCGGTTGCAAAACTTGCGGAACATACCCGCCTGAAAGCAATTTTTCGATTCCGGGCCCGCGTGAGTATAAACCAATATGCCTGGTCTCCCCTGGCTCCATCGTAATTTCGAAAGTGCCTGTTAATAACCGCTCGTTTAAGTATTCCAAGAAATTCGCACTCAGTGCTGAAGAAATCGGCAGCATATAGAACTCAGAACTCAATTCCTCATCCCAGTCCTTCTTTGTAGTCGTATAGCCACACCATCCTTGATTGACAGCTATCTGATGAAACTTGGTCGAAAGTCGCCCTAGTGGAGCGATTGGGATAGCCGCTGTGATACTGGATGCCGACAAATTCCTCACGGTCACCACTTGAATGAGGTCAAGCTTCACGTTAACCGAAATCAGCTTTTCGACAGATTTCGGCAACTTTCCTCCATTCGCTAGAAATTCGAGGCGAGTCTTTTGCTTCACCTCTAGCTTCGATGGCGGCGTACGCAAAGTAAGCCGATAAGAATAGACCTTCTCGCCACCTGTTCTCGCCTCTACGGTCAATTCAGCAATGGATTCTTCATTTTCTAGCAAGACCCGGTTCAATCCGCGAATATCCAAACCCAGAGTGTTTCCCCGATTTGTCTCGCCCACATGCTTAGAAAGCCCAACATCCAATGCGACTGACTGCCCGGTCCCGGACCCATAACGAAGACTCGCCGTAACCTCGTCCATGTCTCCACCCCAATCATTCGAAACAGGAAGATACAACTTAAGAGTGCCTGGCACTTTTTGCGGCAAGGTAATGGGTCGCTCGCAACTGTAATGAAGTCCATCCTTTGAGTTCAACTGCCTTTCTACATCTGCGAGTTTGCCCGAGCCCTCCTTGCCATTGGACCAGGAGACTTGCATCGACGCTGATATGAGTGACGGCTCTGCGGGGTCTCCTTTCGGCGACTCTCTGAATGCGCAGGCTGAAAATAGTAATAGGCAGGCGACTATAATTCTCATGGACTCACCTCTTCGTTTTTCGATTTTACTGATTGAACGTGTTCGTTAATTTGTTTGTAAGGAGTGCTTCTTTTTAGTGAAGCCTTCCGTGTAGCCAATCCTGGAAGCGGCCCCCATAACTGAGGGAGCTTCGCGGTTGGAATCTGAAATCGCCCTGGACCCGGTACTAGGAATTTTTCCAACTTGCGGCCCGTTTTAAGACTAAAAACGCACTCTCCCACTCCAAGGTCCTTGATCGTGTCTGGTCCGATACGGAATTCCTGCACTTCGCGATTAGAAGACATTCCCGTCTGCGCGCCGTCTTTGGTCTGAAATGTCCCTTTGATCACTCGACTAGTCCCAAAGAAACGCGCCCAAGTCTCGGCATCATCAGGATCATCCTGCCTGAATATGAAGCGGACGTTGGTGTTACCCATGATCTGCCCTGCAAATGTGTCACTGATTAGCTTAAGATCCGAAAGCGTTTGGTGAGCCATGTGAATCATGAATCCACTGGAACGCCCTTTGTTAAGGAACGTCGCGAATGCCTGGCTCGCAAAGGCATCGAATTCATCCACATAAATAGAGAACGGTGTAGCGTTGCGAATATTGGGGTAAAGCTTGCGCATACCCGAGAGCAGCATCACTTCTTGAAGTATGAGCCGCCCAATGCGCTGGCTCTCGGTCGTTTTCGCCTCCGTCGGAAGGTCTACAAATAGAATTTCGTTCTTGCGGGTAATATCGAGAAGTGAAATCTCCCCCTTACCCGCCCGAGTGCTCTGGTCAGTTCCGAAAATCGGAGCCCAGTCACTCAGGGCCAAATTGTAGAGATCGAAATACAATCCCTTGATCGTCTCTTCGCCTGATGCTTTTGCGGCTTGCTCAAGTTCATGAACAAGATCTAGCAATGTGAAGCTACCGGATTTTCGCAAAGCGAGATTATCGAAAGCCCGGCGCAACGCGAGTTCACATGCTTTGGCATAGAATGGGTTGTCGTATACTGCGGAGTTCAGAAACTTACTCTGTAACTCTGACGCATTCCCCAGTCGGCAGGGATTCCAGATTGCACTTTCCTCAATATGAGCCGCCGAGAGAAGATGTAGATCACTTGCGCGTCCGATAGTCCCTACGAAGTGACGGATCCGACCATAGAGCTCGCGATCGCCCTTCGGATCAATAACGATCGCTCCATGTCCGCGTGCAAGATCATGAAACAGAAGTTGCTCGATCAGAACCGTTTTACCCGACCCGGTGGCCCCAACGATATGGGTATGCCTGAGTCTAGCCTCGTCTGGAATGATCAATGCCCCAAGCTGAATTGCATTCTCGGGACGCGTGACAAAGATACTCTTAAATTTTTTCCACCCCAGAGAGATGACAACAGGAGCAATCTTAGAGAGAAAGACTCCTCCGAACCCCAGGACAGTCACACTACCCAATAGCAATTGCTCTCGGGTGAGGCCCATATACTGAAATGCTGCGTTCCTCATTACAGAGTCCTCACAGAGAAGAGGTCAATCGGTTCGCCCGGCGTCCAGACGACCGGAGTTCCGGCTTTTAGGTCATTCCAAAGTACAAGGCCAAAAGCCACATCCGTGGGACCTTCTCTGAGATAGGATTTTAGGATGCTGAACATCTTGGGTGAGTCCACGACATAAAGGACCATCAGCACATCAATCTTCCGCCAGCGATCAAGGAGGCCCATGAACCGGGTCTTCCCCTTGGGCGTTCTCTCCACCTCAATGGCGATTCTCTTCCCGCTTGAGAAGACTACGATTCCGTCTGGGACTTCGATGAAATCCTGCTTCTTGAGGGCGCCCTCCGGAATCCACTTGCCGTCCCAAAGCTTCATCAGGCGCTGCCGCACCGATAATAGAAGAACATCGTGTTCGAACGTTGCAAGACTGAGGGCCTCTTTCTGCCGGACCGGCATGGGATCCAAATGCTGAACATACTTTTCGCCCTGTTTAGTCAGGCGCAAAACTTTGCGCTGTCCTAGTGCGGCATTCGACTCACAGGAGATCAGTCCTAGTCCCCGGAGGTCCCGGATTCTATTCCAACCACTTTGATATGTTTTCCCCTCAAAGAACCCATCCGCTACATGCTCAAACAGTAAAAAGTTGTGCTCATAGCAGCACTTCAAGAGTTCTTCATCTCGGCTATTGATTGTCCGCATTGGCCCTTTCCCGGTACCCGTTCCCGATCCCGTACCCGATCCCGTACCCGTTCCCGATCCCATTCACCCACCCAACCCCGATCCCGCCCCCACCGTGCATGTGTTGGTTTTCCCCCTCAGTTCTGTTCTTCCTTCTCACTCCCGACCCCGTCCCCAGTGTCGTTGTGGGGGCGGGGTCGGGAGTGAGAAGGCCCTGTCGTGTTTTGTAAGTGCGGAAAACCGCTGATGAATGCACGGTGCAGGGGTTTAAAAGGGGGTTTAACGCATTAAACTTAGCGATGAACCCCGTTTGTACGTTTTTCCCTACTTTCATTTGCCACCTCCGGCAATTGGAGTGGCCGAGAATTCAGCTGGGCGCTTGATTCGGTAAACCTTGTGCGGCTCACGCAAGGTCCCGTCCTCACCGATAGTTGCAGCCTCCATGTACTCTTCGACGATCACCGGCTGGATTCGTGCCTTCACAAAATCCGGAATCTGGGCCGGAACCGGCAGCATTAATTCCCGACTACCATCGCCTTGTTTTGGCGTGCTGATCTGAGCGCTTTTCGGTTCCGGCTTCTCAGATCTGTCGCCGGTCAGAATCCCTACAAGCCCCCCAACCAGGGCTCCGGTTAACCCAAAGACCAGGGCATTAAGCCCACGGCTCTCATCGTTTGGAGATAGCAGAGCGCCTCCAGCGGCTCCGGCCGCAGCACCGCCTAATGCCAAGTCGTAAGTCCGGTTTGATCCGATTGTGGCGCAGGCAGGCGTCAGGCTGACAATTAGAACGAGACAAATGGTGGAACGAAGTTTTGTCCTCAAAACCTGACCTCCTCGTTGAAATAGAGACCGACCTGCGTTCCCGTCTCAACAATGAGGACGGGCTTTTCTTTGGTTGCTTCATCGATCAGGCGTTTTGACTGATCAGCAGCACTCTGGGCGAGCCCCTGAAGAACTGCGTTCTTCCCGGTTCGTTCCGTCTGGGTGAATCCAAACGGTGTCATCGCTTCGCTCTGCTGGGAGGCAGCCAGTCCTGACACAAAGCTGCCTGCCATTGCTCCAGCCACAGCCAGCGCTTTCCCGCTGACCACCTGAGCTGCCAATCCAAAAGCGCCATCGCTATCCATTGCGACTGCCTCGACAGGAATTACTTTTCCCGAGCGAAGCACAAGTCGTTCACAGTTGATGAGCAACCGTCCGGGGCTACTCGAAATAGCAGCCTTCCCAAGCACGGATAATCCTGAAAAGATTCCCTGATCGTAGGCCAGCTCTATAATTGCAGGAGATCCATCGCCTGCAACCACCAGGCGATTGGTGATCTTTCCTATGATCACCCGCCCTGCTTGGGCTTGCAGGATCTTTGGTGCTGCATAGATCTGGAGAATCTTCCCGCCTGATTCCCTAGCCTCGTCATCCATTCCTTTACGGGACGGGTTCCTGCCTGAAACAAAGCCGAGCTTTGCCATTTTCGTATCAATGGCTCCACTCCGCTCTCTGATTTCATTCAACTGCCTTTCGTATTGATCCGCAGCATGAGCCTGATTTGAAAGCAGAACCACGATCATCCAAATACGAGATACTCGACTCATTGAGCACCTCCCTCTGGATCGGGAGCAAAATGAACCTCAAGGTCATCTCGTTTGATTCGTCCACGCTCTACACCTTCCACTTCTACGATCCGATGAGAACTCCCGCTTCCCGTAATCACGATGAGATTGCTTCTGCCCGTCTTTTTAGGTTTTAACAGTAAGCCGCATCCCATCTCGCGGGGGATCGCCTCAACCTGCGCGAGCGCTGGATTACCCAGTGCAGAACTCTTTAAACTACCTACACATTCAATTCGGGTCACAAATCCCAGATAAAGCCTGACCGGAGGCGTTTCTGAGCCCAAGGCAGACAGGCCTGACAAGAATGCGGAGAATGCGTAAAGGACTCTCATACAGGTGCCTTCGATACATATCGGGCAGCTTTCAGCACCCATCCACGTCCGAGCGCATATGCTCCACCGGATCCACCAGCATCGCCATTCATAGAACCACTCACAATCCGGTGAGTAAGCCCGGGCACCATTAGGACCAGTACGACTGCCACGAGTTCGACGGCCACAATCGGGACACCAAAGCCATCCACGCCTATTTGCTCTTGCGCAACAACTCCGGTCACAACATGAATCAATTTCAAAACAACGCCCCAAAGGGCGATTTCAAAAGAATAAGCAATCGTGTTTTTAAGTAATCCCGGCAAAGCGGGATAAAGGCCTGCTACAATTGGAAACAAAAACGCTACCACCTGCAGAAACACCGACCGTGCTGCGGTCAGAAGATAGGTCACAAGAAGAAACATATAATCGATGATCTGGCTCAGAATGCCCCAGACGCCGAGTCGCCAAATCTGCTCCAGACTGGATGGAATATTGATTACCGTACTTGAACCATTCGGATTCGGTGCTTGAGCCGCTGTAGCAAGATTTCCAAGCACCATATCCTTCAGGCCTTGTGGGTTCCCAATCTTAGGAATGAGCTCAGCAAGTGAATTACACAGCTCGACAATTCCGATCAAACATGGCTTAAAGTAAAGGAGCGCAAGGAATCCGATAGCAAAACTCTCGAAGGACTCCAGAAACCCCTCGCCTTCTCGAATAGCCTTTAAAATGGAAATTCCAAACGATCCGATCAAAAGGCTTCGACCCACGGGAATTAAAATGTCGGAATTTATTAAGATCAACGGGGCAGTGCTCATAGGCCGCCCCCGCGCTTACTTTGGGTCAGCTGTCCCGAAAAATAGGCGCGTCTTGCTGTGAGTGCGTATTGATCGCGCTCCATTTGTGTCTTCTGTAATTCGAGCTGCATCGCCTGTAACTGCGCAATATGAGCCAGTGTTTGTAGTGCAACTCCTTGGCTCAGCATCTGTGCGGCGCCACTTGCAGCAGTGATCTGAGCCGCCCGGCCGGGAGTCGCAGTTTTTGATTCAACTGCAAGGTCAGATCCCGCTGCGATCATCTCCTGCCCCATCGAATAGGCGGTCTGACTCTGAACTGATCCTTGGGCAACAGCCTGATCCGATAATGTGAGTTTTAATGCCACCACCTCCTCGGTGCGGGCATGAATTTCCTTCACATCCTCGATTTGTCTCGTGAGATCAGAAATGCGCGACACGGCGGTGGGGTCCAAGCCCTTGGCTCTTTCTATAATCGCTTGAATTGCCTCTATCTGCCGAACGCCGGTTTCTATTCCGTCGTTCAACTTAATCAGCAAGTCGCGCTGATCTTTAGCAACTCCTACCACGTCAGCAAGCCTTTCGAGTTCTATTGCTTGCCCACCCACTAGTTTCAGTAACGCCAGCGTTTCCTCTCCGAAGATTGACGCGTTTGCCATCGTGCTGGACATTAGTGCGAGAAAAATAATGGTCACTCGCATACGAGAGCCCTCTTGATCACTCCCAATTTGGGCGCCGCTTTTGCTTTAGCCTCGGCAATCAGCTCCGCTCGCAAAGTGTCAGTCCGCAAAAGCTCATGTTCAGCGTCCACTGGAAAGAGCCTGCCTATATCCGAAGAAAACGGAGTTTTGATCATGCACTCAGCAAAGCGACCCCGTTCCTGCCTAAGAAACCTGAGCTTTTGTACCTCGACATCGTTTAACCCAAGTATCCCTCTGTACTGAACTGGATCCTCTCCTTGTCTGAGAAGGACTCGTATTGGAGCATTTTGAAAAATAGCCTGACCACTTTCGTCCGAAAGGAAGTCCGACAGACTCTGCGTTACTGCTATAACTGCTCCATTGAGTTTTCTGAACTCACGAAACATCCTCTGAACGAGAAGCGGTTCATCGCGCAGAAAATTCCAGCATTCATCCAGTACGAGGTAAACTGGGTGGGTCGTATCGCGGCCTCTTAAGAACTTCTCGAAGTTCGTCAGTAAAATTCGAGCGGCTTCGCGCTTCTCGGAAATCGGCAAATCCGAAAGCTCTATCCCAACCACCATCTTGGGATAATTTGTCAGGCGGATCACGCTATCGAGATCCGATTCAATGTCTTTTAAGGACTCCGGTTCGAAATATACGCCGGATGAGGCCTTCACTAGCTTACGGAAGCTCCGGTTATGGTCGACAAACATGACCGACATCGGAGTTTCTCGCTGAATCATTCGTTTCAGCATGAGTCCTGTAAAAAAGCTTTTGCCGCTCCCGGAAGCTCCTGCCACCAGCCAATGCAGTGCTTCAAAACGCCCATCCTGCGGATCAAAGTAAAGAGGCAATCCTCGTCGTGTCCTCAATACGGGAACACCCGTCCCTATTGGGTCCAGAAAGGACGGGAATAGATCGGTAGCAGATACCGCGCGAACCATCAGTGCCCGGTGATCCCTTTTACGAATTCCAAGTGCTGACATCAGAGACAACTCAGGCCGTTTTTCGAGACAGAACAGTTCGGGATCCAGCGCCACTCTTTCGTCTGTGACCAAGACCCAAGAACATTTCAAAACCTTCTCGTCGCCTCTCGAAAGCCCCTGAAGAACTGCCGTGGCTTCGTCGAATGTGATTTCACTATCTACATTGGTAATTCCATTGCTCTTTGCATTGGCACGCCTTGAACGTTCAATTTGAGCCTTGGCTTTATATGGATCCAGCCATTCAAAAGTAACAACTAACCAAAATGCCCCGGCAATCCCGGCGAGAACTTCCGAGATCCAAAGCGGATCGGTAGTTACCGGAAGCTGATAGAGCGAGTAGACAGGAGATTTTGCGCTCGCCCACGGAGGGATCTTTGCGGATATTTCGGGCACTGCTTGACGGACCCTCGCGCCCAAACCCGACTTGTCGATTACAAAGACGGTCCGCTCTCCATTCTTGAGTGAAAGGATCTTTTCAGAAAGTGCCGCTTTGCCGGACACTAGGGCCTGCTCATCTAGGCAATCAGGAGACTGGAGCAGCACTGAGGAAGGCAGAAATTTTAAATCCGGACCAGGCTTCCTGTTCCGGTCAAACAGCCGTTCAAACCAGAAAACTACAGCCTCTTCCCAGCCAACCCTTGCAAATCGCGTCATCAGCCGAAGGGCGACATACCCGCTGAATGCTAATGCGATCGCAAGCAGATTACCTGAATTGCTATTCCCGCCAACAAACTGAATTACAGTCACCAGGGCGGTCAGGCCGATCAGACCTGTCGCGGAGATTCCAGCGACAAGCCTCTGCCTGAGGAGATTCCTCATTGTAGGCTCAACAAATTTGCGCATATTCGCTCAGTCCGATTATCGAGCTTGAGACTGAAGAAATGCCCAAACGGAGCGAATAGCGATCAAGCTAACGACTCCGAGGCCCACCCTAAGTGATTCCTGGGTAGCCAGGGGATTACCCTGGATGTGACCGAAGATATTTTTGCCGACATATCCCATGGCAAAAATCGGGAGTATTCGACCTACGATCGAATTGACCAAGTTGGACAGGGTGCCTTCAAAGTCTGCAAAAGCGTCCATCGGCACGGCTGCCGCAAGCAGTAGACAATAGTATCCCATTAAGCGAGATTTCATGTGATCCCCTTTTCTAGTGTTGTGACCGCTACTTGCGGTCATTTTATTTTAGGATTCACACCCAGAAGCAAAATGGATATATAGACACCAACAACGTTCAATCGTTGGGCTCATTCCTTCCTCTGTTAGCGCAGAGGGCTTCGAGGTATGGGCCTTTTTTTTACCTGCTCATTCAGGTTGTTTCATGTCCGCCCCGAGCGTTACTGCTGCTCGCTTTACAGGGCTTATTCCCATTTCCTGATCCATCTCGAATAGTTCCGCCTGCTAAGGTTTTGCTATCAATCAGAATTTTGCGATCCTGCCCGATATTATCCTTAACGCTGCCACCAGCCCATACTGGCGCACACGTCAGACAAACACAAAAAGCAGTCAAAGCAATCAATTTGGTATTTTTGAACATTAGTTCTTCCTCTGTTACTCGCATCAGTACAAACAAAGACTAAAATCAGCAAGTTGTATTTAGTCGTCGTTTTTGCACTGAAGCAATAGCTTTTTGCATTAAACGCAATAGTTTGCTATCAAAGGCCAAATAATTGTCATATTTGGAGCATAGATGAAACAGAATATTGTTAGAACCATTCGCAAGATTCTCGATGAAAACGAAATCACACTTACGGAGCTTGCAAAAGCATCGAATCTTCCCACTTCGAAGCTGTCTCGCCTATTGAGCGAAAAGCAGGAAATGACGCTTACGGAACTAGAACTCATCTGCAAAACGATCAATATCTCTACTTTTGACTTGGTTGCGCGCGCACATGGAGAAAATATTTTACCAAATCAAACTGCCGCTCCGGATATAGACAAGAAAATTTGTACTGACCCACTCCTATTTGACCTCGTGGAAATTCTGCAAATACCTCACGACAAATCCGAACTAGCTCGGCGACTTCGGATTTCCGAAAAGACGATCCAGAAAGCATTGAACGACCTTGTAAGACTCGGAGTTGTTTTTGAAGACATTCACGGAAACTATCAAGTAAACAAAAGCCCTTTCTATGACTCAGTCGAGTTCTACAACATGATGTCCACCAAGTTCGATCTGATTAGCCAGAAGACATTCGAAATGGGACATGTAAAAGAATATTGGAAGAACAAGTCCAATATTATTCTTCATGCGTATTTGGATGAAGAGCAGCTGCAAAACATCAAGAACATGTACCGGGTTATCTTAAGATTGGTAGAAAACTTTCAAATTTCAAATCGCAGCTCCGCAACCAAACGTTCTGAGAAAACGCTTACCAGTCTCGTCCTGATCAATCATCCTTACGAGTGCCACAAGCATGAGTAATGTGAATGTTCTGCAGAACAAACACTACCGCACGCTGCTCTCAGCGCAGCTCATCAACACTTTTGGTGATGCGCTCACAGCAGTCGCACTCCCCCTTTACGTATTCAAAAATACCGGCAGCGCGACTGACCTCTCCCTTCTAGTGCTGATTGAACTCGTTACTACCCTGATCTGTGGCCCTCTATTGGCACCGCTCGTAGATCGTATAGAAAGAAAGCGCCTGTTGAGCCTCACCTTCCTCGGTCAGGGTTTGGGAATTCTGTCCATTGTCACTTTCGATATCAACTCTCATCTCTGGATTGCATATGCTGTAGCTTGCTTCAATACTGCACTATTTGCCGTCAGTAGGCCCACACTCCTGGCCTTGATTCATGACATCGTCGAGGGTGATGGTCAGATTCTGCAGGCCAACAGCTACTTCGATGCTTTAGACCATCTTGTTCAGGCACTCGGTGCTTCGACAGCAGGCATTCTGATCGGGTTATTTAATCCGAAGTATGCCTTCCTGATTGATGGTTTCACCTTCTTTTGTATTGCCGGGCTTGTGTTATCAATCAAGGTTCGGGCCAAGGCTGCTGCCAGCACGGCTACGCACTACTTTGCTGATCTTCGAGATGGATTTGCTCACATTGTAAACAACAGGCCGCTATTTTTATTGATTCTCGTATCCCTCTTTATGGGAATTGCAAACGGAGCCTACAGCGCTATCTTCTTCGCTCATTTGAAGAATACAATAGGTGTGTCCGATGCAGTTGCTGGATTCTTAACCGCTGTGCAAGGGCTAGCCTACGCACTAGGGTTCTATTTACCGTCGCTCAAGTACGATTCCAAGAAACTGAATATTTATTTCATGTGCTCAGTATCAGTCGGCGCTCTTTTGTTTTCGATCATCATAAAAGACTACTTTATTGTGATTCCGACCGCACTCACCTGCATGGGCATCAGTTACGCTACAGTGGTGTCCCGCACTCTCACTCAGCAGCTCAGTCCCGAATCAATGCGAGGTCGCATTCTCGCCCTAAGGAGGACAGTGCTATACGGAGGCGCCGTTGCTGCAACCTCAGCAATCACTGCGAGCATTGGCCACACTCCGACAGATGTTTTGTTTCTATTTGTGATTCCGGCGCCGATTATCGCGATGTGGTTCTATTTCGAAGCATTGAAATCCGTTCAGCCGACGCCCTAAGCCCACATTCCTTAATCAGTTTTCTAAAGTGGGCCCATTCGACGCTGGATTATTTGAGTCCAGCCGAATATGAGAGGCGGCGGCTGCGTTCAGCAGCTTAACAACCCGTCCACCGAATCGGGGCAATTCCACACACCCCCTCACCTCGATACGAGAAGTAGCCTACTCTGCGCGTATTCCAGTTGTTATTTTCTTTAGTCTGCTAGATAATTCCTGCTTATGGCGAAGTATAGGCTCAAGCCTGGTGCAACTATTGGCGCCCTCGCGGCTGAAAATGATCGCATTCTTCAAAAAGCATTCATCGATAGTGGACTCTTGTCACTATTAACAGATTGTTCTGACCCGCGCTGTTTCATTCTTGGCCGGACAGGAAGCGGAAAGACTGCACTTCTTCGCCGCCTCAAGGAGACCAACGACCATGTCTCAATTCTAGATCCAGAAGAGCTTTCTATGCAGTTTCTCCACAACTCTAGTCTAAGGACTATTCGATCTTGGGGCGTCAACCTTGAGCCTTTCTATAAGTACCTTTGGAAGCACATCTGTATTCTCGAACTGATTAGACTGAGATATGCAAACGAAACCGATATTCCGACATCCTTTCTTTCTCGTTTCGATCTAAGCAAAATTAAAAAACGAGAAGACGAAGCAAGAAAAGTTTCAAAGCAGTATCTGGCAACATACGGGGATCAGTACTGGGTAAAATCGGACACCAGAATAAAAAAAATAACCGAGGAGCTAAACTCGCGACTTACGGCGGACGCCGCAATTTCGCTCACTCTACAGGCTCCGTTTGGCAGCATTCAAGCAGGCCAGGACTCTGCGGCGGAGAATGAAAGCAAAGTGGCAGTAGAACGTGAAGTTCTTGACCGCACCCAGAAAGTTGTATCCGAATTTTTAATTGCAGACCTCAACAAAGTTTTGGATTTACTAAGCGAATATGGTTTCCGCGATTCGCAAAAACAGTTTTATATATTAGTGGACGACCTAGATAAAGAATGGATGCCCGACGAAGTACTCTATTTAGAACTTGTAAAATCGCTACTTTCAACTGTCGCAGATCTTAATAGAAGAATCCCAGCCTTGAAAATAGTAATCAGTCTTCGAGAAAACACTTTTTTTCGCCTATTTCGAAAAGCAAGTCAAATGGAACCGCAGCGTGAAAAATGGAAGGACCTTATTCTCCACCTGAGATGGCTGCCACAAGATCTTACGGGACTCGTAAATCAACGTCTGAGTGAAATTTTTAGAGAGCAGTACACTAGCAAGGCCCCCACTTTGCTAGATATCCTGCCTGAACGAACCAAACACAGCCAAGATCCGGTCGAGTTCATTCTAGAACGTACCTTCTTACGGCCTCGAGATATGATAGAATTTATAAATATTTATATAGAAAAATCCGGGAGCCTCTCACGAGATAACTGGTCATTGCTATACGAGAGCGAAATTGAATATTCAAAAAGCCGCCTTCAATCAGTTTTCGATGAATGGAGGGACACCTATTTCGGCATTACAGCACTTTTTGGATTTCTGAAATCCCGTTCCACAGAATTTAAAATGAGTGACTTTTCAGGCGAGGATATAAACACCGTCCTTTCGAGCCATCAAGCAAATGAGTGTACATGGCTCAAGCGCCTATCGAGTAACTTTATTACAAGCTCCATATGCGCAGACGATCTGACGCTCAGCTTCTTTCGTGCACTATTTCACATGGGCATAATCGGTATAAAGACTCCGGGAAATGTTTTCCGATATTCTTACGATAACCCCATTTCGACAGCGATGACCGAGAACATCAATTATGAGACGGTCTTTCGTGTTCACAAGGCTTTTTGGAGTGCCCTGGGGATCGGCGACCCTCGGCGGGGCAAGCTTTAATCATAACGACTATTGCTACTCGTTCAGCCATCGATCTGAACTACCCAACGAACCTGATTCGCCAGTATAACGGAACAGGATTACCAGTACATATAACATCTCAGACTCTCCCTGGCCGGGTCCGCGGGGAAAGGTCAGGACCAGAAGGAGCTTTACCGAAGAGTTTCAGTTTTCGGAGGAACGGTCAGGTCAAACTCTATTCGCAGAGATTTTCCGGGCTAACGACAGATGGGATCATGGGAAGATCATCCCAAGAATTTTCCTGAAAATTTTGGCAAATAGTTGACAACACAACATAGTCACGGTCGCAGAAGATTACAATGCACACAGGCCTTGATTCTGATGACTGGGATAGTCTGCCGTCTCGCTTCATTTACCTGGAAATAGTACTTTCCGCAGCGCGGACAGCGCCAATAGATCAACTTCAGAAGGGCTATAAACGATGCAACTCCGACTATCAAAATCAAAACAACTCCCACTAAAGCCGGAATACTCCTCGAGTTAATTAGAGGAACTATTCCGACCACAAGCAAAAAGCCAACCATCGGAATCATCCAGCAGAGCCGTTGAAGACGTCGCAGACTATTCCAAGCAGTTTTGTAATCTATTGGTTCCTCGCTCATAAACTACCTCACGGATTGCTGGGGTTATACTCGTAGCAAATAGTATTGACGTAAGAACAATTGTCACCGACGCGATCCGGTATACCAGAGATATTGCCATAGCCCTGACGTAATCGCGAGGCCCATCGGAAAGCTGATATAATTCGCAGCGGTTTCACGGAAGATCGCATTTGTGGCACTAAAAGCCCCATAAATCACTGCCCCGGTCGTAAATCCAGCGGTCATTGAGTCAACGAACGGACGCCATTCTACTTTGTCCGTGAAGATTAGCTGATTACCAGCATTGTTCAGTTCGCCTCCGATTAACCCCCAGTCATTGCGCCAGGTAGTCCCACGTAAATTCCTCCCGCAGTAGAGATCGTGCCCGATGCAAAGCCTACGAGTCCACTCAGCAATATATCGCAAAGCGATGCGCCAGCATGCGAAGCTACACTCATATTCATACCAGCCTGAATGGCTCCCCCGAGAACAACAAGAGCTATCAAGCACGGGAATCGCCCATTCGGAACAGTAAGATTGCTGGGCTTCAAGGTATAGATATACGAATTAACTACGGTCGCCAGAAAATTGAGTTTTCCTGGATCCGGATCCTTCTGCAAAAACCTCCCCCTGCCAGGATCATAATACTAGCTCTATAATAGTATCGACTGTCATGCCGAAATGTTGGCTTACAGCCTCCCGGTTAACAAGACACGCTTAACGCCTAATGTACGGTCATCCAGCTTGTACGGAGATGTAGTTGTCATCCTGCAAGCCTGAATCACTCGCTGGGGTTAAAAAGACACGCTCTAAACCCGGCGTACGTTTTTCATCAATTGATCGCCACTAAGTAAAAGTCTTAAGCAGCATTCAAATGGAAGAGCCCGGAGCCGAAATTTCAATCAGCGTCTTGTGCTCTAACAAAAATCGATCGATCTGCCGTACTTTTCGGCTCATCAGAAACAACAAGATTTTACGTGGGCTTCAGAGGTCCGTCGACAAATATAATATTTTTGTATCCTTTAAACCCTGTTGGCATGGAGTCGTATTTGGATACTTCAGCGTTAAAGTAAGCGGACGTAACCAGTATGCTAGACTTCCTACATCTTTCAATAGCTTCACGAGACCTACTGCTATCGTTTTCCCTACTCGCCTCAGATTCAGAAATTGCTGAGTCTGCCCCATCGAACAAAAACGCAACACTAATATTCAGTTGCTTAGTGCCAAGGTTCTCAATCGAATCGGAGCTCCCAGCTAAGCAGCGCCTCATTTCGTCAACAAATCTACTAGTCGCATCAACGCCCCGTTGCGTTCCTATAAGTGTTGATCCATCCACTTTGGATGCGAGCCGGAGCTGTGAGCAACCCATATTAATAACCATTGGAACTAAAAATAACAGTGCGCATACTTTAATAAATAGTTTCGAGTTCATAATTTCACTACCTACACTGACCTTTCCCCGCGGACCCGGCCAGGGAGATTCTGTGATACGCCGCTTGTTCACGAGAAACCCAAGGTCAATAAGAGCTGCTCCGGCCCAAATCGTTCCTAAGGTATTATTCACATCAACCGAATGAAAGACCTCTCCCGAAAACAAGGGGGGCGCCTTTCCAGACAAGTAATAATTTGCATTGTACGCTGCCTGAGTTGCATTTCCAACTGCACCAGCAATCAAATAGCCCTTCGCTCGGCTTCAAGGAGTCTTGTAGTATCTAAGTTCTTGAGCAAACGTTACGCTGATTATCGATTAATGAATTCTGAACTTTAATTTCAGATACTCGTTCGGCCTTTTTCCTAAACGAAAGCCATTCTTTTTTAGAGTCATAATAAGCCAAAAGTACACCTCTTTTTGCAATCCTTTTCGGATCGCCTGGAGCGCAATAACATTGACGTTAATTAATATACATACGAACACGATTGGAACATACGACCCAGCCATTAGAATCTTTGCAGAATAGGCACCGAGCTTAAAAACCGGCGCTAAAGTGATCGAGCACACAAAAGCGACTGCCGCACTTCCCAATACGCTAAATACAATTCCCAACCAAAAGGTAAACTTAATACCGCAAAACCCAGGCGAACACTGATTATTGTCTGTCATAAACGCAAAACTCCGAATAATACGAACCCGCCCTTGTCCGACAAGCGCCATATCCCGGCGGAGTAACTCCAGAGTCCACTTGGTTACCCATAAGCGCACCAACAACTCCACTGCCGTATCCAATTGCAGTCTTCGTCCCATTAAGATAGGGAACAAGCACTGTTACTCCTGTTGCCCACGATATACCGTAAGCTAATCCTCCGGTTCCAGCAGAAAAACCAGCAGCTCGCCAGGATCGGTCAATATTCACCGTGTTAAATCCCTGGATTATTCCCTGATTAAGATAATTATTAAGGCCGCCCATAACCCCACTGACTGCAATCCCTAAAAATGGATTAATATTTATGGTAGCACCAGTCAGCCCCCCCGTAACCATTCCTGTAGCAAATACTCCAAACAACCGACTGTAATCTCTCTCTCCATTATTCCATGCTTCTTGCATATTCATGCCGCCCTGAATGGCACCGAAAATAAAAAACAGCATCCATGGAAACCTTCCAGCTGGATCAACTAGATTTGTCGCATTATTGAAAGAGTACGTGTAACCACTAATTACTGTCGCAGGCATACTCAGATCCCCCGCATGTGGATCCTTCTGCAAAAATCTGCCTGTATTCGGGTCATAATATCTAGCTCTGTAATAGTATAAGCCACTCTCCGGATCATACTCGCGTCCAGTGTAAGTATAGCTAGTACTTAACACTGGTTCCGCAGTTATCAGCGCACCTTGTGCATCCTCTATTCCCAACAATACACCAAATGCACTATAAACATAATGCTGCACTCGTGCTCCGAAATTATCAGTAACGTCCAGAATACTACCTTGCGCATCCTTGAGGTACTGATAGCTTCCGGTGTTCTTCGCAATTTTTGCCGTTTTTCCCGCCTCGGTCACGTTAACTGCCAGAATATCATCCAGTTGCATTCCGGTATGAGTAAATCGCGCTAGCAGTGTACTGCTCCCATCGTATTCTAATAGAACTTCCTCACCGTCATAGACATATTGACGGGTAAACGTTTTTAAATTGTTCTGCGGCTCGCCATAATCTATTACGCGTTTTTCAATGCGCCTCCCTAGAGCATCATAGACATAACTCACCTCTTTTGAGAGAACGCCATTAGGCGTCCACAACTGAGCAGGATCAAAACCCTGGGCGATGTAATATTTGATGCCGATCAACTGATTTTCAGAACTGTACGAAAAGAGAACCACTTCTCCTGTCATCCCTTTGGCTTGTTTTTGAACAAGATTACCCATGGGATCGTAAAAATAGTGGTACCGATAGTCCTCCTTTAAGCGCTGCGCCCTGGAATCGAAGCTGTATAAGCCGAGCTGATCCTGATTTCGATTATAAAGTGTATCGTAATTAAAGGTTTCACTCTGATAAGGCCCCGCTCGCATTTCCGGATGACTAGCAGCAGTCAATTGTCCAAGCTCATCATATGAAAAATTGTGAGTGCCGTAGATTGAGGTAAGCGATTTACGATTTCGTGTAGAATCGCTCAAATATGAAAATGACGAAATAATGCCGCCGTTTGCATTTGAATGGATGAGCGAAGTTACAAACCCACCATCATCAAAGATACGCCGATTACCCCCTCCTGGGCGCGATATCGCCTCTAGGCGATTCAGATGGTCAAACGTGAACCCGTACCTTTCTCCTTGGGGATTCAATAACGATTCAAGCCGATCAAGCTCGTCGTAATTATAGTCGGTTTGTCCCGTTGGGTCGATCATCGTTTTCCTGTTTCCATTCTCGTCATATGTAAACTTTAGATCTACGTTCGGATATGAATAACTCCCTTTTCCACTCACGGTTACTGACCGGACAGTCCCGGCAGAATCATAATTATATGATACCCGCGATTTAGTATTTTCAATTGATTGTGGTTTTCCGTCAGAATTATAAGCAAATTGAATTAAGTCATCTGGAAGTACCTTCTCATAAAGACGATCCAAATCATCATACTTATAAACTTTCGTCTGATTTCGTGAATCACTTTCAGACGAAACCTGACCTGACTCATTGTATTTTCGAGAAATCCAGTACTCGCCATCCTTCTTCAGAGACAACCTTCCGAGTTCATCGTATTCAAATTCAGTGAAGTTTTCGTTTGGATCTTTAATAGTTCTAAGTTCGCCTGTCTCCCAATAGGAATATTCTGTGCGACTCCCAGCAGCAGTTACAACAGCCTTAATCCGATTGAAGTCATCATACTCATACGAAGTCTTCCTTCTACTCGGATCCGTCACTGACTTCACAACACCCCGATGAATGTCTGTCTCATATTCCGTCGCATTCAGTAGTGCATCCTGAACTATTTTTAGATTTCCGAAATTATCGTACTGTTTCTTTAATAGCGTCTTTTGATTATTTAAATCGATTACGCTATCCAAAAGACCACCCGCGTAATAAGTAAACTTCAATTTGTTATTTAGTGCGTCTGTTTTTGTCTCCAGAAGACCCGTGCTCTGGCTGTAAGTTGCTGTCGAGGTAAAACCACGCGCATTTGTTTCGGAAATAACATTTCCGAAGTCATCAAACTGACGAGTCTCTGTCTTACCCGTTTTACTGTCTTGATTAGCAATAAGATCGCCGTAAGTATTATACTGAAATTCTGCTTTCGAACCCCACTGATCATCACTAACAATATCGGGATCATTTTCGATGAAGTCGCGATACAATGTCGTCAGCTGGCCCCTATGATTTCGCTCAAGTTTCGTGATCTTTCCGTCTGGAGTCTGCACCTTTGACACAAATCCATTAGAGTCCACTTTAAAGAAGACCGTTTTTCCGGCATTTGTAATACTATTTGACAATCCTGCTTTTATTGATTGGAGGGCACCAATATTCCCTCCAACATAATTGTTCGCGACAGTTCCCGATCCAATATCATTAATGCTAAGCTCGGATTTATCGGCACGAATGACCTTTTCTAGTCTACCCCATTGATTATAACGGTATTCAGTCGCCCCACGAGAAGTGATTTCTTTCTTTAATAGACCATCAGAATAATATTCGAATTTTTTTCTGAACCCCTCGGGCAAGCTAATCTCTTCGAGCAGGTCCCCGTCATAATTGAATGAGGTTACGCGTCCTGCTGGATCGGTAATTGTTCGTAGTTTTCCAAATGAATACCCATAGACGGTGCGCCGCAAGGCTGGGTCAATAACAGCAGAAAGCAATCCTGAGTCGTACTCATAACTTGTCACCAGGCCAGCCCGAGTTTTGAGTGAAATCTGTTTACCGTCCGCTGAGAAATATGCCTCGTCTCCATTCCTGTACTTTCGGACAAATGATCCGTCTGATTTATTTCGAGTCAATGTTGAATTGTCCTGGTTTGTCGGAGTGAAAGCTACAGCAGCGCCCGCGGTATTTTGAAGAATTACTCGTCTAACACGACTGTTTCCAGAATCTACTATGATAAGATTGTGATTTTCGTCAAAACCCAATTGAGCGGGTTTATTAAGTGATGCGCCAAGCGCCGACCCTCCATCGCCGTTAAAGCCCGGGCTTCTGTTGCCGGCCACCTCCCATGCTGAATCCTCCCCAGGTCTCATATCAACTGCGACAACTCGATGGTGATTAGTGTCAGAGATGTATAGAATCGACTTTTCCTCGTCTAAGGCGATTCCCGTTGGGTCCGATAGCGACACTTTGCTTGCAGGTGCCTCAGTATCAAAGACTGCCTCTCCGTGATTGTACGGAAGCCCAGCCACGGTACTTATAATTCCATTTACGTCTACTTTTCGGATGTATCCTTCTTCCGTTGCAATGAAGAGATTGCCTAGTGAGTCATACATGACTGTCTTTGGCTGAAGTAGAGTACTAGCCGTGGCGGCGATGCCATCCTGCTTTGGACCAAGTTGACCATTACCTGCGATTACGGTAACTGCTTGTGTTTCTGGATTCAAAGCTAAGACACGATGATTTCCATAATCAGCAACAGCGAACATTCTTGAGAATGGATGAATGGCAAGCCCCTTGGGTTGATTAAAGCCCACTGTTGAAAAGCTGCCGGTTCCAGGGCCAGAGGTTGGAACAAATCCGGAGGAGAATTGATAGGTTTGTCCATACGTATATATCTCTTTGCATGAAAGTCCGAGATTACGACACCAATCAATAGCGACATTTCTCGTCTGTGCGTATTTTGGGGGTGTCACAACCGAACCCAGTCGGATCTTAGATCCGAGACTGAACGTCACATCGTGCGTGTCTGACGCCGAAGTCATATAATGTCCGTCAAATGATAAAAAATCTGACAGATTGGATGGAATCGAAAATGTTCGCGCTCCGTTCCAGATACTTTCATATCTCCAATAACTGATCCATCCAGAATATTCGCTACCCTCTCCGACTTTTTGAATATTGTCGACAGGACTATTTGTTGTCAGATCGAGCTGAAATGCTTCGTTTGCTATGCCAATATATAATCGTGGCCAATCAATGCGTCCGAATCCAAAATTCGCATAGGGCGTTCCTGAAGTATCGACTAATGTATCGATTGTGCTTTGGTTTACGTAAGACCCTGCAGATCCGTCGGCTTCCTCTATCATTATTCGATTGCTATCGGGATTAACAATTCTTTGGGCTCCATTTATGCGCCATCCTGTGCCGGCTTCTGACTTTGCTCTATTTTGCACAAAAAGTGATCCACCTAGATCCTGTTGGTACAGGTCACGAAAAACTCGTTCGCGAGATATCTCCTGAACGTCCATCGGTCCGAACAACCCATATCGCCGGATGGCAACCTTAGTCGTAGAAACGACGATGTTTTTATAGTGCACATCATAATGGACTGAGTAGGGATAAATACCCGTTTCCAAGCTGTTCAAATCAACTCCAAACGAAACAGCTGCTTCGTTTGGTATTCCGGTAAACGTGTATTTGTCTGTCAAAATTCCTCGTGTACTAAACTGTCCCACTATGGATTCTGGTTCGATCCAACCACGAACCGATTTACTTGCATCAACAGTGGAGTAACCAAAAATATGGTTTCTTTGTAACCGGTCAAACGAGGTAATTTCATTCCTTGGAATTGATATTAATGTTGTCACTAGACTGAATGGCTTTGCCCAGGAACTCCTGTAACTTAGACTCGGGGCAAATTCTGAATTCATCGAAAAATGCGACGGCATTCTAATGCTTGTGCTTACTGCACCGTCAAACGTATTTGCTCCTGGAAGATCCTGTGCTCCCAACTCCGTAACTTTTGGCCCGATCGGCGCAACGAAAACTTGACTGAAATGAGTAATTCCCATGCCCTCTTTTGTGACGATCCTTTCTCCGCTATCGTCAACTTTACCTACACCGTCGGGAGCCCAGTACCCAGTTTTGCTGTCATAAGACATGATCACAACATTTGTTCCGATTGGCAGCAGGTTGTCATTGGGAACAGTGACTTTCACAGGTTTCGAAAACGTAAGACCGGATGGCTCAAGCGAAATGACGTTTTTAGGTGCAACAAAGTCCGGAGGCATAACCGTAGTTGCTTCAGCCGGGATCTCCACCATTCCAATTTTTACAACTTCCCCGCCATACTGCGACTCCACTGCTCCCTCCGGAATACTAAGTTCAACACCCGGAGCATGTGGATTAGAGACAAGCGTATCTCCATTTTGTGAAATGGGCACTTCCGTTCCATCGAGGTAGTAAGGCGCCAAAAATATAGCTCTGCTCATAACATTGCTTTGGCTAACGCCGATCGAGATATTAACTTTCGCATTCGTAAATTTGCGCGGTAGGCATTCGCTACAAGGGTCAAGTATGAAAGTGCCATCCACTGCGAGGGTTTGGTTTCCAGTAACGGGGCTTGAAAACACAAACATTCCTGAAGAATCAGTAACTGCAGGGCTCAACTCGCTTCCGACTATTGATACCCTAGCTCCTGGCAACACTCTTCCTTCTGTATCCTTCACGAACCCAGCAAGCCTAGTATCCATCTGAAAGCTAATTTGAGCAGAATCGCTGCGAGCTATATCTAAAGCAGTTGCGGTAAGTGTAGCTGTTTCAAAAAAGGAAGTATTTATCGTAAAGCTCCCATCATCACCTGCATTAGTCGATTCACTAGAAAAGAATCCTGTTTTTACTGTAATAGACGCCCCGGGTCTCGCTGCTCCCATTTCACCCTTAACAACCAATCCATCGCCGTTTTCTGAAATTTTTACCGCTATTAGTTCTGGTCTCAACACCTTCAATAATATGTTCACATTTCGAACAATTTCAGTACTGTTTCCAACAACATCGGTTGCTTGAACGTTGATCACGTAGTTGCCTTCAGCTGCTGCCGATAATACTCCACTGAAATTCTTAGCATCCGAACTCAGTTCAGCACTTTTACCATTCAAGGATACGTGCGAGAGTCGTTCGTCTGATTTTCCGGTAACAGAAAATGTCAAAGCCGAAATAATTTGACTTTCCTCTGGGATAACAGCACTTAGAAGAGGCGCACGAGTATCAAGAACGATATCACTTAAGCCGACCTCCAAATTTGCATTGCCTGCATCATCGATACTGTTTATCGAAAAGAAATTAAGTCCTTCTTCGAGCACGGCTTTGACCAAGATCATCTTTTCGCGAGTCTGAATGATCTCTATGTTATTGTGGAGAATCTTCGAAGTAACCTCAGTGGCATCGTCGATCATTACAACAAATTCAAAGTCTTTTTGACGAAGCAGCTGGTGATCTACTGCGCCTATTAATATTCCTGGACGTACGTCATCCAACACTATCTCATCAATGGTAGTATTGGCCTCGTTACCGGCCATGTCGACTGAAACAATAGAAAAGAAATTATTGCCTCTATTAAGAGTGGCAACCACTGAGAATTGTTTGTGCGAGTAGGTCCCAAGCAATTGCCCATCAAGAAATACTTTCGTGAATGTTGTGGTGGCATCATCTACGATTATTTCAAAAGAGTAAGTAGAACTATTTGTCACAATTCCCGCTTTTGCTGTTGTGGTAATTGTGGGTGCGATCGAGTCACGAATTACAGTAATCGCAGACGTTTTTTGGTTATTAAAATAGTCGGCTGAAACCACCTCGATATTATTCGGCCCTTCCGCTAATTCTAAATGAACGACAAAATTAAGATCCTGAGCCGAAAGATCATTAGCATCAAAAATGGCTTTCCCGCCGATACTGCTTGAAGAATATACTTCCTGACCATTTAAGCGGACGCTAGTCAGTATAGGTCCAGCGTCGTCAATCGAGACAGGTAGATCAATGCTAGCGGATTTAGTTACCGTTCCGTCTGTGATACCAAGCATCACAATTGGAGCAGTCGTATCCGGAGCTAGGCTTGAGACTCCATCGATTTTTATAACTGGTTTCAATAAGAAACCCTGCCCGCGACTCCACGTTATCGATTTGTCTAGGTCAAAATCCACACTAAGCTGTGTTACAAACCCGCCTTTTAATTCGAACTCACGTGTAAGTTTAAGTCCACTACTCTGGCCAGAAGGAATCTTGAGGGGCTCTTGCTTTCCTTCACTCACAACAAAATTGTCTGAGCCTAGCTCGAGACGGACTTGAGAATATATTCCTGCCGGCAGAATTTTTAGCCCAATTAGCCTATTGAGGTTATTTACTAACTGAAGAAGATCAAACTGCTGCTGGTCCGTTGATAAAACATATTCCTTACCCGAATTATCTAAAACAGAAACGGAACGGACCTGAATTAATACTTGTTCTATTTCTTTGCCTGAAATTGGGCGATCGTGAATAAAAACCTTTAACTGCGATTCATTGGAGGAGAGCATCAGCGGGTTCTGCTGTATCACTGTCGGTTTATGTGCTTTGTTGCAGGCAGAAGTAGCGAGGAGCGCCCCTAATATCGTACCCGTTGCGACCGCTTTTAAGACGTAAACCGATCCATTATTGATTAGTTCGGATATATACTCTCGCCCAAAAAACGCGTTGCGTGACATCATGACGTCCCTCGAATAGTTGAATGCGTTAATTCAGATTGGAATATTTGATCAAATCAGTCAAATATTAACTTTTAATACTTTTGTTAAGGTAAGTACTAAGTTTAACAAGGATATTATTGAAACTATATCGATTTACACAATAATCGACTCAGTCCTATTTGTCGGAACCGTCAGATGTTGCACCCAGAAATCCTACTGCAGTACCGTCCCACATACTGGACTCACCTGATTTAATTTCAGTCAAAGTTGTTTTGCTACCTCTTATTAGCGATCGGAGAGATGCTCACTTTCGACGGCGTTCTCGCCTGAGTCTCCTGTCCGTCGTTGCTCAAGAGCCCGTTACGATACGTTCTAATCATGTGATCCACCAGTGGCCCTGAGGTCCTTCGTTTCTCATTACTGACTCACCCCAAAGCCCAACTCCTCGCCTTCTGCTCAGCTTCTGCCTCCAAAGCCTGTCTTGTTGCCACCACTGCAGCGTTGACATGTTTTCGCCGATCCACTCCCCCACGCTCTGCTCGAACTTCCCCCATTACCCGATCTATCGCTTTTGCTAGAAACGCCATCGGCGAATGGCAAGTGATTGCAACTCCATTGGTGCCCTGTAGCCCTCGCGTGGTGACCCAAGACAGGCATTTAGCAATATCGTGAACGGAGTATTCGCCTTTCAATTCCAGGAAAGCACCCCATTCGCTCTCTCGCTTTCGCGCTGGTTTTAATTTCGTGAAATACCTCTGCAGTTCTTCAGGCAGACCTGAGAGAGAGTTTGTTTGAAGTTTTGTTTGAATACTTTCTTTGTTGGTGTTCAATTTGGATACTGTCACACTGTCCGACGCGGACACTCCGAGTGTTCGACTTGGACTCTGTTCATTTTGCACAGTGTCCGTATTGGACACCGTTCTCGTTCCTTCTGGTCGTCGATCTTCCGGCAAATGGACCAACCATTTTCTTGATACTCTTGAATGCTCGTACTCCTGCACGAGCTTGATCCAACGCCCTTTCACCAGCCGCTCCAAGGCCCGCTTGACCCGGTTTTTGGAAACTCCAGCAAACTTCTCGATCTCAGCTTGGCTCATGTCGGCAGTAGTCCGCCCAAATCCGTACGAGTAAGAATACAGATGCAGGTAAATCATAAAATCAAAGGGGTCTTCGAACAGACCCGCTGATCTCAATACCTGGTTGGGCACCTGAGTAAAATTACCCTTAGGCTGGTCGACTCGGACCTTCTGGGCAACAGTATCCATTTTGGACACTGTCCGTTTTGAATACTGTTCATGTTGAACACTGTCAGATGAGAACAGTGTACGATTCAGACACTGTTCATTTTGGACAGTGTCCAGAATGGACGGACTTTCCTCTATAATGAGCGAATTCGGACAAGGTTGAACCTCGGGTGTAAAGTTAGCCCGACTGGCCTTACAGGTGGCTTCTCGTTCGTTTAATACAGTATCGGCCGATACTGCCTTTTGCCTTTGCATCTGATCAAGCTTCTGAATCTGTGCTGTGAGATTTAGCCGTTTAACCATGCGACACCTCAGCTATGGGCGTCTGAATCCGGGCCACATTTGTCTGCGCCAGTCGGGCCAGTGCTTCATCAGCAAGGCCGGCGTAATCATCTGCTCCAATGCTCTTGGGTGAATAGTCAAAAATCGAAAGCCCTACAGCCGGGGATTCCCGCAGGCTTACGCATCTTCTGATTACAGTTTCAAATACGAGACTACCGAATCGGTTCTTCAGTGCCTCCAAAGTCTCCTTACTGATGAGTGTGCGATCAGTCATGGTAAGCACAAAACCTAGGACTCGTAGCTCGGGATTCGTGCCCAGGCGGATTTCCTCTATTTCATGGAAGAGTTCCTGCACCCCCATGTAGCCGTAAAATCCAGTATCAACCGGAATAATGAGCGAATCGGCAGCGTTCAGTGCTGAATTGAGCAACACGCCCAGTCCGGGGCAGGTATCGATCACGATGAAATCGTAGCCTGCACGAAGCTCCTGAACCCGCTGCTTCAGCCGAAGTTCAGTATTCGTTTGGTTTAGCAGCCACCGCGCAATGCCTGCTAGGTTTGGGTTAGCCCCAATCAGATCAACACCGCTTGCGGTCTTATGTATTGCACTCGCGGATGTGACTGAGCGTTCTACGATTAGATCCCGAATAGAGACAGTGAGCATCCCCAGCGAAAGCCCCAAGCCCTGGGTGAGATTGCCATGAGGATCCATGTCAACTGAGAGGACTTTATGACCTTGCTTCGATAGCGCGACTGATAGGTTCATGGCGGTCGTGGTCTTCCCCACACCGCCCTTTTGATTGGTAACTGCAATTACATGAGCACTCATAAATATTTCTCCTTCTTGTTGACAGCAGCAGCACGTCTCTTTAAGAATGGAGAAGTGCTGACCAGAAATCGCAAAAACGACTTCGGTTGGTTTCGAACCAAATCAGTGGCAAACCGCCAAGTAAGACACTGACCAGAATTGATTTGAGATAGAGCCCGGGTTACTCCCGGGCTTTTTTTATGGCGGAGGCATCGTTTGCCTCCCATTCGCACCGTTTTGAGATGCCTTTAAATAAGCGAGAAATTCATCGAATAATTGCGCAGGGGGTGTAGCACCGGTGTAGCACAAAATCCGTGTTTCATGCTGCAGGATGCGGATTGATGCAGCTAGTTGCTGCATCGATTGCAATGACAGTTTTTCACTGCTATCAGTTACTTGGTTGTGATATAGAGTACTTACGTGACGTTGCTTACTGAGCCTCAACTATCTTTCGGGACGAAGAGGTCGCGTGTTCGAATCACGTCACCCCGACCAAATTTTCCCGCGGCGGAACGGGTTCTTCCCCGGTTACGTGGGGCAAGTGTGTGCTGCGTAGAATCAAATTCGATTAAATAAACCATCGGCTCTTCCCCATAATGAGGGGCATGGCGATTTTGCAGAGAGTTATTTTCTGATCGCAAATACCCCATC
>MEPO01000006.1 GCA_001769805.1 Bdellovibrionales bacterium GWA1_52_35
TCCCGGTTCGCTGCACTACCCAGAATCCACAACCCCCGAAAATCGCAACCCAAATCTGTCCCACTTAAGGTCGTCAACTGAAAGGCCGGGAACCTGGAACTGAAGATCATGTATTCGATTAAAACATCAGTCAATCGTTTCGATTTAAATCATTTAAAATTCAGAAAACGTCATTATTTCCCGATAAGGAAACGATGGTCTTTCGAGTTATGTTCATCATATTGTTAATTGTAGGCTCTGGGTCCGCAGTGGCTGAGCCGCTGATATTTTCTGATGAACAGTCGAGCTATTCCGCCGTAACAAATTTTGAAGCGCTCGAAGATCCGAATGATGATCTGGACATTACGGACGTTATATCGAACGAAGTTAATTCACGCTTTGTCGCTCTGAATCGAATCGGAAAGCTTAAAGATCATCGTGCCTACTGGTTAAGACTGAAAGTCCTGTCGCAACATAAAAGATCCGTCACCTATGCGATTGAATTACCTGAGGATGAACTGGATTCCTACTTGGTTCAGAATGCTAAACCGGAACAGACGGGCCATAGCGGTCTGCTTGTCGCTTATGAGAACCGCAACCCGAGTCATCTGCTTCCATTGGCTCTGATCACGGTTAAACCCGAGCAGGAATCAGTGCTGTATATTCGTGTTAAACATCAGTGGGGGCATCGAATTCAGGCAAATGATCCCACTTATGGAACGGTTTACAATTATCAGATGCTTCAGAAGCTAAGTAGCAGAGAGGGGCATCTTCTCGGCCTCTACTACGGTTTGATTCTGGTTATTTGTCTGATCAGTTTAGTGATGTACGTCACTTTTCGAAATCCAGTTTACGGCGTTTACAGTGTCTTTTCCATTCTGTTTGGACTCTACAGTTACTCGCTATCCGGCTACGCGTATCAATACCTTTGGCCGAGTCTTTCGCGTTTCAACAAGATCAGCGCAATATTTCTCGCGCCCTGCCTTCTTCTCTCGTTTACTTATTTCACTCTGGGCTTCCTGCAGCTTGGCAAAATCACTCCTCGTCTGAAGAAGACCCTGATAGCCTTGGCTTTGTCCTTCTTTGTGACAATTCCGCTGTTTCTGACGAACAACCGGACGGAAGCATACATTGCGCAGGCAGTGATTGGCGCTTCGGTCTTTTTCTTGATCCTGCTCGGAGGAACTCTCGCGGTCGTAAATGGGCAGTCCTCAGCTTGGATGTTTCTGGCCGGCAATATCAGCCTGATTGCTGTTTCCAGCTTTCAATTTCTCACGATGCTTTCGATTCTCCCATACACGATATTTTTTCGCTTCGGAATGCAGGCCGGGTCTGCCTTTCAGCTGGTCGCCGTGCTTCTCGGTTTGTTCTACGATCTGTGGCAAATCAGGCGAGAACAGGAGCGCGCGGCGCAAAGAGAGCTGGAACTTCAAAAGTGTGCTCTGGAATCCAAACAAAAGCTCCTGGATGCGTTTGCTCGATTCATTCCTACAGACTTCCTGCGATGCCTAGGCAAGCACGACATCACACAAGTCAGACTTGGGGATGCCACAGAAAGGAAAATGGCGGTTCTTTTTTCTGATATCCGTTCTTTTTCCACTCTTTCCGAAACACTCAGTCCACAGGATAATTTCGCGTTCCTCAATACGTATCTCTCTGAAGTTGGGCCAATTATCACAAAGTACGGCGGATTTATAGATAAGTTCATAGGTGATGGAATCATGGCACTCTTTCCAAATGGTAATGACGGAGCGCTGAAGGCAGGTCAGGAAATGATCGAGCGCACCCAGCGTTTTAATTTTCGTACCGTGGATGGAAGGATGATCTCGATCTCAATCGGAATCGGTATTCATTACGGAGCAGTGATTTTGGGCACTATCGGTGAACACCAGCGAATGGAGGGCACCGTGATCTCTGATGCGGTGAACGTGGCATCCCGAATCGAGCAGCTGACCAAAATGTTTCGAGTGTCACTCGTTTCAAGTGAAGATTATCTCAAACAGCTCGCTCATACTGAGGGGCTTCCGTTACGGCGTCTAGGCAATACCCGAATCAGAGGTCGATCTGCGAAGCTGAACGTTTATGAGGTTTTCGCCTGTGATTCGGACCTTGTTCGTCAATGCAAGTTCAATAGCAGGCCGGAGTTCGAAAGAGCGATTACGCTTTTCGAGGGCCGGCAATTTGAAGAGGCAAACGAAATTATGCAGCAACTTGCCAATAAGTATCCCGAGGACGAAGTCGTGCAGTATTTCGCAAGCAAGAGCGACTGGACCGGCCTCACTCGAATCATCAAGGCAGCCTGAAGATCCCGTGGTCTTGAATCAGCTCAAATGAAATGTTCAGCCGAGCTTGCGCGCGAAGTTGCGAGGGGCCTTCGTATTACCGAGCTGATCCTTTTACCAGTCGTTGAATTGAGCCTGAGACATCTGCTCCTTTCATCTCGACGCGGCTCTCTTGCCGGAAATGAGTATAAGATCCGGCAATCCCGGCACTGAAACCAAGGTTCGTGGCTACTCCGATTGTTACAATCTTGTTTTTGGAATGGGTAGAGCAGCTTGTTTGCATCACTGCATCCAGACCAAGAGTTGCGCTCACGCCCCCGGACATTCCGCAGAAGTGTCCAGCGTAGTCTTTGAGCTTCCTCATGTTGAAAATCAAATTAAGACCTACCCCTCCGGTTGCTTCTGCTTTGGGACCCAGAAGCACGCCTCCAAAGCGGAATACTCCAATTTCCCATGAATCGGGCTGGTTGGGATTGGTGAGGACAACTAGCTCGTAACCTCCATGTGGCCCGATGCCCAAGCTTGCTCCCGCAAAAATACTGACGCTGTAGCCACTCAACGAAAGCCCCTTCCCTTTAGCGGATTTGATGATTGTGCTCAGCTTTTGCCGAACGACACTCGAGGCGATTGGAAGCTTCAGGTCTCGGACCACTTTCACGGCACTTTCGACGATCGCATCCGAGAAGAGATGCTGGTCAATGGCTTTCACGTCGTGACCTAAAGCATCGATCATAGGAGGCAGGTTTTCGTGAGAAGATTGGCATTGCAGGGTGCTGCTGGACGCTGAGCCCGGAGTGGTACCCAGTAGAACGAGGACTGATAGCAATGAAAACGAATGCTTCTTCATTTATTCAATTTGCGTTTCAAGGTGCGATTACCTTTAAGATAATATTAAGAGTTATCGGAGCCTCTGCCAACCAGAGATTACTAAAATGCTGATTTGTGAGAAGATAAAGTGAATTCGATGTGCAAGAAAGGTCCGCAATGAAATTAGACGTAAACATCCGCCAAGAGCAAACTGAAGATATTGATGCCATTACTGGGGTCACGAGGGCTGCTTTCAAAAACCATCCCGTCAGCCATCAGACAGAAGAGTTCATTATACATGCGCTAAGAGCAGCGGGGGCGCTGACACTTTCCTTGGTTGCCGAGCTGAAAGGGAAGATAGTGGGTCATATTGCTTTCTCGCCCGTTAAGGTCTCCAATGGCGACACTGGCTGGTATGGGCTTGGACCTGTTTCTGTTCTGCCTGATTTGCAAAAGCAGGGAGTAGGGAAGGCACTTGTCATCGAAGGCCTCTCTAAACTAAAAAGAACCGGAATGCAGGGCTGCGCCCTTGTCGGGGACCCCGAGTATTACAAGAGATTCGGGTTCAGGAATAATCCCGATTTGATTCACGAGGGCATTCCACAGGAATATTTTCTTGTTCTGCCGCTTGGCAAAACGACGCCTCGTGGTGTTGTGAAGTTCCATGAGGGGTTTAACGCAACTAGATAGCAACTGGAAACTGCCCTCCCAGTCTGGGGCAGTTGATTCAATACGGCAGGTAAAGAACGCGGTTCAAGAGTCAGGTTGGTTAAGATCGTGCCAAACCCGTGAGTTTACCGGGTTAGGACCTGATTATGATAATTGATATAAATATAGAGGTGGTCTTCCAGCCGGTCGATTCGTTTGGTTGTATTCCAGGTCCTGCGAAATAGCCGGCTAACGTGGGCACGAATCATCGCGCACGAGTGATTGAGCGAAAACAGCGGATCAAATCCGCCGCCCTTCAATTCGCCTTGTCCCACAATGCAGCCTCGTCGACCCTTGGTTGTAGAACTGATCAAGGTGCTGGAATGTGTATTGATCCAGGCGGGATACTTTGGATTTTGATCTGTAAATATACAGGCCGCAGGAGCTAGTACGGGATCAACCTGTTTAAAAATCTTCTGCGCACATTCGGGGCGTTCATCTCGCCTGGGACCGTATTTTTTGACTGAAATCGCGGCCAGTAGCCCCTTTGCTGGCATGGAGCAGGCGCCGATGGCCAGGATCTTTCGCGTCTTGGGTTCAACTATCAAGGGGATACTTACGGGCAAGCACTTGGATCTTTCGAAAGTCTCCATTTCATCAAATTGGACAAGATCGAGCTTGTTATTGGAACGAACGAGAGACATCAAAAACTGCTGATGGGTCAGACGTGCTTGTGCTGCTAGAAATCGGAGTTTGCGTTCCACGGTTTTTCGGGAAGTCTTGAGAACGCGCGCGATCTGGCGCTGTGTCATGCCTTGTGCCAGGTGCTCGCGAATGGGATCATTGAGTCTTCGCCGTTTCTGTAAAAAACAGCTTGAATATCGCGCAGAGGAGAAGGAGCGATTACATATCTTACATTGAAAACGTGCGATGTATTTGGAATCAGAAGATCTAAAAAAGAAGCCCTTTCGGACCAAGTGTACGAAAGATGAATCTCCTGAAACTGACGGACAATCAGAATAGAAGCATTGAGTGGGTAGCCGAGTTGAACTGTTCAGGTACATGCTCAGGGATAGAGCAATAACAAAGCCGAATCAGAGTCTTAGACAAAAAGTTCAAAAATCGTCCCCAGGCTGGGAGGGCAGTTTTCAGGGAATAGACCAATGACCAGCCCAGCCCCAAGCGGAGACGATTGATTCGGCTTTGTTAGAGTTTATTCTTTATACGGTTCGCGTCCCTACCCCAGCGACCGAGCCAAAGCGGCAATATAAAAAATAAAAAAATTGGACCCAGCAGTACTGCAAGGAAATACCAGGTGCCGCTTACATTTACTTTTCTGCGCGAAGCCTCAAGGGTCACTAACCCCAGACCAAGCGCCCCTAGGCAAAACCAAATGATCAGGGCGATTCTCATGGGATCAAAATACTAATCTAACTGCCATATCTTTGGAAAGTGTAATGCATCGACATCAGAATGTCGGTTTAGGTTGTGAACGCTGAAGCAAAAATGTAGGCTCACGCCATGAGCTTCAGCAATAATGGTGGCAGGCACGGCGGCGATCCTTTTAAAGAGTATGAGGATGAATTCAAAAAAATCATCGACACTATTCGTAAAAACCTTCATTTAGTACTATTTGGGATTGGAGGTTTGCTCCTTTTCTTGGCAGTGTTATCAAGTTTTTATACCGTGCAGCCCAGTGAAGAAGCCGTGATCGTGCGCCTAGGCAAATACAGTGAAACTACAATGCCAGGGCTGCATTTCAAGCTGCCTTTCGGTATTGATAACGCAATCAAAGTCAAAACCAAGCTTGTCCTTCAGGAGGAGTTTGGCTTTCGCAGCGTGGAAACGCGCGGAGGAGATACGGTTTATCAGAAGAAAGGCTTTGATAAGGAATCGTCAATGCTGACTGGTGATCTGAACGTGGCGGACGTCGAATGGATTGTCCAATACCAGATTGCGGACCCCCGTAAATTCCTGTTTCAGGCTCAGAATCCCCAGCAGAATATCCGCGATGTTTCGGAGGCTATCATGCGTCGGGTCGTGGGCGATCGTACGGTGAACGAGACACTGACTACCGGTCGCGTGGAGATTGCGTCGGAGGCACATCGCCTGACCCAGGAAGTGCTCGATAAATATGACCTTGGTATCCGCGTTGTGACTATCAAGTTACAGGATGTAAATCCTCCTGAGCTTGTTAAGCCCTCATTTAATGAGGTGAATGCTGCTAAACAGGAACAAGAGCAAGCGATCAACATGGCAGAGTCCTCATATAATAAAGTCATCCCTGAAGCACGCGGCAAGGCTGAAGAGACTCTTTCGAAAGCAGAAGGCTATGCGACTGCTGTTGTGAATCGCGCAAAAGGTGACGCCGACCGGTTCCTTCTGACCCTTAAAGAATATCGAAATGATCCTGAGATCACACGTAAACGCATGTATATAGAAACAATGGAAGAGCTCTATGGTCGTTTCAATAAACTCACCATCGTGGACGACAAAGTTAAAGGAGTCCTGCCGATCTTTAGCGGTTCGCAAAAGCTCCAGGAGGCTACAGAAAAATGAATCCTAACCGAATTGCAGCCATAGTTATTCTCACAGTCCTTGGTATTGCAGCGACTCTATCTGCCGCCTATGTTGTGCCGGAGGGCCGCCAGGCCGTCATCACTCAGTTCGGGCGTCCCATTGGGACACCTGTGACTTCCGCAGGGATTCACGTCAAAATGCCGTTCATTCAAGACGTGCAGTACGTGGACAAACGGATTATGACCTGGGATGGATTCCCGAACCAGATACCAACTCGGGATAAAAAGTATATTCTCGTCGATACCACTGCCCGCTGGCGCATTCACGATGCGCTGAAATTCATTCAGACGGTACAAAATGAGCGCGGAGCGAAAGCTCGTATTGACGCTATCTTGGACGCAATTGTTCGGGATACGATCTCAAATCACAACCTGGTCGAGGCAGTCAGAAATTCAAATAAAATTTTGGAATATATCGAAGTAAAAGCCGAGGAAGCCCGGAAGAGGGTTGCTTCTGGCACCCTGCTCGTCGCTGAAGAAGAAGAAATTACGGGAGAAATCGAGAAGATCCAGACTGGTCGTGAAAACTTGAGCGGTATGATTGCAAAAAAGGCAGAGGATGAACTTCGGGATTTCGGAATCACTGTAATCGACGTCCAGATCCGCCGTATTGCCTATGAATCCAGCGTTGAGAAAAAAGTATACGAACGCATGATTTCCGAACGTAAACGGATCGCAGAGAAGATCCGCTCCATCGGAATGGGTGAACAAGCGAAAATTCAGGGTAAGACCAGCCGAGATCTTCAGCGCATTGATTCCGAGGCCTATCGTAAGGCCCAGCAGACCAAGGGAAAAGCAGAAGCTGAGTCCATTGGAATTTATGCACGCTCACTTTCGCAGGACCGGAAGTTTTTTGAATTTGTGCGAACCATGGATGCCTACAAAAAGGCACTCAAGGATGACACCCAGCTGATCTTATCAGCGGATTCAGGATTTCTGCAGATGCTGAAAAAGCAACCGTGATCAATGAGCCTCGTCCTTCGATCATTTGCCTGGGCCAGTACGACTCTTTTGCTAGGGATCGGGCTCGCTTTTGGTTTACAGAGTGATGAGCAGAAGGTCGCTTATCTCATTGCTGTCGAAAACGAGGTGCCAGAGCTTTTCGAAAGTGTAAAACGCTACGAGATGGATCTGCCTGGCCTTATTGAGGGACAGGGCCGTTTGACTCGGCAGTTTGAAAAAGACCCAGAGTACCTGCGCCTGAAGAAAGAGCGTCCCGGACTGGCTCGGGTCAGATTGTTTGCGCAGGACCCATCACCGAAAGCTGAAGTGGATCCCGTGGTCTTGAGTCAGCTCAAAAGAAAATGGTCAGCCGAGCTTACGGCCGAAGTTGCTCGGGGACAAACCTCAATTCAAAGGGAGCTCAAAGGATTGCTTCAGTTGCTTGGGAGGGTGGATTCGAACCGGCTTGTGACGGGGTTGATCAAAGCGCTTCCTCCAGAGCGGCAGAAGGCGGCTTTTCCGCTCTCGTTTGAAGAAAAGATCATTCTTCTGAAACGGGAACTGCCCCGCGATCTGCAGGCCGCCGGATTCAAAGCGGAAGTTTTTGGGCTGAACAAGGAAATTGACAGCACCAGGGTACTAACGATTCTCCGGCAAGCGAAGTTAGCCGAAGATCGTTTGCCTAGGCTTGTCAGCTCCTTGCTTCTTGCGAATCAAAATCTTCTCGCGGATGAAAAAACCAGTTCCAAGACCTTTGAATTTCTGAACGAACGAGGTCAGGCAAGAATTAAATCCCTTGTCGCCAGCGAGCTGAAGGGCTTGTACCGAGTGGGTACAGCCCAGGAATTTCTTGATCTGCGCGAAGTACCTCCGGATTGGGGTATTTTAAGAGGTTGTGTCGGGGGAGATTGTTCCACACGCCGGTCTTACGCATATCCGAATTCCCCCATGGAACGAGTTTTTTTTGTTTCAGGTGGGGCCGTGAGTGAAAAGCCGAAGCTGAAAGGCTATGTCGCTGGAACCCATGTGGTCGTAGAGGGTCGACCGGCTTTTTATGTTCATACGGTTGCCGGGCGAGATTTTAATGGCAGAGATCTCGATAAAATTCTCGACCTTTTTTTCTCCCAGAAGGCGGCGCTGGGCGCGGAACGAATCATTGTGCCGACAAAACAAAGGATCCAAAGTAATCTTTTTGATCACCCGAAGCTGAAAGAAGTTTATGAGCAAAAGTTGCAAAATCTGCCGGACGCCAACATAAGACATCCGGACGAGGCGCTGCGGGCGGTTATCGATCGAGCAGTTCCGGATTCTTCGTATGACACCAGCTCTTCCAACGCGAGAGGATACATTTACAGCCCCAAGGAAGCGATCAGACTGGAAACCCGGGTCAAGGCAGTTTCTTCCGAGGCTGTTGTCACTTACGCGGTTGATGGCTCAAATAAAGGGCGGGCACTGGGGTTGGCTTTGGAGAGAAAATTAGCGGGTGATGAGCAAATACTGGCTTTGGTAAAGAATGCCACCGGCTTGACCGATTCTGCAATCCAAAGTGCCTTGGCGATTCTTTACAACAAGCGCGCGCTTCCGATAGCAGAGTATTCAAAACAGGCGAATTCTCTTTTGAAGGCTTACGCTATCAACGCAAATCAGTTTTTTCGGAAGCATGGGGCCTATCAGATTTTAGCACGACTGCTGGCGCCGGATTCGTTCAATTCGGAAAATCTCGCTATAACAAAAAAAATGTTCAGGGAGTTTGAGGCCGATCCGTTCCTATTCCAAGCTGTAAAGGAATTCATTCTGGAAGCGGGGGTGACGCTTCCGCCGGCAAACATCCGGTCCTTGGGCGAACTGGCTCAACGTAAAGAGCTTGGAAAAAAAGTCGATTGGTTATTGATCGATGTCGTATTCAAAGATGGTGTTCCTGTGCAATTTGCTGAGCTGGCGGATCAAATTGTCTTGCGCGCCGATCGACTCACGCTCAATCGGATGCACGGCTCGATTCCGGCAGGGCAGTCGCCCAATTGCCTGGTCAAAGCTTTAGGTCTTGTATTCTAAACGGCTGCGGGAACGCAATCCGCTATCCTGCGACTTTCCTGTCTCCCCGCGGAGATCGGGAGCAGCGCGCCATCGTGTTCCGTGCGTCAAGGCATCAAATGGTGGCGAGGTGAAATTCTGCCCCTTCCTTGCAAGCGTACGTTCTAGGAGACCCAAATGACCAAAGATCCGGTTTGCGGAATGACGGTAGATCCCGGTGACGCGTATCAAGCTGACTATAACGGAACGACTTATTTTTTTTGCAGCGAGAGCTGTGTAACCCGATTCGAAAGTGCCCCGAGCGCCTACTTGGGCGAGTCTTTGCGCCTTGTTACGAATCAACCTTCGGCTAAGGATCATGATTACACGTGTCCAATGCACCCGGAAGTGAGGCAGCTCGGTCCAGGGTCCTGCCCGATCTGCGGAATGGCGCTGGAGCCTGTTGAGGCTGCGGTCCAAACTGGGCCCGACCCCGAACTTGTGGACATGACCAGGCGTCTTAAATGGGCGGTGATCTTAACGATTCCGCTGCTGTTAATTGCGATGGGGCATATCATTCCTGCGTGGCCTTTGGAGCGGATAGTATCCGGATCGACCCTAAACTGGATCCAATTAGTGCTTGCGACTCCCGTCGTGCTTTGGGCAGGCTTTCCGCTCTTTCAGCGAGGCTACTGGTCTGTAAAGAACATGAGCCCCAATATGTTTACGCTGATCGCGTTAGGGACCGGTGTGGCTTATCTATTCAGCGTTTTTGCAACGCTCTTGCCGGGCACCTTTCCTGTGTCCTTCCAGTCTCATGAGGGCGCGGTCAGTGTCTATTTCGAGGCAGCCGCTGCTATTATCATGCTCGTACTTCTCGGTCAGGTCCTCGAGTTGAGGGCTCGTAGTCAGACCGGTGCCGCAATCCGTGCCTTGCTGGATCTTGCGCCCAAAGAAGCCAGGCAGGTTCGTGTAGACGGCTCCGAAGAAGACATCCCTGTTGAACACATCCAGATTGGTTCGAAGCTCAGAGTAAGACCCGGTGAAAAGATTCCGGTGGACGGCTTTGTCGCGGAGGGTGCCAGTTCAATAGATGAGTCGATGATTTCCGGTGAGCCGATTCCTGTAGAAAAGACAGTAGGCGATCCTGTTACAGGTGGTACCGTCAATGGGACCGGTTCCTTCCTGATGGAAGCAAAAAAAGTGGGAAAGGACACGCTTCTGGCTCAAATTGTCCGGCTGGTCACTGAGGCACAGAGAAGCAGGGCGCCTATCCAACGTATCGCGGACCGGGTGTCGGCCTACTTCGTTCCAGGCGTGATTGTGGTTGCGATACTTACAGCCGTTGCTTGGATAACGTTTGGACCGGAGCCACGCTATGTTTACGCGCTCGTCAATGCAGTCGCTGTCTTGATCATTGCATGTCCTTGCGCTCTTGGTCTCGCAACGCCAATGTCCATCATGGTCGGCACAGGAAAAGGGGCTCATTCGGGTGTGCTCATCAAGAACGCAGAAGCGCTCGAGACCTTTGCGAAAGTCGATACACTGGTCATCGATAAGACGGGGACTCTGACCGAGGGACGACCCGAGGTCGCTTCGGTGATTTTAGCACTGCAGAGTCGAGACTTGACCGAAACCGAAGCGCTTCGGCTGGCTGCAAGCCTGGAGAATTTGAGTGAACATCCGCTCGCTGCCGCAATCGTCCGTGCTGCAACAAAGCGCGGCGTGCGTGAGCTGAGTTCGGTAGCCGACTTTCAGTCACATACGGGAAAGGGAATTACCGGGCGCATCGATGGTGTCAGCGTCGCAGTCGGAAACGCGAAACTGGTGGAGTCCCGTGAGTTTGAAGCACAAGCAGAACGTCTAAGAAGTACTGGCCAGACGGTGATGTATCTGGCGTTGAACGGAAAACCCGCTGCAATGTTTGGTTTGGCGGACCCAATCAAAGAGAGCACGATCGAGGCCGTATCAGAGCTGCAGAAAAATGGGGTGCAGGTCGTAATGCTGACAGGCGATCATAAGGCCACGGCGGATGTGGTGGCCGGAAGGATCGGGATCAGTGAAGTATACGCACAGGTTTCTCCGACGGAAAAAACAGAAGCTGTTAAACGTTTACAAAGCCAAGGACGTTTGGTCGCAATGGCCGGCGATGGAATCAACGACGCCCCCGCTCTGTCGCAAGCCGACGTGGGGATTGCAATGGGAACCGGGACTGATGTCGCTATTCAGAGTGCTGGCGTAACTTTGGTTAAAGGTGATCTTCGGGGAATACTTCGAGCGCGACACCTGAGTCTCGCCACGACTCGAAATATCCGGCAGAATCTCTTTTTCGCATTTGTTTACAATCTGCTCGGTGTGCCAATCGCCGCTGGTGTTCTGTATCCGGCCTTTGGTTTACTTCTCAGTCCCGTGATAGCAAGCGCCGCAATGAGCCTGAGTTCCGTCTCAGTTATTGCGAACGCTCTCAGGTTGAGGAGGGTGCAACTCTAGATCAGAGAATCTCGAATTATGATTTCATTCATCAGTGTTTTATGAACCGGGCAGTGCTCGGCAATTACAAGAAGCCTTTGCCTTTGAGTCTCATCAAGACTTCCTTCGAGTTCAATGTCTCTAAAAATGTAGTGAATAAAGCCGTTATTTGATTCGCAATCAGCACAATCTTTCGCATGAATTCGATCATGCTTAAGCTTGATCCGAACAGCGGATAGTTTCCAATTCTTACGCTTTGCATACATAAAGAGAGTAATGGCCGTACAAGATCCCAAAGCTGCTAAGAGCAAATCATAAGGGGTAGGACCTTGGTTTTTCCCCCCAAGAACACTTGGCTCATCGCTTAAGAATCTGTGTTCCAGATTCTCGCCCGCAGTAATCTCTTGAGTGAGGTTTTCATTTATAGAACGAATGATTACTTCAGCCATCAATAGCCCACCCTTTACCTGCGCTTGGGATTTTGTTCTCTACCGCATGGCTACTGCAATTAGAAAGCCTGATAGTGGCCTTGGCTTGCATCCTGCAGAAATTCAAAAGCAATGGCGCAGAGCGGAGTTCATCGGCGTCACGGGGACTTTGAGAACAGTCGGAGCTCCTGGGACGGGCGATTCCACAAGGAGAAAAGACTTATGATAAATGATACAGTAAACCGTGTTGAAGTGGAAGGCAGTCTCGATGAAGTCATTGATCGCATTACTGAGGCGCTCAATAGGGAAGGGTTTGGAATTCTCACTCGAATCGATCTTCACTCGAAATTTCGGGAGAAACTTGGGAAGGAGATTTCGCCTGCTGTGATTCTGGGGGCATGTAACCCCCAGCTTGCCTATGAGGCTTATCAATGCAATTCGGACGTTGCGAGCCTGCTTCCGTGTAACGTGGTTGTACGCGAGGTTTCTGCCGGGAGATGTTCAGTCGAGCTCGCTCGCCCTTCGGTAATGATGGAAATGCTCGGCGATGAGAAGCTCGTGGCGCTTTCTCGGGATGCCGATCAGCGCCTTGAGCGTTGCCTAAGTCATTTGGAAACGAAAAGAGCGGCATGAGCCGAGCACTACTGGGTTGTGAACCTCCAATCACATACTTCCCCTGGAGCCAGGGAGCTTAATTTAAATTGAAAGACTCTGCTCGCGAAATGTGGCTGATTGTTTGCATTACCCACGTAATTTAGAATGCCGCTTACGACGCATTAAATAGTACCACTCCAGAACGAAAAGCTAGAATAGCGAATAAGAAAATGGCCCGGGAAAAACTTCGACTCCAAGCGAGGTCTACACGCACTAGGATAGTACGACACCCCAGATCTAGCGCTGCGCAAATGGGATCGTTAGAAAAGTTTCGCCGGATGGCGACCGTCATTCAAGACTCCGATGACGCGATCACTTTTCAGGATCTAGATGGCAACATCCTGGCGTGGAACCGGGGTGCTGAACAGATTTACGGATATTCTGAAGCTGAAGCCCTCCGCATGAATAGCGTAGACACAGTTCCAAAGGAGTATCAGCAAGAGGCACGGGGATTCCTTGCCTCTTTGAAACGCGGGGAATTGCTTCCGAATTTGGAGACCAAGCGAAAACATAAAGACGGGAGAATAATTGATGTTTGGCTGACTGTGACCAAGCTCACCGACGATAAAGGCAAGTTAACCGGCATTGCCACAACCGAGCGCGACATTACTGCACAAACCAAAACACTGGCTCGATTTCGACGGATGGCAACAGTCATTCAAGATTCCAATGATGCGATCACTTTTCAGGATTTGGACGGCAACATCCTGGCCTGGAACAGGGGGGCTGAACAGATTTATGGATATTCAGAAGCTGAAGCTCTTCGCATGAATATCGTAGATACAGTACCAACGGAATATCAAGAAGAAGCCAGGCAATTTTTGTCTTCCCTTAAGCGCGGCGAGCTGGTGCCTACGCTGGAGACAAAACGCAAGACGAAGGATGATCGGATCGTCGATGTCTGGCTGACCACCACTAAACTCACTGATGACAAAGGAAAACTGACAGGAATTGCCACAACGGAACGCGACATTTCTGAGCGTATGGGAGCGTTAGAAAAATTTCGCCGCATGGCGACCGTCATTCAAGACTCCAATGACGCGATCACCTTCCAGGATCTAGATGGCAACATCCTGGCATGGAATCGGGGTGCTGAACAAATTTACGGGTACACAGAAGCCGAAGCCCTTCGCATGAATATTGTTGATACTGTGCCTACGGAATATCAGGAACAAGCACGCGGATTCTTTACCTCTTTAAAACGTGGTGAATTATTGCCGAACTTAGAGACAAAACGAAAACATAAGGACGGCAGAATCATTGATGTCTGGCTGGTCAATACGAAGCTTACTGATGATAAAGGCAAATTAACCGGAATTGCCACTACCGAGCGTGACATCACAGAAATGAAGCACGCAGATGCATTACTGAGAGAGAAGGCACGCGAACTCGAATTTCTCCGCGAAGGCCAAATCACCCTCTCCGACAAAATGCGTGGCGAACAGGACATTTCAAAATTGGGTCAAAGCGTCTTGAGCCACCTCGCTCCGTTCTTGAACGCTCAGATGGGCGCATTTTACTACGTGACTGAGGATAAAACTCTCAAGCGCGCGAGTGGCTATGCCTACTCAAAACAAGTAGATCAAGAGAAGACGATTGCACCGGGAGAGGGCCTGGTGGGCCAGGTCGTGTTAGAAAAACGCGCCATTCTCCTCGAGCAAGTCCCCTCGCAATATTTTGGGAAAATTAGCTCGGACTTAGGGGAGATCACCCCTTGCTCGCTTCTTTTAGCGCCTGTATTTTATGAGGGGAAAGTCACGGGTGTGATCGAGCTGGCTTCTTTTACCTCATTCTCCGAGCATCAAAAGACATTCCTGGAGCAGGTGTCCGAGAATATCGGGATTGCAGTTAACACTTCATTTAGACGAAAAAAACAGCAAGAGCTGCTCGAAAGGTCCCAAGTGTTGACCGAGAAATTACAATCCCAGCAAGAGGAACTCAAAGCAGCAAACCAAGAGCTTGAGAAGCAATCTCGCGCACTTCAGGAGTCGCAGACGAAGCTCAAAAGCCAGCAAACGGAACTTAAACACACCAACGAGCAGCTAGAACAGCAACGAGACATTTTAAATCAGAAAAACGAAGCACTTAACAAAGCACAACGGCTTCTCGAGGAACGATCCGACGAAGTTCAACGGGCAAGCCAGTACAAATCCGAATTTCTTGCCAATATGTCCCATGAGCTTCGTACCCCTCTCAATAGCACTCTAATCTTGGCGAAGCTTCTCGCGGACAACGCGAATGGAAACCTGACCCAAGAGCAAATAAAGTACGCACGTTCCATTCAATCAGCCGGCCAAGACCTGTTCGATCTCATAAATGACATCCTGGACCTCTCAAAAGTTGAGGCCGGAAAGCTCGAACTAAGACTCGGGAGCGTACTGCTGTCAGACGTCTTAGACACCGTTGAGAAGACTTTTAATCCTTTAGCCATGGAAAAGAAGCTTCGATTTGAAATTATATCCGACGGTAGTGCGCCTAAAGCGCTACTCACGGATCGCCAACGGCTGGAGCAAATCCTAAAGAACCTCCTTTCCAATGCATTCAAGTTCACTGAAAAAGGCCAGATCACGCTTCAAGTGTCTCGAATGCCGGACGGCAAAATTTCGCTTTCAGTGATCGACACGGGTATCGGTATCCAAGAGTCCCAGCTGAAGGTAATCTTCGAGGCATTTCGCCAAGCCGACGGAACGACCAACCGAAAATATGGTGGCACGGGCCTCGGGCTTTCAATCTCCCGAGACCTGGCCAGACTCCTGGGGGGAAATATCGAGGTTGAAAGCGCACTCGGTAAAGGAAGCCGCTTCACCCTTCTCCTGCCCGAGGCCTATGAAGAGGCTCGCATCCAGTCGGCACCCCCGAAAGCCTACTCCTTCCCATCGAAAAATGTGGTCCATCCACCACAGGAGCGAGTCAGGTCCGTTGCATTCTCAGATGATCGAAGCGTGCTTCCGGCGCCCGGGCGCACGCTTTTGGTTATCGACGATGACTTGGAGTTTGACCGGAATATATTTGAGATGGCCCATGAAATTCACTACAAATGCGTGGTCGCCTATGACGCCAAAGAGGGGCTTCGACTGGCTCGCAGTCTTCTTCCGGACGCAGTCTTCCTCGACATGAAGCTTCCCGATCATTCGGGACTGACCGTACTCGATCAGCTCAAAGAAGATCCAACCACCCGTCACATCCCAGTCCAGGTCGCCTCGCTTTATGACTATAAGGAAAGGGCCCTTCAAATGGGGGCGATGGGGTACGAACTAAAGCCGGTAAAACGAGAGACGCTCAAGGATATTTTAATCCAGCTCGACTCTAAACTCTCCCAGAAGATCAAGCGCGTCTTGATTGTGGAGAAAGACGAATTTCAGAGAGAAAGCATAATCAAGCTCATCACGGACGCAGACACTGAAATCACGGCGGTCGGGTTAGAGGGAGAGGTACTCGATGCGCTCAAAAAAACTCCCTATGACTGTATTGTGGTGAGTTTGAAACTTCCGGAAATGACACGCGAGCAGCTCCTAGAGAAACTGACTGAGCAAAAAGAGCTAGGTTCAGTTCCGCCAGTCATCGTTTATACCGGATATGCCGGGCGCTCTCTTTCGCAAGGCGAAGAACAGCAGTTCAGGAAATATTCCCGCTCGATCATCATTAAAGGAGCCGATTCTCCCGAAAGACTTCTCGACGAGGTCGGGCTGTTTCTCCATCGTGTCGAATCCAAGCTTTCACCCGAAAAGCAGCAGATGCTACGAAACCTAAGAGGTCACGAAAAGACCCTCAACGGCAGGAAAGTTCTCATTGTTGACGACGACGTGAGAAACATCTTTGCGTTGACTGCGGCCCTGGAAGAAAAAGGTGCCAACGTTCTCGTAGCGAGAACCGGCAAGGAGGCACTGACAAAGCTTTTCGAAGACCCACTCGTGGATCTCGTTCTCATGGACATCATGATGCCCGAGATGGATGGCTATCAGGCAACTGTCAAAATCAGGAAGCAAAAACGCTTTGCAAAACTTCCGATTATCGCGGTGACTGCCAAGGCGACGAAGAACGATCAAGCGCTTTGCATCAAAGCTGGCGCAAGCGATTATTTGGCTAAACCCATCGACTTAGATGAACTGTTTTCACTTTTTCGAGTTTGGATGCCCTCATGATTTTTAAAACGAATGAAAATCCGGTGAACATTCTCTTAGTCGATGACCGAGAGGACAATCTTCTTGCCTTAGAGGGTTTACTCAGAAGTGATGATTTCGAGATTTTCCAGGCCAAATCTGGAACCGAGGCGTTGGAGCTGATGATTTCCCGTGAGTTTGCCCTGGCCCTCATCGATGTCCAAATGCCCGGCATGAGCGGATTTGATCTTGCGGAGCTCATGCGCGGAGCAAAAAAAACCAAAAACATTCCAATAATTTTTGTGACCGCGACCGCTAAAGACCAAGACTACTTGTTTAAAGGGTATGAAACCGGCGCGGTGGATTACCTCACCAAACCGCTTGACGCCCACGCACTCAGAAGTAAAGTGAACATCTTCATTGAACTTTACCGCCAGAAAAAGTATCAAGAAGAACTCGTAACCCAACTCCAAAAGACGCGGGCTGAGCTCGAGCAAGCAGTTCAGATCCGTGACGAGTTCATGTCGATTGCCTCTCATGAACTCAAGACCCCGCTCACATCATTGAAACTTCAATTTCAACTCAGACAACGAAACCTACTGAAAACCGATCCAAACCCACTTACGCAAGAGCGTCTGATAAAGATGTTCGCGTCCGATGAAAAACAAGTTGATCTGATTACTCACCTCATCGACAACATGCTCGATATCACGCGAATCAGTTCCGGGAAGTTTTTCCTGAAAACAGAGCCTTTCGATCTTTGCGAGCTCGTTCGGGATCTTATCGAGCGAAGCTCGGAGCAGTTTGTAGCGGCAGGCTGCCCGATCGAGATGGATCTTTGCCCATCAGCGGTCGGAAATTGGGATCGCTTTCGCATCGAACAATTGCTCTTGAACCTGTTAACAAATGCTATGCGCTATGGCGCCGGTAAACCAATTTTCCTTCAAGTAACTGTTTCTCTCGACCGGGCGCGAATTCTCGTTCGCGATCAAGGGCGCGGCATCGCCGAGGAGAACCACACACGTATCTTTCAGCGGTTTGAGCGAGCTGAAAAAAAAGACAAAATCAAGGGGCTGGGACTTGGGCTTTACATCGCCAAACAGATCGTTGAGGTTCATCGTGGACTCATTCGGGTGGAAAGCATATTGGGTCAGGGCGCAACTTTTGTGGTCGAACTCCCATTGTTGAAACAAAACAAGGCGGCGTGAGCCGCACGGCTTTAACTTCCGGAGCTGTCCGTTGAGAATTGAATTGATCAAGTGTCGCGGCTCATCTTCCGTGGTGATGTAGTTGCAGTCACAAATGCGACCTCTACTTTGCTTTTTCAGCCGCGTGTGTGTCGTTTATCGATTCTGCCTCGGAAGTAATTTGCAAAATCTTTCTTGCAAAGACTGAGACGGATGATGAGACCGGTACACCTTCCTTAGCCATCCAACTCAGCTTCGAAAGCTTAAACTCGCAACGGGCAAGCGGAGAATATGCTCCCGTTGCTCGCCCTTGTGCCACGGCTTTTCTGAACGCGCTTTCGAGCGCTTTGTCCTGTCCCGGCCGGGTCAGAACGGAAACGACTTCGTCTTTGTTGTTATAGACACTGATCTTTTGTTTGCCGAAATCGACCTGCGAGATTTCGCTTCGCACCTGAACAGCATTCGATCGGGCAATCTGATAGGCCGCAAGCAACTTGGCTCCTGTCACGAAAGCAGAGTCCAGAGACGCGCCTTGAAAAGCAGTCTTACCGTCAACTTTGACAAGATAAAGATCAGCGCTCGCGGCAGACGGATTCATCTCCACCGTGACACTTGGTGATTTTTCGGAAAGAACAGCCAGGAGTTTTTCCGCACCAAAAGCGAAACCACTTGAAAGCAAATACACCAGGACCGTGCAAAACAGTTTTCTCAGCATGAGCCCCCCGTACTCAGAATATATCATTGATTAGGAATTCCATTCGTAGCAAATTGGGTGGGTCCTGAAGGATTGGCTACTTGCCCGACAAAGGTTCGCCCCGGTGTTCGTCGACTCTCACTAGGCAGCTGTTCAATCTGACCTTCTTGGAACCACTTGACGTGTTTGCAATCACTTTGGCTCAGGGCATTGTTCACGCCTGCTTTGAGCGTATTTCCGTCGAGCCAAATGACACCCATATCGTGAGCGTTCAGCCAGAGGTCGAATGTGCACGTACATTCTTTCGTATTATAGGTATTATAGAGGCAATTAGAACCCGTAGGGATGTCGTAAACGGGTTTACAAGTTTCGCAAGCCGGGTCACCCGCACCGCATGAATTCGTGGCCGGTACGGTGAGCGTAATCCGGTATTCAGCCGTCTTACTTACGCTGCCGGAGCAGTCGCCGACCTTCAGGTTTATGCCACCATCGCCCGCATCGGCGATTACCGGAAATGAATGGTACTCGTAACGGTTCAGCAAGATATGTGCTTCGGCGCTATATCCTGTGAAAACCGATGCGGTAAGAATCAGAATGGCCGGGATCACGCTTGTCACGACTTTCATAAGTTCTCCTTAAAACCACTTGACGTGTTTGCAATCGCTCTGACTGAGGGCATTGTTTACATCAACCTTGAGTGTGTTTCCGTCCAACCAAAGGACGGCCATGTCATGAGCGTTGGTTGTAACCATTATCTGGCATGAACATTTGTTGTCTGCGATTGGCCTGCAGAATGTGTTAGGCGGCATAAGGTAGATTGGCCGGCAGTCTTGGAGTTGCACTTCCCTGAGGGGCACACTGACCTTCCCCCCAGTTCTTGATCCAGTTTGAAGTTAGGAAACTCCGTGTCATAACTGCCGAAGGAGGCATGGAG
>MEPO01000007.1 GCA_001769805.1 Bdellovibrionales bacterium GWA1_52_35
CCTGAGTAATACTGATCGCAGGAGTCGCTCCACCTGTGCTCGAAAGAGGAGCATCGGCTGTCACACTTGTCACCGTGCCGCCGCCCGATTGAGCAATCACACTCCATGCAGCGCCCGTATCGGTATAAATTTTGTTCGTATCAGTTGCAAAGTAAAGGCGCCCTGCCGTCCAGCCTCCCGCAGGTTTTGAAGCATCTGCTCCAGACTGCATGGACGGAGTGCCACCTGCATTCTGTACCAGTGCATCTGTAATTCCGTAACCGGCAAGGTCTGTCGGGGTATCATCGATCGTGCTCCACGCCTGATTATGAGCTGCTGCCGCGAAAGTACTTGGAGCCGGACCATCAATCAACTGACCGGACCCGTTCCATACTGCAATATTTCCGTTCGTCGGTGTCCCTACTTTATCGGTCTTCGCATTGAAGGCAGACCAGTCGCCTGTCGAAAGATATCCATCAGTCGTTCCATTCGCCTGAGAGATACTGATCACAGGAGTGGTTGTTCCATTTACAACAGAAACCGGTGCCGTACCGCTCACGCCCGTGACCGAACCATTGCCAGTGCCGGGCGTGTAGGTGACCCACTTTGTTCCATCCCACTGCAGCGACTCACCCGCACTGAGTCCGGAAAGGTCATCGAGCGCTTTGCCGCCCAAGGATGTATCGGCATATCCTTTCGTGGAGACGTCCGTTGAATTAGTCGGCGCTCCACTGACCGTGACTTGAGAAAATGCCGGTGTAGAATTCAGTACGGCGTACCGTGCATCGTGGTTATGTAGATCAAGCGTCGACAAATCGACATTCGAAACCAGCTTTTCAATGTTGGCCTGCGTGAGGCTCGCCGGCGATCCTGTCTGAACGAAACTTGAAGGAATCAAACCTTGAAGGGTCTCCGCCACAATTGCTGAAGGTGTCGTGCCAATGGCCAGATCAGGACTTAAAGTTTCAGAAACTCCCGTCGCAAGAGGCGTCACGATGATCTGAAGTTTCCTGACATCACCCGGTGCAGGAGCATAGATGCAACCCGGATTTGATCCGTGTTCTGTAACAATAAGCGGGGCGGAATTCGAGAAAACCTGGGACATCGTCTTCTCGGGGTCATTGGCCGTGCGCTTGACTGCGTCCATGCTTGGCGCAACCCCGGACCCGATTACCAACGAGACCAGCCCACTTGTGGCACTCAAATCAATTCCGGACTGGCTTTCTTCGTAAAGCAAACACCCCGTTGGACTGTAGATTCCGAAAGTAAAATCAACAACGCCACTCATCGGAGCGGTCCCCGCTGAGTTCAGCAGCCGGCCGGAATATACGAAGCCCTGCGCTCCCGATGCAGCCACACCTACCGATGGCTGTAACGCAATCAGCGTAAGTACTCCGTAAGTCGCTAATCCGAATAATCTTCGGACCTGAGTCATTCCATTTTCCTTTCCAATGAAAACAACTTCTTATCGGCCGTTCGGTGAAAAAAATTCGCTAGAATTTCAAGATCACTCGATACCGCAACGTTCCACATCCACAAGAAGAGAGAGAGATACTCAAATTATAGATTAGTTGACTATTCTACTCAATGTTAATAGCGAGCGAGATTAATTAATGATCTCAGCGTATTCGAAGAGGTAAATTAGTTAAGTATATAAAAATTCATAAAAAACCGGGGTTTCGCAGCACCTCTGAGCGCGCCCGCAAATTTCTTAGGTCGAAAATCAAAACTAAACAATGATCTCTCTTCTTCAACTGCAGTTCAGAATCCACTCGCCCAAGAAACGTAAACAACTGAACCAACTCAGATCAACGTGTAAATCGAATGAAGAAGAAGCAGTTCTTACTCCGTTGGCCGGTTTAAACCGGTAAGAAACAGTTCCCGCATCAGCACCGGTAGTGGTGGTACTAAAGAACAGGCTGTGGTTCCTACTTCCGTAATGATTAGAGTGTAGGTTCCGCCATCACGCAGGCTAACGAAAGACATGCCCGCAGAACAATCGTAGTCAGTGGAGATTGCGTTGCCGTTATTCCAATCCACACTCGAGGTCCCGCCCGTTAGCGTCTGGGTTTTTGAGAAAACCTGACCGACAGCCTTAATGAAGATACGCTGAATTAAGCAGCCGGCCGGAATAGACAAAGCCCTGCGCTCCCAATGCAGCCGCGCCTACCGATGGTGGAGCGCAATCAGCGTAAGTAACTCCGTAAACCGCCAATCCGAATAATCTTCGGACCTGAGTCGTTCCATTTTCCTTTCCAATGAAAACAACTTCTTATCGGCCGTTCGGTAAAAAAATTCGCGAGAACTTCAAGATCACTCGTACCGCAACGTTCCACATTATTAACAAAACAGAAATAGCTAAAGATGTCATCGCATTAGCAGACGTAAATCCGGTACGGAACTCGAAGCAAACCCCTTTTTGACTCATCATTTCACAACAGCAGAGATTGACGCAGTACAGATTTTTTTGATTGACCTTCTGTTATAAATCCCGAATTCTTTGACTCCTGATGAATGTGGTCAGATAATGTTCGTATATGTGGATTGTTGTACGTTCTTTCATAATCCTTATTTCAATGATCACTTTTCTCACCCTGGCTTCAGGATGCGCGAAAGTGAAGCTTGTCAATGGTCAAAGCACATTGGTATCCGCCCCTGCTCCTGTCGAAACTGTAGAGCAAACCAACTATCAACCCGGTCCCGCCACTGCTCTTATTTCGGGAGGGAGTATCTCCACAGGTTCCAGCATGAGAATGCAATCCAGTATTGGCCAAATCTCGGGTGGCGCGGTTCAGACCGGCATCACGATGATTGCAGTCTCCGGTATCGAAGGGACCTACCTCGAAGAATAACCGGACCTCCTTATAACCTTGTGCTATCTTTAAATTAAGCCATGTTACAAAAAATTTCTCTTGGTCTTTTGGCCTGCATGATTGCCGGAGTTTTACCAAGTTCAAAGGCTCTTGCCGCTGGTCGCGATCCGGTCAAAGCCAAAGCTACTATCATCGCAAACACCTGGATCTATTCCGACGCCAAAAAAAGCGCTGTGATCGGAAAATACCCGCAGCCCGTTACAGCCATGGCGGAAGGCCCGTTTCCGGGAAATTGGTATCGTATTCCTTTATCCGGCGCGACCGAGTACGGCTGGGTCGAGGCGGAAAGTCTCATCTTTCAAACACCTCTGGCATCAGCCAGCACCAGTTCCTCACCCCGCGGGTTTGTTCCAGTTCTGCCGTCTCGGGTGCTCTCTGTATCGGCCGGCCTACGGACCGCCTCCCCCTCCGCTCTCCTCATAACAGGAACTGAACCAGCAGAATCCGGGACCATGATGGGCTTCGGACTTTTAGCGACTTCGAAGCTTTCCCATGACTGGCGAATAGGCATTGGTCTTGATCGTTTCATTTTCAATAGGAAAACATCCGCACTCGCGACGCCATCAGTCTACGAAATCACTGAACTGGCAGCGTTGTTTCATTTGTACTGGAGGATTCCCCTCCACCTGAAACGTTTTGCGTTCGAAGTGAACGCCGCATTGGGCGGAGTAATGACCTCTGTCCAGACACCCTGGCTTTTGACAAGCGGAATTCTTGCCCCAACCTTTCAAGGAGGCCTGCTCACTTCCATGAAATTAACGGAAAGCTTCTGGGCGACCGCTGGTGCAGGCTACAGGGTTCTGTCTCTCAGCGATATACCGGTCTCACAACTGGCCGAGAGCACGGCCACGGGGAATGCAAATATAAATCTCAGTGGCGTATCGCTGACGTTGGGACTGAGTTACGCATTTCAATAGTTGGAATGCAAGTGTTCAGGGCGCCTCTTTCACCAATTCGGCCGCAAGATCACTTTCAACCCCAGAGCTGTTCACCGCGCCGATTGAAAAATAATATCGGGTGCCGCTCACAAGACCGGCGACCGTATAACTTGTGGCTGCCTTGGTTACGTTTGTGATTGTCTCAGTGTAAGTGCCTGAAGCCGTACCATAGTGAATCCGATAGCTCGCAAGATCACGAATCGGCGTCTCATCTGTATTCGCCACCGGAGCATCCCACCTGAGAGTGATACTTCCCGGGACCGCTTTCTCCATCGTGATAGGAGCGGCAGCATTGGTGAGTGCGACAGTCGTTCGACAGCCCGTCACGCAAAGACCCAAAACCAATAATATCACTACTGCTTTACGCACAATCATCTCCGTCCTGTTCATCTTAAATTCGTGGGTGGCTTGGGCTTGCGATTCACCACCTGCGTGATGGAGTCCGAGGCCGCATTGCCTGAAGAATCAAAAGCCTGTACTGCGAGCGTATAAATGGCATTGAGGTGGACACCGGAATCCCAGCTGAATGCATAAGGCGCGGTCGTATCGCTGGCTTTGAGAACCCCCCCTACATAAAAATCGACTCTGCTGATAGCCACATCATCCGCGGCATTTACGGCGACTGTTACGGTTCCCACCGCGGTCGCACCGGATGTGGGCGAGGTGATTGAAACCGTGGGAAGCGTGACATCGGCCACGAAGATCACATCACGAAAATAATTATCGTTCCGAATGGAAGCAGTCGCTGGGAAAGAACCCGGGCTTCCTTCAACTCCATTTGCCCCGGCAACAGAAACCAGATCCCCTCTTCCTACCGCCGTTTCCAAGTCATAACTGCTAGACGCAAAATGGGTATTGGCAGTTACGGAAACGACATACGGCGTATTGCTTGAAATCGTGAGCGGCTCAGGAAGCGGCTGAATCTGCCAGTCCGCGACCGTTTCATTTTCAAATTCAACGCGCGCCAGCTCTTCTCCTGAGTAAGACCAGATTCTACCGGTATGTGAACCCGTTTCACCTAAAGCTTTAAAGTAACGTATCGCCCGGATCTGCCCCGGTTTGAACGATTGGAATTTCATCCCGAGTTCGAGTGGGCCATTCGTCGACTCTTCAGTTTCTGAAAGTTCCGGAACCAAGGGACCCAAAACCGTCTGACCCCCGGGAATTGAGTCGACGGCAAAGGCCGGACAAACGAACAGCAGCAAGGCAGCCCCGAAAAGGGCACTCCCGAAATCGCGAAAACATTTCGCTGAAGAAAGGCAGCCTATTTTACATTCCATTCCTATCTCTCATTATAGGACGATCAAAATACCTAAAACAAGCGGCAAACCCGCCACTTGGCCTGTGATCAACAGCCCTCAGCCGGAACTGTTTACGTGACCCGGCAAAATTTTCCCCTCGATGGTCTGAGCCTTGAAGCTAATATTCCCGATGGAAAATCAAAATCACAATTCACGTGGCCGGGAGGCCAATCGACCCAGGGAAATTCCGAAGCTCGGCTGGAGGGACATCCTCAAACGGACGAAAACCGGCCTTTCGGAAGAAAATGCCTCAATCATCGCAGCCGGGGTGGCGTTTTATGCCTTCCTCAGCATTCCCGCCCTTCTGACCGCACTCGTTTCCATCTATGGATTGATTGCCGATCCTGCTCAAGTGCAGCAGCAAATGAGTGCGTTGCAGGGGGTTGTTCCTGCCGAAGGCCTTTCCATCATCAGCTCTCAGCTCACACGGGTTTCGGAACAGGCTGGTAATACTCTGACCCTGGCGTTGATTGGCAGTATTGGTTTCGCGCTCTGGAGTGGTTCCAACAGCATCAGAGCTTTGATCGGTGCCCTGAACATTGCCTATGAGGAAAAGGAGAAACGCGGGCCGGTAAAGCTATACGCCAGTTCGCTGCTCATGACTTTAGGTGCGGTGGTCGTTACTGTTTTGGTAATCGTGCTCGTCGTTGCGGTGACCGCTTTAGCCGGTACACTCAACTTTCCCGAGTTGCTCAAAAGCTTGATTACAGTTGCAAGGTGGCCGGTTTTGGCCCTGGTTGCGCTTTCTACTCTGGCCGCCGCTTACCACTACCTCCCCTCGAGAACCCGACCGAGATGGCAGTGGGTGAGCTGGGGAGCCGCTGCAGCCACACTTCTCTGGCTGGGAGCTTCGGCCCTTTTCTCCTGGTACGTCAGCAGCTTTGGGAATTACAACAAAACCTACGGCTCGCTTGCTGCAATTGTCGTTCTGCTCATGTGGCTTTACATCAGCGCGTTGATCATCATCTTCGGCGCGAAGCTGAATGCTGAAATCGAGCACCAGACTTCCAAAGACATGGCCGATACGGTCGGGCGGGCGAGCTGATCAGGTCTTTTGTGCTTTGCTGATCATCTTTGCAAAATGATCCACATTGGTCGCCATGCGCTTGAATGCTACCAGGTGTTCGCGTTTTTCCTGGGCGCTGTTCCATTCCTTTTGGGCTTGAGCGCTCTTGATTTCCTTTTGGATTTCTTTTTTCACTTTTTCAAAAAAAACAAAATCGCTTTTATCGAACCAATGCAGGGGAAAGGGATCAAAGATGCCGCCTTCAATCACGAGAGCAATGTTCACAGCTCCCGCCGTGTTCCACTCCTGCAGATTCTTTGCTGACCCGATTTTTGCATTCAGGCCGCTCCGGACAGTTTTACGGATAGAATCAAAAACCTGCAGCATCAAATCAGAACTGGCGTCACTACCGGTCCAATCAATCAAATTTTCATAGCCCATGGTCATCTCCTTTGTTTCCCTCCGACCCTAATTCAAATTCACTCGAAAAGACAGTTTGTATGAAGTATGTTCGAAAATATGAAATTGAAACGCACCCCGGAGCTGCATGCCTTTTTCACCACCTACATTTCCGATGCCGACCCTGGTCTCGATCAACAAACCACGCGTGATTTTGCCGCAACCGTGCCTCCCGCGCACCTGCAGCAGCTCGCGGCACAAACCAAGCTCCTGATTGCCGACCCGGAGCTCCCCATTGACGAACTCGGAAGCGAAGCGAATCGCTGGTTTGGTGATGCCGAGGAAGCCCGTGTCTGGCTGAGTCAACTCCTGGAGATCCTCGATCAAGCACCGGCTTCAGAAGTTTTGGCTGTAAAAGACAGCAACGGAACTCTGCTAAAAGAAGGCGACTCGGTCATTGTTATCAAGGACCTCAAGGTCAAAGGCGGCACAAGCGATCTGAAGCGGGGTGCGATGATTAAAAAGATCCACCTGATCGATGATGCTGAGGCCATTGAGTGCCGCGTTGATGGCAGCACCCTTGTGCTCAAGACCTGCTTTCTAAAAAAATCCTGATTCGTTTCGCTTTGCAAGGGCCGTTGCTTTGGCTCGCTGCTGGGTCATAACAGGGCATGACACTTGCTCTCCTTAAAATCAAAATAGGAGATTATGCATATGGATAACGTAAACACGGTTGGTCGGGATCCAACCCGGGAACTTGAGAGATCTTCCATCAGCTGGCGAGCGATATTTGCCGGACTTTTCGTATCACTGCTGACCTATATGATTCTGATGGCATTTGGGATTGCCGTGGGAAGCGCAGGGTTGGCAAGCAATATTTCAGGTGGCCTCGAAGGCAGCACCCTATCGATCGGATCAGGGATATGGGTTGTTCTATCAGCTTTAGTTTCGCTTTTTGCGGGATGCTATTACGCAGCCCGCGCTGCTGGCCTGATCGCAACCCGGGTGGGAGCGATCCAGGGTCTGGTCGTTGCCTCCCTGTTTTTTCTGACAATGTTTTCGCAAATCGGGGCTGCGATCGGGTTCATTGGCGGCGGTCTGGGATCGGCAGTCGGCTCAATCGGCAAAGGCGCCTCTGAAATAGCCAAAGCCCCGGAGGTACAGGACACGATCCAGTCGTCGCTCGGCGAACTCAATCTGAAGTCGCCGCCGGACCAAGTCGTGCAAGGAATCGCCACCCGGTTAATTCAGGGAAACACGATCGGAGCGCGTAATTATCTGGCAGCGCAGGCAGGAATTTCTCCGGCTGAAGCGCAAACCCGGATTGATACTATAGCGAATGACGTCCAAAGCACGGCAAGGGATATCGGACAAAAGACTGCGAAAGCGGTTTCAATGATCGGTTGGACAGTATTCGGCTACTTGCTTCTGGGCAGTCTAGCGGCCCTCTTCGGCGGTATGACTGGTGCCAAGTTCGCCGTAAAACATAGCGTTGAATACCGACCGAGACACAAAACAGCAGCGTAATTTCCCCACTGCTGATCAACAATAAGGGCACCTCATCGGCGAGGTGCCCTTTTAATTTGCTCGCTTCTCATTTTTGCTGATCAAGTCTCGCGCAGGCTTCGCAACATCCAGGCGGCTTTTTCCTGTACTTGCATCCGCTCGGTCACCAAATCAGCTGTGGGCTGATCACCACAATCACTCGCCAGCGGGAAAAGCACGCGCGCTGTCCGGACTACTGCCTCATGCCCTTGGACTAGGCGTTCGACCATTTGTTCTGCCGGTGGTGAACCCTTGTCCTCCTTTACCGAAGAAAGTTCCATGAACTCCGAATAGCTCGCCGGTGCCCTGAACCCGAGCGCCCGGATGCGTTCCGCTATTTTATCCACCGCATCAGCCAGCTCCTCGTACTGCCGCTCGAACATGAGATGAAGCGTCTCAAACTGTGGGCCCGTGACGTTCCAGTGATAATTGTGCGTCTTCAGATAAAGCGTGTAGGTATCCGCCAGCAAACGCGAAAGCCCGTCGGCAATCTTCTTTCTGTCTTTTTCGTCAATACCGATATCGATTTTCATAAAATCCCTCTTCAGGGTTTTCTTTCAAATACCGGTCCAGTCAGAGCCCGACCGGAGCGCGAGCAGCCCGCAGAGTCAGAGCTTTATGCAGGACAATTCCAAACAGGAATCCATAGGTCAAATTGCTCGTGGCCAAGCCCACGATCGCGGTTCCGCAGGCAACGAGGATTTCCTTTCGGTCCTGGCGGATATCCCAGGCAAAGCCGGCGTGGGATGCTCCTACATAAAAAAGCAGGACAGCAAGAAATCCCGTGGGAAAGGCAGAAATCATGCCGAGCGCCGAGCGCCCGAAGGCCAAAGCCAAAATCACAAGAGCCCCGCCTATGATATATCCCGACCGGGCAGATGTCGCACCGAGCTTGGCATGCGCGGTAAGGCCACCGCTGCCGTGGCACATGGGCATCCCTCCCAGCAAGCCGATTGCGATATTGGCCATTCCCATTCCAAAAGGGATTGATTTCAAAGTGACGCGTGAAGCCCGGCGTCCATAAAGAAGGCGCGCGGTGTTTTCAGTGGCAACAATGGCGTTGCCAAACGAAAGTGCCAACTGAGGGAGGACCAGCAGCCCCAAGGCTTCCCATGTTTTGTGAAACGCCGGAAAGGTCAGAGTAATCGGTGCCGGCCCCATAATCACAGCAGGCGAATCTACATAGGCAAGAGTCAGCCCCACCAGTAGGATAGGTAAGAGAGGCGGAATCCATTTCTTCAACGAGAACGCCGCACCAAGCAGTACGGCGGCAACAACTACATAGCCAGCTTGTCCATGGATCATCTGAAATGATGTTTTGATCAGGATTGCGCCCAGGCCCAACTGAATCCCGCGAATGACTCCAATTGGAAAAAACATCCCCATGCGTTCACTTAATCCCGAAAGAGATAAACCCAAAAGGATGAGCCCCATCATGATCCCGGCGACCGAAATAACGTCGACACCCAATCCAGAGGCGATGGCTATGGCAGCCATAGCTTTTAATGGCTGCACAGGCATTGTTATGCGGTAATAAGCAGCGGAAACCAGATAGAATACTCCCGCCATCGCAAAGAGAACGGTGGGGTTGAACCCATTATTCCCTACCAGGGCTATCGCGATTGGGATCAGCACCCCAATATCGCCAAAAGCACCCGAGATGTCCCAGAGAATTTTTCTAGCCACCATTGAATTGATTTAGCGCATGAATATGCACAGGAGCAAGGTGTTCATCATGTGAGTCACTAATACAACAAAACTTGACTAATTTAACGCATTGCAATAAACACCAGGCATTCAGAATCATGATTACGGGTGCACAAAGTTCACGACTTCTGATAAAACGCGCCCGAAAGAAAGGTTTTTATGAAAAATGGTTTTTTTGTTCTCCTGTCGGTTCTTACGTTGCTCGCTTCAACTTTCGCTTCCGCTTCGGAGCGCTCCTGCTGGGAACGTCCCTCTGGCAAGCAGTTTCAAAGCGTTCCAGAAACGATTTGCTTTGATTCCGTGGAAATCGACAGAGACATCAGCAAACTGATCGTGCGCGGGTATCCCATTCAGGGGGAGTTCAAGCTGCTTCCCTCCAAACGACCGGCCGCCTATCGCGCCGTGATTTTCCGCGATTACAACTCTGATGGCACCTGCTCGTTTTTTGAAGAGTCGCTCGTCACGGTGGAATTCACCCCGCTGTCATCCGGCAAAGTGGTCATGCATGAAGTCAATACCCGGAATGCGTTTTCACAGGACCGCTGTCAATTCGAAACGAAGTTCCAGTACGGTTATTATCTTCACTCCATGAACTAGCAGCTCAGGTGACCACCACGATTTCGTATTCGCGGGTGCCTCTGGGACTCTCGATTTCAACCTGATCCCCTGCCCGTTTGCCGAGCAGGGCTTCGCCTAAAATCGATGCGGGCGTGATGAGCTGGACCGTTTGATTCCCGACCTGGACGGAGATCCCGCCGCCCTGTGCTGCAAGAAAATACCACGAAGGCCTGCCCTCAAACGTCATCTCGACCAGGGCGCCGGGAGAAATACTGTCTTCGGACGAAAATTTCCGTAAAGACAAGAACTTAAAGTAGGCGACCTGCTTCTCAAGTTCGGCTGCACGACCCGCTTGAGCCCCTGCCAGGTAAGACGCCTCGAGCCCACGTGTATCGTACTGGTCTTCCGCTTTGCTTTGCTCATGAGTCGCGGCCTCATGCGCCGCCGTTGCTGCCTCTTGGATGATTTTCAGCTCCCTTTTTAGTTTGGCGAGTACCTGTTCAACGAGCAGGCCTTTATCTATTTTCATACCCTTCCACCATACCCACTTTTGCTCAGGAAACTCGCTTTTCCAGTGCTTTATTGTAAAAAAAATACCCTATCTTTTAGCTTTTAAATCTGGTAGCTAGGAGGCTATCACTGTTTGCTGTTTCAGAGTCTGCGGGCATAGTGCCCATATCCTCTTGAGCGGCCCCAAGCCTTTGGAGGTTTTATGGGTAAGAAATTGTATGTTGGCAATCTTCCATTTTCCGCAACTGAGCAGTCGCTCGTAGACACTTTTTCACAATGTGGAACCGTTGAGTCCGCCACGATCATCAAAGATCGCGATAGCGGCCGCAGCAAAGGTTTCGGCTTTGTGGAAATGTCCAGCGATGCAGAAGCCACAAATGCAATCACCAAGTTTAACGGCGCCGATTATGATGGCCGCGCGATGACCGTGAACGAAGCGAAACCCATGGTTCCCCGTGAAAATCGCGGCGGCGGCGGTGGCTTCGGCGGCGGAAACCGTGACCGTGGCGATCGCGGAGGCCGTGGTGGCTTCGGCGGCGGTGGTGGCGGCGGCCGTGGTGGTCGCTACTAAATCGAATTTCTCGATTTAGCCAGCTACATACTTGTTTCAGTTCTGCCCGCCTCACGGGGGAGTTGATCTCTCCCAAGCGGGCAGAACTTTTTTTAGAATACTTAACGCTTCACACCAAGGCAGCACTACATGGCTAAACCAGGAAGAATCACACAAGAGAAACGCGGACGCGAACGGGCCAAGCAGGAAAAGCGCCAAGACAAGATCGCGCGTCGCTCCCAACGCAAGGAAGAAAAGGACAGCCGTCCGGAGAGTGACAACAACGAAGATCCGGATTTGGCCGGAATCTATCCTGGACCGCAGCCTGTTCAAGAAGATTAGGAATGCTGCCGTTCGATCCAGCTAATCCGTATCCGCTGGTTGCAGCAGATTCGCATACTTACACGGAAGCACAAAAACACTCCGCCGAAGTGGATCACTGGCTGGGGTTACACACCGAAGAAATCGAAAGCTCACTCATCGAAACGATCCCGGCAACTGAACGCAAGGCGCTTTGGATCGGCTTGCCTGTGCGGAGCTTGCTCACGCCTTATACTGAAATTCGGACCATTCTGGAACTCCTGAAACCTGCTACCGGTGATTCAGTGATTGATCTCGGCGCAGGCTATGGACGAATGGGTTTTGTCATCGGTGAACACTATCCTGAAACCAGCTTTACCGGTTTTGAGCGCGTCGTTGAACGAGTCACTGAAGCGAATCGCTGCCTAAAACTGAAAAACATTTCCATTGCGACGATGATCGAAGCAGATCTGAGTTCTGCTTCACAAGTCCTTCCACCGGCAGCCTATTATTTTATTTACGATTACAGCATTCCGGATGCGATACAGAAGACACTTGATGATTTGAAAAGAATCGCTCAAAAGCAAAAGATCACGGTAGTCGGCCGCGGCCGCTCGGCCCGGGATATAATCGAGCAACAGAACCCCTGGCTGTCGCAGATCGTCCGCCCAGAACACACGGCGCATTTTTCTATTTACCGGTCTCAGACGTGACACAATGGCAGTATTCGATACTGAATTTACTGTTCCCCTTTTTGACGAATTCATGAAACGGGCCATGCCTCTTTCCTAGCAATTGGTCCCCTAATTTTTTACCGATCTCAGCCCTAAAGCCTTTGGCCCTGACAACTAAACTAATTTCATTGGACTCGCCAGTTTTCCAATGAGTGTCAGGTTTCACACATTGGAAAACTGTTAATCGCATGTCATCATTTGATTATTCATTCAGGGGTTGAACTCGGGGGAGCATATGAAAAATTTATTTTTGGTTCTATTGGCGATGACATTTCTTTCGTCCGGCCAGGCGTTTGCCTGGACTATGAGCGCGAATTTTGAAAACGGCACACTGGGGCAGTCTGCTATTGGAAACAGCGGCTTCAGTGAGGCTGGCACCTTCTCCACCGGTAGCGGTTCCACAGTAACCTTCTCCTCGGACCGTGCGAACAGCGGATCCAAATCGGCCAAGATGTCGATGACTAGAGGAGACGGAGGAACCTATGGGGGCATTACTTATCAAAATAGGGTCGGTAGTGGAACTGAGGTTTGGGCAAGAGCGTATTATTACTTCGCCTCTCCTTGGAGCTGGGCAAACATGTCTGGCGGCTACGCTGTCATAAAATTGCTCCGCGGCGTTCATTTGATAAATTCCAGCGGCGATAATGCCGGATATCTTTCCGTTTTCAGCGATACGAACGCGGACATTCAACTCTCCAACGAGCCAGGACCCGCTCAAAGCTACAGCAGTCCGGCGAAGTACGACTTGGATAAATGGCAGTGCATTGAAATGTACGTGAAACTCTCTGCAACGCGGGGTGCTTTTAGAATCTGGAAAAATGGTGTTTTAGTCCAAGAAGATATGAACACCAAGACTCTCGGGAGCTCCAGCGATGTTGCTGATCTTGCCTATTTCATGTCGAATTGGAATAACGGTGTCGTACAGGCACAAACAATGTACATAGACGACGTTGTAATCACAACAGATCGGCCAGGACAGACGGATCTTGTCGGCAATCCCATGATCGGCCTGGTCAATGGCTCAACCCCTGTGCCTACGCCCACACCGACTCCTACACCGACCCCCACCCCGACTCCAACTGTCCCCGCTTCGCAAGTTCTGCTTCAGGAGAATTTCGATAACGCGAGTTTCACCTCACGCGGCTGGTACGATGGAGCAACAGCTGCTGTGGACACTACTGAGAAGATTCCAGGAAGCACGGCTTCGATGAAATTCCGCTTTCTTCCTGGCGGCGTTAAACCCAATCCGGCAGATGGTTCGTACAATATGCGACATGCCATTACACCTACGGAAAGCGTCTATTTGAGCTACTGGGTCAAACACAGCGCGAACTGGGTAGGCTCAGCTAAGGCTTATCATCCGCATCTCTTTTATTTTATGACCAACCTCAACGATTCTTACGTGGGTCCGGCTTATACTTACCTGACCGCCTACATTGAAGAGAACCAGGGATTCCCGCAGGTCGCTATACAAGACGGTCAGAATATAGATAAAACCAAGATCGGGACCAACCTGATTGGTGTTTCTGAAAACAGATCCGTCGCAGGCTGCAACGGCAATCAGCCGGTCGGAGCCACTTTCGACTGCTACTTATCCGGTTCAGACTATTGGAATGGAATGATTTGGAAGGGACCGACAGCGGTCTACTTTGATGCAGCTCAGAAAACTGGCTGGCACTTTGTCGAAACAGTGCTTCAGATGAATTCAATCGTGAATGGCATCGGCCAGGCCAACGGCGTTGTCCGGCATTGGTATGATGGGCAACCAGTCATCGATAAAAGCAATGTGATCCTGAGAACCGGTAAGAACCCGACGATCAAGTTCAACCAGTTCCTGATCGGACCGTGGATCGGAGACGGTTCTCCAGTCGATCAGACTTTCTGGATTGATAATCTGACCATCGGAACGGCTCGACCATCTTCGACCTCGACGGTCAAGCCGTCAGCGCCGATGGGATTGCAGGTTCGTTAAATTTAGATATGCATTTGGCTAGGCAAAGCCTGTCATGATTGAAGAATGTTTGAAAAAGGGGAAATATATGAGAACTTTATTTTCATTTCTGTTGGGGATAATTTTTCTTTCGTCAGGCCAGGCATTTGCATGGACAATGAACGCGAATTTTGAAAACGGCACAATAGGGCAGCCTGCCATAGGAAGCAGCGGCTTCCATGAGGCGGGCACTTTATCCACTGGTAGTGGTTCCACGGTAACCTTCTCCACGGACCGTGCATCTACCGGATCAAAATCGGCCAAGATGTCGATGACTAAAGGGGACGGGGGAACCTTCGGCCTCCTCTATTATCCAAGCACCGTGGGTAATGGGACTGAGGTTTGGGCAAGAGGGTATTATTACTTCGCCTCTCCCTGGAGCTGGGCGAACGCGTCGGGGGGTTACCGCGCAATTAAATTGCTCCGGGGTATCGGCACCAGTAATGGATTTCTTTCGGTATTTAGCGATACAAATGGAGTTATTCAGCTCTCCAACGAACCGGGAGATGAGCAAACGTACACTTCCCCTGATTCGCCTGGAGCCCCCCTGTATGAAAAGGATAAATGGCAATGCATTGAGATGTACGTAAAGCTTTCTGCGACACAGGGTGCGTTTAGAATCTGGAAAAATGGTGTTTTAGTCCAAGAAGATATGAACACCAAGACTCTCCGGAATGCCAGCGATTCTGCGACTAACGCCTATTTCATGTCCAACTGGAATGACACTGTCGTACAGGCGCAAACAATGTACATGGACGACGTTGTAGTCACAACGGATCGACCAACAAAGGTAGACGCCAAGGGCAATCCCATGATCGGGCCGATCAGTGGCCCAATCACGACGCCGGTCAAACCGAAAGCTCCAACGAGCTTGCAGGTCCGTTAATTACACTTTGCGATATTTGTCCGGCTTTACTCCGCAAATCGGACAATTCGCATTCGGCTCGCCAATGTGGATATCGCCACAAACCGGGCAGATGTAAATTTCGGCATTCTTCAGGTCATGACCTGCTTCGACTGCCGCAAGCGCCTGCTTGTAAAGTTCGGCATGAACTCTCTCCGCCTGCTCGGCAAAGCTGATCATCGTTTTGCCTTTGTGGTTTTCCAACCTGGCCTGTTCCAGCATGGGCGGGTACATTTCGGTGTACTCGTAGGTTTCACCGTTTACGGCATCTTTGAGGTTCTCCAGAGTGCTGTTCACGCCGCCCATCGCTTTGAAATGCCCGAGGGCGTGGATCGTTTCGGCTTCAGCGGCCGCCCGGAAAAGACGAGCCACCGTGGGATAACCATCTTTTTCGGCCTTTTCCGCATAGGCGAGATACTTGCGGTTGGCCTGGCTTTCGCCGGCAAAAGCTACTTTGAGGTTCTCCATGGTTGTTGGCATACGACTCTCCTTGAGGATTCAATCCCCGTAAATTATGAATAAGAAATGGAACGTACCGAATTTTACCCATTTTCAGAAACGGATCAAGCACACCTTCAGTTTGCCTTGGTTATGGCACTCTATAAAGGGAAGTGGCTTTTCGTAAAGCACCGCCTCCGCGACACGCTGGAAATACCCGGTGGAAGGCGGGAACCTGACGAAAACATTCTTCGAACCGCTCACCGCGAGCTCTTTGAAGAGACCGGGGCCGTACGTTACCAGCTCGCCCCCATTTCCAGCTATTCAGTCACTACAGCGACAGCTAAGAGCCATGGCCTGCTCTGTTTTGCTTCGATCGATGAGCTCGGCCCTCTTCCCGCATCTGAAATTGAGCGAGTCGTGAGCCTGAAGGAACCGCCGAAGGAAATGACTTATTGCAACATTCCTGTTCTTTTTGCGAAAGCCGTGAAGAATACGGGCCTCATCGAAAAATTTTCCGATTACCAGCACGTTATCTTTGACTGGAATGGAACCCTGCTGGACGACACGCAGATCTGCGTGGAGGTCATCAGTGACTTGCTTGCTGAGCATGGACTGCCTCGCGTTTCGGCTGAAAACTACCGTTCGATATTCGGTTTCCCGGTGAGTGATTATTACAAAAAATTAGGATTTGATTTTAGCCGGACGCCTTTTCAACTTGTGGGTGATCAATTCATGGCACGTTATCGCCAGCGCCTTCACGAAGCGCAGCTCTTCGAGGGGGTTTCGGTCATGCTCGAGATCCTCAAACAGCGCCAGTTACATCTCTCCATTCTGTCGGCTGCCTCACAGGTGCACCTGGACGAAGCCACTGAAGCCCACGGTATCCATCGTTACTTGAATCACATATTCGGAACCGGCGACCACTACGCGTCCAGCAAACTGCAAAGAGGCCGGGAACTGCTTCAGCAAATGAACATTCCGGGTTCCAAAACCCTGCTTGTCGGTGACACAGATCACGATCTGGATGTCGGCAAGGCGCTGGGGTTGGAAGTGCTCCTCGTTGCTGACGGCCATCAACATTATGAGCGGCTGATCAGCCAGCATCCGAACACGATCAAGAGCCGGTTCCAGAGCCAAGTTCCTTGACCGCCTGTTTCGCCTGTTTTAGAACATTCTGATATGGACTCAAACCTGATCACGCTTTCAATGACCGCAGCTGGAATTGGTTTCATCCACACACTCGCCGGTCCGGATCATTACCTTCCGTTCATTGTCTTCGCCAAAGCACAAAATTGGTCGCTCAAAAAGACCTGGCTCATCACCTTCCTGAGTGGTCTTGGACACGTCCTCGCTTCCGTGCTTCTAGGCTGCGTGGGTATCGGACTCGGACTTGCGCTCGACCAGATCATGCCGTTTGAGATGAATCGGGGAACTTTTGCTGCCTGGGCTATCACGACATTCGGCTTCGTTTATCTGGTCTGGGGCCTCAAACATTCTTTTAGGAGCAAAACGCATCAGCATGTCCATTTCCACGAGGTCGGCCCCCCTCACACCCATTCCCATTCGCACCTGGACACCCCCCACCTGCACGTTCACGCTGCATCGGTAGTGGCTGACAAACCCAGCTTCACTCCGTGGGTTCTTTTCACTCTTCTGGTGTTTGGCCCCTGCGAGCCTCTCATTCCCATTCTCATGTACCCCGCGGCCACTCACAGCATTGCAGGCCTGGTAATGGTGACGTCCGTTTTCTTTTTCAGCACGGTAACGGCAATGCTGCTTTCGGTGACGCTTGGGTATCTGGGAGTTCAGTATTTAAATTTCACTTTTCTTGAACGGCACACACACGCACTGGCCGGTGGCTCCGTATTTCTATGCGGCATCGGGATTATCTTTTTTGGAATGTGAATAAGGAGTTTTATATTACTGTGCCCGCAATTGCGTCCCTGATTTTCGCAAGAATCTCCTGGCCCTGTTCCTGCGGCAAGGGTCGAGTGGGCCATTGAATCCCCAGCCCCTCCGTCGAATTGGGCTTCGGAATAATATGAAAATGGACATGCGCTACGGCTTGATGCGCGCCTTTCCCATTGTTCTGCAGAATATTGTACTGCCGGGTTCCAGTGGCTTTCATCACCGCGCGGCAGAGCAGTGGAAGAATTTTTCCGAGCGCCGCTGCTGATTCGTCTGAAAGTTGATCCAGCGTCTCTGCAGGTTCTTTCGGAATGACAAGGGTATGTCCCGGGGCAATGGGATTGATGTCCAGAAATGAGAAAACCTTCTCGTCTTCATAAACCTTCAGACAGGGAATTTCACCTCGAATAATTTTGGAGAAAATGGAATCAGCCATCACCTTTGAATGCCGCCCGGCGAGGAATTTGTCAACTCAGGCAGACTTGGCTTCTTCAAACGAGTCCATGAACTCCGGGAAGCGTTCATCAAGGAAATGTTTGATTGCGGCAAGCTCAATCCTGAGTCTCTCGATTTCCGCTTCGCGGTCCAGTCGCTCGCGGCTGATCAGGTCACCCTGAATTTCGATCTGTTTTTGGATCAACTGAATATCTGTGGGATACACTTTTCCAACATCAGCCATATGAAGCTACGAACCAGCAATCGATATGCCAAAGCTTCGCTTTAACGCGTGATTGAAAATTTCAAAAATAACGCCGGGTGATCCGAACCGACATCTTTCACGCCTTCACTCCAGACCTGCGCCGTCTCCATCGTGACTCCACGCGTGTAGGCATCATCCAGCTGGTAATGGATTGGATCCACCCCGTCTTCTTCCCAAGGTGCCCGGAGAAGTCCATTCGCTTCAGCAATCCGCATTGCCATCTCCAGCCGGGTGCGGTTCCAGATATTGAAATCTCCGGCAAAAACGACGGGACCGCGATGAACTTGAAAGTGCTTTGCAATCTCAGTCAGCTGTTTCTCAAATACCAGATCGTTTGTGAAATTGATGCCGTGAATCCCGGCGACAAGCAGTGTCTCGTCGGAGCCCTCCAGCGGGAATTCGACGATGACCGTTGTCTTGGGGGTGTTGACAACCGGCTCGGTCTCTTCGGTCCTGTGAAAACGAACCTGAGTAGCCTGTACTGCTGATCCAATAACGGGCCCGGTTGGAATGCCGCTCTTCAGCAGAAAGTTGGCGCCAAGTTCCCAACCAAAATCCCCAAGGCTCTGCAGGGCTGGCAGGATCTTGTCCGTCAAAGCGGCTTCCTCGAGAACAATGATATCCGGGCGGATGAACTTGTTCAGATCAGCGAAGACCGAATTAAACCCTGACTTTCCACCTTTATAGATGTTCCAGACCAGCATTCTGATTTCATCAGGCTTCAGCTTCGTCTGTTTTGCCTGACCGACGTGGTACAAGACCCGGTTGGACGGCGGGATCTCGCCACAATCAAAGTAGCAAGGAGGCTGAGCAAGAACATCCGTGGAGAATGCATTCAGGGAAAGGGTCGAAAGAACAAAGGCGGCCAGGAAAAACGGCCAGGAAATGTTTTTCATATTGGGCCGGTTAGATCCCAAAGCCGGAGCAAAGTCAAATCAGGAACCCGCAAACATGGCCTGCCGCGTTATGTTTTGAAATCAGTCGCGATACTTGGATCCCCAAAGCCATACGAGTTGAGTTGTAACCTGAGTACACGCTTCGAGAACCGAAACCGGAATCCACTCCTGCTTGGAGTGGAAGTTCTTCCCACCTCCGCAAATATTCGGGGTCAGCAGGCCCATGGCCGAAAGTCGCGAGCCATCGGTTCCTCCGCGGATCGAGGTCAGCTTGGCTTTCTTTCCGGCACGCTCCACAGCCGCAAGCGCGACGTCCACGATCTCCGGTCTTTTTGCCAGATCATATTTCATATTCCGGTAGGACTCTTTGATTTCGATTTCGATTTTTGCACCCGGATTTTTTTGCATCAGCACGTCTGCCAGACCAGACAAAAGCTCTTCGGCTTTCTTCAGACCGGAAACTTCAAAATCGCGAATAATCAGCGTGCACTTGGCCTGGCTCACACTTCCTTCAATTCCGGTCGGATGAAGGTAACCCTGCCGACCCTCTGTCGTCTCGGGCTTCATACCTTCCGGAATTGCCCTGATTAACTGAGCGACAATATTGACAGCGCTGACCATCTTTCCCTTGGCATAGCCCGGATGCACATCACGGCCAGTGACAGTGACGATTGCAGTATCCGCACAGAAAGTTTCATTCTCCACCTCTTCAGCGGAGGAGCCATCCAGCGTGTACGCAAAATCAGCCCCGAATTCCTTGAGGTCGAAATGCGCCGTCCCATTCCCAACTTCCTCATCAGGGGTGAAGCCGATTCGAATCGTGGGCCGCGGCCGGGCGGGCTCTGCCTTGAGACGCTCAATCGCTTCGAGGATCTCGGCAATACCGGCTTTATCGTCTGCCCCGAGCAACGTTGTCCCGTCCGCCGTAATAATGTCATGGCCGATAAAATTCAAAAGATCCGGGTTTTCTGAAATTTTCAAAACCTGGGAATCCGACAAGACAATATCCTTGCCGTCATAGTTTCGATGGATCATGGGCTGGACATTCCTGCCTGAAACACCCGGATAAGTATCCATGTGGGCAAGTAACCCGATTACCGGAGCTTTTCCGGCCGGCAAATTACCGGGCAGAGTCGCAAAAACATAACCGTGTTCACTCATGCGGGCATCCCCTAGCCCCAGCTCTTTGAGTTCGGTGACAAGCATCTTGCCGATTTCGAGCTGCTCCGGTGTGGAGGGAAACCGATCCATGACGCCCTCTTTCGATGCGGATGGAATTTTCACGTATTTCAGAAAACGGGCGACCAATCTTTCGGTTTCATTCATGCCCTGACTTTAATCTCTGAACGGGGTACCCGCAAGAACGTAAAAAGCAGATTTTCCTAACGACTCGCGGCGGGAACTGGAGCACAATCATTCCATGTTTCTGTCGCGATGCTTTCGAATCCCGATCTTGTTCCTGATATGCCTGATCATGGGAGCTTGTGCCAGGGCTCCGCTCAAACCCCAGACCGCACTGCGAAAGACCTCCGCACCCACCCTGAAAGACGATCTGCCACTCCCTCCGTTGCTGGAAGCCATTCAGAATCAGATTTCGTTTATTGAAAAAACGCCCGCCACCGAGACCTTTACTTTCGGAACAGAAGTCTACAATGAGGTGGAATACCTCACGGGTTTGCGCCGGGTCCTGGAGCTGGCACGGGACAACCCGGACCCGGCAAACTTATTCCCGAAAATCGAGCAGGAATTCGACTTTTATGAAGTTTATGGACGAGAGAACTGGGGTGAGGTTTTCATCACCTCGTATTTCGAGCCGGTGATCTCCGGATCAAAAAAACCCACACTCACCCATTCACTGCCGCTCTATTCCGCCCCTCCCGATCTGGTAACAGTTGACCTTGCCGATTTTGATCCAAAATTCGAGGGTGAGCGAAAGCTCAGAGGCCGCGTTGTTGAAAAATTTTTTGTGCCGTATTTTTCACGAACCCAGATCGATAGCCTGAACGCATTGAAAAACCGGAAGCTAGAACTCTGCTGGGTAGACCCGATCGACGGGTATTTCCTGCAGGTGCAGGGGTCCGGAACCGTGGACCTTGGAAAAGGAGAACGACTGCATCTCAATTATGCCGAGAGCAATGGCCACAAGTATGATTCACTCGGGAATCATCTGCGTGCATTCATTCCAGCAGAGCAACTCAATCTGCATACAATTGAAGCTTATCTCCGGAAGCTTTCAGCCGTGGAAATCCAGGATTATCTCAATCGGAATGCGAGCTACGTATTTTTTAAAAGCACCGCCCAGACTGCTCTGACATTTCTGGGCGTGCCCGCCACTGATGGACGCACGATCGCCACTGATCGCAAATATTTCCCAAAGGGGGCGTTAGCATTTATTCTATTTCCCAAACCCGTTTTTGAGAGTCCGGATCAACTGGTGCCCACGCGAACTGAAGAAACCTCCCGCTTCGTCCTGGACCAGGACATCGGCGGCGCAATTACGGGCGGAGGCAGGGTCGATCTATTCTGGGGGCGGGGCGCCGAAGCGAAACACTATGCCGGCGTCATGAAATATCCGGGACGACTCTATTATCTGGCCCCTAAACGCAATCACTAGTAACCTATTGAGTACATGGACAACAAGTTTCAGGAAACATTACTCAACGCGATTGCCGCATCCACGATCAAGACTCTCAGGGACTTTTGTCAGATCCAGCCGGTTATTGGCCAGGCGTTCATCAAAGGGAAGCGGGACCAGCAGATGTTTGCGGTTGCCGGGATCATCGGTCTGACCAGCAGCGTGGCCAACGGTTCGGTCCTGCTCTGCTTTCCCATGTCTGTTTTCGCGGAAATCATGAAGAATATGCTCGGAGAGACCGTTACCGAGATCAAGAAAGAGAATGAGGACGCTGCCGCCGAACTATTGAATATGATTTTTGGGCAGACCAAGGCGGTACTGAATAAACGTGGGTTCTCTCTCGAAATGGCTATCCCTTCCGTGCTCCGTGGCGGCGATGTTCAGTCGAGTTATTCAAAAGTTCACGTGGTACAGGTCGTGCCTTTTTCAACACCGGTCGGAGAATTTTATATCGAGCTGCTACTGAATGATGTTGCTGCGCCCAAAGCGACAGCAACGGCTTCGGTCCCGCCGAAGGTAGATACTCCCGCGGCCCAGGCCGCATTCTTCAAACCTTTTCTCGACAGCGTCATGCACACCCTGAAAGTGCAGATCAATGTCGCCTCGAAACCCGGGAAACCTTTTCTCAAAAAGCAATCCTCTGATTTCAGTTTTGATATCGCAGGGATCATCGGCATCACCAGTAAATCACTCAGCGGGTCGTTCATGCTAAGTTTTAAGAAAGAGGTTTTCCTCAAGCTGATCGGGAAAATGTTCGGCGAGGAACCTACGGATTTTCAGGAAGGTCTGGATGATGCCGTTTCGGAGCTCGTCAATATTGTTCTGGGTGCCGCGAAAGCGGTGTTGAACACCCAGGGACATGGAATTCAAATGGCGATTCCGACTGTCGTGCGCGGCGATTCGATCTTATCCAGTCCCCAGCACAAGAAACAGGGTATCGTTATTCCCTTCACTTCAGACGTAGGGGAATTCCACGTGGAAGTGATCATCAACGATCAAGAACCCCCAGCGGCCTGAGCCAGCTATTCTCCGCGAAGTGATTTACTCCGGCGCGCAGCCGCGAGCACCGCTTTGATCAGCGTCACGCGCAGTTTGCCCTCTTCAAGTGCCATGAGCCCATCAATCGTGCAGCCAGCGGGGGTGGTAACCTCGTCTTTGAGCGCCGCAGGATGGACCCCCCGAGTGAGCACCATCTTGGCAGCTCCGAGCAAAGTTTGTGAGGCGAGCAACGTAGCTGTCTTTCTGGGAAGCCCCACTTTGACGCCCGCTTCACTCAGGGCCTCAATCACCATATATATGTAGGCTGGACCACAACCACTCAGGCCCGTCACCCCGTCCATGAGGGATTCTTCGACCACTGCCGTTTTGCCCACGGTCCCGAAAATTTCCTCGGCCTGCTTCACTTGGGCGGATTTGGCACCCGGTCCCGCCGCAAATACTGTCATCCCCTCTCCGATCAAACACGGCGTATTCGGCATGGCGCGAATAATTGCGGGCTTGCCCCCCGCCCAACGCGAGAGCTGTTCCGTTGTAACGGAAGCGACGATTGAAATCAGGGTATGGCGTTCTTGCAGGAATGGAGCGACCGCTTCGAGAACTTTCTGGGCCTGGTGCGGTTTCACGCAAAGCACCAGTACATCGCAATTTTCGACAAGCTTCTTGTTGTCGAGATGAGTTTTGACCCCGAGACGTTGCTGCGCTTCTTTGGCCGTCTCCGGAGTACGAGTAGTTGCTTCGACCTGATACTGTCTGGGCGCACCCTGATCATGCAGCCCCTTGACAAGTGCTTCTCCCATTTTCCCAAGACCTATTACTCCGAGTTTCATCCCATCCCCTTTTAAACAAGCTTGATCGCTTCAATATTCCCAATCTGTTCGCCTAAAAATTTCTCCGCAAGCGTCTTGAACCGCCTGGGTGTGTCAGTCACATATACGGAGAGTTTCCCGCGCCCGGTAATTGGTTCCCCGGTAACTTCTTCCAAAGCCCCCGGAGTTCCGTTTTGAATGTACTGGCGAAGATTTTCCGCCAAAGCAATTCCACTGTCCACTACAGTCACTGGCGTTTTGCTGAGTTGCTTCAGTTCTGCTTCAATCAGCTCTTTCAGAAGCGGATAATGAGTGCACCCCAGGATCAGAGCTCGGATATTTTTCCTCAAAAGCGGTTCGAGATAACGACGGATAACCTGGCGGGGCACCTCACCCGCTATCCAGCCTTCTTCAACCAAGGGGACAAGCAATGGTGCGGCTTGCGACTCCAGGACTTGTTTTGACCCAAGCTTGACAATCGCTCGCCCGTAAGCACCCGATTCCACTGTGGCGAAGGTGCCCAGCACGCCAATCGGTTTGCCTTCCGAAATGCGAACAGCTTCTTCCGCCCCCGGCTCAATCACTCCGAAAACCGGCACGGTGAAATCCAACTTAAGCTGCTCGATCGCCACGGCACTGACGGTATTGCAGGCGACCACGACGATGTCGACCTGCTGTTTCAGAAGAAAAGTCGCGCATTCATGGGCGTATTGCTGAACCACCTGATCGGAACGAATTCCGTAAGGAACACGTGCCGTGTCACCCAGATAAATAATTTCTTCCGAGGAGCAAAGGCGGCGCAGTTCGCGAACTACTGTCAGGCCGCCCAGTCCTGAATCAAATACTCCAATCTTCATTCCAAGAGCCTAGCATAGATCAGTCGAAGGTTGTAGAACTGGCCATGATGGCCTCCTTTGAAACCTACTTCCAGCTGCTCCAGAAGGCATTCAATCCGGCCATCTGGTCGAAGGGAATCACGCAAGCGCGTGATCTTGCCATTGTGGAAGACAAGCTCAGTGCTGATGAAATGATATTTAGGGTTCTCATCCCCAACCGTCCGGTGAGCCCCAGAGTCACCCTTTGGCCGGAAGATGAAGACTGGCATTGCAATTGCGGAGACCGCAACGATCCCTGCTCCCATATCGCAGCCGTTGCGATCGCTTACAAAGCCGGGACGATCCGTAAAGCAGGTTCCATCAACGAATCATCTGTTACAAAACCATCCGCTGCCGCCACGATTCAGTACCGCTTTTCAAAAAAAAACCAGCGGCTGCAGCTTGAACGCTGGATTTCGGGCCCCGGCGACAAAACAGAACTGCTTCGACAGTCTCTGGTCGCTTACATCGGTGGACTTGGTTCTGGCCGGATTGCTGCCGCCTCAGTCGCAGCCACCCGCGAAGACTTCGGAGTAGACGCCCTTCTGAACGATCAACGGGGTTCGGAGCTCGACGGAATTCCGGCCCTGCCTCTCCTCAAAGCTCTCTCCTCTTGCGCCAATCTAACGCTGGATGGAGAACCGGTTTCCACTTCCTCCACCGGTCTAGGTTGCCTCCTGCGCGTGAGCGACGATGCCCAGGGCTTTCGGCTTCAGCTCTTTGAGTCCCAGGTTACAGACGAGGTTTTTGAAAACGGCTTTGCGCGTCGCGGGAATATTTTGATCGGGAGAATCCCCAATGGACTGAGTGCTGAAGAGCTCAAGCAGTTATCTCCTCCGGGAATGCTGATTCCCGCTCACGAGGCGGCTTCACTGGTTTCGGAAATTCTTCCTGTTCTGAGCGCTAAGATATCAATTCAGAACGAAAGCAACCGGCTTCCCACCCTGGTCACCGTATCGCCCCGGGTGGTGCTCGAGACGACCGCCTTCAATGGAAACCAGCTTTCCATTCTGCCTGTCGTCATTTATGGCAATCCAGCCATTGCGCGTCTGGAATCGGAGCGCCTGGTTTCCTTGTCCCAGAAAGAAGCTCCCAAGAGAGATCTTGCCGCAGAACGGGTCCTGATCAGGCGACTGAAAATGGAGCTCCACCTGCAGCCCGACCAGCCCCTCCTGCTTGAAGGAGAGGCTGCGATCCGCTTTGTCAATGAGACCCGAGGCTGGAACTTTTCCGGAAAAGCTCTTGAGGCGTTTCGCCCCACACTGACCTTGACCGCGAACCTCGCCGTGAATCCTTCGGGCTTCGAAGTTCAGTTCAGCTCAGGCGCTCACCAGGCAGATGCCCAGAAAGTCTTTGCGGCCTGGCGAGCCGGAACTTCCCACGTCCAGCTCATGAGCGGGGACTGGGCCAGACTTCCCAAGGATTGGCTCGAGCGTTACGGAAATGAAATTTCTGGTTTGTTGGCGGCGAGGAATGCCGCCGGTGCCTTACCGACTTACCGGCGCCCCGAACTGGCAGAGCTTTGTGAAAAGCTCGAGGTGGACTGCCCGTCACCGCTGGTTCGCCTGCGCTCCACGCTTGCGGATTTCAGCAGGATTCCCGAAGCACCTCTTCCTGAAAATCTCAAAGCGGATCTTCGCAATTACCAGAAAACCGGCTTCAACTGGCTCGAATTTCTGCGCGAACATCAGCTCGGCGCCATGCTCGCCGATGACATGGGTTTGGGGAAAACACTCCAGGCCCTGTGCACCCTTCGAACAGCCGAAAAAACCCTGATCGTTGTTCCTCGAAGCGTCCTGGGTAGCTGGGCCGATCAGTTATCAAAGTTCCGGCCCGACCTGACTTTCGGAATTTTTCATGGAAACGCCCGGCAGCTCCCGCAGAATGCCGCGGTTGTCATCACGACATATGCGATATTGCGCATCGAACAGGAACTGCTTGCTGCGGTGAATTGGGACACGATCATTCTGGACGAAGCCCAGACCATTCGCAATCCCGAGAGCCAGATCACGCGGGCTGCGCACCGGCTGCAGGGAAGCTTCCGAATTGCACTGAGCGGCACTCCCATCGAAAACAAGCTGGAAGACCTTTGGAGCCAGTTCCAATTCCTGAATCCCGGGTTGCTGGGTTCACGCCAGTTTTTTCTAGACCAATTCGAAACCACACAGCCCGAACAGCAACGCTCCCAGTCCCTGCTCCGTCTGAACCGGACAGTCCGCCCCTTCCTGCTGCGGAGACTCAAGAAGGAAGTCGCGGCGGAATTACCGGAGAGGATCGAGACCGTTCTGAACTGCACGCTGAGTGCAGAAGAACGCTCGACTTACGAATCGATTCTGGCTACCAGCCGCGAAGAAGTTCTCAAGCAACTTGCGCCCGCCGGCGGCGGAAATATGCTCGGCATTCTCGAAATTCTCCTCCGCCTGCGCCAGGCCTGCTGTCATCGCGGATTGGTTCCAGGTCAAGAGGCACCGTCCTCATCGAAGCTGGAGCTGCTTTTGGAAACCCTCGACACTTCACTCCAGGAGGGTCATCGTTCGCTGATCTTTTCACAGTGGACCTCGCTCCTGGATTTGATTGAACCTCATCTAAAGTCCCGAAAAATTGGTTTTCTGCGGATAGATGGAGCAACCCAGAAACGGGAGGAAATCGTAAAAACCTTCCAATCCGAACAGGGCCCTCCGATTTTGCTCATGTCGTTGAAAGCCGGAGGAGTCGGCCTCACCCTGACTGCGGCGGATCACGTGTTCCTGCTGGATCCTTGGTGGAATCCCGCGGCCGAAAACCAGGCTGCCGACCGTGCGCACCGCATCGGGCAGACGCGCTCCGTGATGATTCACCGGCTGATTGCGGAAAATACGATCGAAGAGCGAATTCTGGAGCTTCAGCAGCACAAAACCAATTTGGCCGACTCTATTTTGAAGGGCGGCGCTCTTTCGTCTGCGCTGACTCGGGAAGATCTTCTGGCCCTGCTCGCTCCCTGAGTTATTTTCTGTTACCCTCATCTTAAATGGGGTTCCTGAACCGCTTGTCAGCCATTTATCGCAAGAGGAAACGAAAGGTCCGGTTCTGGTATCACCCGGAATACGAACCCCGGCATTTGGCTCCGGTGTTTCCCATGATCGGCCTCATGCCGGACCGGATTGATTTTCTCCTGGGAAAGCTCATTCAAAACCGGGTGATCCGGGGTACTGCCGTAAGACCCAGCCCCATGGCAAGCTTCGATGACCTTAAGGCGGTTCACTCCTCCGCCTATCTTGAGTCAGTCACGCATCCCGAAAATGTCAGCCGGATTGTCGGAATGGAACTGGAGTTGCGCGAAGCGGATGAATTTCTGCGGTCCCAGAGGCGCGCCGTTGGCGGAACCATTTCTGCAGCGGAAGCGGTCGTCAATGGCGACGTCGATATCGGGGTGAATCTTGGCGGAGGCTTTCACCATGCCGAGGAGGAGCGAGGCTCCGGCTTCTGCGTTTTCAATGACGTTGCCATTGCGATTCGGCATTTGCGGGCAAAGGGGTTCAAGGAAAATATCGCGATAGTCGATCTGGATTTTCATCAAGGCAACGGAAACCTAGCGATTTTTGCGCATGATCCTACGGTTTATACCTACTCGGTGCATGGTGCGGTCTGGGATGACAGAGAAGCCGTTTCTGATCTCGGAATTCTGCTGCCTCCGGCAACCGATGACTATGTGTACCTGAGGCGGCTCGGGGAAACGCTCCTTCCGGAGCTGCAGAAACACTGGCCCAAGCTGATCTTCTATATTGCCGGCAACGACGTCCTCGCGGGCGATCGCTTGGGAACTTTCGCCCTCACTCCGACGGGTGTGCTTCGCCGCGACAAGCGCGTCACCCGAATTGCCGACGCGCTGGACTCCGGGTTGGTCGTCGTGATGGGAGGCGGATATTCTCCGACTGCTCTGCAATGTACCGAAAATTTCGTCACTTTCCTGCAGGGCAAGGAAGTAAGGATTGGACAAGAGTTTGAAACGGATCTTCGTGCCAAATTCACGGAAATTTCAAGGACTATCACTTCCGAAGATCTGGGCGAAGCTCCCCTGATTTCCGAAGCCGACCTGATCTCGGATCTGGGCCGACTCTCACGTCCCCAGCTTCTCTTGGATCTCTATTCTCTGAACGGAATTGAGTTTGCTTTCGAGAGGTATGGAATCCTTGCTAAAATCCGGGATCACGGTTTCAGTCATTTTCATTTTGAAATGGATACTGCCGATCCGGACAAGCAGCTTCTCCGGCTTTACGCCAGAAAGAAGCTGACCGGCGAAAAGCCCCTGCTTCTTTTGGAAGTAGTCGTCCGCAAAGTGAATCGGCAACTCCCACTCGACCCCAGCAGCGCACCCGTCACCCTCCTTGATGTAAACTGGCTTTTGATTCAGGATCCTCTCGCGGAATTTGTCATGGGCCGACGCCCCCTGCCTGGACAGGAACATCCCGGCCTGGGCATCGCGGAAGATATCCAGGAAATGTTAGTTCAGCTCTGCCGGCGCGCAAACCTGGACGGAGTCTCCGGAGTACCGTCACATTTTCATAATGCTTCGGTCGCTTCCCGCTGGTTTCATTATCTCGATCCCAAAGTGGAGGGCTGTCTACTGGCGCTGCGGCAAACCCTGATTCCCTATCTTTTGCCAGATGCCTCCCAGCTCGTTGAAACCGGCCGCTTAAGATTGAAAAACGAGACTGCCGTGCCATGGGAGCCCAATATCCATGTCCTCCCGGTCAGTCCAAGACTGAAGGCCTATTTCGAAAAAGGCGACTACTGGGCACTCGCCCAACGGGAATGTCAGAGGCTTTTGGACGCGGGCCTGCATGTTACTGGTGATATCACTGATATCAAAGGGTTTTTCTCTGGATTCCAAAACAGAAATCCTGTGAAATAATGAGTAATGGGGTTTCATTTGCTACCTTCACACTTGGGTTTTTTCATCTCACTGGTTCTACTGTTGCATGCTCCGGTGGCTCAAGCTGAGGATTGTCCCACCCTGCGTCTGGACCAGAAGGGCGGCTCGATGGATGGCGTACCGACCCGGGATCAAGGGGATCTGGGTATCTGCTACGCTGTCGTGGCTTCTCAGATTTACGATAGTTGGCGGAGAGCGAATCCGAGCCCGGCAGATGCCTCGATCGGGCGGTTCTCGTCCCCCCTCTATGCATCTGTTCAATCCGCGCTGGATGAAAAGAGCAATAAGCTAAGATGTCCCGACGTGAAGGACGCCAAGAAAAATACTTACGACATCTTGATCGAAATCGGTCACACCTGTCAAACGCTTGAACAGATGTTCGGACAAGGTGCCTGCTCGGAAGAGGCCCTGCAAAAAGCACTATGGCCATCAGACAACAAGAACAAGCTCGTCCGGGAGAGGTTAGATGCCGCCAAGAAGACCCTCGCCCTTGATCGAAACAGTCTCGAACGCCTCCGTGCCAAAAAGAAAAAGTTGCCCCAGCACGACACAATGGTGAGCGGAATGGAAGAAAGCCTCAGAAATACCGAAGAACTGATCGCGGAGCTCCAGCTCCGGCTGGACGCCCCGGGAGCGACTTCAGTCAATATGGTTCGCAAGCTCTACAACGACAAATTACTCCTTGAACTCTGTACAAAATGGTCATCCAACCCCACAGAAGACTGCCTGCTTGGAGAGCTGGGCGCCGAGCCCAAACCCATCGTCAACATGAAAGACCAAGTGAAGACGCTCGCTGTAAATACCTTGAGCGACTTCAAATCCAAACTGGACAGCAGTATCTGCAAACAGGGCGGAAAAGTTCAGTTTGCGCCTGGAAAATGCGCCCCCTCCTGCCAACCAAGCCAGGTCGATGGCAAAGCTGACTCACACATGAACAGAATTCGAGAGCAAATCTCAAAACCCGGCAACCTGCCGGTTGCGCTTGATATTTGCTCGGCAGCATTCCGCCCAGATGGCCTGATCCAGGCCTGGCAAGCCAAGGATAAAATCACAGTACCCGCAAACGGGAGCTGGCTGAATCATCCCAAATGCGGACTTCACGCGGTCATGATCATCGGCCAGCAGAAGAATCCGGTAACCAACAAGTGCCAACTGGTCCTGCGCAACTCCTGGGGCCCCGCCTGCGGTGGTTCCTGCAATAATAAGCGTTGCTCGTGCGAACCGGGTTCCGGAAATATTCTGATCGATGCGGATTTTGCTCTCACAAATACTCGAAGATATTCTGTCATTTCAGATAAAAAGGAATGCAAATGAGCGGACGCAATCTGATTTTAATCAGCAGTTTGGTTTCCATATTAATTCCCGTTATGGGATTGGCTGCCTTATCCGAGACCTACCTCTTCAACAAAACACAAATCACCTTTGCCGCCGAGCAGGACGGGAAATTACTCGTCTCCCAAAATTGCGTTCAGAAAGACAAGCAGCCCAAATGTGAGGCCCTTTTGAAACTGGCTCGAGCATCCACCTCAGGACTCAGTCTGGAAGGCGGCGCCAATCCTGGCGCTCTCATCTGTTCCAGAATTGGCGGGAAGGTCGTGATCGGTCAGGATGCCAAAGCCAATGAACGGGCTTTCTGCCGTTTCCCGGATTCATCCATGATTGCCGCTGATTCCATTCTGACACAGGCGATTCAGAACGATCTCAAGGACGCGGGCAAATAATCTTCAAAAAAAGAAATGTCGCCTATAAAAAATGCATATAGCCCCCAAGCGCTGGCTGCCTGTCGAGAAAGGATCACAGAACACCTTTCACTCGCCACGCCTCTCATTGATGGCTCATTCCTGCAGACCTGCCCCGTGTATCTGAAAGCTGAAACCATCCTACCCACAGGCTCCTTCAAAGTACGCGCTGCACTTAATGGAATCCTCAGCCAACTCGAAAGGTGCCAATCCAAGGGCGTACTGACCTCCTCATCCGGAAATTTCGCGCAAGCCGTGGCCTGGGCTGCCGCTCGCCTGCAATGCTCGGCCACGATTGTGATGACCTCAACGACCTCCCCCTATAAAATTCAGCGGACCCGGGATCTCGGAGCGGAGGTCATTATCTGTGAGCCCACTTTTGAAGCACGGTGGGCAACAACTTATCGCCTGGAGAAAGAAACCGGAAAAATTCTGCTGCACCCTTATGATTCGATCGAAACCATACTGGGGAATGGATCCATTGCGCTGGAGCTGGACGAGCAACTATCGGCGCTCCCTGCAAAGCACATCAGCATTCTCGTTCCGGTGAGCGGAGGGGGCCTGCTGGCCGGGATTGCCCTGGCGATCAAAACTCTGCCGAACCCTTCAAAAACCTACCGCATCGTGGGGGTTCAACAGCTCGTCAACGGTTCACTGAAGAAGTCTTTGGCGGCCGGCAAGCCCGTGAAAGTCGCACCATTTTCATCAGCGGCGGACGCCCTCGTCGCCCTCATGCCCGGGAAGCAGGCTTTTAACTTGATAAAGAAATTTGTGGATGACGTAGTCCTGGTGAGTGAGCCCGACATTTTGAGTGCTTCACGATTACTGATGAGCGAACAAAAACTTCTGGTCGAGCCCGCCGGTGCGATCGGTATCGCCGCCTTGCGATCAGGAGCTTACCGTTTGAAAATCGATGAAATTGCCGTTTGCCTGCTGACGGGTGGCAACGTTACGCTCGAGCAGCTTTTAGATAAAAAAAGGGGAGAAGACCGAGTCTCCTCCCCTTTTTAACTTCAGTTGCCTTGAAAATTACTGGAGCAGAACCCCAGGTCCGCCTTTGCGGAACTTCTTCTTGGGACGGAACTGATATTCGCGTCCGGGCGTATACTCATCTTTGCTCATCATCTGACGAACATTGGCCAGAACGATCATTCCGCCATTACGAATCAGCGCTCCGCTATTATCAAGAACCGGGCCGTAAATGCTGGTCAGAATTCCAGGCTTCCCTTCGGCATCCGGATTGAATCCCATCGAAATAGCCATGCCGGCAGGAAAGCTGCTGTCATTCATGAATTTGAACATTGCAGCTGCTCCAAGCCATTTGGCGTGCATGACATCCACATAAGCGTAAAGATCAAACGAATCGCTGATCGGTTGCGCCGCACGGATTTCAACCAGAGGATACCCCAAACCCATCGGCAGGCCATTCGGAAGCGATTCTGTCGGGGTGATCTGCGCATATTCCCAATCGTTCATCACGTCTTTTGTGTTCAGCTCAAAGCCCAGTTCGAGCGGCTGCGTGCCTGCTGCGAAAGGAGTAATGAAGATGCTGCCGTAATCTTTGAGCGGGAACGAGCCCAACATATTGCTCTGGACGGTGTCCTTGAACACCACCGAAACGCGAGCAGTCTCGAGATTGTCCCCTATTTTAAAATTCACATGATCAATTATGGAATTAGTGGTTCCCTTGCAGCCCAGACTCAACATCATTCCCGCGATAACGACGACAGAGAATATACTTCTCAACATACAAACCCCCTTCAGTGTTTAGAAAAATTTTAGCAAACAGCTTCAGAGACGGCAATCACAGATCTCGAGTAACTGCGCCGCATCGCACGAAACGCGACGCACAATAAATCCTTTCGAAATCGAGTGAATCTAGCCCAGTTTTCCCTGAGAACCCGTATTATTGCTCATGATTTCAATGTGAAACAAACCATCCGCAGTTTCGAACGGTACCACAATACAGGCGCCTCCTCCGAAGTGCTTGATCTTGTGATCCTTGCCCCAGACGCAAGAAGGGATCGCCTGTTGAATGCGATAGCCCAACTGGTTCAACTCAATCTTGGTCTGTCCCAAAATGATATTGGACAACTCGCCCGCGAGATCGACGATTTCCGGAGAGATCTGCCCGTATTCCTTGCCAAGCATGTTGGTTGCGAGTTTCACGAAAATCTTCTCTGAAAAACTGATGGCAAGCGTTCCGTTGAATGTTTCAGAGGTAATGCCGATGATGCCGCTGATATCACCCAGGAGCATCGGATCTGACGCTTTTTTTACAAAGGGCTTGCCGGCCGTCGTATCGGTACGGCACTGGATCTTCAAAACCTTTTGCGTGGCATTAATGAAGGGGTTTATGAAGTTCACGTCAAATTCTTTTTGTTTCGCGAGCCCGAACTCCACCAGGGCGCCCCGCAGACTCAATTTCGTGATCAGAAGGCGATCGAGGCCGTTCTTCTTTATAGCGTCCTGAATTTGGCTGTTTGCATGAATCAGGCAGAGTTTCCCATTCATTTCTTTCAACTGGCGATAAACCTGCGCGAGCTGGCGCAGAAAAGCCGTACTCATGTCTCCGCATTCACTGCACTGGAAAACGGCAAATTTCTTTCCGGTTCCCTTGAGTTGTTTGGCGAACTCCTCGTCAATACTGGGCCGCTCGCCGCCATTGCAATCACCCTTGACCTTCACGACCAGGTATTCGTCCTGCACTACAAATTCAAACGGCATCTTCTGAATCTCCCCTCGCAAGTACCTTGAGTACCGCCGCTTCCAGAGCTTCCTGTGTAAAGGGTTTCGTCATGTAGCTGGAAATATCGTATTTGAGACAAGCCACGATCTGGTCCGGGTAGGTTTCGGCTGTAAGCATAATTATTTTAGGCGTCTTGGCAAAAGCTTCCACGTTTCTGATGCGCTCCAGGAATTCCAGACCGGTGGTCTTGGGCATCATCCAATCCAGAAGGACCAAGTCAATGGGGCTTCCACAGGCATGACACTCCTGGATAACGAGTTCCGCCGCCCCCCCGTCATCGGCCTCGAAAAATCTCACTCCCTGAATGCCCTGCAAATAGCGCTGAATGACGCGTCTCAGGCTTTGGGAATCATCAACGATGAGAATATTTTTTTTCATTTTGTTTTGAGAACCCTGGGCAAAACGACCGTGAACCGACTCCCTCTTCCCTCTTCAAAGTAGAGTTCTATTATACCCCCGAGCTCTGAAATTTGCTGCTTAACTAAACTCAAACCGATTCCTCTGCCGGAAATTTCAGACGGCACCTGAAGCGTCGAAAGGTTCTCAGAAAAGACAAGTTGTGCAATTTCCTGGGGTTTCATCTTGTCCAGGGTGTCCGAAGTCAAGGCCCCTCGCCGGACAACCGCGGAACGGATTCCTTCAATATCAATTCCGCGCCCGTCGTCCTCGAAGACCGCCATTATCTTGTCGGGGCCAAACTCCCGAAACTCCAGCCCCATTCTCCCGATTGGATCCTTGCCCGTCCGGGCACGTATTTCAATGTCCTCAAGCCCGTGATCAACGGCGTTTCTGATCAAATGCAAAGCAGCGTTTTCCAGACATTCAAATATTCTCGGTTCCACCGCCAGAGCCTGCGGACTCTGATAATCCAGACGTGCCACTTTATTGAGCTGCAAAGTGGTTTCAAACAGCACCCGCTCCGCAAACGCCTTCAGGCGCAAAACCGGAACCAGGCGCAAATTCATGATCAGCTCAAGGGAGTCTGCACTTTCCTTCTGCAGCTCCTCGACTAGCGCCTCGAGATCACCCACAAAGGGTTCATCGCTAAACTCCGATTTAAGCTGGTGTGAAAACCTGTTCATACGCATTCGAATTTCAAGCAGGTGCCGTAAACGGGTTTCAAGCTCATTGAGCTTTTCTTCAGAAATCCGCAAATAACTGGTCTGCCGCTGAGGAGACGCAAGGTTCTGCATCGAGACAGTGGGGACTTGCTGCCTGATTTCGACATCAGCCGCTCCTGCCAATACCTGCATCAGTTCCGGAGCTGGGGCTGGCAGCAGGGTGCGCGCACTCATTGCTTCTGCCGACTGCTTCAGATAACTGAGGATCGCGCGGATGATCTCCTGCGTTTTGGGCAAGGCCAGGCCTCCGGCCAGCCGCATCTGCTCCATGAAACCTTCCGCCGAATGCATGAAACTCGCCAGAGCCGGAAATTCCAGCGCCTTGGCTGACCCTTTAATTGTGTGAAAAGCGTGAGACATGCGGCGAATATTCTGCTCATCGAATTTTTCGAGGAACTGCATACAACTTTCAACGCGGGATACGAGTTCGTCCTGAAAGATCTGGTCCAGCTCGAGCAATTCCGCCGAATTCAGCTCAAGCTTGATTCTTCGCTTGAGCTGAATTTCAAAGCTCTCGCAATTTTCGAATGACTTGATACAACCGAAAGCTCCCCGACTTATCCCTTTGGCAGACGAATCAATCCCGTTACCGGTCAGCGCGATCACTGGCGTGAAGTGAAATGCTGAATGGCTCTTAATCCAATCCAAAGCTTCCATATTACCCTCATCCGCTTCTGAATCGATCACAACCAGCCAGGGATTGGTTTCGTGCTCCGCTAGATGCGCGATCAAAAGATCCGGTTTCTGAAACTGCCAAACCTGCAGGTGCTGAACAGAATCCACCAGGACCTGGGAGCAACGCTCGAAGAAAGAAGAGGGCGGCCCGACATAAAGAACGGTGCGAGTCACAGGTGCTGAATCTGAAACCATGCATTCATGATACCCGGGCGACCGCAATTTTCCAGCTAAAGCACCAGTCCCGTGGAAATCCCGAAGAACAGCCCACCCAGCTCCGATTCGCCCAATGATCCCTTGAGGTAGGCAAGCTCGGCCCGCAGGAAAATCGCCATGACAGTATATTGGTATCCCAGCCCGGCACCGTACTGGATCAAAGAATTACTGTTCGATACATTCGAAGAGCTCACCCTTCCAGGATGACTGGCCGCCAGCGCAACCCCGGAGATCCCGGCCAGATTGAAAAAGGGAATCACGGAAAAAAGATGATTTTCCCACGCGCGATAGCCGACTGGCACGGCCAAGTCCAAAAGATAATAACTGATCCCTTCGCCCGGCGTGGAGCCCTGGGCCAGTAAAAGGCCGGCAGAACTCGCCACAGCTGCCGCCCAGCTTTCCTTCTTTGCTTCACTCTCCGGTACCCCGGCAAACTGATATTTGAACCGAAGCATCGGAGGTGCATACGGCTGCAGGCGGATTCCGGCTTCCATTTTTTCGCCAACCGGAAAAGAAAACCCGAAAGAATAAACTGGAAAAGCCTTCTGAACCTGTTGTGCGCCCTGTTCACCCGTCTCAGGATCAGCAGCAGGTACCTTGGCAAAAGCATTCAGATCACTCGCCATGCCGAAGTTCACCCACTCCAGTCGCCCGATCCCGGTTCCACGCGACTCCGGTGTTTCGAGGTGATTGGCTGGAAGATAATAATGGGCGCAACCGGCATTCAAAAGCAGCAGACCCGCTGAAAGAACCCCTTTAAAGAAAGAAGCCCGCGGCATCTGAATCTGTTTTGAATGTTTGCACTGTCTCAAGACTCAGTTGGGTCAGATCTTTACCGAAACCGGCGACTTTTTTGATCACATCGCCGGGAGCCGTAATGATCTGGCAACCGCATTGTTCCGCTTGAATAACGTTGAATGCTTCACGAGTGCTCGCCCAGAGCAGTTCAATATTCTTGTCCGTTGTCCGGCAGATCTCAGCAGCCGCTAACATGATCGGAATCGGATCATGACCTACATCGCCTGTACGTCCGGCAAAAACCGAAGCGATCGAAGGCGCACCGCCCTGAACAGCTTGGGCCGTTTCCCAGACCTGCTTGATCGTGTACAGCGCCGTCACGTTCAATTTGACGCCTGAATGACTGAGTTCACGAATCAAAGGAATTGCGCTTTCGCCTTTCGAGTTTGTGATCGGGATTTTAACGTAAACGTTTTCGCCCCAAGTCTTTATTTCCAAGGCCTGTTTATTCATCGCCGCAAAATCATCCGCAAAAACTTCGAACGAAATCGGCTTGCTGATTTGAGTCAGAAGATCCTGGCAATAAGCGCGATAATCCTTGACCCCAGCCTTGCGCATGAGGCTGGGATTGGTCGTAAATCCTGCCACAAGAGGGGTCTTGTTCATCTCCAGCATGGAAGGGCGATCGGCACCGTCTAGGAAAATTTTTATCCGTAACATCTTAAACTCCTTGGGAAGATCTATTTATAGGGGATCTTTCCCTCAAAGGGAAGCACCCATAGCTCACTTTTCTCAATCTAACCCCTTGACAGTGCAGGATGTTTCAGGCAATTTCCTCCGTCTATGTACGCAGTAATTGAAACAGGTGGAAAGCAGTATCGTGTGCAACCCGGTGATATCGTTCAGGTTGAAAAGCTTGAGGGTGATGTCGGAGCAGCCGTGACGTTCAGTAACGTCCTTCTTCTCAGCAAGCCAAACGGAGATGCCGCGCAAATTTGGTTAGGCAAGCCCCTCGTCAACGGCGCTCTGGTTAAAGCAGAGATCGTCGGACAGGGTCGCGGGGACAAGATCCTCATTGTGAAGATGAAACGGCGCAAGCAGTATCGTCGCACACAGGGCCATCGCCAGTTCCTCACCCAGCTTCTCGTGACTGATGTCGATAACGGCTCGGGCGAAAAAGTTGTCTTGAGTACTGAAGACAAAAAAGTGAGAATGAGCAAGTTCCAGAGCCAGCTGAAGCCCAAAGGTCTCGGACTCACCCCCAAGACTCTCGGCTCCCGCAAGCGCCTTGCTGAAAAAGCGAAAGCAGCCAAAACAACGAAAGCTGCCGCCAAGTAATTTTTGAGATTTGAGGATTTAAGTCATGGCACATAAAAAAGCAGGTGGTAGTTCCAGAAACGGTCGCGACAGCAATCCGAAAATGCGCGGAGTGAAACGCTATGGCGGCCAGCTCGTCAACGCCGGAGAAATCCTCGTTCGCCAGGTTGGAACCAAATTTCACCCCGGTCGCAATGTTGGCTTGGGCCGCGATTTTACGATTTATTCCATGATTCCCGGTATTGTGAAATTTGAGCGGTACGATCGTACCCGCAAACAGATTTCAGTTTACCCGGCAGCCTGATTCTAATATTCAGGGCCTATCCGCGTGAGTCCAGCTCACGGGTGACTTCGGGCGGTAGTTGAAGCCCAAACCTGTAGAGAGGGTATTTCCATGCGTTTTATCGATGAAGCAACCATTCGCGTTTCTGCCGGACACGGCGGACCCGGGTGCGTCAGCTTTCGTAGAGAGACCTTTGAGCCGCGCGGGGGACCCGATGGGGGCGACGGTGGCGACGGCGGCAATGTCATCTTCATCGCAAATCAGCAACTCAGCACACTCCAGGATTTTCGCTACAAACGTGAGTACCGCGCCCCCAACGGAATGCACGGTTCCGGCTCGAACAAGGCCGGCAGGGATGGCGAAAACATTGTTTTGCGCGTTCCCCTGGGCACAATTGTTCGCGATGCCGAAACGAAAGAAGTTCTGATTGATTTTGATCATGACGGGCAGGAATGGGTCGCCTGCAAAGGCGGCCGTGGCGGCAAGGGGAACTCTCATTTCACGACCTCAACGCATCAGGCCCCTCGCTTTGCTCAGCCCGGTGAAGAGGGCGGAGCTTTAAACGTCCTTCTAGAACTGAAGCTCCTGGCTGACGTCGGGATCATCGGGTTCCCGAACGCCGGGAAATCGACGCTGATTTCCAGAATCAGCGCGGCAAAGCCAAAGATTGCTGATTATCCGTTCACGACTCTTACACCTAACCTCGGTGTTGTCGCATTACCCGAAGGCAGCAGCTGCGTGGTAGCCGATGTCCCCGGCCTGATTGAAGGCGCGCACAAGGGAGCCGGGCTCGGGCACAAGTTTCTTAAACACATTGAGCGGACCCGCCTTTTCATTCATCTTCTTGATGGAACAAAGATCCTCGAAGACGCCACGGTTCCGGGCGAGGAGAAGTCCCTCGCCATTACTGGTTTGATTGACCGCTATATTGCAATCAGGACTGAGCTGGGCCTTTTTAACGAAGCCCTGCTTCACAAACCCGAACTCGTCGTCATCAACAAACTCGACATCCTCCAATCCGATCCGGAACTCGTCGAAAGCGTGCGCAAGTCACTGCGCGACCGCATTGCTTCCATCCGAGGCACAAATCCGGAACCAAATGAGCCTTTGATCATCTCTGCTGCTGCGGGTTCCGGCATTTCCGAGTTGCTGTTCGCAGTTTCCAGAATTCTGAAGGAAGCAAAAAGGCAAGAAGGTGGTGCTGACAAGGAAACAGTGATTCTGCCCGACAGCGAGAAAATCCGGAGTTAGCTGGCATGGCAACCTGCAAGGCACCCGCCTGGGCCGAAATCACCGCTGTTTTCGGGGGAACATTTGATCCTCCCCACAGGGGACATCTTGAAGCAGCCAAAGGGCTCTTTGAAGCACCGGGAGTTCAGCGTGTACTCGTGCTGCCCACCTCATCCCCGCCTCACAAACCTTGTTTTACTGTCGCTGAGCACCGGATTGAAATGCTCCGCCGCTGTTTTGCTCCGATTCTCAGATCAAACGTTGAGATTGACCTGACGGAAATCAATCGCTCGTCACGATATCCCGACCAATTCAATTATTCATATGACACGCTCCAGGAATTGGGCCAGCGCTTACATGGCGCCGGGAGATCGGCCTTTGTCATCGGTGCCGACCAACTCACGCAAATTGCAAGCTGGTACCGGTTCCCCGAGGTTCTGGACCTTTGCCATTGGATTGTTCTGGCCAGAAAGCCGGGCGGCCTCGAAATCGCACTCGAAGGCATGCAGAAGCTTTCATCAAGCGGCCTGGCGACCAAATGTCCAGGGGATGCCGCCGGCGCGAATGGAACCTGGCAGGTTGGCCGGAAAACCTCTTTTCTTAAAATCGTCACAACGCGGGCGCCCGATTTATCTTCGACTCAGATCCGCGAAGTGCTCAACCGCAGCGGCACGGCCCCAGAAGGCAGCCTGGTGCCCGAAGTCGAGGCCTATTTGAAGCTGCATCACCTCTATGGTACCTAGGAACTCATGACTAAAGAACAAGTGGAAACAGAAACAGCTCAGTCCAACAGCACCGATCCTTCCCGTGAGAAAGCTCTCGGCTGCTCCCGGGCTGCCATCGAGAAGAAAGCCGAAAACATCAAGATACTGAATCTGACGGAGCTCTCGAGCTTTACGGATTATTTTGTTATTTGCAGCGGCACTTCAGACCGCCAGGTTCAGGCAATTGCTGATTCAATCGAATACACCATGTCCACTTTGGGAATCGAAGTCATTTCGGCTGAAGGTTACAGTGAAGGACGCTGGATCCTCATGGACTTCGGTGATGTAGTCATTCACATCTTCCAGGAAGCGTTAAGAGAATATTATGATCTCGAGTCTTTGTGGGCAGACGCTCCTCGCGTGAAAATACCGGCAGAGTATTACGGACCTGCAGCCAGCCGCCTGAATTAATGCGCCTGGCCGTCCTTGCCTTCGGAAAGCTGAAAACACCGGGACTGAGGGAAGCCGCTGACTACTATTTGCGTCTGTCCAAAGGGTACTGCTCGGTTGACGAGCAGGAGCTTAAACCTGTTTTCGTACCCGAGAAAAGCCCCGCTATTCGCAAGCAAATCCAGAAGAAAGAGCTTGATCTGATTCGCAAATCTTTGCATTCACAGGGTGGAAGCCGGAATTTACTCTATCTTCTGGATGAAGGTGGAAAGTCATTGAGGACGGAAGAATGGGCCGAGCTGATCCGGGCCTGGGAAAGGGACGGAATTCAGAACGTGACCTTCTGCATTGGCAGCAGCCTGGGTTTTGCTGATGAATTGAGAAGCGACGCAAAAGGCCGAATCCTTTCGCTAGGTACCCAGACCCTTCCACACGAGCTCGCTCGCGTGGTTCTGCTGGAGCAATTGTACCGTGCGCTCAGCGTCACCCGTGGCCATCCGTACCACAATGAAGGAAGTTCCTGAAAGACGTTGCAACTCCCGAAGGTTTCCACGAAAATACTATGCCTATGCCCACACACAATCGCGCTTTCTTGATTATTTTGGATGGTTTCGGAAACAAAGAGACAAAAGATTGGAACGCAATCGAATCGGCTCGAATGCCTTTTTACAGGCAGATTTTTTCCAAATATCCACATGCAGAGCTTACCACGCACGGCGAGGCGGTCGGACTGCCCAAGGGAATCATGGGGAACTCCGAAGTGGGGCATACAACAATTGGAGCCGGACGCGTGGTTTACCAGGATCTCACACGCATTTCGAAATCGATCGAGACCGGTGAATTTTTTAAGAACCCGGTACTGATTGAGACGATCCAGGCAGGAAAAACCAAAACCGGCCGCGTACATCTGATGGGCTTGCTCTCAGATGGCGGGGTGCACAGCACGCTCGAGCACCTTCTGGCGCTCCTCGACCTCTGTGTCACCCAGGAGGTTCCAAACGTCAGTGTGCATTGTTTTCTCGACGGACGCGATACGCCCCCGGATTCATCCCTGGGCTATGTCCAAAGTCTTCTCAAACATCCCTGCTTTCAACCCCAAGGCAAAGGTAAGACAAAGGCCTGCATCGCGACGGTTCAGGGCCGCTACTGGGCCATGGATCGCGACAAACGCTGGGAGCGTGTTTTCAAAGCCTACGAAGCTATGACAGGCCAGATCCCGGTTTCCACCGGAAGCGTACTGGAAGTGATCCGCAAATCCCACGAAGCCGGAAAAACTGATGAATTCGTGGAACCGAGCTTATTGGAGCCCTCCGCGGCAATGAAGGACGGCGACAGTGTCGTGTTCTTCAACTACCGGGCTGATCGGGCAAGAGAAATTACCACCACGATCATCGATCCTGACTTCAAGGAATTCAGTAAAGGGAAAGGCTTCACCCCCTCAGCGTTTGCCGGCATGACTTCATACGATAAGACCTTCAAAAACCTCAAAGTGGCCTTTGGTCCGCAGAATCTCGACAATATCTTCGGCCAGTGGCTCGAAAATAAGAAGCTACGGCAGTTCCGGATCGCGGAAACCGAAAAATACGCGCATGTGACATTTTTTTTCAATGGCGGCCGCGAGCAGCCCTTCGAAGGTGAAGATCGCGTTCTCGTCAATTCCCCCAAGGAAGTGGCCACCTATGATCTCAAGCCTGAGATGAGTGCTTTGCTCGTCGCGGATGAGCTGGTCCCGCGAATCCAATCCGAAAAATATGATTTCATTCTCGTGAATTTCGCCAACCCGGATATGATCGGCCACACAGGAAATTTCGATGCAGCTGTAAAGGCACTTGAAATTCTGGACCAATGTCTGGCAAAGATAGTCCCTATTGCACAATCCAACGGCTATGAAATCCTGATCACCTCGGATCATGGCAATGCGGAAGAAATGCGTGATCAGAATGGAAAGCTGCACACGCAGCATACTTTGAATCCGGTACCGATTGTCTGGGTGACGGCAGATGAGTCAAAAGCAAAAACAGAGAAACTCCACAACGGAACCCTGGAAGATTTGATGCCAACATTATGCAGTCTCATGAAAATCACCGTCCCCCCCGAAGTCACCGGCAAAAGCCTGATCAATTCCTCATCTTGAAAAGCGGAGAAATCAAATGCTGAGCGTCCCAGAAATTGCAAACATCAAAAAGATTAAATCGATCGCAGTGTTGACCAGCGGCGGCGACGCCCCCGGAATGAATGCCGCGATCCGCGCAGTGGTACGGTACGGACTCGCCGCAGGAATCCAGATCCATGGGATCGTCAAAGGTTATAGCGGTCTCCTGGAGGGTCATATCGAGCCCCTGGATGGGACTTCTGTTGCAAACATCATTCAACGCGGCGGCACAATTCTGAAAACTGATCGGTGTGAAGCCTTCTTCCAGAAGTCCACCCGTCGCGAGGCAGCCAATATTCTCCGCCGCAACAACATCGGTGGTCTGGTCGTCATCGGTGGAGATGGTTCCTTTACCGGCGCCCATTTGCTCGAAAACGAAACTGGCTTTCCTACCATTGGAGTTCCCGGGACGATCGATAACGATATCGCCGGTACTGATGACACGATCGGATTTGATACCGCAATCAACACGGCACTCAACGCGATCGATAATATCCGGGATACCGCCAGCTCGCATGATCGAATCTTTCTGGTTGAGGTCATGGGACGCAGCTCGGGCTTCATCGGGTTGCAGGTCGCAATTGGCGGCGGTGCCGAAACCGTCATCGTTCCGGAACGCAAGGAAACAATCCCGGCGATCTGCAAGACCATTGACAAGGGCATGAAGCGCGGCAAATCCAGCAGCATCATTGTTGTTTCTGAAGGCAAGAAGGCCGGTTTGACGACTTCGTTAGCCAAAGAACTCGAACGGCATGGTTATTCCTCACGGGTTTGCATTCTTGGACATACCCAGCGCGGAGGTTCTCCCAGCGCTCATGATCGCATGCTGGCTTCAGTTCTCGGCGCCTCTGCGGTTGCTTATCTCCTTGCCGGCAAAAGCAACGCAATGGTCGGTGTCCGCGAAGCGTCCGTAGTCATGGTTCCGTTCAAAAAAGTGATCGGAAACAAGAAAGATCTTCCAGCCCCCAGCCTGAGGCTCGCATCGATCCTTTCGTCCTGATTGGTTCAGTTAGGATATCGGACAAGCAGAAACGGGTGACTCGCGTAAAGAATTTTGTGCTCCGGGGTCAGCACGGCCGATTCGGCGCGAATCATTCCGTAGCGGGCCTTTTCGCCGCAGGCAACCCGTTCAGCGCTTAAATAATATCGAACAAGAAAAGCACCGGCCCAGTGATTGAATTCGAGGCAATCCGAAATTCTTTCGCCAGCCAGCTGCTCGTGAACCGCGGATCGCGCACCGCTGATAAAGGTGTAATCCGGCCTGGGCATCGCAAACAGTGGCGGGAAGAAAGCACAAAGCGTGGTCAGTACGACTGCGAACGACAAGGTTACGCGTGAGTAGTAACGGTCCATCGACTCGGGGCGGATCCAGAGCCAGAAAGGGACTGCAACGAGCAGGGCAAATGCCGGCAATGCGAGATTGAGGTACCAGTCATTACGCCAGAGCACTATTGAAAACCCCACGATGGCGCCGAAGAATCCCAGAGCGCCGACTTGAGTGGCGCGCACGAGCCTCCGATCCGAGTGACGCAAAACCCTGAAGAGCGTCACCAGGGGGGCGGCTACCGCAAAAGGCCACCAAGGCCAGAAATGCTGATAAACCACTTTTACGAAAAAGAACGGTTCCCGGTTTTCATTCGGTCCGCCGCCCGTCCCATTCTTAAGGAGAAACGACAAAAATCGCCCGAAGAAGGTTTCGCCTGTCATGCGCTGATGCCAAAGGTCCAGGCCCAGGATGATTGCAATTGGAACTAAAGTCACAGTGCCTGTCGCTATAATGAGTTTCTTTTTTGGAAGCAGGAACAAACGTTCGGACTGCTCTGACCAGGCTTCCAGGATATAGAACCCCCCCAGAACGGCGGGAGCCAGGAGCGCGGGAGGTCCTTTGGTCAGGAAAGCGAACGCCAGGGCCAAGCCGCAGTAGACAAAGGGTCGGTAGGTCTTGTCGCGAAACCCCCGAAGACCGAAATAGATGGATAAGAAAACAAAAAACTCAAGGGCCGGTTCAAGCATGGGATGTCGTCCGGAGCGAACAAATCTCGGCGTACACACCAGGAATGTTGCTGCCAGCAGACCAAAGTACTCGTTCAATAGCAGCCGGCCAATCAGATAAACAACCGGGACGGTCATAGTCGCAAGCAGTAGAGCAGGAAGAATTGCGGCCAATGTTGAAACACCGAAAAGCTTTACTGAAAGCGCGATCAACCAGGGCATGAGATGAGGATGATCAAAGAACTCGCGCTGCCCATCCCAGGTCATTACAATCCACTCGGAAAGGGGCTTCGTGCTGAGCTGCTTTCCAAGATAGGCGTGGAGAGGGGCATCCGGAGAGGAAATGAATTCATTGCTGATATTTAGCCATAAGATACAGATCGCCAAAAACAGCAGACACAGGAACCTTTTTGTCATGATTGCTGAATCTTTCCTTTTAAATGAAATAAATCAAGACGAAAGGTCAGCCGGAATCAGGAGTCTGGCGTAAAAACTGCTTCTGGTGCCCGCATGATTCATTTACTTACAAAGTGTCCCGTTTGTTTTTCAGGGGTAGGCAGGCACAGCTTCCCACTTTGCGATTCCTGTGCGGATTGGCTGATACCTGCACCACTGCTTTGTCCACGCTGTGGCCAGCCTTCCTGTGTTCAAGCGAAAAATTCGTCTGAACCCTGTCAGCGCCCCTGGGTCCGACAACCCTATATCGAATCCTTTTCGGCGCGATATCTACTGACAACACCGACTTACACCGTACTCCGGCGATGGAAGAGCCTGGGAGGAACATTTCTCGATCGCGCGATATTGAAATCAGACGCGGAACTCGAATCGCGTCTTGCCAGCATGCCGCTGACGGCAATCGTGCCCATTCCACAGCAGTTTGCTCGCTCCTGGCGTTTAGGGGGAAGCCCCGCTGAACGCATTGCCCTGTTTCTGGCCCGAATCACCGGGCTTCCCGTGGTGCATGCCCTGGCGGTCCCGGAACAGCGAAAACCAAAACCCCAACAAGCCGCCCTCTCTGCGGAGAAACGCTTCGAAAACCGAATCCGATTTTCGGTCAACCAGAAAATCGGCGGTGAATCTGTTCTGCTCGTGGATGATTTTTTTACAACTGGACACACTCTGCGTGGTGCAGCTTCAACTCTCTACTGGGCCGGCGCCCGAGGTATCCATGTTTTCTGCCTCGGAATTCGCCCCGCCCGCCCGCAATTCCGGCAGCGGTGCGCGAGCCGATTCGAGCTGCAAAGCGACTTGATGAAGGGCTATCGCCGGACCAAAGGCGTCAGTCATGAAAGCGGCATTTTGAAGTTGAGCCACTAAAGGCTCGACTTCTTTTTTAACTTCATCAAACGTGCTTTCAGAAAAAAGGAAACATTCTTCAAAACGCACATGCTCAGACAAGACAGTGGACATGAAATCTGTTTTGCCCTCGGGCAGCCAGCTCGTGCCAGCGAACATTTTGTCGAGAGCGGCCTTCATCCTGCGCAGCTTTTTGGCGATCTCATGATTGTTTTCGACTTCATCGCGCGAAAGACAGAGGGTCCAGAAACTTTTCAGCCCGTCCGAGGAGAAGTACCCCCAGACATGACGATCGGTATCCTCACCCGCTTCCTTGTTCATCAGAGAATAAAAACCTTCAGAGACGCCCAAGGCCAATGGTGCGGAATGAGTGAGGCTGGCTTGGATCACGCTCATAGGCTCGCGTTTGCGACTGGTTGAGATCGCCTGTTGCAAAGTAACAGGCAAACCCTGGATCGTCCGGATTGCGGCCCAACGATCCGCATAAACCAAATAGGAACATTCTAGAATCTGACCATTACCCAGAGTAACGGAGTCGACACGCCCGTCCTTCAGCGAAACAGCAAGAATCGGCAGATCGTCGATGCGGGTCAGACAGGCACGAGAGCCATCCAGGAGCTCCGCTCTTACTTTGTCTTCAATCTCCGGCAGGGTAACTTCAAATCGGGCTTCAAAAACACCTGCGATTCGTCTCTCGGGTGCCCATAAATACTCTTCGCGCACCTCAATCCGGCCTTCGGGAGTAGATGCTTTGGTCCAGGCAGGTTCACGAAAAGCCTTGTTCCTGAATTCCCGTAAAAAATTGCCGGTCTTCGGCTGACCACAGTCGACGTTATAAGCCGTTGCCAGATTAAACCAACCCTGTAAACCCATTCCACCTTGCGTACCCACCTCAACTGAAGGTGTTGGTGCTGCCATTCTGGACCCTGTGCCCTTGATCCAACAGACGTGCTTGTTGCCTCGAACTAGAAACGCAACTACTCCAAGAGCAGCCCAACCGTCCCCGACTACGACAATAGGTTTATTTTTGGAAGTTTCAGTGGAAAGCATGGGGCCATCGTATCCAAGTTTTCACAATGAGCAAGAGTTTCTGTCAGTTAATTTAGGGGATATCCAACCGAAGTACCCCATAGGAGGTACACCGCGAAATTAAATGCCTAAGTTCCATTGTTTCCACGTAGTTTGATAGCCGTTGAGCGGGCTGACTCCCTGCGTTTATAAGGCACCTTAGAACGACGAGGCTTTCTGCGAATACGTCTTTTTTCCGGAGGATCCCTGACTTCCAGAGAGGCCAGGGAGCGTGAACGGTCATTCGGCATAGGCAAGAGCACCCGGACACCATTGCGCAACGGCAAACGGGCAGAGACGCCGTTTAAATCACTCATTGGATCAACCTTGATCCCGAAGTGATTTGCAATTCGGGACAAGGTCTCGCCTCTTCGAACTTTATAGGCCAGAAAGGTTACTTTTCTGGGGAACGCGTCATGATTGTAAGTGATCAGGAATTTTTCTTTTACCGACACAGGCAAACGGATCCGATATGAGCTCACATTGGGCGGAGTGCACCAGCGCAGCAGTTCGGGATTGAGGCTCTTGACGGTCTGGTAAGATAGCCCCGCCGCACGCGCCACTTGCAGGAGATCCGCCGGACTTTGAACTTCGAATTCAGAAAGTTCTTCGCCGCTGACCTGACCTTTCTTGGTCACATGAGGCGTGGGAACGGGCTTGGCCAGAGGGATCGATTCATTGTTGGCGAGTTGCCCCTCTTCCAAAGGCGATGTAAATGTCGCGGGAGTCACGCCTCCCGGTGTTGAGCTGACTTCGTCTTCTTCAAGAATGTCCTCCAAATCCTCTTCGTTATCGTTATTGAGGGCGAGGTTTTCCTCGGGTTTTTCGGTTTTGATCAACTTCACAATCTCACCGTCACCGGCAATTGCCTCGTCATTAGCAGGCTTGGACTGCGGAACGGGAAATCCAAACTGTCCCGGATTTTTTCCGATAATCGCTGCTGCAATGATTTTCGGAACATAATCCCGGGTTTCCGGCCGGAAAAACCGATGACGGGTGAGAGCCCAGAAATCCTTCGTGCCAAAGCGCCGGATCGCGCGGGCCACTTTGGCTTCACCTGAGTTGTAGGCTGCCGCTGCGAGTTCCCAGCTCTGGAACATGCTGTTGAGATCTTTTAAATATTCAATTGCTGACAGGGTGGATTTGCGAATATCCCGCCTTTCGTCAACCCACCAGTTGACCATCAGGCCGTAACGCTTCCCTGTGGCCGAAATAAACTGCCAGGGTCCTACTGCTTTTGCATGCGATCGCGCGTGATTATTGAAACCACTCTCAATCATTGCGAGGTAAACCAGGTCTTCCGGCATTCCGGCCTGTTTAAGCAGCGGTTGGATATAAGGAATGAAAAACTCCGAACGCTCCAGATAACGCGAAAAATGAGGACGCCCCTTGCCGGTGAAATAATCGAGCCAGTACTCAACTCGAGAGTTCACCGTAATCGGGAAATCGAATTTGCTGTTTTTAAGTTTCATCCCACGAACAATGATTTCATTGTTCTCCATCACGATGGAGGGCTTCTTGTTGGATGCATCCTCGACGGCAGTTGGGATGATCGTATCTTTATCGGGACCCGGCACACGCTTCATATGCGCACAGCCAGTAAAAGCCAATGAAAACAGGACAATGCTTATTGAAACAAATCTCACAGCCACCCCCGGGTTTCGACAGGACTCAGTCTATTCGACGGCTTCCAACCTTGTCAAACATTGGGGCCGAACTTCGGTTAGCTTTTACGTTAACGCAACACATCAGACTGGCGGGCGGCAAGAAATTTTATCAATAGATCAAGATACTGTGATTTAATTCTGACTATATGATCGAGCAAAATGATTTGAGCAAAAAAAATCGACGCAACTCCATTCGCTTCAAACCCGATGAAGGGACCTACGCTCTCATTGACCCCAAGCCCGACTTTTCTGCAGAATTTGAACCGACCACGCCTGCACTCGTATTCTCTGAGTCACATAAAGGCTGTGGGCTTGTGATCCTCATGACCTCTAAATTACTGGTCGGTGAAATCATTCGAGTTCAGGTCGGAAATCTGCCGGTGTTTCGCGCGGAAGTCCGTTGGCGTGAACAAGTCGACTCGCAAATCATAAAAGTGGGTTTGTTGTTTTTGGATTAAGAGTTCTTGTCTTTCGTTCTGAATTCAGCTAGGCCTTAGGCTCATATGGCGGGGTGTAGCGCAGCCTGGCTAGCGCACTTGCATGGGGTGCAAGGGGTCGCAGGTTCGAATCCTGTCGCCCCGACCATAAACTTTTAACAAAGCGCATCAAGAATGTCCTCGGCACCTGATAATAAAAAACAAAATAATAGACGAGTCTGGTGGAATCTTTGGATTTACCCGAAATTCCAGGGGATGCTGCTGACAATTAATGTCTTGTCACTCGCACTTGTTTTCCTCCTGATCGGTTTTATGACCAACAGGTCCTATGAGCAACTGAAGGAGCAAGGGATCCTTTCACAGCTACAGCCCAGTCATCCTTATTTCCAGTTCCTGAATCTGCAATATAAACTTTTTCGTTCACATCTGGTCTTCGCTTTTTTTTCAAGCGCAATACTGATCTCCTTAGCCACTCTGTTTCTTTCGCATCGCCTGGCTGGGCCGGTTGTGCGCATGAAAGGCTATTTCAAACGGCTTTCTGAAAAAGGCTATACCGGGGAGAAGGTATCTTTCAGAACAGCCGATTTTTTCTCTGAGCTTCCGGATCTTATCAACGCCGCGGTGGAAAAACTGATCAAGCGCTAGTCGGCGACGTAAGGTCCCGCCGAAGGCTTGAAATCCGCATCCCATCGAAGAACCCGGCTGATTCGCAGCTCATCCAGAACACCATCCAACGGGTTCCCGTTGATATCTCGTCCAATCATCAACGGAGCAGTAGATGGGAACAGAGTGGCAACGCCGGCTGATCCGATTGTACCTGAGGCCTTCTCGACACCATTGACAAAGATTTTGACACTACCGCGGTTCCAGGTGACCGCGAGGTGTGCAAATGCCGTATTGCTCCAGCTGACATTACCGGTTTTGACAATCGAGGTGGTTATCCCATCCAGACTGGCAGCAAAATTCACGCTGTAATTTGTTTTGGAAATTTTCTTCAGGTAAAAAGTCCAGCCCACCTGGCCGGGGCCTCCACTTTTACTGGCAATTGTGCTTATCGCGGAGTTTGAGTTCAATTTGACAAAACTCTCAACAGTCATTACCAGGTCAGCAGATCTGAAGGACTCGTTGTTGCCCGCAGAGAGGTAACTCGCCTCCGTTCCGTCGAAGGCCCGTGCCTGACCAAATTTCGACAGACTCGCCGGGGACGTCCCAAAATCCTCAAGATCGTTATGCAGACCTTGACTCAACAGACTGCTGTCGACATTTGCTCCCGGTGTACTGTCGAAGTGGTATAGAGCCAACGTGCTGTAAGCCTCCTGTTGCCAATTATACGCCAGGGTCGCGCTGGAGTTTCCGAGAGAATCCGTAGCGAGGATTTCAAATCTATGAGTTCCGTTCTCAATACCGGAATAAACAATAGGCGAAACGCAATTCGCAAACTGCGCGGAGTCCAGACGACATTGGAAAATGCTCTCCGCCTTGTTTGCACTGAAACTGAAGGTAGCTTCATTGAGCAGACTGACTACCGCAGGCGTACGCTCCAGAATCACTTCGGGTAAAGTCGTATCACGTGTCCACTGAAGTACAGCTGAACCGGACTCAACATTGGTGGCGCTCGTCTGGAGGATTTCAAAAGAATAAATTCCATCAACGGCTATTTCGACAGCAAAAGAATATTGCATTCCGACACACGGCTGCGCCCCTGAACCACTACCGCGCAAGCTGACAGTATGATCATCGGTGCACGCGCCCGAAATGAGCAATAACGATGAACTGGAGACATAAGGATTAACCAAAGGACTTGTTATCGTCGGCGTAGTCGGCAGAACGGTGTTCCTGGTCCATTCGATCGTCGTTGGCAACGAAACATTGCCGACGCTGTCTGTTTGGGTGATCGTAAACAAATAGGACCCATCCAGGGACTGACTTGAATTAAATGCAAACTTTCCATCTGAGCACAGCACCGCTTCGGACAAGCCTGCGGTTATAGCGACTGTAGCGCCGTGTTCGCAGGTTCCCGAAATATTCAAAACAGTATCGCCCGATGTGAATTTATTGCTGGGTGGTGAGAGAACTATGGGAGCGGCCGGCGCGATCGTGTCCCGGATAATAGTCTGAATGACGCCTGAAGAAGCTGTGCCGGCGGCGTTCCGTTGAAGCAGCTGGAAATCAAATACTCCATCCGATGAGAGAGGGATTAAAAATGCAAATTTTTCGTCAGTGCATGCGGTACTCTGTACAGCCCCTCCACTAAGCTCAACAGTGTGGCCGCTCGAACACGAGCCAGAGATCGTGACCTCTGATGCTTTTTCGTATGCCGGATTGAAACCTGGAAGAAAAATGACCGGCACCGGCGGAATATCTGTATTGCGTATCCAGGTAAAAGCAATCGGAGCTGAACTGTTGCCCGCCTCATCTGTCTGGAGAAGTGTTACAGCATAGTTTCCATCACTACTGAACGGTCCTATTGATAAATTGAATTTACCATTCTGATCGCAAATGGAGGTCGCAGCTGCCGCTCCTTCAACATTGATCAAAGATCGAGGCTCACAGAAGCCTCTCACGATCACCACCATGTCACTGGAGACATACGGATTTATTGAAGGTGTCTCTATTGCAACAGGGTTCGGGAGCACCGTGTCTCGCACCCAAGTCAGAGAAGTTGAAGCTGAGATAATGCCAGCGGCGTTGCGTTCGGCAAGCGCATATTCAAATACTCCATCTTTGTCTGCCATCGTGGTGAAAGAGTAAGAAGATGAAGAACAGACGACAGTTTGCTGATCTGCACCACTGAGAATAACGAAATTTTCAGAAGTACAGGTGCCTGAGATCGCCAGGTGAGATGAAGCGGTAAAAATCGGATTTGAAATTGGCACAAGAACCGAGGGCGCAGGCGGAGTCTCTTGCTTGACTGGAGTTTCGGGGAAAGTCACGGGTGAATTTTCAACGGGAACTGGAGAGACGGTCGGCAATATTCCATCCAGGCGGCTTGATCCTCCGGTACTGCTATTGGATTTCGGCGAGCAAGCGCTCACGAATAAGATCATTCCTGCAGATACAATAGTCCTCCCCCACAGTTTGCTTTTTATGCCGATACCAAGCTTATGGGCCCCCATAATACCTCCAACGTACAACTTACGAATAATCTGCTTAATCCAATTATGATTAAATTGACCATATTATACAAGTATTCATATTATAACTTTTCTTATTTAATTACAGATAGTTACACATAAGTTTTGTCGCAACCATATCTCAATTATTTCCGCTTAGCCGTAGATCACCGCAACGTGTCAGCGCGGAAAATTCCAAGCCCGACAATAAGAGGAGCGTTGTTCCTGGAAACAGAAACTCGTCTTCAATGATTTCTGGCTGCTAAGTTGATTTCTGACGCTCCTTGAAAATAATGAGGTATTCACTGCTACCGTGTGCTAATCTCGCGGCGTATCAAATGAAAACCAATGAAATTTCGTCCCCTGTAGTGAACAGCCCTGAAGCACCCCCGATTCCAACCAGCTGGAGCAGCCTTGGCCTCTCTCAAGAGGCACTCGCGTTAATTGAAAAGGCTGGTTACACCACCCCGACCGAAGTTCAGACACAAGCCATTCCCCATGCTTTAGCAGGAGAAGACCTGATCGCCTCCGCTCAGACTGGAACCGGCAAGACAGCGGGCTTTGTCCTCCCCATGATCGAAAAATTTGCAGGAAGAGAAGGTACTTATGGTCTCATTCTCTGCCCTACCCGTGAAATTGCCCAGCAAACCCAAGCCGTAATTGAAATTTTCGGCACTCCTCGTGGAGTAAGGTCGATCGTTCTTATCGGTGGCATCAATATGAGACGTGATGCTGAAGCCATTCAAAGCTATCCGCAGATCATCGTCGCAACGCCGGGCAGGCTCTGCGATCATTTGGATCGCGGCAATATCTGGCTCGATTTCATCAAAGTCGTTGTTTTGGATGAGGCGGATCGAATGCTCGACATGGGCTTCTCTGACCAGCTTTCCAGAATCATGCAGGATGTCCCGGAAGAGCGCCAAACCCTGCTGTTCTCGGCGACCATGTCCCCGACGGTCGAGCGCTTTGCACAACGCATTCTTTTCAAACCGGTTCGAGTCGCAATCGGACGGCCACTTTCAGCCGCTTCGACGGTTACGCAAAAGCTCTTTTGGATGAAAGAAGAATCCAAAAACCGCGAACTGCGCCGTTTACTGAAAGAGGAGCCCGGAAGCATAATCGTTTTCACGCGATCCAAAGACATGGCTTCGCGAGTCTGGCGCTCACTGCACAGCCGTTGTGTTTACGATGCCACCTTCATCCATTCAGACCGTCCGCAAGATCAACGTGAACAGGCCCTGGCTGATTTCAAATCCGGCAAATTCCGGGTCCTGATTGCCACGGATGTCGCCGGTCGCGGCATTCATGTCGACAATGTCGCTCATGTCGTAAACTTTGATCTTCCGCTTGAGCCAGAGGATTACGTCCACCGGATCGGACGAACAGGGCGTGCCCTGGCCACCGGAAAAGCCACAAGCTTCGCTACCCCCCGCGATCGCCGCCTTCTGGCCGATATCGAGAAGCTTTTAGGCCACGCGATTCCCTCAGAAACGATTGACGTGAGCAGTGCGGATATGAACTCGTCGAGTTCCCGCGGCCCGTCCAGAGGCCCCTCACGACGACCCGGTGGAAATTCCAGAAACACTCGGGGCCCCCGCCGCTAGCTCCAGATTTATGATCCACCTCACTGATATTTCCAAACAATACGGAACCAGAGTCCTTTATTCCAACGGCAGCTTCCAGGTGCGCCCGGGAGACAAAATTGGGCTAGTCGGCCCCAATGGTGCGGGCAAAACCACGATCTTCCGCGTGATCATGCGCCAGGAAGGAGTCGACGGCGGAACAGTCAATATCGCGGATCGTCTTGTGATCGGCTATTTTTCGCAAGAAGTGGGCGACATGCGCGGGCGCTCCGCCCTGGAAGAAGTCAAAGCCGGAGCTGGAAAAATTTCCGCTCTCGCCGAGCGCATTGACAAGATGGAGCAGCGGCTTCAAAGCTCAGCAGAAGATCCGATGTCTGATGACGAAATGACTGCGCTGCTCGAACGCTATGGCGAAGCCCAGCTCGAATTCGAGCAGCGCGGGGGTTATGACCTGGATTCCCGCGCCAAAGAAATCCTGACCGGTCTCGGCATTCATCCTGAAGAGCACGACAACCCCGTCGAAACCTTCAGCGGTGGCTGGAAAATGCGTATTGAGCTCGCAAAAATTCTCGCACTCAATCCCGACGTCCTGCTGATGGACGAGCCCACCAACCATCTCGACCTCGAGTCGATTGTCTGGCTTGAAGAGTGGCTCGTGAAATTCAAAGGCTCGCTCGTCATGACAAGCCATGATCGCGATTTCATGAACCGCATTGTTTCGCGAATCGTGGAAGTCGCAAATAAAGCGATCACAACGTACAGCGGAAACTACGATTTCTACCTGCGAGAGCGCGAAATTCGCCGGGACCAGTTGCTGGCCTCCCACCAGAAGCAACAGGACATGCTCGCCAAGGAAGAGGAATTCATCTCCCGGTTTGCCGCACGAGCCTCTCATGCAGCACAGGTTCAGTCGCGCGTAAAAAAACTCGAGAAAATCGATCGCATCGAAATCCCCGCCGATGAGAGAACCATTCGTTTCGAATTCCCATTGCCCCCCCGGAGTGGCAATGACGTCGTTAAGATGGAACAGCTCGGAAAAGCCTGGCCGCTCGACAATGGCAAGACCAAACCCGTTTTCAGCGGCGTGAGCGGCGTGGTCCGGCGCCTGGACCGGATTGCGGTCGTCGGCGTGAACGGCGCTGGAAAATCCACCCTGCTCAAAGCGATCTGCGGGATGACCGACGCCACGACCGGCGCGGTTTCACTCGGCGCCAGCGTGTATTTGGGTTATTTCAGCCAGCATTCGCTGGAAGTCCTGAGTGCGGACAAAACGATTTACGACGAGATCCACGACCGCATTCCCGATGCCACTATCGGTTACGTCCGCAATCTGCTTGGGGCTTTCGCCTTCAGTGGTGATGATGTTTACAAAAAAAACGGAGTTCTTTCCGGCGGCGAAAAAAGTCGCGTTGTTCTGGCAACCATACTTGCACGCCCGGTGAATTTCCTGGTGCTCGACGAACCGACCAATCATCTGGACATCCGCTCACGAGAAGTCCTGCTGGATGCTGTCAAAAATTTCGATGGAACTGTCATGGTCGTCAGCCATGACCGGCACTTTTTGCGCTCCGTTGCCAACCGGGTCTTCGAAGTTGATCATGGTGCGCTTCGTGTTTACGAAGGCAGCTACGAGTATTATCTCTCGCAAAAGGACAAAAGTCGCTGATCAGCTCAAGCCTGTGAATAGCCGGCCGACAACACGGCGCGAACGCCGGGTCTGCGAAGCTCACGGACAGTTCCCGTTATAATTTCGAAATTGTCAGGGTTGCCGAAAATTGAATCCAGAAGCTGGCTGTGCAGATCATGCCCCGCCTTGTGCAGGCGAACGAATCCCTGAATTCCGATTCCTGCCAACATAAAATCGCCGAGAGCATCCAGCACTTTATGGCGGGCGAACTCGGTCTTGTACCTCAATCCGTCGGGATTGAGTACGGATTTTTCATCCAGAACAATAGCATTCTCGAGCGACCCGCCACGGGCCAGTCCCATTTTTTTGAGCGCTTCGACATCTTTCAAAAACCCAAAGGTCCGGGCATTCGCCATTTCTGAATAATCGGTTTTCCCATCCTGATACCGGAATTCCTGATAACCGATTGCCGGATGTTTCCATTCGATGGACCCCAGGATTTCAAGTCTGGAAGAAGGCTCCGCAACAGCCCACTTTTCGCCGGAATAAACTTCGACTCTTCTTCGCAAGGCAATGAGCGTCCGCGGCTGCTCCTGTGCCTCGACGCCTACGGCAAGAATAGCCTCGCAGTACGGGCCCGCACTGCCATCTAGAATCGGAATCTCTGGCCCATTGACTTCAATCGTGGCGTTATCCACGCCCATCATGAAAAGTGCTGCCAAAAGATGTTCGACCGTGCTGATTTTCACCTGACCCCGGCCGAGCGTAGTTGCCATTTGCGTATTCACGATGCTTTTGTAATGGGCTACAACATGAGGATGACCCGGAAGATCGGTCCGGGTAAACGTAACTCCATGATGAGGCATGGCTGGCCGGATCGTCACTTGGACAGGAGCACCTGAATGCAGTCCGACGCCATTGAGTGTAATCGATTGTTTAAGTGTCTGTTGAAACGCCATGAATTCCTCGTTCGGTGAAACTGAACACAGCAAAGTACATGCCTAATCCGGGCCCGAAAAAGGAATACCAGGCGCAAATCTGCAATCTATAAAAATTCAGTTATTTCAGATATTAATACTAAAACAGGCACAGACTGCGCGGAACAGCCCCAGGCTTCTTTCAAGAAGGTGTGTCTTTTTCTCCACACCGTTTTTTGCCAGACTGTGATTTTAAGTCCACACTCAGAGGCGCAAATTCTAAAATAATATCTCCTGACCCGCACCCGATGGACCGGTATTTCTGTCCTGCCAGGGGCGACCCAGGTGCTCATAAGCAATCCGGGTAGCCATTCGGCCGCGCGCTGTTCGCTGAAGAAAGCCCTCCTGGATCAGATATGGCTCATAAACATCCTCGAGCGTATCTCTCTCTTCACCTAGAGCAGATGCAAGGCTTTCGATACCGACAGGTCCGCCGTCAAATTTATCCACGATTGTCAGCAACAGCTTCCGGTCCATGGGGTCCAGACCCCGTTGATCCACCTCAAAAAGTGCCAATGCCGCTTCAGCCATTTTGCGATCAACCTTGGCGACCTGTCCTGCCGGCGCCTTGCCCCTGACTTGGGCAAAATCGCGTACGCGTTTCAGCAGCCGATTTGCGATTCTGGGGGTGCCACGCGACCTCTTCGCAATCTCATTCGCACCAGAAGGGTCGATCTCGATATTCAGAAGCTTTGCGGAACGATGAACAATGCGCTCAAGCTCTTCGGCTGGATAAAAATCCAGGCGCAGCTGAACTCCAAAACGATCCCGCAGCGGACTGGAAAGCAGTCCGGTCCGGGTTGTCGCCCCGACGAGAGTAAAGCGCGGCAAATCAATGCGCAGCGTGCGCGCAGCAGGCCCCTGCCCGATAATGAGATCGAGCTTGAAATCCTCCATGGCGCCATAGAGCACTTCTTCAATGGTCTTCTGCAGGCGATGGATTTCGTCAATAAACAGAACGTCCCGGGGCTGCAAATTACTCAGAATAGCGGCGAGATCGCCTTTTTTCTCAACATTGGGACCAGTCACCGAATGGATCTGGGTACCCATCTCGTGGGCGATGATATGGGCCAGAGTCGTTTTACCGAGGCCGGGGGGCCCCGCCAGCAGCACATGATCCAGCGAATCTCCGCGTTGTTTGGCTGCCTCCATGAAAAGGGAAAGGTTCTCTTTGATCTTTTTCTGACCGATGTATTCTTCCAGAAAAGACGGGCGCAGGCTCTTTTCCATTCCCTGCTCAGTGAGACCCTCGTCAGGACTGAGAATCCGGTCTTTCGGTGGATTTGCGCTATCAATCATTTTACCGCCCCGCTTAATTCCCTCAGTGCGAGGCGAATCAAAGATTCTACATTTTCGATCCGATTCTCTGAATCAGACGCGATCCGGTTGAGGAGCATGGAAATCTCCGAATCGCGGTAACCCAGACCCAGGAGTGCCGCTCTGGCATCCCTCACGATGAAATTTTTGCCCGCCTGCCCTGTGGCCCCGGAACCCAGACCTGCATTTCGTTGCGAAGAAGCCGTACCGCCACCGCGGTTCAAAGCGCTTAGCGTTCCGTTTTCCATTTTCCTCCGCAAAGGGTCAGCAAGCTCCAGCACAACACGCTCTGCTGTCTTCTTCCCCACCCCAGGAAGAGAGGTGAGAAACCCTTTATCATCGCTGGTAATTGCCTCGATGAGCTGCAGGGGCTCCGCCCCGGCCAGAATGCTCATGGCGCCCTTGGGTCCTATGCCGGTGACGCTGAGCAAAGTCATGTAGAGTTCTTTTTCTGAAGGAGAAAGGAAACCATACAGATCGAGCGAGTCCTCACGAACATGCGTGTAGATAAAGAGCTCAACAGATTGGGCCCGCTGAAAGCCGCCATAAGCTGCCGATTGCGGAACAGAAACAGAATAGCCGACTGCGGAGTCTTCCCCCCCCACTCCGACCAGCATTTTGCCATCCGCATGGTCCAGAATCTTGCCTTTTAAATATCCAATCATCGCAACGTGACCCTCTTACGTCCCACCACCTGTTCCGTGGTGATTCCCAAAGATTCCGCAAGAGAGAGCTTCTTTTTCGAACGCCCTTCGGATGCGGACTGGAGTGCTTTAGCGTAATCCGAGCTGGCATTTGCCAGCGGTGCTCTCATCTTATGTGCGTGGCAGATCGCAAGAGCCACGGCGTCCGAAGCGTCGCTCGTTGCGAATTCCTGCGTTCCGATCATGTACTGAAGCATCTTCGCAACCTGGTCCTTGTCCGCCTGCCCATGGCCCACGACAGCCAGCTTCACCTCTGTCGGACTGTATTCGGCAATCTTCACCTGATGAATCATCCCGGTGAGAATGACGGCGCCACGAGCTTGTCCCAGTTTCAAAGCCGAAACCGCATTCTTCGCAAAGAAGACCTTTTCAACAGCCATCACCTGAGGCCGGAACTCCTGAATGATTCTGGTGAGTCCCTCATAAATAGAGAGGAGCCGCTCCTCGAGCGGGACTGTTGCTTTCCCGCTCGTGTTTGCAAGCCGAAGCGTTCCATGGGTTACAAGCGAAGCCCGGTTCTTGTCCCAATCAATACAACCGTAACCCGTTAACCGGGAACCTGGGTCAATACCCAAAATGCGCATGATCGGATTCTAGTCCGATGCGCCTTTTGCAGTCGAGCGAAAACGCTCTCAGGCTACCGTATGACCGAAGTGCGTCTCCGCGAGAATCGCGAGCTGCTCCTCACGTTCCTTGTTACCGATGATTTCAAACTCCCTACCGAGTTTATCGAGCACATCGAGCACGTAATCCAGATCTTCGTCCGTATGCGAAGCCATGTAACTCGTGCGAATCAAGGCACAGCCCTCAGGAACTGCTGGACGAACGACCGGGGTGGCGAAGACGCCCATTTCGTAGAGCTTCTGAGTAAAGGAAAACGCCAGGAAATCATCCCCTACCAGAAGAGGAATAATCGGCGTCTGGCTGTCGAGCGTATTGTAGCCGAGACTCTTCAGGCCCTTGCTCATTTTACGCGCATTGCGCCAGAGGTTCTCAAGATGTTCCGGCTCCTCTTCGACGACATTGATGCACTCAAGCACCGTCGCTGCAGCAGCAGGCGGCATTGCCGCGCTGAACATGAATGGACGGGCCTTGTGTTTGATGTAGTGGACCACATCTGCCGAACCGGCGATGAAACCACCGATAGAAGCAAACGATTTGGAGAATGTACCCATCACGATATCAACGCTCTGGGAGAGTTTGAAATGAGTTTCGGTCCCCTGGCCTTTTGGACCCAGAACACCGAGTGAGTGCGCATCATCAACATAGATGCGACAGTTGTATTTGCGTGCGATTTCGATTGCCTGCGGCAGATGGAAAATATCTCCGGACATCGAGAATACTCCGTCCGCAACCAGGAGCGCTCCCTCATACTTGTGACGGGTATGTGCCATCACGCGTTCAAGGTCTTCCATGTTGTTGTGTTTGAATTTTACCGTATCTCCGATTGAAACGCGGGTACCTTCGATAATCGAGGCATGATTTTCGCGATCGCTGTAAATTACATCATTCCGACCGATCAACGACGAAATCGCACCTTGATTCGACAGAAATCCAGTACTGAAAACCAGACATGCTTCTTTGCCAAGAAAATGGGACAAGCGCTCTTCAAGCTGTTCATGAAGTACGAGATTTCCATTCAAAAATCTGGAACCTGTGCAGCCGGTGCCCAGAGTATCAATGGCTTTTTTTGCTGCAGCCTGAACGCGAGGATGATGAGTCAGCCCGAGATAGTTATTGGAGCCAATCATCACCCGTTTTTTGCCATGGGTAACCACACTTGAACCTGAACTTGCCTCAATAGGTCGGAAGAAGGGATAAACACCTGCTGCCTGCACACGCTTGGCATCATCAAAAGCCAAACATTTGTCGAATAGATCCGTCGTACTATTCATGAACTCAAACCTCAGTAAGCATGCCGCTCCGCACTCGGCCGGCAGCAGCGCGTTATTCACATTGAAAGTTCAAACAGCTAACACCACGAAAAGGTTATGTCAATCAATGGCTTAATAGATTCATACAGTTGAAATAACAAATTAAAACCTTTTTGCTCAAGTTATTTTCAAAAGAAGCCGATAAGAACATTGAATCAATATGTGTCTCCTTTCTCTGGGCGCGGAGAAGGGAGATGACTATCAATATCGGCAGGAAGTCAGGCGGACCCTTGTTACATCGAATTTCAACAGCCCTGGAAGAACTTGTTTCTCCGGTCTCCGGAAGAAGCTTGTCCGTTCATTCGGCCTCAAAGGCATCTCACGATTTTAAACGTGAATCCTTTCCACATCTCGACCGCAAGCCACCCGAAAAAGAGCGGAACCCAGAACAGCAGAACCACAAACCCCCATCCAATGTGATTCCGTTTCTCAAGTTGGAACCCAAGCCCCAGCAGACCGGCACTGAGACATCCTCGATCCAAAGCCCTGCTTCCCCGCCTCTTCCGCAGGGAGTCGCGCAGACCTTGCTCGAACTCCTCAATATGTTTCAAGAGCAAAAAAATTCATTGATGCGCTGGCTTGGATCCCGCAGCTATTCAAAAGCTTCTCAGCTGCAGAAGAGAACTTCTCAAATCCGAAGTGGCAGCATACTGGACCGCAAAGCCGAGTAACCCTGGATCAGACGCTCTGTTTCAGGACGTATCCGGCACCGTAAATGGTTTCGAGGGGACAATCAAAACCCCGGATCTTCTTGCGAAGATTTGCGACGTGAGTGTCAACCGTACGATTGGTGACGACAGCATCTGGCCAGAGATCGCCCAGAAGCTTCTTTCTTTCGATCACCTCGTTCGGGCGCTCCATGAAATAGCGGAGGATCTCGAATTCAATGCGGGTGAGATGAACTTCAGCCTCAGCAACCCAGACCTGAAATGATTTTGGGGCGAGCTTCAGATTGCCCATCTGAATTTCGCTCTCTACTTTTTTTTCAAGTTCATTTCGACGCAAACGCGCGTTGATCCGCGCAATCAGTTCACGTGACTGGAAAGGCTTCCCAATGTAATCGTCAGCTCCAATATCGAGTCCTTTAATGCGACTGTCGATCCCCGTAACGGTGGTCAGCATGATCAAGGGAATATTCCGGGTACCCGGTTGTTCGCGGATGCGCTTGCAGACTTCAAAGCCGTCCATCTCGGGCATATTCACGTCGAGCAGAATCAAATCGGGCTGTTCGCGGACAGCCATTTGGATTCCCTCTTTACCATTGCTTGCCTGAATGGACTGGAAATGAGGCTGCAACATGTGAGTCAACAACCCCAGGTTTTCTTTGTCGTCGTCAATGAGAAGAATTTTTTTCATGATGTATTTAACCCAACCGTAATATATGGCATGTCGCGCCGTAAGAATGTTAAGACAGTGCAAAGTGTCAAATCCAGTGAAATAATCACTGCCCAGGGATTTTCACACACAAAACACGATCACGGCCGCTCAAATCGGTTTTCATCACCACTTGCTCCGAAATCGATGCAAACATTTTTTGAATTTCATGCGACCGCTCGTGAGGTATTTCAAAAAAACCATACCCCCCCTGACGCACTAGAGATGGAAGTATTTCAGCAAGCTTTCTATAAAAATAGCCGGGATCGGCCACAGGAGCAAACAAGGCCTGATGCGGTTCGGTTTGGGTCACCTGAAAATCGGCCTCATTCACCCCAGCCAGATACGGGGGGTTTGAGATAAAGAAATCGGCGGCCTCTGGCTCGGCAGGCTCCCAGACACTCTTCGGATCCTGTACTGGATGAATGACCAGGCGGCTTTTAGATGCTTCCGCGCCGAGGATGCGCTCAGCATTCTCGCGAGCCAGCTGTGCGGCGCCACCGCTCAGCTCAGAAGCGACCATCTTTAATTTTGAAAACCTGGCCAGAAGTTCGATCGAAATCACTCCGCTTCCCAACCCAAGCTCAAAACCCAGCAGAGGCTCTCTGGTTTTTGATAAAATCTCAATTGCCGTACTCACCAACACTTCGGTTTCCGGCCGTGGAATCAGGACCTCCCGAGAGACAAGATACTCGTGATCCAAAAAGCTCTGAACTCCCGTCACGTACTGCAGGGGTTCTCCCGCTGCGCAAAGTCCGGCCATTCTGAGCAGCTCCCGCTCCAGAGTGCCCGGAGCAGCTTCCGCCCCGCGAATGTAAAGTTCCATCCGCGAAAGAATGCCGTGAAACTCTTTTCGATAAGCGGCTATGAAAAGCTGTTCTGCGTAAACCTCAGGATTTCCGCCATGGATTCCCGCGGCTCCACTGAGCATGGTCTGCACCAGACGCAGGAGCTGATTGTAGGTTTTAGATGGCGACGCTGGCTCAATGCTCATTCGGAATCAATTCCCCATTCCCTGCGCTTTGAGCTCCTCCATCTGATAATGAGCCTGGAGGCCATCAATGATTTCGTCGATCTTGCCCTCCATGACCTCAGAGAGCTGATAAAGCGTCAACCCGATGCGATGCTCAGTCAGGCGCCCTTGTGGAAAGTTATAGGTCCGGATGCGCTCGCTGCGATCACCGGTACCAACCATGCTGCGCCTGGCATCTGAATGAGATTTCGCTGCCCGCTCGGTTTCGGCTTCTAGCAAACGGGACCTCAGGATCTTCATCGCCTTGTCTTTGTTCTTATGTTGAGAACGCTCGTCCTGGCAGGAAACAACCAAACCAGAAGGCATATGCGTAATACGCACAGCAGAGTCAGTCGTGTTGACACTCTGTCCACCCGCTCCGCCGGAACGAAACACATCAATCCGGAGGTCGACCGGATTAATCGTGACGTCCACCTCTTCGGCTTCCGGCAGAACTGCAACCGTCACTGTCGAGGTATGAATCCGCCCCTGTGCTTCGGTAGCTGGAACGCGCTGTACCCGATGTACGCCACCTTCCCATTTCAGTCGGCGATAAACATTGCTTCCGACAATTTCAGCGATTATCTCCCTGAAACCACCAATGCCGGTGGGATTCGATGAAAGCACCGAAACTTTCCAACCCTGCCGTTCACAAAATCTTTGATAGAGGCGAAATAATTCGGCAACAAAAAGCGCTGCTTCCTCGCCGCCCGCACCCGCCCGGACCTCAAGCAGGATGTTTTTGCCGTCATTCGGATCCCTGGGCAGCAGAAGAAATTGCAGCTGCTTCTTTGCCGATTCAAGCGCGACTTCCTGCTCCTTGATTTCCTCACGTGCCAGGTCGGCCATTTCGGAATCCGAGCCTTCAAGAAGTTCACGATTCTGTGCCATTTCAGAACGTAATTTTTTGTAATTCCGGTACTCCGAGACCAGCTCCTGGAGGCCTGCATGTTCCTGAGAAAGCTTTCTGAAATCCGCCGGGCGTTCGGCGATCTCGGGATCAGCCAACCGGCTTTCGATTTCCATGAAACGCTGTTCAACAGCTTCGAGTTTATCAAACATCAGTCATTACCCTGATCCGCTAAGCTTCCGGAAATTCAGCTACACTTGCCGGGACGTACGAAAGCTCCGCGAGGGAAGCGATTTCCATTTCAACCAAACGATCGGAATCTGCAATTTCATTCTTCTCAAGGCGCAAAACCTGGCGCAACGAAGCCAGCGCCACTTCCAGCTGATCATCCGCCGGCTCGCGTGTCGTCAACCTCTGAAGCACCATGCCCGGCCAGATCATTGCCCGAAAAATCGGCTTCTGCATGCGACAGGCGCACATTTTTATGAATTCATAAGCCAGTCCGGCCACTGGCATCATCAGAACGATTTTAACCAGGACCATGAGAGTGTGGTTCAGGATCGGAATGCCAGAGAGCTTGGTAAGCCCGAAAAACGGAAAAACCGCACTGAAAACCACTATACTGATCAGCACCAGGAAAAGAAGAAACGAGGTTCCACAACGTGGATGCAGGCTCGAATGCTTGCGAGCATTCTCGACGGTGAGCTCCTCACCTGCTTCGAATGCATAAATCGATTTATGCTCGGCCCCGTGGTATTGAAAAACCCGCTTGATGTCTTTCATCAGCGCGATCAAATAAACATACGCAAGCAGGATGCACATCTTGATCACGCCATCCAGAAGATGAAACCAAGGGCTATCCGCTGTAAAAAATTTCGATGTCGCCATCGCTGTCAAAAAATGCGGGAGCGCAACAAAAAGCCCCATCCCGAGCACGATGGCAAAAGCGATCGACGCGAAGATCGCCCAACCGGAAAGCTCCTCGCCGACTTCTTCCTCTGCTGCAGCAATATTAGCAGAGAAACTCAATGCATTGATCCCGATGACCATGGACTCGAGAAGAGTCACAACTCCTCTCAGGACTGGCCTTTTCAAAAAAGGAAAACGAGCCGATACACTTTTGTGCGGCTCGTTTCGAATCACGATCTTCTGATTGGGTTTGCGTACCGCGACGGCAATATAATTCGGGGCGCGCATCATGACGCCCTCAATTACTGCTTGTCCGCCAATGCTCGTATATTGAGCGATACTGGAGAGGCCAGTGCGACGCAGACTCATCAACGGATAAGTCTTACTTTTTCTTATACTTGTTCAGAAAGCGTTCAACGCGACCTTCCGTGTCCATCAGCTTGTGCTTGCCGGTGAAGAACGGGTGACAGTTGGCGCAAATTTCCACTCTGATGTTTTCCTTGGTGGCGCGAGTATCAATGACGCTGCCACAGGCACACTTAACGGTGGTTTCCTTATATTCTGGATGAATCCCTTGTTTCATAAAATCCTCATTTAAAAAGAACGTTTCAAGTATCAAAACGGAGACCGCCGGTCAAGTCCGCGATTCTCCAGCATTTAGGACGGCGGGTCAGCCGCTCATCCCTTTGACGAAATCCTCGTTTGTCTTGGTATGCGCGACCTTGTCCAGGAGGAACTCCATGGCATCGACCGTGTTCATCGGGTGAAGGACCTTGCGAAGGATCCAAAGTCGGTTCAGCAGCTCCTTGGGCAAAAGCAATTCTTCCTTACGTGTCGCGGACTTATTGATATCCAAGCAGGGGAAAATACGCTTTTCCATCAACTTGCGATCCAGATGGATTTCCGAGTTGCCGGTTCCTTTGAACTCTTCGAAAATGACTTCATCCATGCGCGAGCCGGTTTCCACCAGCGCTGTCGCGATGATCGTCAGAGAGCCACCTTCTTCGATGTTACGGGCAGCACCAAAGAATCTTTTGGGCTTGTGCAGGGCGTTTGAATCCACGCCGCCGGAAAGGATCTTTCCAGAGGGAGGAACAACCGAGTTATAGGCACGAGCCAGGCGAGTGATCGAGTCGAGTAGAATGACTACATCATATTTGTTTTCAACCAGGCGCTTGGCTTTTTCGATTACCATTTCTGCAACTTGCACATGACGAGAGGCCTGCTCATCGAAAGTCGAGCTGACAACTTCGCCCTTGACGGATCGCTGCATGTCGGTGACTTCTTCAGGACGTTCGTCAATCAAAAGAACGATTAATTTGATTTCGGGATTATTGGAAGTAATCGCGTTCGCGATATCCTGCATCAAAACCGTTTTGCCAGCCCGAGGAGGAGCGACAATCAGACAGCGCTGCCCCTTGCCGAGCGGAACCATCATATCAATGATACGGGTGCTGTAATTGGTCGGCTGGAACTCGAGATTGATCCGCTTGTTGGGGTAAAGCGGCGTGAGATTGTCGAAAAGTACCTTCTCCGAGTTCATCTCGGGCGTCTGAAAATTGACCTGTTCCACCTTCAGAAGAGCAAAATAACGTTCGCCTTCTTTAGGCGCGCGAACAGATCCGCTGACCGTGTCGCCCGTTCTCAGCCCAAAACGTCGGATCTGCGACGGGGAGACATAAACATCATCAGGGCCGGGAAGGTAATTGTAATCAGGCGCCCGCAAAAAACCAAAACCATCAGGCAGGCACTCTAAAACGCCGTCCGCGTAAATATGTTCATCTTTTTCGGCTTTTTTCTGCAAAACTGCGAAGATCAGATCCTGTTTGCGCATGCCACCGGCATTTTCGATGCCCAGCTCTTTGCCCATTTCGACCAAATCACCGATCTTCTTTTCTTTTAATTCTCTGAGATGCATGAACTATTTCCTTGGGGATTTTCGTTTTAACGAACGACGACTGTTATTGAGGTATTTAGATTGATTGTAGCGCCGACAGGAGTCGACTACTGAGTATCGGGGTAACAAACTCCGCTTTTGGAGTAAAGATAAAAAAGTCTCAGCCATGGACTCCTTCACTTTTTGCTTTAGAATGAAACCAGTTACATTTTACTCCGAACGGGAGAGGTTCTTGTGCATTTGAACAAACGGCTGATTATCGGGATTCTTTTCCTTTTGATTGTGGCGGGAAGTTTTGGGTCTGCAGGTAGTTTGATTTCCTATGCACTTTCACCGGCACAACCCGGCTCCACTTCGTCGGTGATTCTCGAGGTCCGGAAAAATGCAGGCCCCGGAGAACTCGCCCAGCTTCTCAGCAGTAAAGGAATCATCACCTCCCCGTCCCTGTTCGTCTGGCTCGGACGCCTGACCCGCCAGTGGCGCCGAGTGAAGGTGGGCGAATACAAATTATCCCCCGCCTTGAACCCGGTTCAGGTATTTGGCGTTATCACGTCCGGGATCAGCGTTTCTCATCCGCTTGTGGTCCGGGAAGGGGAAAACATTTACGAAATCGCAAACGAGCTTTCCCGGTATGCACTTATAACGACCGAAAAGTTCCTGGAACTTTGCCAAAGCGCTGGCTTCATCAAAACTCTGGGGTTCCCAGATCCCGCACCCGAAACGCTTGAAGGCTATCTTTTTCCGGATACCTATTTTATCAACCGCACGACCACCGCCGAAGAGCTGGTTCGAAAAATGGTGAAAAGATTTTTTGCCGTCTGGGGTCAGAAAGAAGAGATCCGGGCGGCCGAGCTCCGGATGTCCCGGCAGCAAATCGTCACACTTGCATCAATAATTGAGAAGGAAACCGGAGCCCCAAGTGAACGCCCCCTGATCAGCTCTGTTTTTCATAATCGCCTGTCTAAACGCATGCGGCTTCAAAGCGACCCCACAACGATCTACGGGATCTGGGAGCGCTATCAGGGAAATTTGAGAAAATCCGATCTGACCGCCAATACTCCCTATAATACTTATACGATTCCCGGCCTGCCGAAGGGGCCGATCTCCAATCCCGGGAAGGCATCCCTGCAGGCAGCGCTGTTTCCGGTTCAAAGTGAATACCTGTTCTTTGTCTCACATAATGACGGGACCCATGAGTTTACAAAAACTTTCGCCGAGCACGGCAAAGCCGTGAAAACTTTTCAGCTCGACCGTAAAGCCCGTGAAGGCAAAAGCTGGCGCGATCTCAAGAAGTCTTCGAATTCCTCGAATTGAGCAAGACCGCGGCGATCATCGCCAGGTGAGCCCAGAGGAAAAGCGATGCCGCTTCCAGGCGAGGACCCATTTCGTGCCCCACAAAATCAAAGCCAGTCAGGTTGATCACGGCAAAGAAAGTCAGATAGAGCATTATTCCGGTTTTCTGCCCCAAAACCAACCAGCGCTGGGTACACAAGACAGCAAGGGGCAGTCCCATCACGAAATATGGCTTCCAGACCAGATGCGAGGGGAGAATCAGAATCCCGATCGCCACCGCAATCCACTCGATCGGAGCGCGTCGGCGATTGCCCCAGAATAACCAGATCAAAATTCCAGCGCCGGACAACAGTGTCCAGACGAATGCCAGCACCCGGACGGTTCCGAACGAAAACAAATCAAACCCAAAAGGCAAAACCGCTCCGCCTTCCGACAAGACGGCGGTTCCGGCACCGGTCAGATAGTGATGAATAAACGCCGCAAAGCTTTGGTTATGGGACTCCAGAGGGAAGCCCTTCATCAAGAGCGCCTCGTACCAGCCTCGATACAGCTCTACCCCCTCCGAGACTCCGTAACTCAGGAACGGAAGACAGAGAACCAGAACCAACCCCACCAGGACGCCGACGCGCTCATTTCGCAATCGTTGGACGGGGAGGTGTGCCCGGGTGATCCAGGGAACCAGCAAAAGTGGCAGGGGAAATACTTTGGCAACCGCTGCAACGGCTAGCAGAGCCCAGCTCAGACGATCCCAAAGGCGTTCACGAGATAAGCTCTCTTTGGAGGTGCCTCCACGAAAGTGGCGCAGCAAAGCCCAAACCGCAGCCCCCAAAATGAAAAGATTGACCTGGCCGTATTGAAAATCGATCAGGATGGGACGAGTCAAAAGTAGAACGGCCCACCCCCCGATACCGGTGGCAATCAGGGGGTCCTTATAAAGACGTCCAGTAAAAAAGCGAATGATTAAACCGAGTGCGGCTGCTTTGGCGAGGCACCAGACCCCCAGCGCAATTGAGCGCGGCAGCAGGGCTAGCGGTGACAGCAAGGAGGCGAAACCGGGGGCGTAAAGAAACCGATCCGGACTGACCCGATAAATTTCGGATCCATGCCCGTTCAGAACGAGGCGCCATGCGTGATAAAACACTTCGAAGTCCTGCCCGCCCCGCTCAAACGCGTAAAGTGTACCAAGACCCACGACAACCCCGGTAAAAAGCAATCCGAGGATTGAGAACTCGCGTTTTATTTCAAAGATGGTCATAAATGCGCGCAATCATACAACCGAGAGGAGCGGGAACACCGGCTGGCGATAACTGTCTTCGATGGAAATGAGCGCCGTTTTGAGCCGCATTTCTGGTCCGGCCAGATCACTGCAGCCCATAAAGCCCCCCAGAGAATCATGAGAGACGACGCGATGACAGGGAATCAAAATCGGAAGTGGATTGTTCCTCAACGCCTGCCCAACCGCTCGGGTTGCGCTGAATTTGCCAATTTTTCGAGCGACCCAGCCATAGGTACGAGTTTCACCATGGGGGATTTCAGAAATGCTCCTATAAACCGCTCGTTGAAAGGGGGTCCACTGTTCCTGATCAAGAGCATCCCAGGCAAGATCTCCGATGGGAGAGCCCGTTTCGAAGTAACCAGCCAGACGCCCTGCGAGTTCGACTACAGAGCCGGGAATAACCGGAATGAGACCTGATTGAATCTCAGCGGCTGCTGACCAGGAAACGCGTGAGGTGCGCGCCACTCCGTCCGGACAAAGCCGCCACGAAAGCGTAAGGACTCCGACGTTCACTTGTATTTGTAAGCGGCTCAGTGTCATAGAAATTTCAATATTTATAACTAGGAATGACCTTCCGAGTCCACTCGAAAAAAGGCTGTAACTCTTGGTACTTATTATTTCGAGAGCTCAAATGAGACATCACTGTCCTAGTGGGCACAATTTCGAAGTTATTTATTAAGATTATGATATTTAAGGTTTTTTTCGATTTCACGCACCACAAAGTGAGGCAGCCATGTCCCACTTTGATCAAATTTCTGTTCTAATTTACGGTTTTTTAAAAAAATCTTCGATTTTATGTTTAAACTATTGATATTATTACATTTTTTTGATGGCACATGGCTTGCTCTAACACTCAGTGTAACGTGACTCAAACAAACAGGAGGATTTATGAAAACGACACAACTGACTCTCACGGACCGACTCGGAATAGCTTACGGAACTCTGCTTTTCTTTATCATGCTTCCGGTAACGATCTTTGCATCGGCCCTGCCCGCAATTATGATCTCAAACGCGATATCCAACAAAGTTCTCGCACTGGCTCTCAATTTGGGAGTCATTGGAGTCGGAGCACTGATGACGCTGATTTTTGCCCTGGTCGGCGGCTTGGCCCTCAGTTATGGCCTCAGCTGGGCTGGCAGAAAGCTCCAGATTCAACAAGCATTCTCGCATGTTAAAAGCGGCGCGACCCCGATCGAAGCCTCCAAGCGTGTGAATCTCGGAGCAATGCTCGGGATCGGCTTTGGATTGCTGGTTTTCATCACCAAGGGTGAAGCCCCGATCTCCTCGGTGACGACCCGGGTGGAACACCTCTTTCCGGGCCCTCTCACCTTAAGCCTGGGTAACGCCTTCAGCCTCGATGTCAGCCATACTTACGCTGCCGCGACTGGCTTCCTCTCAGTCGGATTCCTCTTCGCAATCATCGGAATTGTCTTAGGCAGCCTGATCTTTGCTGGAATCGAAATGGTTACTCAAAAATCGCACTAATCGATCCGCACCCCTGTAAACGAGTATCACGTTCAGCGGGTCCTTTGAAAAGGACCCGCTTTTTTAATGGAATGAATGACAAAATAGTTGAGTCTTTACATAGATCAGGCGATTAAAGCATTAATCAAACAAAGGTAGTGGAATGCGTAAAAGTCATCAAAATCCAAATCGTATCATCTTTCGGACCGCACTCCGTTCTACCGCAGTGATTTTTGTAGGATTGGTATTGAGTCGCTGGGCCTTGTCCTCGACACCGACTACGCCGACTCCTCCAAAGAATAGCACGACCCCCATACCTGCTCATTTCAGCCCTGTCGATCGCGCTGTCCTCACTCACTTTGACCATCTGCTCGATCATAGCCGCATTGCCAGTAAATGCCTGAACTGCCATCAAACACAATTTCGCGATGTTTCCGCGAGCATTCACGGAAAAGCGGGCCTGCTCAGTGGCTTGCCCCCTGGGGCGATCTGCCTGACCTGCCACGAAGTCAATCACATCATCAAAGATCCCCAAAAAATCCGCAACTACCAGCTCGATCCCTTTGAAGTGATCCCGCGGGATGTCGCTTGCATGCGCTGCCACGGTGATCCCGTAATCGCTGCGGCTTATCATTTTCCACCACACGTACCGAGTGAATTTGAAAATTCGATTCACTATCGCAAAGCGATGGTGGGAGATAAACAAGCCCCGCTCTGTTACGACTGCCACGGTGCTCACAATATTCTTCGGGTGGATAACCCCTCCTCTCCAGTTCACGAAGTCCAGCGCGTGAAGGTCTGCGCCCGATGTCATCCTGGAGCTAACAATACTTTCGCCTCCGTTTTCGACCACACGCCGATTACTCAGGACAAGAAGCCGCTCGAGTTCTGGACCATCACGATTTTCAAAGTCCTGACACTCGGGACCTTTGTTGCGCTTGGAATGTTCCTGCTGCTGGATATCCTGGCTTCCCTCAGAACAGCGATTCTTCCGCGCCTGCAGGGCACTCACGTGCCTCATGTAAAATCCAAAGAATATGTCATGCGCCTGAATCCGCATTTGAGGTTACAGCATTTCCTCATGCTCTTCAGCGTGATCAGTCTTGTGATCACAGCCTGGCCACTTCTGGCTCCTGAATCTCCCGTTTCCCAGGGGATGATGCGGGCTCTGGGCGGTGTACAAGCTGTTGCCATTTACCACCGGATTGCCGGTTTCATCATGATTGGCGATTTTATTTACCACATCACCTACCTGTACCTGCAGTTCAGAAAAGGTGGACGGATGCATCCGATGATGCCCATGCCCAACGATCTTGTCGATTTATGGCATATGATTCAGTTCTTTTTTGGTCTTCGTGCAGAGCGGCCCGATTTTAACGAGTTCGCGTTTTTCGAAAAATTTGATTATTGGGCAGTATTTTGGGGCGTCGCCATGATGGGCGGAAGTGGATTAATCCTGACCTTCCCCACCTTCACGACGCACATCCTGCCAGGTTGGACCCTCAGTCTTGCAAACATTATACATGCGGACGAGGCACTCCTCGCAGCTATGGTGCTGTTCATCTGGCACTTTTATAACGTGCACCTGAAGCCTGGCATTTTCCCTATGAATTGGGCTTGGCTCACTGGCAGAATGCGCAAAGATTTATACGAGCACGAACATGCCGGCCACGTCAAAAAGCTGAAAAAAGAAGGCAAGTGGTAGAATCGCTGAGCCCTGTCTCAAGCAGCTGCTGACTGGCTCTGGGATTCATTGATCCATCTTTTGAGGTTTTCGAGAGCACCGGGTTTGACATGGGTGAAGCGAATACGGCTGTGATTATTCGCGCCCTCGGCGATCACCTCACCGGTCAATTCCAATTTTTCCATAGTGTCCATGCTGGAAACGAAGATCTTGCACGGACGATTCAACAGGAGATCCGGAATGGCACTCTTGAGTTTGATACCGCCGACGGAAATATCTGATGAGAAAGTCTGGTAACTGGTCCCCTCGGAAGTAATCAAGATCCGGAATCTGGCGGCAAAGCGCTCATGTTCGCGTCGATTCCTGATCGGAGTGATTTCGGCGACCGGCGCGGGCGGTGGGACTGCAACTGGAGTTGCGGCAACCCCAGTTGGCAACGCTTGGCCAATATCCAGTTTCCCTACTGAGTCTTCGAGAGACCAACCGTCTCGCGTCTCGAGCAATTGCAATAGATTACAGGCGGAGTCCTCATCCAAGATTCGAATCACTGCCCCGCTGTCCCTGTTTACAAAACGCCATTCTTTACTTGACATATATACTATGTTATTCAGGTGTGGCGCTTTTGTCTATAGTATTAGTAACTTAAAAAGTTCTTGATTTTCAGCGTTTTACGCCAGGAATCAGACCTTACCCTGGAACAGGAAAGGGTAGATTACCTTCGTCGCCCGGCCATTTTGGGCGGCCGGAAATACCATCTTATCCACAATTTCCAGAACGCAGGATTGCAACCCACTGGGCTGGAGAGTGGATGACAATACCCTCGCCGAATAAACGGATCCCGACGGATTGATCGACCACTCATAAACGATGCGTCCGTTCAAACTTGTCGAAGCGAGTAGCGCTCTCTCGTAGCAGGTGCGAATCTGACTTCGGTATCCCGCGATAATCTTCCGAACCGTCTCACGGTCCAAACCGCCGCCAGAAACCGCGAAGCTGCTACCATCCATGGTACCGATTCCGGCTCCGCCTGCCACTCCTGATCCCTTGCCATTGGCGGAAGAGCCAAGACTGAATCCGGACGCCGCGCCGCCCTGAGCAGCAATCGGTCCGCCCGACTCACCACTCCGGGTATTCGATCGCAGAGTGGTGGATGCCGCCTGCAAACCCGGACCGGTGCCCTCTTTGGACCCGGCTGTTTTACCGACACCCAGATCAGTCGGCGCATTACTCAGAATGATTTCTCCCGTTGTGCCGGATACTGACTGAGTGACGATTCCGTTATTCAGGACCATATCAGCCCGAACACCAGCAGACTTCTTCACTGATGAGCGTGAAAGGGCACCGAGAATTCCGATTTTATTTACGTCCGCAGGTTTTGCGGGACTGTTGAAACCGACACGGGGTGCAACAACCTGTTTACTGACAAAACTCGGGGCGGCGGCCTTGCCGGCCCTCACTTTGGCCGCTGTGGCGATTTCCTTCGGGGCGGCCTTCGGGGGCGCGGGATCGGGCCTGATCTCCACCGTTTCTTCCGGTGGTTTTGCAGGCGTCGGTGCGGCTACTTCCCGGATTTCGATGCGGGCAACCCGTTGCGGTGGAACTTCTTCGGGCTGAACCTGGGTATAGTGCGCGATCAGCAGGATCAGAATTGAAAGCAAAGCACCGGACAAGGAAAGCCAGCGCAAGAGCCTGTTCTGTTTGGGCAGCGGGACACGGGGCGGGTCAATCTTATTTACAAAACGCGCAAAAAGATCCAGGCCTTTCCAGCGAATCTGGAAAATATCATTCGTCGTCAGAGCGTAAGTTCCCTCAGCCTTAAGACGCTGCCCTTTGTTGAAAACCTCGGCATCTGGCAAGCGATTCAGGTTCAAAACGAGTTGCGACGCTTTCCTCCACTCGAGATCAAATTGCGGAACCGCCGCCAATGGCGACTTCTGCAGCTTGCTGTATTTAGGCATTTTAAGATGATGAACTTCTTCGATCGCTCCACAATCTTCCCGGATCTGAATCAATTCTACGAGCGGATCTGAGGCTGCATCCACCAGGTCGCCGATGTTTGAATGAATGGTTCCGCCGATCTGTTCTTTGGCATCGAAGGCTTCTTCGGTGCACTTGAACAGATAACCTGAAAACTCCACCGGCTTTTCAGTAAGAATGACGCCCTGTTTTGTCTCACCCGCATGGGCCGAAATGTCCATGACGGTCCACTCGCCATGCGAAGGATCAAACTTGCCAGAGCCGATCCATTCCGCCAGGAAATGGACTGGATTGATTCCGGGAGCGCGAAGGACGACATCGCTCAGAGGAGAGCGTCCGATGGTCATCATGGGCTTGCTCAGCTGAATTTTTGCAATCTCCAGCGTACTCTTGGAAACGATCAGGCTTTTTATAGTTTTCATGGCTTGGCTGACCCCGGCTTGGCTGGCGCTGGCCTGACTGACTCAGGGGAGGGCGGAAGCGCAATTCTCGGTCGACGTTTTAAATCGCGAGCATGGAAATCATTGAAGTCCGCGCGCTGGTATAGAACCGTGTCCGGCTCCAGCTTTGTTGATTCGATTTCGAGTAATAAATCTGCACCTTTTTTTTCACCTTCAATCACATCTGCTTCAAAGTTCAGGACATTCGCGGTTCTGGCGGCGTTCGTGCCTCCGGCCGCGGATGCAGGCGCGCTCTTGGGGGCGACAGGCTCAGATAATTCCTCATCATCCGGGTCCCCCCCCAGAGCCGTTGTACCGGTCAGAAGCAGACTTATGGCTATGAAGGAAATTGCGGTTTTTTTCATTTTCTCAAAGACCTGCCAGGTCTCTCCATTCGTCGACAATATCCATTTGTTTCTTCTGTTCGAGCTCATCTCGGACATAAACCAGCAAGGCATCGGAATGCGCGGCCTGAATCAGGATACCTGCCCTGATCCAATAGTAATCCTCTTCATCTTCGGGTTTGTTCAAATCCAGCAAGATCATGGCTTCAACAAACCGCTTCTTTTCAACCGCGACTTTCAGTGCGGGAACCGCGGGGTCTTCGAACTTGTCTGGCCAAGGCCATTTGGCATAGGCAACAGCCGGAGTGAACCTTGCTGCCTCCTTCGCCTTGAGCTCGGCTGCGGTGGCTTCAAGAGCCGACTGAATCTGCTCAAATTCCGCGGCTTGCATCGCAAATTCCTGAGCAGCCTCGTTGATCGCAGCATTGTAAGCCGCAAGATCCGCAGCGGACAGGCCCTTGGGCAGGGGAGACATCAAAATCAGAGCAGCCATTCTAGACTCAATCTTGATGGCGTGCGCAATCATGCGCGATTGCACCTTGTAGGGCTTCCCTGAGAATTGCGATTGGAACTGCTCACGTAACTTTCGGGTCTTGATGGCAAGAAAAGCCACATCCTCTGCAAATCTTTTCGATTTTACACTGGGATCCGGAGTGTCAGCGAACTTGCCGAGCCCCTTCTCAAAGGGCGAAACGGCATAGGATACTCCTGTAATTTTTTCCAGATCCGCCGTGCTGACGCTCCTATCTCCAGCAATTCGGACGGCGAGCGCCACAAAATTCTTTGCACTTGAATCCGGCAGAAGACCTCTCACGAACCTCTGTTTCCCCGTATGGAGAAGTTCAAGCACAAAGTGGGGCTGCAGAAGGACGTAAATTCCCATCAGGTACTCGCAATGCTCCCTCTTCAACAAAGCAAGGAACTTCGGTGACAAGGGCTTTCCCTGCGCCGCCCGGGTCAGGGCCAGTCGGAAGAGCTCATCCGAGTTCAAAACCTGCTCGCCGCGAGTCAGAAGCAGCCGTTCGGCTTCGTGATAATTACCGTTCTGCATATTCCAGGTCCAGGCCAGCGGTGCAAAAACCGCAAATTCCTTTATATTCAGCTCGGCTGAATTCATCACGCGAAGTTCGGCAGCTACTTCGGCGACATGCCCCGTTTCGCTGAGATACCGGAAGTAATCGGCACGGGCAATCACCGCCTTTTCCCGGCTCGGCTGCAGAGCCAGAAATTGGCCAATGGCGGCCTTGTACGCAGGAAGATCGTTTTTTTCTTTCGCTTTAATCGCGATCGAAAGCGAAGCTTCCCGACGAATTTCCTTCAGGCCGGGTTCTTTTTTTTCTATCGCCGGATCAATCGGCTCCTTGAGCACAAGATCAGGAGCCCCGGATTGCAGGCGCCCTAATTGCAAAGCATAAAACGACGCAGGACTCTTTTCCCTGAGGTAAATTTCCTGAAGCATCGGCATGGCATCTCCGAAGTTCTTTGTCTTCAACAGCAGCTCGGCATAACGTTTCGCAATCCGACCCCAACCTGAAATCTTCTTATTGAGAGTTGCTGCTCTGAGTGCTTCCATGTAGCGAGGCGTGAGTTCGGGCTTAGCTTCGGGCGTTACCTTGAGCAACTCTTCATTCAACATAATACGCGCCAGCTGGGCTGCATCCCGGTGGACCAGAAGCTGTTTTGAATCATCCAATATAATGGTCACAACCCGGTCGGCGCAGACCCAGTCCCGAGTTTCCATACAAAGGTCCAGCCAGACACGCACTGCCTGCGGGCGCGCCTGGGATTCCGGAAAGTATTCATTGAAAAACTCGAACTGCTCGACCAGAGGCTTGGCAGTTGTTTTTCGGTCGTTAAATTCGGGGCTCTTCACGCGATCAGCAAAGCACTCAATATAAACACGCATCAGATTCTGAATCTCACCCTCCAGCGTGGCGGATAAGTTTTCGAACGCCCTGTCACCGGGGCCAATCCCGGCTTGCTTCAGGGCATTCCGGACAACAACAAACGCCTGGTGATGATACTTGGAGGCGACCTTCTTTTGATTCGCGCGGAGATCCGCGATTAGTGATTCAATTTTTTTTGCGTTGTCGTTTTCCAGCTCGAGCATTCGGTTCACCACGCGTCGGTGGGCCACGGGTTGATTCTGACTTTCCACTCCTGATCGCAGGTAACCCAGAAACTGCAGTTCATCCGCAGGATTCTGGAACAGACTACGAGCGACACCCAAGGGCCGCTCAAGGTCCGTACCGTGCACCAGCAGGAAAGCAAGATCACGCATACAATCGATCACGACACCGCTCCGGGAGCCGCTACGGATAAGATCTGAAAATACCTTTTCTGCCTCTCCTATCCTGTTCATGTTCACGAGACACCACGCCTGGCGGTACTTCGCGAATTCCGCTGCCTCTTTGACCATTATCCCCTCGAAGCGGATGTAATACTGCAAAGCTTCCGCGTAACGACCGGACTCGAAATGGTCGTCAGCAATCGCCATCGCCATCCAACCCGCGCTGTCTGATTTAGGGTTTTGAGCGAGAAGCTTGAGGAAAAGAGGTCGGGCCAGATCCATACGATCCATGTAAAAATACGCAACCGAAAGAATATTAGTGGCTTTAGTTTCCAATTCCCGACTCAGGCCCTTGGAGCCAAGCACATATTTGATGTCGCGGACCGCGCTGTCGAGGAAGCTTTTCCCCACCGCATCGATAACCAACCCCTTTCCCTGCAGGAGCCGCTTGCGTACCCAGCGAATCGAACTGGAAGCCCGGTAAAGGATCAGCTGGTTTCTTTGGGGACCCGGCGGAAAGGATGCAATGAGTGTCGTGTAGCTCTTGATTGATTTCGCCAGGCTTGCAACCGTCTCAGCTTTCTCCTCTTTTGATGCAAGCGGGTCTTCCTGGGTTTTCAATTTCCTTTTCTGTGCTACTGTGCCTTTAGATTTGGTGGCAGTTGCTGCGGCTGAAGCTTTTGGAGTGGGCGTCGACTTGGCCCCTTTTAGAAATGAACTGTCGTAAGTAGATGCCGCGCTTGCGATGCCGCCGATCGTGATTGCGCCGAGCGTGAGGAGCACAATTCCGCTGGATTTCATTTCGTTACCTTTTCACACTGACTTTCCCCAATGAACTGGTGTGTACCGATCTCATCAATCCAGTCTTCACGCGAATCTGAAGGCCAGACTTCAAGATTGCGCTTAAGATACTCATCGCGGCTCGGAAAGCTCTCGATCGCCTTCAGCGGTCCTGCTCCGGTAGCAGAGGAGGACAGTCGTGAATACGCGAGGGCCATTTCCAGTCCCTTCTGAATCCCGGGCTTGGCGTTGAGATAGACTTGTCCCAAGGTACGTTTGATCAGATCCTGTTCTCTTTGCCGGGCGGCGCGAGTGATGACCGAGCGGGGCGGCGTTTTATCCAGATCGAGATTCGCAAGCCTCCAGAGTATCCGGCTTGAAAGATCATTCACTGCCCAGTTCGAAATCTGGTTCTTGGCCAGGAGCGCCTGATAATCCTGAATTTCCGCTTCTGCAATACTCAAATCATCATTTCGGCACATCTTGCGAAATAAATAAGTTTCAAGAAGATAGCTTTCGGGATGCAGGTAAATGGAAAAATAGGCGGATTTTTGTGAAGCAACCGCTCCCAGGGCGATTTCCGAGCGGCCATAGCGGAACGCGGCCCACATTTTTTCAAACAGAACCTGCCTGAAGTAAGGATAACCCGGCTCAATCCAGTGATACACGATCAAGGCCTCGGCGTAACGTCTCGCTCCATAGAGAGCCCGTCCCATCGAGTGCAGTACGAAAGGATAAAGGCCGCGCGCCTCGCGAACCCAGGCAGCATTTTTGGGCGACAGCTTGAGGCGGTCGATCGCTTGCTTCAGGTTCCTGGCAATAGTGGAATACTGAGCAAAGGCTTCCTCGAATTTACGGGCAAGCATCAACGAATCAGCTGCTTCGAGTTGACTGTCAATGCTCGATTTTCCGGTCGGGTGGCGATCATTCCATAACGGGATCAGATCATATCCGGCAGTACCGGCATTCGCGACGATCAGACCACGCAAACTATCCCAGGTGGCAGCACTGATTTTCAGACCATAGGCCCTGCGAATCAGACAACGAAATCCCAGAAAATCCGCTTTGGCTATGAAGTATTTTGCAGTCCTTGTGATATTTCGATCAGAAAACGGATCGCGATCAACCACGCGTACAGCCGCCCGGCTCGTTCCGGTCGAAAGCAGCAGCATCACGCATAGAAGCAGTGATCGCCTCACTGGGTGATCCCTTCACCCGTGGCGACGAAAAGCAGAGTTTCAAAACCGGCAAGTCTGAACAGCCGCACGACGGAGAACACGTCTTCATAGGCGGCCTCCTGATCGGCTATCGTACTCAGGAGTTTCGGACCCTCACCCGAGGTGAAGACCTTGACATGCTTTTTCAGCTCCCGCTTAAAGGCCTCCGATTCTTCGGAACCTTCGGAAGCATGAAAGCGGGACAGATCATAACTTTCCTTGAAAAAGTTGCTCGTCACCTTGCCTTGATGAATGACAATGCGTGGAGCCGTGTCCATACCTTCCTTGCTGATGCTCTTGGGCAATTTCATTTGCCCGGGAATCACTACTTCGGAGGCTCCAAAGACGGTGCCCAGAATCAGAAAAATCACGATCATGGAAAAGACATCAATCATTGCCGTGAGCTGAAGCTCCATCGGGTGCTTGCGCGGGGGGCGTTCTGTCAGATTCTGGTCTGTCATTTCGCCTCACTCCCTTTGAACTGCCGTGAACGGGCAGCCACTTCGGCAGGCGAGATCAGCACGATATCGGGCAGACTGTCACGAACTCCATCCATTCCGGCGATGAGATACTGATAGGGCAGCTTGGCATCCAAGCCGATCTGCAAGGTCTTTTCCTTCGGAAATTTCACCAGGAATTCCTTGCTCAGTTTTCGTGTTGCCGTCAACAAGCTGAGCCGGGTTCCATCCAGATCCGAGATACTAACGGTTTCCTGGGCTTCACCTGGCTTGGCACCGCTCCAGGTCAGCATGGCCCTGAGTTCTTTGCCTGACGACCGGAACAGGATCAACCTGGGACCGAGCGGGGGCGGCACCAACGGATCCGTGATGACCGAAGTCCCCGAAGGGGGCACCGTCAATTTCGTGTATTCCATGAAGCTAGTCGATAACAGAAGAAAGAAAATCACTGTCGTCAACATGTCCAGAATAGGGACGATATTGAGTTCTACGATCCTTCGTTTGTGTCTTTTGGGGAAATAATCATCCATGTGCGAAGTGATCAGCCTCGTTCAGATTGCTCGACCCAGGTAATTAACTTTAGACCGGTGTCCTGGGCGTTTCCAATAATACTGTCTGCTTTGGAAGTACAAATCGTATGCACCACCATCGCGGTAATTCCGACCACAAGTCCCGTGGCAGTCGCGTACATGGCTTCTGAGATACCCATGCCCAGCAGTTTTGCTTTTTCGGCGGTATCAGCGTTCGCGATCGAAGCGAAGGTCTTGATCAGACCGGTGATGGTACCGAGCAAACCCAGAAGAGTTGCCACGTTTGCAATCAGGGCGAGATAACCGACTCGGATATCACAGCGGTGGCCTACACTCAGGACCGCTCCGCCGATGGCAGACTTCATCGCTTCTCTTCCATTTTCCACCGCCATCAAGCCAGCTTTCACAACTGTGATATCCGGTGCATTGGGTCTTGAATTGCAGACCTGAATAGCGTCCGTATATTTCTTCTCAAGAATCAGGCTGCGAATGGAGCCAAGGGAATCGTGCACATTATGAGAAAGGATGAAATAAAGAGTCGCGAGACGTTCAGTACCAATCACCAACAAAATCAATGCGGCGCCCACAATCAGATATGTGGCAAAGCCACCTTGCTCAAGTAATACACTCAAAAAAGCCATCATCGCCTCCTATATGTACAAAACGAGTCCTGCCTCTGCGAAGACAATGGACTGGAACTGTTTCAGGTTATTCAAAATAGTTTGCATATAGCTGTAATCGATACAAATCCGAAAACCCAGTGAGCGGCCCATGAAATAGGTCTTGCCAACTCCCGCCACATACTTGAGCCCCGAATCGCCGTCGAATTGGATCCTGGATACGCCAAATTTCAAAAATGTATCGCTGCGGATTACGCGATGCATGCCCAGGCTGTCTTTGCCGTAAGCAGGAGCCCAAAGAAGTTCTAATCCCAACTGAGAACGCGGCCGGGGCGAAACAAGCATTGCAGGGCTTCCGTCTTCAAATTGCAGGCGGCGCACGGTTTGCACAATCGGTCGGGCTGAAACCAGAAAGCTCGGGGCGTAATTGACATAGACCTCGAGAAAATCACTGAGCGCGAACCCAGGGTTCACATTGATCGAGTAATTCGTATAAGGCCCATCCGAAAAGTCAAAGCTCCCGTAAGTCGACAGCAGAAATCTCTCGTCTTTGCTCATCGCTTTGCGCTGAACAACACCCATATCGTTAAATACACGGGATGCATTTCCCTGAATGCTCTCGGGCCTGAGTGCCGGGTCCAGAGCTTCGACTGCAAAAGCAGAAGAACCCGAGGAAAACGCACCTAAACCGAGAACAACAGAGAGAGCCAAATGTCGCAATGAGACAATCAGGGTCTGATTCATAAAGTATCCATTTATTCTGAGCGGGAGCTGCCGAAGAGTCAATCTTAAGATTCCAATTTTGCCGAAGTCATGCTCTGATTTATGATGGACGTTTGAGCCCAAGCTTGGCGATGATACGATGAATCGTTCTCCGGTCAATCCCACTCGCCTCCGCGGCGGCAGAAATGTTCCAGTCATATTTCAGAAGTGCGTGCCGTACGTAATTTTCTTCAAATTCATCGAGCAGATGCTTTTTGGCTTCAATCATCGGCAAATCAAAATACATGGAGCCACCTGAAATCACATCCTCCGCACGCCGGTCGGGTGCCACCGAAGCAACACCAAAATGAATTGGGAGATCTGAAACTGTAACGACTCCATCCCGGTCAGCGAAAATAAGGAACTGCGCCAGGTTTGCGAGCTCACGAACATTTCCGGGCCAGCGATAACGAAGCAGTGCATCGCGCGCATCCGGCGTAATCTCTCTGGGAGAAGGTCGCTCACGTGTTCCATGAAGATTCAGGAAATGCTGCAGCAGAAGCAGAATATCCTCCTTGCGATCTCGCAATGGCGGGATGCTAATCGTGATCACGTTGAGGCGGTAATAAAGGTCTTCACGGAATCCTTTTTGAGCCACCATCGCAGGCAAGTCCCGGTTGGTCGCCGAGATGATCCGGATATTGATCTGACGCTCTTTATTAGATCCCAAGCGCCGGATTTTCCGGTCCTCAATGACTCGCAGAAGCTTGGCTTGCAAACCGAGGGGCATCTCCCCGATTTCATCAAGAAAAACCGTGCCACCGTCGGCGTTTTCAAAAAGACCGAGGCGCATTTCAGTGGCTCCGGTGAACGCTCCGGCCTCATGTCCAAAAAGTTCGCTTTCCAGTAAATTTTCTGGAATCGCCGCACAATTGATCGCTGCAAAATGTTTTTTTACCCGAGGTGATTTGCGGTGCAAGACTCTTGCGGCTAATTCTTTGCCCGTACCGCTTTCTCCATAAAGCAATACACTTGCATCCATGCCTGCTGCCCGCCCGAGCCCTTCGAAGAGCTTGCGCATTTCTTCACTGCGCCCAATGAAGTCGCCGTACTGAGAGAGCCCGGCCACCTGGGATTTGAGAAATTGATTTTCTCGCGCCAGACGGCTTTTATCGAGCGCATTATTCACCGAGTGCAAAAGCTGTTCAGGAGAAAATGGTTTAAGCAGGTAATCCGAAGCACCAGATTTGAGCGCTGTAATTGCGGTCTCGACCGTGGGGAAACCGGTCACAAGAATGATTCCACAGCCGTGGTCTCGCTCACGGATTTTCTGAATCAGCTCGATTCCGCTCATTTGGGGCATCGTCATGTCTGTGACGACCAGATCAACCGAGCGCTCATCAAGGATCTTGAGCGCCTCCATTGCCGATGAGGCGGTCAGCACCTTAAACCCTTCGTCTCCGAGAATGTCCGAACAGGTATCACGCCAATCCGCGATGTCGTCCACGATCAATATGGTCTCGTTCGTCTTTTCAGGCATTTTTATTCCCTGGTACCCGGTTGTCCAAAACAACCGGTAAAGTAATCTCGAACTCCGCCCCTCGATTTCCGTTTTCGGAATAATTCCTTACCCTAAACACACCCGAGTGCTCTTCAATTATACCCAGACTGATCGAAAGCCCAAGGCCTGTTCCTTTGCCTACCGGCTTTGTCGTAAAAAAGGGCTCAATCACTTTTTCCAGAAGCTCCTCCGGGATGCCGGTTCCGGTATCGCGAACAAGAACACTGATCGCGGGCTGACCCTGGAGCTCGGATTGCCACGCTCTGATTTTGATTTCTCCGCCTTCGGGCATGGCATCGCTGGCATTATTAAACAGATTCAAAAACACCTGGGCCAGTTCGTTTCTGTTGCCCCGGATCTTCCCGATGTCCATGGCAACTTCCTGCTTGACGCGAACCTGGCCGCCCGCGAGCCGGGCCTGAAATATTTCCAAAGCATCCCCGATCGGATCTGCAATTCCTAAAATCGCCTTCTCCTGCGGTCGCCGCCGCGAAAAGGTCAGCAATGCCCGGACAATATCCGAGACGCGCTCAGATTGTTTCACTATCCGTTCGAGATATTTGAAAATATACTCAGGCACCGTGGCATCGCCTTGAACCCGGTTCAGCACATACTTAGCCCCAGCAAGAATAACCCCGTTGGGGTTATTGATCTCGTGAGCAACACCCCCAGCAAGTTCCCCGATTGCAGCAAGCCTTGAAGCCTGTAAAAGTCGCTGATGGGTTTCCTCGAGTTGCGCCTTCTGGAAATCGAGCTGCTTTTGCAGCTCCATATTGAAGTTCTGCACCGTGAGCTGGGCCAGTCGTTCCGGGGTCACATCCCGGCACTGGAAAATAAACGCGACCGGTTTGCGATCCTCGCCGAAAAGTGGATACACCTCCTGCACGAAGTACCGCTTCTCACTCTTACGCGTCTGCTCCACATCCTGATATTCGTAACGAAGCGATTTAAGAGCGCGCCGGAGCAGCTCCTCGACCGGCGGCTTCTGTCCGGAAAAATTCAGAAGACTGGCGGGCTCGCTGATGAATCTGGCCTTATCGTCGAATTCGCCGAGAAGGTCCATCAGGCGGCGGTTGACGATGACCAGACGCATTTCGGTGGAAATCATGGAGACACCGATCTGCAGACCATCAAACACCGATTCCAGCGTGTCTCGGGTATCCAGGAGCTGATCTTCCCGGACCTCCAGCGCTTCCATCAGGGCATTATAGGTTGGCGCATATAGCCCCTCGGCCATTTCCAGATCAATGGCGAGCCCTTCGTTGTTTTCAGTGCGGATGGCCCGGATAATGCGGTTCGTGATTTTTGAAATAGAGGAGTCGATGAAAAGCACCGCTCCAAACAGAAAGATGAAGGCGGTTATGAACAGTACGGTCGAAAGAGCAAGCTGATCCTCCAGAACTGAATAAAGCGGCGCATACGAAAGCCCAAGCTCGAGCGCAGATTCCCTGCCTTTGGACTCGACGAGCGGAATCCGCAACTTGTAATCACCTGTGGCCCTGTTGAGTAAATCAGGCGCGGGCAGCTGCTGACTGATTTTACGTTCCGGGTCGATCCAGATGAGCTGCAGTCTTCTTTCGACCCCGGGCTGCGGCGTCAGGCCCGCGCGGGCCGAAACCAGCTCCCCCTCAAAAAAGGAGCACCAGATGACCAGCTTATTGTTCTGGGTGGTGCTGACTGCTGCCTGGGGCGAGAGAAGCCCCTCCTGTGCCATCAAACGAAGCGTCGTCAGGTGGACAGAGAGCTGTTCGATGTTTTCTTTCGCATAATTCAGTTGCTGAAAGTAGCCGATGAACACAGAAGGGAGCAGCGATACAAAGCAGATCGAGGCAAAGGCCAGGAACTTCATGTACCTCGAAAGCTGTCTTTTTTTTGGCGGTGTTCGGTTCGAAGTCATGACCCTCATCAGTATTGCCCAATCCGAATGATCTATCCATTAAACAATTCGGAAAAGAAATGCTATCTTGAACACCGTGAGCCCACCTTTTCGCATCCCATCACGATGGAAGCACAGCCTTTATTCACGCGCTCTTTTGTTCACGGTGATCGGGTCGGGCTGCCTTCTGGGAGCTATCGTCGCGCAATCCTGGGTCATGGTCAGCGGCACCGTCGAGCGACTTCTCCAGGAAAGAATGAGCCTGGCCCGGGCCACCGGAAGCTATCTTGAAGAAGTCCTTCATCACGATTTTGATCATATCGCAGCAGCGTTGACGCCCTTGATGCGCGAAAAGTCCGATAAAGCCCTGCGCGACCGACCCGAAATCCGCCAAGCTCTTTCCACCTCGTATTTCGGCACGGTCTTCAAAGAAGGTGCGTTCATCCTGGATGCGGACGCCAATCCGATAGCCAATGTTCCTGAAGCGGATCCGCTGTTCCTGAAGCAGGATCTTGATTTGAAATCTCTGACCCTCCAGGCCCGCGCGAGCTCGCTTCCGATTGCCTCCCCTTTGCTGTTCCTGCGAACTGGACACCGCCCCGTGATTATTCTGATTGGCTCAATCAAATCCTCTGATTCGCGGGTCTTGGGATTTCTTGGCGGTTTCATTCACCCGGCTTCGGATAATTTGTTAAAGCCTTTTGAAAAAGGCAGTATCGGAACGACAGGAACTTTACAGCTTCTGGACGCAACAGGCGCAGTGATTGCCGCCACACGGGAAAAATCCCTCTTCACGGTAACGGACCATGGCAGCCTGCTCAGCAGCGCAATCAAAAATAAAAAAGAGATCCGCGGGCGTTGTCACGCGTGCCATGAAGACCAGAAAAACGGTCATGCCCGCGAAATGGAGGTGCTAGCATTTGCTCCCCTGCCCACCCTGTCACTGGGAATTGCCATCCGGCAGCCCGAAAACGAAGCCCTTGCCCCGGCCTTTGTTCTGGAGCGCCGCCTGCTGGTCCTGGGACTTGGTTTCATCGCACTTTTCCTGGTCTTCACCGGCTTGTCTGTTTACAGCGTGGTATCTCCGCTCAAACGCCTGACCCGCGCGGTCAAACAACTGGAAGGAACTGGTCCAGAACAGAAACTGCCTTCGTTCGGCAAGGATGAGGTCGGTCAACTGGCCAGTGCTGTTGAACTCTGGAGATCCCGTCTCGAAAGCGAGGTCCGGCTGACCCAATGGAATCTTTCGGCCTTGCAAGAAATCGCTGAATACAGCAGCCGCGAAATCGGTGTCGAAGCGGTCCTCGAAAAAGGTCTAAAGATACTTCTGGAATTCCTGAATTTCAGCAAGGGCAGCATCGAACTGGTCTATCATCAGAAGATTTTTTCCATAGCGAATGGCCTTTCAGGGCCCGATCTGAAAATTCTGCGAGAAGCCCTGGAATTCCGGCACGAAGATTCCCGGAAGGAGCCCGGCAAGAACGCAGTAGTACTCGAGGTTTTCGAACTTCAACAGCAAACCGTGGTTTCCGCCCGCCTGAGCTTGATGGAAGATCTCACCATTTCCTCCCTGCTTACCGGAACACTGCCGCCCGGGACAAACCTCGAGCAACGCCGGATTCAGTCCATCCTTCACCAGATTGTCATGAGCCTGGCCAATCTGCTCCTGCACGAGGAAGCAAGCCGTCGACACAAACAAAGTCGCGAATTTCTGCAAAAAATGCTGCAGACCCAGGAGGAGGAAAGACGAAGAATTGCCCGGGAACTCCACGACACGCTGGCACAGGACCTTGCAGCCCACCGTTTGGAACTCGAGCGCCTCCTGGGCCATGCTGAAAGTTACCCTGCGGATCCTCAATTCAGGGTCAAGGTGAAGCAGCTGGAGGAAAAAGCCCATGACATGCTCGTGGGGCTTCGTCAGATGCTGCTCGATCTCAGGCCTTCGGTACTCGATACGATGGGCTTCCTTCCCGCTCTCCATTGGCATCTGGAACGATTGAAAAAGGAGCATGGGATACTCGGGAAACTCAGCGTGGAAAATGAAAAGCTTCGTATTTCACCGGAAACGGAAGTGGCACTCTTCAGAATTTTTCAGGAGGGGCTGCAGAACATTGTCCAGCACGCCGAAGCGAAGAATGTCCTGGTCACTGTTGAACAGAATACCTCAGAGCTTCTGATGAGCATTGAAGATGATGGCAAGGGATTTGAACCCTCCTCTCTGGAAGCCCAACCCATCGTTCACCGACAAGGCCATGGGCTCGGAGTACTCGGGATGAAGGAACGCACTTTGCTATTAGGCGGAACGCTGACTATTCAATCAAAGCCGGGCGAAGGGGCCACCTTCATGATACGAATCCCCTTGGACAAAATCGCGGAGAATTTTTTGTAAATGAATTCCATCCGAATCATTCTTGCTGACGATCACGCCGTCCTACGGGCCGGTCTCCGTTCTTTTTTTGAGGAACAGAAAAACCCAGCCATTCAGGTGGTGGCCGAAGCCTCCAATGGCGAGCAAGCGGTTGAGCTGGTGGAAAAAATGCGCCCTGACATCCTGGTTCTGGATCTCTCGATGCCCGGAATGGGCGGCCTCGAAACCACTTTGGAGCTGAAAAAAAGGGGAAGCAACACCCGCATTCTGATTTTGACCCAGTTTGCGGAGGCAATTTATCTGCGCCGTCTGCTGGAGGCGGGTGCCAAGGGCTATGTATTGAAATCTGCACGCGGCGAAGAACTCATTTCAGCTCTCCGGGCTGTGATGAATGGAGGTATGTACATTGACCCAAGTCTGGCGACGTCCTTCATTTCCGGCGCAATTGGAGGGGCCACTGAACCTGATGCCTCGCTATCCGGCGCGGAAGAAGCATATTCCAAGCTGACTCCCCGCGAACGCCAGATCCTGAAACTGCTGGCAGAAGGTTATGCGAACAAGGAAATCGCAACCTCGTTGAATCTCGCGGTCAAAACCGTCATGGCCCATCGGGTGAATCTCATGGATAAGCTTGGAATTCACAATCGGTCCAAGTTGATCCAATTTGCAATCAAAGTCGGCCTGATTCAAATTACAAAATAGCCCTGCTCAATGTGCACGAATTTCAAAGGCTTTGAGAATTCTCTTGGTCTGCAAAAGGTCCAGGCTCGATAAAACATTCAATACTTGCCCGGACGCCAGCTTCATCGAGAAGAAATGCCAGCCTGGAGGACAGGTTCCGCCTCTTACAATATCCATGCACTCCGTGAAGGGTTCGAGTTCTTTCGGGTGCGGAAGATCGCCCTGTCCCATCCAAAGCGTGATCGGGTATTCATTTACTGCCCCACCTTTGTTTCCCGCAAGTCCGTACCACCAACCAGGTGACGGTTTTTCACGAAAAATGATCTGTTTGGGCGGCCAGATGAGTGCGTCCGGCAGATATGTCGGAATCGCATCAAACCTGAGCTCAGGAGGAATGGCGGCCAGCGACTGAACTCTGCGCCAGCCTTCCGGCTCCACCCGGAAACAGCTGCGATCAACAATGCCGACCAGGGCCAAAGTAGCAAAAGTCCAGATGAGTGCAATGACGAGTCGTCCCGACCTTCTTCTCACGCGATTGCCCAAAGCATCACCCCCATCACCAGAAAACCCACCCATGAATCCGATCTGGGGGCGATCATCCCGGTCTGTTTGGCCAGGAGATTATTGACGCGTATACGGACAGAAGTGGCTTCCGCCCGCCTTAAAATTTCATTTTTCGCGTGATTCAACATACCTTGCTTCTGTTCCGCTGTCAGATCGCTTGCATCGTAGACTTTCAGAATCGCCGAAGAAAGGGTCGCTGGCTTCCGTGTGATCTTGGCTGCCAGGGTATCACATGAAAGCTCCCGTACTTCCGTCAGAGTCCTGAAGGCGACCAGCGCTGCGGGATTGAATGCCTGCAAAGCACGCACGACCCAGATCCAGAAAAGGCGCAAATTCCCGCCATAGATAAAATGAGAATATTCATGGGCGATCACCGCTTCAAGCTCCGCCTCATCCAATTTGGAGATCAGACCACGAGATACCAAAAGCACTGGTTCGAAAACACCCTGCAGGGCGGCAATGGACTCTTCGGTTTCGAGCAGGAGTATTTTCAGCGGGCGTCCCGTGTCTTTTCTGAATCCGACAGTGTTGAATCCAGTTTTCAATTTTTCAAAAATCCGCTCAAGCTCTGAGTCGCGGCGGCGCAATTCAAAATAAGGAGGCAAACGACTCTGCCAAACAGGAACCAGCTCTTGGACAAGAAAAATGAACGCAGTACCGAAAAACAATAGAAGAATTGAAAAGCGAACCCCCGGATCCAGCGCCATGACCGCGTTCACCCAGCCATCCAGATGAATGAGCCGAAACCCCTCAGGCAGTGCGGGCAGCCCCAAAAACCGCGCGATTCCGAGGAGCGGTGGCAGGATCAGAACATGCCCCAGCAGATCAGCCCGAAGACCAGGAGCAAGCGGTCCAGAAAGACGGTGGAGCCCCCCAATCCAAAGAAGCGGAATCATCGCTTGAAGGAAATTCAAGATCAGCAGGCTGACAAACAGTTGCAAAAGGGAGGTTCCTCCATGATTTCAAGTCTCTCAGGAACGAGGAAGTACCGCAACCTGACAATTCCTTGATAATTAAGCCATTTAGGTTGACCTAAGCGTCCGCCTAGGTACTTTTTCCTACTCGATCTAGGAACTCTCACCGATATTTCAAAAGATTCCTAGGTGTTAATCTGGATTCACAGATGGGACACAAAGAACAAGCCCGTCACAGGCAAGACAAGAAAAGGAGTCTTTTATGAAAACTTACAAATCCGGAACCCAGGTCCAATACGGCATCTACATCTCCCCAAAGGCGCTTGATTTTCGCTTCGTAGGGGCTGACAACGAAACCCTCGAAGGCAAGAGCGGAGCACAGTACTACCGCCTCCCCACCCTGATCGCGATCTTGTCGGCGCCGGCTCTCGGCGGCCTCTTTGTGATGACCTTCCCGGTAATTGTTGTCATCATGGTGGCCTTAGCGATCGTCAAGGCCATCACCTCGGCAGTCAGCTCCTTGGTCCAGGAAAGAGCTCACTTGGTGAATATGCAGTGGCAGCCCAGCGCCGCTTATCTTAATAAGAAGAGACGCGCAGGAAAATCTGAGAGCGCCCAGAAGAACTCAGCAGAACTCCAGAAGCTCGAAAAAGAAGTCGCGGACCGCAAACAAGAGGAATAGTTCGGAATGCAGTATGACAGCTTGAGACTACGACTCACAAGTCTTGCCAAAGTATCAAAGTCCAAACAAACCTGGGCTGCCTTCCTGGCAACCCAGGTTTTCTTTCTGGCTGCAGCAGCAAGTGGCGCAAACAATCAACAGGCCCGATCAGCCCAGTCAGCCCAATCAGAAGGAGTAGAAGCCTGTCTGGCCTGTCATGCCGATGCGACTGATAAAATCAAATTCGGCAATGGCGCCACCCGCTCTGTCCGTGTGGATCAAAAGGGCTGGAATGAATCGGTTCATAACGGAAAGCTCTCCTGTACCGATTGTCACCGCGAAATCACCGGATACCCTCACCGCCCGGTAAAAGCCGATGACTCCCGGGATTACACGCTCCAGCGCGCCAATACCTGCCAGCGCTGCCATTATGCCCATTACACAAGAGTCCTCGACAGCATTCATTACGAGCTGCTCCAGTCGGGAATGCGCGAAGCCCCCACGTGCGTCGACTGCCACGGGTCACACGCCATCAAAAATCCGAAATCTCCCAGGAAAGAAATTAACGACCGTTGTGGCAGCTGCCACTCAGAGGTCGCTGACAGCTTCAAATCCTCGGTTCATGGCAAGGCCCTGAGCGAGGACAATCAGGATGTTCCTGTCTGCACCGATTGCCATGGCGCCCATGCGGTAGCGGGACCGGCCAAAGAACACTTTCGCGAAGACTCATACAAAAGTTGCGCAACTTGCCATAGCGATGCCGAAAAAATGAAAAAATACGACCTTAACCCGGACGTACTCGATACTTATCTCGACGACTTCCACGGTGCTTCGAACCGGCTCTATTCAATGGGAGCCGGGACACCTGGCAAACCGATTGCGAGTTGCACCGACTGTCATGGCATCCACAATATCCAGTCCTTCAAATTGCCGGGCGCAAAAAAAGCGGCTCGTGAACAGATAGTGAAAACCTGCCAGAACTGCCACGAAGGCGTTCCTCCATCTTTCGCCGACGCCTGGATGTCGCATTACAGACCCACGTTTGAAAACGCCCCCCTCGTCTGGGGCGTCAAGTGGTTTTACCGCTTCGTTATCCCACTCATCATGCTCGGACTGGTTCTCCACATCTTATTGCATTTATGGCGGCTTAAAATAAAAGGGCCCCGGCACTGATCACCGCGAACAGCTCGCCCCGTCCGCGCGCCTGCTTTCTGAAGCCATAATCATATTCGATAGTGAATTCCACAGGCGCTTCAAAAAAGAATCTTGTGCTCAATTTTACCCCTGCCCCGGCGGACGGTAACGACCGGGCAGGCCGGCCCTCCGAAAGAAGCAGCGACGTCTCGCCAAAAACGAATCCGTAGAAATTTTCAAAAAATACCGGCGCAGTCCCGATTCCGCGAAAGACCCTCAGCAGCGGAAAATAATAATCGAGCGAGAAGACATTCGCATTCCGGGCATAAAACACCGTCAGCGGATAGCCCCTGATTCCAAGCTGATCCAGGGAATCAGACGCATGAGCGCTCGTCAAAGAAGAGGCATTCCCCTCCAACGTGACATTCGCAGGAAAATATTCGAAATTGGTACGAGAACTCCACGCCCCCTTGAGCTTGGGAATAGCCACCGAATGATCGGAAATCCTGAGGTACTGCCGAGCGATGTACAGTGCTTTCCAGGTGGCCAGTCCGTCATCCAAATAGCTTCGTCCAGCAAGAGTCATGCGTCCACCGCCCTCCGGCACAACCGCCAGTCGTGACGTTTCCGTATCAGAGTACTCCAAAGCCAGATCCGCACTCGGCACGTACTTTTTTGCAAATATGAGCCGATCAGAGGAATCGGTACGTTCGTAATTAAAAGACCGGTCCGCCCTGAAAGCCAGCGCAGTATTGAAGCGGGAATAAGTGTTCAACCACGCGCGGGACAACTCAACTTCCAGCCGTGCTCTTCGCGTGTAATTCAGAAGACCGCTGAACGCGCTTGTCGTATTCTCTGCGGATAAAGTGACTGTCGGCCAGAACATCCGGTTGGTATAGGTGACAAGCCAATCGGGTTTTGCGGTCAAAGTGTCATAAGTAAAAAGCAGAAAATAGCGATGCCGGTCGATTGCATCGAAACCCAGCATCTGACCACCGAAAATTGCCCGATTCACATCAAAACCAAGCAACGGGGCCCACTGCCTGGGCCAGATACTCGGAGTAGCGGAGTACTCAGTTGAATTGTACTCAACCTCCGACCAGGGCTGCTCCTGCACAACCGCCTTCGGGGCGGGCGGCTCAGAAATGGTCAGGGCGTTGATTGGAAGCGGAGCAAGCAATCTTGAACGTGCGAGATTCCAACCATTTCCAGAGAAATAGGCGGCATGGAATTCAGACGAATCAGAACTCTCTGCGGCAGAGAAGAACGGAAACGCCAAACCAGTTGTGACATTACTCACCAGTTCTGGTTCCCGGTCCTGGCGATAGCGATAAAGATTATCCACCCCTGTCAGATCAGAAATATAATATATTTCTCCAGCTCTGGAGACAGCGGGTTGCCGATTAAACTTCCCGTTTTTTACCAGAGCACTGATTTGTCCGGATTTCCGGTCAAAATGGATAATTTCTTGGCTCGCCTGCCCGTTCGTGTGAAGAGAGAACACGATCTCAGAACCATCGGGTTTTGAAAAAACCGGATTCGAAACCCTGTCGTAAACTGCCGGCATGAATACGCGCTCCACCGGACCAAGCTCAAAACGATCCTCTTTCTTGAGCAGCGGCGTGATCGCCAGCCCTGTGGTCGCATCTTGAGTCAGCGTAAAGACCACCCACTGTCCATCGCGTGAAACGGAAGGATCCCGGGCTCTCAGGCCACTCGAAAGAGCATAGACCGTGTCCTCGTCCAGACTGTAGGCATGCAGATCGCTGAAAGTCGTATAGTTGGAAGTACGCCCAACGGCGCTGAAGAAAAGAGTTGATGAATCTGCAGAAAACGAAATACCCGTTCCATAAAATTTGTCGATCAGCCTGCGCACAATGCCCGTCTTCTGCTCCCGCAGGAAAAGTCCCATTCTACGATCAGAAGAGTCCGCCGTGTACGCAAGCCATTTCCCATCCGGCGAGAGCGCCCCCCCGAAGGTTTGAAAATTATTTTCAGTCAGCTGCACAATTTGGGATTCGGGTTCAGAGCGAAGCTTTTCAAGATCTGCAGTAATGCGTTTCTGGGTTGCGGCCTGCCAGCTATTCCAGATCTGATACCAGTTCTTGCCTGTGATATTTTCCAAGTTGCCATTGATAAAGAACGGGAACCTTAAACCTGAGCGGTATGACAGAAGTCCGAGAGCATGATCACTGGACTGAATCAAATCCCTCGCATCTGCGGTAGGTCCGACCTGCACCTCTGAGGCAAGCTGGTTGAAGAGTTGATAGCCACTGAAATACCGGATTTCTCCCCCGGGATAGTATGGATTGGGTCCGTTGAGTTGATCCAGATGAATGTCCAAAGAAGACCGGAGCAACATATCGTAATATGGACTGCGGCCTCGCCCCGCGCGCGTCAGCCTGGTTTCCATGTAAACGGCCAGGCCCTCCAGCAACCAGGGATGCAGCGCCGAGTTCGGAAGAAACACATCACCAAAGACATAACGGAGGGGAGTCCAGATGCCGCGCGTGATGTCCATATTCAAAAAATGCGTATACTCGTGAAGAACCAGGAGCCTCAGCCAGTCATCATAGTAAGAGGTGCTGTACCAATCCTCTGGTGGCGTCACCATCAGAACCACACCAATTCTGGCCACTGGTGTGGCAAACCCGTTTGCCAGATCCGTATTATCGACGATCAGGACCTGGGTCCGATTCAAAGGGGACCACAAAAGCCTTGGAGAAAGAAGCAGATGTGCCTCTTCAAACAAGTTGGCTGCGCGATTTGCGGTTCTTTCCAACTCCTCCGGGAAAGTGACTCTGAAATGTTCCGTTTCGATCGTCCGCCATTTCAAAGAAGGATCCAGGTCAACCGCATCGCTCACCCCCGGCAACGCCGCCTGAACCGCGAACGAAGGCATGCCCACCAAAAGCAGACAGGATGAAATGAGGGCGGCACCGATGGTGGTCGGGATTTTAAGCATCGGGTGCGACCTGCAGAATTTTCAATTCCGCTTGTGTTAGAGCGCTTCGAAGCCGGGTTCCGGGTTCGAGAAAGTTCTTTTTCAGAAGGCCCAAACAAAGATTCGCCGAAACACTTGTGATTTTTCCGACTTCTTTCCCCTCAGAGTCCAGGATCAACTCGCCCGATTTCGGAAGAGCTCCCTGGCATTCCAATTTTACGAGTCGCCGAGGAGGAGAACCCTGGGATGAAATACGTTCGATCACCTCCTGACCGGGATAGCAGCCCTTGGTTCGGGAAATCGAATCCAGCATTCCCACTTCCAGCGGAATCACGGTTTCATCAATCTCCATCCCCAAGCGCGGCCGGACCATTTCGATCCGCCACCGCTCCAAGATTTCGAACGGAACTTCATTCACCGGCCGTTTTTCTTTCCAGGAATTTTCAAGACCCAAAAGTTGCTGCTGAGTTCCCAAAAATACGGTCCAAGGGCGTCCGTATTGAGTTCGACCGTGGTCGCAAGCCCTCACGCCATCTGGAAGAAGATTCGTTTTAAGTACGTTCTCCGAGGTTTCAGAACCCAGGTTAAAAACCCAGAGTGCTGACAAGCCGGAAGCAACCTCCACAGCCACCTTGTCTGCAAAAATGTAACGTTCAAGAACCTGCTGAGTGCGCGTCAGCCAGAGCCCATCCACGCCTGCGTCGAATTCCATGGCATATTCAGCAGAGGCAGTATTCCACAAAGTAAATGCGGCCTCAATTTTGCCATTGGCAGAAAGCAGGCACGCATCTGTTCCCTGGCCAGGCTGCAAGATTTTAACGTGAGCCGTCGTGATTCTGTGGAGAAAATCCTGGGCATCCGGTCCTGAAATCTTGAGCCAGACCCATTGGATCGGAGCTTCTGGGCGGTAAATCTGGATTTGATCAATCATGTCTTGAGCCATGTTTAGGGTGTAGGACAAAACCCTATTTGAATCAAGGGCACACCATGATAGGCCACAGTCTGAGGATTTGCACCATGAACAAGACCCAATTCATCAAGGACTTGAAAGACAAGGACACCGTGTCCGCTCCCTTTCTCGTGAAATTCAGTGCCGTGGCAGTCGGTAAGAACGGCAAGCCGTACATGAATTTAATTTTGATGGATAAAACGGGTGAAGTGGAGGCCCGCCTCTGGGAAGACGTCCAGCAGCATATCGGACAGGCCGTCAAAGACAGCTACATCAACGTTGAAGGCCGCTGCCAGACCTATCAGGGTCGCAGGCAAGTGGTGATCAACCGCCTGCAGCTCCTCCGGGAAGATGAAGTCGACTCGAAAGACTTCGTTGCCGAAGGCACCCTCGATGCCGAAGCACTTTATGCCACTCTTCTGGGCCATATTGAGTCCATGAAAGATCCCCATTACAAGGCCCTGGCCGAAGCCATCTTTCGCGATGATCTGGAAATTGCAGATAAAATGAAACGTGCCCCCGCAGCCAAAACCCTGCATCACGCCTATCGCACAGGCCTCCTTGAACACGTTCTTTCGATCACTACGACCTTGGAGGCTCTCGCTGTTCATTATGGCAAGCACTTGAATCGCGACCTGCTTCTGCTGGGCGGCTTCCTCCATGATATCGGAAAGCTCTGGGAGCTTTCTTTTGAGCGCGTGATTGACTACACGACCGAAGGCAAATTGATCGGACATCTGGTCATGGGCACTGAACTCATCGACCGCAAGGTCCGTGAACTCGACGCGCAGCCTGGACGACTTCCCTCGCCGTTCCCGGTCGACAAGCAACTGCTGATCAAACACGTCATTCTGGCTCATCACGGGCAACTGGAATATGGCTCCCCCAAGCGTCCGAAATGCCTGGAAGCACTCGTAGTGCATATGATTGACGATCTCGATTCAAAGATGAACTCGATCAGCACTTTCATAGAACAGGATCTGACAACCGGACAATGGACGGGGCTCAACCGGCAGTATGAAAGATTTTTCTTCAAGCCTGAGTGGGCGCAACCGAAAGCGCTTACGCAAGAATATACCTAGACAAGGTATACCCGAATCAGGTAAAGTAATTGTATGGCGATCCGGTCCTTTGCGGATGCAGATACAGCGAAATTTTTCAAGACTGGGAAGGTTGCCAAAGGCGCTGGCTGGCATTCGGTTGCGGCAGTCGCCCGCCGCAAGCTCGATATGATCCATTACGCTGTGAGACTCGACGACCTGAGGTCACCTCCAGGGAACCGATTAGAGGTGTTGTCGGGCGATCTGGCGGGTTTTCACAGCATCCGGATCAACGATCAGTGGCGGGTGGTGTTCCGGTGGGAAGCGACAGGGCCGACGGAAGTCAGAATCTGCGATTATCATAGAGGGTAGTTTTATGGAGATGAAAAGAAAACCGACTAGTCCCGGCGAGATCCTCTCAGAAGAGTTTTTGAAGCCGATGAAACTCACTCAGAAGCAGCTTGCGGATCACCTCGGCTGCGACATTAAGGTAATCAATCGCATTATTAACGAGAAGACATCTGTGACCGCGGAAATGGCGCTGAAGCTCGCGGCTGCCTTCAATACGAGTGCTGATTTTTGGCTCAATGCCCAGAACGCAATCGATCTTTATGAGGCGGGCAAGAAGGTGAAGAAGCTACCTTCGGCGATTTTGAAAAAGGCGAGCTGATCATCAGTAATGAGGGATCGGGGCAGACTCATTAATAAATCGAAAACCTTGCAACCCGTTCGTTATAAAGCCGCTGGCAGGCTGAACAGCCGGACCGCATTTGCCGTCGTTTGCGTTTCGATTTCCTGAATCGAGACTCCTTTGACTTCCGCAAGTTTCAACGCCGTGTAACGCACCATACTCGGCTCACATTTCTTCCCGCGAAAAGGAACAGGAGCCAGATAGGGCGAATCCGTTTCGACCAGAAGGCGATCCAGCGGAAATTCCCGGGCCGCCTCACGCAACGCCTCTGAATTTTTGAACGTCAAAACGCCCGAAAATGAAATGTAAAACCCGAGTTCCAGGCAAGCCCTGCCAAATTCCCGGGTTCCCGTAAAGCAATGCAGAACTCCCGGAGCTCTCCCGGATTCCAGTTGAGCGGCATAAGACTTCAGTTCCTCGAGCATATCCGCTTCGGCATCACGGCAATGCACTATGACCGGCTTGGCAAGTTTGCGCGCAAGATCCAACTGCTTTCGGAACAGCTCTCTCTGGATTTCCCGGGGCGAAAAATCATAATAGTAATCCAAACCGATCTCGCCGATTCCCACGCACTTGGGGTGGGCGGACGAGCGCTCCACGATCTCAAGATCTTCCGGTTTGATCTTACTCCCCTCATGCGGATGGATCCCGACCGTATGAAAAATTTCGGAAAACCGGTCCGACAGCGCCTGACAGCTCCGGATCGTTGCTGCATCCACTCCGATTGTAATCAGCCGTTCAACACCCGCCAATCTTGCCTCATGGACCAGGTTCTCCGGCTTTTTGCCTTCGAACTCATAGTAAAGATGGCAGTGGGTATCAATTAACATCTACTTTTTGAGCAGCTGAGTAATAATCCGGTCCCAGGCCGCCAGAGGTAAAGCACCTTCCATTTTGTGACCATTGATAAAGAAAGTGGGCGTTGAAACAGCTCCCAGGCGGCTTGCCTCTTCCACATCTTTCATGATCGACAACTCGGCCTCGGATGAGCTGGTGCAGGTTTTCAACTCATCCATATTCAGCCCCAGAGGTGCCAGAAATTCCGCCACGGAACCGGGCGTGAGCTTTGCCTGATTTTCAAAGAGAGTTTCGAAAGCGTCATGGAACTTACCCTGCCGGTGGGCGCAATAAACGAGCCGCGCGGCTTCGCATGCGACCGGATGCATCTTCTGGGGCACGTTCTTGTTGCACTCGGCGTCGAGCGGATAATTCCGGAAAATGAACCGGATCTGCTCCGGGTAACGCTTGAGCAGCATACCCACGAACATCGCGCCGGTTTTGCATCCAGGACATTGGAAATCGGCGAATTCGACAATGGTGATTGGCGCGTTTTTGGGTCCGACCGAGGGCAACTCGTCGCTGACCGTGACGGCCAATACCGGAGAAGCGAGCACCTCCTGAACCAGAAGATCCATGGTTCCGGAATCGCGTTGCTCGGGCTCCATGCCTTTCAATGTCAGGACGGTAATACCCATCGCAACGGCCACGGTGATTCCCAGCGATTTGAATTTACTGAATTCTGTTTTTTCAGCGCTCCACCATTCTGATTTCAAGCTGATCAAAATACCCAGAGAGGAAATACTGACCAGATCCACGAGAAGGCAAAGCAGACAGAACGTGTTCAAGACCCCTGCCATCACATAAAAATAAAACATCGAGAAAACAGTTGCGAAAGCCGTCATCCCGAAGGCCAGACGGAGACTATCACGACGCCATTCAACGAGCATTCCCATCAGGACTATCCCCAGGGTCCCGAGGAACCATCCCGCGGCAAAACTGGATAACGGCAAACCGAAAGCCAGCTCCGCATAGCGGCTGAGCGCGACCACATCACAATTAATGGCAGTATTGATATTGCAGAAGGACTTGAACCCGAGAACACCTGCCCGCAACGCATAGAAATGCTGGGTCTGATAAGCGGCTATGCCCACCCCGATCAGGTTCAATATTGCAAGAATCCAAAGACGACGTGATGTTTTTGTCATGATCAAAATCCTCCGAATTTTCCGGCGCGATAAATCAGGTAATCCGCAAACAGCAACAAGAGCAGGCCACTTGCGGTCTTGATTGTTTTCATCCATTTTCCGGCTCTGGGAAGCACCTGAAGAGCCCCTGTGAATGCCGCGATAACCAAAAGAAGTGTACCAAGCCCCACTGAAAAAGCGAACATCAACGCCAAGCCCAGACCGACGGATTGGGTTTTTGCGATGTAGGCAAGAATGACAGCCAGAACCGGTGTTGTACAGGGGGCGGCAATGAAGCCGGAAGAGGCCCCCAGCACAAAAGCTCCGAGGACCGTCATTTCCCGGTCCCTCACTGGCAAGGACGCAGAGGATCGGTTGCGGTGAGCAGGCCCGAGCTTCCGCAAGAAGGATTTCATCCGCTCCCAGTGAACCATCGGCTCAAAGGGAATGACATCGAGCATCACCAGTGCCGCCAGAGTCATCACGATTCCCAAAGACGCGTACCAACCGGCAGTGTTCGTCATGGAGCCGAACACTTTTCCCGTGAGTCCGGCCAGTACTCCCAAAAAAGAGTAGACCGCAGTCATGCCCGAGACATAAACCAAGCCGCGCACCAGAATCTTGCGCCAGGTACGATGCCCCGTTCCCATTCCTCCAACTACACTCACCGTGATCGGAATCATCGGATAAACACAAGGGGTCAGGCTGGACAAAACGCCGCCGATATAGGCTACGAAGAATGCGGAAACTGCCTGGGTCAGGCCCAATTCCCCGTTCTGTCCAATGAGCAAACGATTCAGAAAATCTGTCATCAAGTCCATGCTATATTCTGAAGTTAGGGGTAGCATGAGACGAAGCAGTTTGCCAGCAAGGAGACCTCATTGAATCGGCTCATCATCATCAGCATCTTGATCGCAGTTTGCGCAGCCCAGCTGGGAGCCTGCACTTCAGATCCCAGGGACCGGCCCATTCGCATTCAACTCGGAGCCGAACCGGTTTCTCTCGACCCAGCGATAGCCGAAGATGGCGCAGCACTGAGGATCCTGGCAAATACCATGGACGGGCTCGTCGGTTATGACGGCAAAAGCGCACTGAAAAAGAAGCTGGCCGAAAGCTTTTCGATTTCTCAGGACGGCAGACGGATGGAGTTTTCTTTGCGAAAGAACGCACGCTGGTCTGATGGAAAAATCGTTTCGGCGGACGACTTTGTTGTGGGCTTCCGCCGAGCACTCAGTCCGGAGTCTGTCTCCAAGCTTGGCTCGATGCTGAACCCGATCAAAAATGCAGTCGCGTTCCACAAAGGAGCTGTGCCGGCTCAGGAACTTGGAGTGCGGGTGGAGCAGGCAAAGCTCATCATCGAACTTGAAAGGCCCGCACCTTACTTCCTTCATGCCCTCACGCTCCCAGCAGCCCTCCCCTCACGCGCAGATGTCCTGAAAAAAAATAACGGGAACTGGCCTGAAACCGCACCGGTCACCGGACCCTACAAGATCACGGCCCATACTCATGATCAGCGAATCCTGCTTGAGAAGAATCCCCACTACTACGACGGCAATGAAGGTGAGCCGAGTATCGAATTGCTCATTGTTTCTGATGAATCAACGGCTCTCCATCTTTTTGAGCAGGGCAAACTCGATATCGCAAACAAACTACCTCTGACCGAATTCAAACGTTTGAAGATTGCTGGCTCCCTCCGGACCTTTCCATTTCTTGCTACTTATTACCTGGGTTTCAACACCAGTAAGCCGCCGTTCCAGGACGTGAAGTGGCGGCGAGCCGTCGCGGCAGCGCTCAACAAAAATGAGTTGCTGGCTGCCTTGGACTCCTCTGAGCTTCCCGCGTATTCCTGGATTCCGCCAGGGCTCGAAGGCTTCTCGGCAGGGGCCGCAGAAACGCCCCACAGAGACTCAGGTCTGAAGGGAAAGTTCCGGAATACTGTTCGTGCCGGTTTCGACAGCAGCTCCCGCAACTCGCTCGTCTTTGAAAAAGTTCAGCGCGATCTTTTGGAAAAACTGGGTCTGAAAATCGCACTCCAGAACATGGACTGGAAAACCTATGTGAAGACTTTGCAGTCGGATGCTCCCGCCCTCTTCCGTTTTGGTTGGCAAGCACCTTTTTTAGACCCGCTGCCCCATTTACTTGCGTTCACCAGCAAAAATCCTAACAATTACACCCACTGGAGGAACTCCAGGTATGACGAGCTCGTGGAAAAAATAAGAGCGCTCCCAACCGGAGCCGAACGCGCAGATCTGGTAAGGCAGGCTGATTCGCTTCTGGTCAACGAAGAGGCGGTCGTCATTCCCATTTATCACTACATGCAGAATTTCGCCGTCGCTCCACAAATCACCCGCTTTCAAATGAATGTCTTCGGAGTGGTCCCTTTCAATGAATTGGTCCGCTCCAAATAAAAATCCACCCTTAAGGTGGATTTTTATTGCAACCCGGTTATTTTCGCGCTAAATATTTAAACACGATAATCACTGTCGTAATTGATTGAAATCTAGTCCTTCACACCGGGCCTTGTTTTGGGATTCCAGAATGAGCGCTCAAATTTGGAAGCGATGGGAAATTCCCCTCCATCACAACCCCGTCGCTTCCAGATTCAATCAATACACTCGAGAATCCTAAACCAGAACTGACGAAGGCAACGCAACGTCCACCCGGGCGCCGCCGAGGTGAGATGCCGAAATCTGGATTTTTCCCTGGTGTGCAGCAGCGCATGCCTGGACAGCCAAAAGACCGAAGCCCATTCCGTCGCGCTTGCTCGAATAGAACGGGTCCAAAATATTTTTCCACTGAGCTGCAGGAATTCCCGGACCGCTGTCATGCATTTCGATCAGCACGCCATCGGCTGTTTTAGCGCAGTGAACCTCGATGATTCCAGCACCTTTCACCGCTTCGGCCGCATTCAAAAGCAGGTTCACCAGCATCTGATGCAAGAGTCCCGCATAAATTTTTACAAAAAGTTTATCGTTTGCTTTGAAGCGGATATCGCTGTTCCGCACCTGGGGGGAATAGCCCTTGGCAATATCGATACTGCTTCGAATCATCGCGCTCAAATCCACCTGTCGCGTACCCTCGCTCAAGGATGTGCGTGAAACAGCTTCAAGCTTATTAATCAACTCCGCTGTACTCTTTACAAAATGTTCGCATTCACGCGAAGCGGGAATTGGCGCTTCTCCATTCCTCGGCAGTAATTTACCGATTTCCCGCGCAAGAGTCAGGGAGAACAGACCAGCCAAAGATTTGCGTTCGTATGAAAAAAGCAAGGTGCGGCTTTGGATCAGATTAAACGTATCGCCCACAACCCGTTTTATCTGGGTTGCGGAAAACCAGAACAAAGCCACCGCAGTCACAAACACAAAGATGAGGCCCTTGATGCGTTCAAAATAACGAATATCCCTGATCGATTCAGAAACTAATGAGACCAGATAATCGGACGCCAAAATATAAATGGCACCGAAAATAAAATAACTGAGGGCGATAATTGCTGCCCGGCGATACAACCGCATGATGCTTTATTGTCTGCCTTTTTCAAAGGGGCGCAAGTGGGGCTTTAAAATAAACTGGCCCAATTGAAAAAGCCACTCGTCATGCTCCCAGTTGCCGAATGGCTTCATAGATTGCTATTCCTACGGAGTTAGCCAAATTCAACGAACGAACCCTGGCATCGTACATGGGGATCCTCACAGAATCAGCCGCGTAGGCATTCACAATGGAGTCAGGAAGTCCCATCGTTTCTTTGCCAAAAAATAGATAGGTCCCCGGCACAAACCGGTGTTCATAAATCGTTCGGCCGGCCTTCTTGGAAAAAAAGACCTTGGGAGCATCTTTCGGTAATGCTTGAATAAATTCATCAATGCCGGGATGAATCTGCACCTTCAGATGCTCCCAGTAATCAAGGCCCGCCCGCTTAAGTCGTGAATGGGTGATTTCAAAGCCCATGGGCTCAATGAGGTGGAGAGTTGAGCCAGTCGCAAGACAGAGTCTGCCGATATTGCCCGTGTTCTGCGGAATTTCGGGCTCAACCAGTACAACATGCAATCCGTGCGGCATTGGACCTCAGGGACGCAGCGTATTGAGCATGCGTGGGAATGGAATCGTTTCGCGCACATGTTCAACCCCGGTCATCCAGGCAACGGTGCGCTCAACACCCAATCCAAAGCCTGAGTGCGGTACGGAACCAAAGCGCCGCAAATCCAGATACCAGCTGTAATCCGCTTCGGATAACCCGTGTTCGGCAATCCGGCGCTGCAGAACCTCAGCACTCTCCTCACGCTGACCTCCGCCTATGATTTCTCCGTAACCTTTCGGGGCAATCAGATCGCAACCCAAGGCATACTTGCCAGTTCCAGAAACAGCTGGACCCCCGACCGTATCGGATTGCTTGAAATAGAAGGCTTTGATGTCCGAGGGCATGTGATGGACGAAAACCGGTTTGCCAAATTCCTCCCCCAAAGCTGTTTCGTGAGGGGCGCCGAAGTCTTCGCCCCAAGGAAGAGCGATCCCGCGCTTTTCCAAAATTTTCAGGGCTTCGTCATACGAGATCCGGGGAAAGGGACCTTTGATGTTCTCGAGTTCCGTGAGATCCCGCTCCAGAATCTTCAGTTCGGGTGCTTTACGAGAAAGAACGCTTTGAACAATGTGTTCGATGAACTGTTCGCCCATCAGCATATTGTCTTCGAGATCCGCGAAGGCGACTTCCGGCTCGACCATCCAGAACTCGGTCAGGTGTTTACGGGTCTTGGATTTTTCAGCCCGGAAGGTCGGCCCAAAAACATACACTTTGCCAAAGGCCATTGCACCGACTTCACCATAGAGCTGACCAGATTGGGTCAGGAAAGCCTTTTCATCAAAATAGGGCGTCGAAAACAGAGTAGAAGTCCCCTCACAGGAACTCGGCGTCAGAATCGGGGCATCAAAACGGACGAACCCACGATCATCAAAAAATTCCTGGATGGATCGCATGATTTCCGACCGGACACGAAGAGCGGCCCATTGACGCTGGCTGCGCAACCAGAGATGGCGTTTCTCCATCAGGAATTCCACGCCATGTTCCTTCAAGGAAATAGGATAGGGATCCGCCACCTGAACGATCTTGATCGATTGCACACCGAGCTCAAAGCCTCCCGGCGACCGGGGTTCTTTCCGTAATTTTCCGATAACTTCAATTGATGACTCCTGCGTGAGTTTTTCAAATTCGCCAAATGCCTCTTCAGTGCATTCGCCTTTGAAGAGCACCCCCTGAAGCAAGCCGGTCCCATCACGCAGAATCAGGAACTTGATTTTGCCCGAACTCCGCTTGTTGTAAACCCACCCTCGGACGGTGACAATCTGGCCATCATGTTTGCCGGCATCTTCGATGTAAAAACGATCCTTTGTCATAAACTCACTCCACTTAAAATTCTGCTGCAAAACGTGCGAGCGCCCGGACATAACAGCCGCTCGCGCCCTTTTTTGGATAGTAAGGAAGATAACTCAAGCCGGCTGCTGTTGCCGCAATATCCATATGAGCCCACGCGTTGCCTTTCCGGATGAACTGCTTGAGAAAAACAGCGCCGCGACTGGCCCCCCCGCCGCCTTCGTAACCGGAATTCCGCATATCAGCCGTATCTGACTTGAGGTCTTCGAAATAATCATCATACGCGGGAAGTTCCCAGATCCGCTCGCCATGCGCGGCGCCTGCGCGGCGAATGGCATCAATCAAGGCCTCGTCATTACCAAAGATACCGCAACAGAATTTTCCCAAAGCGATTCCCACTGCGCCCGTCAGAGTGGCGACATCGATAATCGCATCGGGCTTCATGTCCTGGACGTAGTCCAAAACGTCCGCCAATATCAGGCGCCCCTCTGCATCTGTATTCACCACTTCCACGGTCTTGCCCGCTCGAGAGACCAGAACATTGCCGGGCTGGATCGCCCGACCATCCGGCATGTTTTCGGTAAAGGCCATGACCGCAATCAATCGATTCGGCACCTGGTATTTTGCGGCAAGCAGCATGGCCCCCATGACCGTGGCCGCTCCCGTCATGTCGTGCTTCATTTCCTCCATGCGGGCCGACGGCTTGATAGAAATACCACCGCTGTCAAAAGTGACCCCCTTGCCCACCAAAGCGATCGTTTTCAGATTCCTTTTGGGAGCCGCTTTGGGCGTGTATTCCAGAACAACAATCCGACCTTCACGCTCGGCACCCTCACCCACCCCAAGGAAAAGCCCCATTTTCTCACGCGCCGCATCCTTTTCATTCAGAACCTTGCATTTCAAGCCGTACTGCCGGGCAAACTTGCGCGCCTCATTTGCGAAGTACTCAGGAATACCTACGTTGGACGGCTCATTGGACCAGTCGCGAGTAACACGCAGGGCTTCGACCATGGCTTCCAGACGGGGGAGCTCTTTGGCAAGCTGCTGGGCGAGACTTTTCTCGCTCGTGACAAAGACAATCCGAATCGGGCCGCTTGAATCCTTTTTACCTGTCTTATGCTTCGTGAATTCATAGGCCCCCAGGAGCAGGCCCTCGGCAAAAGCACTCACCCAGGCGAAATGACTGAGCTCATGATTCAGCCCCTTGGCTGATAAAAGAGTATCGAGATCGATCCGCAGGGTCTTGTCTTTCTCGGACTTCAACTTGGCCCAGGCATGACCCGCCGCGATACGGGCTTTCTCGAGCGTCAGTTCCTCGGCTGCCCCCATACCTACCAGAAGTACGCTTTCCGCTGTGGCTTTCCCGTTAAAACGGAGATAACTGACCGAACCGTGTGCTCCGGCAAAAGCCCCGCCCTTACTAAACTGCTCAACTATAGAGGCGTAATGCCCACGTGGTGCGATCGCTTTTTTGCTCTTGCCTGTCTGGTTCTGAAAAACCGCAAGAACATCACAATCGAAAGATCCGGAAACTGAGGCTGACTTGACTTCTAATTTGAGGATGGATGACATGGATTCTCCGCAGCAAATGGGTAGTTATTCTAGAAACTTTTCATTAACATAGAGCTTCAGCATGTTGAAGCGATATCACCATATAGTCGGCGGCGTTTTCAGGATAGTGGATGCCTGCGTGATCGGCGCGGCCTGGTTGCTTTCCTATTGGCTCAGGTTCTACGTACCACTGATTGAGGTGACCAAGGGCTTTCCGGATTTCAATCAATATGCCGCCCTCACTCCCTTGTTGATGATTCTTTGGATGGTGACCTTTTCCTCGCTCAAGGTTTATCAGTCTAGGCGCATGCTTCGACGGACGCATGAAGTCCACTTACTTCTTCGTGCTCACGGCGTGGCCATTCTGTTTTTCATCGCACTCACGTATCTTTTCAGTGAATACAAATATTCTCGCGCAGTCATGCTCTACTTCGGGGTGATCGGCGGAATCGGTCTCGTCTTTTTCCGGCTGCTTCTCAGAAATTCACTGAGAGAAGTCCGGCGCAAAGGCTATAACCTGAGACATCTCATTGCCGTGGGTGAAGGCAAGGCACTGGTGACGCTGATTGCGCGTATTGATAAATTCCCCGAGCTGGGTTTGCGTGTGATTGGAATAGCCACTCACGAAGGCTCTGAAGCCCAGAGCATTGCCGGCAAACCGGTCATCGGACATTTTGCCGAAATCGGCAAACTGGTTCACGAGCATCATGCCGATAAAGTTGTGATAGCCCTTGCCAGGCAGCAGTACGGAGAGCTGGATCGCGTACTGGAGGCTCTCAAGGACGAAACCGTCGACGTCCAGATCATACCGGACATTCACGAATACGTGACTCTCGGCTGCCAGATCGAGGATTTCGACGGGATTCCCATCGTGAATCTGAACGACTCCCCCCTGGACGGCTGGGGTGCGGTTGCCAAGCGGGTGACCGATTTCGTCTGCTCCGGTATAGCCCTCCTTTTTCTCTCTCCCGTTCTTCTTTTTATTGGCGCGGCCGTGAAACTCACTTCCAAAGGACCTATCTTTTATAGCCAGGAACGCATGGGTCTCGATGGCCGCACGTTCAAAATGTACAAATTCCGCTCGATGCGTGTCGATGCGGAAAGCAGTACTGGCGCGGTCTGGGCCCAGGCCGGTGATGACCGCCGAACTCCGATTGGCGCCCTGCTTCGCTCCTCGAGCCTGGATGAGCTTCCACAATTCTGGAATGTTTTCTCCGGCGACATGTCGCTGGTGGGACCCCGGCCCGAACGACCGGTATTTGTGCATCAGTTCCGCAAGGACATCGCTCATTACATGCTCCGGCACAAAGTCAAAGCTGGCATTACCGGCTGGGCGCAAGTCAACGGCTGGAGAGGAAACACGTCCCTTTCCCGCCGCATTGAATGCGACCTGTACTACATCCGCAACTGGTCGTATTTTTTTGATTGGAAGATTCTTCTTCTGACGCTCTGGAAAGGATTCATCAACCGCAATGCCTACTGAACAAAAGGCAGCAAATCGGAATCGACCCCGTTTCCGATTCATGAGAATGGACTGGTACGTCCTGACTGAAGTGATTGGGCCGTTTTTCGGAGGCCTGATCTTCTTTGAATTTCTGTTCCTGATGTTTCAGGCGCTTCGACTCGCGGAGTTCTTCATTGTTCATGGTGTTGCCGCGGCCACGCTCGGCAAGATGACCCTTTTCCTGGGGCTCTCTTTCCTCCCTACCGCGCTTCCGATCGCCTTTCTGATTGCGGTACTGACCGCCTTTGGACGCTTCTCCGCGGACAGCGAACTTGTGGCCATGAAAGCCAATGGCTTCAGTCTCGCACGACTTTCTGTTCCGCTGGTTCTGCTTTCAATTGCAGTCAGTGGCTTTTCCGTGGCGCTGAATACAGAATGGGTGCCCTGGGGGGAAACAGCCTTCAAACGAACCCTGATCAAGGTCGGAAACACCAAAGTTGTCAGTTCAATCAAAGAGGGTACGTTCACTTCGGGTTTTTTTGACCTGCTGATTTTCGCTGACAAGATCGACACGAAAACCAATCGAATGAAGAAAGTTTTCATTTATGACGAACGTGAGCCCAAAAACCCCCTCGCGGTAGTTGCCGCCTTTGGTGAAGTGCTCCCGGTTAAAACCTCAACGGAACTCGGAGCCGCCGCGCTCCTAAAACTTCATAACGGCAGTATCCATAGCAATGATATCCAGAGCAACACGTACCAGAAAATCGGCTTTGGGGAGTATAAGCTGTACTTGAAAATTGACGAGGGCTCGACAGACAACACAACCAAGCCACGAATGTTCAATTACCAGCAGCTGCAGAAAATGATTCAAAACACCAAGGCCGGCACTTTTGAAAATCTCGAGTTCCGCGCAGAATTCTGGCGTCGGTATGCGACGGCTCTTTCACCTGTTATTTTCATTTTTCTGGGCATGGGCTTCGGGACCGTCCGTACCCGGGCCGTGCGTGCCGGCTCTGCCCTTTTGGCCTTGATCATACTGATTATCTATTGGGTCGTGCAGGCTTGGGCCACCGTTCAAATGCAAAGAGGCTGGTTTTCTCCGTTCTTCGCCATGCAGATCCCCAATTTGATCATGCTTCTGGGTGCAGTCGCCGGCTTTCGCCGCGCCACCTGGTAAACTCTTCGTTAAGCAAAACCGCCTAAATTAAGTGCTTTCCTGACTTTTCGTCTCCAAAATACACATGGTTGCGACAAATTTATGACACCTGGGTAGGAAAATCGCCCGAAACGCGCTCCAGGCGGGCTTTTGTGGATAAAGTTATCCACAGAGTTCATAAAATCGGTTTATAAGGAAAAATATGTAAGAATATCGATGCATTATGCATTGTGGATAAGTCGCATTCTTTGGTTGATAACTTAAGGAGTAGGACTGGGGGATGGCTTGGGCGCGGGTGGAGGGGGGACCGGACTCATAAAAATAGTTTTGGCACCCGGGAAAGGTTCCTTAATGGTTTCAGATACTTCAGCCGGGAAAAACAGAGTCAAGTCACCTTGACGCATAACGGCAGAATTCTCATCGCTCATGAGCTTTCCTGGACGACCGGCATAGCTGAATCTGACTGCCTTGGGATCTGATGCCTGAAATCGAATCAAATCATGCGCACGAAGGATGAGTATCCTTTCTTTTCGCAGAATGAAGCGCATGGGCTTGCGGTCGTCCGACTGGAAACGCACCCAGATATCTTCCAGAGCACGGATAACGACCCGGTGCCGAATCTCTTCTTTCTCCATATCCGCCCCGGAATTCAGAGGATCATTCGGAGAGGTCCTTGTCGTGCCTGAAGGGGACGGACTTGGCAGCGGCACAGCCGTCGCTGTCGGCGTGGCTTGGGGTGCTGAATCATTCAGAACCAATGGTTTCGCGGGAGCCTGGAACTTCTCCACTGCGGAGGCCACGACGGGCGAGGGAGACACAAGCACCGAAGGAGAAGGCATGGGCGATGCTTGCACTCTTTGCGCCTGAGCCAGTTTCAGTTTCTGGTGGGCACTCTTGCTCTTGTGCAGCGTCGGCTTGAGAAACAGGAAGAGAATACCCCCCACGATCACAAAGCCGCCCAGAATAATCCAAAGCATCATTCGACTCTGTTCGGTTTCCCGTCTTTCAAAAGCATACCCGCTATGCCCTTGATCCCGGGTTGGACGATCCGCTGCCCGGGTTTCGATAAAGCCACCAAAGCGTGTCAGCACCTCTTTGGAGTCAAGCCCAATGAACCGCACATAGGAAATTACAAAACCACGGATGAACGGCTTTGCCGGCAATTCGGAGTACTGATCAGCCTCCAGACAATGCAGAACACGAACGGCGATTTTCGTTGCAGAGGCAACCTGCTCAATAGTGATGCCGCGCTTCTCACGTTCCTGCCTCAAAAACTCGCCTAGGCTTTGCCCTTGTTGCGCTGTCATTTATGGCAAATACCTCAAATGACTGACTGCTTTTTCGGCCGTTTCGGTATTCGGATAGCGCTGCTGAATCTCGAGAAATTTTTCCCGCGCTTTGGCGTACTGCCGCGTCTTTTCGTAAGCGATACCCAATGCAAGATGCGCATCCACAAACGAGACACAATATTTTCGGGTCGCCTGATCATAGCTGGCAATCGCTTCATTCAGGCGGGATTCGCGCAATCGGATATGCCCGCGATAATAAAGAGCGATACACGCGCTATTGGGTGCCGCTTGAATGGCTTTGTCGAGATTCACGCTGGCCTGCGTGTAATTTCCCCGGCGATAGTAAAGAATACCGAGATTTGTGTAGGCCTTGAAGGCATCCCGGTAAAGCGGGTTCACCGCCGCCAGACTGAGCGGCTTCACGGCGGCTTCGTAATTACCCTGATCAATCAGGAATTTTCCGAACGTATTGTTCGCATCCGGATACTCCGGAAAGAGCTTCAGCGCTTTTTTCACTTCGCTGATCGCAGTTTTCAAATCATGTTTGGCAAAGTACGCGAGCGCTTTCGAATGATAAATCTCTGGCAACTTTGGATCTTCCTTTTCTGCGCGAAGAAGATTCTGAAGTGCTCCGATTGCATCTCCCTCCATCAAAGCCGCGTTTGCGATGTCAACCAGCATGCGTGCGCGTTCGGTTGCGGTATAAGTTTTCTTGCCCCCGGAACTCGCACAACCGCAAACTGCGATTGTCAGGTAGACCGCAAACACAACTGGGCTCAGATGAACTCTGCAAAATGCCATGTTATTAAAGTAAAAGGGAAATCCAGCTGTGTCAAAGCCAAGATTGATTTAGTCAAATTTAAGGAGAGCGACCGCCTCCACATGGGGAGTCTGTGGAAAAAAATCGAAGACCGCAACCTGCTCCAAAACCCAGCCACATTTCAGGAATCCGGCAAGATCCCGGGCCCAGCTGTCCGGATCGCACCCGACCGCAACGAGTTCCTTGACACCGATGACGTTCAAAGCGTCGGCAATTTCTGGAAATTCCCTGCCGAGCCCACCCCTAGGAGGATCGCTGATCGCAACCCAGGGTGCGCCGCTCCTGATCTGCGGATCAGCCGCCGCTTTTTTCAGCCATGGAAGAACCCTTGACCGATGCAAATAAAGGTTTTGTGGCAAACCCGCAGATACAGGCGGCTGTGCACCGAAATCAACGCAATGAATGACTGGAACTCGATCAGCGAAAGCCCGCGATAAATTTCCACCGCCCCCATAGAGATCGAGTAATGCCCTTCCAGAAGGAAGGGCATTGAGTATCCATTTCTGTAGCTTTCCATTCTGGGCATCATGAATCTGCCTGAAACCAGCAGCCCCATGACTAGAGTTCCAGATCCTTTGTACGCTGCCATCCGGATCAACGGCTACCTCAACCTTGAATGGCTTGGCGAGCGCGGCCCCTTCCTTACGTATCTGCTCCCAAATGGAGTTAATCTCTGGCCGGGCGATTGCGCAACGATCGGCACCGACGATCTCATGACTTCCTGCGGCAAAAAAACCGACCCGATTCCCAAGGCCCCGAAGCTGTATCCGATTCCGGTATTCCCAGATCTCTTCTGCAGGAAACTCATTGCAGCGGTCCCCGAAATCAGTAGCTATTCCGACTCGGGCAAGGGCCTGCAGAACACCGCCGGATTTCGTCTTCCACTGAAGTGAATAAGGAATGTGTTGCCACTGGCATCCACCACATTGCCCGAAAACAGAACAAAGGGGCTTCTGGCGGATCTCCGAAGGGCGCAAAATCTCGAGCAGCTTTCCATGGGCATAGTGCTGCTTTTTTTGCTCAACCACCTGAACCCGAACACGATCACCCGGAGCGGTAAAGGGTACGAAAATCACCCGACCGGAGGCATCCCGGCCGACGCCCGCCCCCCCTCTGGCAAGATCCTGAATTTCAAGTTCGATCGGTGGTTGCATTTCCATTTGGTTAAATATAGTTTTCCCAACAAGTTATGTCCAAGAACATCCGGAATTTTTGCATCATTGCCCATATTGACCATGGGAAATCTACTTTGGCCGATCGTATTCTCGAAAGAACCGGTACCGTCACGGCCCGGGAAATGGAAGCCCAGTTCCTGGACAATATGGACCTTGAACGCGAACGCGGGATCACGATCAAAGCCCAAAGCGTCCGCATCAAATACAAAGCCAAAGATGGACAGGACTATATCCTGAATTTGATCGATACGCCCGGACATGTTGACTTCACCTATGAAGTTTCCCGGTCGCTTGCCGCTTGTGAGGGCGCGATTCTCGTGGTCGACGCGTCCCAGGGCGTGGAAGCCCAGACACTCGCGAACGTCTTTATGGCGCTCGACAGTAATCTGGAAGTTTTCCCGGCAGTAAACAAAATTGACCTTCCCTCGGCCGATCCCGAACGTGTTCTCGGCGAAGTCGAAGAAATGATAGGAATGGTCGACACTTCCCGCGCCGTACTCTGCAGCGCCAAGGCCGGCATTGGAATTGATGAAGTTCTGGAAGCGGTCGTGAAATATTTCCCAGCGCCCAAAGATGCCGACCAGGAGCCTCTGCGCGCTTTGATTTACGACAGCTGGTATGACTCCTATCAGGGCGTCGTTGCTCTTTGCCGCGTCTTTGAAGGCACGCTGGCCAAAGGTATGAAAATCCGCCTGCACCATGCGGCCAAAGAATTTGAAATTTTGCGCCTCGGCGTCTTCTCCCCCAAGTTCACGGATGTCAATGCGATCCCCAGTGGCGAAGTGGGCGCAGTCGTATGTGGTATTCGCGATATCCGGGACATGAAGGTCGGCGACACGATTATGGATGTCAAGTACCCCGCGACACCTGCGCTCGGTGGTTTCAAAGAAGCCAAGCCCATGGTCTTCAGCGGTGTCTATCCTGTGAATGCCGATGATTTCAACGAGCTCAAGGAATCGCTTGAAAAATTACGCTTGAATGACTCCGCCATGACGTACGAACCTGAAACCTCCAATGCGCTGGGTTTCGGCTTTCGCTGCGGCTTTCTCGGACTGCTGCACATGGATGTGGTCCAGGAGCGGCTGGACCGCGAATACAATATGAACATCATCACGACCGCTCCTTCGGTCGTATACCGGGTGCTGAAGACGGATGGCGAACAGCTCCTGGTGGACAATCCGGCCAAGCTCCCCGATCAGACCAAAATTGAAAGAATTGAAGAACCGTATATTCGACTGACGGTTCACATGCCCGCCGAATACGTGGGCTCAGTCATGGCACTCTGCAATGACCGCCGTGGCATGCAGGAAAAACTCGACTACGTCACCAAAGACCGCGTTGCACTGATTTACTCAATGCCTCTCAATGAGATGGTCTTTGATTTTTATGACCGCCTGAAAAGTGCCACTAAGGGTTACGCGTCGATGGACTACGAACTTTCGGAATATCGTGAATCCGAACTGGTCAAGCTCGACATTCTCCTGAACAACGACCCTGTGGATGCATTGTCAGTAATCATTCATCGCAGTAAAGCCGCGATGCGCGGACGCGAACTGGCAAAGAAACTCAAAGAACTGATTCAACGCCAGATGTTTGAAGTCGCGATCCAGGCGGCGATCGGAACCAAAGTGGTTGCCCGCGAAACGGTTTCGGCTTATCGCAAAAACGTGACGGCTAAATGCTACGGCGGCGACATCAGCCGTAAGCGCAAACTTCTTGAAAAGCAAAAAGAAGGCAAGAAGCGCATGAAACAGATCGGCAATGTTGAAGTCCCCCAAGAGGCGTTCCTCGCCGTTTTGAAAGTGGATTAACTCCGGAATTGAAAATGACGGAATCAAATCACAAACTGATCAGGGATTACGGAATTGCGGTGATCGTGGCCGTCCTTGCTGCGCTCGGAATCCGCAGCTTGGTCGTGGAAGCTTACCGCATTCCGAGTTCGGCGATGAAACCCACGCTCGAAGCGGGTGACACCATTTTTGTTTCAAAATCAGCTTATGGCCTGCGTCTGCCCTTTTTCCACAAGACCACCGGAACATCTTTGGAGGAATTGGCTTCGAAAATTCCGGAACGTGGCGATGTCGTCATCTTTTCACTTTCAGACGAACCCGGTCGAGATTTTATTAAGCGCGTCCTGGGCCTCCCCGGTGAAACAGTGGAAGTTCAGCAAGGCCGCATCAGCCTGAACGGTAAGTCGATTTCCACCACGATCACAGGTGACGCCTCCTGCGGAACAGAAACCCTGCCGGAAGGAAAGAGTTACAGCTCGTGCTGGGAACCGCCGGCCATCGAAAATTTCGGGCCGCAGAAGATCCCGGCTGATTCCATTTTCGTTCTCGGAGATTTGCGAAGTTCGGCAACTGAACAGGGCAAAACTCAAGCCTGGCGGGTCATCCCGCTTTCGTCGCTCAAGGGCAAGGCCATCTGGGTCTGGTTATCCATCGAGCCCGGAAGTTTTGATAGCACCGGCATCTTTCCCCATTTCAGACTACAACGCATGTTCCGGAGAATCGAATGACCCAGGCGAATACTCTTCTGCTTCGGGGCGCACGACTGCTGGACCCCTCACAAGGCCTTGATCAGCTGGGTGATCTCTGGATCGCCGAAGGAAAAATTCATAAAATCACAGGCCCCGGCGCGGCCCCCGCTTCAGATGCCAGTCTGGTGATCGAAGCCAAGGGCTTCTGGGTCTTGCCGAGTTTCATTGACGCTCACGTTCATCTACGGGAACCCGGGCAAGAACATAAAGAAACGATCGAAAGCGGAACCCGGGCAGCCGCCGCCGGGGGCTATACTGCGGTCGCCTGCATGGCCAACACAAAACCTGTGAATGACTGTGCCGAAGTCACTCAACGAATTCTGGAGATCGCGAGCAAAAATGGTTCCTGCCGTGTATTCCCGGTCGGGGCCATCACGCAGGGCCTTAAAGGCGAGCGCCTGGCGGATATTGAAGCCATGTTCCACGCAGGAGCCCGCGGAATCAGCGACGATGGAATGACTTTGATGAATTCCGCCCTGCTGCGCCAGGCAATGGAGATTGCGCGTACGCTGAATATTCCGGTGATATCTCACGCAGAAGATATTCATCTGGCCCATGGAGGGGTGATGAACGAAGGACCACGGTCGAGGGCCCTTGGACTTCCTGGAAATCCCGCTGCAGCTGAAGAGATTACCATAGCCCGGGATATTGCCCTATGCCGACTGACCAGATGCCCAACCCATATTGCCCACCTTTCGACTGAGACTGGGCTTGAGCACGTCAAGCGCGCCAAAGAAGCCGGCCTGCCGGTTAGCGCCGAAGTTGCCCCCCATCATCTTCTTCTGACAGAGAACGATATCGACGGAACGGATACGAATTTCAAAATGGCGCCACCACTCCGAAGTACGCTCGACCAGAGGGCCGTCCTGAAGGCGCTTTCCGAAGGCTGGATTGATATGATTGCCACGGACCATGCACCACATACCCCGAAAGATAAAGCCGGGGGCTTCCTGGGAGCAGCAAATGGCATTCTCGGCGTTCAAAGCGCGGCTTCACTGACCTATTCGCTTGTGAAAGACGGCAGTTTACCCCTGGGTCGCTGGATTGAAGCGCTGACCACGGCACCTGCTCGTTTGCTCGGAATTCCATTCGGAACCCTGAAGCCGAATGCTTCTGCTGATTTGGTGGTCTTCGACCCCAACCAGGTTTGGACTCTCACGGCCGAAACCCTTCTCTCAAAAAGCACCAATAGTCCCTTCCTCGGACGCCCGCTGGCTGGGCGGGTGCTCTATACTCTTCTGGGGGGGAAAATTGTGTTCAGCGCAAGTGGCAATTCCGGATATGATGGGACTCAATGATCGCTGAGAAGCAGGAATAACGGACCATGTACCAGAAGTATCTCGAGCAAATCGTCGAAGAATTCACAACTGGCGAATACTACCGCGAGGTATACCAGGCCAAGCAGGAGTACTTCGATAAATCCGGTGTAGTTTACGAAGACGATCACGAATTTGAGCAGAGAATGTCGATTTTCATGGACTGGTACCTCTTTGACCGTGATCTGCCAGGCGTGGATCTCCCCCCGATCAAGTTTTACTTTCGAAAGCAAAAGGATCGCTTCTCAAACGAAGAGTTGAATATTTACCGTGATTTTTGTCTGACCCTGCATTCGATCTTTCGGGTGAAGCGCTTCACCTGGAATCGCAAAGGTTTCGTTGTTGCTGATTTGTTCTCAGGCAAAACCTACAAGGTCATCGACTCGGAAATTAACGCGGGCTTCGCACGCGGAGACATCTTCGAAGCCAGGCTTATTCCCTTCAAGGGTTCTTATGAGTTTTCACGTGGTTTTTGCTTCCACCCGGTAGAAATGGAATCCTTTATTTTGGGTGAAATCAAGAAGGTGAAGTCTCAAGAGAAGAAAGTTCAGACCAAACTCATTCTTCAGCTCGCCGCGATGAAGCTAAAACACCAGCGTTTTCAACACATCGACATCAAGCACATCTATACTTTTGCTTCAAAATTCTAGGACCGCCGCGTTTTGCGACACCTGTATCAGCTTGCAACAACTTGTAATAATTACACTTTTTTATTGCGACCCTTTCATGGTTGCTTCTAAATAGAGTAACCGGAGGCAATCGAGCCGCCGAAATAACGCTAATGAGTTCTAAGGAGAATTTATGAAACTTTTTGCAATGATCGCAATGCTTGCTTTCTCAATGGTCGCTTTCGCTGAAGAACCTGCCGAGCAGGTAGCCGCTCCGGATGCTATTGCAACCGAACAGGTTGCCCCCGCCCCAACCGCAGAAAAGAAAGTCAAGAAGGTCAAGAAAACCAAGAAGACCAAGAAAGCAAAAAAAGTCCAAAAGATCGAAGCTGAAGCGACTCCTGCCGCCCATCAGTAGTTTGATTTTATCGAATTTGGAGCCCCCTTTTCGCGCAAGCGGATCGGGGGTTTTTTTTTATTCTGGGGTGGGCTAGGCTCAGCCCCTGATGAAAAAGATTCTCGCGATCAAAATCCGGGCAATGGGGGACACGGTTCTCCTGACCGCTCCGCTGGCAGAACTTCGACGCGCCTACCCGGATGCAGAGATTCACGTTTTGGTCGATCGCTGCTGGGCCCCTCTGCTGGAGCACTCTCCAGTGGCTAACCGAATCTGGGGATTGGAGCGCAGGGCAACGCGCCTCGGGCGCCTGCAGACTCTATCGAGCCTCGCCCGCCAGCTCCGCCGCGAGCGCTTTGATCTGGTCATCAACTTTCACGCAAGCACTTCAAGCGCCTTCTTGAGCCGTGCCACCGGCGCCCAGGTTCGCTCGATTCATTTTCATGGACTGAAGGACCCCAATTTGTTTTCCACCGTCCTGGTCCCCGGCAAAGGCCAGGTAAAGCCGGTCATTGAACGCGATATGGACGCGTTACGCGCCCTGGGACTTTCCATACCCGAAGGGGTTTACCCCAGACTTGCGGTGACCGAAGATGAAAAAAGCCGCGCCCTCGCTCATCTAGCGAGCATCCATTTAACTGGGCCGGTTCTGGGCTTGGGTCTGGGCGCAAGCCGCCCATCCAAGGCCTGGCCCCTCTCGAATTTCGTGGAACTCGGTTTGCGCTGGTGCCAGGAAAAAAACGGAAGTGTCTTTGCGCTTGTGGGCCCCAACGAGCTTGCCCTCGCCCAGGAGTTCCGGGAATTACTGAAGCATTGCACACCGACAGAACTTCAAGATCGCATTCACATCGAAGCCGGCCTGGGCCTTCGCGAATTGACCGGAATGATTCAGCGATTTTCAGTCTTCGCAGGCAATGATTCCGGACCACGTCATTTGGCCGTGGCCGTCGGTGTCCCGACAGTCACGCTCTTTGGCCCCGAGCACCCTTATGAGTGGCACCCCTACCGCACGGATGTGCATCCCTATTTTTTCTCGGATCGACTCACCTGTCGCACCTCTGGGATCAATGGCGAGCGCCCTTGGTGTGGAGCCGCAGAGTGCCCCCAAACCGCATCTGCACATCAGCTTTGCATGACTTCCATTGACGTGACGGCGGTTCTTGGTGAATGTTCACGTATAGCGAACAAGGAAGACCAATGAACCTCCAGCGACCCGGAATTTCCGCCCTGATTATTTCCAGAAATGAAGAACGGCACATTGAGCGGTGCTTGAGTTCGTTGATCTGGGCGAACGAGATCCTGGTAGTCGATGCACTCAGCACGGACCAGACGAAAGCCAAATGCCTGCGATCCGACGCACCCTGGGCATCGAAACTCCGCTTCATTGAAAACAAGTGGGAGGGCTTCCGCAAACAACGCAATCTTTCGCTGGATTCCGCGACTCACGACTGGGTTCTGGTCGTCGATGCGGATGAGGCTTGCTCCCCTGAACTGGCAGAGCGCATTCAATCATTGTTGAGCGCGACTCCCGATGGTCCCCCGTTCAAAGCCTACAAAGTTCATCGCGCCGAATACTTCCTCGGAAAGCCTATTCGATACGGCATCTGGAATCCGAGCTATCAAGACCGATTCTTTCATCGCCAGGGCGTTCGCTATATTAACGAGATCCACGAATACCCCAATTTCCCGTCCGACCCGGGACGGATCCATGAACCCCTGCTGCATTCTCCGGAGTTCAATATCGAAAAATTCCTCGATAAGATGAATCGCTACACCTCAATTGAAGCACGCGACAGGATTCTCCAGGGGAAGAGAACCAACATCGTCCATTTACTGGGTTCCTTTCCCGCCATGTTCCTGAAGAACTATTTTTACTACTCCTCCTGGCGAGATGGCTGGCATGGCCTGATCATCTCTCTCCTGGAGGGAGTCTCCCGTGTCGTGCGACATATCAAGATGTGGAATATTCAAACGCATCCCGAGAAACACAGATGAAAGTCTCAGGATTTACCATTCTCCGGAATGGAGTCAAATTTGATTACCCTTTCTTGGAATCCATCCGTTCACTTCTTCCGCTCGTGGACGAGTTCGTTATCGCGGTCGGCAAAGGTGATGATGAAACTGCGGCACGGATCACCGAGCTTTCCGAAAAAGAAGGCTCCGGCAAAATCATTCATTTTGAAACTGTCTGGGAGCTGGATGATCCGGAGAAACGAAAAGGTGGGCTCATCCTTTCGGAACAGACCAACATCGCGCTGGACCGTTGCACCGGAGACTGGTGCTTCTATTTACAGGCGGACGAGGTCCTTCATGAAAGCGACTACCCACGCATCCGCGAAGCACTTCGTCAGGCGCATTCCCGGCCCGAAATAGAGGGTCTGCTTTTTGATTACGTTCACTTTTACGGATCTTACGATGTAGTCCAGCATTCGCGAAGCGCGTACCGCCGCGAAGTACGCTGTATCCGCCACAGTGCCGGAGGCAGAAGCCTGGGTGATGCCCAAAGCTTCCGCAAGCCCAACGGCGAGAAGCTTTCGGTTATTCACTCAAGAGCCCGCATCTTTCATTACGGCTGGGTTAGGACTCCCGATGCAATGAGAGAAAAAACTTTCTTCATGGATCAGCTTTATCACGGAAAAGCTGATCCGGAGGCTGAACGCGCGGGAACTCCGGCAACCGGGAATAATTACCGTTATAAACGTTTCTGGGGTCTGCAACCTTTTCGTGACGTGCATCCCGCAGTCATGCACAACCGGATCTCCGCGAAAGGCTGGCACTGGGATCTCACGAATTCGCCTTTTCACTGGACCTGGAGGGATTCAAAGAAAATCATTCTGGACACGATCGAAAGCCTGACCGGACGTCGATTCTTTGAGTACCGCCCTTACCGGTTGAAACGCTGAAAGGCCGTAAATGAAACATGATTCCGATGACATTCTCGACACTAAGATTTCGATTCACGATTCACGGCACTTTGAGATCAAGCTGAACATTGATCTGCCGGAATCTCGCTCCAGCAGCTATGAAATTGAAACATATTTCTTTGTCCCCAAAGCATTGAACATTGCACCCGGTAATTATTCAAAATCCGACTTCTACAGTGGCATTCAAAAATATATCCGGTTTAAAACTCCGCAAATTCCGCTGGACCGGATCACCGACTCCTCCATTCCCAGCTCGCCCTGGAATCGCATCGGCACCGGCCTGGACCAACTGCTCGCCAGCTCAATCGACCGGTCCGTTCCGCAAGACGGTATCAATTCCATTTTCGAGGAGATCAAACTTCTGGGTCAGGTCACCCGGGCCTCGATCCGCGATACTGCTGTCGCCTTGATCCGGGAGATGGAGGTAATGCGGAACTATGCGGGTCCAGAGCGTTTCTCAGTTCTCCAGCAAGCGATTCTGAATCTCCTGCGGGATATCCAGGAGCTGGAGCGATCCATCTGCGTGCGCCATCAGGAGATCAGCCGCCCGCAGATTCCCAGCAAGCTGAAAGACGGCTTTCGTTATTTTGACGAATTCTTCAGTCTGACGGTCGAGGAATACCTGGCGCTTGTCTTCAAGGCCCTGAGTGAAGCACCCATCCCCGAGGCTGATTCTTCCGATTTGAAACGAAAGATCGGCGAAGTTCTCAAAACCCAGCAGCTACATCGTCGCGAGATGGGCTATCCATCGCTTTTTGTCGAAGGTCGCGACAATTCGATCATCCCCTATCGCAAGGGCGTCCTGAAAAAGTTCACCTCGAGCAGTCTGCATCTCAACCTTGAGGTTTCCGAATGGCAGGCGATTTCCCAGCTGAACTTCTCGATTGCTGCGGGGGTGGCCATGCTTTTTGCTGCTGTAGTAACCGTATTTGCCCAGAGCCGGTTCTCCACGAGCAGTTCGATGTTCATCGTGATTGTCGTGGTCAGCTATATTTTGAAGGATCGCATGAAAGACTGGCTTAAGGTGTTTCTCTCGCAAAAAATGCTGCGAGGCGCGGCCGATCAAAGTGCCAAAATCCGCGATCCGGGCACCGGTCAGGTGGTCGGAATGTTCCGGGAGGCTTTTGCCTTTATGGAGTACGATCGCTTACCCGCGGTGATCCGGTCTCGTCGGAACATGGACAACATCACCTCCATTGATGAGGAGGGGAAACCTGAACGTGTCATGAAATACGAAAAACAGGTGACTCTGTACCCCAGAAAAATCGCGCGATTTCATCAACGCCGCCGTGACATCAATGACATCATGCGGTTTGATATCAGCCAATGGGTCAAACAGGCCGATGACCCGAAGGCCGAGATGCTGCACTTCTGTCACGAGACCGGCACGCTTCAGACCGTCACCTGCCGGAAAGATTATCACATTAATATCGTATTCAAGTATCAGACTGCCGGCAGTGACGGCAGAATGCGGGATGCGTTTGAACGGATACGGCTGATCCTGAATCGGGACGGAATCGTTCAGCTGGACGAAGTTCACTAAAATCGCGAACGATAACCCTTCTCGGCCCATTTATAATCGGTATTTTTTACCAGCGCAGTAATTCGTTCAACCACCTCGGAATTCGGTTCCCTGCGCTTGTGGAAAAGATGAAATTGGACGCACATGCCTTTTGCGTTTACCGCTTTTTTTCCACTATTTCTCAAACGGATGAACAGATCACCATCTTCGCCCCAGTAAGATTCAAGTCCCTCGTTGAAGCCATTTACCGCAAGGATGTCCTTTTTCCAGGCACTGAAATTACTACCCAGAATATCAATCGGCCGATCATACCTCATCAGCTTGCGAAGGAGTGGCGCACAGACCCGCAGCCCACGCTTGATTCCTAGCGTTTTTTTATTGAGAACGCTCCGCAACAGATCAGGATTCCAGATATGATCAAAATCGCCGGCAAGTATTCTTTCTTCGGAAACGGTGATTTCCGGGCCGAGATCCACTCTTCTGCCGCAGACAAATGAATCGGATTTTCTCAAGGCCAGATGATCCTCGACAAAATGCTTTTCCAGAATCACATCCGAATCGAGAAATATGAGATAATCACCCGAACAGCGCTTCAGCGCCTCGTTGAGAATCCGGGACTTGCGATACCCCTCATCAGACTGCGTGACAAATACCAGATTCGTTCCGGTTTTCGACGCGCAATACTCCGCCGTTCCGTCGCTCGAACCATCATCAGCAACGACGATTTCGAAATCACGGACCGTCTGACGCTCCAGACTCGCCACTAACAACCGAAGGACCGGAAGCTGATTGTAAGACGTCGTGAGGATTGAAACGCTCAAATCACACTTTCCCGCCACGTCCGATTCCGTAGTACGTGAATCCGAGTTTGTTCATTTCTTCAGGATTATAGATATTCCGGCCGTCGAAGATCACCGGATTCTTCAGGTCTTTTTTCATCCGTGCGAAATCGGGATGCCGGAACTCATTCCATTCGGTCACAATCAAAAGGGCATCTGCTCCCTCGATTGCCTGAAAAGCTGAGCTGCAATACGTGATCTCACTTCCGATTGCCGCGCGCGCGGTTTCAGTTGCGACCGGATCAAAGCCCTTGATCTGTGCGCCCGCCTTGCGAAGCTCATTGATAATGGTAATCGCCGGCGCTTCGCGCATATCGTCCGTATTTGGCTTGAAAGCCAGACCCCAGAGCGCAAAGGTTTTACCCTTGAGGTTGGCACCGAAGTGGCTGAACACCTTCTGGGCCAGCCGCTTCTTCTGGCGATAATTCGCCTCTTCGACTGAGTTGACCACAGCCATCGTGATTTCCTCGCGACGCGCGGTTGCCATGAGGGCCTGCACGTCCTTCGGAAAACAGGAACCACCATACCCGACACCGGCATAAAGAAAATGCTTCCCGATGCGCTGGTCGGTTGCCATGCCCTTGCGGATCATTTCAATATCGCCGCCCACTTTTTCACAAAGAACTGAAAGCTCGTTCATGAAGCTGATACGGGTGGCGAGAAAAGCGTTGCAGGCGTACTTGGTCATTTCTGCAGATACCGGATCCATCCAGATAATCGGATTTCCCTGGCGGACAAAAGGCGAGTAAAGATCCACCATCTTTTGATAAACTTCTTCCTTCTCTGTTCCAATGACGACGCGATCAGGCTTCAGGAAATCATCGACAGCCGAACCTTCTTTTAAAAATTCAGGATTACTGATGACATCAAACGGCTGTTTTGTGAAAGGTGTCATCCAATCGGCTACAACCCGATGGGAACCGATCGGTACCGTGGACTTGTTCACGATCACTTTATAACCGTTCATTGCGCGTGCGACCTCTTCCGAGGCACTCTTCAAGTACTGAAGATCGGGTTCACCATTCGGGAGTGGGGGCGTACCGACGGCCATGAAAATGATTTCAGCCGCCTGAACGGCTTCGGCAACCACCGTCGTAAAAATCATTCGACCTTCCGTGTAGCCACGCTTGACGAGAGTATCCAGTCCGGGTTCGTAGATCGGGATAACACCGTTCTTGAGGGATTCGATCTTTGAAATGTCATTGTCCACACAGTAAACCGTGTTGCCCGTATCCGCAAAACACGCCCCGGCCACCAGACCCACGTACCCTGTTCCAATCACTGCAACTTTCATATTCGTCCTTTGTGCGAGCGCCCGAGCGCCCTTCGAAAATACTGCCGAAAATGGTATTCAGATTTGCTTAATCTTTCCCAAAAAATCACTCGTTATGCTAGCTTTTTCGGGTATGGCAAGGCTTCCAGTCAGCATTACAATCATCTCTTTGAATGAAGAGACGAATATCGCCCGGGCTCTCAAAAGTGTGGCTTGGGCAGAGGATATTCTGGTAGTCGACTCAGGGAGTACCGACAGAACAGTCGAAATCGCACGGACTCATGGGGCCCGGGTCCTTCAGAACGCTTGGCTCGGCTATGGGCAGCAGAAGAATTTTGCACAGGCCCAGGCGAAACATGACTGGGTCTTGAACATCGATGCAGATGAGGTGGTTTCTCCAGCACTTTTCGAGGAAATTGAGAGATCCCTGGCGAAAGTCCAGAGCGGACGGCTACAGGCGGATGCCTTTTGCTTTCCCCGGAAAACCTACTATCTCGGGAAGTGGATCCGTCACGGGGGCTGGTACCCGAATGTTTTGGTCAGGTTGGCAAATCGAAATAAATGTTCCTGGACGGAACCCCATGTGCACGAAGAACTCCTTGCCCGCGGGCCCGTTGTTTCGCTTCAGCAGGCTCTGGATCATTACGCCTTTACGTCAATTCGTGATCAAATCTTAACGAACCTGCGCTTCGCCCGTCTTGGAACGGAAGACCTCCGAAGGAAAGGCGTCCGCCCGTCTTTAATTCGACTCATATTTAAACCGGCCGGAAAATTCCTGGAAACGTATTTTTTGAAAAGAGGCTTCCTCGACGGACTTCCCGGATTCATCATTTCGATCAACGCGGCTCATAGTATTTTTCTGAAATATGCCTTTCTCTTCGAACCAGAGATCGAAGAAGCCGCAAAGCGGAGTGCCAAATGAGAGTTTTGATCATCGACTGTAATATCGATCCCGACAGCTGGGGCTCTCCTGATCTGAGACGGATGGCCCGTGACTGCTCGAGCGCCACTGTTTTCTGCCAGCGGGCACCCCAACGCGACCTTCCTCTCAGTGCCTCGGGTTTCGATAAAATCATCATTTCCGGATCAAAGACGTCCGCTCTGGATGACGCCCCCTGGATTTCCGATCTTCATCAGTTCATGCGGAAGGCCGTTAGCGAAAACAAAGCTGTTCTCGGTATCTGCTACGGCCACCAAAGTCTTATTCGGGCACTCGGACCGGAACACGATCAAGGCAAAGCCCTGGTCCGTCGCGCCGAGCGGGCGGAATTCGGCTGGAGCTTGATTAAAACCCTGCACCCCTCACCCCTTCTGGCCGGACTTCCGGAAGAGTTCTACTCCTTTTCATCGCATTTTGATGAAGCCGCAGAATTGCCGGCCGGCATGAAGCGCTTTGCGTGTTCGGAAGACTGTGAGATACAGGCTTGCCAACTTGAAGGACATCCGGTTTTCGGGATTCAGTTTCATCCCGAAAAAGATCTCCCCGGCGCAAATCGTACGCTCGCTTACCGCAAAAAGGTCGGGAAGCCCGAGATTCTGCTTCGCCCGGAACTCGGCAGCAAACTTTATGACCCCAAAGTCGGCGAAACCCTGTTTCGAAACTTTTTAACCTTATGAGAGACCACGCCGTGGAAATTTCAGCAAAACCAGGCACCAACAAGGGGCGGGCGCGCAGCAGGAAAGTCCTTTCGTATTTCGTGAAAGCGCTCTTTGTCACCGGCCTTCTCTATTTTCTGGTGCAGAAAGGCTTTATTTCAGTGCAAGCCACCCAGCTTGCATTCACCCGGCTCAACAAGTTGCTGCCGGCCGTGGCGGTTATCCTGCTCCTTTCAGTCATGGGAGCTATCCGGTGGCAATGGTTGCTGCGCGCACAAGGCATTCACCTGACCTGGTGGAGAACCATTCAACTGAGTTACATCGGCGGCTTCTTTAACATCGCCTTGCCCGGCGCGATCAGTGGTGATCTCGTCAAAGCATTTTATATTGGCCGCGAAGTGCAAGGCCAGCGGGCGCGAGCCTTTGGATCCATTCTCTTTGACCGGGTTGCCGGTCTTTCGGCACTTGCGTTTGTCTCGGCAGGCGCGCTGCTGGTCGGCTTTCGCTCCTTTGAAGGAACACCGGTTTTCACGGCACTCAGGTTCCTGATTACCTTGGCTGCCGGAGTGGCTTTTCTCTTTTACGTCTATCTTTTTTTGATGAAGGAGAAGCATGATCCTCTCCTTTATTTTTTCAAAGCGCTTGAACTGAGATTCCCCAAACTCGGCTCTTTTGCGCGAATTTACGAAGGTATTCGCCACTATCATGATCATCGCTGGGTCGTGATCAAGGTTCTGCTCCTTTCCTCGGCCGTTCACTTGGCAATCGGCTGGGCCTGTTTTTTATTCGCTCAGGCTTTGGGGGATGACTTGGTTTCTCTCCTCTCGTGTTATGTGGTGGTGCCACTGGGCCTGCTCGTGACCGCTGTCCCCGTAATGCCGGCCGGGGTCGGAACGGGTCACGCCGCCTTCCTTTATCTTTTTCAATTGGTGGGCTGTCAGCGCGGAGCAGACATTTTCACCCTTTATGCCTTATGCAGTATGCTCATTGGTTCGATCGGTGGGTTAATTTACGTCCGCTTCAAAGCAAGCGAACCCGCCCTGTCCCTGCCGGTTTCTGAGGAATAATTCTGGCATAGGGCGCAACCTAATGGTTGTCTTGCGCCCCTTTCAAAAAGAAGCGTTGAATGCCCTGCGATCACTCCAGCATGTGATCTGCGTCGCTCCCACCGGCTCCGGCAAAACACTGATTCTGGAAGAATGGGTTCGTAAATACCGCAAGCGCACGTTGCTCATCACCCCTTTGATCGCCCTTGCCCGGCAGCAGGTGGCTGATCTCCAAAATCGTGGATTCCGGGTGCGCGTCTCGACCGGCGGCCGAACGGAACTCCCGCTGGACGACACCGAAATATGGATCGTGAGTCCTGAGGCCCTGATGTCAGACTCCAGAAGAGTGGCTCTCGACTACTGGCGCCCCGAACTGATGGTCGTTGATGAGTGCCATTGCCTTTGGGATTGGGGTGAGGAATTTCGACCGGCGTTCAACCGCATTCCGTCGCTTCTGGAGCGCTTTAATATCACGCGCAGTCTCTGGTTAACCGCAACCCTGCCGGTATCGGCAAGAGCGAGCCTCAAGAAGCTTCTCCCCTCTTCGGTGATCGAGATCGGTCAGTTCGATCTCCCTGAAAATTTCAGACTCACGGTCCAGGAGCTCTCGAGCGCTGATCGCCTTGATGCACTCTTGCGCTGGACTTCCAGCCAAGACGAACATGGAATCATATTTGCTCAAACTCGGGCCAATGCTGAACGAATTGGAAGATTAATGACGGTATTCGGGAAGAGGACCGTGACTTACCATGCCGGACTTTCGTCTGAAGAGCGCCATATTATTGAGAATCAGATCAAAACGGCATCAACCGAAATCATCGTAGCTACTTCTGCCTTCGGAATGGGAATGAACCACAAGCACCTGCGTTGGGTTGTCGTTTGGCAGCCCCCGTCGACCCTTCTATCTCTTACGCAAGCGATAGGTCGAGCAGGACGGGATCCAGCCAAGCCAGGAAAAGCGCTCGTACTTTGGAATCTTGACGACTTTCGCCTCATGCTCAACCGCAAACCGGAATCGATTCGTGCTTCGCAGCGTTATTTTCAGGAACTCGGCCATACACAAAGGTTTCTGGAATCGCGGGAATGCAGAAGCGTTGCACTGAAGCGGTACTTTCAGGCACAGCCTGGAACCGTGAGATGTCGAAGCTGCGACAATTGTCAAATATGACTCAAGGCAACGTGCTTTTGTTTTTTTCTATGCTACTCTTCTCCAATGGGTCGACATGAACGGAAGCTGCTGCCAAGGTAGGCAGCATTTACGGAAACTTATGTTGGCTTAAGCATTAGAAGTACTCTTTGCGCCCGATCATGGAGGATCGCATGCATTTTTCAAAAGTTCTTCGGTTTTTTCCCGTCCTACTTCTGACCTCCAGCCTCTGTGGCTCGTTTGCGCTTGCCGGCATTACGCTTCCAAAACCCATCAAGGAATGGACCTTTCTGACCTATATCAATGGGAACAATAATCTGGATCCCTATGGTGCAACAAATATCAACCAGATGGAGCAAGTCGGCTCAACGGAACAGCTCAACGTTATAGTCCAATGGGCAAGTCTTCAACGGGGCACTACTCAGCGCCTTTATGTGCAAAAAGACAATGAACCAAGAAAAGTCACTTCAACCGTTGTCCAGGAAATTCCAAAACTGGACATGGGCAATTGGCGCTCGCTCGTGGAGTTCGTCCGCTGGGCTCACGATAATTACCCCGCAAAGCGCTACTTCGTGAATGTCTGGAATCACGGCAACGGGTGGCATCTCACGGACATCAGTTACGATGACGTCAGCGGTAATATGATCACCACAAAGCAGCTGGGAGACGCACTTCGCGAGTCATCCGAAATCATCGGTCACAAGGTTGATTTATACGCGAGCGATGCCTGCCTCATGGCGATGGTGGAGATCGCGAATGAAATGAAAAATTCCGTGGAAATCTTTGCCGGATCCGAGGAAACCGAACCAGGCGATGGCTGGCCATATCACGCCATTTTAGGTCGTTGGATACAAAATCCGGAAGCGTCCGCTACTGATGTGGCGAAAATCATTACAGCGGAATACGTCAAATCTTATACGAATGGCTCAAATGGAAACGCGGCCGTCACTTTTTCGGCATTTGATCTCAGCAAAATTGAGCCGTTGAATGATTCCATAAGAAATCTGGGACAGTTTCTCATCAGCACAGACAAGGACTCACGCGCCAAAGCGCTTGCGGCAGCGAATAAGACGCTTCATTTCACCTACTCCGACTACAGTGATCTTGGGGTCTATCTGGACGAGCTGGAGAAGGTAAACCTTGTCTCTATGAGACCGGAAATTCTGAATAACGTTCGAGATCGAATTTCTGATTTCGTCGTCGCCAACCAGGTCACCGGCCGGTATGCCAGGGCCAAAGGCGTCTCTATTTGGATTCCCCTCAATCAGACGGCATATCTGAAAAATTCAGATAAGTACCATGCACTCCAGTTTCAGGCCGACACGGACTGGGGCACGACTCTCAAGTTCTTGACTGAAAAATAAATTGATCAACTACAATAGAAAGACTCACCCCATGAAACGCATTGTGCCGTGTTCTCTTCTTATACTGTTTTCAAACCTTCTCGTCACCGGGGCTTCGGCGACCGAGAGCACCGAATCCTCGCGCTCTGCTATTCGGGAAACGCACTCGGAATCACCGGTGAACACCAGCCCTGAAGAAGAAGAAAACCGTTTGACCAAAAACTGGGGTGGTTTCCGATCCCGACTTTCAGCTCAAGGTGTGGACCTCGGATTGATCTATAAAGGGCAATACGATTCACTCCGGAGCGGCGGTTTGGAGCCCGGATCACTCTACGTCCAGAATATCGACCTGCGACTTGCCCTTGACCTCGAGAAGCTCGCGGGCTGGACCGGCGGAAGCATGTTCTTTTATGGCCTGTTCAATCACGGCGGAGAGACATCTTCACGAGTGGGCGATGAGCAGGTTACCAGCAACATTGAGTCCCCCAAGGATCTCAACAAGCTTTATGAAGCCTGGTTGCAGCAGACCTTTTTTGATGGAAAGGTTTCTGTCCTCGCGGGACTTCATGACCTGAATAGCGAATTTTATGTAACCGACACCTCGACTCTTTTCTTCAATAGCAGTTTCGGGGTAGGCAGGGAGCTTTCTCAAACCGGAGCACAAGGTCCATCCATTTTCCCGACAGCTGCAACCAGCTTGCGGATTCGAACTGAACCCACTCAGTCTTTCTATTTTCAATTCGGAATTTTCAACGCCGTTGCCTCAGAGCTTGAAAAAACCGCAGAGTTTCGCTTCAAAGGTTCCGATGGTGCGCTCCTCATCAGCGAAATGGCCTACCACGGCTCACCCACTGCGGATGGCGCGGGGACTCCGCATTCATTTAAATACGCCCTCGGCTTTTGGGCGTACAGCACCACGTCCGACCACCTGCTCAGCTCCATTGACCCGGCACATACAAAAAGTGTCAATCAGGGGGCTTATCTTCTCATCGACCAGGGTCTGACCAGTCATTTGTCCGCCTTTGCGCGTTACGGAATTGCCAACACCGAAATCAATCCAATCAGTTCGAACCTTTCAGGTGGCGTCGTATACACCGGCTTGATTCCTACCAGGGACCAAGATCGACTCGGATTTGGCGTGACTCACGTCCGGAGCGGCTCCGAATACAAGACACTGAGCCAAGCAGCAGAGAGTCCCGTTCTGAACGCCGAAACGACTTTCGAACTCAATTACCGATTTGAAGCGATTCCAGGCATAGCCGTTCAGCCCGATGTTCAGTGGGTCAAGAATCCTTCTGCGGACCCTGCCGTTGGTAACGCAACGGTGCTCTCTGCTCGTCTGGAAATATCGCTTTAGGCCAAGCCGGACATTGTGATGGGCCGAGGCTCTGTGGTATTTCTTCATGAGAAGCGAGGGATACTTTGCATGAAAACCAAGCCATCCATTTATCCACTCGTAAGCGGCCCCGCGAGAAGCAGAAGGTTCGGCCTCTCCTTGAACCTCAACTTTGGACCTGCTGGCGAAAGCTGCCTCTGGAATTGCATTTACTGCCCTTGGCATAACGCCAAAACCAAGCCGAAGAAAGCCTCCATTCCCAAGCAGAACTGGGAATCCTACCTTGCCACTGTTACCTCTGCGCTAAAGAAAGAGCCCAAGATCGAAACAGTGATTCTGGGTGGCAATTCGGAACTCACACTCTATCCTGACCTCCCGAATTTGGTCAGTGCGCTTTTGAAACTCAAGAAAAGCAGTAAAGCCAAATGGAAGCTGATCGCTCTCAGCAATGGTTCTGGACTGCAGGACAAAAAAATACGCACGAGCTGCGAAAAAGTGGATCAGCTTTGGCTGAAGCTCGATTGTGCTGAAGACCCGCTTTTCAAAAAAGCGATCCGGCCCAAAAGCCGGAATGCGGAATTCAAGTTCCTCCTAAACACGATTCGCGAACTCAAGGGAGTGAGAATCCAGACTGCGTTTTGGAAAATTCCCGGCAAAGAGATGAACCAAAATTGGTCAGCCGACAATTTGAAGGCGCTACTTAAACTTTATGCAGAAATTCGCCCGCTCGAAATCCATCTCACGACTCTGAAAAGGAATAGATCTTCTGCAGGGGCGCAGCCGGTGACTTTTGAGGAAATGGAAGCATTTGCTTTGAGGACGGCGGAGCTGGGGATCAATACCGAAGTCTTCCCCTGAGCTCCGCGCCGAAATGATTTGCTGAACTTACTTTCTGAAGTGCGAAATAATCGGATCGGCAAACGTTTTGCCGGGGTGAAGCGTCTTTAATTTTGCAATCAAAGCGACTTCCGTTTCCTTGTTCGCTTCGTCCGGAACACAGGATTCGGTCGGGCAAACAGAGGCGCACATTGGCTCTGCATTGAAACCAACACATTCGGTGCAGGCATCAGCGTTAATCACGCGCGCATCGGCGCCTTCAGTAATTGCAGTATTTGGACATTCTGGTTCGCAAGCGCCGCAATTCGTACAATCCGAGTTCACTTTGTAAGACATGGATACTCCTTGTTGGTCTGTAATGTGGGGCCAATATACTCAAAAAAGTTATGCGAAAGAAACTTTTTTTATCAGCCCTGGAAAACGGGCCGCCGGAAATACGATCATTCGGATCCTATTTCCGGCAGGCACTCAGTTATTCATTGTTTTCCGTGGTTCCGCCTGTGCCTTGGCCGGCTTTTGCCGCCAGGTATTCATAGGAGGTCCAACGATCTTTCACTTGAGACTGCGCGTACTTCAGCAGCTCGGCGGCCGCTTCAGGATGCGCCTGTTTGAGCATCGTATAGCGGGTTTCGTTATAGATATAGTTTTCCAACGGAATGCTCGGCGCCTTTGAATCGAGAATAAATGGATTTTTACCCTCATTCACGAGCGTCGGGTTGTAGCGGTACAGCGGCCAGTGACCGGACTGCACGGCCAGCTTCTGCTGATCGAGACCGTGGACCAGATCATAACCGTGAGCAATGCAATGGCTGTAGGCAATGATCAATGATGGGCCGTCAAACGCTTCCGCCTCACGGAAGACCTTGACGGTATGCCCATCGTTGAAACCCATAGCTACGCGAGCGACATAGGCGTTTCCATACTGGATGGCCATCATGCCGAGATCCTTTTTCGGCCGATTCTTTCCGCTGGCCGCAAACTTAGCCACGGCAGCAGTAGGAGTCGACTTGGATGCTTGACCGCCCGTATTGGAATACACTTCCGTATCGAGCACCAGAATATTCACATTGCGCCCCGAAGCCAGGAGATGATCCAGACCACCGTAACCAATGTCATAAGCCCAACCATCGCCGCCCACTACCCAGACAGATTTCTTCAGCAAATTATCTGCAAGAGTCAGGAGGTCTCTGGCTTCCGGCGTCTTCAAAGTCGCAAGCTTCTTTTTTAGCTCTTCAACGCGAACACGTTGCTCGCGCACACCGACTTCGTCATTCTGGCTAGCGTTGAGAAGACCTTGCACCAGCTGTTCAGGAATCTGATTACCAAGCCGCACGAGGAGCTCTCTTGCAAATTCCTCTCTCTTGTCTTGGGAGATACGGATTCCCATGCCAAATTCAGCATTGTCTTCAAACAGCGAATTCGCCCAGGCAATACCCCGACCTTGTTTATTGGTCGTATAGGGCGTGGTGGGCAGATTACCGCCGTAAATCGACGAACAACCCGTCGCATTGGCGAGAATCATGCGATCACCGTAAAGCTGGGTGATCAACTTGATGTAAGGAGTTTCACCGCAACCGCCGCAGGCGCCGGAGAATTCAAAAAGCGGCTGCATGAGCTGCACGTCTTTGACCTGGGTCGTGTTGAGGGCCGTACGATCCACTTCGGGAAGTTCCAGGAAGAAATCCCAGTTCCGCACTTCGCGCTCACGAATGGACGGTTGATCGACCATGTTGATCGCCTTGTGTGCGGGATCTGTTTTGGATTTCGACGGACAGGCTTCAATACAAAGCGCGCAGCCGGTGCAATCTTCCGGGGCGACCTGAAGCGAGTACTTCTGGCCCGGGAAGTTCTTCCATTTGGCATCCACCGATTTGAATGCAGAGGGCGCATCCTTCAAGAGACCGGCATCATAGACTTTGCCGCGGATGACGGCGTGCGGGCATACCAACACGCATTTTCCACACTGAATACACAACTTCTCGTCCCATTCCGGAATTTCGAGAGCAATGTTGCGCTTTTCCCATTTGGCCGTGCCGACCGGGTACGTTCCATCGATAGGCATTGCGCTGACCGGAAGGTTGTCGCCAGTGCCCAGGATCATGGACCCAAGGACATTCTTGACGAAGGCAGGAGCCTGATGCGGCACTGCTGCGCGCACTTCCTTCTTGCTCGTGGCCGTCGCCGGGACCGTCACCTGATGCAGATTGGCGAGTGAAGCGTCGACGGCTTCATAGTTCTTCTGCACAACCTGTTCGCCGCGTTTGCCGTAGGTTTTTTCGATCGATTTCTTGATCGCCTTGATTGCCTCATCCTTGGCCAACACTCCGGAAATGGCAAAGAAGCAGGTCTGCATGATTGTATTCACGCGACCGCCCATTCCCGTCTCTTTGGCCACCTTGTAACCATCGATCACGTAAAATTTGAGCTTCTTGTCAATGATCTGCTTCTGAACCTTGTTCGGCAGCTCGTTCCAGACCTGATCCTTGCCATAAGCACTGTTCAGCAGGAACACTGCGCCTTCTTCTGCGAAGCGCAGCATATCGATCCGTTCCAGGAACATGAACTGATGGCAAGCCACAAAGTTTGCCCGGGAAATAAGATAACTCGACTGAATCCGGCTCGGTCCGAAACGCAGATGAGAGGTCGTGATGGAGCCTGATTTTTTGGAGTCGTAAACAAAGTACCCTTGCGCGAAATTATCGGTATCCTCACCGATGATTTTGATGGAGTTCTTATTGGCGCCAACCGTACCGTCCGCACCCAGACCATAGAAGAGTGCCCGAACCGTTTTAGGATGTTCGGTCGAGAAGCTCGCGTCATAGGTCAAGCTGGTATGCGTGACATCGTCCAAAATACCGATAGTGAAATGATTTTTGCTCTTGGGCTGTTTCAGCTCGTCAAAAATGGACTTCACCATGGCGGGCGTAAACTCTTTGGACGAAAGGCCGTAGCGGCCCCCGATCACCCTCGGGTACTTGGCCATCTTCAACTTGCCTTCAGCCATTCCTTCCGAAAGAACCGTGATCACATCCTGGTAAAGAGGCTCGCCGGTTGCGCCCGGCTCTTTGGTCCGATCGAGAACCGATATCGCCTGGGTCGTGGCAGGAAGCGCAGCAAGGAAGTGCTCAGCCGAGAACGGCCGATAGAGGCGAACCTTCACCATTCCGACCTTTTCGCCTTTGGCGTTCAAGGCCTGAATTGCTTCTTCGGCAACTTCCGCGCCTGAACCCATCATGATGATCACACGCTCCGCATCCGGTGCGCCGATGTAATCAAAAAGTTTGTACTGGCGTCCAACGAGCTTGGCAAACTTGTCCATGGAGTTCTGAACAATCGTGGGCACTGCGATATAAAACGGGTTCACCGTTTCACGGGCCTGGAAGTAAACATCGGGGTTCTGGGCAGTACCCCTGAGCACTGGCGCTTCTGGCGTAAGACCGCGGCTTCGGAAAGAATGAACCAGATCATCGGTGATCATGGCTTTCAGGTCATCCCGGGTCAGCTCTTCGACTTTTGCAACTTCGTGTGAAGTGCGGAAGCCGTCAAAAAAGTGAACAAAAGGAATTCTGGATTCAAGAGAGCTGGCCTGGGAGATCAACGCCATGTCCATGACTTCCTGGACTGAGTTTGAGGACAACATTCCCCATCCAGTGCTCCGGATTGACATGACATCCTGGTGGTCACCGAAAATCGAAAGCCCTTGGGCCGCGAGGGAGCGGGCGGCGACATGCATGACTGCGGGAGTCAGTTCGCCTGCAATTTTATACATGTTTGGAATCATCAGGAGCAGACCCTGTGATGACGTGAAGGTGGTTGTGAGGGAGCCGCTCTGCAGCGATCCATGCAGGGCGCCTGCGGCACCTGCTTCGCTTTGCATTTCGATAACAGTGGGAACGGTACCCCAGATGTTCTTCTGACCATCGGCTGACCATTGATCAGAAAACTCGCCCATGCCTGATGATGGGGTGATCGGATAAATCGCAATCACTTCATTGATCTTATGGGCTACATAGGCAGCAGCTTCGTTACCGTCGATTGTTACTTTCCGTCTGTTCATCGAATTGTCCATCCTGTGTTCGTAAAAATAGCGGATCTGACTCGTGTCAAATCACGTTTGTGCAATGCAAATTGCTTTTGTTGTGCACCGGGATATTAAACCAAAATCGATTCCCAGCATAGAAGGAATCAGAGTTTCGTTTGAAGTAATCGTTAATTAGGCAACCGATCAACTCTTCTACCGAAGCAATAATGGAACTTTCTTGCCGATCAATGAATAAACGGCAGGAACCAGCTGATTGTCTGAGCAGAGACTGTTTCATAGACCATTGGAATAATTCCAATAGCTCCAGTTGCCAGCGTTGTAATAGCGAGCGTGACTGCCAAAACCGGGCTGATCGACAAAGCTCTGGTTTCCTGACCCACAGGCTCGATGTACATCTGCCGGATGATTCGCAGATAATAATAGAGCGAAATCGTGGAATTTACAGCCGCTACGGCGACTAGCCAATGAAAGCCAGCTTTCGACGCGATACTAAAAAGAAAGAATTTCCCAACGAAGCCGGAAAGAGGAGGAATTCCGGCAAGACTGAAGAGCGCAATCATCATCGCAAGAGCAACGAGCGGATTTACACGAGCCAAACCGCGGTACTCTTCAATCCGTTCGCGCCCCGTCTGGTTCGAGTACCAGACGATTACGGCAAATGCCGCCAGATTGGTCAAAATATAAACGAGCATGTAATAGAGCATCGAAGGGATGCCTTCATCGGAATTTCCCAGAAAACCCAGAATCAGATAACCGGCTTGAGAGATCGCACTAAAGGCCATGAAGCGCTTGATGTTGTTCTGAACGATAGCGGCAAGATTACCGACCGTCATTGTCAGTGCCGCCAGAATTGCGAGTGGCCAAGCCCATGCCATTAATTGATGCCCCATCATGCGATAGAAAACCTGAAACATGAGGGCCAGTCCGGCTGCCTTGGAGGCCACCGAGAGGTACGCAGTCACAGGGGCGGGAGCACCCTGATAAACTTCAGCCGCCCACATATGGAACGGGAAAAGCGTCAACTTGAAGCTGATTCCTGCCGTGACCATGGCAGCGGCGAGCCAGAATGTGGGCGAAGGGGTTACGGATCTTCCAATTGCTTCGAGGTTCATCTCGCCGGTGAGGCCGAACATCAGACCAAGACCGTAGAGCAGGAAAGCTGAAGCCAAAGCACCCAAAATCACGTATTTTAAACCCGACTCGGACGAAAGGGTATCGCGCTTCCAGGCCGTGAGAATATAGAGTGGGATGGTCGCCAGTTCGAGACTCACATAAAGCGTGACGAGATCGCGCGCTGAAGCCAGATACATGGCACCGGCGAGCGAGAACAACATGATCGCATAGTACTCGCCACGCGCCTGGAGAGCCATGTGCTTCGCATCGATACGCCCGTCGAGCAGATCGATGGAAATTGCGAGAGTGATCAGCGAGGCCAGCAAGAAGAGAAGCTTGAACCACCAGGTCACGCTATCCACAGCAAAGCGGCCACCGAACAACTCGCCCGACTGGGGCATCATGCCGATTGTGAAGCCAAGCGCCAGGAGAACCCCCGCCATTGCGATTCCGCCAAGAACTGCCTTGCGGTGCTCATGAAGGAATAGATCAACAATGATCAGGAGGAACGCGGTACCGATAATGGTCAATTCAGGTAACATCAACATAAGTAAATCTCCCGACAGCTCTTAGTGGAAAGCCACCATGGTTCCCGACGCTTGCAGTCGGTTCACAAACGGAAAAATTGAAGCCTCGATCAAATCAATGAAATACCACGGCATGAAGCCGACGACGGCCAGAGTTGCAACCAGTAGACCTGTACTAAGCTTCTCGGTTAGTGTCGCGTCGGTCAATTCATGGAAATGATGGTTCGTGATTGGCCCCTGAAAAACAGTAGCCAAGCCACGTAAAACGTAAACGGCTGTCACTACGATAGATACGGTGGCAATAATCGTAAGCGTCTTCATCGCAACGGGATTCATAAAGTTGTTTCCGAAGAAACCGCCCATGAACACGTGAGATTCAGCAACGAATCCCGCGAAGCCTGGCAGCCCCAAAGAAGCCATACCGCCGACATAGAAACAGACGGCGAGCCAAGGCATCACCTTCGCCAATCCACCCATGTCCGGAATGATACGGGTGTGAGTGCGACCATAAACCATGCCGATCAACGCGAAGAAGAGGCCAGTCATGATTCCATGGCTGAACATCTGGATGATGGCGCCCTTAAATCCCATCAAATTCATTGCCGCCACGCCGAACAGAACAAAGCCGCAGTGACTGACCGACGAGTAAGCGGTGAAGTACTTGAGATCCTTCTGCATGATCGCGCCGAAAGACCCGTACACAATATTGATCGTCGTCAGACCCATGAAGAAAAGGCCCCATTCTTTGGCTCCTTCAGGAAGAAGGTACACGGCAATACGAAGCGCTCCGTAGCCGCCCAGCTTCATCAGAACACCGGCATGAAGCATCGACACCGCAGTGGGTGCAGACGCATGACCATCGGGTGACCAGGTATGAAATGGATACAACGCGCCGAGCACACCGAACCCGAGGAAGAACATTGGGAAAACCCAAGTCTGCAGGCTGGCCGGATAATTCACCGTCGCAAGGCGGATCAGGTCAAAAGTATGCAGGCCTGAGGCGTGATAGACAGCCAGCATTCCGACCAAAATCAATGCAGACCCGACCATGAGCATCAATGTGAGTTTCATGGCGGCATATTCCTTCGGACCTGTTCCCCAGATACCGATCAGCAGGTACATCGGCAGCACGGCAACTTCGTAGAACATGAAAAAAAGAAAAAGATCAAAGCTCATGAAGACGCCGAAAACACCCGTAACGAGGGTGAGCAGCAGAACAAAGAATTCCTTTGTTCTTTCCTCGACATTCCAGCTCGCCAGAGTTCCCGCAAAAATAATGATCGATGTCAGGATGACCATGCTCATCGAGATGCCATCCAAGCCAACGAAGTAGTCAATTCCAAGAGTCTGGAACCAGGTCACCCGCTCGACGAAGTAGAGCTTGGTCATGGTCGCCGTCTTCATCGCTGGGATGTCCTGACTGGCGAGTGCCCAGAATTTCATCGTAGTGAAGGCGGTCAGCATCAGGTGCATGCCGGTACCGGTCAGAGAGATCCAGCGGATCGCCTTCCAATTTTTAGCAGGGACCATTAGTACCGCCATCGCGGTTAAAAACGGGAGAATAATCAGCCAACTTACCAAACCCATTTCGCTCTCCTCACTTCAACTTAAAGAAAGAAAATCCAAAGAACCAGAGTCACTGTTACAGCGCCGCCCACAAACCACGCTCCATAGGTCTGCACCTGTCCAGTTTGCGTCGAATTCAAAGCTGCCCCCGAAGCCCGGGTCAACCAGCCGCTGAGATTCACGCCGCCATCGACTACATTCCGATCAAACCAGGCGATCGGTGTTGCAATAAACCGGAACACAATCTTCTTGGTGATGAACAGATAGATTTCATCAAAATAGAATTTCTGCTTGATGGTCGTGTAAACACCACCCAAAGCCCCGGCCAGTGCCGCAGACCGCTGCTTCCCGCCCGCAACGTACATGAACCAGGCGAAGGAAATCCCGGCTGCCGCCACGAAGAGACTCGGCCCAGCGACGGCCCAATTGATTCCATGGTGTCCTCCAGCCGAATGCCCGATCGAAACCAGATCAGCCATCGGAACAAAGCCCGCTCCGATAGTAAAGATCGCCAGAACGATCAAAGGGATCAGCATCGAAATCGGTGCTTCGTGTGCATGTTCGGAGTGATGACTGGGCTTGCCCCAGAACGCCACGAAGTAGATACGGAACATGTAGAAAGCAGTTATTCCGGCAACAAGCAGGCCGATTGCGAAAACACCGGTGTGGCCACTCTCAAGTGCAGCCACGAGAATTTCATCCTTGGAGAAAAATCCAGCCAACGGATAAATACCAGCGATTGCCAGAGTTGCGATCAGAACAGTCGCGTGAGTCACAGGCATTTTTTTCGCAAGTCCGCCCATGTCCCAGATGCTGTTGCTGTGAACCGCATGGATCAGCGCGCCGGCCCCCAGAAAGAGCAGCGCCTTGAAGAAGGCATGCGTGAAAAGATGGAACATCGAAGCCGTGTAACCCAGCGGATGATCCATCGAGGACACACCCAGTGCGAACATCATATAACCAAGCTGACTGAGTGTTGAGAACGCGAGTACCCGCTTGATATCATCCTGCGTGCAGCCGATGACTGCGGCGAACAGGGCCGTGAAAGCCCCGACGTACATGACTACCAGCAGGGCGTCAGCAGAAGCAGCAAATACCGGGAACATTCGGGCGACGAGATACACACCGGCGACAACCATGGTGGCGGCATGAATCAAGGCAGAGACCGGGGTCGGACCTTCCATCGCGTCCGGGAGCCAGATATGCAGAGGAAACATCGCGCTCTTACCGGCCGCACCCATGAAGATCAGGACCATGGAAAGCGTCAGCACGCCCATACCCATGAAAGTATCGCTCATCCCCATAAACTGATTCATGACCTCGGGATTGGTCAGGAATGCAAAATCAAACGGCTGCACGTTCGTCAGACCCGACGCATGCAGGGAAGGAGCAACCGACGCGAAAAGATTGTAGCCATAGTAACCCAGCAGGATCACACCCAGGAGAAAACCCAGATCCGCAAAGCGCGTGACGATGAAAGCTTTTTTAGATGCCGAAACCGCTGAAGGCTTCTCGAAATAAAATCCGATCAAAAGGAAGGAACTCGCGCCAACCAGCTCCCAGCAGACGTACATCTGCAAAATATTCGGAGAGACGACCAGACCGAGCATGCTGAACGTGAATAAATTCAACCAGGTGAAGTAACGTGCATAGCCCGGATCGCCATGCATGTAGCCGGTGGAATAAAGATGAACCAGTGAACTGACCGTGGTCACGACGACCATCAGGAGAACGGAAATAGGATCAACCAGAACCCCGACATTAACCGCGAGATTCTCCTGATACCGCAGCCACTCAAAACTCCATGGAACAAGCGCTTGCTTCGCTACTCCCGCCGGGAACAGGTGGAAGTATTCCCAGGCCAGCCAATAGGCCAGAACGGCGGCGCTGAAAACAGCCAGCGTGGCCACAATACCGGAAAGCTGATCTTGAAGCTTTTTAGGAAAATTTCTGATGAGCAATCCCAAGGTCAGGAAGGATAAAAAGGGAATTGCCGGTATCAACCAAACATTATTCAGGATGAAACTTTGTTCTGAATGCATGAATTTAATCCTTTATCAATTTTTCAAAAGATTCATCGAAGTTACATCGACCGTCTTCCGATGCTTGAAGAGCGTCACGAAGATCGCCATTCCAACCACCACCTCGGCGGCGGCCACGGCAATGATGAAAATCGACATGATCTGACCATCCACGGCCGATGGTGTCGCGAATTTGTTGAAAATGACAAAATTCAAGGACGTGGAGTTCAAAAGCAGTTCGACTGCCATCAGGATGCCAACCGCATTGCGCCGGGTGAGAAGACCGTAGATCCCGATGGAAAAAAGAGCCGTTGAAACAACAAGCCAGTGCTGAAGCCCGACCGGGGACAGAAAGAAGTCCGACATTTTAGTTTCCCCCTTTTTCGACAGAGGTTTTCCGGGCAATCACGATTCCGCCGATCACAGCCGTCAGAAGAAGCAGCGAGATGATTTCGAACGGCAGAACAAAACCCTCAGAGCCGTAGTCCAGCAACTTCTTGCCGAGCGCGGCGGTATTATTCGGGGGAAGCGGGCCTCCACGCAGGACTGGAAAAGTCGTGCTGGTCAGAATCAAAGCTGTTGTCCCGAAAAAGGAGAGTGCGGCCAGTCCGCCAATGGCCTTGCGAACCAGCGTCGGTCGCTCTTCAAGCAGATCGACCGAACGGGTCAGCATTACGGCAAAAACCAGGAGAACCACAATGCCGCCGATATAAACGAGAATTTGAACCCCGGCGAGGAACTCCGCGCCGAGAAGAATGAAGAAGGCAGCACTCGCTCCCAGTACGCACATGAGATAAACAGCAGCCCTCAAAATACGCCGCGTCGTTACGACCAGCATGGCCAACGAAATGGAGAAAGCCGCGAACACATAAAACAAAATATCTGAAACAAAGTTATCCATTGGTAGCTGCCTCTTCTGTCTTGCGAAGCTGATCGAATACGCCTGCTTCGAGCCCTGCGATGGATTGCCCCGAAAGTGGGACCGGGCCACCAAAGATGTCCCGCGATTCCATCTGCTTCTTGCGATCATCCAGATTTTCGATTTTAAGAAGATTCTTCTGATCCGGCCCCGCGTACTTGTTCAGGGTATAAACGAAAAGCCGGCGATCATAGACCGAAGCTTCGAAATTTCCCTTCATCTCCAACGTTCCAAACGGGCAGACCTGTACGCAGATATTGCAGAAAGTACAACTGTCCATGCGCCAAATGTAACGATCCAGCTCTTTCTTTCCGGTAATCGGATTCTTGCGGTCGACCACATTGATCGAGCCGTTCGGGCAATTCTGATCACAGATGCCGCAAGCCGTGCACGTATGATGGCCGTTTTCATCATGAGCCATGGTCAACTGAGCGCGAAACCGGTCCATCATTTTCAACGTTTCCCTGTTTTCGGGATACTGTTGCGTAACGACGGTCGAAGGATGAGTCAGGTAATAGATCGTGATCTTCATTCCCTTCCAGAGAGACCCGAGCGCGTTGAACATGTTGCCCATGAGGCAACCGCGCTTGATTTCCGGTGCAACAAGAGTCTTGAACTTAATTTCCATAATACCACCCAAACATGACCATGAAGGCTGCTGCGATCAGATTTACGAAGCCGATCGGAAGCAGGATCTTCCATTCCAGTCGCATCAGTTGATCGACGCGCAGCCGGGGGAAGGTCCAGCGGAACCACATCAGAACAAAGATCAAGAAAGAAGTCTTGCCCGCGAACCAGGCTCCTGGAGGGAGCAGGTCCATGACCGCATTGAAGCCATCCAATCCACCGATGTGGAACGGCATCCAGCCGCCCAGGTACAGGGTCGCAGCTATTGCCGAGATGATGAACATATTGATGAACTCAGCGAGGAAGAAAAAGGCAAAACGCATCCCCGAATATTCCGTATGGAAGCCGGCGGTCAACTCACTCTCGCCTTCTGGAAGATCAAAAGGGGTGCGGTTGATCTCAGCTGTTGAAGCGATAAAGAAAATCACGAATCCCACCAGGCCAACGACCGGAGCGCGCCAGATCCACCAGCCCTGCTCCTGGCTCAGGATGATGTCAGAAAGTTTAAGAGATCCGGAAAAAAGCACGACCACCAGCAGAGCCAAAGTAGCGGACACTTCGTATGAAATGATCTGTGCGCCTGCTCTCATCGCTCCGACCAGTGACCATTTATTATTGGAACTCCAGCCACCCAGAAGAATGCCCAAAACTCCGAAACCGCCGACTGCGGTGACATAGACCACGCCGATATTCACATCAGCGACCTGCATTCCAGGACTGAAAGGAACCACGGCTAAAACCAGGAGTGTGCCGAGCAACGTAAACAACGGAGCCAGAATATGTAGAACTTTGTCGGCCTGGAATGGAACGATATCTTCTTTCAGGAACAACTTGATGGTGTCGGCCACGGTCTGAAGAACTCCGTGCCAACCCACGCGCATCGGCCCCAGGCGACACTGAAAGTGACCGGCGACTTTGCGCTCGGCGTAGATCAGGACCATACCGAGAACCGCCAGGAACCCGGCGATTGCGACCACCCCCAAGATGATATAGCCAGCCGCGCCCAAGTACCCTTCACGGAGAGCCTCGCTTGCAAACATCGCGACCGTTTTTATTTCCCAGTTCATATCTATTTCCCCAATTACCTGCTCATTTGGCCAGAAACCTGGCCCGGGCAACAATCAGCCCCTCGCTCCGTCAGTCGGCTTATCTGTCGATATCCGGCACAACGACATCCAGCGACGAGAGCATCGCCACCAGGTCGCCCAAGCGCCAGTTTGAAGACATTTCCGTAATCGACCAGATATTATTGAAATTCGGTGTCCGTAAATGAATGCGGTACGGCTTGTCTTTACCATCTGAAACAACAAACACGCCCAGAACGCCGCGTGGTGTTTCAACCTGCGAATAGTATGTACCTTCAGGCAGCTTGATCTTCACCGCAGGCTTCATCAGCATGGTTTTGCCTTCGGGAATATTGTCGATCAGCTGTTCGACAATTCTCATGGACTGCTTGATTTCCTCAATGCGAACCCAGTAGCGATCCCAGCAATCCCCGATGCGCCCGACTGGCACATCAAAATCCACTTTATCGTAAACGCCGTAGGGATCAAGTTTGCGCAGGTCGTGCTTCACTCCCGAGGCGCGCAGGACCGGCCCGGTGGCACCGATCGAAATCGCGGTCTTCGCATCCATGATGCCGACATTTCGAACGCGCTCCTGGAGAATGACATTACCACTCAAGAGAGTTTCGTATTCTTCCAGCTTGGGTTTGAAATATTTCAGGAAATCCTTGACCCGCTTCTGGAAGTTCGGATGGATATCAAACATCAAGCCGCCGGGCTGAATGTAGTTCATCGTGAGACGGGCGCCGATGGTTTCTTCAAAAATATCGGTAATGATTTCCCGGTCGCGGAAACCATAAAGGAAAGGCGTGAACGCACCCATATCCATGCCAAAAACACCCCACCAGAGCTGATGGCTCTGGATCCTCTGGAGTTCGGCCATGATCGTGCGGATGATCTGAATGCGATCATTTAACTCGATTTTGGCAGCCTTTTCGACCGTCATCGAAACAGCCCAATTATTGATGAGTGCTGAAAGATAATCAATACGATCGGTCATGTGCACGAACTGCCGATAGCCGAAGCTCTCACCCATCTTCTCGATGCCGCGATGAATATAACCGAGCACGGGAATGACTTCGCGGACGGTTTCACCATCCAGCTTCACGACCATTCGCAGAACACCGTGAGTCGACGGATGCTGCGGGCCCATGTTGACGAAATATTCCTGGGTGGAGAGCGGACTCTCTTTCAGGTTATCGGCACGGATGCGTTGTTCCAACGAACTTACGATGACACTCATTGTGGTCGCTCCAGCATGAAATCGTCTTTGTAATCTTTGCGAAGAGGGAAACCCTTCCAATCATCTTCCAGAAACAGCCGGCGGAGATCCTTATGACCGTCATAAAGCGCGCCAAACATGTCGTAGCACTCACGCTCCTGCCATTCGGCAATCTTCCAGAGCGAGGAAACGGATGGGACCGTCGGGTTGTCACGGGAAACCCGGGTCAAGACCATCAGGTAATGCTGATGGGTCATCGAATAAAGCTGATAAACGAATTCGAACGTTCCTTCTGCAAGCCAGTCGATGACCGTGTGATCGCAAAGCATGTCGAAAGAGAACTGAGCATCATCACGCAGCTTCTGCATCAGCGCAAGGAGCCCCTCAGCAGGAACCTCGATCGCCGCGCGGTCTGCCTTTTCCCGGAGCTTGATGTTATTTGCTGCTGCAGTAACAGCCGCAATCAGGCTTTGATTGTCCATCTGTTTACTCCTTTTTTGACGATCCCAGAGTAATCCCGGGTAAGGCCCATTCTTGTTTCGAGGTGCGTTCTATTTCGACGTTGACCACGGCGTCCTTCATCAGAAGCGTGATCATCTCGGCACGGATCTGGTCCATGGTAATACCCGGAGGAAGCGAGGAGAGGACCGGCTTCCGGCGAACGCCGGGTTCCCGAACCGATTCACCTTCTTTGATCATCTTCTGAAGCGTCAGCAATCCGTAAAAGAAAGCCTCGGGACGCGGAGGACAGCCAGGAACATAAACGTCCACTGGAATCACCTCGTCGGCGCCACGAACGGTCGAGTAGGAATTGTAAATAAAGGGGCCGCCGGAAATCGCGCACGAACCAGTCGCGATGACGTAACGGGGTTCACCCATTTGTTCATACAAAGTCTTGAGGCGTGGGGCCATGCGCTTGACGATCGTTCCCGCGATCACCAGCAGATCTGCCTGTCGGGCTGAGGGACGAGTCACCTCCGCGCCGAACCGGGAAAGATCGTGACGGGAAGCGCCCGAGGCCATCATGATTTCGATGGCGCAGCAGCTTGTTCCGAAAGTCAAAGGCCAGAGGCTGTTCGCTCGCGACCAGTTGATGATCTTGTCCATGCTAGTCAGCAGGACCGAACCACCTGGAATCGGTTCGATATAGCCGGGAAGCTTTTCGGTGATTATACCCATTCAAGTGCTCCTTTACGCCAGGCGTAGACGAGGCCAATCAGCAGAACAAAAATGAAAATGAGGCCTTCAATCAAACCAGCCATACCCACATCACGGAAAACCACCGCCCAGGGATAGAGAAACGCCGCTTCCACATCAAAAACCAGAAAAAGCAGCGCGAAGAGATAGTAGCCGACATTGAACTGCACCCAGGAACTGCCAATGGTCGATTCGCCGCATTCATAGGTGGCGTTCTTCACGGCGTTCGGACGATTGGGAGCCAGCAGAAAAGAAGCGGCCAAACCGCCGAAAACGAAAAGTCCGGCAAGAATTATAAAAGGAAGTACGAGAAAATAATCCATCATGAGTTTTAGCCTTTCTCTACCCAGCTGGTGCCGGATTTAAACAGCTTGTCCAAATCTGCCTCGCCCGTGCTCTTGAAATTGTCTTCGTAAACAGGTCCCGTTACCTGGCGGAAAATACCGAACGGAGTCGGCATTTTTGGGTGGGCGAACTGCGCAAGACTGAAGGCCAGTGAAGTGTCCTCAGCATGAATATCATGCCGAAGAATATCTTTGGCCTCGCTGACGTTCGCGATTTCCGGCGTCATGTTGTTCAGCCGGATACCTTTATTATTATCCGCTCCGAACACAATCGGTTGCCCATGCCGGAGTCGAATGGAATTTTCGGAACGCGTGGCTTTATTCGTCATGGGGTCCATTGCCGCATCATTGAAAATCACGCAGTTGAGCATGACTTCCACAAACGCGATCCCCTTATGAGCCGCTGCTGCCGTCATGACTTCTGTCAGCAGCTCGCCATCCGAATCGTGGGCGCGGGCCGCAAAGGTTGCGCCGGCGGCAATCGCCATCGCCATCGGTGCCATCTGCCGGTCAAAAACACCGGTTGGGGTGGTTTTGGTCTTGGTGCCCGGAAGGGTGGTCGGAGAAGCCTGTCCCTTGGTCAAACCATAGATTTGATTATTAAAAAGAATTATTTTGAGATCCACGTTCCGGCGCATCAGGTGAATGAAATGATTGCCGCCGATTGAAAGACCGTCGCCATCACCGGTAATCACCCAGACGGAAAGATCCGGATTGGCCAGTTTCAAACCGGTCGCGACCGTGGGGGCCCGACCATGAATGGTGTGGAAGCCGTAGGTGTTCGTATAATACGGGAAACGCGACGAGCAGCCGATCCCGGAAATCACCGCGAAGTTTTCGCGGGGAATGCCCAACGTGGGCATCACACTTGTGATTTTCTGCAGGACCGCGTAGCAGCCGCAGCCGGGACACCAACGTGGATCGACGGAACTCAGGAAGTCTTTACGGGTCAACGGTGTTGTTGGAGTGCTCATTTAAGACCTCCGATCATGCTGTGGACTTTTGTCTCAATTTCGTCCGCACGGAATGGCTGACCCGTTATTTTGGCCAACTTCTCCACATCCAGAAGATATTGCGCACGGATGATTTGCCACAGCTGACCGAGATTGTTTTCGGCAACTACGATCTTCGGATATTTTTTCATGATCGTCTGCAGGTCGGACGGGAGCGGGTTCAAGTGGCGAAGATTAATGGAGGCAACCGGCGTACCTTCGCTGTTCAGCTTCTTCACTGCGGTCTTGATCACGCCTGCCGTACTGCCCCAGCCCACGACCAGAACTTTTGCGTTCGGATCACCGTAGACCGTGGTCGGCGCGTATTCACGCGCAACACCCGCGACTTTATTCGCGCGAAGATGGCACATTTTCTCATGATTAACCGGGCTATGACTGACAGCCCCGGACCCATCTTCTTTTTCGAGACCACCGATTCGATGTTCCAGTCCAGGAGTTCCTGGAACTGCCCAGGGACGACCCAGAGTTTCAGGATCATGTTTGTAAGGCTGGAACCCTTCCGTTTTAGTGTGGCGGTTATGCTTGATCTCAGGAAGTTCCGATTCCGAGGGAATGTGCCAGACTTCAGCACCATTGCCCAGATAGCCATCCGTGAGGACGATGACCGGAGTCATGTACTTCAGAGCGATGGTAGCGGCTTCCAACATGATATCGAAACAATCCCGTGGTGAACTTGCGGCAAGCACGACTGCGGGGGATTCGCCGTGACGTCCCCAGATCGCCTGGAAAAGATCGGATTGTTCCGTCTTCGTGGGCAGCCCCGTGGAGGGCCCCGCGCGCTGCACATCAACAATAATCAACGGCAACTCGGTCATGACAGCCAAGCCGATGAACTCGCTTTTCAGCGAGAGCCCCGGACCAGAAGTCGTTGTGACAGCCAAAGCACCACCGAACGCAGCGCCTACCGCTGAACCAATGCCCGCGATTTCGTCTTCCGCCTGGAAGACCGTTGCGAACTGCTTGTGCTTGACGACCTCGTGGAGAATATCCGTCGCTGGCGTGATCGGGTAACTTCCCAAAAAAAGCCTGAGACCGGACTTTTTGGCAGCGGCAATCAATCCGAGGGCGGCGGCAGTATTGCCCGTAATATAACGGTAAACGCCGGCTTTTCTCTTCTCCTGTTTGCGGATGGAATAAGAACTCGTGAACATTTCGGCCGTGTTACCAAAATTCCACCCCGCCTGAAGGACATGAAGATTGGCATCCAGAAGTGCAGGCTTTGCCTGGAACTTCTTCTTCAGCCAATTTTTCGTGGGATCCATTGACCGATTGAATAACCAATAAGTGAGGCCAAGGGCTAAGAAGTTTTTGCAAAGATCCACCTGCTTGGGACTGAGCTGCTTGTCAGTCAGTGCATTCTGGGTCAGTTTGGTGATGTTCGCGCGAAAAATTTTGAATTTTCCAAGCCCCTCTCCATCCAAAGGATTGGACGAATAACCGGCTTTTTCTAGGTTTCGCTGAGTGAATGCATCTTCATTCACAACTACGATTCCACCATCTTTGAGGCTAGCGAGATTCGTTTTGAACGCAGCGGGATTCATGGCTATGAGGACATCGATTTCGTCGCCGGGGGTGAATACTTCGCCTCCACCAAATCTTAACTGGAAGCCCGATACACCGAAGACCGTTCCGGCTGGCGCACGAATTTCTGAAGGGTAATCCGGCAAGGTCGCGACATCTTCGCCCATCATGGCGGAAGCAGTCGTAAACTGGTCACCGGTCAGCTGCATCCCGTCGCCTGAGTCACCTGCAAAACGGATTACAACTTCGTCTAATTCCTCAATTTTTTTTGAAGAGTTCACTTCACCATTCGTTTCGTGCGTTGTCATTGTATGGACCAACCTCTAACAAAGAATGCTCAATGAATGCAATGGAGTTTAACGTACCGCAGAATTTTCATTCATGCCGTGCGCTCAACTTTTAATAACGCTTTTGATTGCCGTGAACCTAAGGTCCGGCACCCCTCAAGTCAAGGGCATTCCCAGCAATACACGCCCGGCCATAAGCGGGTTGGCCACGGTTTTGCTTCATAGTTTGCGGAGCTTATTTATCACGGAGATGAAATGTCACTCACTGTCATCGAAAGTCCCTCCCCCCCGCTGCCCAAAATCAACGAAAGAGCCCCCGATTTCGAGGCAATGTCGACCCACGGCCCGATCAAGCTCACGGACTACCACGGGCGCTGGCTTCTGTTTTTTTCCCACCCCGCTGATTTCACTCCGGTTTGCACTACGGAGTTCATCTCATTTGCCAAGAACTTTGAAACGTTCCAGGCGCTTTCTTGTGATCTCCTGGCGCTCTCCATTGATAGCCGGTTCTCACATCTCGCGTGGGTTGAGAATATTCGGACGCACTTTGACGTAGAGATTCCTTTTCCGGTGGTCGAGGACATATCGTTGGCGATTGCTTCGCTTTACGGAATGATCCACCCCAGGTCGAGCAATGTCTCCACTGTGAGATCCACGTTTCTGATCGACCCCAAGGGGATCATCAAATCGATCGTCTATTATCCTCAGAATGTGGGACGTTCGGTGAGCGAGCTGATCCGGCTTGTGCAGGCCGTACAGACCGCGGATGATTACCAAGTTTCAACTCCTGAAGGCTGGCGGCCGGGTGAAAAGGTCATGGTCACACCCCCGAGTACCGTCGAGGATCTAAAAAATCAGCAAAAGGACGGCCTTGAATGTCGGGATTGGTATTTCTGCACCCAACCTCTGGGCAAAAATTCCGGAAAAAAAACTGCTTGAAATTCTCATTATTAACCGAGGCTTCAGGCGACCTTCTTCATCGCTTTACGGAGACCTTCCCGCGTAATTCCTAAAAGCTTTGCCGCCTGGCTTTTGTTCCCGCGCGTCTGTAACAGGGCGCGATCAATCAAACCCTTTTCCAGATTTTCCTTGGCCCTGCGCAAATCCAGAGAAATGACATCAGCTACTTTTGGATTCGCAGACCCGGAAGGGGTTTCGAGGCGATACTCAAGAGCCAAGGCCGCAAACTGTGCCAACAGCTCCAAAAGAGGGAGATTACCATCCTGTCCCGTTTTGCCGTTCCAGTTCTGGATTTCCAGTACTCCGACGACTTTGCCCCGAGGCGACTGGAGTGGAATCGAGTAAGCATCGATTTGCTCAACCCGCGCCGGAATGCCGGCATCAGCGGGGGGCTCCGGACTGGCATCCGGTAGATAGATAGCCGTCTTCTCATAGCCAGTGAAGTCACTGATTGTTTTCAGGATATTGGCGACCAAAGTTCGCCTGTCGATGGAAAGATCAAAGAATCCCGATAAATTGGAAATCAGCTGTTGAGGCGAGCTTGACATAATATCCTCCCCGAGGGCTGGCAACTCTTGTATAACTTACCAAAATTGTCACATATATGCGGTGCGTCGTAAATATAAACCAGCTAAACGAGAAATATCCCAATAGTTTCGACGATCTTCTTCATATTTTAATACGGCGCAGTAGTCCCGCCCCCTCTCTCGCTGTATATTGATAATGAATATGGCTCATCCTTTTAAAGCCCAGCTTAAAGCCCAGCGCCTTGGAATCCTCGGCTCAGGACAGCTCGCACGCATGCTGGTCCAGGCCGCCCAGAAAATGGGGATTTCTCCCACCATACTTGCAGACCATCCCGATTCTCCCGCCGCCCAGGTCTGCCCATCAGTTGTGATTGGCTCGATTCGGGATGCCAAGACTCTTCGCGGATTTCTTTCGGGTCTGGATCAGGTGATTTTTGAAAACGAATTCATCCCGTGCGATGTGATTCAGCATGCGGCCGAAGGACTGCCCGTTGTTTTCAGTCCTACAATCGAAGCCATGCGTTTCCTGCAGGACAAATTGAATCAGAAACAGATTTTGCAAAAACTCAGGATTCCCTGCACCCGGTATATCGCCGCGCCCTTTCCTCTGGAGGACCCGGCAGCCTGGTTGCTTTCCACTCAGCAAAATCTGGGAGACCGCTTTGTGATCAAATGGGCCCAGCTGGGTTACGATGGCAAAGGCACGTTCACCTTCGCAAACGCCGGGGATCTGAGTCGCGCCGTCCTTTTTTGCAATGAAGCGAACTTAAAAAAAGTGCAGGTTTATGCTGAAGAGTTCATCCCCTTCCGCCGCGAACTGGCTATTATCGGCTGTCATTCGCGCTCGGGAGAGTATACGAACTACCCCCCCGTCATTTCCGAACAGGAAAACCACGTTTGTCTCTGGACCAAGGGCCCTGCTTCGGCACTTTCTGTCAAAGCTCCAGTGATCCGCGCCGCAGAAAAAGCCGCGGAAACGCTCGCTCGCGCCATTCCTCTGCACGGAGTCTTTGCCATCGAATTTTTCGAGACGAAAAAGGGGAAACTCCTTGTCAATGAAATCGCCCCCCGGGTGCACAACACAGGTCACTTCACCTTGAACGCTTCAGATACGGATCAGTTTGAAAATCATATTCGGGCCATATCCGGAATGCCCCTGGGCTCACCCCGTTCGCGCCCGGCGTTTGCGATGATCAACCTGATCGGTCCACCGGAACTCAGAAAAAAAGTTCAGGCCCCGGCTCTGCCCTCCCTGGTGGCCGGTCTCCATCTTCATTGGTACGGCAAGCAGGAATTGCACCCCGGAAGAAAAATGGGTCATCTGAACGGAAGCACGGAACAGCCAAAAAAATTCAAAACGCTTGTCGCAGAACTGGAAGCCTGCAAAAATTGCTGGCTGGAGCAGGTACGGAGGAAATCATGAGTAAAAATATTCCGGTAGCAGTGGTCATGGGAAGTGAATCGGATCTCCCGATCATGCAGGAGGCGGGAGAAGCGCTGAGTCTGCTTGGAATTGACTTCGAGATGACTGTTGTCTCAGCGCACCGGACCCCCAAGGAAATGGTGAAATTTGCTGAAACCGCCCGCAAAAAGGGGATTCGAGTCATTATCGCAGGAGCAGGTGGCGCCGCACATCTGCCAGGAATGATTGCAGCCATTTCTGAACTCCCGGTCATCGGTGTGCCGATTGCCGTTGGACCGCTCGAAGGACAGGACGCTTTGCTCTCGATCGTGCAGATGCCCAAGGGAGTCCCCGTTGCCAGCGTCGCGATCAACAACGCCTGGAACGCGGGAATTCTTGCCGGACAGATTCTGGGAATGGCCAGTCCACTGATCCTCGATCGAATCTCAGAATACAAACGAACGCTGCGAAACAAAGTTCTCAAGGGCAGCACCGGAAGCACGCGGTGAAAACCAAAAAGATCCTGCGACCCACACCCAAAAAGCCGCGCGGCAAAGAAGCGGCCTTCACTCATGAAGCTCAGTTCGCCGCTTTCATCATGACCCGGCAGATTCTGATCGCGGATGGATCGACGCAAACCCGCATAGGACTTTCTAAATTGCTCCGGAGTCTCGGCGCGCGGGCAGAAAACATTTTCCTCGCAGCGAACTACGAGGCGGCCGTTGGTGCGATCCATAGTCGTCGCCCTGAGCTGATCATCTGTGATTATCGCCTCGGCGCGGAGAACGGACTCAAACTCATTCATCATCAGAAACGGCAATTTCTGGACGACAACGCGAACCTGTTCATTCTGGTAACCGCCGAGGCTGGAGAAGCCGCCATAGCTGAAGCCGCGGAGGAAGAGATTGATTCCTATATTCTCAAGCCGTTCACAATTACCGGCTTCAAAGAACACCTGATCGGTGCCGCGCTTGCGAAGTTGAACCCGGATCCTTACCGGCAATGCCTCCAACAGGCCAAGCTCCGACTGGCCGAGGGACAGGCAAAACCAGCAGCAGTCTTGCTGGAGGGGGCACTCAAGCTCAGCCCGACGCCCTCACTCGCGCATTACTACCTCGCTCAGGCGCTTCTTCTCGAAAATCATTTTGAAAAGGCCGAAGCGTCTTTCCGGAAGGGCCTCTCCTATAACCCCGCACATTATCGCTGCCTGACGGGGCTGTTTGATCTGCTGATAGAACGCAAGATGCGCAAAGAGGCCTATGCCGTCGGTCAGCAGTTGATCAATGCTTTCCCGCTGACCCCCTCGCGCTTGGAAGATCTGATCACGCTGGCGATGCAAAACGAATTGTTCAGGGACACGAGCCGTTTTTTTCAGCTCCATCAGGAAATGGATTACCGCACCCCTTCACTCACCCAGTGCATGAGCGCGGCCCTGCTGGTCAGCGCGAAGCATTTTCTGGAAGACCAGAAGAAGGAAGCCGCGATTCTCTTTTTCGAAAATGCCATCACCGCCGCAGCCCGCTCGGGCCGGTCCCACGAAATGCTTGAGAAAACGATCCTGACCCTGCTCGAATATGGCGAACTCGGGCTCGCTGACAGGTTTCTGGGGCATTTTCCCTTGGACCACCGGCACAGACCGGAATTTCTCCGGGCGGAGTTCATGATCCTGAACGAGTCCGCAAGCCTTGACAAAATTTTGACACAAGGTCGGAATCTCCTCAAAAAAGGGGTCCACGATCCAGCTATTTACGAAATCCTCGTTAAACGTGCCTTACAGGCCAAGCTCAAGCGCGCTGCGGAGACGATGGCGTATGAGGCGGCCACGCTCTGGCCTGACAACAAAGCCAGATTTCTCAAGCTGATTGAGGAAATCTGATCCGGACGCAACATACAGGGAATTAGTTTAAAATGCCTGGATTAATTGAGCTTTCATATATATTTGCCACTGTTCGCCACGCAAAATCACGTTTAGAATATAGAAAGAGAAAGTTACGAATCAACTTTTTTGAAAAATACCCGAAAAGGATCTTAGGAGAAATTCTACATGAGCAGAATTGCGATTTTAGTTGGAGTAATGATGGTTTCCGTTCCAGCGGCCGCGTTTGCGGAAGCAATCACGAGCCCCTTTGAGGCCTGCAAGGGAATTGAAATCAAATCGGTCTCCAAAAATTCGAAAGAAGATTTCAAAATCTGTGACACCTGCCGCACACAATCGGCACCAGAGATCTCGCGTCTCTCCGGCTCTCTTGAGAACACCCAATTCGCAACAATCGCGATGGACTTCCTTGGCCAGGTTGCTGAGCGCGCTCAAGGAATCATGGAGAAGAATGTCAAAACCTACACCGAACTGAAGGCCTGCCTGGATGCACCTGCCGGCAAGGGCTGCTCTACAAAGATTGCTGCCTTTAAAAAAGATCTGAAAGCCGCGGAACGTGAAAAAGGCCTCTCAACCATCATCAGCCAGCAACTCATCGGGAACGCGGCTTCGAACGCGGCCAGGGCACCGACAAATCGCCGGATCTTCTCTCCGAACGGTGGCTACTGGAACAGCGCCGTTTCAGACGGCGATATCATCAAAGCCGAGTCAGAAGTTCGTGCCATAGTTGCAGGAGCCAAAAACGCCTGCGCCGCCCAGAAGAAGCCTTCATACGAATTGAATTGCGACAAGATGGCCGGGGAAGCCGTGGCGGAATATGCGAAGCACCACAAAGACAACATCAACGAAGTTGTTTACGGGAAGATGCCGGTCATTGCCTTTATCCCAACCCTGAAGGGGAAGCAGGACTTGTATAGCAACGCGACTCTCAGCAAAGCCGTCACCGGACTCATTGCTGCAGGCAAATCTCAAATCGAGATCACCAAAAAATCCATAAAAGACGGAAATCTCGAATTTGCCAATATCGGCAAGAACCGGGATCTCGTCGATTACATCGCCTTCACCCCTGTCGTGGAGAAGCTCTTAAAGGAACACCCGGGCTATTGCGGAATTGCCTCTTCACTCGCTCAACGTGCCGGGCTCCGCAGGAGTTCAAACCAATTCGCCTTGGGTGGTGCAGCTCTGGCTGCCTTCATTCCTGGCGGCCTTTATGTCGGGACCCTCAGTGGAGCCGCCGCAATCACCGGAGCTGGCGCCTTGAATGTGGCCGGATTGGCTCTGGGACTTGGATTCACCGGTAGTGCGTGGTCTGAATACAAAACCACCAAAGATGCGACTGTTTCGGGCATCCAGGAAGTAAAAGTCCTTGAAGAAAAAGCAAAAGAGCTTCAACTCATGGCGCTGCTCCACCCTCTGGACTACATCGGTGTGGGTACAGCAGCCAAGGCTGTCGGCAACAAGTTTTTGAAGGGTTTTGTGACCGCTGCGGAAAAAGTTAAAACGGATTCCAAAGCTTTGAACGGCCTGAAAACACTGGCAACCGATGTTTCAAAGACCATCGACAGCGAGCAGGCTGCCAAAATAGCCTTTGCCAACCAAGGTGCATATAAAGCCAAGGTAGTCAAAAGCGCCCGCCAAAGCGGCTTGACCAAGCAAGAAGCCAATCAAGTTGCTGATTGCATCGCAAGCAATAAGGGTTGCGAAAAATCCAAGGCTCTGCTCGCGAAAATTGGTGAACCCTCCGGGGCAAACACGGCTCGCGTGGAAGCTGTTGCCGGGAAGGTTGTTCAGTCAGCCGCTGACGAGGCAATTGATTTTGCAAAAATTGATACGAGCTATTTGAACATGGACCTCCGTGGGAAGTTGGCTGCAAAATATAAAAAGGCGAGTCGCCAGGACGTCGATTATTTCGATAAAATCAGAGTCGCCTTTATGGAAGACCCGAACTTCGTGGCCCTTTGCGCAAAGGGCGCCAGTAATTGCGCCAAGCAGGATGATATTATTTACCACCTCTTCAATAAAATGGAGACTCAGGGTGCAGGTCGCAATTCCACTCAGGTTAAAGCCGAGATTGAGAAAATTCTGAACTCCTGCGGCTGGGGCAAGGGCTGATCGCAGTTCCGACTTCCTTCCGTCGCAACTGACAGGTAAAGTGGGTGTCTGTTGAAAGGCACTCACTATGGCATACGATCATAAAAATACTGAACCGAAGTGGCAGAAGCACTGGGACGACAATAAGGTCTTCCAGGCCCAAACCGGAAGTTCCAAGCCCAAGTACTACGTCTTGGACATGTTCCCGTACCCCAGCAGCTCCGGGCTGCATGTCGGACATCCTGAGGGCTATACCGCTACCGACATCATCTCGCGCTTCAAACGTGCCAAAGGCTTCAACGTACTTCACCCGATGGGTTGGGATTCGTTTGGCTTGCCGGCCGAGCAGTATGCCCTCCAGACAGGGATTCATCCCTCGATCACAACCAACAAAGCGATCGAAAATTTCCGGAGGCAGCTTTCGTCACTGGGCTTCAGCTATGACTGGACTCGCGAGATCGCGACCTGTGCCCCGGATTATTACAAGTGGACCCAATTCATCTTTCTGAAACTTTATGAGCGCGGTCTGGCTTACCAGAAGGAAGTCCCCGTCAACTGGTGCCCGGCATTGAAAACCGTTCTCGCCAACGAGGAAGTCGTCGATGGCAAATCCGAACGCGGCGGTCACCCCGTCTACCGCGTCCCGATGAAGCAATGGATGCTCAAGATCACCGATTACGCCGAACGCCTCATCAACGACCTCGACAAGCTCGACTGGCCCGAAGGCACCAAGGAATTGCAGCGCAACTGGATCGGCCGCAGTGAAGGCCTGCAAGCCCGTTTCAAAATCGATGGCCACCCTGGAGTGGAGCTTGAGATTTTTACGACCCGTCCGGATACGATCTTTGGCGCGACGTTCATGGTTCTCGCTCCCGAACATCCGCTGGTCAATCAGATCACCACTCCCGCAGCTGCCGCGGCCGTCAAAACCTATCAGAGCCAGGCCGCTCAAAAATCCGAAATCGCCCGCCAGGAGGTTTCGAAAGATAAATCCGGCGTTTTCACCGGCGCCTTCGCCCTGAATCCCTATAATGGCGCGAAAATCCCGGTCTGGATCGCTGATTATGTGATGATGAGCTACGGAACTGGCGCCATCATGGCCGTCCCCGCTCATGACGAACGCGATTACGCTTTTGCAAAGAAGTATGACCTGAAAGTCATTGAGGTGGTTCAGCCGCCGGAAGGTTCATCCAAGTCTTCCGATACCGAGCACGTCTGCTTTTCGGGTGATGGAATTTCGGTGAACTCAGGTTTTATTACTGGGCTCAAAACTGCAGAAGCCACCCGCCTGACCATTGAACGCGCCGAGAAGGAGAATTTCGGCAAACGCACCGTTCAATACAAACTGCGCGACTGGCTCTTCTCGCGTCAACGGTACTGGGGCGAACCGTTCCCTATACTTCATCTCGATGACGGAACCAAAAAACCAGTTCCATTCAACGAGCTTCCGGTCGTTCTTCCTGGTGTGACAAGTTACGAACCCACCGGCACCGGCGAAAGTCCGCTCGCGGCCATTACCGATTGGGTGAATACCGTTGATCGGTCGACCGGCAAACCCGCGAGGCGCGAAACCGATACCATGCCCGGGAGCGCCGGCTCGTCCTGGTACTTTCTGCGCTACATTGACCCCAAAAACGACAAGGAGCCTTTTTCAAAAGAGGCCGAAAAATACTGGATGCCAGTGGATTTCTACCTCGGCGGCCCCGAACACGCCGTGGGTCACCTGCTCTATTCACGTTTCTGGACCAAGGTCCTTTTCGATGCGGGCCTCACCACTCATGATGAACCCTTCCAGAAGCTCGTCCATCAGGGAATGATTCTGGGCGAAGACGGCGAGAAGATGTCCAAATCTCGCGGCAATGTCATCAATCCGGATATCGTTGTTGAGAAATACGGTGCCGATACCCTGCGCATGTATGAAATGTTCATGGGCCCTCTTGAGCGCGACAAGCCCTGGTCGACTTCAGCGATTGAAGGCGTTTACCGTTTCGTCCAGCGTACCTGGCGCGTTTTCATCGACGATGGCGACGACGAGAGACCGAAGGACGCCACGCTCCTGATCAGCGATGCCGAGCCCACTGCGGAGGACCTCAAGATCACCCATAAGACGATCAAGAAGGTCACTGAAGACATAGAGAATCTGCGCTTCAACACAGCCATCAGCCAGATGATGATCTTCATCAACCACATGACAAAACTCCAAAGCCGCCCCCGCAAGTGCCTGCGGCCGTTTATCCAGCTCCTGAATCCATTTGCCCCCCATCTGGCAGAAGAGCTTTGGGCGCGATCCGGTGAGAAGTCAGAGCTCACTTATGAGCCTTGGCCGGCTTATGACCCGGCGCTAGCTAAAGATGATCTGATTACCATCGCCGTTCAGGTCATGGGCAAAACCCGCGGAACCTTGGATATCGAACCCGGCTCGGCGCAAGAAGTGCTTGAAAAGCTTGCGAAAGATCTCCCTGCCGTTGCCAACCAGCTCCAGGGCAAACAGATCCGCAAGGTGATTTTCGTCAAAGATAAGATTCTGAATTTCGTGGCAAGCTAAAACACTTGAGCAGCGGCTCCATAGAGTGGTATCTACCGGACATCTTTTGAAAAAGCAGTCCGAGAGGAGCACCATGGTACGGATTCGGGATTGGGTAGTGCTGTCTGGAAATTCAAACCGGGCGCTCGCCGAGAAAATCTGTGAAAGACTTCACAAGCCCTTGGGTCTTTGTGAAATCCGACGCTTCAGTGACGGTGAAATCTTTGCCGAAATCGGCGATAACGTTCGCGGTCGCGACGCCTACGTCATTCAGAGCACCTGCGGCCCCGTAAACGATAATCTGATGGAACTCCTAATCATCATCGACGCGCTCAAGCGCGCAAGTGCCAAGGAAATTACCGCAGTAATTCCCTACTATGGATACGCCCGCCAGGATCGTAAAGTCGCACCCCGAACCCCGATCAGCGCCAAGCTCGTCGCCGATCTCCTGACTGCCGCCGGAGCCACCCGGGTGGTTTCCATGGACCTGCATGCCGGTCAAATCCAGGGCTTTTTCAATATTCCTTTGGATAATATTTTCTCCTCACCGGTCCATCACAACTACATCCGCACCCAGTATAAACCGCAAGGCGATCTCGTGATTGTGAGCCCGGATGCGGGCGGTGTTGAGCGTGCCCGGGCCTATGCCAAACGCCTGGATGCCTCGGTTGCCATGATCGACAAGCGCCGAACCGCCCCGAACGTGGCGAAGGCGATGAACGTCGTTGGCGAAGTGGACGGAAAGATCGCGGTCATTGTCGATGACATGATTGATACCGCAGGCACGCTCACCGAGGCCGCACATGCCGTCCTGGATCGAGGCGCCCTGAAAGTTTATGCAACCGTCACTCACGGTGTGCTCTCAGGCCCGGCCGTCGAGCGGATTCAGAACTCCAGGATTGAAGAGGTGGTCATCACCGACACCATTCCCCTCAGCCAAGAGAGCCGCAACTGCAAGAAGATCGTCCAGCTCTCGGTGGCGGACATTCTCGCGCAAGCCATCGAACGCATTCATAATTATGAAAGCGTCAGCAGCCTTTTCGTATGAAGTTGATCGCAGGTCTGGGGAATCCAGGCCCGAAATATGAGATCACCCGGCATAATGCAGGCTTTCTGGCGGCCGATCGCCTGATCGATGCCTGGCAGGCAATCGGTCCCCAGATCAGCAATCAAGGCGAGGTTTACCAGGCGACAGTGGCCGGTGAGAAAGTTCTGATCGTCAAGCCCCGGACCTATATGAATCTGTCGGGCCGCTGTCTGGCGCCGATTTTCAAATTTTACAAGTGTGAGCCCTCGGACCTGATCGTTATCCATGATGATCTGGATCTTCCTTCCGTTTCCCTGCGCATTAAGACAGGCGGCGGAAATGGTGGACACAATGGTTTGAAATCCATTGATTCCTCCTTGGGTGCGGGGTTATTGAATTACCACCGCATCCGAATAGGAATTGGCCGTCCCGAACCGGGGTCGCCGGTTGCCACTGTGGATTACGTGCTCCAGCAGTTTTCTGATCAGGAACTGAACGCCATGGACCTGCTCCTTGATAAGGCAGTCAAAGCAGCTGAACTTCTGATCCGCGGCCAAGCCGAGGCCGCGATGAACGAATTTAATGTGAGAGGAAAATAAATCATGGGTTTTCAATGTGGAATTGTCGGTCTGCCCAATGTCGGTAAGTCGACGATCTTCAACGCACTGACCTCGGCCAAAGCTGAGGCTGCCAATTACCCGTTCTGCACCATTGACCCGAATACCGGAATTGTCAAAGTGCCGGATCCCCGAATGACCCAGATCCAGAAGTATATCCCGACGGACAAGATTGTTCCGGCGGCGATGATTTTTGTCGATATCGCTGGTCTCGTCAAAGGCGCTTCCAAAGGTGAAGGCCTGGGTAACCAGTTCCTGGGCCATATTCGCGAAACGCAGGCCATTGCACATGTCGTGCGCTGCTTTGACGACCCGAATGTCGTGCATGTCGATGGATCCGTGAATCCCATCCGCGATGTCTCGGTCATTGATACTGAGCTTATTTTTGCGGATCTCGATACGATCAGCAAACGTTACAGCACGATCGAAAAAACCGCGCGCTCCGGCGACAAGAAATGCGCCGCCATCATGAGCGTCTTGGGACCGATCAAGGCCGCGCTGGAATCCGGCAAGCCCGTTCGTTCCTTAGGTTATGATGAAGACCAGCTCGCACTCGTGCAGGATTTCCACCTGATCACCGCCAAGAAAGTCATGTACGTCGCCAATACGGATGAGCATGACATCGGGAAGAAAGAACCCAATCAGTACGTCAAGCAGTTGATCGAATACGCGAAGAGCGAAGGCAGCCCAGTCGTGCAGATCTGCGGAAAGATTGAAGCCGAAGTTTGCGAGATGCCCCAGGACGAAAAAGAAACCTTCCTCAAGGAAATGGGAATGGAAGAGCCGGGCCTGAACCGCGTGATCCGCGCCGGTTACGATCTTTTGGGCCTCCAGACCTATTTCACGGCAGGCCAGATTGAAGTCCGCGCCTGGACCATCAAAAAAGGCTGGAAAGCGCCGCAAGCCGCGGGCGTGATCCACACTGATTTTGAAAAAGGCTTCATTCGCGCAGAGGTTTTCCACTTTGACGACCTGATGAAGTACAAAAGCGAAACGGCCATCAAGGAAGCCGGCGCCCTGCGGCTCGAAGGCAAGGAATACGTCGTCAAAGACGGCGATATCATGCACTTCCGCTTCGCGAATTAGTCTTCGGTCTTTTTCACCGTTGTCGTATTCCAGAAGTATTCGAGCCCGCGCACCGGTGCGCCCGTACGTTTGGAATACCAATAATGATTCCGGATGATTGCGGCGACATATTCCCGGGTTTCGCGGTAGGGAATGGATTCCACCATTTCTGTCGCACTTCGGTCTGCGGGTATCTGCTTCAGCCAGCGATCCACCGCATTCGGGCCCGCATTGTAACCTGCCAGACTGAGAATAATATTTCCTTTGAAGCGATTCATCAGCTGTTTGAGGTAGCGCGTGCCAACTTTCATGTTGGCTTCCGCTTTTTGCAGCTCCAGCCTCCCCACCCCCGGCATGGTTTCGAAAGCGGTTGCGGGCATGAGCTGCATGAGTCCCAAGGCACCGGAGCCAGATACCGCATCCCAGCCAAAGGAGGACTCCTGCTTGATAAGACTGATCACCAGCAGGGGATCAAGGTCCTGCTCGCGGGAATATTTTTCCACAAGCTCCATGAAGGGAGTCGGGAAGATCACCTTCAAAACATACGAGGAGGGAAGCCCCTCATATCCCCGCGCCAGAAGATCATTGATGATCCTAAAGGCTCCCAGGTGATTTCCCGCCCGATGATTGAGCATCAGGAGATAAGCCAAAAATGGGGCAGAAAGTGCGCCTCTTGGATTCAGGTCCCGCAGCTCCAGAACAGCGAGCGCCCCCCCGCCGACCCGAAGGAGCTCCTCTGCCCGCTGCAGACGGACTTGCTCCAGAGGCAAGAGTTGGGCATCAGAAACCGAACCCAGGGGAAGCGTGACTCCAATGCCACGCTCAAGGCCGATTCCAGATTCATGCGAAGCAAGCAACCCGTAATAAGTCAGTGGCGAGTCGATCTGAAGATTGCTGAGGACAACCTGCGCCCGCTCGACGTCCCCATCGTTCTTCAACGCTTGGGCAAGCCAATAACGGGCTCGGAAGCGGTAAACAGATTTTGGAAATTCGTCGAGGAATTTCTGAAACGCTTCCACTGTCTTTCCGTAGTCTCGAGACCAGTAGGAATCCATCGCCGCATTGAAAGCGGCAAGATCCAGATCCGGCGCCCTATAAGCGCGGGTTTTTACGTCATAACCGGGAGGACGGGAGCGATTTGCAAGATCCGGGAAAAATTTATTGAGTACTTTGGCTTCTTCCGTTCCTTTGACAAAAGCCGAGGAAAGCCTGAACGACCAGGGCCGACAAAGGTTCGAAACAGTTTTCTGGCAGGCGCTACCATAGCCGCCGACCACTTCAGCAGGAAGTTCCGACAGGGCCGCCGAGCCGAGCCGCTGAAATCCCAGTTCGAATCCCCGAAGCGCTGCCGGCCATTTTGCAAGAAGCAGTTGAGCTCTTCCGGCCAGAATGTCAGCAAGTCCTATGTCTTTCTGCAGATTTTTAATCAGCGGTGAATAGGGATTGCTGAATTCCACCTGCCTGAAGAGTCTGCGGGCATCATCAGCCAGGCGCAAAACTTCAGCGGCTTTTGCCACTCCCCCCGAAAGCCGCTGCTCACCCTCCCGCAAAGCAGCCTGACCTTGGATCCAATAACCGTAGTCCGCGTAACGCGCATTCTTCTCAAGAGACCGGGCCTGCGCCCGCGCTTTGGACCAGGCTTTACGCTCCAGATCCGCAAAAGCCCGGGCCGCGCGTTCAGCCGAATCCACTCTCGGTTTTGTAAAAAGGGCGGCTTCCAAAGCATCAATAGGTAGAAGCAACGAAGCCGTCGCGGCGGGCTGCCCCAAGGCCAAAGTCGCGCTGAGAAAGTAAATTGCACCGAAAAACATGGCGAAGGAAGTTGTCTTTTTCATGACCTCACTTCGACTTTATCAGAGTCTCAAGAGCTGCGCGACAGGCCCCCAGGGATTTCCAGGCACAGGGGGCACAAACCACCTCAAATTTTTCAAGCGTCATACGCTCGGCCAATCTTTTTTTCATTTCGGCCCAGGTAACTATCTGGCCGTTCGTGACGCCAAGGGCTTCAGCATGGCCTTGATCCAGGCGAAGCACTTTATGCTCCGAGCCGCAGTGGGCTCCGTCCTGGTTGGGACATTTTTCACAAATCGCGTCCAAGCCCTCGACAATTTCAAGTTCCTGAGCCGGGCCGTGAACCTCGTCTTTCAGGAGATCGACTTTCTGTTGAAAATTATCGACGAAATCCGGCGAGTAGCCCTTGCCCTGGAAGCCTAAAGCGCAAAGAAAATGATGTGCCCTGAATTTGAGCCGCAACATGGAACCTTTCCGATATCAATCACGTGCTTCGCGCAAGACAGCGAGGGTTGCTTCGATTTCCGGCCGAAGAGCAGGATCAGCTTTGGCATTTGCTTTTTCGAGTTTGCCAATGGCCGCCAGAATCGAATCCGAACGCTTTTCCAGGGTGTGCCGTACTCCGCGAATCATGATGTTGTACTCGTCAGCCAGATCTTTGAAGTGATCTTTGCTGCGAAACTGCAAATCGTCTTTGAGGTCGCCCTTGGCCACTGCCTCAAAAGCCCTGCTCATTTTATATAATGGCCCGGCAATCCGATGCGAGAGGAATATGCTGATCAGAAATGTCAGCAACAGCAGGACGGTTTGGAAAACAACGACCAGCCCGAGAATCTCACCCTTTGATTTTTGGAGGACTTCGAGCGTCCCGGGACTTCCTGCCACAAACTCGGCGAAGAACTCAAAAAGGTTACTGATGATCAGGGGATAGGCGAAGCTCATGGCGATCAGCCAAGAGCAGACATAGAAGGCAAAACGAAGTTGAAAATTCTTATTGATGAGGAAAATCCCACGTCGGTGTGCTGACATGGACTAATCTTACAGCCGCGGACGAAAAGATCAATTCCTTATCAGAATTGTGTAGACACTTTGCGTTAATTTCCAAATCACCCAGGAGTGGGTTAAACTGATAAATAAATCATGCACATTCGATTGCAATTTTTGATCGCACTGGCTTTTTTTTCGACCTGCTCTTCAGTCTGGGGGGCGCTCGAGCCCAACTTTCTGCGGGTAGCTCTGGAATCAGAGCCGGTCACGCTGGATTGGAACCGGATTCGCTCCGGGAGCGACCGGTTCATCGTTTCGTTTCTGATGCGCGGACTGCTCAAATATGACGCTTCTTCGGCGCTTATTTGTGATTTGTGTAAAAGTTATTCGGTTTCTCCGGATCGCAGGATTCTCACCTTTCAGATCAATACGGATGAAGTCTGGTCGGACAAAGTGCCGCTCGAAGCCCAACAGTTTGTGGATTCTTTCCGCCGCCTTCTGGACCCTTCCTTGAATTCGCCCGCAGCCGATGAATTTCGGATTGTTTCAGGGGCGCCCCCCATCACGCACGATGTGAAGGCGAAGAAGTGGGATGCCTCAAAGCTGGGGGTTCGTGCGTCGGGAAAGGAAACTCTTGAGATCACGCTGACCAGACCTCTGGCGATCTTCCCCCATCTGCTGACAACGGTTGGGAGCTTCCCGATTCGAAAGGAACTTCTCAGCGGAAAAGACGCGGGCGAAAAGCATGCGACTCTCGCGGTGATCGGCCCCTACTTTCTGGCAGAGTGGGTACACGGGAAGAGGATCGTGCTTGAAGGAAATGAGCAGTTCAAGGGCAGTCGCCCTGTTCACCGGGTGGATTTTGCTTTGGGATCGCATGCGCAACTGGCTGAACGGTTCAAAAAGGGCCGGCTGGATCTGCTTTCGCACCCGACGACGGAAGATCTGCTGAAGATCAGGGAACGGAATGTCCAAGTGAACCCGTTTCTAGCGACTCGCAACCTGCTTCTGAATGTAAAGGGTCCCTTGGCTGACGCAAGCCTTCGCCGGGCTGTACTTTATTCCCTGGATCGCGCCACTCTCCCGGCCTTTTTGAAAACGGGCGAAAGGCCGATCACGGGCCTGATTCCCAAGGGGCTGCCGGGCTACCGCGAGCTGCCGCTGGCGACAGTGGATCTGCCCCGGGCGCAAGCCGAAAGGTCCCGGGCGAAGGCAAGTTCCGTCCTCACGCTCAAGTTACTGATCACGAATACGCCGTCGGACAAGAAGGTGGCGGAGTGGCTGGCGCGGCAGCTGCTACGGATTCAGATTAAAACGATCGAAACTGCGCTTCCCAAGAAGGAATACCTGAAGGCACTGGGGCACGGGCAGTTCGATTTGGCGCTAAACACGTGGAGTTTCGGGATTGCATCGCCGCTTGAGCTTCTTCACGAGTTTCAGACGGGGGCTCCCGGCAACTTCGGGAATTGGACGAATGTGGCTTTCGATGCCTTGGTGGACCAGCTTTTCCGCGATCCGAAAGAAGGCGAGTTTGCGACGCTTTTGGACCAAAGTTCTCAAATGATCGAGATCCAGGACATAGGGGTTATCCCGCTGGGCTATCCGACCCAGAGCTTCCTTTTAAGCGGCCGCGTCCGCAATTTCGCAACCACCCCGTTCGGCGACCCGGATCTGGTCAAAATTGCACTGAAACCCAGCGGAGGCAAAGCCGCCCCACCCGCCCGTAAATAAGTCGCCTCCGCCGGTAGTCGGTATTGCGGGGTAGACAAAGACCTAAGTTTCGATTAATTAAATTAAACCACATGTTCAGGAGTAGCTCAGTGGTAGAGCAGCCGGCTGTTAACCGGCTGGTCGGGGGTTCGAATCCCTCCTCCTGAGCCAATTAACAAAGGCCTCTGATTTCTTGAATGAAGTCAGGGGCTTTTGAGTTTTGTCCTTAGGCGGTTAACATTTGAGGGCTCTTCTCACTTAAAGGGGGAACGTGTGTCCTGCGGTCAGATTAGACCACACGGTTGAATACTCCGTTCCAGCC
>MEPO01000008.1 GCA_001769805.1 Bdellovibrionales bacterium GWA1_52_35
GGCGCCATTCCCACACGGAGTATGCGAAAGTCAAATCCCGCTTGCGAGTAACCCTCGGCGGGAAAGTAGCCAATGCTTCAGGACCCATGGATTTCTGTACGAATGAATTTCCCTGTAAATGGCACCTTGACGAGAATCATCGATTTAGTGTATATACAGTATTATGTTCACATGGGACACGCAGAAGGCCATCATCAACTTCGAAAAGCATGGTGTTTCATTTGAAGAAGCAGCAACTGTTTTCAGGGATGCAGACGGCCTTGACTGGGCGGATACAAGTCACTCCCAAGCTGAAAACCGATTTAAACGTCTCGGAATGTCCGTGATAAAAAGAATCCTTTTAGTCGTGTACACGACAAGGACGGTGAGAAATGGCAAAGAAACAATCAGGATCATCAGCGCGCGGCGCGCGAATCGCAAAGAACGCAAAGCATATCTCGGATCGTGATATCGACTATTCCGATATCCCACCATCGACGGATGAAGAGCTTAAGTCCGCTCGCCGCGTTGGCCGACCAAAAACCGGCAACGCAAAACAACTTATTGCGATCCGCATTGATCCCAAACTGCTGGCGAATTTGCGAAAACTGGCCTCGAAGCAAGATAAACCTTATCAAACACTGATCCATGAGCTTTTGGAAAAGGCCGCGAAGAAAGCTGCGTAAAGTTCCTTGCGAACGTGGTTAGACTTTCCTACAATAGGAAGAAATCAGCGCTATGTAGCTGAAAAGATTGTGAACGGGTCAAGCACCCCAATTTCTTAAATCGTTTTCAAACGAACCTAGGGCAGCTGGAACCACAGCTGCCCTTTTTTATTTCAAGAACTTAGCGCGACATTTTTAGGTTCATGTATCGACGTGAGTGGTTCGCCGAGACAATACACGAACCATAGTGCCATACCAGCTTCGTTTCACAGCCAAATTTCTAGGCCTGCGTGGAAGCCGATCCAAACACGATGTTGAGGGTCAAAATCACTCGGAAACGCGCTGCCCTCTTTAAACACATGGTTCACGGTCGGGCCGACTGAAATAGAAATCTTACGCATTATGCGCCAACCCGGTAGAAACCGAACCTGCGTCATCCATGCCGGCCTTTCAAAAATATTAGTCCTATTTACGTAGTTGAAAATGCCCTCAATTCCAACGAAAGCCCTCTCGCCGCACCATTGTCCGCCAAAACCCAGTCCAAACAGATGAAACCCAGCAGCCGAATCACCTGAAGTACGCTGGCCATACTGGATAATAGAATATGACTTCTCGGACCCATTCCGAAACTGGAGCTGATGGAATTTATTTTCGCTATACCCATAGCCAAGACGATACATGCCATCTTCAACTACGTTAATAAGGCCAACGGGTACTGCACCTTTCCCTCTGCTTTTGTTAAATAGCCCGACCTGCAAACCCTTCATGTCGTCGGCAATATTGACAACACCTATCTGCGCTCCCCGCATGAGCCCATGAGCATAATTGCCAGCTCCAACCTGCGCCCCGGAAATGTCGCTCTGCGCCTCATTCACGCCGCCTACCTGCCAACCTCTGACTGTTTCCTGTGCCCGGTTAAAGGCGCCCATCTGTACCCCGTCCACTCCTCCACGAGAAAAGTTAGCGACCCCCATTTGTGCTCCCGTCACAGACTCAGCGACGCTCAGCCCACCCAACTGTGCGCCTGTCATGCTGCCCGCTCGATTGTAGCCGCCCACTTGGGCACCTGTTACTTTTGCCGCCAGATTGTACCCTGCTGTAATCTGGGCGCCGGTCATTGGCCCTGAGTCTATGAGGTTTGCACCGGGGGCGATCTGCGCCCCTTCTACTGATTTGCGAACACGATTGAATCCAAGCAGTGTTATTTGAGCGCCAGTAAGCTTGGCGGATCGCGCATTCAAAAGACTCATATGAAAGCTATTAACGCTACGATCTTGATCCAGTATGTTCGTACTCACCCCAGGCATGACCGAAAATTCTGCGGGAATGGAGACGTAATCTTCTTCAACCATTGCGTCCATTTCATTTTCATCGCCACGAACCGCGCTTACCTCTCCCTCCAGGTTGTGAAAATCTGATCCCGCCAATTTCAACGCGTGATTGGGGCCGAGATTGGCACTGGCTCCCGCAATCTTCCCGCTCCTATATGATGTAATGGTGTAATTTCCTGGCTCCAATCCCACCGCAACAGGTTTGGGAACGTACTTATCTACTTCGGCAACAAGCTTTTCATCTTTGTCGCGGATATAGAATCTTCCAAGCAGTTTTTCCTCAAACACAATCCTAGAATTCGTATTCCGAATGTCCGTCATCACAAGCTCACCGCTACCGGCGAGTTCAATGCTATAAGACGGATGCTGTGGCCCAGCGAGTGTCTTTTCAGTGCGTGCCAATGTTTGATTGAACGCATACTGATAGGCCTCGTTCAATGTTACCTTGCTATCTGCATTGACATCTGCTGCGCCCCGTACCCCTGACAATAGGTAGTGCGTGAAGAACGAACCTTTTACCCGATCGGACTCTTGGGCGGCCTCCTTGGCGGAGCTAGAAGTCAGCACTACATAGCCCTTCAATTTTGAGAGTGAATCATCGAGAAAAGGGGCCCTTTTTACACCCCCTTTTACCTGAGTCAACGAACCTGACGCACAGGAGTCCAACACAACCACGCTTAAATCAGCAGAAATACGCGCAATCTCTTTCTTAAGTTCGCGGTATGTGACTTTCTCTCCATCTAAAAGCAAACCTTCGTCATCAGAGTGACCGGAGTAATAGAGGAATAACTCGGTACGAACGTCCCTTGTCTTACTTCCACCGATAATCGTCTCTACATCTTGAAACCGATTTAAAAAGTCCTTCCGGCTAGGATTCAAAAGAACAATGGCGTCTCGGCTATCCAGCCCACCCAGTTCCTCCATGACTTTGGTAAATGCCTTAGCATCACTCGCGGCATATTTCAGCGTCTGGCGGCCACGACCACCCTCATTTTTCCCAACCACAAAGGCAAACCGTCTTATCTTTTGGTTGGTTGCATCGGAGCGCTCCTCGTCCGCCCAGCACGACACAACAGTAGACAGGAAGATCATTCCGCAAAACAGTAGGACGATATTTTCTTTAACAACTCTCATGACTATTTCCTCAATGTGATCGTAAATTGCTGCATTCCTTGTGAACCTTCAGCCGGTAAATCTATTTTAAAACGCCCAGTGCCCGCATCCATTCGACCTGCCTTCGCCGCCCCCACAATTTGATCTGCACTAAACGGCTTCTCAGAAGTAACCAGGACAAATGTTTCAAATAACGGGGATTCATCTAACTCAAAGGAACTGGGCAAAACGACCTCTCTCCCAGGTTCCAGCAATGGCGATACCTCCGCCTTTTCTGGCCAATGTAAGGTCACTTGTTTGCGTCCATCGACCGACACAATGACGCCATACTTTCTATTCTCAACAGAGTAACTCAGCTGGATCAGGTCATGCGGCTTCACCGGCTCGCCGTTAGCCATCTTCTCTAATGTCCCACCCTGTTGGCGATAAATTTGTAGTGCTGTGGTGATCCCTTTTGTTCTTTCTTCGCTATATTGACCCGACTGGGCTGGAGTGGAACTGCGCAAAGACGGGAGGATGGCAACTAACAATACAGCGGCCACTGGAATAGGCGCTATCACCAATAATTTGCGCAGCAAATCGGCTCGCGACCACCATGAGGACGGCTTTGCGGCGTTAACTCGGTCACGAACCTTCTTCCCAATGAAATCCGCAGGGTATTTCTTCAGTATGTCCTGATTGGACTGGCGCAATTGCTTCACCTGTTCTTGCAGCTCAGGTGAGCTAGCTATTGCACTGGATACTTGTGCTGCTTCTTCAGAGCTAAGTTCGCCCAGAAGAAATTTTTCCAAGGTAAGCTCAGCCAACTGTAGCCTTGAAGAAACCTGCCGATCTTGATTCTTTTTCGATTTCATATTTCTTCCTCAAGCTTTCTCAGGTTCATTCCAAATTTTCTGAGCCTTTTTCTTACTCCAGACATCGATAGACCGGACTCCTTCGCTATCTCTTGGAGAGTCATTCCATCGTGATAAAATGAAACGGCCATCCAAGCCGTTGATTCCTCGCTCATTGAAAAAAGCTTTGTAATGTAATTTCTGGCAACCATTTTTGACTCAAGCTCCGAGCGATCAGCGATTTCCAGCAACACTTCGGGCAAGGCCCTGTTGGCAGGGTTCCTTGCGTCCGACCTGATGATGTTCAGACACACATTGGTAGCGATCCGATAAAGCAAACTTGAAAACGCCTGCTCCTCTCCGCGTCCATAAGAAAGAAACTGAACAAAAGTATCCTGCATCGCCTCCATAGCGATGACCTCACTCCCCAAAAGTCTTTGGCATCGCCGCAGAACCATTGGGCCATACTTTTCATAAACGTGATCGAACCTATCGATCATCTCAGCCGTTTTCCTTGCTGCATCAGCCATTGTGTTGTCCGTTTGCGTTGCTCGTTCATATTCCTTAAACACCGACCGGCCTGGAAAGTGTTACCGGGATAGCGAATTTTTCTTCTACCGGATCAAAATAATGCCAACCCGTCAACAATAGAACCCAAGAAGTTCTTTTGAAATAGATAGTTAGACCTGGCACAGGAAGGAGCCGGACAATGTCAGAACTACTTCTTTCGAGACAAGAGCATCGCATGCCCCCACTTCGAGGCCTGCGAATCCTGGATCAGATGAAGTTGCGCAACCCGGACCTTGTCCAGGATGCGCGGAAGCTGGCCCGTGGATGTCGCGAGTACAGCTAGAACAGCGGCTACTTGGATGAGTTTTCGGATTCCCATGTGAGTACCTCCTTGAGGAATTCGGGACGTGATTGATGCCATTCGAGTATCCGATGCACCGTGCATCGGTCCCACCGCCTGGCAGTACGGGGACGAAGTTTTTGTTCATTCAGGTGATCGGCGATTTCCCGTGCGTTCTGACCTGAGTCCCTGAGCTTCAGGATCACAAGGAAAGTTTCGTACTCCTGTGGGTGCCTAACCGGGCGCCCGCGCTCGTACCGGAACCCATAGGGCGAATTCCACCGAACTTTGCCCCGAATGACTTGTGATTCGGCACACCCGGTCTTTGCATTGGCAGCGGGAAGAACCCCTGCCATCTCTAACTGAATCCGAACACCCTCGCGGGACTTGCTCAGCGCTTTCGAAATCTCCGAGATCGAGTGCCCTAACCTGAACATTCCAGAGTTGTTTGGAGTTTTTCACGTTTTCCGTGTATGCTAACGTTCAGTAATTGATGGGGTTTAAGTTTTGATGTTGCCGAAGGATTTGGGACCCTAAAATTTAATGCCTCGCGTCATTTGCTGATTTTTCAGCCAGTTTCGCGGGGCTTTTTTGTTTTTAAACTTGATTGCCACGACCTTACTTTTGTATATACTTAATTTATGTTCGAATGGGATGAGAACAAAGCTTCACTGAACCTGAAAAAGCATGGAATCAGCTTTGAAAAAACTCAAAGCTGCTTTTCAGATCCAGGTATTGTTATGGGGCACGATCTCAGCCACTCCGGCAATGAAGACCGCTACATTGGAATCGCTAAATCTGAAGCAGGGCGGATTCTGACATTTATTTTTACAATTAGGAGGGCACGCAATGGCAAAGAAACGTTCCGCATTATCAGCTCACGGCAAGCCTCAAGCAAAGAGCGCAAAGCATATCCGCGATAGCAAAATCGATTTCAGCGATATTCCTGAGCTCTCTGACGAACAATTAAAATCCATGCGTCGCATCGGCAGACCCCTACTCGGAGCTGCGCCAAGGAAGATGATTGCTGTTCGACTTGATACCGAAGTTTTGGAAAGCTTAAAATCAGAAGCCAGGCGCTCACGGAAGCCCTACCAGAGTCTAATTAATGAGATTCTGGCGAAACACGTGAAGAAAGCGGCCTAGCTATGTCTCTCGGAGGACACAATAAGCGCAAGACGGAACACGCCGGAGCCAAAAACGGCGGTGGACATTCGGGCACTCGCAATGAAGCGAAGCGTGGGTCTAAGAAAATTAGAAGATCGCGAGACAAAGACGAAGTTCGAAAAGAGTACGATTTTTCGAATTCGAAGAAGAACCCCTACTCGAAAAATCTTAAGAAAGAAGTTTTAGCGTCCTCTTGCTTGCGTGCGGTCAGCGCAGTCTTCTCAGCCCCCAGCGCTTCAATCTGATCTTTAACAAGCTTCAGCCCGGGACCGTCCGTCATCTCGCCCAGCATTCGAAACACGCGTTGCACATCTTGGTCAATTGTCGCCAAACGAGTTTGAACACGTTCTCAGCTCTAAAATTAATTTGAGTTTGCGCCGTATCCGCCCTCAATCAGCCCACGATATGAGGTCGGACCATCATTCTTCTCCATTTGGAAGCAAGTGCGAGCCCTCCACGAGTTCGACCAGTCGGGAAGCAAACCTTGCCGCGGGAGCTCCATCGACAACGTCGTGATCCAGAACTACCGTTACAGGTAAATAACTCCGAACCGCTATCTGCCCGAGGTGCACCCCGGGCTTTTGAACTATGGAGCCTAAAGCGATCGCCAGCGGAAACATGCTGGATGGCACGACCCAGCCAGTGCGGCCCATCATTCCAACTGAGGTGACTACTACCGTCCCCATCATTTGCTTTTGCCTGAGAGGATTTCGAAGAATCACATTCCACAACAGGAGCCGCAGCCATTGCGGCAATGACGTAAATAATCGCATCGCAAACCGGCTTTGGCCGCCATTCAAGACATAGCCACTTTCATCGACCACACTGAGTTCCCTTGCTTTTCGAATCTCAGCGTAGATGTCCCGCACGCTCTTTTTCCCAACGTCACGAATCAGAACTGGCAATGGAACTTTTTTGCCGTGAACTTCCTTTTCTACCAATGTCGAGACATCCACTTCATGGAAAACCAGCAAACGCCGGTTTCCCTTCCTCGCCGCATGGACGTGGGGATGCTCGCTGACAGCATCGGCCACGCACTTAATAAACCAGCTGGTGAAAGAAACGTCCGTAGAGCCGCGTTCCTTCAAGTGCTCTAAGCGCTCCAGCGCCTCGGAGACATCTGCCTCCAAAAATGCAAAGACGTGGTGTTTTCTCTGACTGAGCCTTCCAACATCAAAAGTAAGTTGTCGGCTCGATGGAATGGATTCTACGTAATGCCTTTGTGCAGGCTGAGTCAGCGCAATTGAATTGGTCTTCATCGTGCTGATCACTCTATTGAACAAATAGCCCTCTCGACAACGAGTTTCTTAATTACGCATGATTTCGCTACTGGCAGGTCACACATTCCATCGCCAGAACCCTTTTCAGGACTCCGACCTAGTGGTACTCCGCTGAATCTATAGAGGCATAGAAAAACGGAAATTCACTCGGGAGGCCAAGCTCCCAGCCGGCGCGAAACTTCGTCTGAATCGTATACCCGCCGAATGTCTTCACATCCGAGAACTCATCGACATCAAATCGGAAATAGCCGGACTTCTTGCCTTCCAAATCGCCTCTCCAGCGCTTGATGCTGACCCGCTCTAAAAGACCATCTGGTTTTACAGAAATCGAGACTGTGACCGGCTCGGTGTCGATCACCATGCGATAGTGTGCAACCGTGTCGCTCTCGGGTACCCATTGAGCACCATTTGGCGACAGGAGAGCGGAAGCCAGGAATATCGCTTCCCCTGCCAATCGCCCTGCGGCTGACCGATCCAGATCAGGACCTTTCGCCTTGACGATTGGTAACAGTCCGTAGAGCCACCAGCGCATTTCTCCCACGCCCTCGGCGTATCTATCAAATCCGGCGAACTGAAAGAGCCCCCTTCCAACGCGCGCTTTCCAGATAAAGCCATGCGGTGGAGCTAGAATCTGATCGGCTGACATCGGTAACAACTCAGCGCCTGGCTTCAGGCGCATTGAGCCCGTCATGTGAAGTCGTATCGAGTGCGCCAGAGGAGTTCCAGGCGTGATCGATCGCAGCAAATACCTACGTGCCGGTTCGGGCAGTGCGTCTGCCATCGCTGGTTCAAAAACTTTTTGAGCACCTTTTTCGTCAAGTCGCTCCCAAAGTTTCGCTATGCTTGCTTCTTGGCGTTTGCGATCAATACCAAAGTACACAAGAATGAATGCAATGATGATTAGACCCAAGACAAAATACATCACTTTATCCTAACAAGTTTCATATAGGCCGTCGAGATAGTTGCCATAGGCGCACGCCAACCAGAGGCAGCCAAACAAGATAAAGCGGCCCAGCGACAGCCATGAGAATGACCCCTAGCTTCGTTGAAAAGATTCCCGCAAGCACATGAGCTAAATCGAAGCCATGCATTACAATGCCGATATTCCCAGAGTGAGGACAGTAATAAGCGTTACAAGAGAGCATGCGGCAGCAACAAAGGCTGCGACACCTCCGATTCGTACTACGCCAGCCCAGTCCGCGCCGGAGCCACCTAGTGAGGGTGCTAGCAAGTGTTTGTCAGAAGTCATGAATGGACCCTCATTTATAAGTGAAATCCGATGAAGAAGGCTGGTGCGGTGAAAAAACGATTCACTTTTTCGTGTTCAATAAAAGCTGTAGGTTTATTGCCCTGAATCAAGCCAAACCCAAATAGCAATTGAAGATTCAGATACATGGGAAGCTTGCCTATCGTGAAATCAAACTTATAGCCCGCGCGAAATTCATTCCACATGTCAAAACCCTTGAAGTAGGTGTTCGATGCATAATCATGAAAGGAGTTGTATGCGGGCCAAAGCTGATATTCTAGATGAGCATTTCCGAAGAGATAGCGCCGATAACCTACAATCAATGTAGGCGAATTATTCTTGCCGAAGTCGTAAGCGACATCAACATAGGCTGGCCCAAGAATAAGTTCATCATTTTGCGAAAGCATGTAACCGTACTGGACAGCATAAATCTTGATAACGGGAGACATTGGACTGATCTCGATCGCGTGCCTATGCGCAGGCCTGTCTTGCGCCTGCGCACCTCCCAGTAACGTGAAATGAATAACCAGACCTGCGAGTGCAATTTTGCAAAATTTCATAGATGAGACCTCCTGAAATAGACCGAAAGTAGAACTAAAGCAGCAGGAACAAAGACCATCCACAGTGCGCCGATGTACATAAGCGGTTGGATAAAGAGCGCTCCAAGCACCACCGGGGTCAGCAGACCATTACCAAGAAAGCAGTGACGAAGAAGCAAGGATCATTCATTCGTACTGATTTCTCGCAGAACAGAACAATACCTTGCCGTTGAATTACAGCAACTTACAAAACAAACTGGACCCACTTCTTCCTACAACATCATCAGAAAATTTGATACAGACACAGCCAAGCTGGATCGTGAAATAATACGGCTGCAAGCCTAGCAGTGAGAGTCGACGAACACCGGGGCCGAAAAACAGAAATTGCCAAAAGAGCGCTTGGCTCGATGGGGCTGAAATAATGAAGAAGGTGAACACATATGAACTACGAAAACAAACTTGAACAAATCGACGAACTGAACAACCAGATCAAGTCCTTTCGTCCAATCTCGAAAGACCTTCTCAAGCAGATCAAGGAATACTACCGCATCGGGCTGACCTTCAGCAGTAACGCGATTGAGGGAAATACCCTTACTGAAACCGAGACCAAGGTCGTGCTCGAAGACGGCCTGACTATTGCGGGCAAGCCTCTCAAGGATCATTATGAGGCATCCGGCCACAGCGAGGCTTTCGACTGCATCTATGATCTCGGCAAAAAGAAGAGCATCACCGAGAAGGACATCCTGAACATTCACAGACTCTTCTATTACCGAATCGACAAGGAAAATGCCGGCAAGTACCGCAAAGTCCCTGTGGTAATTACCGGCACTGACTTTGTTCCACCTGTTTCTAGCAAAGTCCCTGGCCTCATGAAAACGTTCATCGCCAAAATCCCTGCCATGCGGAAGAAACTACATCCCGTGACTTTCGCCGCCAAGCTTCATGAGGAACTGGTAAACATCCATCCGTTTGTCGATGGCAACGGCAGAACGGCACGGCTTCTGATGAACCTTGCCCTATTTCAGGAGGGCCACACGATAACAGTGATCCCGCCGATTCTTAGGGGCGACTATATCGCCCTCGTCAAACGGTCGCAGACCGGCAAGAAAGACGACACCGACTTCGTGAACTTCATCTCATGCATGGTTTACGAGTCCACGAAAGACTATTTGAGACTGCTGAAAGCGACGAAGAAAACGAAGTAATATGCGACTGTATCGCGGTGCAAAGATTGCCGGAGTCGACACTCACCGGTATCACGCCTACATTTGACACTTGAAAAGGGCTCTACCCACTCCTACAACAGGAAAAATCAGCACTATGTAGCTGAAAAGATTGTGAACGGGTCAAGCACCTCAAAATTTAATGCACATCTGATAGTATCATATGATACTATCATAACATGCCTCTCCTCTTCAGTATTACTGAATCCATTTTAAATTTTTCGGCAGAGATTAACCGCATTTTAGGGCGATATGAGGGTCTTTCCGGCGAAAAGCCTCAACCCAAGCTCCGGCGGTTAAACCGAATTCGCACAATCCAGGGAAGCCTCGCGATCGAGGGGAATTCATTGTCGCTGGAGCAGATCACGGCCCTGCTCGACGGGAAACGAGTTCTCGGACCGAAGAAAGATATTTTCGAAGCTCAAAACGCAAATGAAGCCTACGAACACGCACTCAGCTATGATCCGTTTTCTGTTAAATCAATGCTAGAAGCCCATCAGTTTCTCATGAAAGGAATTATCGCTGATGCTGGAAAGTGGCGTTCTGGAGCTGTTGGGATCATGAAAGGCACTCAAGTTTCTCATATCGCGCCTAAAGCTCAGTTCGTTCAAGGGCTCATTAAAGATCTTCTTAAAAAACTTAGAACTTCCAAAACGTCTCCTCTGATCACTTCATGCGTTTTTCATCATGAATTTGAACTGATCCACCCCTTCTCCGACGGAAACGGCAGAATGGGGCGACTATGGCAACACGTATTGCTCACCAGATTTCATCCTGCTTTTGAATTCATACCTATTGAGTCAATAGTTCGGGATGATCAAAGAGGCTACTACGCAGCTTTGGAGAAATCAGATACAAGCGGGGAATCCACCGCGTTTATTGAATTCATGCTTTCCGCAATCCTCAAAGGCGCCACTGAGTTTATTGGCGACCTTCGCGTTGAGCCCATGGACGCGAACGCTAGGCTTCGAGTCGCCCGTGACCACTTCGATTCAAACAGCTTCTCCCGAAAAGATTATCAATCGCTCTTCAAACAGATTTCCGCACCCACTGCGAGCCGAGATCTCCAACTTGGGGTAGCCGAGAATTTATTATCTCGAGAAGGCGACAAAGCTACTGCGCGATACTGTTTTGTCGAACCAAAAGATCTTGAAAACAAATCAAAGTCTTCCTACGATACGAAAAATCAGCGCAATGTAGCTGAAAAATAAGGTACCGTCGATCCGTACTGAAATTGCTCAAAGAGAAGCAGAGACTACGCCCCTAATGAAATCACATTTCGGGATTATACTTTCGCATGCTTCCAAATAGGAAGGGTGCCCGTTCGTACACGCCTTTGTGGCGTGGCTACTATCTACCATTTCAGCGGGCATTCACATTAAGTAATCAGCGGCGCCCCTTGCGCCCGTGTCCGTGGCCAAGACCAGGATCGCGGCCGTCGTGATGTCCATGCCCGCTGCAAGCCATGTGTGGCACGACCTCGGGAAGCGCATTGCTTTTGTAGGCTTCTACCGTCTCCCTGATCGTGCGATGCTGCGTCTTGAATACTTTGACATTGGCTGATTGAAGGCGGTTCAAGGCTCCTGCGCCAATTCCCCCGACAACGATACCATCGAAGATCTCGTTTGAAAGCACAGCCAGGGGCTGGCACATGCCATGAGCATGATGCTGATTTGTGTTCACGATCGCCTTGCAATCGAGCGATTCAGTATCAACGATTGTAAAGTAGGGAGCTGAGCCAAAGTGCCCGCTGATATTGCTTTCAACACCCTGGTTGTCGTTTGTGGGTATACAGATTTTCATTTTTTATTCCTCGTTTTGTTGTCTTTGGTCAAGTCTCAGAGCTTTGCCGTTAACGATGGCATCACTCACCTTTTTATGAGCCGAATCAATGATTCGGCTGAATGTGGTCCGGGATATCTTCATCCTAAGTGCGGCGTCTTCTTGATAAAGAGATTGAAGATGCGCAAGCCTAAGGGCCTCAATTTCATCGGGTTCAAGAACCACCTCTTCTAAAGTGCTCATGGGAATGCCACGGGGTTTAAAATAGGTGGCATTGACATCACAACAGGTGTGGCGGCGTTTCTTGGGCCTCATGGTTGCATTATGAACATATGTGCATAACAAGGTCAAGACCTTTTCGCAGACAGAGTTCTCTGGGATTGAGGGCCTGCAGTTTGAACTGATTCTCGAAAGAAGATTGTCTAACTTTTTCTTTGTTTTATCGCCAAGGACCTAATTTGATCCTGCAGCAGGAGATATTCCTCAAGTTCCTGGTTAGTTGTATCACCGTGGAGTTCGACGTCGGGGCGGTATCCATCAAACGCCGGCTCGGCTTCGTGAGGGATTCAAAATATTTGTCCGCCACAGCCGTACGCTTGGAATATGGCTGGCAGCTCAGAGCGATGGATGATGTACGGATAGAACGCATGATGTGGAAAAAGCAAAATCAGACTGAGTCTACGATGGAGTCATTGATTCATTAACGCAGGCGCCAAGACAGAAAAAATCTTGCGCGCCCCATAATAGTTTTCCAGCACCATAAAAGCCACCCCTGAATAAGTTAAGGTTCAGTTGAACGGCAAACGGCTCTACTTTAGGTCAGTTTATCCTTCTTATTTTGGGAATTTTGTACGAGAATTTTGGCAGGAGATCATACATGAGCTTAAGGAAGCTGTTTGTAGTGTTTGGAGTCGTAATTTTAGTGAGCGGTTGTGGAAAGAAAAATGCAAACGAAATAAAATCGGTAACCGGTACTGCTTCAATTGTTCTGGGGGCATCTACCGGAGCAGTGAGCATGCAATCAGGTGACCTAACGATCGCTTCTTTGGCAGACGGCACTTGGCGTCTTTCTCCTGATCAAGCTAAACTGACTTTTACTCAAATTGATTTTGTCTCGGCAACACAGGGGCAGTCAGTTTCGGCTACGCTATCTAATTGTGTAGTTACTTATGATCGCTCGCTGCAATCAGGAGCAAATCTTTTAGATTGTCCCTTTACACTGCAACTTACATCCGAGGATGGTGGTGTCTCTTATAAAGGAACTTATGTCGGCGTTTACCTTTATTTTAAAACAACGATTCCGGTTTTGTTGAACGGTGCGCTGGGAGGAATTTATTCAGATCCCGCTTCGCCAACAAAACTTTCAGCTGGAAGTAATGCCGGTCAATATGTGGATTACCAGTTAGGCGGAGGGACCGGAGCCGTAGCGACAGCACAGGTCTATTTCGCAACTCCCTTTCTTATTTCAGATACGGAGACTCCCACGATTCGCGTGATTACAGATATGATACATACCATCAGCGGCGAAGTTACGGCTGGCGTGCCCTCATTTAATGCTAATGCAGGAGAGAGACCTGTAGAATTGATGGCAGTACCTGGAGGGGAAACAGGAAGCAGTGAATTTTATTCCACGGCTACAACTATTGAAAGTACTCCTCAACTGGGCACAGATGGGCAAGATTATTTATTCGCCCGGGTATTTTACTCCGGGGCGAATCCAGTTTTTGTTTCAACCTCGGGCTACCTTCCTGGATGTTCGTCAGGGTCGGCGATTTCTCAAGCTTATGCGGTGAACCCTGCTACCGCTCCGCTTCAAGATTCAAGTGGAAACAAAGCAGGGGGCTTTTTGGGCTTATCTGCCGCGGGTGATATTTCGTGGGCCTTGGCTTCAAGTTATCAGTGGACTCAGTACGAATCTCTTTTCGTTATGCAAAAGGCTTCGGCGATTGGGCAAGGCACTGACTTGAAATGTCAGGCAACAACAGCTATTCCTCAACCTGCTGATGGCGTTACCTATAGATCGGGAACGCCGGCCATTACTCCGAGTCACACTTTTCAGGTGAAGTTGTTAGCGAAGTAAAACTCGGATTTTTCGGGCGGGAGTTAGGGCGGATCAATTGGCCTATGCGAGAGTTGTACTGGTCAGTGATTTTCTGTGAGTTGCCCACCCTGGGGTGCGATTCCCAACGAATCATTGGAAATGACTCCACCTCAGTGTATATAGCGGAGCCATCAAGCGATCAGCATTTAGACCCATCAATGGAGAACCCATATGAAACCGAAACAAATGGCGCGAACGGTAACCAAGTTCATGCTTACGCTGCTGATCGCAACGGCACCGTTTTTTGCCGGGCATTCGGCCGAGGCTCACATTTTTCTTAATCGCTACGACGGCGATACAGTTACGGTTGTCTACCATATGCCAGGGAACGAGGGCGTGTATTACGATATAACGTATGGCAACTGCACAGGAATCGTTGGGAAGCCAGGGGATTTCCAGCTTGAAGTACGTGTTGACCTTCCCCCTGTTTTCGCCCAGGGAGAAATATAGAAACGCCGCGTTGGGTTTTCGACATCAG
>MEPO01000009.1 GCA_001769805.1 Bdellovibrionales bacterium GWA1_52_35
AGAGTGATTGCACTGTGTGGGTGGGATGGGGTATTTGCGATCAGAAAATAACTCTCTGCAAAATCGCCATGCCCCTCATTATGGGGAAGAGCCATAGCTGATTCGAGCAGCTTTTGAGAATCAGTGAATGCGTCGAACATAAAAACGTGTGTACCCCGACTGTACCGCTTCGCTAAAACAAAAAAGCCTGAGATCCGAAGATCTCAGGCGCTTTAAAATGGCGTCCCCACGGAGATTCGAACTCCGGTTACCGCCGTGAAAGGGCGGTGTCCTAGGCCTCTAGACGATGAGGACAACCTGTGCGTCAATCAATGATGTAGAGGCAAGACGATTACCTGCAACACGTCTGCTTTTCAACTGATAAAATCATTTTACTCAAAAATTATTTGGGACGGCATCCCCTTTGCTCCTTTGGTTAAAAAATATGAGGTGAAGGCCAATGCCAGACGTGAAAATTCTTGTGGTTTATTACAGTATGACCGGCAATGTGGCCGCTTTGGCCGAAGCCATTGCGGAGGGGGCGAGGACTGAAGGGGCCGAGATTCGGGTCAGACAGGTGACCGAACTCATGCCTGAGGAAGTCATCAATAAGAGACCCGCCCTGGTCAAAGTCAAAGAGAAATACAGGCATATTCCCATCGCAACGAACGAGGATCTGGAATGGGCAGACGGCGTTGCCTTCGGCTCGCCCACCCGTTACGGCAACATGACCGCTCAGCTCAAAGAATTCATTGATCAGACCGGGAAGCTTTGGATGTCGGGATCCTTGACCGGCAAATTGGCCTCCGTATTCACCTCCACTTCAACCCAGCACGGCGGGCAGGAGAGTACCCTCATTTCCATGATGATTCCTCTTTTTCATTTGGGATTCATCATACAGGGCTTCCCCTACGCCGAGCAGCTCCAGATGGGCATGGAAGCGATTCACGGCGGATCCCCTTACGGTGTTTCATCCATTTCAGGGCCCACGGCCGAGAGGTCCCCACAGAAGCAGGATCTGGAAATGGCTGCCGCCTTGGGCAAGCGCCTCGTCCAGACTGCCCGCAAACTTCGCAGACCTGTCGAACAGGCCGAAGCCGCTTAAGGTAAAGAACTCAAAGCCCGCTCAGGATTCGTTTTACGGAGTCGATACTCAACCGCTTCCCAGATCGGCACACCCGTGTCTTTGGGTAGAAAAAATGAGCGCAGGAATTTTGAGATTTCGTCCGTTCCGCGACCCACGCCTTCGCTGATCGCAACATCGTAATTTTTTACCGGATTGATCCTTTTGCCGTTAATGCGGAATTTTGTCAGGATTTTGAGCTTTCCGACCTGCTTCACGTTATAGGTGAGTCCCGCAGTATTCGGGAAGCCGCCAAATTCCACTGTCGCTGAGATCACAAGCTTCAGCAGCCAGCCCGGAACTTTGACCTTCCACACCGTCCAACCATGCGGCTGTTGGGTGCTGTAGGTCCGAGGGTAGTAGTTAAAAAGCTTTTCGCGGGTGACCGGACCCGCAGCTTGCTCAGGGCCGAAGAACATACTGAAATCGAGCGACAGCTCCGTGCCCGCCGCATCCCGCAGGGCTTCCGCGTAAATGTCACCCCAGACCGTTCGATTTTTTTTAGGAGGTTCCATCGGTACCGGAGAATCGCCCAGAACTTCACTGAGCCAGCCAAAACCGAATTTTTGATCGAGCTCGGCGCGGAGTTCCTGAAGCAAAGAGGAAATCTTCTGATCCTGCGGTCCGTCTGTTTTCACTTCGACCAGCTTGCTGTGAATTACCTCTAACGGAAGGCCCGGCTCAAGGTCCACCAGCAGGTCACCTACGAATTGCCCGTTAGCACCCGTCTGAACGATCGGCACCTGCTTGCCGTCCAAATTGGTCACGATCCTGGGCTTCTGAAGTTCCGTATGCGAATGAGCCCCGATCATCAGATCGACTTCGGAAATTCTGGCCGCAATTTTTCTGTCTTTTTTGAAACCCAGGTGGGAGAGGACGAAAACGAAATCATTTTCGCGCTTCAGCTGTGGAATCCATTCGCGTGCGGCTTTCGTGGCAGAGGTCATTTTCCCTGCCACGACCAGCCAGTCATAGAGCCACTCATTGGTCGTCAACCCGAGGACGGCGATTTTTGCGCCCGCTTTGTTCAGCTGAATGTATGGCGTGAAATGCTGCTTTAGCGCCGCGTGTTCCGGCTTAATGTTGAAATTTGCGGTCACGAAAGGAGTGCGCGGACGTATCTGGTCGAAGTAAGTATTGAGCTGGTTTGCTCCAACCAGCCAGTCATGGTTGCCGATCACCGCAGCATCGTAGCCCATCGAATCCAGTAGTCTTAAGGGTCCGGCGCCGGCTTCCGAGAATCGATAAATACTTCCGTCAGTGAAGTCGCCGCCATCGGTGACCAGGGTATCAATTCCGGCCGCCTCCGCGCGTGCGCGAAGCTGATCAATGACGTACTTGAGCTGCGCCAGTCCGCCTTTATTGGAACCTGCGGTTTCGTAGAGGGCGTGAATATCGTTCGTATGAATGATCTGGAGGAGTCGCGCCTCCACCATCGATGGAATAAGGCAGCACGCCAGTGCGCCGGCACGCAGAAGATTTTTCAAGATTTGGGTCAGTGATCTGCGAACCAGGAGCATACGATCCTTATCGGATCGAAAGGCTTAGGTATTGAGGATGCTGCTTGTTCTGAAGAATTCTGTAATTACAAGGCTTTGCTGCTGGTCTTTGTAGGTTTTTGCATGAAAACCGTTCTGAAAGCCTCGATTACCGGGAAAGAAAAGCCGGCAAAGACCTTCCGCTCCATTTCGGCCAAAGGATTCAGAGCGGGGTTCTTGCCTGCTGCTTCCAGTAAATTGATGAATTCGTCGCTCAGACCGATCAACTCCGCAATTCGATTTACATTCGAGCCATTCACACGGCCCGGGAACCCGGTATTGTCGCGGCGTTCATGGTGCTGTTCAATCGCCTGAATTGAAACTGCATCGATTCCTGGAACATCGGCAAGCATCCTGGCGCCGATCGCCGGGTGCTCGAAGTAGCGGTCTTCGGGTAAATTGAGCATTCCGATGTCATGCAGGAGGGCTGCAAGGCCGATTGCCCGGAAAGCGCTTTCACTTTCCACTTTCAGCGGCAATGCGAGCAGGCCTGCAATCATGGCTGTGCTGACCGAACGGTCATACAGGCTCAGATGCGCTAGAAAAGTGCGCATTTCGTCCAGGTTATCGATATCCATTCTCGTGATAAAGGAACGGATCTGACCCACATAAAGCACGGCAAAATCAATGTGCTCCGCAGTCAGTCCTTCGGTATGGATCCCGTTAATCAGCTTCTGGCCCTGGTTGTAAAGGGCCGAGGCCCTGAGCTCAAAAGATACCTCGTGGTGGCTGATGAGGAACTTGGCGAGGTTGTCACAATAGCTCAGGCAAAGTTCGTGATCGGCTTTCTTGAAATAAAAGAAACCGACGCCTTTCTGGATATAGCCCAGTACCCGTTCCGGTGAAAGCGTGTCACGGGCATTCAGAATTTTGAAATAGCGCCCGGATGGGAGGCGGACATGAATGTCGTAAAGAGAGGCGCTGCCGGTCAGTAAATCAGAGGAGAGCACGGCCGTGTAGAGCCGGTCCTCCTCGGACGATTCAGTGATTTGAGGAAACGCGGGAAGGTCAAACCAGTAATCAAAGATCTGAGACGCGATTCGCTTCTGGATGATGGGAGCGGAGATGGGGGTCTGGAGCTGGCCATGCACGCCCATGCGGTCGAGTTCGGCTTCTGTAAAGGGTTTGTTCTTGCGGTAGAGAACGTAAACCGGCGTGACGGGTCGATAACGGTGGGCCAGTCCGATGAGTTCGACCCCACCGGGATAGGGCATGACGGGGTCTATAAAGATGCCGGCAAAACGTCGTTTGGAGTCCATTAGGGCGGTTTTGGCCGCGCTGCCGCTGCTGACCAGTGTCAGAGGAAGCTTTGAGGAGATTGCGTCGCAATCGCTGGAATTAATGATTAACGCAGAATAGTTCTGAGCCGTTTGAGACACGGTCATGAGATCCTCCCTGAAAATTGTAGACTGTAATGCGGAGTGTTGGCGAGAGAAAGTTGCAACGGGCTGGTCCAAAAGGTTAAACTCCCCGAATGGAAACCCCTTTTTTCACACCGTTGGATCAGGCACTTTTTGACAGCAGAATTGTTCAAGTCACCGGAGTTATCGATTCCGAATCGGCTTATCAGATTAATAGAGCTTTGCTCGCGCTCGAAAAAGCAAATTCTGAAGCCGCTGTTTATCTTTTTATCAATAGTCCTGGCGGCGAGATCAGTTCCGGCTTTTCGATCTATGACACTGCCCGTTTCATCAAATGCCCGGTTGTGACCCTGGTGACGGGTTTAGCCGCAAGTATGGGCTCTTTGATTGCTTTGTGTTCGGAAAAGAGCAAGCGGTTCGCTTTCCCGAATGCGAAATTCATGATTCATCAGCCCCTGATTTCGGGAGTAGTTCATGGTTCCGCCTCGGAAATCGAAATCAACGCCAAGGAAATCATCCGGACCAAAGAGAAGATCAACCGGATCTATGCTGCTGAAACAGGTCGCCCCATCGAGGAAGTGATTTCGGCAACCGATCGCGATACATGGATGACCGCAGATGAAGCGCTGAAATTCGGCTTGATCGCGAAGATCGTCACTAATCGCGCAGATCTCTAAAGAACTTGAAGTATTGCTTATAAGATGCCGATATCGTAGATATATTTTAAATCTTGACGAATTAAATCAAGAACAGTATTTGTCCAGAATGCGTTTCAAGAATTTCTCCGTTTTTTGTGCAGGTATGGGCTTTCTTCTCGTCGGTATCGCGCATGCGGAAGAGCTGCGTTTTGATTGCACGAACTCAGGTCTGGAAAACGAAAGATTCACAGCGCAGGTGGTTGCTGTTGTCTCTGTTGAGGAAGTCGGTCCGAAGAGCCCTGTCGCTGTCAAAGTCGATGTGGAATCGATCACTCTATTTAAGAAGGGTTATTTAGCAGAACAGAAACAGGTTGGAGTCGAGCGCGCACTCAAATTTGCTGGGACCTACGGTCTCGCTCCGAGGAATCTACCGAAGCAGGACCGGAAAGGGCGTGATCTGGTTTTAGCTCCTGAACCTGGTCAGCAGACCGTGATCAAGGAACTCCATCTGAGCACTCTTTCCCAGGCCAGCTACGTCGTCACGAATAAAGGCGCTGTCTTCGCGACCGATTGCACTCTCGACCCGATGTAAACCTGGCTTCAGATTCCCCGGATCATCACCGCCCAAAGCGGTACGGTCAGAAGCGAAAGCGGAATTCCGATCCCGATCATCAGGTGTGCGAGCCCCGGCTCCAGCTCGTATTCATTCGCCACAATCGCGCCCGTGATCATCGGCGCCATCGCAGCCTGTACGATAGTGATCTCAATTGTCTGGCCATGGGCGCCGAGCAAACCCACGAAAAACAGCGCGATCAACAAGGGACCCAGCAGAAGTTTATAAGCCAGCCCGAACATGAGTTCGGTGGAATAGCGGCTCAGATTCTTCAGTCTGAAGTCCAGTTGGAAGCCCACTGATAAAAGGGAAAGCGGAACCAGGGTTGCAGAAAGCTTCTCCAGCAGTTCCGTAACGACGGGCGGGTACTGCGTGGAGCTGAGCAGGAATGCCGCTACCAGGGCATAAAAAGGCGGAAAGTTCAGAATTCTTCGAAGCATTTCTTTCGGTAGAAATTCACCGGAAGAGCAGAGCGACGCGGTGAGGAGGCCCAGAGTCGAGAGCACCAGGAAGGACCCGGGCTGATCAGTCAGGATGCCGACTTTCAGGGCTTCCGGTCCGTAGAGGACGAGAAGCAGGGGGAAACCGACAAAGGACGTGTTGCTCATCGCTCCGGTCAGAATGAGCGCACCCACGGTTCCGATGCTCCAGCCGAGTGCCTTGCCCGCCACGCGAAAGAACAGCGCGCCAAGTATAAACAGGATCCAGGCCATGAAAACCGGCAGCAGCATGTTCATGTCGAACTTCAGTCCATGAAGATAAAGCAAGGTTGCCGCCGGCAGGGAAAGGTGGATGACAAAGCCATTCAATGCAGCGGGCGTCGTCGCAGGCAGGCGCCGGGACGTTCGCAGCAGAACCCCCGCCAGAAGGCAAACGATGACCAGAATCAGGTTGGACATCACCCAAGCGTACGCTAATCTAGACCCCATGAATAGCTCCAAGAAGACAACACCTGAACGTGGAATTTTTTGTAACCGGACTTTGAATATGCGGGCGATCAAGGCTGTGGGTTACGATATGGATTATACGCTGATTCATTATCATGTTGAAGAATGGGAACGGCAGGCTTACGAAACGCTGAAAAAAAAGCTGCTTGCAGATGGTTGGCCCGTGGGAAATCTGCAGTTCGAGCCAGTCATGGTTTGCCGGGGTCTGATCATCGACACCGAAACAGGCAATCTGATCAAAGCGAATCGTTTCGGATTCGTGAAGAAAGCGCTGCATGGGACCTCTGCCCTGAGTTTCGAAAAACAGCGGGATGTTTATCAGCGCACGATCGTTGACCTTTCCGAGAGCCGCTGGGTGTTTTTGAATACGTTGTTTTCGCTTTCGGAAGGCTGCATGTATGCCCAGCTCGTGGATCTTCTGGACCGGCGTGAATTGCCTGGGGTCATGGGTTATCTCGAGCTTTATCGCAAAGTGAGAAGCGGTTTGAATGACGCCCACATGGAAGGCGAACTGAAGGCCCAGATTGTTGCCGATCCCGAGCGCTTCGTGGACCTGGATCCGGAAATTCCGCTGGCACTCTTGGATCAGAAGAATTCCGGCAAGAAGCTCCTCCTGATCACCAACTCGGAGTGGGGCTACACGTCGTCGATGATGACTTATGCTTTTGATCGTTATCTCCCGGAGGGGATGACCTGGCAGAGATTATTCGATCTCGTCATCGTCGGTGCACGCAAACCGGCGTTTTTCACGGATGAAAGTCCTTTTTTTGAAGTTGTGACGCAGGAAGGTCTTCTTCGTCCGCTCACCGGAAAGCTCTCGACTACGGGCGTATTCCTGGGGGGGAGTGCGCAGGAGCTGGAACGGCATCTCTCGCTTTCGGGAGACGAGATTCTTTACATCGGGGATCATATGTATGGTGATGTGCATGTGACCAAAAGGTTGCTCCGCTGGCGTACCGGATTGATTCTTCGCGAATTGGAGGACGAGCTGCGGGCTATTGTCGATTTCCAGAAGCAGGAGCGGGAGCTTGAGTCGCTCATGCAGCAGAAGGAACTGCTGGAAACCGAACTCTGTGGAATTCGAATCCAGCTCCAGCGTAAAAAGAGCGGCTACGGTCCGGAGAGTGCGACTGCGGAAGCGGCCTTGCAGGATCAGGCTGCCACGCTCCGGCAGAACCTCCAGGCCCTGGATCAGCACGTTGCACCGCTGGCTAAAGCTTCCGGTGAAATGGGCAACTCCGTCTGGGGGCTTCTGATGCGGGCGGGAAATGACAAGAGTCATCTGGCACGGCAGATGGAGCGACATGCGGATATTTATACTTCGCGCGTCTCAAATCTCTTGTATGCGACGCCTTTTGTTTATCTGCGGTCCTCACGGGGGAGCCTTCCTCACGATCCGCTGTATGCTCCAGAGAGAAGCGGTGAGTAAGTCATGACAACTCAACCCAACTCCGGCTGGCAGCCCGGAATGAAGATCGTCGGTCCCGTCAGTGAAATGACCACGCTGGATCTGGCCACCATGGCTTCCACGCCCATTTACAAATTATTGATTGGTGCGATTGTCCCCCGACCGATTGCCCTGGTCAGCACGATGGATGAAGCAGGCGTGGTCAATCTTGCGCCGTTCAGTTTTTTCAACGGAGTTTCTAGCGTGCCGCCCTGCCTTGTGCTATCGGTGACCCGCAGGCCCAATGGTGCCAAGAAAGACACGCTTTTGAATATTGAAAAGAGTGGCCAGTTTGTTGTGAACACGGTTGCTGATTGGATGGCTGAGCCGATGAATCATTGCTCCGCCGAATATCCGAACGGGGTGAGTGAAATGGAAAAGGCGGGGTTTACTCCGCTTGCTTCGGTGAAGGTTCGCCCTCCGCGTGTGAAGGAATCTCCGGTTCACATGGAATGCGAGCTGCACAAACTGGTCGAAATCGGAAATGGGGAAGTGGGTTCGGCCGTGATCATAGTCGGGAAAATTCTGATGATGCACATTCATGCACCGGCTTACGAGAATGGAAAAATCAAGCTGGAAGAGATTGCACCGCTTTCACGGCTGAGCGGATTGAATTATGGGCGTACGCGGGAAATCTTTGAATTGCCCCGACCGAAAATCTAATTTGAAAACCGTTTCGATTTCAGACGCTTGTTGCGCTTGAGGGGCTGAACAAAAAAGAAATCGCATTTGACACACTTACATCCTTTTTTGAGCTGCGTTACGCTGATATTCAGATAGGGAGGTACGTTGATGAGCTATCAAAAGTTGTGGATTATTGTTCATGATATTGGGCCCCCGAAATTTATCTAGCATGAGCAGCCCAGCCGGTACCGATGGGGCTCATGGACTGTCATACGGCGCCTGGCCGGGTGTCGCAGTGATAGCGGGAAAAATTAAATTTGAAAAATCGTCTGTCCACTTCGGTGGAGCAGGCTAAAGAAATCGAAAGCTTGAACTGCGAGGCCCAGCTTTGCAGGAGAGCCTAAAATAATGGCCCCGGGGCTGATACAGCTTCCGGGGCCTTTTTCTTCTTATTCCAGGGAGGATGAGAAGATTAGCTCAAAGACTTCTGACCTGCTTTTTGGCCAGCTTTCTGACCTGCTTTTTGTCCAGCCTTCTGCCCAGCTTTTTGAGTCGCAACCTGACCTGCTTTTTGTCCGGCCTTCTGGGTGGCTATCTGACCAGCCTTCTGCCCAGCTTTTTGAGTCGCAACCTGACCGGCTTTTTGTCCGGCCTTCTGGGTGGCTACCTGTCCAGCCTTCTGCCCAGCTTTTTGAGTCGCAACCTGACCTGCTTTTTGTCCGGCCTTCTGAGTGGCTACCTGTCCAGCCTTCTGCCCAGCTTTTTGAGTCGCAACCTGACCTGCTTTTTGTCCGGCCTTCTGAGTGGCTACCTGTCCAGCCTTCTGTCCAGCTTTTTGAGTCGCAACTTGACCTGCTTTTTGTCCAGCCTTCTGGGTGGCTACCTGTCCGGCCTTCTGTCCAGCTTTTTGAGTCGCAACTTGACCTGCTTTTTGTCCGGCCTTCTGGGTGGCTACCTGTCCAGCCTTCTGTCCAGCTTTTTGAGTCGCAACTTGACCTGCTTTTTGTCCGGCCTTCTGAGTGACTACCTGGCCGGCTTTTTGTCCGGCTTTCTGGCCAGCAAGTTGTGTAGTGGTATCTTGCGCAAATACTGGCGAGAGTGCGAATGAGAGCGCTCCGGCCAATAGAAAAGGTTTCGCGAATTTCATGAAGTTCTCCTTCTAGAGAGGGGGATGTTTGTTTCGGTCGACATTTGTGCAACTGAAATGCCATGTAGGCGAACAAGCGGCAAAACTCCGGGCAAAGCTCGCGATTGTGCTCAGAGAGTTCCGCACGATCGTGCCCGGAAATGTCAGATGGGTTTTGTTGAACTCTCAAGCCGCTTGTCAGCTGATGCCAGAATCCGGAATCAGCTATGTTCAATCATATTGAACCTTTTACGCAGTCCGTACTAATTCGGAAAACGGGAAGGCTATGACCGGTGTTTGTATATGAAAATCCGGTTACGAAATTTGTAAAAAACGAGCGAACGTCCTTTTTGTTTTCAAAAGCCTGAAAATCAAAAACTTTGGCCGCCTCGGCATTTCAGCCGATTCACTGATCGATCTTTGCAATCACTCGATCTCCGAAGAGGATGTGCCGGTTGTTTCGTTCACAGAGCGTTTGGCCGGGACCAGGTGCTCTGAAGAAACCCAGCCGATTTCTCCTTTGGCCGTGCGGACTTTGTAGAAACCTTCGAGCGGCAGATTACTCGCGGCTACGAGTTGATTTTTCTGCAGCTTCATAATTGTACGAAAGTTGTTTCCCGGTCCTTCCTTGAGCTCTGCAGTTGAATCGATACGGGCTCCCTGGGCTGAAAAACCCGGAGTTCCGACCAGCAATAGAATGAGACCGATAGATGCGTTTAGGTAAGCGGGCATGGATAGAGTTTAATGCAGCAATTCGGTTCTGGCAAACAACCGGCTCAGTCTTCTTTAAACAGGTATTCAAGTGACTCGAGATTGTCGCTGATTTCCAACGAGAGAATTTGTGAGAACGCGTGCAAAATGAGCAGGGCGTTGTCCTGGGCATCTCCCGACCCGTCGTCTTCGGCTCCAGTCACAGAGCGAATGCGTTGCAGGATCCCGTCATTCACTTTTTGAACGAGCTGGTACTTCCGGTCAAGCTCGAGAAGATCGAGATCCGGCACCTCACCCACCTGTTTGCGAAAGTACTGGCGCAAAAGATAAATCGAAATCGACCGGACCATCGTCTCGGTATGGGTGGAAAAGGGCAGGTGAAATCTTGCCATCGGCTTCAGGAAGTTCATGACCGGGCAACCACTTGTGGCCATGATAATTCCGAGAATTGAGAATAAGCCGTACTGGATCTGGGTGTCCTTGAGATAGATCCGCTCCGGAGTGATTACTTTAACCGTCACCGGCTCGGTTGATCCGTTCTCCTTAAAGTGATCCACCAGTTCCGCTATGTTGACTGCAATTGGACAATGGGTGGCCTGGCTTGTGCGGAGCGGGCATATGGGACATTGAGCAACTTCGATCTGGGTCCATGTGGGAGGAGAGAAGCTTTTATTATTTTGGAGCCCGAGGTGGGTGGCATCGAGCGTGAGCTCATAACGGCGGACGTAACTTGAAGGAAACAGAAATTCATACGTAATCGAGTAGACTGCCGTATTTTCCATTACTTAAGAGTACGGTTCAGGGTCGAGAATGTAAAATCTTAAGATATTAAACCCTGCGTCATTTTTCGTCGATAATTATGCATGATCTATCTAGTCTGGGTCGCGATCTTCTTCGTGAGTCAGCCCCTTGCTTTTGCAGAGCCGGGTTGTTTAGAAGATGCTCCTCTTATCCAACGAACGGTCAGCCCGACATCTGAGACGTGCACTGAGAGCACTGAGACATGGAACTGGCGCCTGCCGATTTCCTGGAATTATCCGGAGGTGATCACGGCCGCCCAAGTCCAGCTGGAACTCCGCAAATACGAGCCAGCAGGGAACTGGTTCGCGGTTCTGCACTTCAGTTTTCCTGATCCACTCCCACTGGGAATCCCGTTTACTTTTCAGAAAGCGAAGCTGCGCTGGAGTGATCAGGAAGTGGAAATTGACTGGTCGAGTGCCTGCCAGAACGTCGGCCGCGGGATGTTTCCTGGGCAGCATTTCGAGGAAAGGATCGAGCTGCCGCAAACCGAAAGCTTCTGCTCATTTGACGATCTGACATTTAAAATTTGGGGCGGTCGTTACTAGCGAAACTTTTCTGATTGAGCTGCGTACCTCTTTTGGTCACAAGGAGGTATTACAGTGATAGGTAATTTCAAAAATCTGCGAACAGCTGGAACGAGAGGGATCGGGGCGCTTGCTCTCTTTTCCGTATTAGGTGCGTGTAATTCAGAGCAGGCGCAAACTGACTGGATCCAGGATCCAGTACCGACGCCCACCGCAACCACCACGCCGAAGCCGGATCCTACTGCAACACCGACTCCCACGCCAACGAGCGGGGATCTTTACACCGGGCCGGAGGAACTGCAGAAGTATGTTATCAAGTTTATGGATGATGCCAAAGCCCAGGGACTGGATGTTCTTCCGGATATGCAGAGCCCCAAGCTGAGTATTCAGATCGGCAGCTTGAATTCATGGGGGGCGTCGGTCATCGGATTATGCGAGACATCAGGCAATCTGCGCCGGGTGACGTTTGATCCCGATTTCTGGAACGCCGTTTCAGAAACCCAGCGGGAGTTGCTCGCTCATCATGAATTCGGACATTGCGTGCTTTATCGCGGACATACTTCGACATTGCTGTCTTCCGGGGCCTATGCCTCAATCATGAATCCGATCATCATGTCGAGTTCCACATACACGAACAACTACAACTATTATCAGCAGGAGTTGTTTCAGCAGGCAGGAAGAGCGGCACTTGCCAGTACGGAGCAAGTGACCACCCACGTTTGCGGTCTCGAGGATCTGTAACTCTTACGCCTCAAGCCACAATCACGCGCCCCCGGGTTATCGCAAGAAGCCCGGGGGCTTTTTTATGCGGCTGCTCCTGCATGAGCGCCCGAGCTCATTTCCTCGCACGATTCGGCGCATTTGCGACAAGTTTCGGCGCAAAAGACCATCTGCTGGTCACCTTCCATTTTTTCGCAGGACTCCGCGCAACTGGAGCAGGCTTCTGCACAAAGTTCGCAGCTCTTCGGGTGAAGGGGGGACCCCGAGATCATGAACTGGGCACTTGTTTCGCAAATGCTTGCACAATTCTGCAGTATTCGCAGGTGGGAGGGCTCAGAATGCTCACCCCCTTTGTCCATGCCGTACTGCATCGTTTCGAGGCAGATCTGGTGGCATTCAAAACAGTTTTCGATGCATTCATCCATGGTGATCGATTTCGGGTGAGACATGAGTTCTCCTTATAGGCGGGTATTCGTGGGGATCCGGCGTGCAACTGATGTGCAAATGATGTTCCCTCAAACCTACTTCTGGCGTGACCTTTGCTGACCTTTTTGTAAAGAAGGCGGCCTATAAGGTGCGGTATCTGAACGGCCGCGCGAAAGGTGGAGGTAATGACAATATTCCAGATTCTTAAAACCGATCACAATAACGTCAAAACAATCCTGAAGCGAATCGAGAAGCTTGATGAAACGGAGCAGGCGGAGCGCTTGGAGCTTTTTGAACAGGTCAAGGATGAACTCCTGATTCATCTGAAGGCGGAGGAAAAAGCCGTGTACCTTAAGCTCAAGCAGGAAGATTCCACGCGCGAGCTGACCTTTGAGGCGCTCGAAGAGCATGGGCTGGTGCAGTACCTTCTGCAGCAAATTGACTCGGTCGATCCAGAGGACGAGCGCTGGTCGGCGAAAGTCACTGTCCTCCGCGAAGTGGTGGAACATCACATTAATGACGAGGAGAAGGAGATCTTTCCGGAAATGAAAAAAAGTTTTTCCAGCCGGGAACTCGGCGAAATGGCCCGCGAAATGGAAGCGCTCAAGAAGGAACGCAGAATTCCTGGGCGGCGCGCGTTTGCAAAAGCTGGTAAAAGAGCGGCCTAAACGCCGTTTAAACCGACCGCGTAAACAAAAAATATTTAATAAAGGTTGCGATCGCGTGCCGCAATTGGCTAACTTGGACCCAGGAGGTCCGAGTGAAAAAAACGTTTATCGCAACCATCAGTATTGTGTTTCTGGTTTCCATCGGTGCGATGCTGGCGCTTCATTGGCGTGAAGCAGCGAGCCTGCAATCCAGTTTGCTGCAGAAAGATCTGCAGATCTCGCGGGTGGAAAAAGCGCAAACGCTGATTTTCGAACTTGAGCAGTTCCGGGCGGTGAATGCCAACTTCAGAAGGATGTTGAACGCTGAAATCGCGAACGCCAAGAAATCCATTGCGAATAGCTTGCGTGAAGGCATCGAGTCCCTGGAAGGTGAAGGGGCGAGCGCGGAGGATCGGGCAAGCCTGACTGAGATGCGCATCAAGTTTTCGGAGCTGCAGATTCTTTCCGCCAAGCTGGAACCGCTGCTGTATACGCGAAATGCTTATCAGAACAGTGACATTCAGCAGATGCATGCGGACATTCTCCGGAATATCCAGCAGGTCCGGACTAATGCCCGCGCTCAAGGTGATTCGGCCTATTCGGCCGCGCTCGCCAATGTGAGTCGGACACGAACGGTACTTGCGCAGGCGGCCGGTGTCGCGGTCACGATGTATCTTTCACTTTTCCTTTATCTTCTTTTCTCCCATGCCCGCCCCTTGCAGTTGCTGCGCGAGCGGGTGAAGGGAACCCGGTCTGGTTTCGCAGTTGCCGATAGTGCCAGATTACGGGGAGTTTACGGGGAGATCGAATGGTTGATTCGCGACCTGATCAAGACAATTGAGTCCCATCGGAAAGACCGCCTGGAATTTGTCACGGCCGTTGCTTCCGATCTGAAGCCACCGCTGCTGGCCGTAAGGGCTTCCACCGATGTGATTGCGTCCGCTCCGGACCGGTTGGTTGCAGATCCACATTTGCGTTTTCGTACAGTCGAATCCTCGCGAAATGCCGTCTTCCGGTTGACCGCCGTACTGGACGGCCTCAATGACATTCTTGATTCCAACGAAGGTCGTTTGCGTCTGAATGAACAGATCACGGATTTGAACCAGTTGATCCTCGCTACGGCCCGGGTTCTCGATAGGGGGGAGAGCGGTGACTGCAAGGTGCAGGCAAGTGTTCCTCCGATTCCCGTTTGGGCGACCATTGATCGCGAGCGTCTGGAACATGTCATCGTGTATATTGTCTCGAAATTGCTGACCCAGCAGGAGCAGCCCGGTCGGATTGTGATCGAGATGTCCGCAGGAGATCCTCAGAGCAAAGGTGGTCTCCATCTGTCGATTTACGATCAGGGCAAGGGCCAGAACCAAGTGCCGCAATCGACGCAAAATGTGAATCCACTTACTTCGGGACCGGATCAGGGACTGCTCCGGCACTGGGCTACTCAGAAAGGTTTTGGAATGTCCATGGCGGATCGGATCATGCGGGCGCATGGTGGAAACGTGACAGCGGCAGGCGTGGCCGGAACGCGACTGGTCTTCAGATTATGGCTGCCCCCGGAACGGATTTCGATCGGTCTGCTCCAGAGTGATGTCTCCGGGTTTCAGGACAGTATTAACGTGAATGCGACTCCCAGCATGCATCCAAGGAATTAAGCTGGAAGATCAGGCTGCGCGTTTGCCCAGGTCTCGGATCAGGAGTTCAATCCTGGAACCTGTTTGCCTGACCTCGTAAGTACTGACCGGTTGACCGGCGGGACCTGCATTGACCTGTCCTGTTGTCATATTGAATTGCGAACCATGCCAGGGGCATTGCACATAATCGCGTATGCAAGCACCATCAGCCAGTGAACCGCCCTGGTGCGTGCAATGGTCGTCAAACGCGAGATAACCATTTTGCCCCCGAGCCAGGACGACTCTGCGTTCCTGCCCGGAATTCGGAGTCGCAATCCGGATGAGTTTCATCTGGCCCACCTGAAGTTCGTCGGGAGTTGCCACAATCACGGCATCTCCAAAAGTGTTTTCAATCGTTATTTCCCGCCATTGACCCGCTTCAGCATAGTAATGGTCCACGCCGATCTGAAAACGATAAGCGAGAGTGCCGCCCAGGAACCCTGCAAAACCGAGGAGCCCCGCCCCGATTGCCTCGAGGATCAGAGTGGACCACTCGGGACGCAAGCCCTCAGGACGTTTCAGAAACCAGGCCGCCAAAAAAACCGCAATGACGAGGAGATTAGAGAGCATGTGCCAAATTGCGTACTTTTTAGCGCTGCTCGCTGGCGGCACAGACCCTGAATAATCCATGAGTCCCGGAAGGGCTGCCAGAATCGCGGTGACGACGCCCGCGATACCCAAATAGTAACCCAGCACGAATGCGTCACGCGAACCCGTCAGCCGGGCGATGATGTCGCAGAGAATCGTGGCTGAGAAAAACGCGATCGGAAACGGGATCAGCATGGGATGGATCGGATGATTTTTAAGGACCCGAGCGGTGCTTCGCATTGCGAGCCTCCTGACAGGCTACTGATAAGCAAGACCAGTTCCTGTTCAGGGGCTGAGGTTGGGACTATTCGACACAATCCTGAAAAACCAGTGTTTGAGAGTGCTCACGTCATTTTCGGAAAGATCTTTGAAGGCCATTCCGCATTCATGACCGCGACTCCAGACGGCCTGCGCTTTGATCTGGATTGAGTTTTCCTCTATCGGCAGCTTGATATCGAGCTGAGTGCCTACGGGAATGGGGTTTGTGACTCTGGCAGCCAAGCCGCTCAGGCCGAGGTTGCGTATCTGAATAGGTCCATGGGCATTGGTGTCGGCCGGAAGTGTAAGCGGGATCCTCAAATGTTTCCTTCGGTGTTGCTTGCCCCAGGTCCTGCGGTTGGCCATAACACTGCGGATCCCCTCATGAAGAGTCTCGTCGGTGAATGGTTTGGGCAAAATGAGCAGATTGGGAAACTTCAGAAAGTCCACAAGCAGGTCAGGCTGGGTCATTCCGGTCGTGATGAGTACCGGGAGATAATGATCAACGCGCTTGAGGTATTTTATAAGAGTGGCCCCGTTCATTCCCGGCATGTTGTAGTCGGTAATGATCAGATCATGTGCCTGTTCGATAAATTTCAGAAGACCGAGTTCCCCGTCGGGAGCGGTGCTCACCTGATAACCGGAGCGGGTGAGTTCCTCCTCCAAAATCGATCTGAGTGTTGCATCATCTTCAACCACGAGGACTGCGCATTTGCCGAATGTCATTAGCTCTCCAATTGTCCTTAATATTTTATGCATGGATAAAAAAAATGAAATGGAAATTGGGGCATGCCGGCGAACTTAACAAATCGAACTTAATTATTATGATTGGAATTATCCAGAACAGTTCTCAGCAGCGGATCCCGATATTGGGATTCGGGCGTAATGATCCGCTGCTCTCGCGGGATTGTCCCGCCATAGTAGAAAGTCCAGAAGGCGATGTCTTCCTGATAGGTGGGGGAGGACTTCATCCGGTCCATGATGATCCCCAAAGTCTCAATCTGGCCAACTTCAATTCCCAGTGCCGCTTTGTAGATCTGATAAACGAATTTTGAGCAGTATTGTTTGTCGTTGTCGAAGTTGAACTTCAGGTCATAGCTGATCCCGAGGCGGTTCATCGCTTCACGCTTGAGCGCAGCGATGTCATTGGATCCGGCGGGATCGCTATCAAGCCCGGGGTGTCTGCGGACCGCAATTTTTGCGGGGTTCGTGCGATCGACAAATTTGCAAAGCGAGCCGATCTGGGAAACAGGAAGCTTGCTTTCGGCGACGATCCATTCTCCCGAGGAGTTCTGACCGAGGACCATGCCGACGTGATTGGTCCAGCCCGCCGTCGCGCGTGCGATTCGCTTGAGAATCGAATTGTCGATTTCGATGAAAAGCAGGTCACCGGCTCGTACAACTGCTGCGACGGACTGGCAGAGGGGGGAGCGGGATTCGGCTTGAGCGCTCGAAAGGGCAGGTGTTGTCCAGCCCAGCAGGCAGAAAGATAAAACCAATTTTAATCTCAGCTGCGTCTTCATGAGGATAATCGTGCCCGAAGGTCTGATGATCAATCAAGCTGAAATATGAGTAATTCACGGCAAAATTGCTTGTAAATGCTGCGTAATTTATTGCACAACGCTTGAGTCGGTGTGAAAAAATTTGCGCAGTGTCCAGAGCGCGAAGGCGGCGTACAAGCAGATCCATGATAACCGCGTCAAGAGGTCGTGAAATTTCAGCAGAAATTCGGGAAGTTCCTGAATGAAAAAGGAATGAAGTAGCGCTGGTTTTTTCGGGGAAGGCCGTGTAGAAATCCTGAGCTTTGCAAATGAAGTTAACGCGGTGAATTAATCGCCAGGAGTTCAGAATGAAAAAAGCAGTTCTTTTTAAATCCCTTGCTGTTTTTATATTGGTGCTCGCCTCTGCGCAGAGTGCCTTGGCCTTTCCTATCCGGGTCACAGTCAGTGGCAGTTCCCAGCAGGTAGTCGCGCAGGCTTGTAACTATTATTACAATGGCCCTCTTTATTGCAGAGTTACCGCATATGGAATGCTTCCGAACGGGTTCTGGATCAATTCCTTCACGAATCACTATTTGGCACCCGGTGTCTGCCAGACTGCATATGTTTACGCAAACTATCCCTACTATTTTGTGGATGGTCGCGGGACAGCGGACTGTAACTACGCTTACTGAAGAGAAGGCGCTGGAGTTCAGGCCAGCTCCGGGTATTCAGGATATTTTCTGGCTCCAGCCAGCCGCGCCTTGCCTGGGTCACGCCATAGCGCATGAATTCCAATTCACTGACGTGATGAGCATCGGTTGAGATCGCTACTTTGACTCCGAGTTCTTTTGCGAGGCGGCAGTGATGCTCGTTCAGATCCAGGCGGTCAGGTTGTGAATTGAGTTCAAAAAAGCAGTGACGCTCCCGTGCTGCCAACATAAGTCGTTCCATGTCGATTTCGTAAGGTGGCCGGCGGCCGATCAGGCGCCCCGTCGCATGGGCGAGGATGTTGAAATAGGGGTTATCCATGGCACGGATGATCCGTTCCGTTTGCTTCTCCCGGGATAGATTGAATTTGTAGTGAACGGAGCAGACGGTGATATCCAGTTCCCTCAGAATTTCGTCGGGCAGATCGAGGGATCCATTCTCAAGAATATCAACCTCACTGGATTTCAGGACTCGAAGGTCTCCCAGTTTTTCATTGATCTGATCAATTTTGCGGATTTGCTCCAGAAGCCGACCGGGATCCAGGCCTTTGGCAACGGTAAGATGCCGGGTATGGTCCGTAATGGAAAGGTATTGATAACCTTTCCGCAAAGCGGCCTCGGCGAGTTCTTCGATCGTGGCCCTTCCGTCCGTCGCGAGTGTGTGCGCGTGCAGGTCCCCTCGAATATCCTGCAGTGTAACGAGTGAGGGAAGGTGATCTTCGAAGGCTGCTTCAATTTCACCTTTTTGCTCCCGCAGTTCGGGTTCGATATAAGGAAGTCCGACGGCGCGGTACACTTGTTCTTCCGTGCTCCCCGCAATTCTGCGGGACCCGCGGTAGACGCCGTATTCATTGATTTTGAGACCCTTCTTTACCCCCAAGGCTCTGACGGCGATATTGTGGGATTTGGATCCTGTGAAGTAGTGAAGGGCGGCTCCGTAGCTTTCTTCTGGTATGACACGCAAGTCGACCTGAATCCCTGACCGCAACCAGACGGATGTTTTGGTACGACCCCGCGCCAGCACGGAGGCGACCTCTTCGTATTGAATGAAACGCTCCATGATTGAATCAGCAGCACTGAGCGGGGAATCGCAGGTGGCCAGTAGATCCAGGTCTCCCACGGTTTCCTGCCCACGCCGGTAGCTTCCAGCGACGATCAAACGCTTGACATCCAGAACGTTTTCCAACCAATGCAGGAGCGGATGAATAATCTGTTCGGCGGTTTGACGGGGCATTCGCCTTTTCTCCGGTGCTTCTCCGGAACCGGGCAGCTCGACTTGGGGTTTTCTTAGTTCCCTTAGGATGACCCGTTCAATCTTGGGACCCAGTCCTGGCAGCTCACGAATTTTTCCCTCTTGGGCGGCGCGCTTGAGGTCCCGGAGATTTTCAATACGGAGGCAGTCCCGCAGCAGGAGAACTCTCTTGGGGCCCAAACCCGGAATTTTCAGAAGGGTCGAAAGCTGCCCGGGAATTCTCTTCTCAATTTCCTGAAGCAGTGAGCAATTTCCGGTGGTGGCGATCTCGGTTACTTTGCCGCTCAGATCCTTGCCCAGTCCCGCGATCTTCGGGAGCTCGTCGCCTCGGGCGATTATCTCTGCGAGGCTTCTTGGCCATTGACTGACTATCTGGGCGGCGTTCCGATAGGCTCGGACGCGAAACTGGTTTGCGCCTTCGATCTCCAGAAGATCCGCAAGCTGGCTGAAAATTTGACCTATGTAGGAATTAGGAACCGGCATGACTCCTGTTCAGGCGGCCTGCTCATAGGCCAGGGTGGCGCGAAGACGGGAATGAATCCCCTCCAACAGGTCAACATCCTTTTTGAGACTATGTTGATACTCTCGGCTGTCAGTTCTGGCCAATTCCAAACGCTTCTCCTCCAGTCTGAGCTGAAGTTCAGAAATAAGGAGACTTGCCTCGGTTTCAGAAAGTTCGAATGTCATGGTCACTGGAACGTTGCATTGAGTATGCCGCATTGCAGGCGGCTGGATGCCCAAGGTTCTGCAGCACAAAACCCTGGGCCAGCGCCATTGGATCAGCGGATGAGCTTAAGCAGCACGACGAACGCGCGTTGTGCGTGCAGCCGGTGTCGACCGGGTACGGCGCGCGGAAGTGCTGCGGGTGGTTCGAGGTACCGCTCGTTTTGCAGCGGGTTGTCGGGTGGTTGTTCTGGTCCGGCTGCGGGCATTGGATCTGGATTCGGGGGCGACCACACTGCGGGCTTTTTCAATTCCCATGGTCAGCAGATCCTTTGCGGATCGGGACTTGCTCCGGGATTTGTTTTGGGACTTGTTCTGGGGCTTGCTTGATTTCCCAGTGACCTCTCCAAGATACTTGCTGACCGGATTGGAACTGGAACGTCGAGTATTCTGTTTCTTAGGCATGGGCTCTCCTAGCTAGGTACCGGGCTCGGGCACCGGGGTTTATAATTCCTCGCAGCAGCCTCTTGCATGAGCGGGGCCAAGGCAGTTCGTAATCTGAATTTATATCTGCATCTGTGTTATCGTGGGTCCATGCCTCAGAATTGGCCTCTCTTCAGCAGATTAAAAGAAATGCAGATGAAAGCGGAAGTCTCTCCGAGTGAGACTCTGGATCTGTTCCTGGAATTTGTCCGTGAAAGAAAACTCATCCTTTACCCGGCGCAGGAAGAGGCGCTTCTGGAACTTTATGACGGAAAGAACGTCATCCTCAATACACCTACCGGCTCCGGTAAATCGCTCGTTGCCGCGGGGCTGCATCTCCTTTCCCTGGCTCAAGGCCGAAGATCTTTTTACACCTGTCCGATTAAGGCCTTGGTGAATGAAAAATTTTTGTCTCTTTGCCGGGACTTCGGTCCTGAACAGGTCGGAATGATCACCGGTGATGCCACGGTGAATCCGGGGGCTCCCATTCTTTGCTGTACGGCCGAAATTCTTGCGAATGATGCCTTGCGCCTGGGCAGCAGGGCTCGAGTCGACGATGTGATCATGGATGAGTTTCATTATTATGCAGACCGTGAAAGAGGCGTGGCCTGGCAGGTTCCTCTGCTTACGCTGCCGCAGACCCGTTTTCTATTGATGTCGGCCACACTCGGTGACACCGCTTTTTTTGAAAAAGCACTGACCGGTCTGAATGGTCGTGAGACGGCGCATGTTTTTTCAAATGAGCGGCCGGTCCCGCTTGATTTTGAGTACAGTGAAGTTCCGGTTCATGAAAGGGTTTCCAAGCTGATCCATGCCGGGAAGGCTCCCATTTATCTGGTGAGTTTCACCCAAAAAGAGTGTGCGGAAGAAGCTCAGAACTTCATGAGCCTGGATATCTGTACGAAAGACGAAAAACGGCAAATCGCGTTGGAATTGGAAGGGTTCAAGTTTTCCAGCCCCTACGGCAAGGAAGTTCAGAAGTTCCTTCGGCATGGTCTGGGCTTGCACCATGCGGGCTTGCTGCCGAAATACCGGATTCTGATCGAGCGTCTGGCTCAGCGCGGCCTGCTTAAAATCATATTCGGGACGGATACGCTGGGTGTCGGGGTAAATGTTCCGATCCGGACGGTCTTGTTCACAAAACTCTGCAAGTTTGATGGTGAGAAGACGACGATCCTTTCGATTCGCGATTTCAAACAGATCGCCGGGCGTGCAGGACGCAAGGGTTTTGATGATCGGGGAACGGTTGTCGTACAGGCCCCCGAGCACGTGATTGAAAATATACGCCTGGAGCAGAAAGCCGAGGGTGATCCCAAGAAAACAAAAAAGCTGGTGAAACGCAAGCCCCCGGAAAAAGGTTATGTTCCCTGGAACCGTGAAACTTTCGAAAAACTCGTCAATGGCCAGCCTGAGCAGCTGGTTTCACGATTCAAAGTTTCTCATGCCATGCTGCTCCAGGTTCTTGATCGACAGGACGAGGATGGTTGCCGGGCCATGCAGCGGATGATCAGAAAGTCCCATGAAGCGGAAAAGGCCAGAAAACAGCATGGAAAGATCGCCTTCCAACTCTTCCGGTCACTTGTGGATCGCAAGCTGATTGAGCTCAATCCCTTGCGCGTGAACATGCATCTTCAGGAAGATTTCTCTCTGAATCAAACTCTTTCACTTTATCTGATTGATACTTTGAAGTTGCTGGAACCCGCCAGTGAGAACTATGCGCTGGATGCGTTGACGCTGGTGGAAGCCATTCTGGAAAACCCGGACTTGATCCTGCGTCGACAACTGGATCGTCTGAAAGGCGAACGGATCCAGGAGCTCAAGATGGCCGGTATGGAATATGACCAGCGCATGGAAGAGCTTGAGAAGCTGGAATATCCCAAGCCCAACCGGGAATTCATTTACGACACCTTTAATGAGTTTTCAGGCAAACACCCGTGGGTGGGCCAGGAAAATATTCGACCCAAGTCCATAGCGCGTGAAATGTACGAGAATTATCATTCCTTTGCCGACTATATCCGGGAGTACGATCTTCATCGCGGCGAAGGCTTGTTGCTGCGGTATCTCATGGATGTTTACAAGACCTTGATCCAGACTGTTCCGGCTTATGCCAAGAATGAAGAGCTGGAGTTGATGGAAATTTACTTCGGAACTATGGTCCGGCAGGTCGATTCGAGTCTGTTTGAGGAATGGGAGAGAATCAGGACAGGGGCGGCAGCCAGTCCGCGCACGGGCGCAGCGGCGGAAGAAACAACGCCCGAGAAGGTCAGTCCTTTCGAGGCTCCCTTGAAACAGCAGCGCGCCTTGCAAATTATTCTGCGAAATGAGGTCTTCCGCCTCGTCCGTGCGCTGGCTTGTGGAGATTTTGCGGCAGTACTCGAACAGGTGGAGCCAGCTTCCGAGTGGAATCCGGATATGCTGAAAAAACTCGGTGAGGAATATACAAACTCGGGCCATCAACGCATCTGTACGGATACGAAAGCGCGTGCACCCAAAAACCTGAGTATTGGAATAGAGGCCCTGAAGGCGGGTGAAAAGCGCCTGAAACTTCAGCAAGTCCTCGTTGATCCCGAAGAACACAATGACTGGCTTATTGAACTTGAGCTTGATTTCGAAGCTTCTGCCCGAGAAAACCGAGCAGTATTGCATTTGATCAAAATCGGACCTGTTTAAAAAAAAACCCGGCAGACGCAAGCGTGTGCCGGGTTGAGTGATCTGTTCTAAGCTTCGCTTACGCGGAAGCGATCATGTGACGGAGCATGTCCACCACGCGGCAGGAATAACCCCACTCATTATCGTACCAGGATACGATTTTGAAAAAGCGCTTTTCGCCCTTGAGATTGTTCTCAAGAGTGGCTTTTGAGTCATAGATCGAAGAGCGGTTGTCGTGAATAAAGTCGGTCGAAACCAATTCTTCGGTCGTGACGCCGAGAATGCCTTTGAGGTAAGTCGTCGAGGCGGTTTTGAGCGCCTTATCGATTTCCTCGATCGAGGTGTCGCGAGTCGTGCGAATAGTCAAGTCCACAACAGAGACGTTCGGAGTTGGAACGCGGAATGCCATACCCGTGATCTTGCCTTTGGTGGCTGGAAGAACTTCACCGACGGCTTTCGCTGCGCCCGTCGAAGAGGGGATGATGTTCTGGGCTGCCGCGCGACCACCTCTCCAATCCTTTTTGGAGGGACCGTCGACGGTTTTCTGGGTAGCGGTGTACGCATGAATCGTGGTCATGAGACCGGTTTCAATGCCCAGGCCTTCTTTGAGGAGGACATGAACAACGGGGGCCAGGCAATTGGTGGTGCAGGAAGCATTCGAAACAATGTGATGCTTGGAGGCATCATATTCTTTTTCGTTCACGCCCATGACGACCGTTTTCACTTCCCCTTTGCCGGGAGCAGTGAGGAGGACTTTTTTGGCACCGGCGGCGAGATGGCCTTTGGCTTTTTCGGAATCATTGAAGAGACCTGCGGCCTCAATCACGTATTCCACGCCGAGATCTTTCCAAGGGAGCATGGCTAGGTCTTTCACTGCGGCGAGACAGCGAATTTTGTGACCATTGACAACGAGCGTGTCATCATCGGCCAGCTCAGGGCTGCTTTTGGTCGAGCTGATTTCCGCATGGGGCTTGCCATGCACGGAATCGTACTTGAGCTGATAAGCAAAGTATTTGGCGTCGGTGCTGACGTCAACCACAGCAACCACGTCAAGCTCTTTACCGAGCAGGCCTTGTTCCGTGAGGGAATTGAAAACTAAACGGCCAATACGGCCAAAACCATTGATCGCAATTTTTTTTGCCATTCGTATCTCCTTAAAGGCGAATTGTGTAGGGCACAAAGTAGCAGAAAACGAAACCGTTACTCAATGAATTTCTCGCGGCATCTTGTATAAATACCAAAGGATGTTGCGCGTAAAGTCAGCTTTCCGCGTCAAAACTGTCGAAGAACGTCAAGGCTTTGTGGTGACCTTGGTTTTGGGTTTCGGCTTGGAAGGAGTTTTCGGAGTTTTGGCTGCGGGCTTCGTTTGAAACAGGCTGCCGGTCAGATCTTTGATTTGTCTGCCAGCCTTGATCGCACGTTTCTCAATGCTTTTTGGGAGGTCCAGACCGACTTGGATCGGATCGATTTCGGGTTCCATCGGGTTCCAGATTTTGATCAGAGGACGCGCAAGGCCTTCATCCGAAAGCTTTGTCGCGCTCGGGAAAATGCCTCCGCGCGGCGGTTGCCAGGGGACCGGGACAAGCTCAAGCTTTTGCAGGAAACGAATGAGATCCAGGCCGGCAGTGACCAGGAAATTGCGGTATTGCCAGGCAAAATCCGCACCGGTTCCAATGGTGAAAATCCATGGATGAGTTTCAACTCCCATTGTCAAATGGAGGCGATTGGGAGTGTCCTGGATGCGCGAGACTTCATAGTAACTTCCTGCAAATGCAGTTGCACGGAAGTCTTTGAATTCAAGAAAATCGTAGGCTGCTCCGAGTCGGGGCTGCAGGGTGGTGGCCCCGCCGACCGTGCGCACCTGATTGGACAGAAAGCCGGCTTCCGGTGTGGGGCCGATCACAAAAAGGGAAAAATCCGTCCGGAAGAAGCGATTGGGAATCCAGCCGAGCCCCAGTCCCAGGCGTCCCGGTGTGATGAAAGGCTGGAAGTAGTCAGCCAGACCCGGGGTCTTTGCTCCGATGGTTCCGTCGTACCTGACTGGAAACCGGTAACTCAATCCCAGAAGAAGGCGATTTGAAAATTGGTACATTGCACCCAGCGATGGTGCGAAAGACCAGGCATTGTTCTGCCAGATAAAGAGATCGTCTTCGGGTGAAAATTTTGCAGTTGCCCGGCCAAACCCGAGGCTTACTCCCACCGCGAGACGGTTTTCCATGAAGACACGCGCCAGGGCTGCCCGATATTCCTGAATTTCGAGTTCCATGAGAACCGTTGTGCCTGTTTGTGTTTTGTAGAATTGTCCTTCAGAGAACGGCGTGCTGTAGCCGAGACTGAAACCCCAGGGGTACGGACTCAAGGCAACCCCGAAGTTATTTGACTGGGTGGGGTTTCCCCATTCCTGGACGTACGAGTCACGAACCCAGTTCGTGGTCAGATTGAAATCACCCGTATTCATGGTCATCGCAAGCCCGGCCGGATTATCGCTGGCCGCAATGAAGGTATCTCCGAGACCAATTGTGGCGCCTGCCATGCCAACCGTACGGATATCTCCCCGAACCGTGCTGCTCACTCCGCTGAACGGCCGGGTACGGATGGAGTCGGGAATGGTTGGAATATCGCCCGCCTGGGCAAAGGCAGGCCAGAGGCCGAGCCAGAAGCCGGACAAGAAGCTGAGCTTCCGAAAAGTTTTCTTGAAGAACGTCGAAATTGCCATTCCCTGAATAGTTCCAAACCGTTATTATTTTATCATGGAAAAGATCAACAATACGAAAATCCAGGGAAAATTCCAAAAACTTTCAGAAAATAATTGGTCCCTGTTGGTCGGCTTTCTTCTGGTCGGTCCGTTCGTTTTGCCTTTGGTATGGATGAATTCCCGGTTTTCCAAAAATGTTAAATGGATCGCCTCGGTTGTGATCCTGGTGGTTTCTTTCTTTCTCCTTAGGGTTTTCTCTGAAACTGTGCAGCAAAGCTATCGGCAATATGAAGAAATCCAGCAACTCTACAAGCAATACGAATAATTCGTCTGATGTTTGCAATAGCCAGAAGCTCCGAATCGACTTCTTAAAAGTTGCAGGAGAAAGCAATGGCCCATCGCGTGAATGTCACTCCCGTTCAGGAAAATATTTCAATCAGCGAAGATGAAAAAAAGGAAATGGTCAGGGATCCGGTTTGCGGGATGACGATCCCCCGCCATGATGCGAAGTACATGTTATTCAGGGGGGATGAGACCTGGTACTTCTGCAGCAAGGAATGCCAGGAAAAATTCATTCACCCGGTCAAAACGTCGCAGAAGAAGGTCGCCTGAAATACCTCATTCCGGGTAATGGCTGGTGACCCACTCCGCGAAATGGCGCCACATTCCTTCCATCGTTTCTTCATTGTTGGCGATCTGCTCAGCGCCATGGACTATCCGGATTTTGGCATTCAGGTCGCCTGTCGTGGGAGTTGCGCCCCGAACGAGAGCGGAATCAATCTTGCTCTGTGTCTCGGCCCAAAGCTCATCATTATCCTGATTGCAGTACTCGGCCAGCTCACGACCCGATAGGGTCTTGCCGGTCAGGTTCTTCACTGTTTCCTTGTGACTCAAGCTGTTTCCCGGAGCCCAGTAATGTTGGGCGAGGTCGGGCCCGATCTTCGGATTATCCGCAAGGTAGCCGTATTTTTTCAGAAAATGCGAACGCGTCTGATAAACGGCCATGTGTGCGAGCAGGTATCCCTGGTAGGAGCAGGCGGACTCGGCACCGAGAAGGTGGGGGATCGAGAGCAGGGGCCGCGGCGAGCAATCAATCAGCAGGATTTCCTGTTCACATTGGCGCGCCAAACGCGTGATTGCCTCCGAATTCAGTTCGGATTCAGGCATTCTGTAAAGGCGGTCTTCGAAAAAAGGAACGACCAGAATCGAGCGTTCCTGGAAAGCCTTGAACGGGTGATCACTTGTGAGCAGCAGGCGAATCACCTCGTCCGGGATTGTTTCACCTGCCGTGTTCTGGGCGTAGAGCTTGAGCCAGTCGCCATCTTCGATCAGGGAGTCGCAGAACATCGACTGGGTTTCAGCGTAAGCCATGGAAGTGGGCGGGTACTCCATCGAGAAGCAGGGTGAATTCATCGTGATATTGGCGAAATGGGCGGCATGGCCGCCTTCATGAAAGAGTGTCCCCAGTCCTTTTTTGCCGCTGCCGATCAGATTGGGGGTGGCATTGCTTGTGAAGTTGATACGGGCAGGAATCCACCGCTCATGATCGTAAAAGCAGGGCTGCGGGCCGTGCATGAACCCGTTCTCGTACTTGCCTTTGCGATCGAAAAGATCGAGCGTCAACGTCGCTCCCCGGTATTCTATTCCCAGACGGGCAAAACTCTTGCACCAGGCCTCAAGTGAGTTCTTGAAGGGGAGATAGGGATTGAGTTTCTTTTCGGCGGAACCGGCGACGGCGTACTTGAGGTTATGCCCGAGAATGGCTTCCGTTCCCTTTTCCTTTGCCACCGAGTCCAGGTGCTTGCGGCAGCTCTCACGGGTCATTTCTTCGAATTCCTTGAGGATCGCGAAGAGTTCGTCATGGGTCATTCGTTCATTTTTAAACACCCGGTAATCAAAATAACTCTTGAAGCCTTGTGCCCGGGCAAATTCGTTGCGCGTTTTGACGAGCTCGATGAAGCCGTTGGTCAGCACCCATTGTTCGAGGCCGAGCAGGCCCTCATGAGAGCTCTTGCGGGTTCTTTCATCCTCTGAAGCCGCGATGTTAGTGGCCAGGACAACGCTGGAACCGTCTTTGGTTTCACCCGTGGGGCTGATGTACTGCAGTTTGTGCTTGGAGCGCTTCTGGTAAATCTGCTGCTCGAGTTCGATCAATTTTTTCTGCAGGCGCTGGGCTTCAGGATTCTCGATCGCATTGGCCTCGAAGAAATTCAGCCAACCCAGTAGCGCAGTCTTCTCCCTGGGGTCTTTGGCCTGGGGAAGGGCGGCCCGGACCTCCGTCAGTCTTTGCGGATCCGAAATATAAGACTTGTAGGCATTCTCGGCATTCTGAAGAGCGTGCTCGTCTTTCTCCATGGCCATGTAAGTCGTCCAGAAAAAGTCTTCTTTGCTCGTGTGGACGGCAAGGTATTCTCGATTGAATTGGTCAAGGGTCTTGATTTCTTTGGATGGGCTCATAAGGTTCTCCGGTAATGGACTGTATCCCAGCCCTAGTCGGATTGCGAGTAAGGATAAATCAGAGATCATAAGACATTTTTTGTGGGGGACCGTCAGGGCTTTGTGAAGAGAGCTTTAAGAAGTTGGCCTGTTCTTTGGATTGCGTTACAACCTTGGTTGCAACTTCGAGATCATTTTTGAAAGGTGGATTCATGGCAACGCTGCAGGAACGCATCGAATGTAAACAATTATTGAATAAAGTGATGCCTGTGGAAGAGGCGGTCAAATTCGTCAAAAACAATGACACCCTGGCCATCTCCGGTTTCACTAAATCGGGTGAGCCAAAGGTGTTCATTCCTGCCCTGGCCAAGCATTTTGCTGCGCATGCTCCCGAGTCTCGTATTTCACTTTTCACGGGGGCGTCTCTTTCTGAACAGGTGGAAGGCCCGATTGCAAAATATGTCGCCAAGCGTGGACCGTACATGTCTTCTTCGGAATCGCGCAAGCTGATCCTTGAAGGCAAGATGGATTTCACCGATGTTCATCTTTCGCAATTCGCCCGGAATCTTATGTACGGATTCTACGGTGAGATCGATGTTGCCGTCGTGGAGGTTTCCCGGATTCGTGAGGATGGAGGTGTGATCCTGACCTCCTCCGTTGGAATCTCCGGTGAGGCCCTGACCAAAGCCAAAAAAATTATTCTCGAAGTGAATACTTTCGGTTCGGATTATACGGGATTTCATGATCTTACGCAGCCGCGCGTTTATCCTCGGGTGGGCTGGCCAGTCCCTGTCACCAACGTTGGTGACCGCGTCGGATCCTTGCATGTACCGATTGACCTGAGCAAAGTGGTCGCGGTGGTGGAGTCCCGCATGCCAGATTATGGCGTCGACTTCAAAGACCCCAGCAAGGCGGAAAATCAGATTGCAGCCAATGTGATTGAATTTCTTCAGGGGCTCCAGAAGAAGTACAGTTGGGGGCATCGGATTCCCCCTATTCAGTCGGGCGTCGGTAATATCGCAAATGCCATCGTTGGCGGACTCTACGATTCACCTTTCAATAAGATCCGTTTCTGGACCGAGGTTTTCCAGGATGGCATGCTGAAGTTCCTTGATAACGAGGACAAATTCGAAGTGGCTTCCTGTACGGCGGTTTCTTTTTCGAATGCCGGTTACAAGCAGTTCCTGCAGAATTTTGACAAAGCCCGTGAGAAGATCATCCTTCGTCCGATGTGGCTCTCGAATTCTCCTGAAATCATTTCGCGTCTTTTCGTTATTGCGATGAATACACCCATCGAGGTCGATATCTATGGTCACGCCAATTCGACCCATGTCGATGGGTCCAAGATCATTAATGGTCTCGGCGGCAGTGGTGACTTCCTGCGGAATGCCTATGTCAGCATCGTTCACACGCCCTCTACCCGCCGACTCAAAGACGGCCGGACGGTGAGTTGTGTGATGCCGTACGTCCGGCATATTGATCACACCGAACATGACATCAAGTGTGTCGTGACTGAACAAGGTGTGGTGCTGAATACGGAGATTCGGTCAGCAATCCGTCGGGCTGATGAAATCATCGAAAAATGCGCACACCCGTACTTCCGGCCGCTGCTTCGGAGTTATCTCAAGATGGCCGGCACGGGTGATGAGCCGAGAATCACGGATCTGGCCCGTCTCAAAGGCTGGTGGGATGAGTATGATACCGCCTGTAAGGAATTTCCTGCACAGGGCGCGAACACTGATTAAGGAAACTTGATCCTGAATCCGAGCGTCGTTTCATATTCGTTTTTCTCCATCTTCGGGAATTCCTTGAAGATGGCTGTGATGCCCCCGGTGAGTTCAAAGCTGCGGAGCAGCCGCAAACCGAGCTGGGCACCGGCGTAGGGATTATAGCGGATTTTTTCGACGGTTTTGATCGCCTCGCTGTTGAGTGTTTCGGTATGGGTGTTGCGGCTGGCCTGTACGCCGGCGCGCGTCGTAGCCGTGACAAAAGTGCTCAGACGTAGAGAGCTTCGCAAGCCGAGCTTGGCCTTGTCGTCCACATCGTGAATGGTCAGGTTGCGGTCCAGATAACTTTCGGTGTCATCGCCGCGCGTCACCTGGGCTTCAGCGGCAAGCAGGGGGAAGCCGAGAGTGAGTCGGGCGCCATAGATCAGCCGATTTTTGGAATGCGGTGTGGGTTGGAACTTTTGAACACGTTCGTAGCCTATGATGGGTTCAACTCCGAGGGAGAACGGTGCGGCGGAGGCCGAAGCGGAGTGGGTTCCCACAAGGGCGATGAGGGAGAAAGCAAAGACGCGAAGATTTTTATAAAGAAGTGTCATCAAAAAATTTTAGAGCAAAGCATGGGTCGGTGCAACTTTTACGGCTGAGTACGGGTTTGGCTGAAAAAATGGCGAAATAGGCTTCCATGTTTTCGCGTAGCGCGTTCCAGCGGGGTCTCATAAGATTCAATGACGGAATTGAGGATCTCTGTAAGAATGAGAACCGGGGTGTGTAGTTCCTGGACTGTTATGCGGAATCGGAGTGGAAGCTGTTCGCCCGTATTCTTCGCAAGATTGAGGAGTTCAGTTGCAGGTCGGCTCAGCGATGTTGAGCCAGATAAAGTCAGTGCTGACTTGAAAATTTATAATCATTTTCAACCTTTACTGAATTAGTTGATGTGGTCGGATGGGTTAATTCTATGATATCTATAAATGTTTAACATTGTTTACATCATTTAGCAAATGGTGAATAATATTGATATATAACGCTTTGTTTCTGTGGAACTGATCGGATCGGGAATATGCGCAACTTTGCCAAAAATCCACGCGGCTTCAGTATCACTGCCATGACTATGGCCAGTGGTGCGCTGGGTGTATTGATGCTCGTCGTTCTGACCTTGTTCACGCTCCAGAGCAAGAGCATTGTTGGGTTGAGAGTTGTGAATTCCCGCGACTCAGTCAAGGCAATGCTCGCGCGCTATGCTGAAGATGCCCAGGCATTGAACAACAGTGCGGAAAATGCCGCAAATAAGACTTCCGCTTTCGGGTGGTGTGTTCAAGGTACGAGCACCTGTAATGAAGCGAACTGCTGCAAGGCAGGGATATCGTTTCCGTTCACGCTTCTGGATCCCTCAGTCAGTCCTCAGGTCGTGGCGGGCCCGACGGGTGGAACTCCGGCGTATTATGCTTTGGATGGAACTAAGTGCGAAGCGTCTTTGGATGACCGCTGCCCGATCCAGGCGCATACCAGTTTTGTCGCTGATTGCGGAACAGGTATCACCGAATGCGTCACCCCTAAACAGATCACCGTTTCCTATACGATCGAACAGGTACTGGGTCGAAAACTGCCACTCGGCGCACTTAAGCAATTCACGGGTACGGCCGTTTCGACCTTTCCGCTGGGCGAGGTAATAGTTAACCGGCTCGCCAAATTCAATTCCGACGGCGCCGTGCGCTCCAGCTCCATGTATGAAGACGCCGCCGGCAATCTTGGCATCGGTACATCGAACCCGTTCAAAAATATCACGATCCTCGACGAGCAGGCCTTTATCAGTTATGGATTCGGTCCTGGGGGATATTCCGCCGGTCTGACAGTCCTCACCAAGTGGGATGGTGCCGATATTCATACTACAGAAAATCGGGGCTGGAATTTTGCGACTCATATTTATAACCCTACGGATGATGGTGCGACCGGAAATTTAACCCTTAACCGTTGGAATCGTACGGTAAATATTCCGTTGTTAATTGAAACTGGAACAGGTCATGTCGGCATCGGTGATACGATTCATCCCGAGTATCCTTTGGATGTGGAGAAGGATATCCGGGTCAGCGAATGTGTTTATGCAAATGCCGTAGCTCCGGTTCCCCTTGGGACTTGTCCTTCAGATGCGCGGCTCAAAAGCGGGATTCATCGTTTCAGGCTCGGATTAGATGTGCTTCAAGGAGTGCTGCCGAAATATTTCAAATACAATGGCTTGGGTGGACAACCCGAGAGCAAGGTCGAGCAGCTCGGAGTTGTCGCGCAGGAGCTTGAAAAAGTCGCACCTGAACTCGTGGGCACTCTCAAGAGCACGGAATTCAAAACGGTCCATTACGGTGGACTTCTCTATGTCCTTATTAATTCGGTAAAGGAACTTTACTTAAGGTGGACGGAGAGCGAAATCCAGTTGCAAGCCAGGCTCCGGGAAGAGCGGCAGCGGAATACCGATTTGCGAATGCAGCTGGAGGCGCTCGAAAGGAGAAATGAAGCGATCAAGAGCCGCTTGGTTTTGATTGAAGAGGCCCTTCAAATAAAAGGTGCTGGAAAATGAAATTAATATTTCGAAGTAGTTCCAATCACGGCTTCAGCATTGTCGGTACCATGGTCGCCAGCGGCATGATGGGCATTCTCATGTTGAGTACGATTTCAATGTTTAATTACCACAACAAAACCATTCAGGGGCTACGGACCGTGAGTTCAAAAGATGGGCTGAAATCGCTCCTGGATCGCTCTTCGGTGGATGCCACAGCCATTATGAACAGTGCAGCACACGCAGCAAATATCAATACCATGTTTGACTGGTGCGTTTCAGGCGCGACTACTTGCGCCTCGCCCCCTTGCTGTGTGGCAGGCGTATCTTATCCGTTTACCCTGGTGGACTCAGCCCCCGTCCCAAATATTATTGCCGGCACCCAAGCGAATCCTGCTTTGTTTTCCACCGAAGGCATTTCATGTGCTGAAGTGGATTCAAGTTGCCTGCTGGCTGTCCATGCGAGCTTTGTTCCTGAGTGCGAAGGCGCAAGCCCCTGTGCTTCCGCGAAGCGAATCACCATTTCGTATACGATTAAGCACGCGGACGGAGCGCCAGCTGTAATTGGGGCGAGGATCAACCCCATCAGCAGGTCTTCGACTGTTTCGCTGCCGTTTCAGTCTGGCATTGGGCAAGCTAATCGATTGGCTAAATGGACCTCGCCTTCAACTTTGGGCGTCAGCGGGGTTAATCAGGATCCGGTTTCCGGATATCTGGGAATCGGGACAACCAATGCTTGGGATCAGATCACCCTTAATTCCGAGAACGCCTGGATTGCTTTGGGAACGCCAGGAACGGTGAGTGCCTCCCAGGCGGCAGGAATGAAATTTTTCACGATCTGGGATGGCAAGGATATGGGCAGCGCGGGATCGAATAATAAAGGTTTTAAGGTCTACACTCCAGGTGATGCGAATACTTCTGACCCGGATGTGAATGGTGATCTTGTTTTTGCACATTGGAATGGCACAGAATGGAAAAATTCGTTGGTTCTGGACTCGGGGGCTGCGCGCAATGTCGGAATTTTCAAAAATGACCCCCTATATGCGTTGGATGTGACAGGTGATGTTAGGACCGAGGGATGTATCCAGTTGGCCAGCGGCACGATTGGAACGTGTACCTCAGATCGGCGCTTGAAAAAGAATATTCGCGCTTTCTCTCTTGGTCTGAAAGCACTGGAAGGGGTTGAACCGAAATTCTACCGCTATAACGGCTTGGGAGGAAATCCCGTCAGCGAAGCGGATCACCTGGGGGTGATCGCACAGGATCTTGAAAAGACTGCTCCTGAACTCGTGACCTCTCGGCCCGGCAGTGAGTATAAGTCGGTCAATTATAGCGGCTTGATCTATGTCGTGATCAATTCGCTCAAAGAGCTGCATTTCAGGTGGCGTACGGGCGATCAAAATCACGAACGCGATTTAGTGGTCCTTCAGACGGAGAATGCCAGGTTGGCTGCGAAACTGGAAAAACTCAAAGCCAATCAGCTTGAAGTTGAAAAACGCATATCTCAAAGCGAGGGGAGGCTTAATGAGTAATACGTCTCAAGCTCTTCACCCCTGCGGTTTCAGTATGGTGGCCCTGGCTATTGGGAGTGGCATCATGGGCATTTTGCTGCTGAGTATGCTGTCCCTGTTTGATTTTCAAAATAAAAGTATTCACGGGGTGAAAACGATCCTGTCGCGCGATGGCTTGAAAGCCATGCTTGATTATTATTCCGGTGATCTCGCCACGATCAAAAAAAGCGCCGATCACAGCAGCAACACTGATTCGGCGTTTGAATGGTGCGTGAAGGGGACGACTACCTGTAATGGCCCTTTGTGCTGCAAGGCTGGAATCAGTTACCCTTTCAACCTGGTGGTTTCCGCCCCCACGCCTGAAATTATTTCGGGGACTGCTTCCGGTCCGGGAACTCCGGCGTATTACTCCGCGGATGCAAGTCACTGCAGCCCGCCTGAAAAATGCCCGATCCAGGTGCATACGTCATTCATTGCGGAATGTGCCGTCGGAACTGAGTGTGACGTTGCAAAGCGGATTACCGTAACCTATTCGATTGAGAAAGGTCCGCTGAGCATTTTGGATGGTGCGGGCACTCCGTTGAAGACGGTAAGCAGATCAACCACTCATACGCTTTGGACTTTCCTCGGGTCAGGATTGTCCGACCATACCGTCAAATGGACTTCCGCATTTACCATTTCCAGCAGTTCTCTTGTGGAGAATAGCTCAAAAAAATTCGGATTGTGGATCAATGGCGCCTCTCATTGGGATCCTCTGAGTGTTTACGGGGATTCGTATTCCTGGATCTCAATGGGAATTCCCGATCAGGCGGCTAATTCAACGGGTGTCACTTTCATGAGCACGTCCGACGGGAAAGATCTCGGGGCTGCGGGATCCAATAACAAGGGTTGGAACATGAAGTTCTGGAGTCACGGAAATCCGGATATTGACAGGAGAAGCGAGGTATCACTTCAGCATTGGAACGGGGCGAACGAGGTCGAAGCAATGACTTTGTCCTATTGTGAGGCTCCGGGTGATCCCCCAGTTGAGTGTGATAAGGGAAAAATTGGAATCCATAATCCAAATCCGCAATACGCTCTGGATGTGACCGGAAGTCTCAGGACCAGTACCTGCGTTCATGCTAATGGCGAGGATTTTGGGGATTGCGCTTCTGATGAACGTTTAAAAAAGGATGTACGTCCCTTCACTCTCGGGCTCGCTGCATTAGCGGGGATTCAGCCCAAGTATTTCCGGTACAATGGCAAAGGGGGGCAACCCGCCTCGGAGCAAGATCAGCTCGGAGTGATCGCCCAAGACCTGGAAAAGACCGCTCCTGAGCTCGTGACCACCAAGCCAGGCGGAAAGTGGAAAGCGGTCAACTATGGCGGGCTTCTGTACGTCGCCATCAATTCGGCTAAAGAACTGTACGCCAAATGGCTTGAGAGTAGCGGCAATCAGCAACGGCAACTGGCAGCATTGAAGGAAAAAAATCTGAAATTGAAGCGCGCTGAGACTGCAATCGAGAGCAAAACCCTTGAACTGGAGCAGCGCCTTGAACGAATGGAACAAAAACTGCCCTCCAAGTCTGGGGACGATTTTTGAAAGATTTCCTCTAAGGCTCTGATTCGGCTTTGTTATTGCTCTATACCCGAGCATGCACCTGAACAGTTCAGCTCGGCTCCCCACTCAATGCTTCTATTCTGATTGTCCATCATTTTCGCGAGGTACACCGTTCGTTCACTTGGTCCGAAAGGGCTTCTTTTTTAGATCCTCTGATTCCAAATACATCGCGACCTCCCGGAAAACAGTGGAACGCAAGTTCCGGTTTTTGGCAGCACAAGCACGTCTGACCCATCAGCAATTTTTGCAGGCTCTCGTTCGTTCCATAAACGAATCGACCGGCTGGAAGACCACCTCTATATTTATCTCAATTATCATAATCAGGTCCTAACCCGGTAAACTCACGGGTTTGGCACGATCCTTAGCCAACCTGACTCTTGAACCGCGCTCTTTACCTGCCATATTGAATCAACTGCCCCAGACTGGGAGGGCAGTTTTCAGTCCCCAAGTTCTCCCTCATCCAATGAAACGGGAACAAAGAATTTGGCCGGTTCGCTCCGATAATAAGTAAAGCCACCGCCGATATACAAGTCAGAGCCGCTGACTACAAAGCTCTCCACGGCTCCGCCAAAGCCATTTGCGCCTGCTCCTGCCGGACTGAACGTGGTGTCGATGTCTCCTGTGTTGATATTCACTTTCGCAAAATTGATAGCAGAATAGGGTACACCCAAATACTGTTGGAACATGCCACCTATGTAGAGGGAGCTGCCGACGACGAGGAGGGCTCTAACTGCATTCGCTCCGTTCCAGTCGAGCCCAGTCGTAAACGATGTATCGAGTACTCCGGTGGCGGCGTCGAGCTTTGCCAGCAGGGCAGGTATTATTACACCACGATACCTGAAAAAACGACCGCCTGCGTAGATCGAGGTACCACTGGATGTGATTGCGTTTACCTCCTCGTCAAATCCATTGGCCGTAGCGCCAACGGGACTGAACGCCGTATCGATTGCCCCGGTGTCGAGATTCAGTTTGGCAATTTTGTTTGCGGAGTCCGCCACTCCTCTGTATGCGGTGAACCAGCCTCCAACGTAAAGCGAGGTGCCATTCGCATGGAGTGCGTATACAAAAGAATTAAATCCATTCGCCGCCGCCCCAACCGGACTGAAGGCGGTATCGATTGCGCCTGTGAGGAGGTCAAGTTTCGCAATATAGAATGCAGAATTGGCGACCCCTTTGTAATTAATGAATTCCCCCCCGGCGTATAGCGAAGTACCGCTGATTTCCAGGGTGTTTACAGTATCCCCAAAGCCATTTGCGTTGACACCGACCGGGCTGAAGATCGTATCAATGGCGCCGGTGCCCGCATCAAGTTTTGCGAGATAATTGGCGGAGTTCGCTATTCCTCGATAAGCGGTAAACTCACCCCCCACATAGAGAGAGTCACCGTTTAAGATTATTTTACGTACTGTCGCATTGAATCCGTTATTCTCCGGCGGACTGAACGTGGTGTCCAACTCCCAGGTATTGGCATTAAATTTGGCGATCCTGTTTGCACTGACTCCCGCGTATGCACTGAAGTACCCTCCCGCGTAGATATGGGTTCCGTCGCTTGAGAGCGCATCTACCGAGCTATTGAAGCCATTGAGGTTGGATCCCGAAGGGATAAAGGTCGAGTCAATGGCACCTGTTGCAAGATCAAGTTTCGCTATTTTGTTTGCCGAAGTGATGCCCTTGTAAGAAGAAAACACGCCCCCCACGTAAAGAAAACTGCCTTTCGTTAGGAGGGTTGAAACGCCCGCGCTAAATCCATTGGCGGTCGCGCCGACGGGGCTGAACGCAGTGTCTATCGCCCCTGTGGCCAGACTGAGTTTAGCTAAGTACCTGGCAGAATTAGCGACTCCTTTGTAAGCTGTGAAATATCCACCCGCGTATACTGAGGCGCCGCTCACGGCAAGCGTATTTACTGTCGAGTTAAAGCCATTGGTCGCCGCGCCGACCGGGCTGAAGGTCGTGTCTATTGCGCCCGAGGTTAGATCGAGCTTCGCCAAGCGGTTTGCCGAATTTGCGATGCCTTTATACGCGGTGAAACCGCCTCCAACATAGAGCGAGGTACCGCTGATCAGAAGCGAATTGACCGACCAATTGAAACCATTCGTCGCCGCCCCCGCCGGACTGAACGCGGTGTCGATCACTCCGGTGGCAAGATCGAGCTTCGCCAAACGATTTGCCGAGTTCGCGATACCTTTGTACGCTCTGAAATCGCCGCCGACGTAAAGGGATGTTGGGCTTACGGCTAAAGCGCGGACCACGTCTTCAAATCCGTTGGCTGTCGCCCCCGCCGGACTGAACGTGGTGTCTATCACTCCGGTGGCAAGATCCAGCTTGGCCAATCGATTTGCCGAATTCGCGACACCTCTGTAAGCCGTAAAATACCCGCCCACATAGAGCGATGTTCCTGTCGTGGCGAGAGCCGTTACGGTATTATCAAAGCCATTCAGAGCCTCTGGGCTGAATGTCGTGTCCAAAGCGCAAGTCGATTTGGTAAGTTTTGCGATTCTATTCGCAGACTGTCCCTGGTATTGGCTAAAGGAGCCTCCCACGTAAATGGCGTTATCGGTTGCAACGACGGCACCCACAGATCCATTAAATCCGCTCTTCAGATCACAGCCAAGGAACGGCATTCCCGTTTCAGTTAATACAAGCACACTGGGAGCATTCCAAGAGTTCACTGCCGTGAATTCGCCTCCCAGGTACCATGACGTTCCATCTGTTACAGCAGTGGTAACGGATCCATTTGTCCGGAGCCGGGCTTGGTTGATCACGGCGTCAGCGGAATTGCCGATAGAATCGGTCACTCTGAGTTGCGTCGTGCCTTTCTGATTCCCCGCTGTAAATACTCCAGCCTCATCGACTGTTCCCGAGCCGGAAACGATTGAGTAAGTGGGCGTCCCCACGCCGCCGCTTGACGTAAATGCAAAAGACTGGCCGCTCGAGGCCGTAAGCGAGATGCTTTGCGGAGAGATGGAAGGCTGCGTGAGGACCGTTACCGAGGCGTCGGCTTGCGTTCCCAAGGAGTCGGTCACGGTAATCGTGTCGCTCGTTGTGTCACCAGGAGCGACATAAAGCCCGACTTGGGATTGAATGGTTCCGGTTCCTGCCACAGTATACGTGTAGGGCGGCTGTCCTCCGCTTGCAGAGAAGGTGAAACTGTTGCCGGTTGCCAAGACCTTGGAATTCGGACTGATAGCGAGGATTGTTGGAGCAGCAGCATTCTTTGTCTGGCTGAGAATCACCGGGGAGCAGCCTTGGATAGCGAACACAGCCGCAATCGCAACCAAGCCTGCGGCAAATCCTCCACAGGGATGCTCAAGCGCTTTGATGGACTGTCGAAAAACTCCCGTTGAAAACATTGAATTACCCTCAAATTACGTACTGCTATGCTTTTATTGTAGAATTTCTGACCAAAAAGATCAACTAAAACGAAATGGTATAGGTAATTAGATTTATGAGGGTTTCTGGCGCTTGTGAGATTAAAAAGAAAATGCGAAGCTGCTCGATTGCGAATGGAACGGGCTCAGAGCATCTCGCCCAAGCAAATGAGTGAAATTATGATTCAGCGTCGTGTATTTGTTTCGGGACGTGTGCAGGGCGTTTACTTTCGCCAGAGCACGCAGCAGGAGGCCAGAAAATATCCGGGGCTGAAAGGGTTCGTCAGGAACCTTCCTGATGGCCGCGTAGAGGCGGTCTTCGCAGGGAGTGAGCTGGCGGTTCATTCCATGATCTCGTTTTGCCAGCAAGGGCCACCCGCAGCTTTAGTTACAGATCTTGAAATCGTTGAAGAGAAATTTGACTTGAGCTGGAATCAGGCCAGCGGATTCTCGATCCGAATGTAGTCTGGCTTACTTGACTGCGTCTTTGAATTCCTTGCCTGGTCGAAAGCGCGGAACAGTCATGGCCGGAATTTTGATTTCCTTGCCCGTCTGGGGGTTACGGCCGGAGCGGGCTTTGCGTTTGGATTTTGTAAAGGTACCAAATCCGACGAGGGTGACATCATCGCCCTTTTTTACGCTTTTCTTGATCGTATCTATTGTGGCGTTCAGAATGTGCTCGACATTCGTCTTCGTCATATCGAGGTTCTTGGAAAGCGCATCTACGAGCTCGGTCTTATTCATTTCGGCAAATCCTCCAGAGGTGGAATTTAGTATTTCGCCGCGCAAGTTTAGTCAATGAGTTAAAGAGGGAATTCCCTTTTCAGGAAAAATTTTCGCTTTAATTGCAGGCTCTGTTAAACTGAAATCGAGAGTAAACTAAAAAAATGGCAATCACATCTCCCATGCAAAAAGAGCAGTATTTATACCCGATCAAAGCCTTTCACGTTGCTGAACGGCTTAAGCTCAAGGATATCCGCGAGCGTTTCACCCGGCCACCGCTCGAATTCTCGAATTACGAGATGATTTTAAAGTATGCCGAGGATTCGTATGCCTTTATTTACAATTATGGGTCTGTCGTTTTCTTCAATGTTCCAGATGAACTTCAGGAGCGTGAACTCAGCAGTATCCAGGAGTATAGGCTCAGCACGGATCAGGGCTTGACAACAGACGTTTATTTTCTCGAGGTGCAGGAGCAAGCAGGACCGATCAAGGTTTATTTTGACAAAATCATTGCTCCGAAGCTCTCGCCCGAAGCCGTGAAGATTGCGTGCATGCTGCTCGCGGAAAGTACTGCGCTTGAATATTACGAAGTGTTGATCGAGAACCTGCTTGAGAAGACCAATCAATGGTCCAAGAAGTTGCATCATCAAGGACGCATGCTTGAAAGCAGTGAGGATCTGATCAAGTTCATTGGACTTTGCCTCGATACCAAGCAGTCGATTATTTCGAATTTATACATTGTCGATTCGCCGGACGAGACCTGGGATAGTGTGGACCTCGATAAACTCCATCAAGAGCTCAAAGCCATGATGGAGATCGATACCCGGTACCGCGCGCTTGAATACAAAATCAAAATTATTCAGGAGAGTGTGGATGTGATTGTTGAGCTTTCAAAATCCAAACGTGAGACGCTTTTGGAAATGATCATCATTCTTCTGATCGCCTTTGAGATCATTCTTTCTTTGATAAAATGGCACTAAAATTAAAATATTTAGCAATATCAAAGGATTGGCTCAGTGTCCGATTCGGGAGTTCTGGCCTTCTCCGTACTGAAGGTGGTGTGAGCGGCATTTTCAATAAAAACCTTGCAAAACCACCCACTTGTCTTTAGCGTATTAGATAGAAGGAACTGAGGAGCGGATATGACAAAAGCAGATCTCATCAATATTATTGCAGAAAAAGCTCATCTCCAACACAAGCAGTCAGAACTCGTTGTCAACATGGTTTTTGACATGATGTCTGATGCGCTCAAGAAGGATGATCGTATTGAAATCCGCGGCTTTGGATCCTTTGTTAATCGAAGCTACGGCAGTTACCAAGGCCGCAACCCCAAGACCGGGCAGGTAGTACAGGTTCCGCCCAAACGTGTCCCTTTCTTCAAAGTCGGTAAAGAGCTGAAAGAAATGGTGGATTACGAGCAGAATCGTGGCGCCGAGGGTGCTCCGGGCGCCTGATCGTCAGACTCTGTCCAGGTAATGTGATTTCGCACGTGTTTGCGGAAATAAACAAACATCTTTCCATGCAATCGCAAAATCGCCGTTCGCTTTAGCGTGATCGATACCAGGTCACCCCGATGACAGCAACTCCGAGCAGTAGCCTATAAGCTGAGTATTGCCGGAAATTCTTATTCCTTTGAATATTTTTCATCAGTCCACCGATTGCGAGCAAGCTGCTGAAGAAACATACAAACGATGCGATCCAAAACGAGGTCCAGCTCAGATCAGGAGCTGGAACGCTGGCGTGAAGATCAAGGCCTCTCAGCTGGGCAATGCTTAAGACCCCAAGAATCGGCAGACCCAGAAAAAAACTGAATTTCGCGGCGGCTTCCCGGTTGTAATTCCGGCTCAGGGAAGCGGTCATGGCGCCAGTCTGAAAGCCGGCCCCTGGTATGAGCATCGTGGTCTGGGCGAGACCAATGAGCAGCGAGTCGGTCCAGTTCCAGTCGGACATGGTTTTGTTTTTTCGGCTGTAGGAATCCAGGAACCAGAGCGGGGCGCCCAGTGCGATGAAGGTCAGTGCGAGCAGTGTGGGAGTCCACGGCAATCCACTTATCAGGTCGTGGAGATAGTACCAGGCCATAACCAGCGGCAGGCAGGCCAGGAGGATGAAAATCGGCAGACGTTCGTCAATGCTAGTGGGACGTCTTCGAAAAATAATCACTTGCAAGATGCTCGAGATCAGACTTGCCCAGTCGTGGCGAAAATATATAAATAATGCGAGAAATCCCGATAAACTGAGGGCGCCGAGCAGCGGAACCGGCAGTGTCGGCCAGCCCAGGAGTGCCGGCAGAAAGGCTGCGTGTGCGTCGGCACTGATCGGAAGAAATTGAGAGAAACCGTAGATGATTCCATAAATCACAGAATGAAATGTCGTCATAAGTTATCCTTCAAAAGTCAGCACAAAGAGTCAGCTCATGGAGTTCGGCGAAAGCCCGATACCCACCGGCAGTTTACAGGCGGTAAAAAATTTTTAATACATCAAATCGTCCTCACCACTTACTAAATTTTAAAGTAATGTAACGACAATAATGGAGCGAAAGAGATCATGAAATGGTTCACGCGTTTAAAAAATAATCGGTTTTTCCAGTTTATCGCGTCCGTCAAGATGGCCGTACCACTGATGGTGGCTCTGGCTTTGATCGTTGCAGTGGGGACGGTCATAGAAAGCAGATATAATGCGCAAGTGGCCGGACTGCTCGTCTATCGCTCCGGATGGTTTGAATGGCTGCTGATCCTGCTGGGCGTGAACGTTCTGGCTTCCGCATTGATCCGTTTCCCTTATCAGCAAAAGCATCTCGGATTTGTCATTACTCATCTGGGTCTGGTCGTACTGCTGATCGGCGCGGTCATGACTTCCGAACTGGGCCTGGATGGAAGTCTGCGGGTGGTGGAAGGTCAGCAGAATCATATTGTAGCGGTATCGGAAATGTCCCTCAAGGTAGCCGATGCTCAAAAGGGAACTGTAAAAAGCTATCTCTTCAAACGCAGCCTCGAGCCCCTGAACGGCAAACAGCTCGGATTTGACAAGCTTCGCAAGGAAACCGGTCTGGTCCTCGATCGTTTTCTGCCTTTTGTCGCTCGCGAACAGAGCTTTGCGTCCGCGCCTCCCGAAGCAGTGCTGACGGGAGCGGCTGACGCAGTCATCGAGTTTACCTTGGGAAGCAGTACTTTTGGGAACGCACGCGAATGGCTGCATTCAAAAGAACGCCCCGAAGCACAGATTGGTCCGACCCTGCTGAAGGTGGTTGTGGATACCGGGAAGACTAAACCAGGCAAGCCAGTCAGGAAGAAAATCCCGATGCATTCGGCCGAGTCACTGATTGACCAAATCACAACTTCGGCTGCGGCACCAGCGGCTGTGAGAGAGGGGGCAGAAGTCGTGATCCGGGATGCTCAGGGTGCTGAACTCAAGCGCGTCGCTCTGACCAGCTTCCGGAAGAAGCCGGTGACGATCAATCAGGTTAAAATTTCCTTCTCCAAAGTCTTTGAACAGGCGCTCGTGGTGGAAGGCAAGCTCGTGGACAAGGGTGAAAGGGGAGCCAATCCCGCACTCGAAGTCAAATTCGAAAAAGGCGGCAAAGTCACCCGGGAGTTTGCTTTTGCCAAATACCCTGGCTTCTCGATGAACCAGGCGGGATCCGCAATTGGCTTGAGGGTGGATTATGTCCTTCCTGAGCTGGGTGAAGTTGCGACTGCCGCAATGCCGCAAGGACATCCTGCCGTGGGGGCGGCCGCACCGGAACCGGGACATGAGGGCCATGATCATGGTCCCACATCACAGAATGCCCCGAATGGTGAAAGCGGAAGAATTGAATTTCACGTCCTGGCTGGCCAAAATGCCCACGATGACCACGACGAAAAGGCCGGGACTCCCGTGCGTCTCGAATTTTACAAAGGCGACAAGTTGCTCTCGAAAAAGAATGTCAGAGTCGGAGAATCGACCGAGACTCCCTGGATGGGCATGACTCTCGTTGTGGACTCGCTGATTCCGAATGCAGTAGCCGTCGATCAGGTCAGACCGGTCGACATGATTCCGCGAGGGTCATTGCCGGACAGCGCGATTTACGTGCGAGCGGAAGCAGGTCAGGCCAAAGAGGGTGTCTGGCTTGTGGAGGGGGATTACAAAACCCTCCGCTCAGGTGACCAGTCTTACGAACTTTATTATGGCGTCGATTCAGTGGAACTTCCGTTTCATATATTTCTGCAGAAATTTGAAAAAGTCGATTATCCGGGTACTGAGACTCCGATGAGCTTTCAGAGCACGGTTCAGGTGAATGGAGAAGGCAATCCGATCTTGATTAAAATGAATGAGCCGCTCAAGGTCGCCGGCTATACATTATATCAGTCCAGCTATGAGATTGGAAACGGTCCAACGGCTTCCATTTTTTCAGTGAATAAGGATCCGGGGCGCTCAGTGAAATACCTGGGGAGCCTGATTCTGTGCCTGGGTATCGTGCTTTTCTCAATCATGAAAAGTGAGTGGTTTCGGAACCGACAAAAAACAGCGAAAGAGGGTGCAAGATGAGTTTGGGGCGAATCAGTGGTTTCCTGCTTTGGGTTTCGATCGGAGCGGCGGCTCTCAATGCATCGGCAAAGAGCGCCTTCGCGAGCGAACAGAGTTTTGAAGCGTTCAAACTTTTTGCTGAACGAATCCCGTCCGCTTCCATTGCGGATCTGCCGCTGCAGAGTCATGGCCGGCTCAAGCCGCTCGATAGTTTTGCGAGAGAGGCAATTCTCTATGTGACCGGCAAATATTCCAAATCCGGATTGGATGCTGTTCAGATTTATCTCGGGCTCATGGTTTCAGATCAGGCTGCCCAACTCGACCTGATCAATATCCGGGATCCCGAATTGCGGGTTGCCTTGGGTTTTTCAAAAAAAGACCGGCATTTATCACTTCAAGCACTTGAAGCCAGCAAGTTGCAGGAATTGGCAGCGCCCGGCATGCAAAAGCAGGAGCGTAATGACCGGAACCTCACCCCTCGCGAAAAGTCGGCCATGGAAGCCATTCAGCAGGTCTGGCTGATGCGGGGAATTCTTTCAGGAAGGCATCTTCTTGAAGCGCTGACGCTCCCGGCAGCGGCAGGGGCTCCCTCGGCGAACAAGCCCGATCCTGCAGTTTATGCGAAGACTCAGGAGTTTTTAAAGGCACTGGCCAATGGTGAGCAGGACAAAGCTGCTCCTCTTGGAAGAGAGCTGGTCCGGATTGCTAAGACTCAGCCGATGCCTCCACTTTTTGAACAAAGTGTGGACAAGCTCGGCGCCGAAGTCTGGTTCAATAAGGCCCATCTTTTCCGCTGGGCCGCCATTCTGTATCTGGTGCTGGGCCTGGTTCTCGTCACTCCGCTTGCAAAGGGCTTTCGGAAAAGTCCGAAAATTCTGCTTTTCGCGGCAGTTCCATTCCTGCTCCACATAGCGGGTTTTGGAATGCGTGTTTACATCACGAGCGTGGCGCCCGTGACCAATATGTACGGGACGATGATCTGGGTGGCCTTTGGGGTGGTTCTCTTCGGCAGTTTTCTTTTCCTGTCGTACCGGAACGCTTTCATCTACGGTGTTATTCTCCTGGGTGCATCGCTCACGCTGTTCCTGACTGAAAGTCTGCCGTTGGTTCTCAGTCCGGATCTGGATCCCATTGTAGCGGTGCTGCGCAGTAATTTCTGGCTGACTATTCATGTTTTGACGATCACAATTTCGTACGCCGCATTCACGATTGGCATGCTGCTTGGTAATTTTGCTCTCGTACGCGCAATCGTCCGGGGCTTGAAAACCAGGAAGCGCGGAGCCGTCGAGGCGAGTGCGAAGGATGATAAGTTTTACACCGAATATGCGATGATCACTTATCGCGCGACCCAGATCGGTGTGTTCTTTCTTACTGCCGGTATCATTCTGGGCGGCATCTGGGCCGACTACTCCTGGGGCAGATTCTGGGGCTGGGATCCCAAGGAAACCTGGTCTTTGATTGCAGACCTGGGCTATCTTGCCATTCTCCACGCCCGATATCTGGGTTGGCTCGGTCCTTTCGGATTGCTGGCGTCCTCGCCTGTTGCTTATCTTCTTGTGGTCATGGCCTGGTATGGCGTGAATTTCATCCTAGCCTCAGGCTTGCACTCCTACGGCTTCTCAAGTGGGGGCGCCTTTGCGGTCACCGCTTTCGTTGCAGTTCAACTTGTGCTCCTTGCGGTGGCACTGGCTGTTCACAACTGGAACAAAAGCAAAGCGAAGAGTTGAAGTTAATAATAAAAAGACAAAAAAAAGCCCCCGAAGCAATTGCCTCGGGGGCTTTTTTTTACGCTCTGAAGCTCTTTAGTTGCCTTCGGGCATGAAATCGCGATCCATGACGGTCTTGCGGCCATCGCGTTTCGCATTTTCAATCGCCTGATTGCAGAGTTGCCGCACCTTCTCTGAAAGAATGTCCATCACGGCCGCCGAGGTATTCATTCCTGCGTTTGCCTTGATGTAATTCTTGATCTTGGATGCGACGACCACGACGTCTTTTGTTTCGGTCCCTTCCGGGGTGCCAGCCATATCTGTCATAACTATCTCCTTTTCAAAAATTCGCTTTATTGTACGCCAAGAAGTTCAACTTCGAATACGAGAGTGGCGTTTGGCGGAATCACGCCGCCAGCTCCACGCTCGCCGTAGCCCAGGGAAGGGGGAATGGTGAGCTTGCGTTTGCCGCCAACTTTCATTCCAGCCACACCTTTGTCCCAGCCCGGGATCACTTGACCAGCGCCCAGAAGGAAGCTGAACGGTGTGCCACGGTCAACGGAAGAGTCGAATTTCTTACCGTCTTCCAACCAGCCGGTGTAATGAACTTTCACTGTTTTGCCAGCGACGGCTTCGGTCCCTGATCCGTCCTTCAGGTTCTCAATTTTCAGATCAGCCTCAGCAGCTTTGGCAGCAGCCGCGGGTTGGGTCTGAGTGCCCTGAGGTTGCTGTTCGCTTTTCTTGGTACACCCGGCAGCGACACAAAGTCCGGCGGCACAGATCGTGACAAGCGCAAAATTCGCTAAATTTTTTGATGAAAAAGACATCTCGGTATTCTCCTTTGTAGGCATATAAGATTGCACAGGTTTTAGGGAATCGCGAGAAATCAATTGATTGCACTATGCGTTATTTTTAACGCAGAGCCTTGTTGCAAGCTTCCTAACCCACTCTGGATCGATGCCCTGAAGGTCACGAATCTGATCGCTTGCGCCTGAAATATCCTGTGAAAAGTGATTGGTGCCGCTGATCGCCACTACCGCCATGCCCGCCGCTTTGGCTGCTGCGATTCCCGCCAGTGAATCTTCAAATACCAGGATCTGCTCCGGCTTGAGATCGCTGATCCTGAGATTCAGGACCTGCAGAGCCTTGAGATAACTGTCTGGCTCGGGTTTGCTGCGGGGATAGTCTTCAGCTCCGAGAATGAACTGAAAGCAATCGGTCAGCCCCAGTTTTTTCAGTGCCCATTCAATATCCTCACGTGAAGACCCCGAGACGACAGCCATCGGAAATTCTGACGAGAGCGCCCGAACTGCTTCGTGGCTGCCGGCAACCGAAAGCAGTTCGTCTTCGAGCTTGATCCGGTAGCGGGTCATGATGAGCTTCAACCCGTCTTCGAAGGAGAGGGCGGGTCGGTACTTTCGAAAAAGAAAAGTGAGTGCACTTTGCCAACTGCGCCCAGTGATGAACTGCGCGTCTTTCGGGTCAACGCGAATGCCCCAATCCAGAAAACAGTCTTCGACCGCGATTGCAGCCGTAGGTTCGGTATCGATCAGCGTTCCGTCCAAATCAAAGAAAATGGCCCGGAAACCAGCTGAACTGTTTTGACCAGCACTTGTACTCATCCCAATACCCATTGCAATACTCCCGGGGCTCAGCATACCTCGTCTGCTCAGCAAAGCCGAGTGGATCTTGTGGCCCATGTTCTGCAGAAATTTAAGGATCGGGGGATTGTAAATTATTTATTGGAGGAGCTCTATGCTGAATGATCTAATCAATCGAGACATCGTACAAGTCAAACCAGGAACTGACCTCGAAACAGTCTGTCGCCTGATGAAGGAAAAGAATGTCGGTTCGGTTTTCGTGACGGACAAGAAAAAGGTTATTGGGGTCATTACCGACAGGGATATCGTGGTTCGCTATCTCGCGGAGGGACGTCCTGTAGCGGATGCGAGCGTTGATGATCTGATGAGTGAAGCCCCGGTGACCTGCCGTGAAACTGACGGGGTTTATGATTGCATTCAGAAGATGAAGCAAGCCAAAGTCCGACGCATTCCAGTGGTCAATGGAAGCGAGGAAGTGGTCGGTATTCTGTCGTTCGGAGATCTCTTGTCGATGTTGAGCCGTGAATTTTCAGAGCTGGTCAGCACGACCACGCGTGATGAGGAGTACCGTTCCCAGGAACGCAAGATCGCCTAAATAGTTGTCTCACAGGAGATCGAGCCGCTTCAGTATCTCGGGACTGATCCCGAAAACGGCATTAGGGCGGGACGAGACGGTGCTCCAGACACCGTACTTGTCTCGTCGTGCTTTAAGAAGGATCACTTCCGCCCGGCGACTGTGCAGGGCAATCGAGTAACCGGAAGTTTTCTCAAAGAGCGGCAGAACTCTCCGGCTTTGTTCCTGGTCATCGACATATCTGGTGATTCGCTGTTCGTTCAGCTTTTCCAGCAGTTCTTGGGCAGCGCTTTTTGGCTGCCCTTTCCTATCAATCCAGCCGGAACCCTGCCGCTGGGCATAGAAGACCGGTTTGCCATTCCTGCTGATTTCAAATTCATCGATTTCATCGATATTCAGAGTTGATAAGTTTGGAAAGCGCAGCTGCTCGAAGGAATTCAGATGCAGGAGGAGCTGTTGCACTGCGCCCCGGACGAGTAGGACCTGGGCAGACCCTTTTCCGTGTCCTTGTTTCGTGATCATCGCGTAGGTGCTTCCATTTTTTTGAGTATCACCGAAAAGAATTTCAAAATCCGTGTCTTCAGCTTTCCATTGAATTCCAAAACGGGGCGGGTGCAGGCCGAAAGTCTCGAGCGGAGCACTCGGCCCGAGAGCGGTGATCTTGAGCGTGCGGATGCTGTCGAGGAGATGCTCGAGAAAAATACCGTTCGCCAGGGAATCCAGGACAGGTACGGAAGATGAGAGGATTCGCCAGTGTTCGGCGCCTGGCCCGAAATGTTGCAGTCGTGCGTTAAACTGCTCACGGGCCTCGGGACCTGTTCTGGTGATCACGACTTCCTTTACTTTTGTGTAGTCGAAATTGAACAGAAGCTTGGACTGTGCCCGTGGTGCTGCTTTTTCTGATTGATTCGGGGTACACGAGCCGGAGCAGAGAGTCAGAACGATGCTGAACAACAAAACCAGGGTATTTGGATGTTTCATAACGTTGACATCCTAGGGAGGGCTCGTTACGGTTGCAAGCGCTATGTCTACTCCGATGCCTGGAAATGAAAGTATTTGGAATTTACTGGTGGCAGGCGGTTTTGCCATGTATCCGCTCCTTCTTTGCTCGTTGGCCTCCTGGGCCGTCATCATCGAGCGCATTCTTGTTTATCGCAGTCTCGGTCGCAGTCTTCATTCATTTCATTTGGAAGCTTTGAATGCTCTTCTCAGGAGCGACCGGCAGGCGCTCCGGGCACTCTGTCAGCGGAGTGCCGCGCTGCCCACTTCCCGCATCCTCTCGGAAACTCTGGATCGTCTGGAGTCCAAAGATCATCGCCTCAGGCAGGGCTGGGGAGAGGCCCTTGAGCGGCGTCGGCAATTCATCAATCATGAGTTGCGTCGCAATCTGTGGATTCTGGGTACGATCGGGAGTGCGTCGCCGTTCATCGGCCTGTTTGGGACCGTGATTGGGATCCTGCGTTCTTTTCATGAAATGGCCCGGACGGGTTCCGGAGGGTTCAATGTTGTTGCGGCCGGAATTTCCGAATCTTTGATCGCCACCGCTGCCGGTATTGTGGTCGCAGTCATTGCGGTCATGGCTTTCAATGCCTTTCAGACCCGCTGGAGTTCGCTGGTTCTGACGATCAAGCTTCAAATGGAAGAACTTTCAGAGATGATTGCGACGATCGGGAACGACCAGAATCATGGCGCTTAAGACCTGGGGCAGGGATGAAGGGGATTTGGAGGGCGCGATTGTCGCCGAAATCAATATCACCCCCCTTACTGATATCTTTCTGGTCTTGCTGATCATCTTCATGGTGACGAGCTCGGTCATGGCCCAGTTGGGGGTGAACGTGAATTTACCCCAAGCCAGTCAGGCGCTCTCGGAGGCACAGGCAGACGGCGTCATCGTGACCTTGACCCCCTCGGGTGCTTTACTGGTCAATCAACAGAAGGTGGATCAGGGACAGAAGACACTTGAGGATGCGCTTAAAATCGCGTTTCAGCAGGCGCCTTCACGTCTTGTCATTCTGGAGGGGGATAGGCAGACTCTGCTCGGTTCTGCCATTCGCACGATGGACCGCGCACGAGCGGCTGGCGCGGAGAAATTTGCGATTGCCACGAATCCTGAGGCTCAGGGACAGTAATCACCGGAGTCGACGGGCTGCTTTTCTTTCGGGCTCGGCTGCTCGGATATCAACGGAAGCTCTACCGTAAAAACCGCACCTTGACCCAACTCACTTTTAACCCAGATCGAACCGCCATGAGCAAGAATGATCTGTTGGGCTATGTAAAGGCCCAATCCGAAGCCGGATACCTCGGTGTTGCGGTGCGCCCGTTTAAAGCGCATGAAGATCCGCGACTGTTCATGCTTGGGGATTCCCTGGCCATGATCGTGAACACTGAACAATACTTTGTCCTGCTCTTTCCACACGCGCATCTCAATCGGTTTGCCAGGCGCATATTTCAGGGCATTTGTCAGCAGATTGACAACAACTTCTTCGAGTTTCACCCGGTCCCAGGTGCCGATCACGCCATTCTGCAGATCCAGCACCACCTCGCATTTGAGAGCATTGATTTCATTTCTCAGGCGTTCCATGGCTTCGGTAAGCAAAAGCCCGAGATCGAATTCCTCAAGATTCAAATGGAGTGTGCCCGAACGGGCTCGCGCCAGGTCAAGTAATTCAGAAATGAGGCGGCCCAGTCGCTCAATGTGACGATCAGAGCCGTCCAGCAGAGTGCTGAGTTTATCCATCGGGTAACTTGCCAACTGATTGCGTGTGGCGAGTCGGGCGAGAAGCTGGACCTGGGTTCGCAGGCCAGTCAGGGGGGTTCTCAATTCATGGGAAGCAATGGAAAGGAAATCTTCACGATCCTGCAGCGCTTTCTGGGCGCTGGCAAAAAGCATGGCATTGTCGAGCGCGTTGGCCGCCCGATCGACCAGTTGTTCTATCAGCTGTGATGACGCGATTTCCTGATAGCGCCCCGGTGAGGCCGAAAATAAAACTAGAATTCCGAGCAATGAACCGCGAGCTTTGAGCGGTGTGCAGTAAGAAGAATGAAAAGGAAAACTGGCGAAAAGGGGAGTCCAGTCTTCTGGTGCATCGTCCGGACTGCTGCGGGGCTTCTGACTCAGAAGGATCTTTTTTATTATGGTCAGCCGGGCGCAGATCTGCGGGTCCTGGTCCAGCGTGTCCTGAATGTTTTTTGCGATCGTCCTTGTGAGCGCAGTTTCCTCATCGGAATGCCTGAAAAAAGCGAGCGCATCAGAGTTCTCGCCTAGGGAATATCCTTGGGGAAGGAAAATCAGACTTGCTTCTGCGAGCTCTGGAAGGGGGCTGGCGCCAATGGATTGCAGAGTGTTCTTGACGTCGAGTGTGGCGAACATCTGTTGACTGGCTCTGGCCAGAATTCGGGCACTTTGAGCTTCATGCTCGAGCAATTGGCTTCGTTGCTGGTGATAGTCCACGCGTTCTTTCAGCTCCGAAGGTGAAACCATCAGTTCTGCGAACAGGTCGGCGTATGCAGCTGCGAGCTGTCTGGATTCATCAGGACTCATGAGCTTTTCTTTTTTTAAAGCCGAATGCGCGGCGGGGGTCCCGATAATGGAGGCGAGGACTTTCTCTGACTCGTGCTGGAGTTCCACGAGTTCCAGGAGGTCAATATTTTCCCGGCCCTGCAGGCCAGCGTTGAGTAGCACTTGCTGCATGAGGGTCTTGGTCTGGCCGGGATCGAAAAACGAAGCAAAGAGATTCCCGACTTGCGATATCTTGACTGACAGCGGGATGGTGCTGGTTTGTGAGGAATGGGCCGGCCTGTGTACCGCAGGCTCCAGTATGTTTACAAATTCATGTGCAATCCGTTGCTCCTCACTGGATTGCCGGAAGGCGATTGAACCGAAGATCAGGCCGGTGATATTCACCAGCAAAGACCAGAAGACCGAATGCGACAGAGGCGGAAGAAAGGAAAGGCCTAAAAGGGCCTGTGGGCGAAGCGCTGAAATCCCGAACGGACCGTCAACCATGAAACTCAGAGGAAGCCAGTTGATTTTGGTCATATCCGGCAGGATCAAAGTGTAAAACCATACCAGGCTACCTCCGGTCAAGGCGAGCAGGGCCCCGGTACGATTGGCCTTGTTCCAGTACAAAGCGGCAATCGCAGCTGGTGCAAACTGCAGGATGCCGGCGAAAGAAATCAACCCGATATTTGCCAGGTTGTCTTCGGGGCCGAACAGGCGCTCGAAAAGGAAAGCCGCTCCGAGCAGCAGCGCGGCAGTCACCCAGCGCATCCATAATACCCGGCGCCGCAGGGGCTTTAAAAATCCAGCCAAGTTAATGACAGGCAAAAGCCAGTGATTACTGACCATCGTCGCTATTGCCATGATTGCAATCACGATCATTCCGGTCCCGGCAGCGATACCACCCATGAAAACGGCGAGTGCGAGCCAGCGATTTCCGAAAAGCACCGGAAGTGTCAGAACGAAATGATCGCCTTGTGAGCTGTCGAAACCCAGGACCATGCCTGCGCCGGCAATAGGGATGACGAAGATCGTGATCACCAGCAGGTAAAGTGGAAAAATCCAGGAGGCGCTGCGCAGATGCCGTTCGTCAGAATTTTCGATTACGGAGAGCAGAAATTGGCGGGGCAGAAAAAAAACGGCACTCGAACTCAGGACCAGGTGCGTTAACCAGGTGATGATATCGTTCGTTCGGGAGGGCAGCGCTGAGTTGTGAGTCCGGTCGGGATTGAAGGCATTCCGAAATTCGCTGAGATGCCCGAAAATATCATCTATCCCGTCATAGATAAAATAACAGATGAAAATTCCAGCCAGCAGGAAGGCTCCAAGCTTGAGAATGGACGCAAAGGCCAGAGTGATGATGATGCCAGGATGGCGTTCGGTGGGCGTCAGTCGGCGCATTCCGAAGAGGATGGTGAAAACGAGTAAGAAGAGCGCCACGATCGGTGCCAGTGTTTCGCCCACATCCAGATAGGCATCGAAAGCCGAGTGACCCGTCATGATCGAGGTGCTGACCACCAGGGATTTGAGCTGAAGCGCAAGGTACGGAACAGTACTCAGGACTGCCACCACCGTGGTGATGGCCGCCAGAGTCTGGGACTTGTCGTATCGCGTGGAAATGAAATCCGCCAGACTGGTGAACTGATGGGCCTGCTTGAGCCGGATCATTTTTTTCAAAATGGAGCCCGCAAACACGAAGGCCAGCGTCGGGCCCAGGTAATAACCGAGAAAAAGAAAACCGGAGCGGGATGCCGAGCCGACACTCCCATAGAAAGTCCAGCTCGTGGTGTACGCCGTTATGGATAGGGCATAGACGTAGGGACCAAGGGCAAAACGGCTGTTTTTGAAGCGCCGGTGTTCCGTCCATTGGGCGACGGCAAACATGAGGGCACTGTAAGCAAGGACGATCAGGAGAATGGAGCTGAAGCTAAACACGGGGCTTGGCCTTGCCTTTGCCCCTTTGTTCCAAAGCTAAATGTCGAGAAAGCCAGATCATGACGAAAACGACGGCAAGCCAGACCGAGTAAAAGAAAAGATAACGGGTTTTGATCGAGGTAAACCCTTCGGCGAGCAGAGGCCAGCTGAAAACCAGCGCGAGCAGGCCAGTCAAAAGCAGCAGAAACGCCGGCTGCGCCACCTTCGAGGATTTGTTCATATTGGAATAGGCCTACAGTACGGCCTGTCAATATGCAAGATTGACCAGCGGCTTGATTAGTTTTTAAACGCGAAGACTTGATTGTATTCCACACGGTACAGCAATTCGTGCAGAACTCAGCCCCGTGTTTCGTCTTCGCCTTCTTTTTTGGGTTCGCGCCTGGATTCCTGCGGAGCGCCTTCAGTTCCCGTGCGGCGGCCGTGCGATTCACCGCCTTTTCGACCGATCTCCGCCATGTGTTCACGATTTTGACTCACGGCTTGTCCGCCTTTTTTGCCAATCTGGGCCATGTGCTCCCGGTTTTGGCTGACGGCCTGGCCTCCCTTTTTGGCTACGGCTCTTCTCGTCTCAGGCTTGGCAGAAGCCAGCCCTCTTTTTTTAGCGTCTGTCGGCATAGAGAATCCTTTCTCAGGTCAACCCGTGCTCGTCCGGCGAGGTAGGGTGTGCCAGCAAAATCATTTCGCCCCTGACTGCAATCGAAGCAATCATCAAGCCATATGAGCTGGCGAACTGAAATTAGGATTTGAGAAATTTCCAAAGACGCTTCACGACGCCCGGTAATTGTTAACGGCCCGGCAGTACCGCGGGGGTGGGAATCGCAATGACCTGGGTTTGTTCAGGCGGACGCTGGTTGACGTAGGTATAAACTGTGCCGGCCAGCGAAACTGCGATTCCCCCAACGGCGATCCAGAAAACAAGAGTCATGGCTTTCATTCCCCAGGATTTATGAAATTCGAACCTAAATGGCAAGAACCATCGAAAGGCGATCGGTATGACACCTGCAGTTCCACCCATCATGAGCACGCGTTTCGCCCTGCTGATATTTCTTGTGGCTGCACTTGTTACAGGTTGTGCTTCCTATCCACCACTGAGCGGAAGCAGCGACTCGGGGCGTGATCCGCAACAGCAGGGTCCTCAGGTCATTTCCGCCGACCTGCAGACGAATCCTGCCGCACCCGTGAAAGTGACTGCGGAGGTTAGACCTACCGGGGCTCGCGTCAAGGAAGTGCGCCTGGTTTTTCAAGAGGCACCCATTGAGCTCCGAATGGTTCAGGTGAGTGATACGCAATGGGAGGTGATTGTTCCTTCCTCGCGATTGCAGCAGTTGTCGATCCCCGGGCAGACCACGCTTTACCATGCGCGGGTGATTGCGTTGGATGAGGGCGGACTTCTGAGCATGGCCAATCCGGTCCTGCAGCTTTCGGTTCAGGCGACGGGTTAAGGGTGCCGAACTTTTAGACAGGTGTGGGCAAAAACAAACAAAATTTTTTAAAAACTGCAAAATCACAGGCTATTGAGCGGCACCGCTTCTGCAAGACATCATGTGTCACGGTTGAAAGGGAGCGACGGTTTATGTCAAAATTTGCGATTACCAGTCTGCTGACGTTCTGCTCGGTGCTCTCGCTTGCGATGCTCGGGGCCGTGGGAGTGCCCTTGGAATCTGGATTAAAACCGTACCGCGAGCCCGCCGCGCACAAGCAGATTAAATGCCCGGATCCTGCTGTAGCAATTCCGAAAGCAGTTGGTCCTTTTCGACAAAGCGAATGCGGAGCCACTCGGCGATTTCGCGCTCGTCAGTTGGAAGCATTTCAACTGGAAAACGACGGACATTCATTCGGGCACCCGTTGCGGCTCCGTTGAGAAGCTGCATCAGAGTTGGAACGCCTCCATTGTAGGCGATGGTCACATCGTAGACCGCCCGGATCTCGGAGCGAAGTCCCGTCAGGGCCGCGGCAAAGCCCCGGGGCTTGGGAAGTAAAACATGCCGGGGGGGCCGGAGCCCTCGGCTCGCCGCAAATTCTGCGGCGCGCTTGAGCTTGTGTTTCCGCAGCCGAGTACCTTCCGGAAAAAGAATGAGCCAGAATGGAATCTTCTCCCGCAGATATTTGGCAAAGGAGGCCTGGATCAGACTGCGATCAGCGGCCCAGTTGCGTTTGAGAAAAATGCAATCCAGGAAAACCATGCCCCAGCCCACGCCGGGAACATACTTGATCATGTTTTTGGCGAACCATTTGAGGTTTCCGATCTGTTTTTTTTGCGCCCCGAGCATGAGGAGCAGGAGGATGTCCGGCATCTCCTGGTGGTTGCAAATCACGATGGCGTTTTCGTTATTGGGGAGCTCGTCCCCCTGGATTTTAAGTTTGTAGTGGCAAATATGCTCTGCAATCCAGACAGAAGATTGCCACCAGCTGCCGGCGCAAAATCGATTGTACGCGCGGAATGTTTTTCTGGAAAAGGGGAGGAGCAGCGGGCTGAGGAGTTGAAGAGCGTTGGCCAGTAGCAGAGTGGCCAGAAAAAACGCGATCAGCGGGAGCGCGCGGCCAAGGCCAATCGCTTTTTGGTGGAAGGGGCGGTGGTCTTGAAGGGGGCTTTGAAGTAGATGCATTCAGTGATCCCATTTTTCACATAATCAGGAACTTCGCCGACCCGGCGGTAACCGAGCTTTCGATAAAAGCGTCGGGCTCCGATATTGGACCGGGTAACCAGGAGGAAGATGCCATAAGGTTCCAGGTAGCGCTTCTCAAATTTTTTGAGCAAAGCGCTTCCAACACCCTTCTGGGTTCCTGCTGGGTCGACTGCAATCAGTCGCAGATAGGCACTGCGCTGGAAAGCGCCCCGGGTGATGAACCAGGCAAAGCCTGTCGGGGTTTGCCGGTCTGGAGCCAGTGCCACAAAAAGCTTTGAAGAGGTGTCCCGCAGAGCCTTGGACAGAAGCTTGCGGGCTCCTTCCGTCGTGAAACCGTAGGCCCCAAAAAGCGGTGTGCGGCCGACAATTTCAGCACAAGAGGGGAGATCCGAAGTTTTCATCCGGCGTACGGCGGGATCAGAAAAGGGCTCTTTCATGATTAATTTTGATACCCTGCGTTAATGTTAAAGTAAAGGTTGATGTGGTCTTTTTAACACTCTGAAATTGCTTAGATTTTAAAATCCAGAGTTGCCATGCTGGTTCTTGAAAGATATAGAAAGTTAATGAAAAGGCTTCTCGCTCTGTTCGGTTGTACGGTTCCTGTTTTGCTCAGTTTTTCGTTCGCTCTGGCGGGCTCGACTGTCCATCACCAAATCCATATTAATCTTGATCCTCAGACCCACCGCCTGCAGGTGGAGGATATTCTCTCTATTCCCCGGGAAATGATCGGGCGGGAAAATACGGTTCGCTTCAGACTTCATGATGGACTGAACCCGACATCGCGGACTCCGGGGGTGGAAGTTCGGCAGCTTTCAAGCCCGACCCAGGAAGAACCCCTGGCCAGTGTCTATGAACTCTTCTTTCCGGAGGGTGTTGAAGGTGCCGCTCTTTCGTACGAGGGTCAGATTTTTCATCCTCTCAAACCGCCCGGAGAAGAGTACGAACGGGCTTTCAGTGATACCCCTGGAATCATCAGTGAAGAGGGAATTTATCTGGCAAATGCCAGCGCCTGGTACCCCCGCTTCGGCGATGAGCTGCTGACTTTCTCGCTGGATGTTCAATTACCTGCCGGATGGAAAGCCGTGAGCCAGGGCACACGGACAATGCAGGATCAATCCCGTTCCATCTGGATCAGTCACGAACCCCAGGACGAGATGTACCTCATCGGTGCAAAATTCACGGAGTATCACCGCAAGGGTGCAGTTGCCGGAAGTGGTTCCTCTTTTGAGACTTACGCGTTTTTGCGCACTCCCGATCCTGAACTCGCCAACCAGTACCTCGACGTGACAGGCCGTTACATCGAAATGTACAACAGCCTGATCGGCAAATATCCCTACAGCAAGTTCGCGCTCATCGAGAATTTCTGGGAAACGGGATATGGGATGCCATCGTTCACTTTGCTCGGCCCGCAGGTGATTCGTTTCCCGTTCATCATCAATTCCTCCTACCCGCACGAAATTCTTCATAACTGGTGGGGCAACGGGGTTTATGTCGATTATTCTGCCGGCAACTGGTGCGAAGGCATCACCGCTTATCTGGCTGACCACCTCATCAAAGAGCAGGAGGGTGGGGGGGCGGAATATCGCCGGGTCACGCTGCAGAAGTACACCGATTACGTGAATGAGGGGAATGACTTTCCGCTTTCACAGTTCCTCGACCGCCACAGCGCCGCAACCGAGGCGATCGGTTATGGCAAGTCGCTGATGTACTATCATATGTTGAGGACACAGATCGGCGATGAACTTTTTCGTCAGGGCATTCGCAAATTTTACGCAGAAAGCCAGTTCCGAAAGGTGCGTTTTGCGGACTTCAACGCAGCACTATCCTCTGTTTCCAATAAAAATCTCAGCCGCGAGCATCACCAGTGGGTGGAGAAAAAAGGTGCCCCTGAACTCCGCATCACAGCTGCGCAATCTTCCGAAAAACTACTTGGCGGTTTTGAGCTCCGCGCCACTATCGAGCAGCTGCAGCCGGGAGATGGTTTTGATCTTCAGGTGCCCGTAGCGATTCACATGGTTGGCAAACCTGAGGCGTTTCAGACGCGAGTGGCGGTTTCGGGTCGTCAGACCGAGTTCATCTTGGACCTCCCTGCGAGGCCGTTCCTTCTGGACGTGGACCCGGAATTTGATCTCTTCCGGAAATTGAACCGTTTTGAGATTCCGCCTTCTCTGTCCCAGAGCTTCGGAGCCAAGAAAGCGCTGGTTTTGATCCCCGCTGCCGCAAGCACCGAAGAAAGAGCTTCTTTCGAAGCTTTGGCGAAGTCCTGGGCGGGAGCAGTCGAAGAAGGAGGAACGTTTGAAATTCTCCTGGATTCTGAAATCAGCGAGTTGCCCTCGGATCGTGGCATTTGGGTTCTGGGTTGGAATAACCGCTTTGCGGGCGCGATGCTCAAAGGTTTGGAAGACTACGATCTTTCAGTCTCTGCGGAGCAGATCCGAGTTGGGACGACCGAGTACCCCAAAAAAGATCACAGTCTGGTCGTCAGTGTCCGCAATCCCAAGAATGCTTCGCTGACTGTCTCGTGGGTTGCCGCAAATCCCGTAGCCGCGATTCCCGGGCTGGATCGCAAACTCCCTCATTATGGCAAGTACAGCTTCCTGGTTTTTGAGGGGAGTGAGCCCAAAAATGTAGCCAAAGGGGTCTGGCCGGCGGTGCACTCTCCGCTTTCCTTTGCCATAACGCAACCGGATGGAACGACGATGGTGGGAAGCAAGGGCAGACTTGCCTCTCGTAAAGCACTGGTTGAGCCCATTGGAATTTTCTCAGCTTCCCGGATGCAGGAACGGGTTCAAATCCTCGCCTCTGAGCAGTTCAAAGGGCGGGAACTGGGAACGCCCGAACTGGATCAGGTAGCCGGATGGATTGCAGAGCAGTTCCGCCGTTTCGGGCTTCAGGCGGGAGGCGATTCGGATTTTTTTCAAAAATGGAACGAGCGCCTCAGCGCACCCAAAGGTGACACTCTTCTGCGCAATATTGTCGGCTTTATCCCCGGAAAAAATCCCGAATTTGCGGGTCAGAGCGTGATCCTTGGAGCGCATTATGACCATCTCGGGCTGGGCTGGCCTGATGCTCATTCGGGAAATGGAGGTAAAATTCACTACGGTGCGGATGATAATGCCAGCGGTGTAGCCGTCCTTCTTGAGCTGGCGCGCTATTACGGCGATAAATTTCAGGATGGGGTGCGTCCCGAGCGCTCGATTATTTTCGTCGCCTTCACGGGCGAAGAGGCGGGTCTGCTGGGCTCCAGATATTTTGCAGCAAACGGAATCTCCGGGCGTTATCTCCCGTCCAAGATGTTTGCCATGCTCAATCTGGACACCGTGGGCCGGCTGGGTACAAACAAGCTGCTGATCCTAGGTGGCGGCAGTGCCCGCGAATGGTCGCAGATCATGACCGGCGTGGGTCACGTGACGGGTGTGCCGCTGCAGGTGGTTACGACTCAAATCGCTTCAAGCGATCAGAAGAGTTTTTCGGATATCGGTATTCCCGCGATCCAGCTCTTCAGCGGAGCCAACGGTGATTATCACCGGCCCTCCGATATGCCCGATAAGATTGATTCCGAAGGCATGGCCAAGGTTGCACGGGTGACGCAGGAAACTCTCGATTATCTCACCAGTCGCAAGGAGGCGCTGACTTCCGGAGCCGGGGGTGGTGGAGGTGGCGGCGGGAGCGGCGAACGCAAGGTTTATCTCGGGACTGTTCCGGACTTTGCCTTCAGCGGCGAAGGTATGAGGGTGGACTCGGTGGCGCCCGGAAGCCCCGCAGAAAAAGCCGGACTTCAGGCCGGAGATGTCATCGTTCAGATGAACACCCAAGTGATCCGGTCCCTGAAGGAGTACTCAGATTTTCTGAAGACCCTGCATGGCGGCGACACTGTAACGATAAAAATTCAGCGAAATGGAATTTTTCTTCAACTTTTAGCTACCGTGATCGAACGTTAGTGGATCGGAACAAATGAATCTCAGTCGTTTGAACACCAGGCAGCGAGAGGCTGTCCTGCATGGTGAAGGTCCCCTGTTGATTCTGGCTGGCGCAGGCAGCGGCAAGACCAGCACGATGGCTTACCGTATTGCGCATCTGATTTCAGTCCGCAAGTTCCCGGCAAGGGCCATTCTTGGACTTTCGTTCACCAACAAAGCCGCAGCGGAGTTGAAGGAACGCGTGACGGGGCTTGTGACCCAAACGTGCGGACAGGACGCGTTGAAAGAATTGACCGTCAGTACGTTTCACAGTCTCTGTGTGAAAATTCTCAGGGCCTACGGACATAAGCTCGGGTTTCAGAATAACTTCACGATCATGGATGCCAGTGATCAGCGCGATGTTCTCAAGCAGGTTTTTAAAAATGTCAGGATTGACGATCGCAAATTCGACCTCGACCGGATTCTGTTTCAGATTGGGCAGGCGAAAGGAAGATTTCTGGGGCCGGCGCATGCGCAGGATTATTTTCTCGGTAGTGGGAGTCAATTACCCGGCGACTACGGAATCGCCGCCGCCACGAGCTACGAGCATTATCAGGGGCAACTAAAAGCTCAGAATGCAATGGATTTTGACGACCTGCTTTTCAACGCGGTCACGCTGCTGGAAACCTTCAAGGATGTTCGCGAGCATTACAATCAGCGTTTCAAATACGTACTGGTGGATGAATATCAGGACACGAATCCCGCCCAGTTCAAATTGTTGCGTCTGCTGACTGAGCAGCAGCAGAATCTCTGTGTTGTCGGCGATGATGATCAATCTATCTACGCCTGGCGTGGCGCGGACCCGACTCATATCCTGGAGTTCGCCCATCAGTTTAAAGATGCCCGTACGATTACGCTTGATCAGAATTACCGCAGCACGACCACGATTCTGGATGCCGCCAACTCAGTGATCTCGAACAACAAGCACCGGCATCCGAAGAAGCTCTGGTCTGAACGAGGCGAGGGCGAACCCATTCAGGAGATGGTCCTCGCCGATGATCGCGAAGAGGCCCGTTATGTGGCCGAGGAGATTTTCCGTCTGGCGAAGGAACAGAAGAGGCGTTGGTCTGATTTCGCCGTTCTTTACCGTTCAAATACGCAAAGCCGAGTTTTTGAAGAATCGCTGCGGCTTCTCAGGGTTCCTTACAAAATCGTCGGGGGCTATTCATTTCTGGAACGTAAAGAGGTTAAAAACACGCTGGCCTACTGGCGCCTGGCCAGCAATCCGGATGATGATGCTTCGCTCCGTCGCGTTCTGAACTGGCCGGCGCGAGGCTTTGGGAAGACCACGCTCGAGGCGCTGGGCAACGAAGCCTTCAGCTCCGGAAAATCGCTTTATGAAACATTGAAGCGGGCAGGGGAAGTGGTCCCGCGCGCTGCAGGAGCCGCTGCACAGTTTGTGGCCTTAGTAGAGAGCGCGCGTTTGGAACTCGCCGCCCTGGAAAATAACGGAGGCTCCGGGTCAGAAGCTCTGGTCCGCTGGGCCCAGCAATGGGTCGAAAAGTTCAGCATAAAAAAAGGGATTGAGGAGGACTGCGAAGAGCCGGCCCAGGTCGCCCGGAAGTGGGAGAACGTCGAAGAGCTGCTTCATGCCCTCGGCCAGGTACGGGCCAAAGATGTGGCCATTGAAGAGACCGGTGCTGCTGATTTCGGTGCTCATTTATTGCGGGAATTTCTTGCACGCATGGTTCTGGATGCTCAGGACTCCGAGGACCGGGAAAAGGACGCCGAAGCCGAGCGGGATCAGGTGACTTTATTGACCCTTCATGGAGCGAAAGGGCTCGAGTATCCCGTTGTGTTCCTGGTGGGAGCTGAGGATGGCCTATTGCCTCATCAGCGCACGTTGGATGAAAAATCTGATCTGGGTGAGGAGCGCAGGCTTTGTTACGTCGGAATCACCCGAGCCAGGGATCATCTTCTGCTGACTCGAGCAAAGAATCGTATTCGTTACGGAAAGCCCGTTCCACGCTACAGGAGCCGATTCCTTGCCGAAATTCCTGAAAGCATGATCCTGGCGCGCGATGAGTCCGGTGGGGTGGAGCCCATTTTTGATAAAAAGGCCCGCGACGACCACGAGCAAAAAGTAAAAAATTACCTTGCTGAAATTCGGGCGCGAATCGGTTCCAAGAACTAGGAAAACGTGAATTTTCGCCCAATTCCGGCGATTTAGGTTGCCTTTGTCGCTACTTTGCATATAGAACAGCTTCGGTCAAGTACTACCAAGGTGATCTTTTGCCCAACTGCTGTTTGGAGCTGCTTATGTCTAATAAATTTTATTTGTCAGTCTGCTTGCTCTGCCTGTTTTCGGGGCTGGCTTTGCCCTCCTTCGGAGATGAGCGGTCCGGTCCTTCGGAGCTGCCACGTGAAATCTCAGACACCTTCAACCGGGGCAAAACGGGACTGGGCGATCTAATTTCTGACGAAATCTTCGACAGCATTGGAGACATCGACGTTTATCAGGTGAAATTTTCGGATTTCGAAGGACAGATTCGGATGGGCCGGAAAGTGCTGGCCAATCATGATATTGAAGAAAGTTATACGGTCATTGATCGTGTGCAGATGCCAGTTTACCTCCCGGTGCTTTCGGTTCCTCTGGGAACGGAGGTTGTCACTTTTAATATCGGGCTGGGGTCAGGCCTGGATTTCGCAAATATCCGTGTTGTGAAACCTTCGGGTGCGCTCAGTCGTGAGCGCTTGCTCGAAAGCCTTGAACAGAAAACCGATTTGGTCGAGCGAAAAGCTGAACTGGAATCCTCAGATTGGTACGAGGAAGCCAAGAAAACTTTTGGCAGCGCCGATGCTCCGTACGTGGACGGAAGTGATGGCAGCGAAGACAAACCGGTCTACCTCATGGATTCCCTGCGGCGCGCGCGTTACGGCAAACTTTGGAACATGGTCTCTGGACCTTTGGCTCTGCCGTTTAAAGCGAGCTGGCTCTCTCATTTTACGCCGAATGAGGTGACCACCTATGGCGGTTATGGGAGTGTCGAAATCGGGGTGAGTGCCGGTTATGTCACGAACATTAGCAGCGGATTTTTCGAGCAGCTGGGCTTGACTGCCGGCGTGCGCGCTTATTTGCGGGGAAACTTCCAGATTTCGGTCAAAAAATCTGGTACCGACAAGGTCAAAGTGAAGCTCATGCGCCGCAATGACAAGGGCGTCGGTGGTTCAGCCGGGATTCATCTTCCTGTGAATGTTTACGATGGCTTTCTTCTGGCCGGTTCCATCTTTGGACAAAATTTCAACGTCAATGTCGGAAAAATCAGGGAATCCCTGATTCCCATTTCCTTCACTGCGGATAAGGTCTGGGGTAAGGGCTTTGAGATCGGTTATGAATATGACTTGAAAGATGATCGGGCGATCGAAGCCTATGAACAGGCCGTCCTCGGGCGCTTTGCGCTTTCCGAGGAACTTTCAGTACTGCCAGAAAGCCCCGTAAAGAATATTTTCAGAAAAGAGTTCACCCGCAAAACCACCTCGCGTGAAGTGACTGTCAGTTTGCAGCTCATCAATCACAAAGGCACTTCCATTTTTGCGATCGAAGATGCCGTTGTTCAGTTTCCTGACGGGAAATCGCATGTGTATAAAGCCACTTCCCAGGTGATGGCCCGGAACGAAGCGGACTTCTGGATATTGAAGCTCAACGAGCAGATCAGCTACACGGTTCACGCGGATTTCATAGGAGCGCTTCCAGGTGTACCTCAAACCCAGGCTCAGGGTGCCGGGAAGCTGGCTCTACTCGGCATGATCGTCGAAGGTCAGATTGAAGACAATTACACGGGTGGCGACGAGTTGAATCGTTACTCCGAGATGCTCGAGCATCTTTTCGGAATTGAAAACATGTTTCCGAAGGTTCCCGAGTACATCAAAATCGTGAGCAAGCGGATGCCCTGCTATGCCGGAGACGAGTGCCGCGGGGTCGAACCGGAAGGCGGGGATGAATCCTGGCAATTCACTCATTACGGGCGTTCTCAATATTATTTCCGTATTTCCTTTACGGAAGCGCAGCTCGTCAAATTCCTGCTGACTCCTCGAGAGAAGATGTGGGCTGATCTGGAACGTGGCTTCGAGCGGCGTCCCGGAGTCTGGAAAAACGTGACTTCCCGGCGGATGCTATCGGCCAGTTTTGGCTGGTTTGGTGATCTTCTAGCTTGGGCTTTTCAGATCAAGGATATTGATCGCGGCTTTGGCTTCAAATTCCATAGAGCCAGTGTTTTCAAGAAAAAATGGGAAAAACTTCAGCAATTGGTAGAAGCAGGCCGTGATGATCAAGGCTCGATTACCCTGACGGCGGCGCAGAAACTCAAATTGGCTAAAGGAATTGGTGAAATGTTTTCGGATCGCGCGTTTACCTACGAACTGCTGAATACGACCATGTTTGCACTTCGCGAAGTGAACGAGAAGGAAATCTCGTATCAGATCAATGCGCAGTCTGCGGCGTTTCCGAGTTTGAATCTGCGAGGCGGCGACATCACGGAAATCGAAAAAGCCTCTCAAAAGTATGAAGATGAGACGAACTTCGAAATTCCCCGGATTCGGCAGGATGTCACTCTCGGCGTGACCAGTCTGAAGATCAAGCAGACGGCTAAACTGGAGTTCCAGGTTGATTACCTGGCCGTACGCAATCCGCCGCTGGTCATGATCCGACTGGATGAAGTGAGCTCGTTCCTGCGGACGCAGAGGACTCTACGAAGGATGATGATCCCCAATCGGGGGCAATTCCATGAGGGTGCCAATACCTTCATCATCAAGCCGAGCTCAATTCCCGGGTTCGAGGCCGAGCTGGCTTCCGCAATCAGACCCGGAAAGAATTATCGACTGACGATCGCCCTGATGGACGAAGCGAATGCGGGCATGCCAGAATCAGAAGATTTTTACGTGAATCCCAATTTCTGATCCTCGAGCACCGCAGAAATGCTATGCTGAATGCATGAAAAGTATCTTCGGAGAACAGGCCCTGCCCAGACAAATTCTGGTGGTCGAGGACGAGGATTCCATCAGGGAATCATTGAGGGCGTTGCTCGAGCTTGAAGGCTATAGGGTGTTCGAGGCAGCCAATGGCGAGCAGGCATTGATGGAATTTCGGCGTATGGGGCGTCCCGCTTTGATTCTGCTTGATCTGTACCTGCCCATCATGACGGGGCCTGAATTCATAGCGGCGCTGGTGAAAGAAGATCCAGGAATTCTCAAGCGCGTGCCACTTCTGGTTTTGACTGCTTCACCGCTGGATGGAGATGCGGCTCTTTCAGTGGTCCCGTTTATCCGGAAGTGCATCCAGAAGCCTTTCAATTCAGATGACCTCCTGGAGCAAATCAAGGACCTGGTTCAGGTCCACACTTGACACCTTGCCCGGCGTTGAAGAAAAAGGACTATGTCCAAACAACTGATTGAACGATTTTTGAGCGAACTTGCGTTTGAAAGCAGGATTCCGATTGGCAGAGCGAGCGGTCAATTGCTTCCACTACTGCTCAGAATTCAGGAATCCAAAGGCTTTATTCCGCAGGGTTGGATTCCTCTGATTGCCCAGACCCTGAAGATGACGACCAGCGAAGTTTACTCCGTGATCACGTATTATCCCAGTTTCTCCTTGCAGTCCGGTTCCAGATTTCGGCGTCAGGCGGAATTCAGGATGGAAGAGGCGTTTCACGTTCATCTGAAGTGGCCTGAGGTTCTGGACAGTTCAGCGGTCCTTCCTGGACAGAATCGAAGAATTCTGGGTCGAGTTCAGCCGCTCGCCTTTGCAGGAATCAGGCGGGCGCGCTCTCTTTCACCCCAGAACGTCATTGATGAATTGAGGACTTCCGGACTTCGTGGCACGGGTGGCGCAGCCTTTCCAACCTGGTTGAAATGGGAATCCGCAGCCAAAGCTTCGGGGCATCAACGCTACATCATCTGCAACGCGGCTGAAGGTGATCTGGGCGCCTATGTGGATCGCGCTGTCCTCGAGCGTGATCCTTTCGCAATTATCGAAGGCATGGCGATCGCCGGCCATGCGGTCGGTGCACGCTCGGGCTATGTTTATATCCGCTCGGAGTATCCCGAAGCCGTAAAGATCATGAACAGGGCCATTCAGGAGGTTCGTGACCGGAACCTCCTTGAAGGCGCCTTCGAACTTGAAGTCTTTCCGGCCGCCGGGACCTATGTCTGTGGTGAGGAGACAGCACTCCTGAATTCCATGGAAGGCAGACCCGGTCACCCCCGGCACAAACCGCCCTTTCCGACGCAGGCCGGTCTCTGGGGCTGTCCTACGGTGGTGAACAACGTGAAGACTCTGGCCCATGTTGCCTGGATTCTGGAGCACGGGGCTTCGCAATTCACCCAGCTGGGAACTCAGAAGAGCCGGGGAACGGCAGTTCTTTCGATCTGTGGTCCCGTTCGAAATCCGGGTGTGATTGAAGTTCCCATGGGGACGACTCTCCGGGAAGTTATTTTTGGGGTTTGCGGCGGGATGCTTCCGGGCAAATCACTCAAAGCCGTGCAGACAGGTGGCCCGCTCGGGGGACTGGTCCCGGAAATACTGCTGGATACACCGATCAGTTTTGAGGACTTGGGACAAATCGGCTCGCCGCTTGGCTCCGGAGGAATGATCGTGATTTCTGACGAAAGCTGTATCGTTTCGGCCGTACAAAAATTTGCGGAATTTGCAAAAGAAGAAAGCTGCGGTCACTGCGCTCCGTGCCGGCTCGGAACTCTGCAGCTGGAGCGCATTTTACGGGAGTGGATCGAGGGGAAAGGACAGGAGCGTGATTTCGCGTTTGTTGCCGATATTTCGAGCACTCTCAAATCCAGCTCGTTTTGTGCTTTCGGTCAGGGTGTGCCGGGAATCCTGAATTCGGCCCTGAAATATTTCCCGAATGAGTTCCAGGAGCACGTTCGTTTGGGGCGCTGCCCGGCCGGGCAGTGCAGCCTCAAAGCCAAGGGAGAATAGTGGTGGAAAATAAAAACATCTCAGTCCAGCTCGATGGTGTCCGGTATCAGGTACCCGCAGAAATGCGGCTTCTGGATTTTATCCGGAGCCGCGGGACCGTGGTCCCGACCTTATGCGATCACCCGGATCTGACCCCTGCGGGACATTGCCGGCTCTGTGTCGTCGAAGTGGCCGGAAGAGGCCTAGTGGCCTCCTGCATGGAAAAAATGCAGGACGGAATGATTATCGATTCGGAATCGCTGCAGGTCCAAAACAGCCGGCGCTCAACTCTGGAATTGATCCTGGCCACGCATCCGATGGACTGTGTCACCTGCGCCAAGAACGGCCGCTGCGGTTTGCAGGAAGTCGCTGCCCACATCGGGGTCGATGAATCCAGGATGAAGCTCATGCGCACCGGAGCGCCGGAGCTCCCGACGGATTCCAGCAATCCATTTTTTCTTCGTGATCCAAATAAGTGCGTTCTTTGCGGTATTTGCACCCGAACCTGCAGTGAGCTTCAGGGGCTGGGGGCTCTGCAGAGCGCAAACAGCGGCGCTAATCTCATGGTGAATGCAGGCGCGGGCCAGCCGTTGACGCAGTCCAGCTGTGAATCGTGTGGTGAGTGCGTCGTACGCTGTCCAACCGGAGCGTTGGTTGTGAAGTCATCGCAAGCCCCCTCCCGGGAGGTCCGCACGACTTGCACTTACTGCGGCGTAGGCTGCGGTATCCATCTGGGTATCCGCGGAAACAAGATCGTATCAGCGAGGGGTGAACAGGATAATCCTGTGAACGAAGGCCGTCTCTGCGTGAAGGGGCGCTTCGGTTATTCTTTCATCCACAGCCCGGAACGATTGAAGACTCCTCTCATTAAAAAAGACGGGGTCTTTCATGAGGCATCCTGGGACGAGGCCCTGGACCTGATTGCAAGCCGTTTCAAGGATGTCAAAGGCAGTGCGTTCGCGGGGATCAGCTCTTCACGCGCCACGAATGAAGAGAATTACCTCATGCAGAAATTCGTCCGCGCCGTCATGCAGACGAACAATATCGATAATTGCGCACGACTTTGCCATGCGCCGACAGTCAGTGGGCTTTCAAAATCATTCGGGACCGGAGGAGGCACCAATCCGCTCTCCGATATTGACGGAGCAGAGTGCCTGCTGGTTGTCGGATCAAATACAACGGAAGCGCACGCCGTTGCGGGTTCGCGCCTTCGAAGGGCGGCGCGCAATGCTAAATTGATCGTGGTGGATCCCCGCGAAATTGAACTCGTCAGGCATGCGGACCTGTGGCTGCCGCTCCGACCGGGAACTGACGTCGTTCTATTGATGGGAATGGCGAAATTAATCTTGGATCGCGGCCTCGAGGACAAGCAGTTCATCCAGGATCGCTGCGAGAGTTTTGATGAATTCAAAAAAGCTGCGCAGGGTTTTGATATCCAGACAGTGGCACGTCTCACCGGCGTGGACCCGGCACGCATCATCCAGGCGGCCGAGTGGTACGGCACGATCAAGCCGGCGATGATCCTCTGGTCACTCGGGATCACCGAGCACACGCACGGAACTGATAATGTCATGGCACTGGCGAATCTAGCGATGTTGACAGGCAACATCGGCAAGCCCTCGGCGGGTGTGATGCCGATGCGCGGCCAGAACAATGTCCAAGGGGCTTGTGACATGGGCTGTGTTCCTAATTCGTATCCGGGATCACAGGCGGTCACAAAACCTGAAATCCAGGGCAAGTTTGAAAAAAACTGGGGGGTCCCGCTTTCCAGCGCCAATGGTCTGACCTTGGTGGAAATGTTGCAGGGACTCGAAAGCGGGCGGATCAAAGCGATGTACATTATGGGAATGGATGTCGCTTTCAGTGTTTCTGATACTCAAAGGACCCAGGATGCCCTTCGAAAGGCCGAGTTCCTGGTGGTTCAGGATATATTCCTGACAGGAACAGCAAAATTTGCGGACGTGGTCCTGCCGGCAGCAAGCTTCGCCGAAAAAGATGGCACGTTTACCAATCTTGAGAGACGCGTGCAGCTCATCCGCAAAGCGATCCCGGCTCCGGGCGAGGCCAAGCCGGATTGGTGGATCGTTCAGGAAATCGCTCGCCGAATGGGAGCCAAAGGCTTCGATTTTGAAAGTGCGGCGGAGATCATGGATGAAATGGCAGGTGTCACTCCGTACTTTGCCGGCCTGAATTTCGTCCGGCTTGAAAAGCAGGGTGTCCAGTGGCCCTGCACGAGTCCGGATCATCCGGGAACTCCCAGGCTCCATGTTGAAAAATTCAACACGCAAACAGGGAAGGGACGCTTTGCCGCGCTCACGTATCGTCCCTCCTTTGAAACCACGGATGCTGATTATCCATTTTTGCTGATGACTGGACGCAGTTTGTATCACTTCCATCTGGCGATGACGACACAGGTGGAAGGGCTGATGAAGCTGCACCCCGAAGAGTTATGTTCCCTTCATCCCGAAGATGCCAAGCGCGTTGGTGTGAAAGACGGGGAGCGGGTGGAAGTCAGTTCCCGTCGAGGAAAGCTCATTGTCCGGGCCAAGGTGACCCGGCAGGTCCAGGAGGGGATGGCCTTCATGACTTTTCATTTTTATGAACAGCCTACGAATGTGCTCACGCACCAGGAGTTGGATCCCGTTTCAAAAACTCCGGAATTCAAAGTCACGGCTGTCCAGATTCGGCGCGTTTAAAGGGATGCACTCACGATTGTCTGGGCTTCCTCGAGAATGAGCTTCAGGTGATCGGCACCTCGGAAGCTTTCGGCGTAAATTTTATACACATCCTCGGTGCCCGAAGGCCGGGCGGCAAACCAGCCGTTTTCAGTGGTCACTTTGAGACCGCCTATGGAAGCATTGTTACCCGGTGCTCGTGTGAGTTTGGCCGTGATCGGCTCTCCGGCGAGCATGGTGGCCTTGACTGTTTCAGGCGACATTCCTGAAAGGACCTTCTTCTGAGCGGGAGAAGCCGGTGCATCAATGCGTTCATAGACCGGCGCTCCAAAGCGGGCCTCAAGATTCCGGTAATGCAAGCCCGGATCACGCCCGGTGGTCGCGGTGATTTCGGCCGCCAGAAGGTTCAACAAGATGCCATCTTTGTCAGTGGTCCAAACGGTACCGTCTTTCCGTACGAAGGAGGCGCCCGCACTTTCTTCCCCGCCAAAAGCACAAGAGCCGTCGAGTAGACCGTCGACGAACCATTTAAAGCCCACCGGAACTTCGGATAAATTTCGTCCCAGACTTTGGACGACGCGATCAATCATGGAACTGGAAACCAGGGTCTTGCCGATCGCGGCCTTGGGGCTCCAGCCGGTGCGCACCTGGCAGAGATAAGAGATCGCCACACTGAGATAATGATTCGGGTTCATCAAACCGCAACTCGGCGTCACTATGCCGTGGCGATCAGTATCCGGATCATTTCCAAAAGCGATATCGTACCGGTCTTTGAGGTCAATCAAGCCGGCCATGGCGTAGGGTGAAGAGCAGTCCATCCGGATTTTGCCATCGCGATCAACCCGCATGAATGAAAACGTCGGGTCGACATTGCAGTTCACGAGATCCAGAGTTAAATTGTAGCGTTCGCGAATGGGCTCCCAGTAATGAATAGCTGCGCCACCGAGTGGATCGACGCCGAGTCGGAGACCAGAGCGGGCGATCGCCTCCATGTCAATGATGTTGGATAGGTCTTCGACATAGGGCTGGATGAAATCATGCAGCACGGTGGTGGATTTCTGGAGTGCCTGATTGTACGGAAGGCGGCGGACTTCGTGCAGTTTATTCTCGATAATGGCGTTGGCTCTTTTCTCAATCCACAGAGTGACTTTGGCATCAGCGGGGCCGCCGTGGGGGGGGTTGTATTTGATTCCGCCGTCCTGAGGCGGGTTATGCGAGGGGGTGATGATCAGGCCATCGGCCTGTCCGGAATCCTTGTTTGGGCGATTTCGGTTGAAAGTGAGGATCGCATGGGAAATGGCCGGAGTAGGGGTATAGCCAAATTCCGCCGCAGAGCCCTGGCCTTTTTGTACCATTACGGTCACATCGTGGGCCGCGAGGACTTCGAGGGTGGTCCGGTGCGCGGGGGCTGAAAGAGCATGGGTGTCTTTTCCAAGGAAGAGAGGTCCGGTGATTCCGGCTGTTTTCCGGTACTCGCAGACGGCCTGCACGATCGCCAGAATATGGGCTTCATTAAAGCTCCGGAGCAGCGAAGTGCCGCGATGACCCGAAGTTCCAAAGCTGACCCGGTGCTCTGGTATCGCGGGATCGGGAAGGTCACGCTCATAAGCGTCAATGAGACGCGAGGGTTCAATCAATAAGTCGCGGGGCGCTGGTTTGCCTGCCAAAGGATGAATGGTCAATTTGAGCTCCTTGAAGAGATTTCATACCATAGGAAGCATTGCATCAGCGATGCTTTTGCATAAGAAGATTTCGGGATGAAAAGTCCATTATTGACGCCATCCAGGCTCGCTATTCTGCAAAAGAGCAGGCTGAAACTGACGATTGCGACCCTCGGGATCGTTTTTGGCGATATTGGGACCTCTCCGCTTTATGCATTACGTGAATGCTTCGCCCATTCCGAACGAATGCCGGTGAATCCTGAAAATGTCATCGGTATCATTGCCCTGATCTTCTGGTCTTTGGTTCTGGTCGTCGGAATTAAGTATCTGGTTTTCGTTCTGAGGGCCAATAACCAGGGCGAGGGTGGAATCATGGCACTCACAGCGATGTTGCAGTCGGACCCGGTTCGTCCGAGACGAAGTTTTGCCCTGCTGACGGCGGGATTGTTTGGGGCGGCCTTGCTCTTTGGTGACGGGCTCATCACGCCGGCCATTTCCGTACTGAGTGCCGTGGAAGGGCTGCAGGTCGCGGCCCCCGCTCTTTCCCACTGGGTCGTGCCACTCACGGCTGTCATTCTGGTCGCGCTTTTTGCGATTCAAGACAAAGGCACGGCAAAGGTCGGTTCGTGGTTTGGGCCCCTGATCAGCGTCTGGTTTTTAACCATAGCGGCTATCGGAATTCCCTGGATCTTTAGAAGGCCGGAGATTCTGGCAGCTCTCAATCCCTATGAAGCTCTGCGTTTTTTTCTGGAACATGGCTTCGGAGGGATTCGCGTTTTGAGCGGGGTGGTACTCTGCATTACGGGTGCAGAGGCACTTTATGCGGATATGGGGCATTTCGGAATTGGTCCAATCCGACTGGGGTGGTTTGCTGTCGCGTTTCCCTCTTTGTGTCTGAACTATTTCGGACAGGGAGCGCTTCTTTTGGAGAAAGGAAATGTCGTACTTGGAAATCCATTCTACTCACTGGTTTCCGGTTGGCTTCAATACCCTCTAATCATTCTTGCCACCTGTGCGACGGTGATTGCGTCGCAGGCTCTCATTTCCGGAACCTACTCGCTGACCCAACAGGCGATTCATCTCGGTTACTTTCCCCGGACGGACATACGGCATACCTCGCGTGAAACGGCGGGACAGATCTACATACCGCGAGCAAATCAGCTGCTGATGATTGGCTCGATTCTGCTGGTGCTAGTTTTTCAGAAGGCTTCTTCGCTCGCAGCTGCTTACGGGTTGTCAGTCACGGGTACAATGCTGGTGACGAGCATTCTGTATCTTGCGGTCATCCGCAAAAGGTGGAAATGGAGGAAATCCTACGCCATCGCGCTGGTTGCATCTTTTTTGATTGTAGATACGGCTTTTCTTGGAAGCAATATGGGAAAATTTTTCCAGGGAGGGTGGATTCCATTTCTGATTGCAGGATTTATTTTCGCGATGATGGTTACCTGGAGAAAGGGTCGGCAGGCGCTTCAGGCGGCTACTGCCGCGCGCTCAATCCCCCTGGACCAATTTGCCACCCGGCTTGCGAGGTGGCGTCCCGCGCGGGTGAGGGGAACTGGTGTATTCATGAGTGCGGCAGAAGGGGTGATTCCCGCCGCCTTGTTGCATCATCTGGAGCATACCCGCGCGTTGCACGAACGCATCATTTTACTGACGATCAAGACAGAGCGGCAGCCTTTTGTGGAGGAGCGGGGCCGAATACAAATCACGGGTCCTGTAAGTACTACTGGCGCTGGTATTTCCGGGTTGGTGAATGTGGTTGCTCATTACGGGTACATGCAGAGGCCCGATATTTCCGAAATTCTGATCTATTGCCTCGAAAAAGGCCTGGAACTCAACATAAATGAGCTGGCATTTGTTCTCGGCAGAGAGACTGTTCTGGGTACCGGCAGTACCAGAATGATGGCTTGGCAGAAGCGTCTGTTCATCTTCATGGCCAGGAATGCGCGACCGGTCAGTGACTATTTTGGAATGCCCCCGGACCGGGTGGTGGAGGTCGGGATGCAGGTGGAAATCTAGCATTCGCTCTGGTACTTTCCATTCATGCGCCGAACTGCAATCGTCACATTTGTTTTCGTTCTTGTTTTTTGCTTCAGTGTATTTTCACCTGCGATGATATCGGGGCCGGGTGCATCGAGCAGTGCTACCCATTGATTTTGCGGGAGAAGCCTGCAGACAGCTTATGAATCCTGTTCAGCAGTAAGTCCAATATTCACTTTTTATTTTACGGTATTTTGGTACGATTGGCAGATGAGCGTGCGGATGCAGGTCATTTTAGTTCTGGCTGTTCTTGCGATGTTTGGAGTGAAATTAACCCGAAACTACCGCAACACCCAGATGCAGGCGCCGACCTCCTCTGCGTCTGCTCAGCCTGCCGCTCAACTTGAATCAGAGGAACCTTTGGAGACCCCCTTTGAGGGCCCCATGACTTCTGAAGTTCATGCCAACCCCTCACCGCATCTGGCTGAAAATGAATCTTTACCCATCGCGAGCCCATCGCCTGAGCAGATCCCTGTCGTCCTGGCCTCGGCCACCCCTCAAATCACCCCGCAGCACCCGGTGGATCCCTCGGTCAAAAACCGGGAGCTTGTAGCCAAATTCAAAACATTTTGTGATCAGAAGTTTATGATCGCCTGCATGCGTGTTGCCACCGGACTCAAGCTTCTGGGGCAAGAGGCGGAAGCTTACAAGTACTTGGAAATAGCTTGCAAAGAAGGCGTGTACGAGTTGGACGCCTGCGGCGAGTTGGCCGCTTCTGCAACTTCGAATCAAATTAGCCTTGAGGATGCCGCTTGTACCCAGGGGCAAACGGAATCCTGTAACGTCGTGGCGGCTTATTATAACAAGGCAAAGGACCCGGCGGCAGCGCTCGTTCGTGCTCGTCGCGGCTGTAGTCTGGAGGATTCGTCCTCTTGCTTCATTATCGGCTATGTGTCCACTCCTGAAGAAATCACCAAGGAGAAAGCATCATGCCTGAGTGGAAATTCGACTTCCTGTCTGGTTTACGCAGGCGCTATGGAATCTTCAGAGCAGGATAAAGAGGAAGCGGCTTTCATGTCCCGGAGCTGTGATCTTGGAGATTTTTCTGCCTGTGTGAATACAGGACGCGAAAAGACGGACGCTGACGCAGCTGTCCTCAAGAGCAGTTGTGACAAAGGAGGGCTTGCAGCCTGCGGCTCTCTCGTGGGTTACTACGCAAAGCGTGAGCAGATGAGTCTTGCTGCGGATCCCTTAAAGCGTATCTGTGATTCAGGTAAAAAGGCTGCCTGCAAAATGGCGATCTACGCGAAGGACGAACCTGCGGCACTGAAAGAGCTTCTCAGGTCAGTAGACTGGTAGAGACATGTCCTCCTGCTCTGGAGGTCCTGGCTTGCGCCTGAACGCATTGGTATAAACATCAACACTCGGCCTGATCATCCCGTTCAGTCGTTTTTCGCGAAGTCCGATCGGATCTGCCAAAAGCTCGCCCGTTGCTGACAGCGTGTACGCTTCGTAGGCCTGTCGGGCACCTTTGGAAAGATTTTGGGGCAGGCCTTGGATTCCCCACTCAAGACAACTGGTGACCTCATCGTAATAGCTCATCTGCTTGGTTGCAGAAACCACCGTGTTTTTAAAAAATCCCTGTTCCGTCAACCGGGCCACTTTTTTAGGATTATTCCGCCAGTTCAGGACGGTGATCGCGAGATAGAAAACCGCCAGCAGAGCGGCTCCGGTTTTAAATATCGGCTTGAACGCGATTTTGCTATTTTTGAACCGGCCGAGCATAATCTGCATCCCCAAGGCACCGATAGCTCCCGCGAACAAAAAGTAAGCCAGCTCAGTCCGGGAAATGTCCTGCCAAATCTGCCCATGACGAAGTGATTCCACAGCCGTGGTCAGGGTGATCCAATGCGGGTAGGTCGCTTCAAATCTCAGGTAACCTGCAATATGTACCGCGTTCAGGAGCAGACAGGCGCCCAAAGCAACCCACAAAAGCGCAAAGCGCCACCGAAGTTTAAAAAAATAAGTCGCATTCAAATAAACCAGCATCAGCCCGGGAGGAATGACTCCGAGTGAAAGACGGCTCGAAACATGATCTGGAAAGGAGGCAACATTTCTCAAGAGCAGATACAGAATCAGAAAATGGCCAATGATCACGGCCGAAAACCCCAAACGGAGCCGTAAGTCGGGCCGTTTCAGTCCCCTGACTCTGATGATACAGTCAGCCATTGAGCCCAGGGCGAGAACGAGGGTGAAGATCAGGACCGGAGAAGAGGTCAGGAGGCCATTGGGTGCAAGGACGAAATTGTGAAACGAGGTATTTGCCTCAAATAACGGGAGCCGTATTGCGTTCAGGTGAGACGAAAAGGTGAATTCACCCATTTGTATTGAATAATTCACCGCCTGGAGCGCCCCGATCAGAAGTATGCCCAAAATCAGAGCGCCAGCCCGTTTCCATCCTCCGCGATTTGAAGTGACGGCCAGCCAGGCATAGGGCAGGGCGTAGACAGCGAGACTGGTTTTAAAAACTGTGGCCAGACCGACGAACAACCCGCTTGCAACCCAGCCCCTGGGTACACGGCTATGGTCCCGGTCTTGAGCGGCTGTAAGTGTCACAAGATGATAAGTCATGGCCGCCGCTAGAAAGAAAGTCGTCACTTCCGCGGAGAACGGATAATAAAAGAGAAAGAGATAAAGAGGCGTGCTCAGGACAAAAGCAAGCAGGATCGGTACCGAGACCCGCTTTGGCAGCAGTGTCTGGCTCGGCAGTAAATTCGAAGATGCGAGGATTTTTTCACGTCCCAGATCCAGTAGGAATATTGCGAGGACGACAAAAATGGAATTTCTGAAAAGCGCCAGCAACTCAAAAGGAGTGAGCTGCAGGAAAGTCATGGAGCGCCAGGAGGCCGGCAGCAGATAGGCCAAAGCATACCAAGGTGTCCAGAAGATCACCGAACCATGATTTTGATTCGTAGGGTGGTTGAAAGCCCTGGTGACGAGCCATTGGGCTTCAGAGACAACATGGTTGATGATATTGAGGTCGCCATCTTCCAGGAAGCTGTGGGAAAAAGCCGATAAAGCACCGCGTTCGATTTCGTTCAGATCCCGTAAAAAGAAGAGTGATCCCCAAACTATAAAAAGAGCCAGCCAGGGGATTGCCGAGCGGAAAGTTAACCTAGGCATTCAAAAACGATGTGACTTAGAGTCAAAACTTGTCAAGTCTGAAAAATATTGGACCCATTTGTTTACAGTACCTTTTGCATGAAATAGCATTGGGACCTGGATGAATAGAATAGAATGAGAATAGTTCTGATCAACCCCTATAATCCCAGATTCGAGACGAAGACTTTTCCGCCCATTGGCCTGATGTATTTGTCCTCTTATTTGAAGCGGAGTTTCCCCGATATCGAAGTCTCGTTGATTGATGCCCGCTTGAATCGTACCTCGTGTTCCGAGGTGGCAAGAGTCGTTGCCGCGATCAAGCCCGATGTGGTCGGTATTACTGCCGTGGTGGATAACCGGGAGGTGGTCCATCAACTTGCGGCCCAAGTGCGCTCATTGACAAAGTGGGTGGTGGTGGGGGGACCGTATGCGACCTCGATGCGTCAGGTCATCTTGCAGGACCGGAATATCGATTATCTGGTGCTCGGCGAAGGTGAGATTCCCTTGAGCAAGCTTGTGCGGAATCTTCAGAACGAAGCTGTTCAAGAACCTGTTGATAGGGTCATGTCCCGGAACTTTCCTGCTGGGGAGGTGAATTTGCTGGCCGATACGGTTTCAGCGCTTGATGATCTGCCTTTTCCCGATTTCGGTCTGGTCCGCGTTGCTGACTATTTCCGTTTCAGTTCTGCAATGGGAACCCATGCCTTCCGCCAGACATGGCCGGTTGCTTCGTCCCGGGGCTGTCCCTATAGCTGTGCCTTTTGTCATTCGCACTTTGGCCATAAGCACCGGACGCGTTCTGTCCTCCGGTTCGTTGATGAAATTGAGCTTCTCCATCGTTCCCATGGAGTGTTTCATTTTGATATCTTCGACGATATTTTCAACATTTCCGAAGCCAGAGTGCTGGATTTTTGCAATGAGCTTGAAAGAAGAAAGCTCAGAATCCGTTTCTCTTTTCCAAATGGGTTGCGACTGGATCGCATGACGGCCAGATCCATAGATCGCATGGCGGAATGTGGTCTTTTTGCCTTCGGTGCGCCCATCGAGTCCGCTTCAGAACGCATCCGGAAAAAGATGAACAAGGGACTGAATATGGCGAAAGCGGAGCAGATCGTCCGGCATGCCGCTATGAGAAATGTAGTGGTCAGCGGTTTTTTTATTTTTGGTTATCCGACAGAAACTCAAGGCGAAGCTCAGGCCACTATTGATCTGGCCTGCAAACTTCCGTTTACCTTGGCCTCTTTTCAAAAAGCGACACCTTTTCCGGGGACCCAGATGTTTGACGAGCTGCCTCCGGAGAAAAAGTCTGAGCTCATGAGTTTTCTTTCGACCGCCGGTCCCTTTACGTACAGTGATTCACCTAATGTCAGTGGAATGAGCGATCATGCTTTGAGGAAGTGCTACGCCCGGGCTTATCTCAAATTTTATTTGCGACCGAAGGTGGTTTTCCGCCTCTTGTACCTGCTTGGCCCCGCTTTGGTCTTGAGACTGGGGGGAGTGGTTCTGAGAAGAATAACCACTCTGCGTAGCTCCACCCGGTTCACCCAATGTAAAGAGGCGTGGACCAGATAATGCGTGGCCCTCCTGAAAACTCGGTTTTGTTCATCAATCCTTCGACCCCTGGGAACCGAAAGATCACGCGCAATACCGACTGTGCTTCCGAATCCAAGGGGAATTACCTTCTGCAGCCTTTCGACTTCCTTTCCTTATCCGGCGCCTTTGGCGCTGATACGCAAATCCATTTCATCGATGCTGTTGCGGACCGGTTATCCGATTCGGCCTGCTTTGAACGCATTGCCTTGTTGAAATTCCGGCTCGTGATCGTTGCCATTGTTGATTTGACCTGGACGCGTGATTATCAGTTCATCTCGGAGTTGCGCAATAAGTATCCCGAGATGGCTATTCTCGCCTTCGGGGACGCACTGATTGAAGATGAGAGTGCAAAAAAATTAAATTCGATTGTCGACGGGATTGTGGTGAGTCCTTTTCTTTTCAAACCCGGGAAGGTCGATTGCTGGACCCGCGAGGCATTTCAACGCGTTGATCGCGCTGCCTGCGGCCTGCGGACGGAAACTTCCTATTCAGGCACCTGCAAGAAGCCGGTTCTTTGTGATTTGGGACCTCCTCGTCATGAGCTCTTCAAGCACGTGCGCTACCGCTGGCCCTTTTCCCGTTACAAAAAATACACCACCGTAACTGCAACGTGGGGCTGTCCCTATAGCTGTTCCTACTGCACTTCGAGCAGGCTGCCGCCTCTTTACCGGGATCATACTTCGATCGTGGAAGAATTGCGGATGATCAAAGCTCTTGGAATCCGCGAAATTTATTTCGGTGACAAGTCGTTTGGAATCCCGGTTGAAAACACAACGAAGCTACTCGAAGGAATGATCCGCGAGAAAATGAGCTTTTCCTGGAGCACCTACCTTCATCCCAGGCAGGCGACGCCTGCGTTCCTCAGGCTCATGAAAGAGGCAGGTTGCCATACGATCATCACGGGCATTGAAACGAGTGCTCCAGGGCGTCTGCAAAGGTTTGGACGCAGTATCGGAGAGGGCCAGATCGAAAAAGTACTGCAAGCGGCAAAAGAAGCCGGGCTTCAGGTTTGTGGGGATTTCCTGCTTGGACTGCCGGGAGAGAATGAAGACGATATCCTAGCTACGATTGATTATTCGCTGAGGCTTGCGCTGGATTATGCTTCTTTCAATATTGTTGCGCCCTTACCGGGGTCCAGCATCAAAGCTCTGGCCGTCAGCGAAGGCCGAATGCGGGCAGATGATCATCATTTTGATTCTGTCGGCGGTTCGAACGTGCTTGGTTCGGCACTGGTTTCGGCGGAGCGACTGCAGCGACTCAGGAATCAAGCCGTTGTTGGGTTTTATCTAAGACCCGGTTATCTGCTGCGACGAGTTCTGGGGGTACGGGGTTGGGAGCACTTTCAACTTCAGCTCGCGGAGGCTTTTGAACTCCTGTTCAAAGTCCTCAAGCCAAAACGGAGAAGCGTTTGACTCAAAGCGGACGTCCTTTTTCACTTTCTGCTGTTGCTCTGATTCGGCCCCCACTGGTTCGACCCCGAGCTCATTTGACCGGACTTGAGACGTTTCCTCCCTTGCAATTGGCCGGTTTGGCGGGAGTACTGGCTGCTGAGGGAATTGACGTTCAGATCATTGATGCGCAAGAAAGTATCGTTGCAACCCTGCTGCCTGATGGCAGAAGCGTCATTGTTGGAGACATGATTCCAGTTCTGCTTAAGCGAATTCCGGCGGCTACGCCCTTGATCTGCATCAGCTGCATGTACACTCATGCCTGGTTTCATGATCAGCTGCTGATCCGGGCGATCCGGGAACATTTCCCGGCTATTCCCATTGTGATAGGAGGCGAGCACGCTTCAGCTTTCGGCCGTGAGATTCTTGCGACTTGCCCGGAGGTGGACGCGGTCGTGGTGGGAGAGGGAGAGCATGCATTGGAGGCACTGGCCCGGGGCGTCTTGTCATCAGAAAAAATTCTAAGCAAAATGCCGGCGGGAATTCCCGGAGTATTGACCCGGTCTGAGTCTCCCCTGCAACCTGGGTTGAGAATCACTGATCTGGATTCTTTGCCGCCCCCTCACTGGGCAGGGGTACGACTTGAATTGTATTTCGAACGAGGCTCGGGAATCACGCAGAAATCCAAACGCTCCTTGCCGATCATTGCTTCCCGCGGTTGTCCGCATTCCTGCCATTTCTGTACTGCCTCGCAGATGTGGGGTTCTCAGTGGCGACACCGCTCGGTGAACAGTATTCTTCGTGAAATGAAGGACGCTCATATAAACTTTGGAGTCACTCATTTTGACTTCCTGGATTTATCGATCGCCACGGACATTCAATGGCTTCGGAATTTATGTGAGGCGCTGATCCAAAATGAAGTGAAGTTCACCTGGGCTCTTCCCGTGGGCACGCGCGCGGAATTGCTGGATGACGATTTAATCAAAAAAATGGCCGCATCTGGCCTCACTCATATCCTGTATTCTGTTGAGAGCGCATCACCACGGACTTTACTGGAAATCAATAAGCGACTCAGTCTTCGGAAGCTCACCCGTTGCATCAGGAAAACGGTACAGGTGGGAATTTCAGTTAAACTCGTCTTTATCAATGGCTTTCCGGGTCAAAGGTTGGGGGACTTGCTGTATAACTGGGTTTATCTCTTAAAGATGGCCTGGACCGGTGTCCAGGATGTCGTCTGCCTGGCTTTTGTTCCGTATCCGGGTACAGTTTTCTATAACAAGCTCAAAAAAGAAAAGCTCCTGGGCGAAGGACTGGATTATATTCGGCTGAATAATGACTTGAGAGGAATGTGTTCATGGTCGGAATATATTTCTAATGCCGCGCTCAGGAGGCTGTCGGCGCTTTCGATGGCGTTATTTTACTTTTTTCAGGCGGTATTTCATCCGGTTGGTTTTTTTGGAATGGTTTACAGGGTTCTAAGAAAGCGACCCGCGCAAACCAATTTGGAAATGTTGCTGCGGCATTTTCTGACGCGAGGCAACTCAAACGTCGGCTCGGCTGGAGTGAACAAATGAGCACCAAGTATTATGTCATGTCCGCCACGAACGGCTGCGTGACGAGCCTTCTGGAAATCTCAAAACTCAGGAAGACCTTCGGGCAGCAGCAGATTGAAATTACCGACAGTCCGGAGTCTGCCGATGTCATTATCCTGAGCACCTGCGGATACAATCAGGCGGCGGAAGATCACTCGATCCATGCCGTTGAAGAGCTTGAACGGAAGTACAAAGGCAAGCGCATCATCGTGGGCGGCTGTCTTCCGACGATTCAAGACGGCGCTCTGGCAGGTAAGTTTTCGGATCAGGTTCAGATCATCAAGAATTGGAATGAGATAGGACAACCATCGGTCTGGATTTCCAGTCCAATGGATCAGCGGGACCTTCGCTCTTTGCGGTTTTCCAACCGGCTCATGCTTTCTTCCCGGCCTCTGCTGGGCTGCCTGGAGAGGTTCCTCGGTTTTCGGCCACAGCCCTTGTACAGCATCATTGAATCCCATGCCTTTGATGAGCGCGCTTATTTTGTTGAAGTCAGCAAAGGCTGTCGGGGACATTGCACGTATTGCGCGATTACCAAGGTGAAGGGCGAGCTTCAAAGCCGACCACTCGCTGAAATTCTTCAAAGCGTGAAGGAGGGGTTGACCAACGGCTACCGGACCTTTCATTTGACCGGGGATGACGTGGGTTGCTGGGGCCAGGACATCGGGACCCATGTAGCTGAGCTCCTGAAAGCGATTTTGAGAATTCCCGGGAATTATAGCCTGGTGATCACGTATTTTGATCCCGGCTGGCTTGCCCGGCTTTTTGTTGAACTCAAGGAGCCTTTGTCAGATCCGCGGCTGATCTGTGTTAACTTTCCGGTCCAGACGGGGAGCCCGCAACTCGCGCGGAAGATGGGGCGAGGGGGCAAGCTGGAAGAAGTCCTGGCGACCATCAAGCAGGTCAGGGCACTGAATCCCGGCCTGGTACTCAAGACTCATCTGATGACGGGCTTCCCGACCGAAACTACTGAGCAGTTCAGGCAAACCCTCGCGACTCTCGCCAGCTTTGATTTGATTTTTCCAAATAGCTTCAGCCCCAGACCTCATACAGCGGCGGCGGTCATGACGGGTCAGATCAGTAGCGGAATAAAATTTTACCGCTATTATCATCTGAAGCTGCGGATCCTCCTTCGACATGCAGGTGTATTTTTGGCTTCTTTTTCAAATAGACTGAATAGCTCATGAAAAAGAAAGTCGTCCTGATTCGCCCCCCTCATCTCTTGCCCTCTGCGGCTGTTACGGCTCAGCACGGTGTTCCTTCTCTTGCTCTCGCGTACCTGGCCGGGGCGCTCAGGAAGGCGGGGTATCCAGTTCAGTGCGTGGATGCGGTGGGAGAGGCACTGGGAGTCTCGCATCTTTTGCCTGAGACTGGTCTTGTATTATCCGGATTGCAGATCACTGAGATATTAAAGAACATTCCAGCTGACGTCGAAGTCATCGGGGTGTCCTGCGGCTTTTCAAATGATTGGCTGTACGTCCACCCACTCTTGAGCGAGCTAAATGAGCGTTTCCCGAAGTGCCCGATCGTGGTGGGTGGCGAACATGTTTCTGCTGACTATGCTCGGATTTTGACCTCCTGCCCGTTTATAACTGCATGTATTTTAGGCGAAGGTGAGCAGACCCTTGTTGAGCTGATGGCAGCATTTTCTGAGGACAGGCCTTTGGCTGAAGGCAAGGCGTTGGCTAAAGTCAGAGGACTTGCCTATTTGGACGGGACTGGGGTCCGTAAAACGGGGGCGCGCCCCAGAATGGCTGAGCTTGACACTCTTGCCTGGCCTGCCTGGGATTTGCTTCCTCTTGAAAAGTATCTGGATCGTGGCTACGGCATGGCAGTTCAAGGTCAGCGTTCGATGCCTATGCTCGCGACCCGGGGCTGCCCGCATCGTTGTACGTTTTGTTCCGTGCCGAACATGTGGAACTCCGAATGGCATTGCAGGAATCCGCAAGACATTGCTGCCGAAGCGGAGTCGTACAAAATCCGGTACGGGATTACGCATCTGGAGTTTTACGATATGTCGCCTCTGGTTCGCAAAGACTGGCTTGAGGCGTTCTGCCAGGCGCTCGGCAAGTTGCAGTTGAGCTGGAATTTCCCCTCAGGACTTCGTGCTGAACTTTTGGATGAACAGCTACTCTCTGCCATGAAAAACAGTGGCTGCTACAAGCTGACGCTGGCTCTGGAAACCAGTTCAGCGAGATTAAACAGAGAGTTAAAAAAACACTCCAGTCCTTCGGTTCTTCGCCGGGTGATACGGGAGGCTTGCCGGCAAAAGCTGATTACGAAAGTAAATTTAATCTTCGGACTTCCCGGACAAAAAGTTTCGGATATCCTGCTGGATTACCTGAATCTCACCGTTTTTGCCTGGGGTGGCTTGCATGACGTCGCTTGTTTCGCCTTTGTGCCTTACCCTGGTTCCGCTCTCGCAAACAGTCTATTAAGCCAGCAGCGTGCCGGATCCGAGGCGGACTATGAAGTGTTTCTGGCGCGCAATGTTTATAACAATACTGCTCAGATGAAGTCCTGGTCTGAGCATATTCCCGACCAGGCCATGAAGTTTCTGACGCTGGGTGGAATGGCCTATTTTTATTTCCTGCAATTTCTTTTTCGCCCTTACCGGTTTTTTTGGACCCTACGCAGAATCGCGGGGAACAAGCCCGAAAGTATGCTGGAACTGGCGTTGACGGGCCGGATCTGGCGGACAATTCCGGGCCAGAAATAAGGATTGATCAGCGCATATAAAACCGCAAGCTTGAGCTGGCAACCGTAAGCCAGGCCGAGCAGGACTCGGGGCAGGACCTTGGGCAGGAACATGACGGGTGCACTTTTAAAAACGGTCCAGGCGAGCCGCAGTCCATAGTAGAGATAGGCCTTCCAGAGAACCAGTGGCACATACCATCCGGGTACTCCGGGGTTCACGGCGCCGCCACTGTAATGGAAGCTGTATTTCTGCTCGTTCTTTGAAGTATGCATATTCTCCATCGAAAGCGCCATGGGCGTGCCGGGTATCGGAGTGTAAGAGAGAAAGAAAGCCACCTGGATTCGCACGTCCTTGCAGAAACGGTAGGTCTGATCGATCTGTTCCCTACTGTCACCCGGGAAACCAAGAATAGCGAAAGTTTTGACCAGAATTCCGCGCTGATTGAACTTCGCAAAGAGCTTGAGCATTGACTCATTGTCACAGCCCGCTTTCTTGAGCTGTTCTTTTCGGAACGAATCATTTCCAGATTCGACGCCCATTCGCACCTGAAGACAGTTGCTTTGGGCGAGCAGGTCCATGATTTCATCGCTGGCGTTATGGGCGTCCGGCCGGACAAAAGCGGTATAGGGAAGCCGCTTGTGGAAATCATCCCGGGTGTACTCATCGACAAAGTCGCTGAGCCACTTCTTGTTGAAGGTGAAGACCGCATCAAAGAGGTGGGCGGCCTTCATGCCGCGATTATGATACTTCTGGTATAAAAATTTTATTTCGCGAGCGTAATTCCGGGGGTCGCGTTCCCGGAACCGGGTACCGCTGAAAATGTCTTCGAGCGCAGTTTCTGCACAAAAAGTACAACGATAAGGGCATCCGCGGGTGCCGACAAAATATAGCCTTTGCAGAAAAAACAGATAGCGGTCCAGATCCTCAAAAACGTCATAGTCCGGAGTGGGAAGCGTGTCCAGGTTCTTGACCAGCGGTCTTGCCGGATTCTTGATGACCTTTCCGTCTTTTTTGTACCAGATACCGGGGACATCGCCCATCGAGCCACCGGCTTGGAGCGTATCGAGGTAATGGGCTAGTGTCAGTTCGCCTTCTCCGGTGCAAATGACGTCAATTTCCTCGGCCGCGATCGTTTCTTCGGGGAGCATGATGGCTTGATAGCCACCGACAATAATGGGACCCTTCCAGTATTTCTTGATGTCCCGGATGATTTCTTTGGCGTAGCCGAAGTAGATCGACAGGATGGAAATAGCCAAAACGTCCGGTTGGAGTTCCAGTATTCGCTCTTTTACGTATTCTTCCCAATGCCTTCGGTGAAAAGTGGGGTCGATGACCTGAAGCTGATGAGGCGTCTTTTGCTGGATATATGTGGCCAGATAGAGAACGCCGAGATCCAGTGTCTGGGGCGATCCATCCAGATTTGGAAACAGGAGCGCGACTTTCATGGGCGACATTATTATTCAGTTTGCGTTTTAACTTGGAAGATCGCAATGGTAAAGTATTGTCACTGGGAGATAGTTCAGTGAAGAGTTTTTATTTAATATCCACCACGGAGGGCTGTGCGACCAACCTCCTGGAGAACAGCAAGTACCGTGATTACTATCTTTCACTGGGATATCTTCAGGCCGCCAGTCCAGCTGAGGCCGATATTATTTTCATCAATACCTGCGGCTATAACCGGCAGATGGAAGATCGTGCGGCCCGGATTATTTCTGAGTTTCAGTCCCTTTACAAAAACAAGGAAATCCTTATTGCGGGTTGTCTGCCCAAAATCAATCCTGCGCGGGTCGGGAAGTTTTTCCACGGCAAGATTTTTGAGGCGGATGACGCGGAATTCAAGAAGCGTCAGTCGCATGAATTCAGCAAAAAAGATCTGGCGCGACTCTCGTTCAATCACCGGTTTGTCTCCGCGCTGCGGCCTTGGGTCTTTGGCGTCGAAAAGGCGCTGGGAGTTTGCTTTCAACCGGTGCACAACATCTTCGACAGTGTGGTCATCAGTGAAGAATATTTTTATGTGACGATCAGCCAGGGTTGCGTCGGGAAGTGCACGTACTGTGCGATCAAACGTGCCAAAGGTCCTCTGGTCAGCAGGACTATCGCGGAGATCCGGAATGACTTTGACTCGGGTTATGCACGGGGCTACCGGAAGTTCTGGTTGCTCGGGGATGACATCGCTTGCTGGGGGCAGGACAGTGGCGCTGATATTGTGGAGCTTTTACCGGAACTGTTGGCCAATCGCCCGGATATCCAAATTGTATTGAATTATTTTGATCCCCATTATTTATTGAAGTACTCGGCTTCACTCGAGGGTATTCTGGGGGATTCTCGTTTTGTTTGTATCAACATTCCCATGCAGACCGGGAGCGCTCGAATCCTTGAACGCATGGGCAGGGATTACAATATTCAGGAAGTGCTCAGCGTGATTGCCCGGATCAAAAACATCAATCCCGCGCTCGCGGTCAAAACAAATCTCATGATCGGGTTTCCCGGAGAAGAGTGGCGGGATTTCTTTCAGACGCTCCGCCTGGTTTGGAAATTCGATGCCGTTCTGGCTTTGAAGTATACTCCGCGTCCGCATACCGTGGCTGCCCGTTATGAGAATCAGGTGCCGGGTGGGGTGGTGCTGCTGCGGAGTGCCCTCATGAGCGGCAGTATCCTGATCAGGCATGGCGCGGTTGTGTTTCTGTCAATTGCGCAAGCCATCACTCAAGCCATGAAGGACAGTAAGAATGCGCCTGGGAACGCATAGGCGGCTGATTTTCAGGAATATCAGTACCGCCTTCAGGTCTCTGCTTGGGAGATCTCCAAGGCCCTACAAGCTTTTGCTCGAATTGACCCGGGCCTGTAATTCTCGTTGTGCGAATTGCTCGATCTGGCGTCATCAGGGACCGGAAGGTACGAATCAACTCGCCCTCGAAAATGCCGACCGCTTGTTCACAGAGCTGGGTCCGGATCTGCACTGGCTCGCCTTGTCCGGAGGAGAGGTGACGCTTTTTCCGCATTTCCCGGAGCTGCTGCAGCTGGCTGTGCAGCGTTGTCCGGGGCTCGCTCTTGTCACGTTCACGACCAACGGCTTGTTACCCGATAAGGCTTTGGCCTCCGCCCGTGCGATTACCGCCCTGGGTCTTGACTGCTTTGTAACGGTCAGTCTGGATGGTGACGCCGAGACGCACGACCTTCAGCGAGGGGTTGTCGGCAATCATGCCTTGGCGCTCAGGACCTCGGAACTTCTCAGGGAAGCCGGGATCAATGTTCATTTTGGAATTACGCTGTCGGACGCTACTGACTCGTTTGTGCAGCAGAAGTTTGCGAAGGATGGGAACCGCATTCGCGCCGTGACCTTCGCGCATAGCGGGGGGATTTTTTTACAGGAAAACCAGCCTTGCAAGTCCTCTCTTCTTCGGCAGCTGGATACGATTATTCTGCGGTACAAGCCCAAATCGGCCGGCGAATTCATCGAGTACGTTTATTTGCGGTTGGCGCGGGTTTTCTTTGCTACTGGGCGGAGGATTCCGATTCCCTGCGAAATTTTCATTACTTCGATTCACGTCAGAAGTAATGGCGACGTGTTTGGTTGCATGTTTCTTCCGTCGGTGGGAAACATTGCGACTGAGCCGCTCTCCCGTATTCTGGATCAAAGAGAACAGATGCAGCTAGCCAGATCCGCTGCCTGTCCGAATTGCTGGCTCAATTGCTATGCTCCTCATTCCATGCTCCTCCATCCATTTTCCAGTCTGGTTCAAGCCTTCCTAAGGCCGGTGAAAAAATGACCGGGCGTTTAAGCATTATCATCCCGGTTTTGAATGAGGCCCGGACTCTGCCGGAGCTTTTGCGCAGGGTGAATGAAATCGATCTTCCGGTCGAAAAGGAAATCATCATTGTCGATAATGGCAGTACGGATGGAAGCCGGGAACTGATCGCCGCGTCGGTTCCGGCTGTCGGTCAGGGGCGGGTACTCATGACTGCTGGCACTCGGGGCAAAGGGGCGGCCGTGCGAGAAGGACTTAAGCTCGCAACCGGGGATATAATTCTCATTCAGGATGCAGATCTGGAGTATTCGCCTGCGGATTATCCACGGTTGATTGAGCCTCTCATTTCCAGAAGAGCGGATTTCGTGCTGGGAAGCCGTTTCCTGGGAGTGGGGACGTGGAAGGTCAGAGTTTTGCCCGGGCAGCCCGGGTATTCGTTCGTGCTGAATTTGGGCGCACTGTTCTTAAACGCGGTGTTTTTGGCTTTGTACAGGGTCAGGCTGACGGATCCTCAGACCATGTTCAAAGTCTTTCGCAAGTCTTGCCTCGACGGGATAGTTTTGCAGAGTTCCGGCTTTGATCTGGACTGGGAAATTTTGTGCAAGCTGGTACTCGCCGGTTACCGACCCATGGAGCTTCCGGTTTCTTATCAGGCCCGCAGCTTTCAGCAGGGCAAAAAAATCAGAATCTGGGCTGATGGCTGGTCTGCGCTTTGGGCCATTATCAAGTTTCATTCGGTCCTTCCTTTCTGACCGGTAGAACTTGGCACATCTCTACATCAGTACCCCGTCGGCCCGCTGGAATCGCCACCGCTGTCATCACCGTTCGTTACTGCAGGAACAGGTGTAGGTGAACTGCCTGGCGCACTACCAACCGTCACTGATCCAGTCATATTTGGATGAAGCGTGCAGTGATAAGGAAAGGTTCCGGCGGAGTTGAAGAAGTAGGCGAAAGCTTCTCCAGGATCCAGATTTCCTGAATCAAAGGCATTGGAATCCGAAGTCACCGTGTGAGGTACACTGTCATCATTCACCCAGATCACGACCGTTCCCGCAGGAACTGACAAGGGATTGGTTCCAAATCCGTTCTGGCCCAGATTCGTCGCTCCCTGGGGAATCCGGACCTCGATAATGTTCGAGGGCAGAGGACTGTTGATCGGGCAGGCTGAAGTTCCGGGCGATGTTGTAGTGGTCGGCGAGGGTGAAGCCGTTTGCGCCATTGCAGATCCTGCCGCTACTAACAATGAGATCAAAGCAACAGAAGCTGTCTTCTTGTACATCGTGGACATAAGTGTCTCCTTAGATTTTTTATTTCAGTAGTGCAGGTTATGGTCCAATCAGATCCAGCACCTGATCATCGCGAGCAGGGCGTTCTGTGCGCCAAGCGGCTCTTCGCCGTCTGGGCCAGCGGGTTTGCTGGCGACGACCGCCTTTTCAGCTCTCAGGTCGATGATGAGGTTACCAGGGAGAAAAATTTCGAATCCAATTCCATGACGGGCGAAAGTATTTTCCGGAAGCTGGCTGTCCGGTTTCAAGTAATCGAATCGATAGAGCAGAACCCAACGATTGCTCATATTGAATTTTGCCTGCGAGAAATATCCAACCGAGTGCTGCCCGCGGGGACTTGAGTTCAGCTGAAAGAAGGTGTTCAGGCTCGGGTGTATGGAACCACTCCGGTCTTGCGGCTGATTCCAGGCATCTACGCGCTCCAAGAGGAGGGACCCGCTCAATTTTGAACCCGTGATTCGATCCAGCGAAATACCTGCATGTGATGAAATGGCGTAGGGTTCGGGTGTATTGAGTACGTGGCCGTAACTTCCGCTCAATCCAATGAAGAACGGAAGCGTGCTCGGGTTTGCCCGAAAATTTAAAACACCGCCCCAGGTCACATTGCGGTTCGAAAATGTTCCTCCTGATTCAAGATCATTGACGAGTGCCAGATCAAAATGCAGATCAGTCGAGAGATTCGCGGACAAGGCTGCTCCCATCTCGTAGTTTTCCAACGGCATCCGGCTCTGCATCCGGGTATAGGCCCGATGCTCGTCTGTTAATATTCCAAACGGGAGATAAAAACGACCGAGAGTTAACCTCGCCGGTACATCCGCTCCTGCCGTCTGTGCTTGCCACGAAAGATAAGCCTCTCTCGCATAGGTTCCCCCTAGCGGGGAGCTGTTGAGAGTATAAACCAATCGCATTTCTGAATTAGCTGCCCCTTGATAGACGGGCAGATTGGCCGTTGGTGCCGCGGTCATCAGTGCAAAACCGCTTTGAGTTTTAGATGGGTGTGTTGGACGATAGGCAATCATCCGCAAATCGCCATAATACAGATCGCTTTCGGACATCTTGCTGATCTTGTTTTCATGGGAACCATAGACTTTCCCGTAAGTGGTCCTCGGACCGCCGCCCCAGGCCGTGACATGACATGCGGCACAGTTGAGCTTCTCTTGGAGAGCGTATTCAGGTCGTGCATAGGATGTTTGTGAGCAGAATGCTGTGAATAGGATCAAAACAGCCATTAATCGCATCAAAGCTCCTCGGTCGCCGCTCTTTGAGATGCGAGCGGCGTGCCCCTCTGATTTTTATGGCTTGAAAGTTGATCTACCATTTTCGAGTGAAAATAATTCTTGTTTCATTGTTGTTTTGCCTTTTCTCAATAGAAGGATCCGCGTTGAGCGCAACGCAAATGCGGGTGGACGTTGATCCGGAAAAGTCATTCTTCCTGGCCATAGCGCGGCGAGACGGTGTTTTAAGCTTTCTTGCGCATGACCATTCCATCCTCGCAAAAAAGTGGACAGCCGCAGTCTGTAGGGGTGACAAGCAGGCACAGATCAAAGTGCGGATTGAAACTAACTCACTTGTTATTGATACTCCTGACGCGCTTGCGAAGGGTCAGGTAGAGTCTAAAATCAGCTCTTCAGACCGGAATTCACTGCAGGAGAAAATCATGTCACCCCGGTTCCTGAACGCTGCAGAATTTCCTCAAATCACTTTTGAGTCAAAATCTGTTGAAAAACGCGGAGCTTCGCAATGGCTTGCGAAAGGTACCCTTGATCTCCACGGGATCCAAAGGCCTGTTTCCGTACTGATCCGGCAAGAAGGTCGACAAATTTACGGCGATTTTAGCATTAAACAGTCTGATTTTGGAATTGAGCCGGAATCCATTGCCGGAGTAGTCAAGGTACGCGATGAGCTCGAGATCCGTTTCATCCTGGCAATCAAGAGCACGGGTGCCGAATGCCTCTGATTCCGTAATTTTGTAATTTCCATTGGCTACTCACCTCGTGTTATTCTTTGATCAGCAATTGATTCAAAGGACGATGCTTGATGTTACGTTTTCAGTTGATATTTCTGATTCCTGCCTTTTTGGCATACTCCGCTACAGTCAGTCCGGCGGCAGACAAGCCTTGCGTACACTTCCAAAAACTTGCGAGCATAATCACTCACGAAAGCCCTCTTGCTCACCTCGTACCCGACGGCTATCGAAATCCCAAGACGGGAGTCATCACGCTTGATCTCGAGCGCACTCAATCGCTGCTGATTCCAGAGTTGAGGAAGAAGGGGCTTCTTCCTGACGAAATGATCATCGAGCTGGACGGCGAAATGTTTACGACAGTGCCTATCGGAGATAAAACGGTCACCATTGCTGCCGGATCAGCCAAGAGACAGAGGGATTGTCGGGTAATTTTCAGGCAGAACGGTAAAGAGGTTCACGCGACCGAGACCCATATATTTGAAAGCACGTCATTCCCGGTGGTGGACAAGGCGGATTACGCAAAATTCCCCTTGCCGGAACTTAAACTCCCGCGGGAGTTCGTTAAAAAAACGGGAGTTGATCCCGATTTGATCCGCCTTTCGTCGGAACTTCAACGTGAGAAGATCAACTGGGCTCTCCGGAAGACCGCAAATCCGGAGCTTAAGAAAGCTTTTGAAAACTACGGCTCAGATCTCAAACTGTCTCTGACCTTCGCCCCCGACCACCGGACGCCAATTGCGGTGCAGATTAAAAATCAGAAAACCGGAAAGATCATTCCTGCGAAGCTTGACGAGGTCTATATTACGGGCGGCGCCGCGTTCAATTGGAATTTTTTCGACTGGGATTCGGAATTTGTGAAAAGGTATCTGCGTTTTTACGATTCCTGGCTTCCCGAAAATATGCGGCAATTCAAGCGCCAGGTTCAGATCGAGACAAAGACCGGCGCTCAACCGCGAGAGCTTCGTGCGAATCTCACTTCTTACCAAAGAGCTGATAATGTTAAATTCGGAGAGGTCACGCCCAACCGTGAGTATTTCAATCCTCCCTTGTCCGGTTGGTCCGAAAGACAGGTTCTCCGCTGGAATCCGGTCAAAGCAAAGGCAGTACTGCCTGAACTGATCCAGTCACTTCAGGAACAGCGGGCATGGCTACTGAAAAATCATGCAGTGCTTGATGAAAACGAGAAGCTCATTGGCTTTCGCTGGACAAATCTCGGTAGTGGACGTGACAACGCCGCCCGCACGCTGGACGACGGTGGCCTGGGTGTGGACCTCATCACGTATTATAAAATGATGATGGATCAGGAGCGCGAATTTCATCTCATGTTGGGAAATTGGAAGTTCGCGGATCAGCTGAAGAAAGACGCCGCCGAACTGAAAGAGCTGATTGAGAGAAAATACTGGAATGATGATTTCGGCCTTTATGTGGATCTGATCCCTGCCGGTAAAGGCTGGAAGCAGGATTCGAGTCTCGCCGCCACCGGCTTCTGGCCCGCGCTCGCTGGTGTCCCGGATCGGGCGAAATTGCAGCGAATGGTGAGTGAGAATTTAAATAATCCCAAGCGCTTCGGCAGTGAGAACTTTCCGCCAAGCACAAGCAAGGACAGTCCTCATTATGATCCGGAAGGGGATTACTGGAGAGGTGGAGGCTGGCCGCCGGACTTCGTATTTTTAGGTGATCTTCTTTTTGAAAATGGACTGCGAAAAGAAGCGTCGGAACTTCAGCAGAAGATTCTCCGTTCGTTTTCGCAGGTATCGAAAGCCTATCAGAAGGGCGATAGCCCTCAGACTCTGATCAATGGCGAAATCTCGGCTTCGGAAAAAAATGATATGGCGCGCAGAGGTACCGTTTTTGAGTTTCTCGGACTCAAGAAGGACAAAGACGGCAAAGAAGTCCCAACCTTCGGCCGGAAGATTCGCGAAGATGGAACCCTCCATGAGACCCGCAAACACTTTGCGGGCTGGGGTTCTGCTCCTCCTTTGGAAAGTCTGCGGTATATCGTGGGTCTCGATGCGACCCCCGCTTTTGCAGGATCTCCATCAGAGTTGAACCGCTGGGTTTGGACTTTGCTGACGGATCCGCAATTCAGTTATCACCAGATCAAAGCCAATCCCTCGCTTAAATCTATTACGCAGTACCTGTCGAGGAACCCTCGGGCAACTTTTGAGGATTTCAATGAAGTCCTAACCCAAGCCGGCCCGGAACTCCGCGATCAGGTCCAGAAGCTAGGCAAAGGATATCTTGAAGTCAGCCCGAGCTTCGATCCCAAGAGTCAGACCGAAGTGAAACGTATTTTGTATGCTGGTGTTGAACTTAATTTAAAAATCGAGAACTTAAATCAAGGAGATCGTGTGCGCTTGACCGTCCAGAGCAGGGACAGGATCCGCTTGCAGTTCAATCGGAACTGGTCAGGAGACTCGGCCTTGGATAAAGCAGGGGCTTCAAGTCCCATCGTCGAAATCGGCGGCGATCAGCCGGTACTTGAACTGAACCTGGTTAAATCTTTATGAACCTGAAGCATCGCGGATGGCCCGATCGCAGCTCGCACCGGTCCTGCATTCGGGGTCCCAGGTTTATCGGCATTCAGCTGAGCAGAAAGCCGCACTTGGAAAGTTAGAAAGGAGAGGGGCATGCCTAAATTGTTTACGGTAATTTTCGTTTTTCTCGGGATGATTCCTTGTTCGGCTTCTCAAACACTGGCAGACAGCTGCCTCAGCAAATTTAGTCCTCATTTTTCCGCCGGTGAATCGAGCCTTTTTCCTTCGGCTGTGGCAAAGTGGTCGATGCCAGGTAAAACGACCGTCACTCCCATTCAAAAACAATTTCTGAACCGTTTGGAACATAACGGTGCTGTTGTGATCACGGCTGGCGGCAGCAGTATCTCGTGTCTCGTTCCCGGAAAAGCCACCTCCACAAAAATTTACTTCAAGAAATCGCCGGGAACCGTGGCTGAACTTGTCGGGATGTTTGCGGATGCGGCTGAACCTTCATTGAAGTCTTTGGCTTCAACGGAGAAATTGGCGAATCGTCGCGCCCCGATCATCATACTTCCAGCGCCGGGCCTGGTCTTGGAAAACAGAACGCTGGTATTTCCCGGGAATTTCGGCAAACTGGCCGGGCAGAAAGCTGATCTGGCGGCTCTCCTTCCGGTTGAACTCGCCAAGAGAGCCAAACGGATTGGTCTTTCTCAAGAGCAACTCCTCAAGACCAGGGTTCACGTGGATAATGATGCTTTACCGATCGTGGCGGATGCCGCAATCCAGAAGCTCAAAAACCAAGATCACGCGACCGTCGTTTTTGTAGGAACGGGAACGGGCTCGGCCAAAGTCACGATGACCGGACCCCAAGCCTTTCGGATGCAGGCTCTCGAAGAGAGTCATTTACATATCGATCAGTTTCCGACTGTTTCACAGAAAGTGCCGGCCCATATTTTACTCGGTGCGAAGATCGCCGCCGCGAAAAGCAGCGATTATAGGGTGGTACGACTTGAGCTCGAGCAGCTTTCCGGAGGCGGTCGAATCATGGACCCGGTAACGGGGGTTCGTTCACATCTGGGGGGCGCCAACAGCGTTGCTTTGAATTACCTGTTTTTAAAGCCTAAGGATATTCCGCAATGGATGCGGGTCAAAGGCGAGACTCCGGCCGCACTCAAAAAGCAGTTCATGGCCAGCTTGGGTTTTAAAGAAACCAAGGAGGTCCAGGATCTGCTTGCTCAAAATCCGGCTGATCGCAAACTCTTTGAGACCCTCAGAGCGCACGGCTCACTGGGTACCCAGGAAATCAGCCAGGCCGCGGATCAGGGCAGTCTGATTGCGCAAAAGATCATCAGTGACAATACGTACTCACAAGGGCTGGTAGCAGGGACAATTTCACTGAACGTCGGAGATACTCCGGCAGGCGCTGCGATTGAGGCCAGTTGGATTTTCGGCGAACCCAAAGCTGCTGATTTTCAGATCAAGATTCTGGCCCGGGCAAGTGATGGCTTGAATGCCTGGTCTGGGAGCGGCTTTGAGCGCGCAAAGCAGGGAATCGAAGACGCCAAAAATGCCGTTTTCCTGGACAAAGCCTATCTTGAAAAACTCCGGCAGCAGGGTTACGTTTTGGATCCGGCTCGAGTGAAAATGTCTCTGGTCAGAATCGTGCCAGCACCGGACCTTCATCCAGATTTTTCTGGACTGGATGTCTTCTCGAATCAGCTCCGCGCTGATTTGAATGAATCACTTTAAATTACCTGTGCGAATCGCGGCAGCTTCCGATTCGGACCCGTTTTTGAATTGAAGTCGTCCAGTAGGGTCGCGCGCACAAGAGCAGCGTCCACCTGGAGCACCGTTGTGAGATATTGATAAAGATAATCGTAGCGACCATCGAGGGAAAGCGAATGGGTCCGCCCGTGCTGGGCGTAAAGCCAGTCTGAATATCCCAAGAACGTCCAGAACGGTGAGCGGTCCTTGAAAAGCAGGGTCAGAGAGCGGGTAAACAAACCAGTATTGGCGTAGCGTTCCCAGAATGGTGCAAAGCGCTTCAGCTTCTGGATCGTCGCAAAATCGAGAAGATTATTCGAAAGAATCTCATAGGGCGGGAGAGGGGAGTAGCGCATTTCGAAAACGTCGTCATGACGAGTGATTGGCGCGCCCTTCAAACGTTTCAGGATTCCGACTTGGATATCCTGCGGTCCCAATCCGACCAGGCGATCAAAGCCTGAAGCGAAACTTTCCAGGGTCTCTCCTGGCAAGCCAGCAATGAGGTCAGCGTGCAGGTGAATCTGGGTTTCAGTCCGGAGCCGCTTCAGGGTCTCTTCCGTTTTTGCAAAATCCTGTTTGCGGTTGATCCGGACGGCGGTTTGCAGATCGAATGTTTGGATCCCCACTTCAAATTGCAGCGTGCCGGCCGGGAACTGCTTCGCCAGTTGGATTAATTTCTCGGGAATCCGGTCCGGTACGATTTCAAAATGGAGAAAGGGCTTGAGTTCAATCCTCTCCAGGAAAAACTCCAGAATCGGTCGCCAGGACTTCTCTGAAAGATTGAAAGTGCGGTCCACGAATTTGAAGCGGCGGGCTCCGCGAGTGAGCAGCTTCTCCATTTCAGCAAGAAATGGCGCGAGTTCGAAATTGCGAACCTGGGTTTCCAGCGCGGAAAGACAGAATTCGCAACCGAAAGGGCAGCCCCGGGAGGCTTCTACGTAAGTCAGCCGGTTCTTCAGATCGGCATCGGTGTAGAAAGCGTAGGGTGAGAGCAGACTCCTGAGTTCCGGTAAAGGTGCCGCGATTACCCGCGCTTCAGGCTGCTGGCGGGGACGCCTTCCCTCCAGAAGTTCCGCACAGAGTTCCCCGAACGCAAGATCCGCTTCTCCAGTAAGAACATAATCCGCGCAACCCTGCAGCTCTTGAGGGAGTCCTCCATGACTGACTTCCGGTCCGCCCAGAACCAAAGTGACTTCGGGTCGCAGTGCTTTCAGGTGCGAAGCGATATCCGTGATCTGCCGGATATTCCAGATATAGACTCCGAAGCCTATGATTTTGGGGGTCTGTGACAGAAGCGCTTCGGCGATATCCAGTGCAGGAATCTCTGCAGTGAATTCCTCGATTCTGGCCCGGTTCTGGAGCCCACCGAGATTGGCCATCAAATAACGCAGTCCCAGCGAGGGGTGGACGAATTTTGCATTGACCGTGGTCAGGAGTATGTCGCAGGGCATAGGCACTCAGGTCGGCGGAGTCGACTTCACATGGAGCGATTCGTAATAGGGTTTTTTATCGGGGAAAGCATTTCCGGCTTTGAAAATCAGGTCCTCAATCAGGGAATCCTTCCGCTTAAGTTCGATCGAAACCGTGATTGCGATCTCATATAGCTTTTCGACTTTGATACCCTGCTGAATGAGCCGCAGAGACTGTTCCAGTGCCCGAAGATTCTGTCCCGTTTTCTTAAGCAGTTCGATTTCCGCCATTTGAACATCAGGAGAATTACGGATTTCTTCAGGGACTCTGGACATGAAGGATTTCATTTCCGCTTCGAGACCGGCCGATACCAGGGCTTGGAGGATCCTCATGAGAATGCGTGGATTCTGTTTGCTGGCGACTTCTGCTTTGCGGAACGCATCAATTGCGGAATCCTTGTTGCTGCGCTTCAGGAAGTGAAGGCCGCAGATTACAAGCCCCGCTCCGAGATGCGAGGCGATAGACTCATCCATCGAGGAGAGGTCTCCTGCCGTCTGATAGAAACCGACGAGATCCTCGAAATGCTGCGTATTGATCGAAACGCGGATCATGTCGGGAATTCGCTTAGCCGGAATCGTATGGTGCTGGGCGAGGGTGCGGGCAGAAACATAGGCTTCGTCGTTCTTCCCGAGCGCCAAGTAGGAATCAAAACTCCCCAGCAGTGATCGGAAATGACTCGGGTTGTGCTTGAGAGCCTCCTCATAACACTTCAGGGCTTCTTCATGGTCTTTTCTAGCCTGAAAGGTTTCCGCCTCAAGGGCCAGCGCGAGAGACGGTTTTGGGTCCAACGTCCTGGCCTGGCGGAACACAGCTAGTGCTTCGTCAAATTGTTCCTCTTTGAGCAGAAGGCGTCCCTTGTCCAAGGCTTGGACATAAGGAGTCGGTGCGAGCTTCTGGAAGAGAATTTCGCAAAATCTATCCTTGAGCATTCCAAAGCTGAACGGCTTCACGATGATGGCGTCGACATTTTCCGTGGCGGCGCTCGTGACCATGGAATTGGAATCCTGCGTGGTGATCAGAAATACGGCGCGGAGTGAACCGGGTTCAAGCCGTTCGCTCTGAATCCGGATCATGTCAAAGCAGGCCTGAGAGCCAATTGTATACTCGACGAAAAAGACATTCGGGGTCCTTCCTTCGATCACGTGCATGGCATCCGGAACGTTTTCAACGACCTCGATCTGATCCGGTTTTACCGAGAAATCCGACATCAGTGAGCGCAGGCTTTTGCGGCTCGAAGTCGGGTCCACGATGAGAAATCGCGCGCTTTTCAGCAGAGGAATAAGTTTTTGTTCTCCTTTGGTCAGCTCGCCCATTTATTCTTGTACCTTCTTGATCAGGGCATTGACCGAGTTCTGGCGTTCAGCGCTTTCTTTCAGGAAGTTCTTCCAATCGTTTTCGTTGAACTGATAGAACTGCAGGCTCACCGCAGAGGCAGTTGCTTCCAGCGCATCCATCGCAATGACTTTGCCAGTGAAATCAAAAGTGAAATCAGTGGAATTCTTTGTTTGCTGTTCTTTCTTGCGCACGATTCGGATCATGAGCAGGTGTCCGAGGGCGCCCGCGCTCTTCGGGAGTTTGAGGACTAGTCCGTTTTCATTCACCTCGATGAGGTCAATCACGGTAGAAGCAGCGACCGATGTATGCGTCGTCACATTCTTCACGGAGATTTCAAACGTAGTTTTCAGAAAATCCTTGGCTTTGATCCATTGGTTCATAGGCATTGCATAATGATGATAAATTATTCGAAAACTGGGTAGGAATAAAAATATATAAGCAATAATAAAGTTATTTCGTCGGGAATGACTCCGGTTCGCTATTTAGCGTGCTTATGGTAAAACCTATTTCATGAAAAAAATTATTCCTGCCGCCCGTACTGAAAAAATCAAATATGCCGTTCGGGATATTTTACTCATCGCGGACCAGGCCAAAGCCGCCGGAAAGAAGCTCGTTTATCTGAACATTGGAGATCCCGTGCCCTTCGGGTTTCGCACACCGGAATTCATTACCGATGCCATCATCGATTCCTTGAGGCGCGGTGAAACGGGCTATGCCCCTTCGGCAGGAACAGCTCCGGCAGTGGAGGCGATCCGTCGAGACGGAGAGCGTCGCGGCATACAGAATATCCAGGACATTTATGTGACCAGTGGTGGCTCCGAAGCGATTGAGCTGGCCATGACCGCTCTTCTGAATCCCGGCGACGATCTTCTGGTTCCCTGTCCGGGGTACCCCCTTTACACAGCGGTTCTTGAGAAACTAGGCGCCGTCGCCAATCCCTATTATCTGGATGAGGAGGACGGCTGGCAGATTGATGTCGAGGATGTCCGGCGCCGGATCACGCCCAAAACACGTGGAATCGTGGTCATCAATCCAAATAATCCGACCGGCTCCGTTCTCTCAGAGAAGGTGGCCCAGCAGCTGGTCGATCTTGCGGAAGAACATGATCTGGTCCTCTTCTCGGATGAAATTTACGACAAGTTAATCTTTGATGACGTAAAGCATGTTTCCCTGGCCGCCCTGTCGAAGGATGTTGCTGCCATCACCTTCAACGGTCTTTCCAAAGTTTATGTTGGTCCCGGCTTGCGCATGGGCTGGGGGGTTGTCTCCGGGCCGGAGGCTAAAATCGGGGATTACTATCGTGCAATCCAGAAGCTCACTCGCGCCCGCCTCTGTGCCCCGCACCCGGTGATGGCCGCAGTCCCCATTGCCCTGGACGGTAAAAATGAGCATCTCCCGGAAGTGGTGGCTCAGCTGAAATTGCGGCGGGACATTACTGTGGAAATGCTTGCAAATATTCCAGGCATTTCCTGTGTGAAGCCTCAAGGCGCCTTTTACGCGTTCCCGAAGATCGACGGATTCAAGGATTCCGACGAGGAGTGGTGTGCCCGCCTGATCCGGGAGAAGGGCGTAGTGACCGTTCCGGGAAGCGGCTTTGGACAGAGACCCGGGACCAAACACTTCCGGATCGTGTTCCTGCCGGATGAGCCCACTTTGCGCCAAGCCTACTCAAAAATTTCTGAATTCATGAAAGAGCTGAAGCAGAGCTAACGGATGAACTTCCGCAGGACTTCCGTGATTTCCTGAATCGAAGCCTCGCCCCGGCCCGCTGTGAGTGCGTTTTTCACACAGCTGCCCAGGTGCTCTTTAAGAAGTTGCATGGCCGCCGCATCGAGTGCGGAACGTGCGGCACTCAGCTGCGTCAGGACATCGACACAGTAACGGTCTTCTTCCAGCATTCGGATAATTCCGCGCAACTGTCCTTCTGTCCTGCGCAGACGCGAAAGAAGGGCTGGTTTGCTCGAGCGTACGACAGTCCGTGTCCCTACCGGAGTGGGGGAACAGTTCGGACAATTAGCTCGTACTTTGGACTTCATAACCGGCATCGAGAATTACTTTCAGAACTGTTTTCATGAAGATCTCCATCGTTTGAGAGTGAGTGAATTGGTGACTACGGATACGGAACTCAGAGCCATCGCCGCACCGGCAATGACCGGGTCAAGCCAGCCGAATGCCGCCAGTGGAATTCCGAGGATATTGTAGATGAACGCGAAAAATAGATTCTGCCGGATTTTCCTCAGGGTGGCGCGTGAAAGTTCGATTGTGTCCACCACGCTGTTGAGGTCATTGCGGATCAGGGTGATATCCGAACTCTGCATGGCCGTATCCGAGCCGCTTGCAAAAGCGAAGCTGACATCTGCAGCGGCCAGCCCTGGTGCGTCGTTCACCCCGTCTCCGGCCATGGCGATGATTCCGGGGAATTCTTTGCGCAGCTTCTGGATTTCGGCGGCCTTGTCTGCGGGAAACATGCTGGCTTTGAATTCGTCGATCCCGGCTTCCTTTGCGATGGCTTGGGCCGCGTAGGTGTGGTCGCCGGTCAACATGAGGATCCGGATTCCCATGCTTCGGAGGCGTGAAACCGCGTGACGGCTGGAGGGTCGCAAACGGTCGGAGATCAGAAAGGATCCCAGAATTCCCTCACGGTTTGCGAGTACGACCAGGGATCCGGTCGGGGCTTGTTCCGCTTGTTCCGATTCTTGAAAAACGTGACGAACCTGGTTTCGAATGAAATGTGCCGAGCCGATGAAATACTCCTGGCCGGCGATGATCCCCCGGATTCCCTGCCCGGGTTGGCTGTGAAATTCTGACACTTCAGGAATGTCGACCTTCATTGTTGCCGAATGGGCTGCCGCGTAGGCAATCAGGGCCTGAGCCAGTGGATGTTGGGAGCCTTTTTCGAGGGCTGCGGCAATCGAAAGAATTGCCTGCGAATCCCCAGCAAGAGCGTTCACGGACTCGACACTGGGTTTGCCTTCCGTTAGCGTTCCCGTTTTATCAATGATGAGGCACTTGATCTTTGCCGCGCGTTCGAGGGCGGCGGCGTCCTTGATCAAGATACCGGCTTTGGCTCCATTTCCTGTTCCGACCATGACTGCAGTCGGGGTGGCCAGGCCCAAAGCGCAGGGGCAGGCAATGACGAGGACCGCCACGGCGTGAATCAGGGCTTGGGACCAGCTGCCTGTGAGAACCCCCGTCAGAATGAGAGTGATCACGGCGATGAACAGAACACTGGGAACAAAGACCCCGGAGATCGTATCCGCCAGCCTTTGAATGGGGGCTTTTGATCCCTGTGCCTGCTCGACCATTTTCACTATCCCCGAAAGCATCGTATCGGCACCAACCTGGGTGGCCCGGCACCGGAGCATTCCGTCCAGATTTCTGGTCCCCGCAAAGATCTTGGAATCCAGGCCTTTTCCCACCGGGAGGCTTTCGCCTGTGAGCAGTGATTCATCGACGCTCGATTCATTCGCCAGGACGACTCCGTCCACCGGAATATTCTCGCCGGCACGGACCAGGAATACATCCCCCGGAACGACGCTGGACAGGGCAATATCGACAAAGGCCCCGCCCCGCTCCACGTGCGCTGTATCCGGTTGCAGCTTCAGGAGACTTTCAATCGCCGAAGTGGTTCTTTTTTTGGCCCGGGCCTCGAGGATCTTGCCCATGAGCACCAGCGTGATGATGGCAGCGCTGGCCTCAAAATAGATGTGCTCGTGCAATCCGAAGATCACCACCGCGGCGCTCGAGAAATACGCCATGCTGGTTCCGAGACTGACCAGTACGTCCATATTTGCGGACCGGCTTCTGAGCGCATTCCAGGCTCCTTTGTAAAAACGTGCGCCGATCCAGAACTGCACGGGGGTGGCCAGCAGAAGCTGAATCCAGGGCGGCAGGAGCTGATGGGGGTCGGCAAAAAACATCAGGATCATTTGGATGAAAAATGGAAAACTCAGTGCCAGTGAAAGCTGAAACTTACGAACTTCGCGCTGATACAGCCGATCTTTCATCACCTGTTCAGTCCGTCTATTCGCCTCGAAGTGCTGATGGGCCTGATACCCGGCATTTTCAATTGTTTGGATCAGTTGCTCCGGTTCAACTGCAGGAGGGTAGTGGATCTGGGCGCGTTCCGTGGCCAGATTGACTGTCGCTTTCACTCCGGGGATCCGGCTCAGGAGGACTTCGATGCGACGGGCACAGGCCGCGCAGGTCATTCCTTTGATCTCGAGATCGAGCTTCTGTTTAATTTCCGGGGGCGATTCCATCAGGAGGTTTCTTTTATACCCCTGGGGGGTATTGGTCAAGATGCGTGAGGCAATTTTAAGGTTTTATGTTATAAGAAAACGCAGGCGGCTATTCTATGGACATGAAACTGGGACTGATTCTTCTTGCTACGTTGGTGAATGGGCTAATCGGCCTGGTAGGCGGTGTCATACCTACCAGCTTCATTCAGCGTAACATTGGCCTCGTACTGGCTTTTGCAGCTGGGACATTGCTCGGGGTGGCGTTTTTTGAGCTGATTCCTGAAGCTCTGACGGGAGGCAGCTCTCCGGTATATTTGATGAGCTGGGTAATGGGCGGCTTTTTACTGTTTCATACTGTCGAAAGCCTTTTCCAAGCCCATTCCTGTGGTGAAGAGGGGCACCGGCATACTTTGATTGGTCCTTTCATTCTCACTGGCGATGCACTTCATAACATCACAGATGGCGTTGCCATTGCCGCAGCCTTTATGGTGGATGTGCGCGTCGGAATTGCGACGAGCATCGCGGTGATCCTCCATGAGATTCCGCACGAAATGAGTGATTATGCGATTTTGATTTCCCAGGGCTATTCCCGGGCGCGGTCACTTCTGCTTTTGTTCCTGGTCCAGTTGACCTCGGTTTTAGGGGCGCTGGTGACTTATGCAGCAGCGCAGTTCATGACTGAAGCCGTGGTACCGGTTTGTCTCGCTCTGAGCGCCGGAGGTTTTATTTACATAGGAGCCGCGGACCTGCTTCCGGAAGTCCGTAACCGGCGGCTTGCTAAAAATAATCTGAGTTCTTCTGCAATTTTCATAAGCGGCCTGGCAATCATGGCGCTCTTTGCATATTTTGAATAGCGCCGGACAGGAATAGGCGTTGCATCACAGGAGGTTGGAAGGAGCCCGACCTTTGAAGCTTTTTCACCTCTACAGGATAGAAGACCTAAGTGGCGTCAGCGGGACCGGACCGGTGGTGGAAGGGGTGGTCTTTACCAATGGCTGGTGCGCGCTGCGCTGGATGAGTCGGCGCAGTACGGTCTGTTTTTATCAGTCGATCGAGGATGTCCGGAATATTCATGGCCATGGTGGCAAAACAGAGCTGATTCTCCACGACTTCGAGCCGCTCAGGGGAACGCGAGGCGAGGCAGCCAGTCGTAAATTCGAAAGCTTTCTGGAAACTGTCGAAAATCTTTCAGCCTTGGTGAATCTCGGAGAAGAGCCCGAAGCGACGCTCGAGCAGGTGACGGCGCTCGAGGCCAAGATTCAAGAGGACCTCAGGAGTCTGAAGGCGCAAATTGCCAAGAAAATAAGAACACGAGCGGCCCGAACTTCCTGAAGCATGTTAAGTGCGTGAAGTACCTGATATCTATGAACCGCCCGTTTAAACTTAACTTGACGCCTAGCTTCACCGGGCGGTACATCAGTGCCACCCATATGAAATTTCCAGGAAAGCGCAAAAGTAAGCATTACTTTCCAGTGACTGACAAAGGTCGAATCCCGTTCGGCGCGGATGTGGAGCGTTCGGGCGAAATTTACATCGTCGGGATGGATCAGCTTCTGGTCGATATTGAAGCCAGAGTGGAAGAGAGTTTTCTCGCTGAAATTGGAATCACAAAAGGTGAGTCCGTTCTCCTGGATGATGTAAAGGTCGATCAGATCTATTCGCGACTGAAGGAAGAAGACCGGATCGTTGGAGAGTTCGCGGGCGGCGCGATCGGCAATACGATTCACAACTATTCGGTTCTGGCCGATGACCAGAGTTATCTTCTTGGCACGATCACAAAGCAGATCAATATGGGCGATTACGCCTTTCATTACATTCGCAACACCAGTTCCAGGGTGAATCTCAGTCACCTTCATCCGTGCTCCGGACCGATGGGGCGGGCGATCTGCTTCATCACTCCGGATGGGGAGCGGAGTTTTGGCATTGGACGCGGAATTATGGACGAGTTGCCAGCCGAAGCTATCTCAGAAAAACTGATTTCCAAAGCCTCCGCACTGGTTCTGACCGCCTATCTTTTCCGTAAAGAGGACGCACCCATTTTTCGCGCCACCATGCGTGCCCTGGAATGCGCCAAACGACATAATATCCCGATCATTCTGGCGCTCGGCACGGAGTCTTTGGTTCGTGAAAAGCGCGAGTTTTTACGCGACCTGATCAGCAGCTCCGTGAATATTCTGGCTGGTAATTTTCAGGAACTCGGGGTCTTGACCGGCCAATCCGATGCCCTGCTGGCGGGTCAGGATGCCCTGGACCTCGCGGATCTGGTTCTCATGACCCATGATCGCCACGGACTTTATCTCTGCGGGCACGTCGATGAAGAATTTGCCCGGGTGACAAAAGATCAGATCCATTCCAAATCCATTCCGGAATATAACCGCCACGAGTACAGCCGCGCCATGCTGAAGTCGGAATGCAAGAAGCCGCTCAAGATGTATTCGCATATCAATCCGTATCTGGGTGGCCCGAGTACGATCCGAAATACGAATGGAGCCGGCGATTCAGCTCTTTCGGCCCTTTTGCACGACCTTGCCGCCAACATTCATCACCGGCATGCTTCACCGACTTCGCCCAAGCATAAGACGCATTTTCTGACTTATTCGTCGATCCACCAGATCTGCAAGTATGCCAATCGCGTGAGCTACGAAGTCCTGCGGCGGAGCTCGCCCCGCTTGAGTCAGGGGCTTCCGGAGCGGGAAGACTCGCTCGAAGTCTCTTACTGGGAAAAGTGAATCAGCTTTGAGACATCGAACCCGTTGGCCTTGAGTCGCTCCAGAATCCCTTCATAGACGGATTTTTCCATTACGGGAGTACGAGAGAGAATCCACAGGTACTCGCGTCCGGGTTCACTGACGACGACGTATTTGTATTCAGGCTCAAGTTCAATGATCCAGTAATTACCCCAGCCGATGCCAAGCCAGCGGATCAGTCCTGGCGTGAAGATCACACGCAGTTTCGAATTCGTGTCTCTGTCCACGACTTCAGCCAGGCCATGGGCCTCCTTCAGCGAGCCGTCGCTCAGCTTCCTGCAGGAATTGAGCACATCAATCTTGCCCTCTTCGCGAAGGGAATATTTTGCGGTGGATTGGGCACAGTCCTTCTGAAAGCGATTCGGTAACCGGGCGATCTCATACCAGGTCCCGACGTACCGGCTGAGGTCAACTGACGGAACGGTTCGCAGTAGAGTGACTTCGCTCTGGCTGGCCCATGCAGGTGATAGTTGCGAGGCGAACAGGACTGCCAGAATGAATGCGGAAGTTTTCATGAAATGGTTTTACCTGTCAGGCGTAATAAACTGATTTCTGACGGGACTGTGAAACGTACGGGAGGACCCCAGAACCCGGTGCCGCGGCTCACGTAAATCCAGAGATTCTTAAAGCGGTTCAGCCCGATGTGGTAGCGATGAGCAATGGCTACAAGTACGCTCCAGGGAAGGAATTGGCCGCCATGCGTATGGCCCGCGAGCATGAGGTTGAAACCGGAAGCCTCGATTTCCTCATAGCCAGTCGGGCGGTGAGTGAAGAGCACTTTCACTGCCTCGGTGGGTGCGCCTTCCAAGGCTTTCTTCGGATTGAAGCGGTGTTCCGGGAAAAATTTATCCGCTCCGACATCCGGAGTCCCGGCGAGCACCAACTGTGCTTTACCGCGGGTGAGAACCACATGTTCATTCATGAGCGGACGGATCCCGTAACTCGCTATTTCGCTGATCCATTCCTGGGCACCCCAATAATATTCATGGTTCCCGGTGATGAAGAAGACCCCGTCGCGGGCCTTGAGATTCCGCAGCAGGGCCGTGTCTACCCGCAGATCAGAGACAGTGCCGTCGATCAGGTCTCCGGTCAGGGCGATTGCGTCGGCGTCCAGGCCATTGGCGATCGAAACGATCCCTTCCACAAAGTCTTTGCCCAGGATCGGTCCGATGTGGGTATCTGTAATCTGCACGATCCGGTACCCCTCGAATTCAGGGGCGAGGCCCTTGATCGGTACGGAAATCTCGTAAACACTCGGGCGTTTCAAAGCCTGAAAAATCCCGATCCCCCAAGAAGCGAAAGCGGCAATACCTACGGCGATAAATGCTCTGCGCTCGAGATCCGGAGGTGCCTGGAGAAGCTTGCTCCAGAGCACGATCACCAGATCGCTGATCAGGGTGTAAAAAAGGAAAGCCGTGAAAAGCCCGAGAGTTCCGTAGGTTATCCACTGGAGAACGAAGGGCCAGGACGTGCGACTCGGAAAATGGCGGTAAAGCAGCGGCCCACCTATCTGTAGGATGACAAAGGCCGAAACAGCTACCCAGATCAGGACGGGATGCTTTTGTGCCCAAGGGATCCAAGCCAGGGTACGGCGACCGAGGTAATAACTTGCGGCTGCCAGAATCGATCCCATGATCGAAATGAAAATCAAGAACCTCAAGTTCATGAATGGCTCATACCATTCTTCCTGTGTTAAGGTCCAATGCTATGAAAACCATCGCCGCACTCGATTTTGAAACCACCGGGCTCGACCCGCAGACGGGCCAGGTCATTGAGGCCGCCGTCATTCTGCTCGAAGTCGACAACTCCAAAGCTCTCGGTCGTGAACTCGAATCGTACACGTCCATGAATGATCCGGGAGCGCCGATACCGCAGGAAGTTATGGAGCTGACCGGAATCACCGACGAGATGGTCCGGGGCCAGAAGCTGGATTGGATAAAATTTAATGCAATTTTAAAAAAAGCCGACCTCGTCATTGCCCATAACGCCCGGTTTGACCGGGGCTGGGCGGAGAAGCACGGGCAGTTCAGCTCGTCAGCCTGGGGCTGCACGCATGCGATGATTGACTGGAAGCGCACTCATAAAATGCCCTGCGGCACTCTCCGGCACATTGCCTGGGAGCACGGCTACTTTCCCACTTCACATCGGGCTCTGGATGATGTCCGGACCATGCTTCATGTTTTAAAACAACCGACGAAAAGCCGACCGCAAGAGACCTACTTCGAAGAAATGCTTCGCAATGCCCTGGCAGGGAAGCGGCTGGTCCTGGCCCGTGGCAGTGCCTTTGAAAAAAAGGACGCTTTGAAATCCCGGCAATTCTTCTGGTCCGGATTACAAAAAGTCTGGTGGAGCCTCGTGCCTGAGCCGGAATGGGAAGAGCTGAAGGGCTGGCTTGAGCGGGATATTTACAATGGGCGTCCGACCTTTGAAACGATTCCTCAGGTGGACTTCCTCGCCGCCGACTTCAAGACGAAGTACCGTTTGGAATAAGGACTCCGGATGAAACTGATGATTTCTGCCCTGCTTGGAAGTTTGCTCGCGACCAGTACTTTGGCCCTGGAGACTCCGGAAGATTTTTTTCGCGCGCGAACCGACCGTTCGCTCCTTCAACGGGAAGTTTACGATCCCTTCATCATTCCCGTCGCCCCAGATCCGGAAGTCGCAGCGAGAGTCGCTCAGGTCGATACTCAGTTGCTGCGGGCCACGGTTTTAAAGCTGACTTCGGCAACGGACCGCCGCGCGGGAAGTTCAGAAAACCAGGCCCTGACGCTTTGGGCGCATGATCAGCTGAAAGCGCTGGGGTATCAGACATCCCTTCAGTGTTATCGCCCGGATCAATGCAATGTCATCGCAGAAAAGGCCGGCATCATTTCGGCCGGGCCTGACGGACCTGACGCGGTTGTCATAGCCGCCCACCTGGATTCCGTTGGTCGGCCGAATGCAGGAGCTGACGATAATGCGAGCGGAGTGGCGGGTCTGCTGGAAATGGCGAGAATTTTTGCACCCCTTTCTGCCGAAAAATCGGTTCGTTTCCTAGTCACAAATAGTGAAGAGAATGGAATGGTCGGAGCCCAGTATTATTTGAACAGTCTGGCGCCCGCCGCAATCAAACGACTCAAGTGGGTACTGGTCCTCGACATGATTGGTTTCAACTCCAATGGACAGCTTGACCTGGAAACAGACGAGAAATTTCGCTCTGAAGCGGAGTGGCTGGCCGGCAAGGCGGCAACTTATTCTTCACTTCGGGGCCGTGTGAGTACGCCCGCCTGGGGCAGTGATCATGTGCCGTTTTTGCGGAAATACGTGCCGACCTTACTAGCGATCGAAGACTGGGATACTCATACCCCGTGCTATCATCAGGCCTGTGATACGGAAGCCACGGTGAACTACGCGTATGCGGCCGAGATCGTGAAACTGAGCCTGGCAGGCTTGTTTGAGAAAGCCGGTACTTTCGGGATGGTTTATGTCGGACGCTAAGAATTTCTTCAGAGGCTGGGCCAAGCCAGGAGTGAATGTCTCGGGAACCACTCAGCCCGAAGCGGGCGAAACGCTGGATGCGCTGAGTGGGAATTTCCGGATATTTCAACTGAAAGATGGTCATCGTTTCTCAACCGACGATCTTCTGGCCGCCTGGTATGGCACAACCTGGTGTCCTTCCGCAAGCCGGGTGCTGGATCTTGGCAGTGGCATAGGTTCCGTGGGATTGGTAGCCGCGTGGCGATTGCCCGGCGCGAAGTTCGTTACCATTGAAGCCCAGCAAATCAGCGCGGAGCTGGCGAAAAAATCCGCCGCTTACAACGGAGTGAGTGAGCGTTACGAGATCCGGGTCGGTGATTTCAGGGATTCCGGACTGCTCGGGGACGAGGAAAAGTTTGATTTGATTCTGGGCAGCCCGCCGTATTTCCCCCTGGGATCCGGCGTCACGGCCGAGCATCCGCAGAAAGTCGCGTGCCGTTTTGAAGTGCGCGGCGAAGTTGCCGATTACTGCAGAGTTGCGGCGCCTCATCTGAATTCGGGCGGTGTTTTCGCAATTGTTTTTCCGATCCAACCTGAGGCCCAGCTTGCGCGGGTTCAGAATGGCGCTCGGGCCGCGGGGTTGACGATTGTACGTCAGCGTCCCATTATTCTCAGGGAAGGGGAGCCTCCTTTGCTCGGTGTTTTTGTGATGATGTGTTCAGAGCATTTGCCCGAGAATTTCAGGGTAAAAACCTGGTCGGAACCCCCGCTGATCATTCGCGCATGCGATGGTTCGGTTCATCCCGAATATCAGGCAATCAAGCTCGCGGTGGGATTTCCGCCGAACTGAAGCCGCTGAACTGCTCCAGCTGCTCGAGTATGTCCTGTCCGGTTTTTGCGCGGGAAATCACGGTGAGCAGGGCGCGCGGGATGAATTCCAGTTCGAAAGCCCGGCTGATCCGGATCCATTGCTTGATTCGTGAGGGGATAAAGCCGGAATTCTGAGCCAGAGGTTCGGCTATTTCAATGAACCTCGCGATTGCCGTGATCAGCCCTTCCAACTGCGAGGGACTTTTCTGGTTGAGCAGGCTCTTCTGCTTTTGGCGCCCGAGCAGGTCAAGAATCCGGTGTCCCAGGAATGGGTCAAGCAGGGCTCCGCGTCCGAGCATGAAGTGCTCGCAACCGGTCTCTTTTCTGCAGCGCTCAAAATCCTGTACCGAAAAGATATCACCATTCGCGATGATCGGAATGCCCAGCTTTTCTTTCACCTGCCGAACGGGTTCCCAGTGAACGCCGGGTCTGTAAAATTCTGCGCGGGTTCGGGCGTGAATCACCAGCCAATCGGCTCCCCCGTCTGCTGCGGCTTGGGCGATGTCGAAGACTTCCTCGGGATTTTGGAAACCCAGGCGGATCTTTGCCGAAACCGGAATGACTGAAGGCACGTTACGCCGCACGCAGGAAACAATTTCAAAAATACTCCGCGGGGTTTTCAGCAAGGCGGAGCCGCCGCGATGACGAATGACAGTCGGTGAGGGACAGCCGAAGTTCAGGTCAATGGCTCGGGCTCCGGCCGCGCAGGCTTCAAGTGCCGTGCCGGCAAGCAAGTCAGGATTGCTGCCCAGAAGCTGGACTTGAGTGGGCAGTACGGTTCGACCGAGGCAAACTCCGGTGATTTCCGGAACCCTTTTGCTGATCGTCGCGGCAGAGAGCACGCCCTGGCTGACTCTGACGAATTCAGAAACGGCAAAATCAAAGCCTCCGACCTCGGCAAGAACCGCGCGTAGAAGCGCATCCATGATGCCTTCCATCGGTGCCAGTACGATGGAAGGCTGGGATGAATCGAGTTTTGGAAAAGCGGGAATCAGTTTCAGCCCTTGGTCTTCAATGAAGAATCATTCGTGGTAATAAAAGCACGGATGTCATCGGCCATTTCCAGCAGCTTGAGCCACTGTTCTTTGTAAAGCGTGACTGGAAAGCGACCAAGCCCGTAAACCGAGAGGCCGCCTTTTTCACTGACCTTGAGCGAGAGTCCCTTGGCAGAGGTTTTCTTCAGGGCCTGATTTTCCGCGCGAAGCCGTTCGAGTTCTGCTTTGATGTCTTCTGAATTGTCGGTCACCATGGGATTCTCCTTGATTGGAACCTTACCGTAATTTCGGCAAAGTCAGTGTAAAAACCGTGCCAACGCCCGGCTCTGAAGCAACATCGATCGTGCCTTTCATTGAAGTAATGATTGAGTGCGAGATCGGAAGTCCCAGGCCGGTGCCTTTACCGGGGGGCTTGGTTGTGTAGAATGCGTTGAAAATCTGCTGAAGCTGGTTGGGGTGCATGCCGCAGCCGTTATCAGACAGTCTCAGCACGATAGCCGTAGTACCGACGTCTTCTGTTTCCAGTCGGATGAGACCGCCGCTTTTGCGGCCTTCCAGGGCGTCTTTCGCATTGACGATGAGATTGAGGATGACTTGTTGCATCTGCCCGATATTTCCCGCTGTGGTGGGATTTATGCTCCTGAGTTGTGTTTCGATCTGGATCTGCGCTCTTTTATAAATATTAGCAACGAGCGAAAGGGTTTCCTGGATGATCTGATGGATATTTACCTCTTCGCTCGTACTGTTGTCATTGCGTGCATAAAGCCGCAGGCTGTTCACGATCCCCGCGATCCGGCCAATTGCCTGCTCCTGCTTGTCCAGGGTCTGGATCATTTTCGGATCCGCCTCGTTCAGGATGAGGGATTCCCGGATGAATTCGTTCTGTCCCCGAATTATAGTCAGGGGATTGTTGATCTCATGGGCAACTCCGGCCGCGAGCGTACCGATGGAGGCGAGTTTTGAAGAATGCAGGAGTTGCGACTGGATCCTGGTCTTTTCCTGTTCGGCGAGCTTGCGTTCGGTGATATCCCGGGAAACGCCAATCACCAGGGTGGTGCCGTTGAATTCAATCAGGCGCGCATTGACTTCGACTGGAATGCCTTTGCCATTCTTACAGAGATGGACAGATTCAAAGAGTCCCTTCCCGGTTTTGCGGAGTGCTGCCATTCGATCCGGGACCTGGTTCGCGAACTCAGGACTATCGATGGCTTGAAGTCCTTGCTTCAAGAGTTCTTCCCGCGTGTAACCGAGCCGGGTACAGGCCGCCTGGTTGATATCGAACATGCGCCCTTGAAAATCATGGATGAAGACAGCATCTTCGAGGCTGTCCATCAGCGCCCGCGCATCCAGGTCGACAACCGAAGCCTGACGATCACTCGATGAGGTCTCCGGTCGGGTCATTTCTTTTTTTTGTCGAGCGCTTTTTTCAATTGCTCGCCCAGCGCGCCGCCAAAAGTCCCAAAAGAACCCGAAATCGGTGCGGAATAGTTCTTCCAATCTTCGCTTCCTGCATCTTTCGGAACGTCGAGCGAAATTCGGCGCTCTTCGCGGCGGATTTCAGCTACCTGAACGGTAGCCTTGTCGCCGACGCGGAGTTTCTCAAAAGGAAACTCCGAATGCTCCATCGCCTTGGATTTCGGAAGGAGCCCTGTGATGCCTTCTACGAGCTGGATGAAAATGCCATAGGGTTCTTTTCGTTCGACTTTGCCGGTGATGATCGTGCCCACCGGGAAGTTCTGCTGAACGAGAGCCCAGGGATCCGAACCCGCATCTTTGAGCGAGAGCAGGACTTTCTTCGTTTCGGGATGGATCTCCTTCACCATCACCTCGATTTTTTCACCCTCCTTGAAGAACTCATCCGAGCGGAGCACGCGTTTGGTGTAGCTCATTTCAGATAGGGGGATCAAACCCTCAACGCCGGGGGTGAGTTCAACGAAGGCACCGAATTTCATGCATTTGGTCACCTTGCCGGAAACGACCGAACCCACTTTGATCTCGGCCGGCATATTATCCCAAGGCTGCTCGCCTGCCTGTTTGATGGAAAGAGAGATCCGGATACCTTTTTCCTGGTTCTCGACTTTCAGGATCTTGACACTGACTTCCTGGCCCACGGTGACGGCCTCGGCGGGATCGGCGACCCGGGACCAGCTGAGTTCGGAGATATGGGCAAGACCATCAATGCCTGGCGAAAGTTCTATGAAAGCGCCGAATTTTTCCAGGCGTGCCACACGACCCCGGACCACGTCCCCGGCTTTATGTTCTTCCAGGAAGGAACCGGTGGAAGTTTCACGCTGTTCTTCGAGAAGTTTGCGTCGAGAGACGATAATGTTGCGTCCATTCTCGGAATACTGGGTGATCCGGAATTCCAGACGTTTGCCCACGAATTCCTCGCCGGTTTCCGTACGGGCCAGCCCGAGCTGACTGATGGGACAGAAGGCGACTTTGCCCATGACGGAGACCCGAACCCCGCCCTTGCAGATTTCGACGACGCGTCCATCCACTGGGAGCATCATATCGAAGGCGTCTTCCAGATCGTCGGCCAGGTTTTTGGAGGTTTTCTTGGCTGAAAGCCGGATTTCCGAGGAGCGCACCTGAGTGACGTAAAGTTCCACGGTATCACCGGTCTTGTAGGAGAATGCGCCGTTTTCGTCGAGCAGTTCCTTGCGCTGAATCACCCCATCGTTCATCGTGCCGGTCGAAACGAAAATATCCTCTTTCCCGATCACCAGAATTTCGCCTTTGATCTTGTCGCCCACCGAAAGCTTGCGGGTGCTTGTCTTGAAAGAGGCGTCGAGCATCTTCGCGAACTCGGCTCTTTTCTTCTGCTCTTCGATCTCTGTTTCGTCAGCATCCGTGCCAAAGGCGTCATCATAAGAAGAGTTCGTCATAAGATCCTTTCAGGGCTGTCCGCTTTGGGCGGGCAAAACAAAAACTGTATCGAAATAGGACGCTATCACAGGAATCGTGCGGATTCGAACCAGGAATTGAAACCTCAGGAAAATGGACGTATGAAGGGTAGACTGATTATGTCAAATTCATCCCTGACTCAAAAGCTCCAGTTGTCCCTGTCGCGGCTCCTTCATCTTTCGTTGCCAGACCTGCTTGCGGAAGTCAGAGAGATTCAGACGGATTTCCGCTCTCTTTCGCGTCCTTTGCTGCCCATAAACGAGCTGGTTTCATTGAAATACCAGATGCAACACTGGAAACAGCGGATTCTGGGGCATGTTCTGGACCTGGTTTCCCGCTCGGTCGTGGAACCGCAGGATCAGCGGTTGATCTTCGCTCTGCTGGCTATTCTTGAACTCAAGCCGACCGCGATTCAGCTCAAGCTTCTCGCCCGCTGGGTCAACGAACAGAAATCGCCTGAGCTGAAGGAAGGGGCTTCCTTTTACTTTGCGCAAATCGCTGAGCACGCCCTGCTTCGCAAGTTTTCGTCCAAGAGGGAAAAGGCCTTGCAACGGCTCGCCGGTCCTCGCATCAACGCACCGATTTATGCCAATGCACCGTCGCGCTGGCCTTTCGAAAAGTGGGTTCAGCACGAAGAATTCCAATCGTACCAGTTTGAAGAAGAGGGCGTGAGGTACCGCGGAATCGGCTTTCTTCCGGGCGATGTCCTACTGACCAATGTGAATCGCGACGGCAATGGGGTCTATACCGCAGTCGTCGAACCGCGCGCCTACGCCTATCATCTCGGTATTTTTGCCATGATCGAACATGAGGGGCGCATTCTGCCGGTGGTTCTGGAAACCTACAAACTCGGAGTCCGGGCCATCCCGCTGAGCTGCTTTCTTGCCGGAAAATTCAGCTCGTATGTCGAAGTGTACCGGGTGAAAGAGCGTCCGGTGGGTTTTTCATCGAAAATCAATTCATGGATCGCAGGGCTTCCCGGTCAGACCCGCGGATATAATTTCGATACCGAAGACACCGACCGCGATTATCTCTCCTGCACCACGATTGGTCGGCTCGCCTATGAACAGGCAGGGGGACCGCTCATTGCGACCAAGAGCCGGTACATAGCGGATCCCCAGGTTCAAAAAAATCTGGCGAAGCTGGATTTCACACGGCCTGAGTTTTTTTCTCTTTCAGATTTTGTGAATGATCCGGCAATGACGTTTGTGGGAGTGGTCGACAACAACCATTTTGAGTGGAATATCGCGCGAGAGCTTTGCGAACGGTATTTTGTGGAATTTTTCCGTTCGGGAGAACTGCAACTTTCCCGATTGCCGGTGCTGTTCTGGTTGAATCGTTTCGGAATCCGGCAGATGCGTGCTGGAAAAATTTTGGGCAGACTGATAGGGTTTCCCTATGGTCTGACCCAGCGGAATCTGCCCAAAGGCCCCGAGAAGGTTCTGGCCGTCGTGGAGATCTATGAGCACCTTTTGGCCAGATCCGTCCGGCGCCTTGTACCAAAAATTGCAGCAAACTGGAATCCGGGGCAGTTGCTGGAAATCGATACTTTGTTGCAAACAACTGAAATACAAGCACTTTTAAGTAAAGAGCTGAGGTACGGAACTTACGGATTTCTGAAATTAAAATCTGACAGCTAACAACCATTATGCTAGATCCTCGCTTCTATCCAAAACCGAGGTAAGCGATGAACAAAGTGCTGGCTGTTTCTGGGGTCTTTTTTCTTCTGGTGAATTCTGCAGGGGCGGATATCCGGGTCTTTCGGCCAGCGCAGGAGCCGGTTCAGGTGAGTTCTGAAACCGGAATCCGGAACCCCTTCCTGGGTTTAGATCCTGGGAGTCTGCTTCCAGTAGACCAGGTTTTATCCGCCATCCGCTCCAATCCCCAGCTTTTCAACGGGATGACTCTTGATCGTAATTCCTTGAAAATAGTGAACACGGACAGCTCGGGAGATGGGCTGGCTTTGCGCTTTCAGCAGTACTATGCGGGATTTCCCGTCGATGGCGCGGAAGTCGTGGCCCTTTTTGATTCGAGCGGGAACCTTGATGTTTTGAATGCCGCGATCGAAAATGTGACCGGAATCTCTACAAAGCCTTCCATCGGCTTGAAGCAGGCTGTCCAGTTCGGCGCAGTTTCCCTGGGCATTTCTCAGCCGGAGCTGGCGCCCAATGAGAACGGAGAGCTTCGAATCGCCCAAGGGAATCTGGTCTGGCAGTTCGCGATCAGAAATGCGGATGGCTCCCGCGCGCACCGGGTGCAGGTCATCGCCAGTGGCTTCCGCGCCGGCGAGGTGATCAAAAGCCTGAGTTTTGCGCAGGATATCGCCAATATCACGATTTACGACGCCTCTGTTTCTGTCGTCGTTCCGAATCCGATTTTCAAGGGCGTTAAGGTTCTGGAGAATGGCAAAAAAGTTGGCCTGGGCCGCAGGATCAATACGGATGAAGCCGAGCACGCCAATGCAAGTATGGTCAGTGCTGCGAGCTACTATTTGAACGTCTTCAAGCGGGACAGCTTCGATGGAAAAAGCGCGCCTTTGGTGGCCGCCATCAATGCCAATCGTCATCTCAGTAAAGTGGATCCGCTCGGGATGCGTCAGAACGCCGCCTGGATGGGCCCTTGGAAAATGTTCGTATTCGGCTCCGGCGGTGATATGCTGGGCAGCTTCGCTGAATCTCTCGATGTCGTCGGTCATGAGTTCACTCATGCGGTGATCAGCTCCACCTCAAACCTGGAGTATGCAGGTCAATCGGGTGCCTTGAATGAACATCTTGCAGACGTCTTCGGCGCCACGATCGAAGAAGCTTTCGAGCATCCCAAAAATCCGTTCCTGATGGGGGAGAAATGTCTGCGCGGCGCCTTGGCTGCCAAAGCAGAAGCTCTGCGCGACATGCTGTATCCCCATAAGAGCCTCGGGGGGCAACCGGCGCATATGTCCGAAATTCCGGCTGAGGACGGCGAGGGCTGCATTCCTTCCAATGACAATGACAACTGCGGTGTTCACGGCAATAACGGTGTTCCGAACCGCGCGGGTGCGCTGATCATACAACAGCTCGGTTTTCAGGCCGCAGCGCCCTTATTTTACCGGGTGATGACCGTACGTCTCAGGACGACTTCGGATTTTGCCGATTACCGCAACCAGATGATGGACGAGTGCGCGACCCGTCGTGGGGCACGCATGAATTGCGATGTGATCCGTAAAGCCTTTGCTGACGTAGGGCTCTAATTCCAGCTCACGTCCGCAATACAGTTCGTGACAAGTATCTGAAAATCCAAGTGTTTATATATTTGCGCATTGTCGCGCGGTGCGTTATAAGCCTCGCAATGACTCGATGCTTATTATTGATGAGTTTGGTTTTGGGTTCGGTCCCGTCTTTAGCAGCGACATTGAATCCGCCCCGAGAGCTTTTCAGGATCGCGGATTCCAACCCTCGTTATGAGGAACTGGTCGTCGCCGTGGATACGGCAGTGTCGAACAGCAATATTCACATCGTCCGCTTCTTCAGCGGTAAAGATCTGCTCTACAGCCGGAATGTTGTCCGTTTTGTCCCGGGAGAACGTATCCAGAAGTATTTCATTACGATCGTCAATGACAGCTTCTATTCTGACCGCGGTGGCCGGCTCGTCGTTTTTCTGGGTGAGCAATCGGTGCCTTTGGATATCGTACGTCAGGGCAGTCTCTGGATTGCCGAGACTAACGGCAAGCGCGTGCGCAAGATCACCGTGGAAGTACGCAGGTTCGGCGGGATCCCGGTTGGCGTGGATGATGACGTGCCGATTGAAGTCAGCAAAATCAGAATCAATGATGATGACTAGCTGAAGTGCAGGAACCCGTCCGCTTCCCGGGCGAGTCCGAAGGGGTCGTCTTTGAGAAGCAGAAATCCATCGAGATCAGCGTAGTCAATCAGCGAAGCAAGGTGCATCGCTGAGGAAATGCCCAGAGAAGTTTCGACCATGCAGCCGAGCATGGTTTTCAAACCATGGGCACGCGCACCTTTGAGCAGCTCAATGGCTCGGACATAGCCGCCAGTCTTCATCAGTTTGATATTTACCCCGGAAAATTGCGCCGCGAGGTCCGCGAAATCAGCATGATCTTCGATTGATTCATCGCCAATGAGGGGAAAAGGCAGGCGTGGAAGGATCTCCCGGTAGGCATCTTTCATGGACGCCGGCATGGGTTGCTCAAGGAATTCGATATTCTTACCGCGGAGACCTTCGACAAAGTGCATGAGTGCCGCTGGATCATCAAAGGCTTCATTTCCATCGATGCGCAGCTTCTGGGAAGTCAGACGGGTGATCCGGTCCAGAGCCTCCACTGCGGTCTCGGCGTCGACCTTGATCTTGAGCGCGTGAAATCGCGCGAGCGGGCGCAGAAACGCTTCCAGTTCGGCCGGCTCCATGATCGGAACCGAGAAGGACGTCTGGATTTGCGGTGCCCGAGGAACACCGAGAAATTCACCCACGGTTTTGTTCTCTTTATTGCTCTGGAAGTGAACCCAGGCGGATTCAATTCCGAAGCGCAAAGTGTTGCAGAGCGAGAGCCGGTCCAGCCAGGCACCGAATTCCTGCAGCGTGAATTCCGCAATCTGGGGGGCAATCAGTGCGGAATCGAGAAAGGTCTGGAAATCACGTTCAATCACCTCCGGGGTGTTATGGTACCGGGTATTTGGAGCGACCTCGCCGTAGCCGAGGAAGCTTTGCTCTGAGTCGCAGGTTGAAACGAAGTAGCTTTCTTTTTTTACAAGCGTTCCGCGTGCAATCTTCCAGACAAATCGTAACGGCAGGGTGCGTTTTTCGAGTCTCCATTTGAGTGACATGGGACCAATGTATCGCAAGTTCTTTTAAACTGCATCATATTGATTCACTGGGCAAGGCCGAGATTCATGGACCAGTTCGTGCAGATTCGGCGAAAGGGGAATTTTATGGAATATTTTGACCGCCTGCTGCAACAACACAGATATATTTTGGATTTAGCCAAGACCTTGGGAACCGAAGGGGACAAGTCCTCCCGGCAAAAGACTCTGGATCGCCTGGAAAATGAATTTGAGCTGCATTGCTTCCTGCAGGAGTCCTGCATTTATCCGGTTTTGGAAAGGTACGAAAGCTCGAGAACCCGGGCGGAGGTGCTTTGGGAGAGCCATAGAGGTATCCGATCGGAGCTCCTGGAATTACGCCAGGCGGCCAGACGCGAGGGGGCTTTCGGGATTGAAGGCTCCTGGGGAATTCAGGTAGGGGGTTTGATCGAGGCATTAGAAACTCATTTTTCAGATGAACAAACGCACGTTTTTGCGGATCTCCGGCGTTTGGTATCCGAAGAGGCCCTGATCGAACTGGAGCGACAGATTGAATACGCCGATCAGCAGCAGAGAGGAAAGCGGGCGGCATAGCATCAGCTTCAAGCCGCTATCTCAAGTCTCGCCTTGATTTTCATAGACGTGCAACTTAGATATATTCAAGGGGAGCCGCTATGAAGGCCGTTCTGTTTCAGAAGCCGCTTGAGTATGTTCTTCAGATTCGCGGAGAGTCCTGGCACCAGGGCGAAACCCTGCAGGGCGAACTCAAAATCAAAAACCACCTGGCCGAGGAAATTTCTCTGAAAGGTCTCCAGGTTTTTGTCGCACAGGGACAACTCAAGAAGGTGCGACTGAAATCGGCTGATGCTTTTGAGCGGGTTTCGGATTTTTTGCTTCAAAATACTCCAGAAAAGCTGCGGGCCCAGGAGGAACTTGTCTTACCCTGGACCTGCAAACTCGATCGGAATTGTGCCATTTCGGATTCTAGCGACAGCCCCTTTCTTCTTTATGGCAAAGAGGAATCGGGCATGGGGCATCTCCAGTTGATGGTAATTCCCGATCCGCTGGTGCAGGAGATTCTCAAGCTGCTTGAAATTCAATTCCGCTTTGTCCGGAAATCCCAGAGGTCAGGCCAGAAATCGGGCCAAAAATCTGGTCATGAATCGACGATCGCGGTGGAAACGAAATTTGTTCCTCCCAGCGCCAAGGCGTTCGCGATGATCGAGCAGCTCTTGCTTTCGAGCAGATTTGAGGCGGATCAGCTGCTGTTGAAATACGAGTTCCAGATTCGAAAAATTACAGCGACGGCAGCTTCGCTGGAGGTGAGCAAGGAGAAGCGCGCTTTTGAACAGAGGTTCACCCTGGCGCAGCTCAACACCGCGAGTGGGCGTTTCAATTTCGAGCATGTCGAAAAAGCGGTTCAGGAAATTCTCTCGCAAATCGAAGCCAAAACGTCTTTGTAGCCTTAGGGTAGGCAAAAGGAAAAGCTACGCTTTCCCTAGCACCAGAGCCAGCAGGGCCATTCGGACGTAAAGTCCGTACTCCATCTGGCGAAAGTAGGCTGCTCTCGGGTCTTCGTCGAATTCGATGCCGATTTCTGTCACGCGGGGGAGGGGATGCATGACGATCATTTTCTCTTTGGCCGGACGCATGACTCCAGGATTGATCACATACGTATTCTTGTGGGCCTCGTAAATCTCAGGATTTTCAAAGCGCTCTTTCTGAACCCGGGTGACGTAAAGAACATCGGTTTCCGGCAAGACGGCATCCAGAGTGGTGTGTTGGCTGAAAGGCACGCCCTTGGCCTGAAGTTCTTCAAGAATGTCGGCGGGCATTTTTAAAATATCTGGCGACACGAAATTCAGTTTCACATTATAAAGCGAGAGCAGGCGGCTCAAGGAATGGACGGTGCGGCCGTACTTCAAGTCACCGAGCATTGTGATGGTCAGCCCATCCACTTTGCCGAGTTCTTCAAGGATTGTGAACAGGTCGAGCAAGGCTTGGGTGGGGTGCTCGCCGACTCCATCCCCTGCGTTGATGATCGGCTTGCGGGCATACTTCGCGGCGAGGGCTGCGGACCCGATTTCGGGATGTCGCAGGACTATCACATCGGCATAGCATTCCAGGGAACGGACGGTATCTGGGAGGCTTTCGCCTTTTGAAACCGAGGAATATTTCACTTCGCTGATCGGAATGACCGAGCCGCCGAGTCTTTCCATGGCGGCCGTGAAGGAAGACGAGGTGCGGGTCGAAGGCTCGTAAAAGAGGCTGGCCAGGATTTTTCCTTTCAGCAGATCGAATGTGCCGACGCGTTCAACCATCACGCGCATCTCGTGGGCCACGCCAAAAAGAAATTTCAGATCATCGTGCGTGAACTGCCGGACGGAGAGAATGTCTTTGCCATACCAGGGGGCCGTACGTTGATCGCCAAGCGGGAGGTGGGGATTGAGGGGAAGAGCAGTCACAGGAAGGCTCCTTATTAAGTTGAAGGAATAAGTTTCAGGGCTCGAAAGCTGCCCGGATTCTCTTTTATTTTGCGGCGATCGGCAAGAGATAATATTTGCAATCGCCAATGGCATTTCTCTAAGCTCATGGCATGGAAGATATTAATACACACGCGAACGATAATAAATGCACGTTCGCTTCCGAAGCGGGTTTTCAGGAGCTTTATCTGAAATTTAAAAAACCCATTACCGCCTATCTTAAGGCCCGCGTGGCTGATGCTGAGACTGCTGAAGATATCGCCCAAGAAGTTTTTCTGAAAGTCTATCGCTTCCGGGGGTCCTATGATCCCCGGTACGCCCCTTCCACCTGGCTTTGGAGCATTGCCAAAAACACCCTGATTGACTGGTTCAGAAGAGAGGAGTTGACGGATCATGTGGGGTTGGCGATTGAGTCGGTGGATTATGAAAAGGTTCCCTGCCTGGCTCACGATGCAGAGCGGCGGCTGATCGACTGCAGAGGGAAGGATGTCCTGGTCAAAATGATTTCGGATTTATCTGAGTTGCAGCGCAAAGCTTTGGCAATGCGGGTCGTGGACCATTGGCCCTACCGGCAAATCGCCAAGCACCTGAATCTCAGTCTTTCGGCAGTTAAATGTCTCGTACATCGCGCCAAAGCCACTTTGATCCGCCGTCGTGCCGAGGAGCAAGCGCAAACGCTGCCTCTGCTTTCCCAGTAACAGCTTCAGATTCCGAGTGGAGCCTTAGGGAAAGCGGCCCGGATCTCAGCAAGAGTCAGTTCGCGGTACGTTCCCGGGGCAAGCTCTCCGAGTTCAAGCGGACCATAGGCGACGCGCTTGAGACGGGTCACTTCATGCCCGAGGGCTTTGAATAACCGGCGAATCTCGCGATTTTTACCTTCACTCAACGTGACCGTCAGGTGGGACTCCCTGCCGCTGGCTTTTCGGATCGTGACTTCATCTGCGATCAGGAATTCCTTACCATCCAAAAATCCTTCACGGAGCTTGTCGATCTCCTCTTCAGTGACTTTTCCGCGGACCGATACGAGGTAGATCCGCGGTATTTCGCTTGCGGGGTCCGTCAGCCAGGCGGCCAGGCCTGTATCGTTCGTGAAAAGGAGCAGGCCCGAGGTGGCCTGGTCCAGTCTCCCGACCGCACTCAAATGGAATTTGAGATCCGGAAACAGCGAAAAAACCGTGGGACGACCTTTTTCATCCGAGCGGGTCGTGATCAGGCCGCGAGGTTTATTTAGAAGAAAATAGCGGGATTCAGCGGGTTTCAGCGAGGTCCCTGCAATTTCGATTTTGGCACGTTCAGGGTTGACCGGATAAAGCGGGGAACGCCGAATCGCGCCGTTCACTTCAACTTTCCCAGCCTGAATCAGCTCGCGAGCTTGGGTTCGAGAAGCAAAACCCAACTTCGATAAAGCGCGTTCGAGAGGTACTTGATGCTTTCGTTTAGGCGGCTGTGCTATTATTTTCCCCATCGCGGGTGGCCTTAGTAACAAGATTTCCTATACATCATTGAATCGACGATCGGATTCAGAAGGGATTTCGGTTTCGCCCATATAACTGACTATCTTCGGATCGGGCTCAGCAAGTTTTTGGGCCCTGATGATTGGGGTTTTATTCAGAGATGGCTTCTGCATCCTGATTTGCTGAGTCTTTGTCGCCCCGACAAGTGCGACGAGATCGTTCACGCCGGCGCGCAAAACTTCTGCCTGTTTTGAAAGCTGTTCAGCGGCGCTGGATGCCTGATTCGAAGCCGCAGCGTTCTGTTGGGTAACCTGGTCCATCTGGGTGACAGCCTTGGTGATTTCCTGAACTCCTTGTGCTTGCTCCTCGGAAGCAGTGGAAATTTCACCTACCATTTGTGCAACGCTGGTCACCGCTTCAACGATCTCCTGGAGCACCTCTCCCGTCCGTTTTGCAACTTGGGTTCCGGCTTCAACTTTGGATTTACCTTCGACGATTAATTTTTCAACATTGGTTTTAGTGTCTGAAACGATGCGTTCCACCTTCTGAATGGAGCCATCAAGAAGGTCTGCGATTTCCTTCGCGGCATTCCCGCTCATCTGTGCGAGTTTTCCGACTTCTTCTGCTACGACTGCAAAACCTTTCCCGTGCTCGCCGGCACGAGCGGCTTCCACCGAGGCATTGAAGGACAGAAGTTTGGTCTGAAACACAATATCATTGATAACTTTGGTTTTATTGCCAATCTCTGCGATCACTTTGACGATATCGCCGATCTGCCTGTTGCTACTCTCGATTTGGCTCATGATTTCTGCATTGGCACGGTCAATTTGGCCCATTGCTCCGATCATTTCACTGACTACTTGTTTACCTCTATCGGCTGACTCCTGGCTTTTAGCCGAAACCTGGCCGGAATTCTTTGCATTCTCCGCATTCTTTTTGACCATTGCGTTCACTTCCTCCACGGAGCTCGCAGTCTCTTGAATCGAGGAGGCCTGCTCAGTTGCGGAAGATGAAAGTTCAACGCTCGTTGAGGAAATTTCGACTGCGGCCGCTGCCACGTCGTCAGCTCCTGAGGTCAAAGTAACTACGAGCTGATTCAGCGCATGAATAATTGCCCGAACTGATAAGGCCACGCCTATTGTCAAGCCAACAATCCCGAAAACCGCGACAAGAACGAGGGTCATCGTCAGTCGGGTGATATCATTACGGGTTTTCCCGATGACTTGCTCAGCGGCTTCATCTGTCATTTTGGCGAGCTTTGTTCCAAGGGCTTCAAATTGAACACTGACGGGGAGAACTTCTTTGGAGTAAAAACTGCGAGCCTCTTCAAATTTTCGGTTTTTGATGAGCTCGGCGACTTGTAGCTCTCGAGGATTCAGGTCCTTGGCATCAAGATTCGACTGTTCCTCGAAAATTTGAAGTAGCTCAGGGTTCGAGGTCAATTGTTTCATTTCCACGATAATCCCTGCGTTTTCCTCGTCAGCTTCTTGCTTCTTCTTAAATGCGTCCCCATCGTCTGGGTTCAGGAGAAAGGATTTCATGTAACTTTGCATTTTGCTCACGGCGAGCTCTGATTTAACCGCCAATTCATTCAGAACTGTAGCTTGATGAAGGTGCTGCATTTCGGCTTTCAGAGATTGAACGGAGTAGGCGCCGATCCCGGCTATGAAGACGGCTAAGGCACTCAGACCAATTACGAGATAATTGAAACGTTTGGTAATGGATAACTTACTCATAGCTGTTCTCCTTAATTGAGAGCCCGAACGTGTAAATAGCGTAAAGTCGCAAAATAATCGGGTAGTTTTATTTTACTTAGATTTGGCGCGAGTGCATTAAGTAATTTGGTTAACTACCCATCCGGGCCACAGAATACAGCGCGTCAAAATCAAAGGGCTCCACAAAAGAGACCACCAAAGAGTCAAAAGATTCTGGGTAGAATACGCGCTGAGCTATTTTATCGCCGATTACGGATTTGTTGTAATGGGGAATGGCGTTGCATTCACCCACGCCGAGGAAATGATCGAGCCGTTATTTGCCTTTATCCGGCACCAGTATTTCCTGTTCCGGCTTAGGCCGGTTTTGGTGTACGTCGTGGTATTTCTCTCAATGCTTGATGTCCCATAGATATTTGTGAAGTTCGCGTCGGCTGCATATTGGATCGTGAACCCCGTTTCATTGTTTGAACGATCCTGCCAGTTAAATATCAATCTTCTGTTGCCACCGCCGCCGTTTGGCCCGTTGACAACGGTGAATCCGCTGGGGACTATCGGGACCGCTCGTACCCGCACCGGCGACGATACTGCGTAACCGGAAGTGCCTACTGCATTCACCGCTGCTACCCGGTACGTAATGTACGAATCCACGGCGCCCGCAACTACCATGGTGTCATCGTACCTCACGGTTCCGGTGTTATTGCGCGCTGGCGCGGTCGCAATCCTGATGAAAGGAGCCCCGTTAATCGAGCGTTCGATCACGAACCCAGTCTCGACTCTCGAGTTATCCGTGAATGTCAGAGTAATTCGCGGCCCGGTCCGCAGCCTTGCTGTCAGATTTGTTGGCTTTGCGGTTCGGCTGCCTACAAGCAAAGGAGCCGAAACTGAGGTGACGGCCATGCTTGGGAACTGACCTCCGTAGCCGATTGTGTTCTGGGCTACCACCTGGTATTGAGCCGCCACATCCGGGTCGTACGATGAATCCGTAAACGTGCGTGTCCCAGTCGTGTTCGTATCCGGCAGGGTGAGTGGTGACGAACTAATTCCCACATTGCTCCACGTCGCACCATCCGTCGACTTCTGAATCAAAAAGGCCGTTTCGGTGATTGAGTTATCTTTCCAGGTCAACAACAGAGAACGATTTGTGCCGCTGCCAGAAATCGTGTACGCGAGTCCATCGGGCCGTTTAGGTGGAAGCGCTATCGATACCGGACGCATCATATCCATCTCTTCGTGGTTTAAGATGTGGCAGTGATACATATACTCCCAACCAAAATTGGTCAGCTGATTGGTGATTGCTGTCGTTGGATTGCCCTGTGGATCGACATTGTGAAAGCCGAGCGTTGAACCCAGTGGCATCATTGGATTCAGGGGTCGGATGCTATTTGGAATCTCGAAAGGCAGTATTGGGATGATGGGCCGTAGAGCCACGATCGTGTCCTCAAGCGGGCTTACCCGAACCGTATCTTTCCAGCCGAGCTCGTTTCCATCGGGCGGCAGGATGATGTTGTCCCAGGTGACCCGGTTGAGCACCTGGACATCGTACAGGTGAAAATGAATCGGGTGAGTGTCCACGCCATTGTGAGTGATTTTCCAGATTTGCGTGCCGTCCTGTGTTGCGATCGGAGTCACATTCATATTTCCCTTGGGCAGCAAAGTGGCGTTGATAAGCTCTGTCGGTGGATTTACGAATGGATAGAGAACGGCATTTTGTACGCCAGGCTTAGCAGGAACTGCTTCGACTCCAAGGTTCCCCATCATTCTTCCAAATTCGTCGAAATTGACCGCGTTCATTTCGTCGTGGATGGACTTCGGTTCCACGGGGACGTGGAGCTTGGCTGTGGGAGTAAGTAAAGTGTTGAACCCGAACTGGTCTCCGCCTTGATCTGAAATACGAGCGAAGCCATCGCACGTCGTAACATCGACACCAGGGACGTTGCACCAACTGCTGCTGGCGAAACTGGTTCCATAAGCGGAGTTGTACCCCGCCTGACCAACGATGATTGGGTGCTGGCCGGACTCAAATATGCCCGTTCCGTCAGCCTTGTGAGCAAAATCGGCATCGAGCTTTCCAAGATCGAACGCTGGGGCGGAGTTGCCTACGACGCGGATCTGCATGATAGTGCGGGTGTTTGGCCCGTATCCTGGCATGACGGAAGGAGCTCCAACAGGGCTCAGGTCGGGTGCCCCCGTGTAGTAATCATAGGTCGCAACCCGAGCAGGGAAAGCAGCAGGTGCGTCGTTGTAGAGAATCAGCGTTTTTCCGGCGAATTGGGAGAAATCGACGATGACGTCGGCCCTCTCCGCCGGACCAAGGAGCAGAGAATGCTGATCGACGTTCCCGACATCAAACCGAGTTGGATCAGTGATCCAGGTGATCGGCTGATTCGGAATAACGACGGGCTTTGGAAGGAACCCTCCTTCAGTGCCGATTTGAATCCAATCCGGCCCAACAGGGCTTAATGTCGTATCTGGTCTTGGGAAAACGACGGGGTCTATCTGGGCTGCAGCTAAATCGGCGGCACTGAGCGCGACTTCTGTCCCGGTCGCATCGGCCACGTACCATTGGAGATTGAAGAATCGATCGTTCGCTGCATTCAGAATCCTGAGACGTACCGGTTTAGGTTCAACTATCGTTGTCGGATACGCAGTCCCGTTCACGACAGGAGTGTCGTTGAATTGCTCCATTCCGACGGATATGTTCGGCGTCCCAGGGATCAAGGCTGGCTCACAGTACGGCTCGACCTGGTACTGCCAAGTCGATTGATGATCCAATCTGCAAGGAGTCGCGAGCGGCGTCGTGAAGTTCGTCAGCGGATCCATATTGTAACGAGGGTTTGGAATAGGCCCGTACATGGGGGTAGCAGGGGGCCAGAACCATGGGCCGTACATCCAGCGTCCATAAGAACTCATGCCACCTGAGTCTCCAGGATTCTGCGCAGGCATATAGACGTGATGGTACCAAAGATCACCCTCGCCGCCCCAACGAGTGTAGTCCCAAGTGGGATCTTGAAGACTCATCTGTGCGAGGTCCGGCACGAAGGTCTTATCTTGAATGATGAGAGGGATTGTGTCGGCAGCACCAGGAATAGACCCATTTGCGATCAATTTCTCTTCGGTACTGTCAGTGATCAGATACCCCGCTGCCTCGCCTGCGTACACATTAAGGCGGGTAATGCCCCACGTGTGGTCATGATAGAACATCATCCGGGCACTCTGCTGGTTTGTGTAGTAAAAACTCATGCAGCCGTCGCTTGGGGCTGAGCAATTGGGTACACCCGGAACGTTGTTCATATCGGGTACAGATCTCACCGTGACACCTTCCGGCCAGGCTGTGGCCTCGTTCGCTGGCGTGATCCACTGGTGCGGCGTACCGTCGCTGATCCACGGAGTGATGCCGCCATGCAGATGGAGCGTCGCGCGGTTGTCCTTGAAGCAGTGGTCTGCGCCTTTCATGGCTGAGCTGCACATCGGATTGCGCACAGCGTCATCCACACTGACCGTTCCCGCTGGTGGACCCATTGCGTCCGTAGGGCCCATCCCAGACCCCATCACTGTCGAGTCGACTGGAAGAAACAGGTTGCCATCTCCGCCCGTGGGAAGAAGATTATAAAAAATGATTCTGACTGGTTTGTTCTTGGTAGCTGAGATGACCGGTCCCAGATAATGAGGGTAGTCCACAGCGATCGCTTGTGTACCATCGGGCATCAGAGTGGGAACCGACGTTCCATCGGGAAGGTCGGTCATGAGTTGAATTTTTTTATTCCAGGCTGCGTTTGCATTGTTTGGAGTTTGGAGCTGGACGTATCCCCGGAGGAGCGTCCCCCTGGAGGGCAGAGATGAATTCATTCGTTCACGGTGCTGAACGAGGGCAATTACGTAGTAGTCAGCGTCATCTGAAAAACCATTCGCTTGAGTAAAGGTTGAAGTGTCGGGCACCGCGAGCGGAATATATTGCCCAAGATTGTTTTTCGCTGCATCACAGCTGCCCGCGAGCGCTGGGTTACATAAGAGCGGCAGCGTATCCTGAAACTTTTTGATGCCTCCAGAAACGGTTACCCCTGCACATGCTTCACCCATCGGGCACTCAGCATCAGTAGTACAGGTGGTCGTCGTCATGACTGAGCAGGCTCCAGGAGTAACTAGGGGTAGACGGCTCAGGGCCCAGTTCGGGTACGGTCCGTAGTAATGAGGAATTTTGCTTTCATCAATTGCTTGCGCAAGAGTGGGAACTATTCCTAAAAAAGAGATCAGCAGCACATTGAGAAGCCTGTTCATGACGCTTCCTTTCTTCTTAACTGTTTGGCACTTCATATCTTTGATTTCAGGCGCCCTGGTCATTTTTGGCCGCGTTTCTGCTGATTTTTCGACTTAGCCTTTTTCTTTAATTGAGATACCTGTTTGTATCGCTGAATTGTGGAACGCATGACTTTTCGTGCGTTCTTCAATCCAAGCGGTTCATTCGGCACATCCGAAGATGTTACCGAAGAGGCATTCACACCTCCAATCAGTGAAGCAGATAAAAAAACGGCAAACGCTGCTGTAATGATTCGATTCATGAATTGTGACCCTTTTGAGACAGGTTAATTAAAGTAGGCTGAGCATGAGATGCGACATGTTCGCCGTGCCAGGCGGGTCCGTGTGCAAACGATGTACCGAGCTTGTGCTGGTTCTTGCCGTGCTGATTTCTTGCAAGAGGTGCTCGATATCATGCTGAAGCAATGTACGTGGATAAAGTTGGCTCTTATTTTCGGTTCGTTGCCTTTGCTTTCTTGTGCTCGGGAACCCTTGGATCAAGGGGAGCCAGGCTTGGGGCAAAATGGCATTCATCCGGTGAATGCAAACCCGATAGTTGCGTGTACTCGGTGCCATAAGCGACCGGAGAGTGTCCAGTTTCCCATTCCCGCAACGTCGCCAAGTCCCGGGCATTTCGATTCACAGGCATGTTCCGAATGCCACGAGACCCTGAGCGTTGTTCCAGAGTTCGTGTTTACGCATCGAAACACTCCTGGGAATTTTGGAGAGACTTGCCTTCCGTGTCATGAGGCGCGTCGTCCTCCGAATCACAATCAAGGAAGAGACTGTGCGGAGTGCCATCATGATTCAAAAACAGAGTGGGCAAGCTCCGGAGCGAGTCCACATCCAAATAGTAATGCGGAGCTTACAACTTGTAGTCGTTGCCATTCGTCGCAAAGGCCAAGCGGCATCGTGAATAGATTCAATCATTCTATTGGTGGAACGGGCGATTGCGCGGCTTGCCACAAACAGCCGGGAGTTACCTGGTCAGGCGGCGTCTATAATCACACGCCCACGCCGTCGTCTTGCTCTGGCTGTCATTCGAGTGATCGCCCAACTGCAATCGTAAACGGATTTAATCATGCGACATCCGGGACTGGCGATTGTGCCAGTTGTCATCGACAGCCTGGGATTGCCTGGGCTGGTGCCATATTCCCTCACTCGCCTATGCCCACCACTTGTGTAGGCTGCCACGCGAGCGATCGTCCGTCACTGGATCAAAGTTACCCGACCAGCCGCGGTAATTTTAGACATGGTCAGGGTAACCATAAAAATTTCGACTGCGTCCGCTGTCACTCTCAGCCTGGCGTGAGCTGGGGCAGCGCGACTCCCGGAAATATCTGTAACGCTTGTCACAGTGGGAGTGGAAACGTGGACGATTGATCGGATCTTATTGTTTTATTAGGGTAAAAGTAATAATGGCGCGCCCGAGAGGGTTCGAACCTCTGACCTTTGGCTCCGGAGGCCAACGCTCTATCCAGCTGAGCTACGGGCGCGTGGTTTTGAATTAACATAAGTTCCGGCCAAGTGCCAGAACGCCTTTTAGGAGCGGGATCCAAAAAGAGCCGTTCCTATCCGGACGTGAGTGGCTCCTTCCTCGACGGCGAGCTCAAAATCATCGGACATTCCCATGGATAACCGCAGACCGTGCGCCCAGGGGCCTGCGCTCAGGGCCAGCTCTCGGAGTTTTTTGAATGCCCTGCGCAGATCTGGCTCATAGCCCGGTGCGGGAATGCACATCAGGCCCTGGAGGGCGAGTTCCGGAAGCATTCGCAGGCGGGCCCCCAGTTCAGCAACCTGGTCCGGGTGAAGACCTGATTTTGAGGCCTCTTGGTCGATATTGACTTCAAGAAAGACAGCAAGAGGAGCACCTCCTGCGGCCCGAATCCGTTTGGCGATTTCCATTCCCAGGCGCTCGGAATCGAGCGTATGGATCGCATGCACGATGGGGAGGATCATTTTCACTTTATTGGTTTGAAGGTGTCCGATAAAGTGCCAGCGGATCTCGGTGCAGCCCAGTTTGCGAAGTTCTGCGGCTTTTTGAGTGAGTTCCTGGGCATAGCTTTCGCCAAAATCCCTTTGCCCCAGTTCATAAAGAATTTTGAGTTTCTCTGTCGGTTGAGTTTTGCTTACAGCAACGAGTGTCACCCCTGAACCGATACGCTGTTGGATCTCCTGGTAGCGTTTCTCCAAGGCCAAAACGTCGGCTTCGTTCACCGCAGCCATCCGAAGAGCTGAATTTTGAACTGATGCTCAAGATCCGTCAGGAGTTCCGAAACGGGAAGGCCAACCACGTTGGTATAGCTGCCTTGAATGCTTTCGATCAGGGACGTCCCCAGGCCCTGGGCCGCATACGCTCCAGCCTTGTCCATGGGTTCACGAGAGCGGATGTAATTTTGAATGTCTTTCGAATTCAAAGAGCGGAAAGTCACCTTCGAAGTCACGACACGACTGAGTTCCTGCAGTTCGCCCTTATCCCTTTTCCGATCGAGTTTCACTCCGATAATGCAATAGCCCGTCAGAACCGTGTGAGTCTGACCCTGAAGAATGCGCAGCATCCGGGCGGCATCTGAGGTGTTCTCGGGTTTTCCAAAAATATCCCGTCTGTTGGGTGCGACCACAATCGTGTCGGCAGCGATGATGATGCAGCTTCCGAATTTGCGCGAAGCAGGCGAAATGACCGATTCGGCTTTGAGCCGGGCGAGGCGCTCGACCAGAGCAGCAGGCTTCTCCCGGGGGAGCGCGCTCTCGTCCACTTCCGGTGAGAGAACTTGAGGATCCAAACCCATTTGCCTTAAAAGATCAATTCTCCGGGGTGAGCTGGAAGCCAGAACGAGTATTGTTTTCATGCGGGTGCCTAAAAGAAGAACTGGGTTGAAATGAACCGGAACTGGTCCTTGAATTCCCGAAAACTATCGGTTTTGCGGAAGAATACGGTGACTTCCGTACGGGAGCCGGCTTCGCTCGCAAAAAAGAAACTTCCACCGGAACGGAAGACCGTGGCCAGACCGATCCCGGCGCCGGCACCGGAAGAGCGGACCTTGTACTCTTCCTGCGTATAAATTTTGGACATGTGGCTCAGAAGCTTGAGCTTGTCGAGGCTGCCGAAGAGATCAATGGCCGTGACTCCCACGTAAAAGCCGTCATAGGCAACCTGCATTTCGACTGCGGATCTGTCGATTAAATCGATGTGGGCATTCCGGGGGAGGTTTGCAAACATCTGTCGTCCCATCGCATCGACCGGAGCGTCAAAAATGGCATTCATCAGGAGTTCATCGACGGCATTCGCTACCACTGTCGCCATCCGGCTCTGGAATTTTGCGGCTACCATGAAGCTGCGCACCGCCTCGACGGCGTCCTGCTTCTGCTCGCTTTGCTTCACAACGACCTTCTGGATCTTGGTTCCTGGCTTCATGAGCTGCGCCAACCCGAAGGGGCGTTCACTCAATGAGCCTGCCACCAAGTGGCCATAGTGCTCGCCGACCCTTGGGTCGATGAAGTTGCGCATGACGTAATTGCCGAAAAGGGGGCTTTGAATCAGGAATTTGGTCTCTTCGATATTCTGGTTACTGAGGAAGTGAATCGAATTGCAACGGACTTTGTTGGAAAAAAGCCCGACGGAATTTTGAATTTTGTTATGCAGTTCCAGATACTGGGCTTCCGTTGAGGTATCGACAAAAATAATCGCGGGCTCCTCATTCGCAATGATTTGAATCGCGTCATCCACTCGAGGCGTGATTTTGAGCGTGAGTCCCGCGGTCGAGGCAACCTGTTCCGAAAAGGCCCGGTCTTCAGGCACAGTGGATATCAGGAGCAGTTCTTTGCTCATTCTTGTGCGGTCCTATCTGCTTACAAAGCCGAAATATTCTTCGGGAATGTCATCGAAGTGTGCCTCACCGCCGCATTTCGAACATTTCACGGGGGGAATGACCAGATTCATTTTCTTCAGATCTTCTGTTTTAAAAAGACCCACAAGTTCGCTTTTACACTTCTGACAGGAGAAAGGAACGTAGATTGATTCAATTGTACCGCCGCAGCTGAAATTTGATATCAGATTGATCTGCTCTACTATGGCGGTGGAGCATTCAACAAAGGTGATCTTTGTGCCCTTGGCTTGTGCGGTTTGAAAGTACTTGATCCACCCCTTGACGCCGACGGAGTTGATTCGCGGAACTTCTTTGCAGTTGATGACGAGTTCCGGAGGAAGAGCGCCAATCATCTGGTCAAAGTTGACCGTTTCTTCGATCGAGCCGGAGAGCCGGATGATCGTCTTACTGCCTTGTTGCTCTTTAATCACATTAACCACAAAAATCTCCCAATATAACAAGTTGAATATATTTGAAAGTTTAGTGAAAATAGATTCATGGAGCAACACCAATTTAAAGTTTCCCTGTCGCTGGGGACAAAACTGCTGTCTATGGGCGTTTTACTCCTGATCGGTGTAATCAGTTTTTTAAGCGTTTCGGCTGTGTTTCTCGTCAATGACGATAAGCGGGCTTATATTTACCAGTCGCAGGCCACCGAAGCGGTCATGGTCGGCCGTGAGTTTTCCAACAAGGCCAGACGCGTCATTGATGTGCTCAGGTTGGCTCTGGCCAGCTTTGATCCGGCCAAACCGGTCACACCGAGTGAACTGAACGTTTTCAAGGGGATCGTCGCGAACCAATCGGATGCCGCTACGGTCATGGTCAAAATGATCGACCCTGAAACCGGAAAGGATCAGACGCTTGCGGAGTCCGAGAGTGCCAAGACCCAGATCCAGAGATTTCAGGAGCTGTCTCCAGCCGTCTTTCTGGCGTTGATGCCAGAACTTCGGGCGAATGCTTACGCTTTTGTGAATTTGTCCAAACCGGGGGAGTCAACCGTGCTTGGAGTGATTGTGGCTGATACGCAATTTACAAAAAAGCAGTTGGGATTGCCGGTCGCTGTCGGAGTGCTTTCGTTGACCAGCTTTGTCCAGGAGATGCAGGGTTTGAATGTGACCATCGCCACACGCACAGGGCATGTGCTTTATGATGCGGACCCCGGAATCATGTTCGGGACGCGCGACGCTCTTACTGATCCGCTCTTTCAGGCGGCAGCGGCCCGAAAGCTCACCACAGGTGCCACCGAGTATGTCCACCGCGAGAAGGACTATCTGGGAAGCTATGTGCACGCTGACCTGAATCTTGTTGTTCTCGATAAAATTGAGAAGAGCAAAGCTTTGCGGGCGACTTATGCGCTGACTGAAAAATTCATTCTGCTCGGAACCATGTCCATCGCTCTTTCGGTGATCATGATGATCCTCTTTGCGAAAACGCTGACTGCGCCGATCAACCGGCTTTATCAGGCTACGCGAGAAGTCGCGAAGGGGAATTTCGAAATCAACCTGCCACTAACCGGCCAGGACGAAATCGGCGCCTTGTCCGTTTCTTTCACCGCCATGTCGAGACAGATCAGTGGACTGATCCAGGAACGAATGGATAAACTGCGGATGGAAAACGATCTCGCGATCGCCTCAACCGTTCAGCAGACGCTAATTCCCCCGGCTTACTTCGAAAATGATTCGATCCGGATCCACAGTCATTATCGTTCCGCAAACGAGTGCGGGGGGGACTGGTGGGGCTTCTTCGGGGTGGGGCACCGGATGACTCTGATGATTGCCGACGCCACCGGGCATGGCCTGCCTTCTGCCTTGATGACGGCCTCCGCTCGCAGTTGTGTGAGCGTTCTTCATAAGCTGGCCCAGGAAGACCCGGATTTTTCTTTCTCTCCGGCAGCCATGCTTCGTTTTCTGAACCGGGTGATTTTCGACGCCTCTCTTGGAAGGATTATGATGACGTTTTTCTGCATCACGATTGATTTCAAGGAAATGACCATGAGCTATTCGAATGCCGGACATAACCCCGTCTGGCTCTTCAGGAAGGAAGGCGAAGCGTATTCGCTGCAGAGCCTGGCTCTTTCGGGGGCACGCCTCGGAGAAGCCAGAGAAGCCGAGGATTTTCAGGAGAAAACTGTTCCGATTCAGCAGGGGGATCTCCTTTTCCTTTATACGGATGGAATTCTTGAGGGCATGAACCCCGATAAAGTCATGTACGGGAAAAAACGGCTTCGCAGACTTGTGGAGAGTCAGCTCGCTCAGGGTCCGGAAAAGATCGTTTCAGTTCTCATGGCGGATTTTCAGGAATTCAATACGGCAACCAAAGCCTTAGATGATGATATCACTTTGGCGGTGGCAGAAATTCTTGCGCCAAACGCGAGTCCAGTCGATTCGGAGCCCTATGCGCAAGCTTGAGCTCAAAGCCTGGGAGTTCACGGCAGTACTGCTTGCGGCAATCATTTTTATTGCTGCTGTGGGTGCGTACATCGCTGAAATTCCCCTGCGGAATCTGGTTCTAGCACCGGAAGGTGAGGGCAAGAGGGAGGCGGTCGGCAAAGTTTCGGCAAAAAAAGGCGAGTTGCGGCGGGAAATTCATGGGGATCCTGAGTTTCGCAAGGTGGAGGCACTCGAGCCCATTTACAATCTGGATACGGTCGTTACGGCTGCCGATAGCGAAGCCACGATTGAACTCGAAGATGGAGCCACTATCGAGCTGAGTCCTTCCTCAATGGTGCAGATCAAGTTTGATTCCGAGTGGTCGCTTTCGGGTATCGTCCGTCATGCGGCAGTCGAAGTTGTTTCCGGTCGGGTGACGGGACGGGCAAAAAATCGGGCTCTTGTGATCCGAAGTGGCAAAGAGGTCATCGCAATCGCAAAAAATACCGTACGAGAGCTCAAACCTCGGGCTATCGTCATCCGCGCGCCTGTGGCTCCGCTGTCGGTTTCATCAGCCCCGCCCGTTTTCATTCCGCCTCCGCCGTCTCCGATAGTGGCTCCCAGTCCTTCACCTTCACCTTCACCATCACCATCTCCTTCGCCGTCTTTGGCCCCTCCCGTGTTGATCACCCGGTTGCGGATACTGAATCCCAAACCCAAAACTCAGTTTCAGCCGGATTGGGCAGTAGTAGATGGAGTTCCGACACCCGGCAAGCGGGTCCAGATTCGATGGGAAGTGCTCCCCTCGGATTTGAATGTCAAAGTCGTCGTGAAAGGCAAAAATGGAACGCCTGTGCTCGAGCAGGTGGTAGCGCCAAAAAACGGCAAAGGTGAGACCTTTGTGAACCTGTCCAGGCCCGGCACTTACAGGGTCGAACTTCAGGATCCGCTGGCCGCTGAGGGGAAGGGACAAAAAGCTCATGCTGAGTTCCAGTTGCGTCCGGAGATAAAAAAAATCGAGATCCTCGATCCACTGGTGGGAGGAGAGAAGGCTTCTTCCAACCAATTATCCGGGAAGCGGTTGAAGGACTTTGAAATTCAACTGCGGTGGGCAGCAATTCCTGGTGTCGTTGATTATCGGATCGCTTTTCGAAATTCATTGCAAGGCAAGAAGCTGATGGAACGCAAGGTGAAAGGCATCGAATATTTTCTGAATCGCGACAAAGTGTTCAGCGGTCAGATTTTTTACGAACTTGAAAGCACGCTTGAGAGTGGCTTTATTTTGACGTCTGATCCCCAGGCCTTTGTTTTTGATTTCCTGCCACCCCAGATTACAATTCCCCGGGCAAACGCGAGTGTTGTCCTGGAACCTGGCAACCCATCGGTGCTTATTGTTTGGCAAAAGACCAACTTCACCGATCGGTATGAGGTGGATATCAGCCGGAGCCCTGATTTCAAGGAGCTCATCGTTTCGGAATCCCGGCCGGAAAATTTTTATGTTTTGAAGAGGCCACCTGTTGGAAAAATATTTACGCGAATCCGGAGTCTGGCAAAAAATTTCTCCAGCAAATTCGGTGAACCGCTCGAGTTTACCGTGATTGCAGCTCCGAATACGGTAGTGTCCCCCAACCCGGCGGGATCAGCAGTGCCCCAAGCGCTAGGTAAACCTTAGGTCAATTCAAGCTTGCGGTGGAATCTGAGGAGGCGGGGAATCATCGTCATTATCCTGCCCCTCGAGGCCTTTTTTAAAAGCACCCAGGCCTCTGCCCAGCGCATGCCCAAGCTCGGGTAGACGCTTCGCATTGAATAACAGAATGACAATCGTCAGGATTAGAAGATGCCCAAAGCTAAGTCCAAACATAGAGGCATCTTACATGATAGCTCAGTGGCGGCAAATCCGTTTTTGAGCTAAAGTGGCCCGCATGATTGTTCAAGAGCTGTCATTTGTCGTCACCAGAACACGGGAATTGACTCCTACGGTTTTCGAGCTTGTTTTTGAAGTGGCTTCCCAGAGCCCCTTGCTCGGTTTCAAGGGCGGGCAATTCATCAGTATTGTGATCCCAGCTGGCAGTCCATTTATCGAAGGCGCCTCTCCTGGCCGAAACTTAAGGCGGGCTTACTCGATTGCCTCGGCCCCGGAGAATCGCTCTATTGAGCTATGCATCAAGAAGGTGGAGCAGGGGCCCGGGAGTGGCTACCTGGCTTCTCTCAAACCGGGCGATCGTTTCCAGGCCTTTGCCCCTTATGGTGATTTCACCTACCGGGCTGACCGGGAGCGGAATGCCTGCTTCATTGCGACTGGTACGGGGGTGGCGCCCATTCGTGCAATGATTTTATCCAAAGATTATTCACGCTGCCCGCCGAAGAAAGCTTTACTGGTCTATGGCGCGCGCTCCGAAGAAGAACTGTTGTATGGTGCCGAATTCGACCGGGTTCCGGAACTGCAGTTTGTTGCGGCATTTTCGCAGCCGCAGACCCAGGGAACTGCCTTCAAAGGCCGCGTAACGGATTATCTGCGGCAGCTTGCTCAACTGGATTGGGCGACCACAGATTTTTATCTTTGTGGAAGCGGGGCCATGATCCTTGAGATCAAAGCTTTCCTGAAGGAAAAAGGTGTGCCCAAGGAAGCCATCCATTCAGAGGCTTATTACCGCTGATCTGCAAAAGCCAAATTGGTCCTTAAACGGCTCTTTCTGACGCCATACGTGAAATAGAGTGCCAGGCCAACGAGCAGCCAGATCCCAAAGCGAATCCAATTGGTGAGTCCAAGCTCAGTCATCAGGTAAGTGCAGCTGAGCAAGCCCAGGACTGGAATGGCCGAGAGTCTGCGTTTGAAGCTCAGGACCGCTAGAACTCCGGCGAAAATGAGAAAGGTCCACATCGGCAGCTTTTCAGCAGAGCCCGTGTTCAGAAAGACCTGGATCGTTTCGGGTGAAATGAGCCAGATTCCAGCGAAAATGGCGAGCAGAATTCCCGGAATCAGGAACTGGCCGTTGATGTAAGGCAGGTGAAAGCGATTATCATGACGGACGTCATGACGGTCCAGGAAAAGCACGCCTCCCGAAACCAGCGCGAAAGCAAACAAGGTTCCGATGCTCGTCAGGTCAGTGACTTCAGTCAGATTCAGAAACTGGGTCGGGACCGCAACCGCGAAGCCGGCCAATAATGTCGAGAACCAGGGAGTCTTGTACTTCGGGTGAATGGACGAAAAAATCCGGGGCAGCAAACCATCGCGGCTCATAGCCATCCAGATTCTCGGTTGTCCCAGCTGAAAGACCAGTAGTACGGTCGTCATTGCGGCAACGGCACTCACGGCGACAATGCCCGAGATCCACGGCAGGTTGACCCCGGCCGGTCCAAATACGTGCGCCAGGGGATCGCCGACATTCAATTTCTTGTAACTCATCATTCCTGTCAGCACGAGGGCGATCAAGATGTAAAGCCCGGTACAGATCACGAGCGAGGCAATCATGCCTCGCGGCAGATCCCGTTGCGGATTCTGGCACTCCTCGGCGGTGGTCGAAATTGCGTCAAAGCCGATGTAGGCGAAGAAGACCCCTGAGACGCCTTTGAGTACGCCGGAAACGCCATTCGGGGCGAAGGGACTCCAATTTTCGGGATTCACATAGAAGGCTCCCATCACAATGATCAGCAGGATGACGAGGATTTTAAGAGCAACAAGGAAATTTGAGGCTCTTTTGGATTCCCGGATTCCGAAAAAAATCAAACCGGTTGTCAGCACCGTAATGACAAAGGCCGGAAGGTCACAAACAAAATGAAAGCCGCCGATCAGGGGCGCTTTCACCCAGGCATTGTACGCGTTCAAGGTATAAGTCCAGTCCGGATTGAGCTGAATCTGTTCCATAGTCATGCCGCTCGCAAGAAGCTCGGTGATTTTGGCATAGCCTTTGGACGCGGTGACAAAGTCCATCGTCAGGAAATCCGAAATATGCCAGCCGTAACCTGCGACCAGACCGGTAAAGTAATCGCTCCAGGAGATCGCGACGGCAATATTGCCAATGGCGTATTCCATCAGAAGATCCCAGCCGATGATCCAGGCGATGAGTTCCCCGAAAGACGCATAGGCGTAAGTATAGGCGGAGCCTGCCACCGGTATCCGGGAAGCAAACTCCGCGTAACAGAGGGCTGAAAACCCACACGCAATGGCGGTGAAAATGAAAAGGAATACGACGGCCGGCCCCCCGTTGAACGCCGCGCCTCCGATGGTGGAAAATATTCCTGCCCCGACAATTGCGGCAATTCCAAAAGCTGTCAGATCTACGACCGTGAGTTCTTTGCGCAGACTGGAGTGCCCCGGCTCATCGATGTAACCCGCAGCAGCATCCGCATGAATCTGGGCGATGGATTTCTTTCGAAAAAGCTGCTGGAAGCTGAACACGTTTTTCATATTGCAATTCTACCAGCCAGTTATGAAAAAAGAGATATTTTCATTCAGGAGTAACGGACGAACTCGCTCGACGGCTGATCCACAGCACCACCAGGCAGTAGCTCAAAGCCAGGAGGAGCGTCAAACCAGATGCGCCGGACCCTGGCAGGAGCACCGAAAGCGGTACGGCCGTGCTCAAGGCCAAAGCCGAGGCTGTTCGACTGGAATTCCGGATTCCGAAGAGGATGAGTTTCTGAATTCCGAAAATGGCCAAGGCCAGAGCAAACGGAATCAGAAACAGTCCGGGGATGCCAGGCGAAGTCGGCGTGCCGGACTTCAGTGAACCGACTGCCAGCAGGGCGAGCCCGTTGATGAGCGCGGCGCGCCCGATCGACGGTGAAGCCACGCCAGCCTGCGCGCAACGCCGCAGTCCCATCTGCGAGGCAGTCATGGTCATGACCATGATCAGAGATCCGCCAAGCGCGACCGCCGGGGCATTCATAATGGTAGGCCAGGTTGACCAGGTGATTGAGATGACAATCCCGAGCAAAAGCGAGAGGGGAAGAAGTGTTTCGGTTTTAGAATTCCGCTTCACGGTTTGCTGCCTCTCTCGGCCGCCAAACTTCCGGTCCGCGAAGGCTGCCAGAAGCGGTGCAAAGGCTGCGGCAACGGTCAGATGGACGACCATGAAAAATTCCGGGTTGAGTAAAAAAAGAAGGTAGGTGGTTGAATACCCGGCCGCCCATAAAATGATTCCACGCCAGTCCAGAACTCGAATATGGGTCCCAGCTTTATTTTTCGGAAGTGCGGAGCTGATGAACAGCACGACGCCCAGAACCAGATTTGCGGCGCCGAGAAGCAGGACCGTGGAGCCGGTATTACGAGTGCTTTGTGCGCGCAAGAGCTCCATCAAAATACAGAAAAAGAGGTTCGCAAGAACTATGCTGCTTGCAGCCATGACTTCTCTTCAGGGCTCGCATTGGCATCTGCCTGGCGGGATTCTTCAATCAACGTGTTGATCCGGGATTTTAAAATATCCAGATACGGTTCGTTCAGACTGATGAGTGACCGAATCTGGGGGAGCCGGGTCAGGTCCTTCAATTTTTCTTTCGGATCACTGACACTCCAGGGGAGTGTCACCACTGCTGGGTCTTTCAATGCTTCTTGAACAGCCGACTCAGAGCAATCGATCAGGATGCTCCCGGCCTCGGACGCCGCGCGGATCCTCTGAACCCGGCTGAGCTGCGGAGAATGCGTGTCGATGGATTTACCCCGAACGGTTCCCAGCGCATCCAGGTGCAAAGACGTCCAGGCCAGGGCAATGTGGCTGCCTGCCAGGCCTAGCGCGGAATAATGAGGGGAGGCACAGAGCTGGGCCGTGTACTCGCGGAGCAGGACTGCGTGGGCCATGGCGACTTTCACGGGTCCCCAAGCCTTGAGGGTAGGATCCTGAAATTCGCGCGGGGAAAGCAGCCAAAGATCATCACCTCGCGGATCCTTGGTGAGAAATTCCAAAATATCCCGGATAGCAAACCAATTGCGGTATGTTTCGCGTTTCAAGTTGTGAAGGGCGGTCGCGGCCAATCTGGAACGTGTTGCAAGTTCAGCAAGTCCGGTGGCGCCCTGCCAGTCCGCAGTCAAGACCGCGCGGTCAGTCTGCGCTGCCAGTGATTTCAACTGACCCCAGTCACTCAGATATTCCAGCACAATGCCACTGGTGCATGCGGCGATTGAGCGAAGTTGGGCATTCTGGTTCAGGAGGCGGAACTCGGCTAAAATTGAAGACAGTTCAAGCGAGAGCTGGGCCGCGCATTGTGAAAGAACTTCCGCCGTTGTGGGATTAATGGACTGCTCCGGGGGGGCCATGGTCGTGATGAGGGCGGCGAGGCGGTTATTGTCGATGATCCGAAGTATGACGCTGGAACGAGTGAATTTCGTTCTTCCTTCGGTCTTATCCATTACTTCGGGGCGGTAATAGCAGACTTCCTGATCCTGCTCTGTCGCATACTGGGCCAATGCGCCGAGCGGACGAGGATCGAGATCCCGTTTGAGGGCTTCGGGGCCGGCAGAGCAGAGAATCCGGCCGCAGCCATCAGCAGTCGCGACGATGGTGATTCTGGAAAGTGAAAATGCAATCTGCAGTTGCGAGCAGATTGCGCTGAGCTTCAGCTCTGGATCGGTCAAAACACTGAGCTCCCGGCGAACAGAAGTGGTGAGTCGACTCGCCCGCAGCGAAACCTCCTGGGCTGTGCGATTTCGATAAGTTCCGACTGCGAGGATCAAGGCAATTCCATACTGGATGTAGTACTGACGGCCGCCATCATGCCAGAAGCCATAAACCCAGGCATCATGCGCCAAGAGCAGGATGGAAGCTCCCAGACTGGAAAGGAGGAGAAGATCGCTCCGGTGGATATAGCCGAGGAGTGGTTTCAGGTTCCAGGCTCGCAGAAACATGAGGCCAAAGCCCATGAGCAGAACGGCTTGAAGCGCGACTGCAGCGACGTGAAACGGATAAAGATTTTTTTGCACGATTCCGGCGGTGATCAGTGCGAGAGAAAGCAAGAGACCCGCCCAGTTCAGGATTTTCAGTGTGTAGGGCTCCTGTTTTCGTTTCGCATGACGAAACTGAAGTGAATTGATCATGCCTCCCAATCCACAAAGTGCCAGGGCCTCAAATACCGCGTGAGAGCCGTAGACTTGCAGCGGCGAGAGCAAAGAAGGCGAAAGCATGCGGGGGATCTTCAGCATTGAAGCGCAGAAATACAGCGCACCCAGATAAAATAGTTGTGTGAAAGGCCCTGAAATGGCCATCTCCTGTCGGGAGGGATTTCGGACAAACGTTATGGAAAAAGCCAGAATGGCGCCAAGCCCGAACCAGGCAAACAGACGGATCGCGATCACTTTCACGAATTGCCAGGACGCCTGTGACGCTTCGATGATCCGAATGGTGCTGCTTTCGGAAAATCCGGCCTTCTGGGCTGAGAGTGAGCGGATCTCCACCGTGATCGTCGGGTCGTGCATGCCGGCAAGCGAATCCAGGGAATAGACCCTGGGAAGAAAGGACGCATAAAATGTGATGAGTTCTCCCATGCCAGTGCGTCCCAGCAGAAGCCCCTCAGCGCGGGTTTCGTCAACATCATTGAGGTCCGTCATGAGCAGGGCGTAACCCTTTTTAACGGGACCGGAGAGCGGGATCCTGCAGAGTGTCCGTTCTTTTGCTCCTTCACATTGCGGTTTGCCGGCACGCAGCTCCGAGGAGGCAGACCCCGTTTGCGGTAAAGAACCTGCAGCAATCATGAGGAGAACAGGCCAGATATTCAGCCGCATTTTCGTTTTCTTGCCTCGATGTCCTTGAAACAGAGCGTGTTGTTAGAAATCAGTCCCGGCAGCATCGCGTCCGTTGCCGCCAGGCAGCGCGAGTCGGAAATAAACTGCAAACCTGCCCGAGTGCCCGTACTGACCGGAGCATCGTAATCCAAGGTCAGCGAAAACATCCCGATGCCTTGCGCGGAGGCCCAGTTTAAAACTGCATCGCAGGCGTTTGTCCATGTCTGTGAATTCATCCGGTGCTTTTCATCAAAGAGGTGAATATGCCCGATATTGAACATGGCCATCGGATTATAAGTGCCCCGGCTCAGAAGGACGCGAACCACGCCGATAGGCTCGTTGTCGGCAGAGAGCGCCAGGGTGCTCCAGCGGAAGTCTTCAAATTCAGAATCCGTAAGCGCGATCAGCGGAAGTTGGGAGTTGAATCCCTTGTATCGTTCCTGCCAGCAGCAGGTGAGTTGCACTTTCTCCTTTTCAGCGAGGGAGGAAAGAGATGCAAGGCTGAGGGCGCTGGAAAGCGCGGCTTTGCCGGTATCCGGCGTCCAGAACAATTTTCGAACATAACTCTGCACGTCCGGGCTGGCTGCATGTTCCTTGATGAAAACCTGGTAGAAACGATTATGCCAGGCCTTCTTGGAGTCATACCAGGTGGAGAACCAGAGGGGGCGTGCATCACAAAGGAGGTAAGTAGGCCAGGCTGCGTATAAAAATGCCGAGGCCTCCAGATAGTCGGGTTCCGTATTGGTGGCAAGCAAATGCGGAATCCAGTGATTTTCGCTCACTTTGGTCACTCCGATGGTGCCTAAAACTTCGTTGCCGGAATAGACCACCGGCAGGAAATTCCAATATTCGTCCTGGCGTTCGGCCCAGGTCTGCACGGTTTTCTCCCGGATGCTTCCGGACTGTTCCGTGTTGAGCAGGGCAAGGTAGCCGTACTTTTCGAGCGCCGACCAGGTGTCCTGCGCATTTTCATGGATGAGCAGGGCCGGTTCGAGAGCTTTCATCGTACTGAGGAAGCGAGATTTGAGGGTGCGGTCATCCGCAGCGAAAGCGATGTGGACCGTTGAGCTTCCTTTGGAAACCACGAGCCCCTGCCACTCCGTGGTCTCGCCGAGGCGCAACCAGATCTGATTCCAGACATGGATATCCGCTGAAGAGGCGCCGGAGGGCAGCTGAACGCAGGCCCCGAGCGGTGAAATATTGCTGATCGTACCATCATACGTGTTTTTGGAAACTTCGGAGGTGATGCGGGTTTGAATGGCCACATCCTCCCGGAAAACACCTCTTTGGAGCGTGCGCGTTGCAGTCTGGGGGAGGCTCAGCGCGAAAATCCCGTCGCTTTGATCCAGAATGTGCGTTTTGAAATAGTACCGCAATCCGCGCAATTCGAACGAGCAGAAAAGATCCTTGCTGTCGGAGGGAAGTTCCGCACTCGTGCGCACTCGCAGAAGGAACAGGGGACTGGCCAGTTCAGAAGAAACCACCTGCGTCTCCGCTGTCCCGATTGGAAGCCCGGTCTGATCCTGGAGTTGCAGGGAAAGAACCGTGCTTTGAAGAATCGAATGGATTCGCACGAGCGCGGAAGCTTCAACCGTCAATTCCTGAATCCAGGGATCGTAGCGACGTGGGCGGCAGAAGCCTGCAGCGCGGGCAAGCCAGTGGCCCAGGCAATAGCGCGCCTGTTTGTGTTCAATGTAGAGGCGAACAGGCTCGGTTCCAGTCGGGGTTGGCTCAATTCGCAGTAAATCGTCTCCCAGCACCGTCACGGTGCAGGCGGTGGGCGGCGCCCCTGGCCGGATGAAGTGGCCGGAGAATTCAGATTTTGGCACTAATGCGAGCACTGGTTTTCTCCGTCTTCTCCGTTATGGAAGCAAGAACATCAGTCACAGCGATCTTGAGCGACGCCCGGAATTCAAAGGGCAGCAGACCGAGTATTTGCTGATATGCTGGATCTGAAGCAGGATCAGCAGGTGAATGCGTAGAACTCAGGAGATTGGCAATAGAGGTCACCGCAACCTCAATTGGCAGCGGTGCGGTGCTTCCGGACAGGAGGGCTTTTGCTGCCGTGTAGTATTCCTGGAGCTCCCAGAGTTCAGAAGCCTTTGAGAAGACATCTTCGAAGTTAGGGAGGCCCGAGAGATTGTAAAAAAGGGCGAAGCGAATCAACTTCCGTCGCTTTTTCAGATTGGCGGAAACCCGGTCGTAGAGAGTGACAGCCAGATAGGTTCGATTAATGGATCTCTCCCGAACGTCAAATTTCAGGAAAGAATCCAACATGGAAAGTGCGCCGTAGTTTTCAGCACGCTTGAGCTCGGAGGAGATTTGGTTGGCCCGCAATAAGTTGAGTTGCCGCAGCAAGGTATCCACCATCATCGAAAGATCCAGCTGCGGACCCAGTGGAGTCGTCTCATTCGAGTAGACGAAGTTTCCAAAACCGCCGGCTTTTGCAAGAATTCTGTGACTCAGAGCTCCTTGAGGAATTGCTATGACGAGTTCGGATGGCAGAAGTCCGGAGTCCAGCAACTGATTGATCCGTTCACCGCAAATGACGGCGTCGGAATCTTGCAGCAGGACCAGCACTCCTTCCTTGTTCTGCGTCAGCAGAGGGAGAAGCTCGTCAAACTGATCGACCAATTCGAGCTGATTCTCCCAACCCAGAAGGGTCATGGTTGCATAAGCTTCAGCGGCGACGGTTTCGTCCGTGAAGAACGCAATAAGCTTGATACCTTTCAAGACATTATGATCCAGGCTCATCCGGAGACCTCATTTCAATTTCTTTTCGGTTCATTTGGGCTGGGCCATGATGGGTGTTGATGGTTTTGACGCGATTGCGAGAGGACGGGTGTCAGAAGTTTGACGAAATAATGAAATGTCTTCTTTGATCTTCCGGACGGCCGCCTATTTGCATTCCGGCTGGCGATGATCCAGGTATTTCAATCAATCGTTCTGGTGATTCTATTGGCAGTAAGCACCGCCCATGCGTCAGACGCAATGCCGCCGCTCAAGGGCTTTGATGTTCAGCTGGATGCTCCGGAAGTTCTGGGGTTGAAAGTGAAGCAGGCGCGTTCCATTCTTGTGAAGTTTTACGGAATCTCTTCGATCGACAGGGGTGTTTGCGGAATTGCCTACCTTTACAAAAATGGGTTTCAGGAACGCAGTCATCGGATATGCCCCCCGCTGGAATCCGACGGGGAGCGCTATGAGGTGGTGTTTCAACCCGAGGTATCCCTGGAAGACGGGGAATCGATTCAGTGGAGCGCCTACTTCCTGATGAATGGAAAAATGAGCGAAACTGCGCACGCCATTTCAAAAATCCAGAAACTCCCGTTGGACAGCGATTAAGCTAAAATGAAAGCCCCGCTCCGGCCGTATAAGTTGAGTACTTCAGCGTGGTTCTAGCGGAAGAAAACAGAAACTGTGAAACGTCGAGACTCAATCCCCAGCCATACCGGGCCGAAAGTGCACGGGAATAGCTGACGCCTGCGGCTTTCTCGTGACTACTTAAAGACAAAAGAGAAAACTTGTCCGACATGGGTGAAAATTTGAAATAGCCACTGATACTGGAACCGTCTTTCAAGGAGCGGCGGAGCACGGGAAAAGCCATGGGCCCCTGAAGATGGCGGTAGCCCAGCTGCGTACCCGAAACAAACATGGTTGTATAATAGTAGCCAGCCATGAGGCTGAGCTTCCAGGGTTCAGTCACGTAAGGCAGAATGTAGCCGACGCGCCCATTCACTCCAAAGAAGCGTACGTTCACATCCTTGCGGGTATTGGTGAGTGTAGCCGCAGTGAGAAAGCTGGTGATTCCGATATCCCAGCGCGGGGGCTTGAGCATGCCAGACCAGCTCAGCTTTGCAGTCAGTGCGGTCTGCTTCATGGGATTACTGTCAGACTGCAGATAATCAATTGAAGACAAACCCATGCCCAAATTCCAACTCAGCCGCTTTTGCAGGCTCGTCCGAAGCTTCCGCTCCTCCGCGAGTTTTTGCATGAAAGCGTTGTATCCGGAGAATACTAGATTGAAGGTGGAGGTTTGAATCTTTCCCTGGGGCGTTACTGCGTTGAGAACAAGACGGGTCCTTTCACCGGTCAGCGGGAAATCCAGGTGGAAGACTCCTGTGTTTGTTTCCGTTTTGATCTGTTCGCGGTCGTGCAATAGGGTGAAATCCTGATCATGGAATTTGGCTTTGAAAACGACGACCAGTTTTTCATCTTTTTCGATGACCGGAAAATACCTTTCCGTAATCATCAGATTTCGAATGGCTGTTTCGCCCTTCGACAGGGGGGCTCGACGGATCTCGGTCCATAAACCATCTTTTGGAGGTTTTGAAACTACCTCGGCTCCCAAGCCAAGGGAGGAAATCAAGAAAAACGCTAGACTCAGGTGAACGCGCGCAACGTATGACATTAATTTTTACAATTTAACGCGATCTATTATGAATACAAAATGAATAATCCTTTAGGTGTCTTGAATTATAATAAGGTTGACTATTCAAGAAATCTATTGAATACTAAGCTAAAGGAGAAATTAGATGGAAATGCGTATTCGTTTTCCGGGAAATAAACGCGTGAATGCTGAGTTTGACGGCTACACAGTAGCCACGGACCAGCCGGTGGATGGGGGAGGTGAGGCGAGTGCTCCGGCTCCTTTTGATCTCTTTTTGGCCTCAATCGGTACTTGTGCCGGCATTTTCGTTCTCGGATTCTGTCAGAAAAGGGGCATTTCGACGGACGGCCTTGAGCTTCTCCAGAAAATGGAGTGGGATCCTGTGAAGCATCTGGTTTCAAAAATCAAGCTGGAGATCCAGGTCCCCAAAGACTTTCCGGAAAAATACCGGGAGAGTCTGATCAAGGCGGCAAGCCTCTGCACCGTCAAGCGACATATGCATGAGCCGCCGGAATTCGAAGTCGTGACCGAAGTGAAAGAATGAGTACTTCATTTCTCGGTCTTTTTGGAGCGGGGTTGCTGACTTTTCTCTCTCCCTGCGTCTTACCGCTGATTCCCATTCTGCTTGCCAGTCTTCTGGTGGGGGATTCAACCGCACGGCAGCGGCTTTTGAGCGCTTCCTGGTTTGTCGGCGGTTTTACACTGGTTTTCGTGCTCATGGGACTCAGCATTCCCTCGCTTACGGGCGTGCTTGGATCGTCAAAACCCTGGTTATTGCTGATCGCAGGGTTGATCCTGTTTCTTTTCGGCCTCAAGCTCATGCACGTGCTTCCGGAGTTCAAAATCTTCGGCTGGATGAACCGTTCTCTGCACCTTCCGGATTTTTCCCAGAAACTCAGAGCAAAACTTCCGCGAGGTCTGCATGGCCTGCTCTTCGGTGCGCTATTTGGCCTCAGCTGGACGCCTTGTGTTGGGCCAATCCTGGGAGGAGTTTTGACCTATGTCGCTTCCAAGGAGGCAACCCCTTTCGCAAGCGCCATGATGCTCCTGCCTTTTGCGCTTGGAATCGGTTTACCCATTCTTGTGATTGCCTGGGCTGCGGACCGGGTTACCCCGTTCTTGAACCGATTGAAGAGACACCTTGGAAAGATCGAATATGCCGTTGGCTTTGGACTCGCGTTTTTCGGGCTCTACGTCGCCAATCAGGGGCGCATGTTGTCCGTCGAGTCGGTGCGGGCATCTGAGGATGGTTCCGCAATCGTCACTGCTGTGGACCATAAGGGTTCATCTCTTGTGTTGAACTCGGAATCCAGGAGTCTTGCGAGACTTGTGTTTTTCTATTCGAGTACCTGTCCGATCTGTCATGTGATGGAAGAGTACCTGCCCGCTCTTGAGGAAGATTGTTCCAGGGAGAATTTTGAACTCATCCGGGTCAATGTGGATCAGCCCCAGAATTCTTTTGCTGCCCGGAGTTTTAATGTGAAGGCAGTGCCCACCACGAGTATACTTAATGATCGGGGCGATGAGGTGGTTCATCTGGTAGGCTATCAGACGCAATCACGGTTGCTGGATGCTCTGCGGACCACATCCAAACTGAGTTGCAAAGCGGCGCTTCCGCTTTTCCCCAAAGGCACTGAACCGGTCATGAATTCCCAATGTGGTGGAGCCGCCGATCCCTGTTAGGTTTTTGGAAGAGAAAGTTACAGCACGATGAGCTTTATAAAAAAAATCTGGGTATTTCTGGCTGTAACAGCATTTCTCTCGATCACTGCAGTGACCGCGATAAAATTGGGCAGGTTTTCTTCCGAGAGGAGTCAGGCCCGGGCGAAGGATCCCTGGGCATCCGTGACCAGACAGAAGTCACATATGGATCATTCCCGTCTTTTTCAGAAACCGTTTGCCACTCCTCAAGCTGTCACAGCCCGTTGTTTGGAGTGTCATCCGAAAAGTGCTGACGATCTTATGAAAACGGCGCACTGGACCTGGCTGAGCAGCAAGACCACGGTTGCTCAATCCGGGAAGACGGTCTGGACTGGAAAGAAAAACCTGATTAATAACTATTGCATCAGCATTATCGGAAATTGGGCAAGCTGCACGCAATGCCATGCTGGCTATGGCTGGAAAGACAGTGGTTTTGACTTTACGGATAAAAATAATATCGATTGCCTGGTTTGCCATGATGGCTCCGGCACTTACGCCAAAGGGAAAGCAGGTATGCCCAAGCCGTCGGTGGATCTGCTTGCTGTTGCCAAAAACGTGGCGAGTCCTTCTCGCGAGAATTGCGGAACCTGTCATTTCTACGGTGGCGGCGGTTTGGGTGTGAAGCACGGGGATTTGGATTCGAGCCTGGTGAATGCCCAGGCAGATCTTGACGTGCATATGGGGAAACATCACTTCCGGTGCACCGAATGTCACAAAACCGAACACCATCTGGTTTCAGGGAAATTCAATTCCACCTATGATTCAGACATGGCCGTTCAGCGGGTGACTTGCACTGATTGCCACGCGCAAAAACCCCATGGCTCAGAGCGCCTCAATTCCCATACGGATGCGGTGGCCTGCCAGACCTGTCATATTCCGACGTACGCGCGGATAGTTCCTACCAAAATGTTCTGGGATTGGTCGGCGGCCGGCGATTCCGGACGCAAGGAGAACGCGCACGAGTACCAGAAAATCAAAGGCAGCTTCAAATATGAGCAGGAGATCATTCCTGAGTACGGCTGGTTCAATTTGCAGATGGAACGTTATCTGATGGGAGACAAATTTGATCCTGCACAGGAAACACAGCTGAATGCTCCCAAGGGGAATATTCGGGATAAAACGGCAAAAATCTGGCCTTTCAAAATTCATCGAGCGGTTCAGCCCTATGATAAAAAATTAAAGCACCTCCTGCCGCCGGTAACAGGCGGAGAAGGCGGGTATTGGCAGGAGTTCAACTGGGACAAAGCTTTGCGTCTGGGAGCAAAAGAATCGGGCCTGGAGTACAGCGGAACTTACGGTTGGGCCAAGACCAGCATGTACTGGCCGCTTTCCCATATGATCGCCCCTGCGGCAGCTGCATTGAAATGTCTGGATTGTCATACGACCGGAAGCCAAGGCAGCGGCCAGGGCCACGGAAGAATGAATTGGAAAGCTTTGGGGTACGAGGGTGATCCCCTGACGGGAGGCGGGCGCAGAATTGGCGGTCTGCTCGAGCAGGGGGCTCGAAAATGAGCTTTTTTTTATTACTGATGATCTCTTTCAGTTTTCGGGCGGAAGCCGGAAGCACCATTCTGCATCCCGCAGTTCAGGCACTGGATGAGGCGGGATTACCCGTTAAATCCGGCAGAAAAATGTCTGAAGAGCGGTCCTGCGGGAAATGCCATGACATCGGTTTCATCAGGAGCCACGGTGCGCATTTCAAAGGTTCAACGAAGGTCGCCTGCCTTCAATGTCATGCGAAGCCGGATTCAGCTTCTGAAGTTCTCATGGTCAATACTCTGGGTGCCCCGCAGAATGCCAATTGTGGTGCCTGTCACGGAATTTCAGGAACCGCTGGAACTCTCGAAATTCCGGCAAATTATGGCGAAGTGGATTTTACGGAACCCAGCGGCCTGCAACATTACGGATTGACCTTGAAAACGGGCGAAATCATTTCAAGCCAGCTTCCTTCTGTTTCGGCTCTCAATTTGAAGAACAAAGCGCAGCTCGATTCCCCTTGGGATGTGCACGCGGCCAGAGGCCTCTCCTGCATCAACTGTCATTACACTTTCAATGGTCCCAAAATGGCAGGTTCTCGCCGCAAAGATCTCGGTCATCTGCGGTTTGACCCGCGAATGGTTTCTTTGGCCGAATACATTCGCAGGCCTGATCATTCCTTTGCTCCACCCGCCTGTGAGTCCTGTCACAATGCGCAGATCATTCATGAAATGATTCCGTATAAAGAGCGACACCTGGCCGTACTGGCATGCCAAAGCTGTCACGTGCCGGAGCTTCATGGGCCCGCACTGCAGTCAATTGACCAGACAGTGGCTGTTCCAAATGGAAAGGCCCTGCTGAGATTCCGGGGAGTGCAGACTGATTTACGAGCGTCAGCCATGAATACGAGATATTTGGAAGGGTACAGGCCATTCCTCCTTGCCGAAATAAAGCCGGGGGTCGGTCCGCGGCTGGCGCCTTATAATCTGATTACGCGCTGGTTCTGGAGTTCCGAGAGCAAGGAGGTATCTCCTGAGATCATCCGGGCCGCTTTTTCGGTTTCAGAAGCCGGTCTTTTTGCGCCCGAAGTTCTCCGTCTCTTGGATCAGAATGGCGATGGAACATTGGATTCTCGTGAATTAGTTCTTGATACCCGGGAGAAAGTCGAGTTCATTCAAGCCCGGTTGAAAACTCTCGGCGTCAAAGAACCGCTCATTCGGGGCGAAGTTTCCGCACACCCGGTTCAGCATGGCATTCAGCGCGGCAAGACCGTACTTCGGAACTGCAATTCCTGTCACGAGCAGGGTTCGCGGTTGGAACAGAGTATTGTCCTTTCGGAGCAGCAGCCCTTTGGTGCCTGGATAACAAAAGCGGCAGGTCAAAAAGGTCCCGATTTCGAAGTTCAGCAGCTGCGGGTGGCGCCTCTTTTTTCAGGTTTGTATATTTTCGGAACAAGCCGCAGCCCATGGGTAAACCGAGCAGGCCTTTCTTTCTTCCTGTTAACATTGCTGGGGGTGATTATTCATGCGGGAGCCCGTTTCATCGCTTCACGATCCGCAAAAGCCTGCGAACTGCCGACTACCCCTGTCTATATGTATTCAGTTTATGAGCGGCTCTGGCATTGGCTTACGGCTCTAGGGATTCTCATGCTGATTGTGACTGGATTTGACATCCATTACGGCGGCAAGTTCCTGGGTTTTTTCAGCTCGGTGCTGGCACACAATGCCTTGGCTTGGGTTTTTTTGGCGAATGCTTTCCTCGCGCTCTTTTATTATCTGGCGAGTGCCAAAATCCGCCAATTCGTTCCCGAGCGGAAAGGTCTGCTCTCAAATACCGTGGCCCAGATCAAATATTACACTTCCGGAATCATGAAGGGTGCGCCGCATCCGAAGAAGAAGACCGCAGAGGAGAAGCTCAATCCTTTGCAGCAGTTGACCTATCTTCTGCTGCTGAATCTGTTATTGCCGGTTCAGGTAATAACCGGGATTCTCATCTGGGGTGCAGGGAAATGGCCGGACATCACGGCGACAACCGGTGGTCTGCCGGTCCTGGCGCCGATTCATCTGCTGGGTTCCTGGCTATTTGTTTCGTTCCTGATCCTGCATGTGTACCTGACCACGACAGGACGGACCCCTCTTGCCAATATCAAAGCGATGTTGACCGGCGTTGAGCATCTGGAAGGAGACTCCAAGTGAGTGAAATGAAGAAAGATCCGAAACCCTATTTGGACCCGTATATCTCAGGAGCATTGCTGGGAGTGGTCCTTTTCGCGGCATTCTTCCTGACTGGCAACGGCCTCGGCGCTTCCGGGGCGCTGAATCGCCTTGAGATCGCGCTAGTTAAACTGTTTTCGCCCGGTCATGTGGATTGCGTCACTTATCTTGCGAGCATGGGAGCCGGTGATTTGAATCCGCTCGACAGCGGACCCGTGTTCATGCTGCTCGGTACTTTTCTCGGCGGAATGATTTCGGGCATTTTCAACAGGCGTTTCAAAGTGGAATTGAGGAAAGGGCCGCGGATTTCGAATCGCAACCGCATTGTATTCGCTCTTCTCGGTGGCATCATCATGGGGTATGGCGCGCGATTGGCACGCGGCTGCACTTCCGGACAGGCTTTGAGCGGGGGCGCGGTTCTATCGGTAGGGAGCTGGGCCTTCATGTTTTCTGTTTTCATCGGGGGCTATCTGCTGGCCTTTTTTGTTCGGAAGCTTTGGACCTGAGGGAGGAGATTGTATGGCACCTTTTGATCTGGTACCGCTGGTCGGCAAGGGTTTTGGTTATGCACTCTTTGGTCTGGTAGGCGTGGGCTTTGGCGCGATTCTCGAGATGGCCGGCTTTGGTGATTCTCGCAAGCTCGCTGGACAATTTTATTTGGGAGAAATGACCGTGCTGAAGGTCATGTTCACCGGGATCATCGTTGCTTGCCTGCTGATTTTTCTATCATCTTCTTTGGGCATCCTGAATTTTGATGCGATCGCGGTGAATCCGACCTATCTCACGCCTCAGATTGTCGGTGGCTTGATCATGGGGGTGGGCTTTATCATAGGCGGCTTCTGCCCGGGCACTTCGGTGGTGGCTTTCTCCACTTTGAAGCTGGACGGACTGGCTTTTCTGATAGGCGTGGTTCTTGGAATAGGCGCTTTTGGCGAATCAGTCAGTTTATTTGACGAATTTTACAATAGTGCGTTCATGGATCGTTTTCTATTATCCGATTGGATGGGCGTGAGCATTGGCATAGCTGTTGTTCTGGTAATTCTGCTGGCAGTTGCGATGTTCTATGGTGCGGAAATTCTGGAGCGGGTCTTTGGAGACAAGATCCCGCTCAAAAGGATTCAGTTCCTTCCTCAAAATCGTTGGAAGCTCCTGGGCTCCGCCGCACTGCTGGGAACGGCATTGCTGATTCTGGTGATCGGCCAGCCCACACCCGAGCGCAAATGGGTTCAGATGAGCGCGGTGGAAGGAAAACGACTCCTCGACCGTGACGTTCAAATCCACCCGGCTGAGCTCCTCAATACGATGAATGATGGCACACTCTATACGCGGATTCTGGATGTTCGAACTGAAAGTGATTTCAATCTGTTTCATATCGAAGGCGCCCGTTCCGTAGCTCTGGCCGATCTGGTGGATTCTCAGTACGTGGAGACACTCAAGCGCGTCCCAAAAAACACGGTGCTCGTGCTGGTTTCAAATGGTGAACAGTTGGCCACAGAGGCCTGGAAGCTCTTGCGCGCCCAAGGTGTTTTGAACCTTTACCTTCTTGAAGGCGGAATCAATGGATGGCTAGATACCTTCAGTCATTCCCTCATGCTTGATTCAGCTCTTGTCCGTGGCAATGGCAGCAATGAAGATGAGAAGTTACATTTTGCATTTACCAAGGCTCTCGGAGGTTCTCATCCGGTCTCAAATCCCATGCTCAGAATTCACGGATTTGAATCTGCCGCCAAGTACCAGCCCAAGATCAAGCTTCAGACCAAGAAGTTCATTGCTGGGGGCTGCGGCTAAGTACTGGTAATTCAATCTGTAATACACTTTCAAGGCGCTCTTGATTCCATTGACAAGAATCGGTCTCCCCGCTTATGAGTGTAAGCATACTTAAATAGATGGTTTTTCTGCCCGGGAGGCGAAATGGAAGATTCTAGAGGGTCGGATTTTGTCGAAAAATTTTATTTGAACTGCGGCTTTGCCACGCGCTGCTTGCATGCCGGTGAGCATGTCGGACAACCCCAGTCGGCAACACATACCGGGGCGATTTACCAGACCTCCACCTTTGTTTTCAAAGATGTGCAGGAAGGTGCAGACGTTTTTGCCGGCCGGAACAAGGCCGGATATTCCTACACCCGCATGGGCAATCCCACGGTGAAGTTGCTCGAAGCCAAGGTGAATTCGCTCGAAGGCGCGGAAATTAAAAAGCGGAACCCGGAAATCTGTGTGTCGACCCAGGCTTTCTCCTCCGGAATGGGAGCGATTTCGACCGTATTGATGGCACTCGCGAGCCAGGGTGACACGATCATTTTCGGAAACGTCCTGTATGCCGCGACCGAACATCTGGCCAACAATGTATTGAATCGTTTTGGAATTCATTCTGTGGGCGTGGATACAACGGATCTGAAAGCGGTTGAAGCAGCACTTCATCAATATCCCAAAGCGCGTGCGCTCTTCGTCGAAACACCCACCAACCCTTTGCTTGCTGTTTCGGACATTGCGTCCATCTCCAGGCTGATTAAAGCCATCAATCCGAAAATCGCGCTCGTCGTGGACAATACCTTCGCCACTCCTTATCTCCAGCGCCCGCTGGAGTTCGGTGCTGATGTGGTCGTGCACTCGACGACTAAATACATCTGCGGTCACGGAACCGTCGTGGGAGGACTTGCGACGACGGCCAACGACGCGATCAAAGATTCCATTTACACCGTCCTGAAAGACGTCGGGGCCAATCCCAGTCCGTTCGACACCTGGTTGGTGAATCTCGGTCTCAAAACTCTTCCGATGCGAATGGATAAGCACTGTTCCAACGCCATGCAGGTCGCCCGCTTTCTTGAGAACCATTCCAAAGTCGCGAAAGTCTATTACCCGGGCCTGGAAAGTAGCCCCTATCATCAGCTTGCCAAAAAGCAGATGAAGGACTTCGGTGGAATGATTTCCTGCGAACTCAAGGGTGGGCTGGATTCCGGTAAGAAGATGATGGACAACATCCATCTCTTCACTTTAGCCGTGTCGCTCGGCAGTGTGGATTCCCTGATTCAGCATCCGGCGTCGATGACTCACGCTTCCGTACCGAAGGAAAAACGTGAAAAAAGCGGGATCTCCGATGGTCTTGTGAGACTTTCGATTGGCGTTGAGGATCCTCAGGATCTGCTCGCCGCCCTCGAGGAAGTATTAAAGAAAGTCTGATCGAAAAATGGAGAGCAGTCCCGGGTCATGAGCATGGACCGGCGCGCCTACCTATTTTTTTTCGAACGGAATAAGAATGTCTCATCAAGGAGAACTTATGAGACTACGAAAAATTGGCATTGTCGCGGCAATTGCGGCCACATTCATCGCACCGGATGCTTCCGCCAGCAGTGCACTGCGCGAAGCGCTGGCGCAGTATGAAGGCAAGTACGAAGTGCAGAGCTGTGATGCGAACGGTAGTCTTTTGCATCCCGGCCATACCCCTATAGTGATCTCAGTTGATGAACCAAATGCAGCGGAGGCGCCTTTCATCTTGCGAGTCGATGGGGGGGAGGGCTTCGTGATCAAGGATTTCACTGAATCCGTGATTACTGATAAAAAACGGGCAGACCACACCTGCGTCAAAGAGAAATATGAGTACCGTCTCGAGGCCGGCATCTTCACCGTGAGCGGTAATAAACGATACTTTGATCGCGTTTTATGCCTGCTGGAACGAAAGAACAGGGAAGAACAGAAGGATTATCAGTTGAGGCTTGAAGGGAATGCAATCCATGAAAGTTATCGGCAGGCCATTGGAGCAGTGGTGATGGAAGGGACCTGCAAACTGGTGCGCAAGGATTGACAGCTTCAGGCGGCCTTTCTGCGTTCCTGTTCCTGAATTGGAAGTTTCTGCACAGTTTGTCTGCGATGCAGGTCCAGAAGGTAGATCAGGGCGGGGACCGTGAGCAATGCGGCAAAAAGGCAGGTGATCTCGCCGATGATCGCTATTTTTCCAAAGCTCACAAAGCCCTGGTTTCCCGCGATCAGAAGTGAGCCGTATCCAATGATCGTGGTTAAACTCTCCAGGGCGACGGCCCCTCCGGTGGTCCGCAAAGCTTTCATGATGCTGCCGGGGCCTTCCAGACGATAACGCTGAAGCGTGTTGATCGCATAGTCCACGCCAATACCAAAGGTGATGGGAATGGCAATGAAGTTTAAGAAATTGATTTTAATCACCCATTGGAAAAGAGAACCGGCAAGCCAGCTCATTCCCAGAAGCAGAGAGAGCAGGACAAAACCAGACGTCCGCACGTCCCGGAATAGAATAAGAACCAGAATGGTTACGGCCCCGGCGGCCACGAGGGTTGCGCGAGGACCGTCCCTGCGGATGGACTGTTGCATGTCCACAGTGAGCGGAAGCTGACCTACTACCGGAGCTCCTGGCTCCACGGAGTCAGTGATCTGCCGCACCTTGGAAATAAATCGGGTCTGATACGCACCGCTGCGGCTGATTTCGCGTTCAACTCTGGGCTCTACCAGCACAAGCTTGCCCGTCGTACCATTGATTTCCCGAAATCGCGCACGGATGGATTCGGGCAAGTCGGCCGCAGTAAACGGCGTGAAATTCTCCTTCTGGAGAAAGCTCCGGGCCAGACGGCGATCCCGTGGATTGAGCTGCGCCTGCAGGGCCGGAATGAGCGCGCTTCTGATTTCTCTCAGAACCTGAATTTTAGCCCGTTGCTGCCGCGGCACCAGATCACCCAGCGAGTAGATGCCGGCAAAATCACCGTTCGGACCGTCCTTCTTCTGTTCAGCTTTCAGCTTGCGGCTGATGGCTTCCGCATTCCGGATGGAGCTTGGGAGGATCACCACGGGAGAAATGTATCTTTGGAAGATTTCGTCCAGATATCGTGAATAATAACCTGATCCGGATTCAAGGCTCGTTTTGTCCCGGAGTTGGGTTGTGTCGGTCTCGAAAAGATTGTCTTGAAACTGCGTGACACTCAATACCGCGCCCACAACAAGGAGGCTTGAGAAGCTGAGTAGCAGTACGGAATACCGGCTCACGACCCACGCGTTGGTTTTGGAGAATGTTTCGGACGAGTTGCGGACCTTGTGCTGCGCGAATGGGCGGAAACGTTCGGCAAGCGTGAGTAAAACGGGTAAAACCGTATAGGCACTGATCCAGCAGCATATCATTCCGATCAGTCCTATGGTTCCGAACTGACGAAAACCCCGGAACTGGGTGGCGATCAGCGAGGCATAGGCGAGCCCCGCCGCGAGGGAGGCAATCAGAGTGGCAAGCCAGGTTTTTGTGCAAGCCGTGGTGATCGCAGTGTCGTGGGGAATCTGGCGTCGGCGTTCCTCCAGGTAACGCGCCAGAACCATGATTCCGAAGTTGATGCCGTTTCCAATAACGATCGAACCCAGGAAAGCGGAATTCGCATTCAAGTAGCCGATCAGGAAATACGAGAGGCCCAGAGCTACGGCAGTCCCCATCACCAGGCTTAAAACCAGTGCGAGAGTCGTCAACCAGTCCCGGAAGTAAATGATCATCGCGAGCAGAACCAGAACCGGAACCAGAACCGCCGAGAGCTGGAGATCGTGAAGCAGAGAATTGTTTTCTTCGATCAGATTCTGGGCGTCCCCGGTAAAGTGAATCTTGAGGTCCGGCGCGTACAAAGTCGGATTGAGTCGCAGAATCACCTCGTCTATGGAGGCGCGCAGTTTCAGGGCGTTGGAAATACCGGAAGCTCTACCGGCGATGTGCACCAGCAGGACTCTCATTTTCTGGTCGGGGCTTGCATAGAACCCGTCTGGAAAGCGGGTAAACATCGATGCCTGGGCTGAATATTTTCCCTCAATTCCTCCGATGTCCAGACGGGGTTCTGGAATCTCCACCTCTTCAAAGATCGTGAGGGGGTTTCGAAGAGCCTCTTCATAAGCCACCCGGTCCTGGATGTAATTCCGGACTTGCTTCAGATCCTCAAGATCAACAAACAGGGCGCGGCGTCTATTGAAAAATTCGAGTTCCCGGTCGATCCGGTATTCCACGCGGGAAATCGAGCCTTCATTTTTAAGTTCGTGGAGCTTCTGCGCCAAATCCATCACGAAGCGTTTGCTTGCCATGACGTGTTCGGACGTAATCAAAATTGCGAGATTGCTGCTGGATTCCAGTCTTTGGGTGACTTTGTCCAGATCCACGACACTGCGTGCGGTTTTGGGCAGAAGTTCTTCGATTCCAGTCCTGAGATTCTTGTAAAGAAGGACCGTAAAGTAAAATGCAATGATCGTCAGAATGGCAAAGAGGAATGACAGGCTCCAGTGGTGCCGGATCAACCACTTCAAGACGCGCCCCATTCCGGGGCTTGATTCAGCTTTCGTGCCATAAAATCTAGTGCAGGTGCTTCGGAAATTCGGGCGGAAAATTCAGATCGACCTCTTTTTTTTACCTGAAAATGAGCAGATAATGGGGCCCGTATGATAATTACTTCTAAGTTAATTCAGCGACTCCTGCAAATTTCGGTACTCCTGATGTTTTTCTGTCTGACGTCTTTGGCGAGCCAAACCGGCCCAGTCCTTCCTCATGTGATTTACGGGCCCGATAATCGAAAAGATTACTACGATATCCGTGATCCGGATCTCAAGAGGCTTGCGGATTCTACGCCCGCGCTGTTCCGGAAGTCGAATCTCAAATTTCAGGGGGATCGCGTTGTTTTTCCCTCCCGGAACTATGGGCAGGTCAAAAGATTATGCGCCGGAGAACCGTTCGTCACCCAGCAAGTGGCTTCCTTCTGCAGTGGAGCACTGGTTGGGCCTGATCTTGTCCTGACGGCAGGTCATTGCGTCAACTCCCAGAGCGATTGTTCCCAGGTTGCGATCGGCTTTGATTATCGGCTCGAGAAACCGGGTGACTCGGCGGGTTCTATCGCCGATCGGGATCTCTACTTTTGCAGGAAACTCGAAGCCAGAAAATATTACGTTGACGGAGTGGATTACGCGCTTCTCCGCCTGGACCGCGTGGTGAGGGACCGCGCTCCGATCCGCGTTCATGCTTCAGGACCGCTGGATAGAAAGGCTGAGCTTGCCGTTCTCGGATATCCTTCCGGACTTCCGTTCAAGCTTACGGATCAGGCAAATGTGCGCGATGTGAAAGCCGGTCATTTTATTCTCGACGCCGACACCTTTGCCGGGAATTCTGGAAGTCCGGTGATCAATGTGAGAACTCTGGAAATCGAAGGTGTGCTCGTGCGTGGAGACACCGATTATCTTTTCGACGGTGCTCGTGGTTGCTCGATCGAGAGGCATTGCACACAGAAGGGTTGTACTGGAGAAAGCGCCACGCTTGCTTCCGCACTTGCCAGAGCACTCCACGTGAAGCAGCCGCAGCCTTCAATTGAGGGCGCCACCCTGATCGCAGATGCGCTGGACGGAAAGGGTAGGGCTGATGTGCTGGTCTCAATTCCCGAGTTTTACCTGCGCAGCCAATTGGTCCTGGAGCTTTCGGCTTGGTCCCGCAGCAGCGGCCGGTATGAACTGGTGACCAGTGAGAAATTGCCCGATCTCAAAATGTATTCGCAAAACCCGGTGACATTTGGGTTTGCCCTTCCGGAGTTGGAAATGATGGCATGGGGCGGGTGCAAAGCGCAGCTTTCCCTGAAATTGGGCGCTGAAATTCTGGAAACGGATCAGATCTACATTAGAGCATTTCGTTAGTTGCTGATAAACCCGGCTCAGTTTAGACTTGGACCCATATGGAAAAGCTCTTCTCGTTCGAAGTAGTTGCCACGATTTGCTTTGGCCTGGCCATCGCCCATACGTTTGCGGTCAAACAGTTTCATCATCTCGCCTCGAAATATCCTGAGGGCTCGGTGGGAGAAAACTTTTTTCACCTTCTGGGGGAAGTCGAAGTGGTTTTTGGCGTCTGGGCGGCGATTTTCATGCTCTTTCTCGGAGCGACTCAGGGGTTTGGGGCGGTCACTGCTTACCTTGAGGGCCGAAATTTTGTTGAACCTGCATTCGTCTTCGTGATCATGACGATCTGTTCAACCAGGCCGATACTCGAATTCGCAGGCTGGCTGATTGAAAATATTTCAAAGCTTCTGCCGTTCAGGCGGTCTCTTGCCTTTTTTGTTACGGCTCTCACGATCGGCCCCATTCTGGGGAGCTTCATTACGGAACCGGCCGCAATGACCGTGACCGCATTGGTTCTGCTGGACCGGTTTTACAGGAAGAATATCTCCACTCCGCTGAAATATGCGACTCTCGGGCTGCTTTTTGTCAATATCTCGATTGGTGGCACCTTGACGCCCTATGCGGCACCTCCTGTTCTGATGGTCGCTCCCAAGTGGGGTTGGGATATCGGCTTCATGTTCACGAATTTCGGCTGGAAAGCAATGCTCGCAATTCTCGTTTCCACGAGTCTGATCGCCTATCGCTTCCGGAATGAATTCAAAGTGCTGGCCTGGCAGCCCGCGCATCGCGATGAGACACCGATCCCGCTTTGGCTGAGCGGGATTCACCTCGCCGCCCTGGCTTTGGTCGTGATGAGCTCCCATCACGTTTCAGTTTTCATCGGAATTTTTCTTTTCTTTCTGGGAATGGTGAGTGTGACCCGCGAGTATCAGATGGAAGTAAAGCTCCGCGAAGGCCTGCTCGTCGGCTTCTTCCTGGCGGGTCTTGTGGTGTTGGGCGGGCCACAGCGCTGGTGGCTGGAGCCTGTATTGACTCGCCTTCAGGCACTGCCTCTTTATCTGGGGGCGATTTCGCTCACCGCAATCACTGATAATGCTGCTTTGACTTATCTGGGTTCGCAGGTACCTTCGCTGGGTGATTTCTCCAAATACGCTTTGGTGGCGGGCAGTGTTGTCGGGGGCGGATTGACTGTGATTGCCAATGCTCCGAATCCTGCGGGTTACGGAATTCTGAATCCCGCCTTCGGCGAAGAAGGGATCAGTCCTCTTCTTCTTTTCGTGAATGCGCTGATACCCACCGTGATTTCGGCATTATTTTTCTGGCTACTTTAAAATCTTTTAATATAACTACCCGTAATTAAAGTATTTAAAAATATAGCAAATTAGTCAAGAATACGATATATCCATACAGCCTTTAGACGTAGACGGCTGAAAGGATGCTCATGGCAGGTTTGAAAGATCAATTCCGCAGTAAAATCGTGCTGCTTGCGATTCTGGTCTTTTTCGATCTGGGCATGTTCGCCAGTCTGCGAGCTGATTCTTTTGAAGAAGCTTTCCGGGCCCAGATGGCTGCCGGTAACCCGCCCGTCGCCGATTTAGTTTCGCGGGGAATCGAATTAAGGACAAAAAAAATTGTTTTCGTGGCCGGTGTTCTGAACGAAGTGGCTCGAAGCAATTTCAATGATTCACGGCGTGTGCTGAAGAAACAGTATGGGGTTCAGGACTCAACAGTCATTTTCCCAAAATCATTTATATCGATCTCCGACAATTCAGAAGCTCTGTACAAGCAATTCCTGTGGCTCCATTTCGTGTCCGGAAAACCGCTGGTCATCCTCGCTCATAGTAAGGGCGCTGCTGAAACCGTTTTGGCTTTGCTCCGGCACCCGGATCTTCTGCGCGATGGGGTTGTTGAAAAGGTGTACGCCCTTCAAGGAGCCTTGAACGGGTCCTACATCGCAGATGTGATCAACGGGAAGGGGAACTGGAAATATTGGTCGACGTTTGTCTCCACGCGGATGCCAGGTCTGCTGAATCTAGGGACGGAAAACGCGCGAAAAGTAATCGGAGGCGCCATCGCTGAAGCAAGTGCAGAAGAACGGGCTGTGATCAACGGCAGGCTGTTCTTCATCCGCTCGGTAGAAAATCCCTGGCAATCCATATTTTATATGGTCGGTACTAATTTGTACCTGACAAAAAATTACGGCGAAAATGACGGAGTTCTTCTAAGTCAGGACCAGCTTCTCCCGGAGTTGGGGACGGATCTCGGAGTCGTTCACGATATTGATCATACGGATTTCGTCATGTCGTTTCCGCATTCGGGCGCCTTGAGGAGAACTCGGACGGCCTTCACCCATACCTGGATCAGATACATTCTCGATGAAGTGGAAGCTCTCCCGGCTGCTCCGAGTGGCGAGTCAGTTGCACCGGATACTTCTCCATAAACGCTCAAAGCGGAAGGGAGATCCTATGGCTGATCCCATGGAAAACGAGAATCTGGAAAACCAGAATATCAAGCACACGGAGGGAGCAGAAATGCCTGACACGACCGTCGCTGGGCAGGTTTATTCACGGCTGCGTGCGGATCTGCCGGCTTTCGTCGCCTTTGTCAGTTCCCGAGCCGTGTTGCTTCCCGTGCTTTTGGGGGGAGCGGCGGCAGGCGTGGGTTACTTTGCTTATCGCCGCGCGAAACAAAGCAGTCCCGCTCACAAGATCAAGAGCTTTCTCCGGGCTACCTGATCATCAATAGCTCGTAAAGCAGTTCGCACAGTCGCCGGTGGCGTTCAGGTTCCGGACAATCTGGTCGCTGTGGATCAGCCTTCGTACAATTGACATGACCATGACCGCATCGGGTTTTGTGCCTGCATAGCCATCTTCGTCCGTGCCAAAGATGAATTTCTGGGTTGGATCGGGGAGCAGGGTGCGCAGCGGGGTTTTCCAGTATTCGATGTTCTTACAGGAATAGAGATAAATGATCTGTCGTCCGGGGGAAAAGGTCGTCCGGCGCAAATCCGTGTCCATGCCTGGAATGTTCTTCGTGTAGGCATCCGCCGGCAAATTCGAAGAAAATGATTTCTGCCCCCGGTATTGATATTGGTAATTCCAGCCGCCCAGAATCACGTTCAGCGGGGGGTAGCGGTCCGTCAGCAGCATGGGTTCCTGAAGGAAATACGGATTTCGCGTGTCAACTTCGATTTTTTTGTAAACGTTGCCCATTCTGAAATAATTGGTGAAGCTCCCGAAGGCGGGCCCGCGGCCGTATCTCGAGTGTCCGTTGTAAAGAACGACTTCGTGGTTGGCAAAGGCATTAATGAAGCTCTCCCGGTCACCGCCGACGGTGATCCGGTATTTAATATTCCGATTCAGGTCGGTGAAGCGGATCTTCTGGTCCTTGAGTTGCCAGTTGCCGGTGCGGAGGCCATAAGCCGAGGCGAGAGAGAGCATCATATTGTATAGGGATGTTGCGCGATTTGGGGACCAGGCTTCGTAACCATAGCCGATGTACAGGGTCACTTCTCCATCACGGGCAAAGTCCTCATAAAACGGTTGAAGATCCCCAGCGAGCGGCTTAACCCTTTCAACGGGCGCTGTTGTGATTTCTCGGCTCCATGCACTGGAGCGATCTTCGAACTGTTCCAGGAAATCATATTGTTCAGCGAGTGCTGTGGTTGCGCTCAAAACCAAAGTTCCCGCGAGGAAGAGCAGGTGAAACCGGGTATCCGGAAGTATAGTTCTCATAGCGCCGGAATCTAGTGAATAACGCGCTGAATGCGCAAGGGACCAGGCGGCAGAAAATCCGGGGCCTTACCGCCTGGGTTCGTAAGCCTGGATACGTGTAAGAAGCTCCTCAATTTTGAAAGGTTTTGAAATCCAGCCCGCTGCACCTATATCCTTTGCGCGCTGTTCGGCATTGGCCGCTGCTGTCATGACCACAATCGGTACCGGAGTCCTGTAATTCTCGTGAAATTCAGCCGCAAATTGCCAGCCGTTCATGACGGGCATGATCATGTCCAAAAGAATCAGATCAGGCATTCCTTCCCTTTTTAGGCGCTCCAGAGCACTTGCGCCATCTGTAGCAGTGCGCACAAGATAACCCTCGAGTTCCAGAAAAGTAGAAACTGCAAAAAGAATATCTTCGTCATCCTCGATAACCAGGATCGTTTTCGGATGTGTGTCACTCATGGCTTGACTCCGGGGGAATGGGTAACTCGAAATAGAACGTACTTCCTTTACCTTCTTCGCTGGTCACGTTGATAGTTCCACCGTGAAGCTCAATGATACGTCTGGAGACGGAGAGCCCCAGGCCCAGGCCACTGGTGCGGACGGTTTCGTTGGAGGTGCCGCGCGAAAAGGCCGAGAAAATTGATTCCTGGTTTTTTCGAGAAATACCAGGACCCTGATCGATGACGGAAACCCGGAGCGCAGAAGGAAGAATATAGAGTTTGATCCGGATCGTGGTTTTTGTCGGGGTGTATTTCACCGCATTATCCAGAAGATTGGACAGGACCTGGTTGATGCGGATCGGGTCGACTGTCATTTTGACGGGCTGCTCTGGTTTTTCGAAAATAAACTGACGACTGGGTGCCTGAACCTGAAACTCAGCAACTGATTCATCAATCAGTTTTGGAATATCGGTGGGAACACGGCGCAGGACCAGAATTCCCTTTTCCAGACGCGAAAGGTCCAGAAGATCGGCCACCAGAGCGGCGAGTCGGTCTGCGGGAGCTTTGAGTTTCTTGAGAATGGAGGAGTCAGGTGGGATCCCCCTTTCAAATTGTTTGTTGGCCAGTTGAAGAAGCAAGGAAAGCGAGGTGATCGGGGTGCGCAATTCATGGGCTGCAATGTCAAGGAAGTTTGCCTGTGCTCTGGCCGTGGCCTCTGCATTGGTCTTGGCCTCTAATAATGCCTGAGCTGAATGTTTGCGCTCGGTGATTTCAGTAATAAAGCCGTGCCAGATGATTGCGCCATCGGATTCTCGGAACGGGGAAGAGTGCCCTTCAACCCAGATCTCACCCCTTTTAGAATTCAAAATGCGAAATTCCTCACGCCATGGCGACATTGTTTTTGCGGATATATCTATGGATTTTTTTACACGTTCCCGGTCGTCCGGGTGGACGCGTTCGAAAACCAGCTCACCATGCTCGAGTACCTCGGCCTGGGTGAGCTGAAAGAAGCTCTCCCAGGTGGGGCTCACATACGGCAGAGTGATGGTTCCATCAGGTCGTAAACAAAATGAAGTGAGTGCCCCGGGCGCCGTTTCTGCTATGACCGCAATCTTCCGTTCGAGTTCATGTCTTCTTTCTTCATTCTGTTCCGCGTTTTTGCGATCACTGATGTCCCGGGTGATCGCAAGAAGGGCGTGGACTTGGCCCTTTTCATCCCTGAGTGGTCCAGCATTTGTTTCGAGCCATCTTCGGGTGCCTTTTCGTCCGGTGATTTCATACTCGAGCTTGCCACTCTGGCCATTCAGGACGTTTTCATTCAAGGCTGCGAAATTTTGCCGATATTGTGGTTTTACGAAGTCAAAAAGTGAGTATTTCTGGGCTTCGCCCAAGGAATCCACCTCCAACATGGCGAGTCCCGCTTTATTCATTTCAAGAATTTTTCCGGTTTGATCCAGCACCTTCACGCATTCTGGTTCACTCTCGATAATGGTCCGCAGGCGCTGTTCACTTTCCAGTAGGGCCATTTCAGTGCGCTTGCGATCGGTGATGTCGCGTCCTTCGGGGATGAGATAGATGATTTCTCCCTTATTATTGCGAACGGGTTGAATTGTGAAGTCGATGTAAGCAATGGCTCCGTTGCGATCGATATGAGTTGCTTCAAAACGGTCGAGCTGTCCGTTGGCTGCGGTCTGAATGCTCTTGCGCAGTCGCTCCTGCAATTCGGTGGAATGGGCCCACCAAGGAGTTTTCCAAAACGGTTTTCCAAGGAAATCTGATTGCTTTTGAACGATGAATTCCCGGGCTTGCCGGTTGATCCGGACTACAGTACCGTTGGGCTCCAGCAGGCCGGCCAGTTGGAAGGAATTCTCGAAGATCACGGTTAAAAGAGCATGACTTTCGTTGATTCGGGTCTCTGCAACTTTGCGATCGGTGATATTGTCGAAAATCATGGCCACATGCCCCGGCATGGGACTGTAAATCGAAAATGAAAACCAGCGCCGCAGATCAGGAATTTCTGTTTCGAAAATCTCAGGGGTGCCACCTGTTGAAACGCGGGCAAAAGTTTCCATTAGTGTGGGGTTGGTCTCTTTGATTCGAGGTGCAATTTCGGTCAGTTGCTTTCCTTTTGCATTCTTCACGCCGGTTAAGCGCTCAAATGCGGAATTGGTATCCCGGAAAACGAGATCCTGCGGGCGGCCTTTGCGGTCAAATATCATTTCACAGAGCGCAAATCCATGCAGCATGTTCTGAAGCAGGAGTGCGCGGAGTGCTTCATCTCTTCTTTGGAGTTTTTCGCGTTGAAGCTGGAACGTCCTTTTCTGCAGAATCGTGATCAATGACGTGATCGCAACTCCGATCATCACAAAGATCAGAATGACAAGCGCTTCGGCCGGAGTTGAAAGTTTAAAATTGTAGGCAGGTGCGAAGAAAAGAAAAATGGATGTCACGGCACAAGTAACTGTTGTTGCCAGGCCAGCGGGAAGACCTCCGTAAAGTGCGGAAAGGATGACTGTCGGATAAAGAAGAATAAATTGGTTGGGCCCGATCCAATGCCAAAGTGACCACTGTAAGCCTGTGCCCAGTGCTCCTGCCAAAACACCCAGGCAAATACGGACAAAGATTGATTTCATTTCAAACCCGCCTCGTGCGGCAGCGGCAATATCCGGCGAATGCTCGAATTTTCGAGTTCCTGTGATGCACGTTCTTCTTTTACATGGCAGTCCTTGGCCAATGCAATTGGAATTGAGCGCTTATTTTGAACTGCAGAATACCACGGGGTTCCAGGCCTGACCTGATCCCTTAATCGAAATTGAATTACTGGAATAGATTGAACCATTCAGAACGCCGCTTCCACCAATTGAGGCACCCCGCAGAAGACCAACGAAGGTGCCGGAGATTTTACCACCGCCAGCCAGTTGGATGGCTTTGCCAGCACCGATCGCGTTAAAGACCACGTTCTTGGCTTGCACGCCGTTTGCCAAAGCGATCGAGGCGTGGCCTGTGACGCGAATTTCTCCGGAAATATTGATGACAAAAACATCAGAGGCTGTGCCATCCAGAACGAGTTGTTGTGTGGCGCTCAGGTGTAGATCGCCGGGAATTGAGATCACGTTGAGCTTTCCATTTCCCATGATGGTTTTGCTTCCCGTGATGCCCGAGATTTCCTGAGTCGGTTTGAGTAAACTCAAACCATTTATGTAATTCAGGATTTCCCTTTCGATCGTATTATCAACTTGGAAGAGTTGACTGGAGGGTACGCCCACAACAATCGATGAGGCCGGGTCGTAATACACCGGACCATTCACTTGTGCATTCCCACCGACGGTTAAACGGGTTTTTTCGAAGATGACGATGCTGCCGTGCAGATCAGAATTTCCCTGCATCACCACGCTTGCGTTGGAGAAGGCGACGATTGCCGCAGGAGACGGCATGCATCCGATATTGTCCACGCTTCCGGTATCGGGAATTACATAGGGGAATACGGTAGGAGTAGGAGTGGGTGTTACTGACGGAATGATTGCAATATCCGGCAGCACGCTTGAAGTCGGAAGAGGAATCACGGTTGAAGTCGGTTGTGGAATCACAGTTGAAGTCGGTTGTGGAATCACAGTTGAAGTCGGTTGTGGAATCACAGTTGAAGTCGGTTGTGGAATCACGGTTGAGGTCGGTTGTGGAATCACAGTTGAAGTCGGTTGTGGAATCACAGTTGAAGTCGGTTGTGGAATCACAGTTGAAGTCGGTTGTGGAATCACAGTTGAAGTCGGTTGTGGAATCACAGTTGAAGTCGGTTGTGGAATCACATCGCCTGGCAATGTGGTTGGAATCGCATTTTCGGCCGGATCACCCGCAGCCTGAATTCCAGGTGCGACGTCCTTGACGTCGGCCTCAGTTATTTTTCCCGACTTCTGTGGAAGGGGCGCTAGGTCGTAACGCTGCTCGCATCCGACCAAGGAAATGAAAAGCATTCCCGAAAGCACAATAGGCAAAGACGTGTTGAATTTCCCCATATGAAAGTCCCCCGCTTACTTTAAAGGTTACGTTATCTTGACTCGTTACGTCAAGTATTAATAAACCTATGATTATTGATAGTTATGGACGTAGAATGGCGTTGTTGCGTAGTCGTTCCCAGGAACGGGGGCAGCACCAGGGTACACTATGTGGCAAAGACCGCACCGTCCTCGCTGATCTCAAGAATGTGATAACCACCACTTAGAAATTTTCGTACTGGAACGCCGGACGCTTCCCAGAGGTTAGTCAGGACGTACTCAGCAACACGCTTAAAGTCCTTACCGAAGGCCACGATGCGGGTGAACACGAGATGATCCCAGAAGCCACGTTTTGCGCTCGCGGGCACATCCTGGCCTTGAGAGCGGGGAAGACCGTAGCCCTTTCTTGCACCGGTGACAATCATCGCAATGCCTCCAGATAGCTCCCGAATAAATCCCTGCCAATCTGAACGAGACTTGGCGCGGATGAGCAGGTGTAAGTGATTTCCGACGTTTGCGTATCGATAAATTGAGACGTCCCAGCGCGTTTTCAACCGGTCCATGAGATTGTGAATGTGATTGCAGTGACTTGGACTCAGCATGGAAAATTGCCCACGCGCTTTAGAGGATCTTAGTACAACGTGTAGGGCCTGTTTCGGATCAAAAGGACGCCGAGCTTTGCGCCGGTTCCTGGTGTGTTCCCCGCCATGAGCCTGTAATTTCGTCTTGGAATTATACCCCGGAAAAAAAAGCTGATTTTGCAGTCTTTTTGACATAGTCAACCCTCCTCAAATATTGGGGCAATGGTTTAATTAGGCATATATGTGAAGTTACGTAAATGAGCAAGGTCAATTATGGAGTCCAAAACTGGAAGCAATACATTCGCAGGATAATTCATCGCGGCAAAGTATGCAGGGGTTGAAAAAATCCTGCGGCCGGCATCCGCCACATGCCACATGCCTCAATTCCTCGAAGCAATGACGCAGCAACGCCTACGGAAAAATGTGCTAAGGTCATCAGCATGGAGAATTTCAATATCCATTGGTTCAGACGGGATCTGCGCTTGGCAGGCAACTCCGCACTCCAGTGGAGTGCTCATAAATACCAAGGCCGGGTGCTGGGCATCTTCTGTATTGACCCGGTGATTCTTGCTCGCCCCGATTTTTCGGTGAATCGATTTGGATTTTTTCTCGAGGCGCTCAAAGCTCTTCGTCTGGAATTTCAGGCGACAGGGGGAGAGCTGCTGGTCATTGATGACGGCCCCGAACGGGGGTTTACGCGGGTGCTGTCTGTTTTAAAGGAGCACGGAAGTCTTCCCGAAAGTATTTCGTGGAATCGCGACTATGAGCCTTTTGCTCTCGATCGGGATTTACGCGTCAAGAGCTTGTGCGAGTCCCGTTTCGGAATTCAGGTCCATACCGAAAGGGATCATCTTTTAATTGAGCCCCACGAGTTGGAAAAAAAATCAGGCAAAGATCCGTTCTACCGGATCTACACACCTTTCGCGCGCAGCTGGTTTGAGCTTTACTGCAAGGACGAAGTGCAGGATAGGATTAGAAACCAGAGTTCCCGCAAACCTCCGCGTCTTTCACTGAAGTGGTCGGAGCTCCTGGGCCGTCGCAAGCTCGGTGCAGAAAAGTTGCCAGACAAGTTGGAATTCTGGCGATCCCGGATTGCACCGCAGCTGACGATTTCGCTCCCGCCCGCCGGCAGTCGTGCAGCTCAACGGCGGCTGGCATTGTTCAAGAAACGGGCGCTGGAGGATTACGCAACAGGCCGTGATTTCCCGGACCGTGATGGAACCTCGCGGCTGTCGATGGATCTCAAAAACGGATCGCTCACAATCGCACAAGTGATTGCAGAGCTGAAGCTCGAAAACTGTCGTTTCCAGGAAAAGAGTGACCGTTGCAGCTTCCTGAAGCAATTGGTCTGGCGCGAATTTTATTATCACATCCTTGTTCATTTTCCTGAGGTGGAGCGGCACTCCTTTAATCCCAAATACGAAAAGCTCAAATGGCGGAAAAATGATTCTGCTTTCAGGGCCTGGACAGAAGGCCTCACCGGTTATCCGATTGTGGACGCAGGCATGCGGCAGCTCAAAGCGGAAGGTTGGATGCATAATCGCGTTCGTATGATCGTAGCGTCTTTTCTGACGAAAGATCTCCTGATCTCCTGGCGGAGAGGGGAGGAGTACTTCATGAAGAACCTTATCGATGGCGATCTGGCATCTAATAACGGAGGGTGGCAATGGGCTGCCTCCACCGGTTCTGATCCTCAGCCGTATTTCAGGGTTTTCAATCCTAAATTGCAAGGTGAGCGTTTTGATCCGGAGGGACGCTACGTCAAGAAATATGTTCCTGAATTGCAAAGCCTGGGGCCCCGCTTCATTCATGAACCGGGTAAGCGGCGTCCTGTGAATTATCCCGCGCCGATCGTCAGTCATGCGCATCAAAAGATCCTTGCATTGAGTTTGTACAGTCACTTGGGTTAGAACCTGCTTATGAAGATTCTGATAACCGGAGCCGGTGGTTGGATCGGGCAGTCTCTCAGTCGGAAGCTTTTTCTCGAAGGGCATGATCTCGTAGTCTCTTCCCGAAACCCCAGAAAGCTCGGCAGCTCACTCGAAGTGCCTTGTGAGGCTTTCGCTTGGGATCCGATGAAGGGCCTGGCGCCGCCCGAAATGCTCCGAGGAGTGGACGCTGTGATTCATCTGGCCGGCGAACCGATCGCAGCTTCTCGCTGGACTTCAGGACAGAAAAAGAAAATTCTGGAATCACGACAGATCGGCACTCGTAATCTCGTCAAGTCTCTTGCTAAAATGCCTCAGAAACCGAAGGTGCTCATCAGTGCCTCGGCAATTGGATATTATGGAAACAGCTCGCAGGAATTGGACGAAACTGGCCCAAACGGGAAAGGCTTTCTAGCAGAAGTCTGTCAGGCCTGGGAGTCCGAAGCTCTTGCCCTTTTTGATCAAATCCGAACCGTGGTCGTCCGGACAGGAGTGGTATTGCATCCTTCAGGCGGAGCCCTCGAGAAAATGTTGCCCGCCTTTGATGCGCGCGTGGGTGGAATTCTCGGATCAGGGCAGCAGTGGATGAGTTGGATCCATCTCGACGACCTGGTCTCGATTTATCTTAAGGCCTTGATGGATGAAGAAATCAGCGGGCCCGTGAATGGTACGGCTCCCGAGCCGGTGCAGAATAGTGCTTTTACAAATCTTCTTGCAAAGCAGCTCCGAGTACCGGCTTTCCTGTCCGCTCCTTCTGTCGCCTTGAAAGCCGCCTTTGGCGAAATGTCCCAGGTCCTTCTGGAAGGTCAGAAAGTCGTTCCGAAAATGCTGGAAGCTCACGGTTTCAGTTTCCGTTACCCGGCTTTGAAAGATGCTCTGGAGGATTTTTTTCCTTCCTCAGATGAAGCCGGTGTACGTCGGTTTTCTGCGGCTCAGTTTTTTTTGAAACCTGTTGGAGAAGTTTTTCGTTTCTTCTGTTCACAAAAAAATCTGGAGGGAGTTATGCCTCCCTCGCTTCATTTGAAACTGAGTACGATGAGCACTTCTGAATTGCAGGAAAGCACTCGGGTTGAGTATCAGCTCAAAGTTCATGGGCTCCCGGTGAAGTGGGTGAGCGAGATCCGCAATTGGGTACCGGAAAAGTCATTCAAGGATGTTCAGCTTAAAGGACCTTACTCAGTCTGGGAGCATGAGCATGTTTTTGAGGAGGTCCGGGGCGGGACGCTGGTCAGAGATCGTATCCGGTGGAAAGCCCCGGGCGGTCCGCTGCGAGCTTTTGTTTCTCCCCTTGTGAGTAGCGATCTTAAGAAGATTTTTGCGGAACGCAAAATACGCATTGCGGAGATGCTTGCCCGTTGAGGTGTTCAAAAAGCCCTAATTCAGTCATTTAAATGGTTGTTGACGCATTGCGTCTGTCTATGTACAGGTTTTCAATTACCAAGGAGTTTTCTATGACGTTTTCGAAGCGTTTCTTTTGCGTTCTTTTTTATGCGACTCTAGCGACTCAGGCAATGGCAGAGCCCGGCCAGATCTCGTACGTCAAAGGAACAACTGATCCCGCCACCTTCGTAAACGTGGAGTCCGTCACCCCGATTGCCGATCGCGACAGCAACATCGGGTTGAAAGTCTATCAATACGGCGAAGGTGATCCCGCAATGAACGGAAACTTCATAGGACTGACAATTACTCCCAGAAATAAAAGCATTCCTGCTTACACCTTTGACACAGGAATCAACGTCCGAGATGTTCAGAAAATAAGCTTGAATGCCAGACAGAATGCCCTTCTGCTCATAGTCAATGAAGATGTTATGGTGTATCCGCAGACGATTGTGCTCAAGAAAAAGGCTTACCGGATTTTTTATAAAATGGATTCGAGCGGCGCTGTCTCGGACGAAATTCAGGTTGTCCGGTATCGCTTAGAAAAGTAAACGACTGGATTGCGAAACTTCGAAACCGGCATTGCATCGCCGAATGTCCAGGACTGAGGGCTGTTCTTACGGTCCAAGTCAGCCGACTGTTTTTATCGGGACCAAACGTCTCAAGTTACTCTTAACTAACGGAATACACTACCTATTCTCGTATAATTAGGGTTAGGTGTGCCGTCTTTACAAGTGCTTGAGTTGACACAATACACTAGCAATAATGCTGCAGTGCGTATAGGGTGCCCTTCAAAGGAATTACCTCAAAAGGACTTACTCACAATGATCAGTACTGCCGGCATCAGCCTGGGCTTTGGCGCCCAGAAATTATTCGACGACGTGAACATCAAATTCGTACCAGGCAATTGCTATGGCCTGATCGGTGCGAACGGTGCCGGGAAATCCACTTTTCTTAAAATTCTCTCAGGCGAAATCTCCCCCAATAAAGGCACCGTGACGGTCACCCCGGGCGAGCGTATTTCGTTCCTGCGGCAGGACCATTTCACCTTCGATGATGTGGCGGTACTGAATACCGTCATTCTCGGAGAGCCGCGTCTCAGTAAACTAATTGCAGAAAAAGAAGCCCTCTACCTCAAAACGGATTTCACCGATGCCGACGGCGTCAGAGCAGGGGAGCTCGAAGGATTGTTCGCGGAACTGCGTGGCTGGGAGGCCGAAAGCGATGCGGCCGTTCTGCTGGCGGGGCTTGGAATCGGTACCGAGCTACATGATAAGAAAATGCGCGAGCTGCGCGATACCGAGAAGCTGAAAGTTCTTCTTGCCCAGGCACTCTTCGGGCAACCCGACATCCTGCTGCTCGACGAACCGACCAATCACCTGGACGTGGCTGCGATCCGCTGGCTGGAAGAGTTCCTGCTCGTTTTCGACAAGACTGTCATCGTCGTTTCACATGACCGGCATTTCCTGAATCAGGTATGCACGCACATGGCGGATATCGACTTCGGACGGATCCAGCTTTATACCGGTAACTACGATTTCTGGTACCAGTCAAGTCAGTTGGCACTCAAGCAGGCTCAGGACAAAAAGAAGCGGACCGAGGATAAAGCAGAAGAACTCAAGGCTTTTATCGCCCGTTTCAGCGCGAACGCCTCCAAGTCACGCCAGGCCACGTCACGCAAAAAGCAACTTGAGAAACTCACCCTTGAAGACATTCAGCCTTCGACCCGCAAATACCCTTTCGTCGGTTTCAAAGCCGAGCGCGAAGCCGGTGATCAGCTCCTCCGCGTTGAGAATCTTTCGAAAACGATCGATGGAGTTCGCGTCCTGGATCGCGTGAGCTTTACGCTGCGCAAGGGAGATAAGGTTGTTTTCATCGGTGAAACCGAACTTGCTGTCACGACCCTCTTTCGGATCCTGATAGGTGAGATACCAGCCGACAATGGCAGCTTCACCTGGGGGGTAACGACTTCCAGGTCCTTCTTCCCAAAAGAAAATGCCAAATACTTTGATGGAGTGGATCTGACTTTGATCGACTGGCTCCGCCAGTACTCTCCGGATCAGAATGAAAATTTCGTCCGGGGATTCCTGGGGCGAATGCTTTTCTCCGGTGACGAAGCGACGAAGAAGACAAAGGTCCTTTCGGGTGGTGAGCGGGTTCGCTGCATGCTTTCAAGGATGATGCTGACTGAAGCGAATGTGCTGATTCTCGACGGCCCGACCAATCATCTGGATCTTGAATCGATCACTTCTGTGAATGACGGGTTGATTCGTTTTTCCGGGACCGTGTTGTTCTCTTCACATGATCAGCAATTTATCCAGACCATCGCCAGCCGGGTGATCGAGGTCGGTTCCAAAGGTGTGAGTGATCACGACAAAAATTACGAAGAATACTTGTTACAGAAGCTCGGTCCTTCGATGCCGGGATTTCAAAAAGGAAATTAATTTATGAGCCCAACCAAAATGAACCAGTTCAGAGACCTCAACCTCATTGAGCCTATCGTCAAAGCGGTGGAAGCGGAGGGTTACACCCTGCCAACGCCCGTGCAGAAACAGGCGATACCCATCGTGCTTTCCCGACAGGACCTGCTGGCCTGCGCCCAGACCGGCACCGGCAAGACCGCAGCCTTTGCGCTTCCGATTCTGCAGCTTCTCACCGAGAAGCGCACCCCAGTCGGACCGCCTGCGGTTCCTGGAATTCGCGTTCTGGTCCTTACTCCCACGCGCGAGCTGGCAACCCAGATCGGCGAGAGCTTCACGAATTACGGCCGTGAGCTTCGTATTCGCAACACGGTTATTTTTGGTGGTGTTGGTCAGAATGCGCAGGTGAATGCCCTTCGCCGGGGAGTGGACATCGTGGTCGCAACTCCAGGGCGTCTCTTGGATCTGATGAATCAGCGACTGATCCGGTTCAATGGTCTGGAAATTTTCGTTCTCGATGAAGCCGATCGCATGTTGGACATGGGGTTCATTCATGACGTGCGTCGCGTGATTACCGGGATACCCAAGCAGCGACAGACCCTTTTCTTCTCTGCAACGATGCCGCCGGAAATCAGCAAGCTCTCGGCGCAGATTCTCACAAAGCCGGTGCGCATCGAAGTCACACCTGTGGCCTCTACAGCCGAGAAAGTCTCCCAGGCAATCTATCCCGTGGATGCCGGCAAGAAGACCTCTCTTTTGGTCGAACTTCTCAAAGACCCCAAAGTCACGCGGTCCCTTGTTTTCACCCGGACCAAGCGCGAAGCGAATCGAGTCGCCGAAGCCCTGCTGGCCGTGGGCATCGGCGCTGCCGCGATTCATGGCAATAAATCACAAAGTGCCCGCGAGAAGGCTCTCGCCGGAATCAAAACGGGAGCCACCCGCGTCCTGGTAGCGACGGATATCGCCGCTCGCGGAATTGATATTGATGACATCTCGCATGTCTTCAATCATGACATTCCGAATATTCCGGAAAGTTATGTTCACCGGATCGGGCGTACCGCTCGCGCCGGCAACGCTGGAATTGCCATTTCATTCTGCTCTCCGCAGGAGCGCTCTTTCATGCGAGATATTGAACGGCTGATCCGGCAGGAAATCACGGTTCTCAAAACTCCCGAAGGCCTTTCGAATGAGGCCCACAAACCTCGTCAAGGCTGGCGCCCAGTAGGTGGCAGCGGACGTGGCAGACCGGCTCCTAATGCCCGCTCGGGTGGCAGACCCGGTGGCAGGGCGGCTAACAGACCTGGCGAAAATCGGTACTCGTCTTCGAATTCGTTTGCGAATTCGTCTGCGACCTCGTCTTTGATCCGTAGATAAAAAGATGATTCAACAGCTGATGCATCAGTTGATGGGGCTTCATCCGGTCGTGCTTGCGTTCATTGGGACGCTTTTTACCTGGGGTATGACGGGTTTGGGTGCGGCTTCGATTTTTGCAACGGGCGAAAAGGTCAATCTTAAGACTTTGGATTGGATGCTTGGGTTTGCCGCCGGAGTGATGATCGCGGCGAGTTTCTGGTCTCTGCTTGCCCCTGCCATCGAAATGTCCAAGGGAATGTCCGTGCCGGTCTGGTTTCCAGCAGTCACGGGTTTTCTGACTGGAGCATTTTGTCTGCGTCTGATTGACCGCATTCTGCCGCATCTCCATCTTGGTTTTTCCATGGAGGAAGCGGAAGGGAAAAGGACGGTTTGGCCGCGAAGTACTCTATTCATTCTTGCCATCACACTTCATAATATCCCGGAAGGTCTGGCCGTCGGTGTTGCGTTTGGCGCCTTGGCAGCGGATCCGTCCAACTTGCCTGCGGCTATGGCCTTGGCTCTCGGGATCGGAATTCAGAACTTTCCGGAAGGGCTGGCAGTTGCGGCACCGCTGCGGCGCGAGGGCTTCAGTCGTTTCAAGGCTTTCTGGTACGGACAAATGACGGGGTTGATCGAGGTTGTCGCTGGAATCTTTGGTGCGGGGCTGGTGCTTCTTGTAAAACCCATTCTCCCGTATGCGCTCGCTTTCGCCGCGGGTGCAATGATTTTCGTCGTGGTCGAAGAAGTGATTCCAGAATCACAGCGGGGTAAGAACACGGATCTCGCAACGATGGGGACGATTATCGGTTTTGCGTTAATGATGCTGCTCGATGTGGGGTTGAGTTAACTGAAAGCGCTGTAAGTCTCCTTTTTGCAGCCCTGTCCCTGGACGGAGTCTGCAATGGAAACAGTGACCGGCCTTGTCCTTTCAGGGGGTGGCGCACGAGCTGCTTACCAGGCAGGCGTGCTGCAGGGAATATTGCGCGTTTTTAAGACCAGAGCGGAACCGCATCCGTGTTACTTTTCGGTGATCACCGGATTCTCAGCGGGAGCAATCAATGGCGCGTTTCTCGCTGCGCGTATTGACCGGATGGAAACTGCGGTGGCGGAACTCTGGAAGTTTTGGGAATCCGTCACCACTGAAAAAATCTTCCGAACCAATGTCGGGAACCTGACCGGAATCGGTCTGCGCTGGCTCGGAAGCCTGATCTCCAGTGGCTCTTTGAGCAAAGCACCTACGGCACTCCTTGATACGGGGCCGCTGAAAGAGCTGATTCCGAAGATCATCAGCTTTGAGGATATCGCCAACAATGTGCGGAAGGGTTGTATCCGGGGCATAGCGGTTTCAGCCACGCACTACCATTCGGGAGCCACAGTCACATTTTTTGATGGAAAGACCGCGACCGAATCGTACGAACATTCTCTTTACAAGACGGTGAACACGCGTCTGATGAAAGAGCATGTCCTGGCTTCCTGTGCAATTCCGATTGTATTTCCGGCAGTGTCTATCGACGGCTCGTATTTCGGAGACGGCGGTATCCGGTTTTCGACTCCGCTCAGTCCGGCAATCCATCTGGGTGCTGAAAGAATACTCGCCATCGGCATTCGGCACAAAAATTCCGGGTTCGATGCCGAAGAGCTCACCTTCAAAAAGCGACCCGAGCCGACGCTGGCGGATATTGCGGGGGTGGTCCTGGATTCAGTATTCATGGAAGCGCTGGAAACGGATGTTTCCCGGGCGAAGCGAATGAATCAGCTTGCGGAGGCCAGGCTGCAAGGACAAAAAGACGCGAGCAGTCCTAGACGGATATTCCAGAAAGTACCCATTCTGCTGATTCAGCCGTCCGAGGATCTGGGGCTGCTGGCGTACCGTCTTTACAAGCGATTCCCGGCGGCACTGAAGTATCTTCTCAGAGGAGTGGGGGCAACACCGGAGCGAGGCTCGGACTTTCTGAGCTATCTCGCTTTTGACAAGAGTTACACGCGGCGCCTGCTGAAGCTGGGGTATGCAGATGCGCTTAGTCGCAAGAGAGAAATCCTGGAATTTTTCAGTTCGCCTCTGTAATGATGACCGACCGGGAAAAGCCGCGCGTATTTACCGTTTAATAATTGACGGACTTAATATTTTCATGATTCCCAGGTACCCCAGTTTGAGGGAAGGGGTGAAAACGAACTCAAAATCCCTGTTCACTTCGCGCGTGACCAGCATCTTCCAGAAATGCCGGTTAAACCGGGGCTGGGCACCGCGAAGATCCACCAGCTCCAGGCCGGAGCGCTTGCCCATTTCGGTCAGTTCCTCAGGCTTGATGAAAAGATCAAATACGTGCAGATTCTTGGGGGTGTTCTTGACAAACCAATGCACGCCTTTGACCGCAAGAAGCCAGGAAAGGAAAGTCCGGTTGAAAGTGTGAAAGAAAAACAGGCCGCCGGGTTTCAAAATTCGGGCTGCTTCCTTCAGTACGGCTTCCGGATCATTGACGTGCTCCAGAAAATCCATCGCACAAACGACATTGTAGGTATGGGACGGAACGGGAATGCGCGTCGCATCTGCTTTGAGATAGATAACACTGTGGGTGGTGTCGCGTTTGCGGGCAATTTCGAGGCTTGGGGCTGAAAGATCCACACCCGTTACTTTGAAGCCGTTTTTGGCGAGGTAATTCGCGAGTAAACCGCCACCGCAGCCCATATCCAGGATGTTGGTCGGTCTGCGACCCGAGCGACTCTGGATTTCCCGGAGCACCCAGGGGTCTTTCAAGCGTGCTTCCGCCCGGAGAAGGGCGACTGGATGGGCGGAACCTTCGTACCAGAGATCTCCGAAGTCGTCATACATCTGGTTGTTGATCGGGGGCTTGCTTTGCATAGAAGTTCCAGAAAATAATTTGGTAAAGGCCAAATACTCCTGCTGCTAATAAATAAAAAAGCAGAAAATTTGGAGCCTGTCGGACCAGCACAGCAATGCAAAAGAACAGCAACGGATGGAGCAGAAAAAGCAGCGCGTGAATAAAATGCTCAGTACCTTTGCAAAGCCGGGCATGGACCCATTCATCTTTTGCAACAAAAATACAGGAGAACACCGCTGCAATCCAGTAATATGTTGTCACCGGCGAGTGAAGCGCCAGCGCAATCGGGACCAGGACCGTCAGGGTATCCAAGGGGTGGCCGATGCGCTCCCACCGGGGGATTTCGCGCCGGTAGTGAAAGCCCACCTCATCCATGAGCATCAGAAGAGTGTGTACGGAAATGAGGGCGTAGGCTGCCGTGAGCATGGCCGGTCAAGACTCCTTTTCCAAGAGTGCACCCGCAATTGTCAGCCCTGGACCAAAGGCGATCGAGATGAGCTGGGTTCCGGCAGCAATGCCGGCGTCCCCGCAAACAGCAGCCCAGATATGTGGAAGCGTCGCTGAAGACATATTCCCGTAGTTTTGAAGAACCTGTCGGCTATGGCGCAGCTGAGTTGGAGTGAGGGCGAGTTCCTTTTCGACGAAATCCAGAATTTTTGGCCCACCTGGATGAATCAGGAACAGGGCCCGGGGCTTTTCCGTGCTGTAGTCCAACTGGACTTTTTCAAAGAGCGCCTCAAGATAGGTCTCCAGCTGACTTGCAATCAATCCCGGGACTTCGGCCGAAAGTCCCATCACAAAAGAAATGTCAGAGAGGCGCCAGCTCATGGCATTCAGAGAGTCAGGGGTCAGCCATTCCAGCAGGGCTTTGACCCGGAGTCCGGGATTTCGCCCCCGGTGAGTGCCCGGCAGTACGGAATAACGAATTGCGCCATCCGCAAATAGACTCTGCACCACGTATTGCTCTGGAGCGTGGAGAGTTGGGTTGAAATGCAAAGAGCAGAGTTCCGTATGGACTATGTCCGCCCGGCTCATTTCCCTGGGAGCGGCTGACACGTGATTCCCTGCAATGCGAATTGCAGGAATCGCAGCTGAACACCCCATATGGTAAAGGTGCGTGACCTGGCAGGAGCGGCCCCAGCCCCGTTTTGAAACCAGAGTCTGCGCTGCACTGGGGGAGACGTACCCCGTGCACGTCACATGAAAAAGATATTGCGGAGAGTTCGAATCACCTTCATAAAATCGATTAAAATATTCTTCCGCTTTTTTTTCGAAAAAGCGCAGCCGAACTTCCAGTCCATGACCGGTGGGTGCGGCTGCGGTATCAAATAACAGACGCTCAGCGCCGTCCGCGTAATCCGGGAGATCATGGCCTCGATGCGCAATGTTTGAAGGTGAACAACCCAATCGCCTCAATAAACGGCGTTCATAATCAATATTCATGGAAGTTTTTGAATGGGCTGCAGCAATCCATTCAAGTGATTGAGCCTGATCGATGGAATATTCAGGTCTCAGGATTCTGAAGTCCGTGATTGAAAACATGTGCACGCGGAGTGCAAGATTGATTCGCGCTTGATCTGGGCGTCGGAGTTGGCTAAATATACATCATGAGAATAACGCCACGAAACATTCTTGTCCTTTCTGTTTTGAGTGCAGCAACCGCTTTCACCTTGACTCCGGATCTGCTGGCAGATGACGCATTCGTTCTTCCTGAAGGAGTATTCAGATTCACTGCCGGATCCACTTTTGTGAATAGCTCTCAGTTTTATAACGAAAATCGAGTCAAAATCGAGCCAGGTTCGGCGCTCGCTAATCAGGTTAAAACAACCTTGACCGGACTCGGAGCGGGTTCGGGTTTGAGCCCGGCCATGGATGTAAAAAGTACGATATCGCGTGAGGATGTTGCCCTGGAATATGGATTGAACGATCGCACCAGTCTTTCTTTGCGACTTCCTCTGTATCTTTCGGTCAATATCAAAACTACGCCGAACGCAGATCTGAATGCCGCTTTAGCAGCGATTGGCGCAACTCCGCTCGGGTCTGCCGGTAAAGTCGGCGAGCTTTTCCAGAAGCTCTCGCGTGACGGAAAAAAGACCGGCACCGCTGGAGATTTACTCGTCGGTGGAAAATATCAGTTCCTCAGGTCCGGAGCGACGGGTTACAGCACCGAGCCGGATTCTTACCGCGCTTCATTTGCTTTGGGTATGAAGCTGCCTACTGGCAGTACTTCAAGTCCTGACACCAACGATCTGGCAACGGCCACTGCTTCCAATACAAAGGCCTGGATTGTTGGCGCACGTACCTACTGGGATTATCAATTTACCTCGTTTTTTTATATCGATTTTTATTCTGAGCACGAATATCGTTTCGCGGGTGCCCGGAAATTTCTCTCAGTGGACAGTTCGTACAATTACAGTGTACTGGATACGAGCTTCAGGTCCGGTGTTTACAACCACCTCGAACTGGATTTTGCCTTCACTCCTGAAATCGTAAAGGGTTTGACCAGTGATTCAGGCATTCGTTTCATGGGCGATTTTACGGGTGAGGGGAAATATACGGAGGCACCGGAGGGCTATGCCCCCCTCGTCGGCACTAATGAGAAGGCCACACGGTCGTATGTGATTTCTCCGTATCTGGGGGTTTTCTACACCGGCGCGCCACTGCCGCTGAAGTTCAAAACAGTTTACTATCAGCCGACCGGCGGCATGAACAGCAATGTGATCAACGGACTTTCGTTGATTGCGCAGGCTTATCTGAAGTTCTAGCAGTTCCCCTAGCACTTCCTAAGAATTGCTTTGATCTGCGCCGGGGTGAAAAGTGTTCCTTTTCCGACCCCCGGACAGTCGCGGATGACTTCGCTCGTCCAGGTTTTCGCGTTCATGTTGTCCGGCCAGAAGGGCCAGGTTCGACACTGCGTGGGGCGCGCTTTGTAAATCGTGCACCGCTTCTTTTTAAGAAAGCGGCAGCCGGTTTCTTTGAGAGGTGAGCGGGTCTTCGGATTGGCCGGTGTAAGGTAAACATACCCGTCATGAGAATTGCAGAATTCCTGCAGGAGTTCCGAGAGCGAAAGCTTCAGATGTTTTGCCAGACGCTGCTGGTCTTTGCTGGTGAGATAGACGTACCCATAACCTTTGCGCGAAAGGCAGCACTGACCTGAGCCCTGGCACTGGAACCGGATTCCCGTGCTCCACCAGGTTTCGTCAGTTTTCGAATGCACCAGATTTTCTTTTGCGGTTTTGCTCAGTCGCTTGATTTCAGCTTCGCGTTGAAGAGCCTTGCCTTTTTTCCCGACAGCCTCGGTGTAGACGAGCTGAACAGGAAGTCGCGAACGTACGTATTTGGCTCCCTGACCTTCGGTATGCTTTTCGAGGCGGTTTTCAAGGTCATTCGTGATTCCAGTATAAAGTGACTGGTCGTTGCACCGGAGAATGTAGACGACGTAAGATTTCATCCGATTAAAGACTCCCTTCGCTTAGAAAAGCGGAAATTTCGTTAAGGATCCCGGTTGGGTTTTCGCGGTGAGGCAGGTGGCCGCCGCCCTGAACAATCAATTGCTGACAGGGTCCGCCCGCGAAATCGCAAATCAACTGTGAGTGCTTCACGGTTCCAAATTCATCATGATCCCCTTGTATTGTCAAAACTGCTGATTTCACCTTTGGCAGCACCTCATGCAGGCTCCAGGAAGCAAACTGGGGGGAGAGCCAGGTTTCGGTCCAGGAGGCAAATACCAGGTCGGCTTTGTTGCCATGGTATTTACTCAGTTTGCTGATCGTATTGTCTTTCTCTGCTCGCGCTTTTGCCTGCGCGACGGCGCAAAAAGTAGCTGCTTCCATATAAGTCGGCGCTGAAATCGAAATCACAGCAGGGGTGCGATGACCCAGTCGGGAGGCGGCGACCAAAGCGATTGCACCACCCACGCTGTGGCCCAGCAGAATAACGGAATCCAAATGGAATGATTCGAGGACTGCGGGAAGAAAGACATCCGCCTCTTCTTCCATGAATGAAGGAGAGGGAAGTGAAACGCGCGCACTGGACTGTCCATAACCGAGCCGGTCATAAGCGATGACCGGTCTGTTCAGGTGCTCTGAAAGCTGAGTAGGAAAACTTTTCCACATTTCAATGCAGCCCAGTGAATCATGCATCAGCAGAAGAGGCGCTTTCGACCCGCGTGAAGTCGGAAGCGTTGGTTTCCATAAGCGTGCTGCGAGGTCCCCGCCTGGAACAGAGATTCTGAAATCCTGCATGGAATCAGTCTAGCACGTCTCGTGGGTTATGGCACGCCAAGTGCTCGACCGAATGGCTATGCCGGAAGCCATGAAAGAAGCCTTGAAAGGAGCCACGGACTCAAACCCGAGCCAGGAAAAGATCTGGCATGCCATGCGCCAAGAACGAATCCTGACGCTGTACTCGGTGGAGCGCAAACAAGGATTATCGGCGGAGGAGGTACGCAAGCGCCTCGAGACCCATGGACCGAATGCGCTGCCCGAAAAAAAACGTCATTCCATTTTCATAGTATTTCTCAGGCAATTTAAAAGTCCTTTGATTTATCTTCTGCTTTTTGCAGCAGCTGGCGCATTGCTGCTCGGAGAGCTGCGTGATTCAATCGTCATTTTGGTTGTGGTTCTGCTTAATTCGTTGATCGGCGCCTTCCAGGAGGGACGGGCCGAAGGCGCAATGGAAGCCCTACGTCAGATCTCCAGCCTTAAAACCCGCGTCTTGCGGGATGCCAAGGAGCAGATCGTACCGGCTCGGGATCTTGTACCCGGAGATATTCTGCTTCTTGCGGCAGGCGACGCAATAGGAGCGGATGCACGCCTGATAGAAGCGGCAAGCCTTGAAATCGCGGAGGCCGCACTGACTGGGGAGTCTGTACCCGTTGAAAAAAAACTCGAACCTCTGCCTCAGGAAACCTTGCTCGCGGACCGTCTCAACATGGCTTATGCCGGAACGCATGTCACGGCCGGGCGGGGTGTCGCGGTCGTCGTGGCAATCGGACTAATGACGGAAGTAGGAAAGATTTCAGAGCTGACCCAAGGTGGAGAGGAGCCGAAAACCCCTTTGGAAATCAGAATCGCACAATTTGGGCGTTATCTGATCTATGCCGCCGGAGCGCTCTTTTTCGTGATCATTGGATTAGGACGTTTGCGTCAGATTCCGTTTTCAGAAATCTTCATGATCGGTGTCAGTCAGGTGGTTTCAATGATTCCGGAAGGGCTTCCTGTCGCGGTCACTATCGCCCTCGCCGTGGGCGTGCAGAGAATGGCCGCCCGGAAGGCCATCGTGAGGCGCCTCTCGGCCGTCGAAACTCTGGGGTCGACGAGCGTGATCTGCAGCGATAAAACAGGGACTTTGACCCGGAACGAAATGACAGTGACTGCAGTTTATCTTCCGGACGGGCGCGAAATTGAAGTCACCGGCATCGGCTATGTCCCGGAAGGAGAGTTTCGTCACAACGGAAGTAGTCATTCCAAGGCCGACGCCGAGGGTCAGCTTGTAAAACTGATTGAAGCGGGGGTTCTTTGCAATGATTCGCAACTTCTGAAAGCAGAGGGAAATACCGGAGAGTGGAAATCGGTAGGTGATCCGACGGAAGTGGCTCTTCTTACTCTGGCGTTGAAAGCAGGAGTGGATGTACAGCGGATTCGAAGTCAATTTCCCAGAGTCGCTGAAATTCCATTTGAATCCGGAATCAAAATGATGGCGACCCGGCATGCAAGAAACGGTGACTCCGTCGTCTATGTGAAAGGCGCCGTCGAGGTGGTTCTTGATCTTTGCCAACCCGAAAAACAAGAGCGGGAGAATATCCAGCAGGCAGCCGAAAAAATGGCTTCCCATGCCCTTCGCGTACTGGCTATCGCCGGCCTTCAAAATCTCGACGGTGCGATGGACGATTTTAATTCGCTCAGGGGAAAAGTCAGATTCCTCGGTTTAATTGGACAGTTGGATCCACCCAGGGAGGAGGCCAAGGAGGCGGTGGCCCAATGTCAGAGTGCGGGCATTCGTCCGGTCATGGTGACGGGCGATCACAAGACCACGGGTTGGGCGATTGCTCACAGGCTTGGAATTGCGACCGATAAAAATACCGCAATCGATGGTGCCGAGCTGGAGCGTTTGACAGATGACGAATTGTCTCAGCAACTTGATAAAATCGCGGTTTTCGCTCGAGTGCACCCTGCACAAAAATTGCGGATTGTTGAAGCGTATCAAGCCAGAAAGTATGTCGTGGCAATGACCGGAGACGGGGTGAATGACGCTCCGGCACTGGCGCGGGCCAACGTGGGCGTTGCCATGGGAATTTCCGGCACCGAAGTCGCCAAGGAAGCGTCAAAAATTGTAATTATGGACGACAATTTTGCCACTTTGGTGACAGCCGTGGCCGAGGGGCGGCTTATTTACCGGAATATCAAGAAATTGATTCTTTACCTATTTTCCACTTCAAGTGCAGAGATCATCGTCTTGATCTCCGCGCTTGCATTTGGTTATCCTCCGCCGCTGGCGGCGGTCCAGATTCTCTGGATCAATCTGGTAACAGACGGAGCAGTCACGGTAACGCTCATCATCGAGCCTGCTGAGGGTGATGAGATGCGCAATTCTCCTATTCCGCTGCAGGAGCCACTTCTGACCACACCTCTCCTGCGGCGCCTGGCATTGCTGGCGCCCGCTATTGCTTTGTCGACCCTGGGTCTGTTCGTATTCCGCCTGAAAGCGGGGGTACCGCTTGATCAGGCCCGCACGGAGGCGTTCACGGTGCTTGCCGTTTCTCAGTGGTACAACGTTCTGAATTGTCGCTCAGATCATCAATCTGTATTTCGGCAAAGCCTGTTCAGAAATAAGTGGCTGATGGCCGGTTTAACAGTGGGCGTCCTGCTTCAGGCACTGGTGGTTTACTGGTCGCCGCTGAACGTACTCTTTCATACGGTACCGCTGCCGCCTGGTGAAATCGTCAGAATAGTCATTTTGGCGAGTCTGGTCGTCTGGGTTGAAGAACTGAGAAAAGTATTCGTCAGGCGGCGCAAAGGGCGGCGCCAGGAGATTTAAGCTATGTCTCGCTTGTTTTTGTTTGGCGTGCTTCTGGGTATCTCGTTGTTTGAACCGACTCCGGGTCTTTCCAACGAAATCAGAGTTTTGCGAATCGAAGGCGTCATCAATCCGCTCAGCTCACGATATCTTGAACGCGAAACCGAACGAGCAGCAGGCGAAAATGCTCATGCCGTCGTGCTGGAACTCAATACCCCCGGCGGACTTGAATCATCCATGAGGGGAATGGTCCAAGCAATGCTGGGAGCAAGTATTCCGGTCATCGTTTATGTTGCGCCTCAGGGAGCACGGGCCGCATCGGCAGGTATGTTTCTCACGATAGCGGGTCATGTGGCAGCAATGGCTCCGGGTACCAACATAGGGGCTGCTCACCCCGTGGGCATCGGTGGAGCGCAGGAGCAGAAGCCTGATGAAGTGATGAAAAGCAAGGTAGTCAATGACGCTGCAGCTCTGGCGCGAGCCATCGCCAAAGAACGAGGCAAAAACGCCATTTGGGCTGAAGAAGCGGTTCGTAAAAGTGTCTCGATCACGGCGGACGAAGCACTGGCAAAACAGGTGATAGATATTATTGCGAAGGATCGGAACGAGCTTTTGCGGAAGTTGCATGGAAGAAGAGTCTTTCTTCGATCGGGGGAAGTGGTGCTCAACACGGCAGCAGCCCGCATTTCAGAAAAGCCAATGCAATTGCCGGAAAAAATTCTCCACACGATCACTGATCCGAATATCGCGTACCTTCTGATGAGTATTGGATTCATTGGAATTATCGCTGAACTGTACAGTCCCGGCCTCATTTTCCCCGGCGTGATCGGCGTTCTTTCTTTGCTTGTGGGCTTTACTGCAATCGGGAGTCTGCCTATCGGCTGGGCCGGCCTGGCCTTATTGGTGCTTGGTATTCTTCTTCTCGTCTTTGAGGCCCAGGCCCCGGGCTTTGGTATTTTTGGAATAGCAGGAATTGTCGCCTTCGCTCTCGGTTCACTCATGCTGTACACACCTGTCACGACGCCTTCTCCGGCGCTGCCGCAGGTGAAAGTCAGTCCCTGGCTGATTGCAGCGATCACTGCGGGATTTGGTGCTTTCGTCTGGGTGGTCTTCAGAGCCGCGGTCATTCCGATGCGACATCCCTCACCGGTTGGCGGCGCGGCCTTGATTGGCAGTGTGGGGATAGCGCTGACGGAGCTGGCTCCGGATGGCTTTGTGAGAATCGATAGCGAGGAGTGGAGCGCAAGCTTATTGCCCGAGGGAGCAACGGACGTGATCCCTGCTGGAGCAAAAGTAGAGGTAGTCGCCGTGGACGGGGTAATTCTTAAAGTGCGAAAAGCGCAAAAAGGGAGCTGAAATGGATATCCGAAATGTGATTGTTTTAGGTCTGGTTCTTGGCCCGATTCTAGTTCTTCTGGGGCTTGCGATCCGCATAGTCCCTCAATATCAACGATTGGTTGTATTCCGGCTGGGAAGGCTCATCGGCGAGCGAGGTCCAGGGCTCGTTCTGCTCATTCCGTTCATTGATCGTGGAGTACGGGTGGATTTTCGTGAAACCTATTTTGACGTGCCACCGCAGACCTGCATCACCAAGGACAATGCACAGGTGTCGATCGACTTCCTGGTCTATATGAAAATTGTTGAAGCCATCCCAAGCGTCGTGAATGTCGAGTTTTACAGTGGAGCGGCTCGGGGAATTGCCATCACCACCTTGCGAGCTGTAGCGGGCGATATGATGCTCGATGAGGTACTCTCCAAACGAGAACAGATCAACAGTGCGCTTCGCGGAAAGCTCGATGAGGTGACGAATCGCTGGGGAATAAAAGTCACGGCGGTGGAAATCAGGGAGATTTTACCCCCGGTGGAGATCCGGGAGGCAATGACCCGGCAAATGTCAGCCGAACGATCACGCAGAGCAATGGTGGTGGAAGCCGATGGTATGAAAGAAAAGGAGATCCGGATTGCCGAAGGTGACAAACAGGCGGCAATACTCAGAGCCGAAGGAAATGCTTTGGCTCTTCAGAAGGTATTCGAAGTGGCGCGGGCGGTGGACAGCAAGACCATGAGCTTGCAATACCTCGAGACACTCAAAGTGATGGGTGAATCAGCTTCCAGTAAATTTCTGATACCCATGGAGTTTACAAATCTGGCGAAGGCGTTTGTCGACCATACCAGAGGGACCTGAGACGCCCGGCGGACGGTCTTGAGAGGGCTGGACCTTTTTGGGTCGGATAATTAATCGCTTCCTTGTTCCTTTCGGCTCGAGGCGCTATCCTTCTTTGACATGCGAGCCTCGTACCTTTACTGCCTGCTTCTTGCTGGCTTTGCGATTTTATCAATATCGGCTTGCAGCTCATTGCCGGGGATTCAACCCAAGATCGTGTTGACCGAAGCCCCCAAAAATCCGGAAGTTCCGGGGCCGCGCTATTCTCTGGCGCAGGCGCTCAGGACCGGGGCCCTGCCGGGTCTGGAGCAGGAATCACAGGTTGCGCAGGAAGCGCTGATTTTAAGAGCGAAAGATTTTTCCAAAGCACTGAAAAATAATAAAAATCACACAGCCCTGTGTAAAGACAAAGGTCTGGCGGAATTTTGTGCTGGCGCCAGGAAGCCAGTCTCCGTGGCTAAACCCGTTCAAAGGCGTTCCCGTGCCAGAATCACGCGATCGAGATTCACCCACATCAATCGGGAGATGAACCAGGGACAGATTCAGAAGCTTCATACCTGGACCGATGACGAAATGCGGGCGGTGATTCGAAAGGCAGGTTCGTTCAAATACCTGGAAAAGTTTGCCAAAGCTGTTTTGAGTCTTCCCGGATGTGCGGGAGCCGAAGCTGCGGCTACCCTGGGCGGAAGAGCCGAAGAAGAATTTCCAGAGCAGCACTATCGGACCCTGGCCCGCTCGCTTTACGAAAAAGCCGCGGAATGCGGGCAGACGGAACAGATCCTCTGGAGTGGTTACCGGGCCGGCTTGCTCCACCTCTGGGAAGACCGCTGCGATCTGGCGCTTCCCTATTTTGTGCGCCTGGCGAATGCCTCGGGTGAGGCGATCCAGGCACGCACGGATCTGAGGTCACGGGCTTTGTTCTGGGCCGGTGAATGCGGGCGAACCCTGGGGGCCAAAGATCTCACCCAGACAGCGGGGAGGGAACTTCTGAATGCACACCCGTTCACGCTGCAGGCGTTGCTCGTTCAAAGAAAAAATCCGGATCGCCTCCAGGCGGCGCTCGCGCGCTTGGATACGCCCATTCAGCTTCGATCCCTTGCTGCGCCGGAACTGAATTTTCGCATTCGCGGGGCCGAGGCCTTGCTGATGACCACCGAGAGGCGGGCCGTGCATCCGCTTCTGAAACAGCTGGTGGCCGAAGTTCCGGCCTCTGAACCGCACCTTCGACTCTATCTCGGATATCTGCAGAGTCGTTCGGGTGATTACCTTGAGAAATTCCGGACCTTATCCGCCCTTTTCAGGGAGGATTCCATGCTGATCTCGCGTGCCACTCTTGAACTTTATTACCCCAGAAAAGACGAAAGACTGAAAAGATCCCAGAATGTCGGTCTCGACCAATTTGTCCTGCTGTCGCTGGTCCGTCAGGAGAGTGCGTTCAATGAGCGCGCGCGAAGCACGGCAGGTGCAGTCGGGCTCATGCAGGTGATGCCGAGCACCGCAAGAAAGTTTGAACGGCTGCGGGCCGGAGAGCTTTACGAACCCGCTACAAATGTACGAATAGGAGTGAAATTTTTCAAAGGCCTTCTTGCCCGATACAAAGGTGATACGGAACTGGCTCTTGCGGCTTACAATGCCGGACCTCACCGTGTGGATGGCTGGACCAGACGCTACCCAGTTTCCAACCGTCTCCTGTTTCTGGATCTTATTCCGTTTCGGGAAACGCGGGACTACGTCAGTCTGATTGCCAGGAATTATTTCTGGTACCGGTCCATCTACTCGGATCAGGAAAAGGATACCCTTTCGATCACACAGGCGGCTCCGGTTTTCCAGGCTTTTGAGTCCGACCTAAAGCTGCCGTTGCAGTCTGGGGACTGAGGGCAGTTTCAAGAGCTTGCCCGAGATTCGTTAGTGCTTTCTCCGCCTGCGACTGGTTTTGGAAATTTTCAAGGCACGCGGCGACCACCCATCCTTCGCTCTCTTTGGGGTGGACAATTCCGACATTGCAGATGCGATTGATCTGAGTTCCGGTTTTCTGCGCAAAAGGAGTATCAGCGTGTAGTCCCGCCTTGATTCTCTTTTCGCCTGTTTCAATCCTGTTCAGGTGTTCCAGCAGCATACCGGTATGAACTTTGTTCAGGAGCCTGCCTGTGAAAAGATTCTCCAGTAGTTTTCCAAATGCTTCCAAAGTTCCGGAATTGGTGTTTTTCCGGTAGTATCTCTCAAAGGCATCTTCAATGGTCGAAGCCTGGAGTTCTTCGCGGGTAATCCGAAGCTTGCGCAGGAAAGTGTTCAAACGCGCTGCGGGGGGGCCACTCTTTTTGATCTCGATGAAATCCAGATTTGTCAGCTCGCGGGCACGGGGATGCAATTCGGAGTAAGCCTCTCTTCTCACCTCGGTGATATCAGTGACCGGACCGAAGCCGTCTCCTGCAAGCGCCTCAATTCCGGCGTTCAAACGGGAACGACCCAGAAGCCGGACCAGCATATTCGTAGCCGTGCTGTCGCTTTCAATGATCATCCGCTTCAGCAATTCGCGAAGGCTGAAGGTCGCGCCAATTTTCTGATGGAGCAAGGTACCCGCTCCGTCGATGCGATCACTGGATTGCAAAGTGATTTTTTGGGAAAGTCGCAGCCCGCCTCGTTCCACCTCCTGGAGAAGTACGATTGCGATGGGAATTTTGGTCGTGGACGACAAGTACCAGTTGCGAGACGCCTGATAGCTTAGATCCGACCCATCGGTGAGATTTTTTATATAGACGCCCATCTCACCCGGCGTAGCTGCATTGATTTGCTCAATCTCGGAACTCAGTCGTCGGGTCCAGTCCGGATCATTGCGTATGGAGTTGGTGGATCCAGTTGCTGTGAGGCAGCCAACGATTATTGGAAGCCACTTCCAGTAGGTCACGCCGGTGAGATTGCAACAAGTTTACCCGTTCAGCGGGGCAGCGCTCCGGAAGAATAGATCGCCTGTCCAATTTTCTTCAAAGCCGTCTCGGCTTCGCGGGTTGTTTTAAAGTCGCGGACGCATGCGGCAATCACCAGACGCCTTGGCTTGGGACTGAGATCCTGTCCACTCCACGAAATTCCGAAATCGCAGGCCCGCTTGAACTGCGTGCCTGTTTTATGCGCAAAAATATAATGTCCAGGAAAGCCCGCTCGGAGCCGCTGGCGTCCTGTTGCTGTGCGGGCAAGTATCTCGAGGAGAAGTCGCGTGGTCGACTCGCGCGCAAAGAGTTTGCTTTCGACCAGCTTTTCGAGCAGGACTCCGTAAGTACTTAGCTTCGCGGTGTTCAGCTTTTGTGCATAGTACAAGGTGAACGCTTCGTCCAGATGCCGTATTTTCAGTTCAGAGGATTTCAGTCGAAGCAGTTTTGCCAAATGCCGCAATCTGGCCCTCTCAGGTCGGATATTCCACAGATCCAGGAAATCCGGATTCCCGAGTTGCGCGGCTCTGGGATGAAAGAACGAGTACATGTCTCTTCTGACGTCTGCAAGGCGGGTGATTCCGGAGAATCCGTCCGGAGCAAATTCTTGCACAAAGTTGTTGACTGCGTTCAGGCCGATGTGACGGATCAGCAGGTCAGAAGCCGTATTATCACTATAGATGAGCATCTGCTCCAGAAGATACCGGATGGAAAGCAGACGCCCGGGGGGTTGCAGGTTTGTTGCACCCCCGCCATCCAGATAATCTTCGCGGGAAAGCTGCAGTTTTGTCCTGTCGAGAGAGATCGGGTCGTTTTCGAATTTCTGCAGGAGCGTGATTGCAACCGGTAGTTTTACACCGGAAGCAATGTACCAGGCTTCCTCTCCTCGGAGCGAGAGGGACTGACCGCTTTCGGGGTCTTTGACATATATCCCGAGCTGGCCGGGGTGGGCGGCCTCCAGCTGGTCCAGACTCTTGCGGAGCTTCAAGGTCCAGTGGGAGGTGTCCTTAACAGCTCCGGTGACAGCTCCGGCGGCAATTCCCGCAGATGCGGGCGTGGAAAGGTGAGCTACGCAAAATGCGAGCAGGAGAGTTACGAATGTTTTCGGAACCAAAAAACAACTTTGATCCATAAAGACGTCACTGCAATCAGCAGCGCGCTCAAGGTTAAGGCCTGCTGATAAGATACACTATGCCAGTAATCAAATAGGTAGCGATAGAAAACAAAGAGCACCGAAATGTGACAGATGAACGACTGAAGCGCGTCTTTGCCTAGAAGCGTGATCGGAGCAAGCACCCGGGCAAGCGACTTGCCTCCCGCAATTGAGAAAGCGAGAATGAGGAGCGCCCCCCCGATGCTGAACAGTGCGAAGTTCGTTTCAGGCGGATGTTTGCCGGTGTTTTTGGCAATTGCGAGCAGCTCCTGATCCAGGTGTCCGCGGGTTTTCAGATAGAACAGGACCACCAAAGCGAGCGACATTGCGAGGAATGCGGAGGCAGTGAGCAGGCGTGTTTTGGTTTTGGGATACCAACGAAGTACCGGTGCTCCCAACAGCATTCCAATAAAGACGAGCGGCCCCCGAGAGAGCTGTCCCCAGGCATAGTGCTTTTCGTTCTCGACCAGGACGGTCCTTAGTCCCTCGCTGCCCCAGAAATCAAAATGATGGTAAAGAATGGTCGAAGTCCATCCGAGTGCGACGGGAACAGTGATTTGCAAGGCGAGGGGTAGACGTTTCCAAAGCGGGAGTACAAATGGGATCCAAAGCAGCATAATCGCGTAAAAATCCAGAATTTCGACATAAACCGGAAATGCCTGGTACCGGATCGTCTGAAGAATCTCTTGAGGGGTATACAGCCAGAACATCTCAACGATAGTCAGTACTTTGTACCAGAAAAAAACGACCACACCTCTGAGCAGGAGCTTGTTTCTTTTTTTTGTCCAGGCTGGCGTACCAATGGAAGGCAGATACGCGGCGGCAAGGGCCATTCCGAATACAATGATGAAGAGGGATGAAGAGAACTTGGTGACCAGGTGGATTGGCACTAAGCCCCAGGAAGGAATCTGATCAAAATCCAGGAGCCCTTTGACCCCATGACTCAGGATCATCAGTGCGACAGCAACGCCCCGCGCGAGATCAAGCGCTTCGACACGAACATTCTTACTGCTCACTTGACCCACATCGAACCGAAGTGCAACTGATGAGCCCTCAGACTGCTTTAGCCACAAATTCCGTTGATTCGTTCAGCTGGAACAGCCTGTGCAAAATATCCCGGCATGACGAGCAAAATGCGCTATTTCGTTGCTGGAGTATTTTTGACCGGGAGCATTGTTGTCGGAATGAGCTGTGGAGGAGACAGTGATGTTGCAGTAACGCAACCGCCACCTTCGCCGCCCGCTGGCCAGCCCGCAGGAGCTCCCTCGGTCATTAATGTAAATGTCACGGAAATATTCGAAGTTTCGCGGCCAATCATTGTGCAACAGAAGGTGGTCATTCATCAGAGCATCATCCAGAAATTTGCCACCGTGATTGTCGTAAACAACATCAACGAGAATCACTGGATCATTGCGGACAATGGCAGCTTCGATACCGGGATCATTCCTCCTGGAGGGAGTGCTGAAATCATCGTGGAAGAGGTGGGCGATATTCCTTTTCATTGCGGGGTTCATCCCAATGAAAAAGGCATCATTCGCGTTCAACCCGCCGCGCCTGACGCCACTCCAACCCCTGAGCCGAGTCTGTCACCTCCGAGTCCAACCGCATCGCCTGCGGTAACAGAAACACCGACCCAAACGCCAACTCCAGCTCCAACTCCGACTGCGACAGGGATCGTGGGGCAGGAAGTGATTCTCACGGCGGCGTTGACAGGTGCTCAAGAAGTCCCCCCGGTTGTTTCGACTGGCACTGGAACGGCCACCGTCCGCATCGGACAGGCCCAGGAAATTCCATTCACCCTGAACGTTTCGGGACTGCAGAATATCACTGCGGCGCATATTCACTTCGGTCCAGAAGGAACGAACGGTCCGGTTATTTTTACTCTTTCAAACGGACCGTTTCCAGGAGCCCTAAGCGGTACCCTTCGTGAAGCGGAACTTTCGCAGGAAGCCGGAGTATCGTTTGATGATGCGCGTAATGCGGTTCTGAGCGGAAATGCTTACGTCAATGTTCATACCACTACGTACCCCAATGGTGAAATTCGGGGTCAGTTGACCCGATAAATCGCTTTGACGCGGCGTGGTGTTCGTTTTGTTGGGTGATTTGCCCTCTTTTCCATGCCCGAGGTTGCCGATGAGTCAGTATGAGCTTTCGTTTATCGTGTTTATGGGTGAGTGCGCTATTTCTCTCTTCAGCTGATCTGGTGCGAGCTGCTGATCCAGCTCCAGGTTGTGCGAATTTTGATCTTTCCGAAGAAAACACTCTTCTGAACTTAAAGCCCGGAACGTCCAATGAGATACTGACCGTATTCTCCGATGACCGTTCGCGACTGACAGTGATGGACTCCAAAGGGGCGACCTCGTTTGATGTCAAATCAGGTCAGAGTCGGAAGCTGGAATTGGGAAATATTTATCTGACGCAAAGTTCTCCGGATGGAAAAATGCTCAGCTTCTTTGACCCACGCAAAAAAGAAACGATCGTATGGGATCTGGTGAAAGACAAAAAATCCAGGACCAAGTCTTCTGGAAAAACCGGATCGATCAGAAAGGTGATTGCTTCTTCGATAGATATTCGCAAAACAGCCGAGGGTCTGCAGGTCGGAAAGTTTCAAATCAAATTAGCACCGGGCGCAGAGCCGCAGTGGGTAGTGAACCCGAGCGGTCAGACAGTGGCAGTGACGACGGGGAAAGATGTTCAACTGATCGATATCGGAACGGGGAAAGTTCAATCGGTCCGCACAGGCGCACGTGATATCGAGGCTATGGAATTTTTTGATGATCATCGTATTCTGCTGCAGACCGGAACCCAGTTGAAAGTGATCACCCCGGCCAGCTTTTGCGTACCGCGAATGCGGGTGAGTACTGCGAAAGATTGTGCGGAATGCCTGGCGGGCTATTCGGATATCAGTGATGTGCGGGACATCGAAGCAGTCCATCGCAATGGACTCTGTGATTCGGAATACGTGCGCTCCAGATGGGCCAAGGAATCTACGCTGCCAGGTGAAGGGTCTTTCACGGCGGAGCAGCTCAAGCGAATGCTCCTGGAACTCGCCAAACCCGGGGCTTTCCTTCCGGAGAAACATTTACCGGCGCTGGTTGCGGCATTTGATGCCGGTATCCAGAACAGTGAGCCCGATCTGACCCTTCATGCTTTGGCCGGCATCTTCACGACGGATCCGGAAGTGTACGAACAATTAACTGATCAATATCCCTCACTCGGAGGATTGAAACCCAAAGGGCTGAAGGCCTGCCGTTCGGAAAAGGAGAATGGCCGGGTGCAAAAAGCGCTGGAAACCTATATTCGGAATTCTGATCTGATCGCGCTTGGGCGCGAAGTGGATCCAAAGAGACGGTCCTCTCAGCCGGCACCCAGATTCGTTTTAACTGTCGGAAGCGATTTGAAGGAACATCAGACCGGTGAGTGGGCTGCGAAGAAATGCCAGATGATTCATGAGAAGGTGCAACTGGCCACGGACCAGCCCGTGGATACGGCTTGCGCGGCAGAAAATGTCGATCAAAAGCTCGCTCAAACGGTTGAGCAGAAGAAATTATCCGGTCGGTATGGTTATCTTCTGGGTTACCACGAGCTGAAGGACGGGACTCTGTCTTACGAAGTTGCCGATTGGAAGCAAAAATACGAGAAGCCGCTGGGCCAAGGCGTGAAATTCACTCTTCTGGATCCCTCGAAAGATGAGCAGATCACACATAAATTGGTCAAGCAGGTCGTCACATTTGATAGGAACCGGCGGGCCGTCCAGGAGCTGGCGCTTTTGAATGGCCTGAAATTATCGAAGCGCCTGACGATCAACGCAGAAACCGGCGAGTACTTTGACAGACAGACTTCAAAGAAACTCGACTTTGAAAATGCTTACAAACTATTTGAACAGGAGGACCCCAAGCAGAAGAATTACCTCCTGGGTGCAAGTGAGATCGCCCTGATTCTCGGGGCCTCCATGGCGGACTACTATACTCTGAGCGCTGAGATCAACAAGGTCGACTGGCAGTTTGGCTTCTGGGAAGGCATGAGGAAAAAGCTGATTGGGACCGAAGGCATGCGATTCGACGACAATCGCTCCAGTCTGAACATCGGGCATGCGCTCGCGGGCACCGGGTACTACATCCCTTGCCGGACGAATAATCTCTCAGCCATGGAATCGTTCGGCTGTGCATTGATTGCATCCTATTTCTGGGAAACGTTCGGTGAATTCCGGGAAATCTGGTCCATTAACGACATGATCACGACTCCGGTCGGGGGCCTGGCGATTGGTGAGCCCCTTTACCAGAATGGAAAATTTTTCAGCCGCGGTTCCGGCGGGATGCTCAATAGTTTTGGAAAAGCGATTTTTGGCGGACCCCAGGCCATCAACAACTGGTTCAACGGGATCAAATCCAAACCGGCCGAAGAGGTCGATGAATTCGGATTCCCGACCGATGTCTGGCATCAGTTCTCGATCAGTGCCGGCTACGGGACGCAGAGTCGAAGCGATAAAAAGGGCAGCGAAGGTACGGCCAGTGTCGGCTTCGAAACTCAGATTCTGAATCAGTCCACCTACGACAAGGCGGGTAAGGCGGATGAAATTTTCAAAGACACGATGTACTCCAAGATCAAAGGCCGGCTGTCGGTGGGGCAGATGACTGATCTGGAGGTCATGACCAAAACAGTTCTCGCCGGCTATTACAAGCAGGATACGAAGCTCGATGAAAAGGGCAAATTGAGTGGCTATTCCTTCCTGATCGGTCCTTCAACCGGGGTGGATTTGCGGCAGCAGAAAGTAAAAGGTGGCGCCGAGGACATGGTGGCGACAGTCAATGTGCTGGGATCCACGATTGATGTCACGGGTTACAAGAACGGCGTGCGCATGCGCGCCACTCTGGATGTTTACGGGGACTTTGCCATGGTTCGCTCTTACGCCATTGATGACTACGCGAGAGACAGTGGACGAGAAGGGCTACCCTCCGTTTTAAAACTCAACGACTACTACCATGCAGGCGGTGCAACAGTGGCCGCCTCGGGTTCCGTCAGCTATAAGAACCTGGAACTCTCTGCGGAGTTCAAGAAACAGTATCTCAAAGGAATCGATGGTTCGGATCGCTTTCAGGAGTCAATCGCTCGACCAATCAAGAAAACGGATGAGCTGACAAGCGCGAAATTGGCGGCTGCCCTGAAACTGACGAATCATATTCGGGTTAAGACCTCAGCCGAACTTCTGGAACGCCGGAGCAATCTCGACAAATATTCCAAGGACGTGAAGACGAAGCGTTACCTGGGGGAACTCGAGTTCCTTTTCTGACATGAGTTCGTCAATCAGGAAGTCGCCTTGAGGTGCTCTTTTTCGCGCTTAAATAGGCTTGTCCTAAGCCCTTTTCGGCGGCTGACTTCAGAAATCTCGGACAAAAAGCTTCCCGCCCATGCGTAAATATTGCGCTCTGAGACCTGCTCTCCCATGATCCGCATGCGCTCCGCCTGTTCAGAAGGCGGCATCATGATGGCCTGATGAATGGCTTTTGCACATTCATTGGCCGAGTAGGGGTTAACGAGAAGGGCATGATCGAGCTCCATCGCCGCACCGGCAAAATGACTGAGGATCAGCACACCTCTCATGTCCGATCGGGCGGAAACAAATTCCTTGGCCACGAGATTCATTCCATCATGCAAGGGGGTGACGAGGCAGAAATCAGCCGCGCGGTAAAGTTTGTGAATCTGCTCATGCGAGTGCTGTTTGAGTTTCAGGACGATGGGAGGAACTTTGGCGTAGGCAAAGCGCTCATTGATTTCCTTGGCGGTTGCCTTGATCTCAGAACTGAGTTCCGCATAGCGGGCGATCTTGGTCCGGCAGGGTGAAGCAATCTGGATAAAAGAAAACCGGTCGATCCATTCCGGATGCAGTTCCAGGAAAAGTTCAATGCTCCGGAAGCGTTCCACGATTCCTTTGGTGTAGTCGGCGCGGTCGACACCGACTCCGAGTTTTATTTCAGAAGGGAGCCCGAACTCAGCCAAGATAGCCAGCCGTTCGTCTTCAAACGCTGAGTCTTCAATTGCATGTGGACTCGGCCAGTCCACACCGATGGGGAAAGGTTTGATGGTGCAGACGTGCCCCTGGTGAGTCACAGAAGAGGTCTCCCGGTCGACCTTTGCCTCTAAAAAGCGTTCGACCGAGGCAAAGAAATTGTTGCAATGAAACTGCGTATGAAAACCGATGAGATCCGAAGCCAGCATCCCGGTCAGGAGATTCTCGCGCCAGGGGCAGATGCCAAAGGTTTCTGCGTTTGGCCAGGGAATATGCCAGAAGAGGCTGACGAGGGTCTCGGGACGGTTTTGTTTGAGAAGCTTCGGCAGCAGCGCGAAGTGATAATCCTGGACCAGAACCACCGGACGGCCGGGAAGCTTTTCGTCAGCCATTGCTTTCGCGAACTGCTGGTTCACCTTTACGTATTTATTCCAGTCGCCCTCACTGAATCGCGGCCGGGTATGGGCAATGTGGCAGAGCGGCCAGAGACCTTCATTCGCAAATCCATTGTAGTACCCGTCCTCATCCTCTTTGGATATCCAGACACGCTTGAGCAGGTACTCCGGCTTTTCAGGGGGTACCTGCAGCTTCCCGTTTTTATCACTCATCTCGCGATCCGCCGAGCCACTGCCATGGGCAATCCAGAGTCCGGAGCAGGCTTTTACAATCGGTTCGAGGGCCGAGACCAGGCCACTGGCGGGACGCAAAAGCTTCGTGAGGGCTCCTTCGCGGTTGTGGATATAGGGTTCGCGATTGGAGATGACGCAGACTTTGGGTTTATCGAAAGAATCAAAGAGAAGCGATTTCAGGCGCTCCGCGTTCCAACGGGTGACGGTCTGAACCGTGGATCGCACGCGCTCCAGGCCGCGCTTCGAATGCTCAAGCGTCACGCGCAGCGGGGCGGGTTTTTTATGATACAACCAGGCGAGTATTCCAAAGGCAATCGCGAGCCAGAATAGCGCGGAAACGATTGCAACTTGGCTTTCAGTCAGTTCGATGTTCATGTGGTCACCACCTTTCGCTGTCGGGTTATACGTGGCCTTCTCGGAATGGTTGCGGCATCCTGAACTTTGGCGACCAGTTTTTGGCGATTATTCTGAGCGCAGCGCTTCAATGATTTCGAGCTTCTCGGCTTTCAGGGCGGGGGCCATACCGCTTAGAATGCCGACCAGCAGGATTGAAATCAGTGATAGCGAGATCGCGGCGGAGTCCAGGATCCACTCAAATTTGAGTTGGGGGATGAACTTCGTTGCGCCGAAGATCAGAAGCTCGTAAGCCGCAAATCCGAAGGTCACCCCGATTGCACCGGCAAGCGCGCATAAGGTGAGGGATTCGAGGAGAACCTGTACCCGAATGCTTCTCTGGGTGGCTCCGAGTGCCTTGCGGAGGCCAAACTCCCGGACTCGCTCGGAGATTGAGACGAGCATCATATTGTTGATCCCGATGCCGCCCACCACCAGCGAAAGAAGGGCAATCGCTGTCAAAAGAACTGCAAAGAGGTTCAGAAATCGTTTCATCTGAGAAACCAGCGTGCTGTCCGAATCCACATTGAACTGGCCGGATTTACCATATTTCTGCTGGAAAAAGGCTCGGATTTTTTTACTCGCTTCCTCAACATCGGATCCCGGTGCAATCTGTAGGCTGACTTCGTCCAGGGTATTGTCCCAGTAGCTGTTGACCGATTGGAAGTAGGTATAGGGAACCAGAACCTGGAAATCAGGTCTCCAGCGCTCTTTGTTTGTCTTCTGCTCGGCGAGAATTCCGATGACCAGACAGGGATAGGAGAGGCGATCTCCTACGGTGATTGAAAGTATCTGGCCCAGAGGGTTCGTTTGCGCAAAAATCACATGGGCAATCTGGTAGCCGATCAGGCAAACCGAGCTTCGTGCATCCGTGTGGTGCATCGCCAGGGGGCGTCCTGCCAGAATCCTGCGTCCGGTAATGTCCAGATAATCTGGCGTGACGCCCAGAATACGCACATTGTCTGAAACTGAGCGGCCACCCGCACTGACAGAATTCCGCCAACTATACAGCAGTGGTGAAATACGTCGAACCTCGGGAAAGATACGCTGCAGAGGTAGAATGTCTCTTTCCCAGTTGAAAAAGTTGAAGGTCACGGCAGGGCGGTCTTTGGCTTTCAAACCGTGATTGGGATTTCCGCGCAATACGAGGTTATTGACCCCAAGAGTTTCGTATGTTTCCAGGATCTTTGCTTTTGTGAATTGGCCGAGAGTCACCATGGCCAGGACTGCCGAAATTCCGATGACTACGCCAAGCATCGTGAGCAGTGACTTGGTCTTGTTACGGATCAGGTTACCCACGGCGAGCGGAAAGACCGAACGTGAAATGGAATAATACAGTCTAGGATGGTCAATAATCTCCCGAAAGAAACTGAGCATGCGCTGGGACGTTCCTCCGAGAGCCTTTGACATAAGATCGCTTTGCTTCAGAAAGGTGGGGGAATCGCAGCCGGTAGCCGCTGGCTGATCGATGAAAGCTCCGTCACGAAGACGATAAATTGTTTCGCAGTATTTCGCGATTTCCGGATCATGCGTGATGAGGACGACAGTCTTGCCTTCCCGATGAAGGCTCGTCAGGAGTTCCATCACCTGGCGCGCACTGGCTGTATCGAGATTTCCCGTAGGCTCATCCGCGAGGATCAGGTCCGCGTCATTCATGAGGGCTCGGGCGATCGCTACTCGCTGCTGCTGTCCGCCGGAAAGCTGATTGGGCAGGTGACGAATATGCGTCGCAATTCCGAGCGTTCCGGCCAGTCGCAAGGCCTTCTCCGTATGCGCGTTCGTAATCGTCACTTCCTCACAGGGGTAGCGGGCCGGGAGCAGGATATTCTCGAGAACTGAAGTTCGGGCGAGAAGATGAAACTGCTGAAAAACAAACCCGAGCTTGCGGTTGCGAATCTTCGCAAGCTCATCCTCTGAAAGGCGGGTGATTTCCGTTCCGTCAATGAAAATCTTGCCGCGAGTCGGGCGCAAAAGTCCGCCCAGTATATAGAAAAGCGTGGATTTCCCTGAGCCCGAAGGGCCCTGGATTCCGACAAAGCTGCCCTTTTTGATGAGCAGATTCAGCCCGCGCAAAACCGGGACCTCTTCCTGTTCCAGGGTGTAATCGAAGTGGAGGTCTTTGATTTCAATCTGACTCATGAACTATTGCTCTTTGAAAAGCTTCAGGAAGTCCGCTTGCATGACGGCGTCCCCCTCTTTGAGGCCCGAAATGATCTGGAATACTTCCTCGTTCTGAATTCCCACTTCGATCGGAACACGCTTGCCGCCTTTCAGCATGGCAAAATATTTGTCCTGGTCCTTTTGAATGAATTCATGCCTTAGAGTTAGCGTCTGGGGCAGCTTGTTGGCAAAAACGTCCACGATGACCGACATGCCGGATTTGATCTGGCTGTCCGGATCGAGAATTTCGATACGGATTGGAAACTCAATCTTCGATTTGTCCCAGTCACGCTGCTCTTTAGCGGCCAGAGCGATTTGCCGGATCATCCCTTTATAGGTCCGGTTGGGAACCGCGGGAGCCCGGACCTGGGCTTCCTGGCCGGATTTGATTTTGGTGATTTCAATTTCGGGAGTGGTCGCATCCACAAACAGGCTCGAGGTATCATCGATCCGGACGATCAAATTCGAAAAATTGCCGTTGTCGTTCTGCGTGACGTATTCCCCTTCCGCCTTGTTCACTTGAACGACAGTCCCCGAATACGGTGCGCGGAGAGGGAATACCTCCTCATTGGGGTTTCGCAAAGTCTGACTGACGCTCACAATCGGATCTCCGGCTTTCACGTGATCCCCAACTCCAACAAAGAGCTTCTTCACGTAACCATTGTAAGGCGGTGTGATGATCATCTTGCGGGCGGGGTTCACGGTGCCAGCCACTGTCACGCGCTGGATTAGATCCTGTTTTTGAACGGTTCCAAGATTCATGGTTCCTGAGCTTCCGGGTGATTTCAACGCGAGGAAACCGGAAACCACCAAAATAGCGAAAATCGCTGCAAGGCCGCGCTTACTGACGAGCCAGTGTTTCATAGAGAGTTCCTTCATAGGTACGGTATTCGGCTTCGCGCTCGAGTAGACTAAAGTACAGTGTATAATAATTAACGCGGGCCCTGAACATGTTGTCCATCCCGCTCACAAGATCGAGGTACGAGATCTTTCCGTCCCGGTAATCATTGCTTAACCGGGAATAACTTTCCTCTTCCATGACCAGAAGTTCCTGCTGAAGAGTGAAGCTTTCGTTCAGACGCTGCATTTCCTCTGCAAGCGCCATGATACTGGCTTGTTGCTGGATCAGCTCAGCCTTGCGGCCCTGACGGTCGTTCGCCGTCTTATCCTCAGCGATCAAAACATTGCGCTTGCGAATACCCCAGTCCCAGAAATTGTACTGCAACGTGAGCATGACATTCCAATTGGTCGAACCACTCGCATATCCCGTAGGCGCGCGGAGATAGTCGCGGTACTGGTAATTGACGCCAGAGGTGAGAAAAGCCTGCGGCCAGTAATTCCTTCGGCTCAGGTCTGCAGTCTTGTCGCTGATCTGATTTTCGAGCTCCTGCATCCGGTAGAGGTAAGTGTTTTTGAGATTGGGAGATGACTCAGTCAGAAGCGGTTTGGCTCCGGGTGTCTGGGGCTGGAACTCCAGTGTAGGTCGCTCATCGGGCATCATGCCCAGAAGCTTGCGTAAACTGATCGCGGATTGCTCGCGCCTGCTTTTCGCACTCACGAGATCCAGAACGGCCCTCTGGGATTGAGCTTTGAGACGGAGATAATCCTGCTTGGTTTTGAATCCCTGCCGGTATTCGTGCTCCAGCTTGGTGAATTGTTTCTGGATTGCGATGAGCTGTTGTTGCTCGACTTCAATGAGCTGATGATTGAGTGAATAGCGGTAGAATTCCCGGGATATCTCGAGCGTGAGGGCTTCGCGCTTCCGCAGGGTACTGAGACGCGCCAATTCCTTATTGAGCGCAGCAATCGAAAGTCGCGTAAGCGATTCCCCATTGTCATATAGAGACTCGGTGGCAGAAACAGTGACCGAGCTTGTGAAGGGGCGGGTAGGGGATTGGCTGATCTCCGGAGAAATCCCCTGAACGCCATGAACGGCTGAAACATCCAGACTCGGCAGAAGCTTGGCCTTTGCGTTTAAATGTTCAAGATTGCGGATCTCTTCGTTCATGCGCTCGATGGCGAGACCTGGGGCATGGTCAGCCGCATACCGGATCGCATCCTGAAGGTTGAGGTTGAGTTTCAACGGCGGGGAGGAGGAAGCATGGCTGAGCGGTTGCAATAGAGTCGGGGAGGAGAGAAGCAATAGAACAAAATAAAATCTGTTCATGAAAATCTTCAGTCTGCACTTTCCTGTTTCATCAGGTCGGAAATCACGCGTTGCTTGAGCCAGCTTTTAAGCCGTGCATGAGCTTCGGGTTCAGTTGCTGAAAAGGAAATTCGCTTGGGTGTGAGCGTATCTGCGATCACGGTTGAGTTAAATACAATGGGCTCGCGATGTAGATTATCGGCAATGGAAACCTTGCATTGTTTGCCGATCATGCTGGGGGGCAGGGGATGCTTTAATTTCATTCCCCCAAGGGAAATGTCTGTGCAAACGGTTTCGAATTTCTTCAGGTCACAATGAATGGTCACTGAATAGGAATACTGAAAGCGGTCATGTACCCGGCGTTCGGCGGCCGAAGTTTCAAATTCCGGGGCGGGCATGATCCGAAGGAAAACCAGAAGTTTTTCTATGAAGGATTGGAGCATTTTCTCGATTTTGCACCCGAAACGGTGTTTATTACAAGAAGTTATGCATAGTTGATCGAAATTAGCAACTGCGGGTCTTTTGCTGCTACTGCCTGAGAAGTCGCAAAATCGGGATGAGGCATTTGGGATTTTGCTCCGATTGCGGAGTGACGAACTGGTAGCGTGCAGAACCGGTTTTAGCCAGTAATCGGGCACCCCGCCGATAAATCGAAGCATCGGTGAGAAGAGCGGTGTTGTACGTCAATTTGCCGGATTCAGCGGGATGCCATTGCAGCTTCCAGAGTACGTCGGGCAGGGGAATCTGTTCCTGCTTAGAAACTTCCAGAGCTTTGTCAACGAGGCCCACCATGCGCGTGAGCTTGTTACGATATTGGATATAAGCTTTTCTGGAAAGTCTGGTTTCAGAGAAGCTTTCGGGATGACTTGGCGGGGGTGTGCCCACCCAGAGGAGATTTTTTTCCTGGCCGGGGTACGCATATCCCAGCCGGTCTTCAATCATAACAATGTTTTGGAGATCGGGAGCGGCCTTGAGCAGGTCTTTGCGGCCGTGGCGTCGCAAATCGTAATGCAGCTCTGAGGGAGGTGTGCGATCCAATTCATTCCAGGCGGCAAGACCGGTGGGCAGCGACTTCTCGTCCACAATATCGTTTCTGGAAAGTACCTTCGTCGCAATATCGATCGCACGTCGACCATCAGGTAATATCAGCTGACTGAGAAGCTCGAGATTCCGGTCCCGCGGGCCGCCGCTGTAAAACACGATTTTGGCGTTCGGTGCACGGGTGAGAAGCGCCTGAATCGCTTCTCCTGCGCCATCCAGGATTCGGTAACGATGATCATTGATCGAGGAAGTCACGTTTCCCAGGCTGGATTCTGCGGGTCTCACCCAACGCGCGAGAGTGTCATCGATGTCAAAAACGAAATAGAGCGGGGTGTCTGCCCACACATTCAGTGAGGCCAACAAAAAAATAAAAAAGCCGAGTAACCGGGAATAACGATAAGAACACATTTACCTGATCGAATTATCCTGCCTCTTGTTTGTAAAGTCGATTCAGGAATGTCCCAGATTTCGATCTCTGTTACACAGCGATTGTCAAATAGTTGGCGCAGAGTAAAAATCAGGCGCCCGCCCAAGACGGGCGCCTGACTGATCCTAGTTACAGGAAGGAATGGTAAGAGACTTGCTGAAAAGTGGCTGGCCGTTTCCGCCGTCAGAACCAATTGAGGCGAAATCGTAAACATCGACGAGGTAAGAGAGAGGACGATCTTTCTCTGTTGATGTGTACTGGGTGCAATAGGCGGCATCACCGAGGTATTCCCACGCGACGCATTGATTTTCCGTGTGGCGGATCGGGGTTTCTAAGTAGATCCTTTTGTACCCTTTGCAGGTGGAATTCTCTTCAGCAGTCATGCCGACACAAATATCCCTGTACGGATTGTGGGGACGAAGATTCGCGCCATCCACGCAAAGCTCATCCGCCGAAACCAGGAGCGGACCAAAATTGATCTGCGGAAAACTCGCGAGGAGTTTTGTGTCAGAGCGAATCTGATCCCAGGTCATTGAATTTGCAAACGCGGGCATCGCAAGAATCATTGCTAACGAAATAAGTATTGCCTTCATATTCATTCTCCAAATGTGTTGTTCCTGCAATTGTTGCAAGAGGGCTTCTGAATATTGGAACCAAGGGGTCCGGTCAAGGCCGCTCTTTCGTGGTTTTCTGAGCAAAAAGTTTTTGCGCGCCGCATGTTCAGTATTAAATTATTTTTATCGTGCAGAATTCAATTGAGTGAATGGAGGAATTACAGATTTGTCATATTTTACATTGGAGCCGTTTAAGCCAGAGTGGACGTACACGAAGGAGCAGTGACGAGCAGCCGGATTGTTAATTGCGAATCTTACGGGGCTATTCCCGGCCAATAAAAATGAGCTACTTGACTTGTGCTGTGCTAGAATAGTAACCAGATTCTGAAATATTATGAGTAAACGCATACGGAAATTGAAATCTGCGCTCTCACGAGGAATCCTGCTGATATGCGGGGTGTCTGCCGTCGGGCTCTACCATGTGCGGAGCGTTTGCGCTCAGGAGATGTACTCACAATTTCTGGGTAATCAAAATCTGGCGGAGTCTGCTGGAGCTCCCAAACCCATCACTCAGACTTGTCATTCGGTACCCGGTCAGTCGGATCAAACTGAGTCGCCAGCCAAGCCCGCGGATATTTGCTGCAATATCGGTGAATTCACGAGTGTCGATTCACAGACGGGTCCTGCCATCAAGGCACCTGCTGTTTCGGCAGTGCTTGCATTTTCATTGATCGATTTATCCTCAGTTGCATCAGGTCTTCGTTCCGATGTTCACACGGAATGGCTTGCGTGCAGTCCTACAAGTCCACCTCATTTTACTCACATTCCCACTACAATCCTGCGTATTTGAAAAATTTCCCCAGTTTGTCTTGGCGAAGCCCTTTTGCGGAGATCGTTGTGTCTCCGTGTACACGTAGGCAACAAAGGAAATTTAACCATGAACAGTTACTCGGGGCACTTGGCCCTGTATCAGGAAACAATGATCATGAATAACAACGGAACTGGCTCAAAGCCACGCAGGCGGTGGAATGCCGCAACCGTATTGGACGAAATTCGAGGTCTGGATAGTTACTCGCCCAAAAAGATACAGAGACATCGGTCGAATTTGTACGGAGCGGCAATTCGATATTTCGGAAGCTGGAGGGCTGCCATTGAAGCCGCCGGAATCAATTATGTGAATTCGTCAGATCGAAGGAATCCCGGCTATTGGAATCGAGAGCGGGTGATTTTTGAAATACGTGGACTTTTGCAGCGGCACTCGAACCATGTGCGTAAACATAATCGGGGTCTTTATAGTGCGGCTCTCCGTCTTTTTCACGGTTGGGAAGAGGCGATCGAGGCGGCAGGGTTCGATTACGATACCGTGAGAAAAGGGTGGATCTCGCTCGATATGGGCAATATGCGGTTCGGAAAAATATCCGACAGCCGTAGAAATTGAGAATGTGAAAATATATGAAAATATATCTAACGCCGAAATGCATGCCTGCAGCTTTGATTTTCTGGGTTGCGGGAACGCTGCTGATGGGAATCGCGTTTGCGGAATCCAAAGTGGAAGGGCTCAGTCTTCGCGAGCTGATACAGGAGGCGATTGATAATAATCCGGAACTCAAAGCAGCAAAGTATGAGGCGCTCATCAAAGAGGCGGAGATCGGGCCCAGAGGGGCCTATGAAGACCCGATGATTGAGTTTGAGGCGATGAACTACCCCGTGGATTCGTTCAGTCCGCGTGAGTTCGGTATGACGGGTCAGCAGCTGAGTCTCACACAGAAGGTGCCATTTCCGGGGAAGCTAACGCTACTCAGGCGCGCAGCGCGTCTGGATTACCAGGCGAAGCAGCAGGGGTTCAGTGTCAGACAGCTTGAGCTCATCAGAAATGTAAAACTTGCGTATTACGAACTTTTCATTGCGCAAAAGAGACAGGAAATCCTGATTGAGCGGAAGAACCTGATTCGCCAATTAGTCGTGGTCACGCGCAACAAATATACGCTGGGCAAGGTATCACAAGCGGAACTGCTCAGTCTTCAGGTTGAAGAGGCGAATCTGATGTCGCAACTTCTTACAGCGGAAAAGGAGATTCAGGCCAGAGGTGCGGAACTGGGTGCGTTGCTCGGACATCAGTCGGCAAAGGTGCCCGGTCGGGTAGCGCGTATGACCAAAACTCCTTTCGATTTCAACAAATTAACGGAGCAGTTGTTAACTGACCGGATTTTTGCCCAAAACCCTGCACTGAAAGGCGCGGCGGCGGATCTGAATGTAGCCGAGGTTAAAAGTTCGTATGCCAAATGGAACTATCTTCCTGATTTCGAGTTTGCGATTGGATACACATTCAGGCAGCCGAATATGGATGACCGCGGGGTGGATGTGTTGTCTGGGGCAATCGAAATGTCTCTTCCGCTCTGGGCCTTGAGCAAGCAGTCCGAAGAAGTCAAAGGTGCACGTGCCGAGCAAATCAGGGCAGACGCCATGCTGATGCAGCAACGGGCCCAATTGATCAAGCAGATTCATACAAAGTATGCCGAGCTTTCAGAAGCCTCAAAAAAGCTGCAACTGTTTGAAGGTGGTTTGTTGCCACTGGCCAGACAGTCGGTTGTCACAGGTCAATCTGCGTATTTAACGGGTAAGCTTGAATATGTTTCGCTGCTTACGTTTATCAACGTCCGGTATCAAACAGAGATGGAATACAACGAAGCGCTAGTCACCTATGAAAACAAAATTGCCGAATTTGAGGCACTTCTCGGCGAACCGATCGGAGCATTAGAATGAGAATCTTTAAGGGAACCGCCCCGAGTCGAAATATCGTTATTTTATTGGTGCTCCTGGTGACTGGTGCAACATCAGGTGCTGTGGTCCTGCTAAAAGGAAAGCCCAGTGCCGCGACCGCACACGAAGCTCATCGCAAGACGGTCTACCACTGTCCAATGCATCCTGCGATTGTAACAGACCAGCCAGGGCAATGCCCGATTTGCCATATGGACCTTCAGAAGGTGGATGAGGAAGGCGAGGACGGTTCGGGAAAAAATGCGCATGCCGCCGGTACTGAGCAAAACAAGGAGGTAACCGGACGGGCGGGATTTTCGCTTTCCAGTGAAAAACAGCAGTTGATCGGGGTTGCCACTACGAAAGTGGAAGTACGTGCACTTGGCTTTGAAGTCCGTGCAACTGGCCGAGTTGCCTTTGATCCGGAGTTGTATACGGCGGTGGAAGAATTCCGGCAGGCCGCCCTGACTTTATCGCAAATGGATGGAAATCCTTACCCCGGTCTCCAGGAGCAAGGACGGGAACTTGTCTCATCAGCCAAAACGAAATTGCGGCTCATGGGGTTGGGAGAGGTTCAGATTCGTGAGCTGGTAAAAGGTAATGTCGACTCGATGAATCTTCTTCTGCCGAAAGGCGCGGTTTGGATTTATGCAGAGGTATTCGAGTATGAGGTGGGCGGATTGAAAACCGGGCAGCAGCTAGAAGTAGCTACACCGTCTGTACCCGGAAAAAGTTTCTCCGGGAAAATTTTGAGCATCAGCCCTATTGTCAATAGTCCCACTCGAACAGTGCGAGTGCGGGCTCTGGTTCCAGATCCTCAGAACTTGTTGCGCCCGGATACTTTCGTGAACGTCAAAATCAAAGTCGATCTGGGAAAGCGCCTGGCCATTCCTGATGACGCAATTCTCCACTCCGGCAGTGAAACGTTTGTGTTCATTGCCTTGGGGAAAGGGCGATACGAACCTCGTATTGTCACGACTGGTGTCAAATCCGACGATTCGTACGAGATTCTCTCCGGCTTGGTCGATGGTGATTTGGTCGTATCATCCGCAAATTTTCTGATCGATTCCGAATCACGGCTCCGGTCCGCCCTGAAAAACATGAAGTCAAGCTCTACAGATTCCGCAAGTAAGGAGTAATTTATGGTGGAGCGAATAATTGAGTGGAGCGCGAATAACAAGCTGCTTGTCTTTATACTCATGGGCGTGGCCATGGGAGGGTCTTGGTGGTGTGTGAGGAACATTCCGCTCGATGCAATTCCGGATCTGTCCGATACCCAGGTGATCATTTACTCGAAGTGGGATCGCAGTCCGGACATCATCGAGGACCAGGTCACATACCCGATTGTTACAGCCCTCCTGGGGGCTCCGAAAATCAAAACTGTCCGTGGACTTTCTGATTTTGGCTATTCCTACGTCTACGTGATTTTTGAGGACGGAACTGATCTGTATTGGGCTCGCAGCCGAGTTGTGGAGTATCTTAGTAAGATCCTGCCTCGTCTGCCCACTGACGTGAGAACGGAAATCGGGCCCGATGCGACAAGTGTGGGCTGGATTTACCAGTATGCATTAGTGGATGATTCTAATCAGCTCAATCTGGCGCAACTCCGGAGCATTCAAGACTGGCAACTCAAATTTCACCTTCAGGCGGTTCCGGGGGTTGCAGAGGTTGCGGGAATCGGCGGGTTTGTCCGGCAGTACCAGATCAATATCGATCCGAACCGGCTGGCCTCTTATGAGATTTCGCTCAGTCAATTGATAGATGCCGTGCGAAATGGCAATGATGATACGGGTGGCAGGTTGCTTGAGTTCTCAGGCGCTGAATACATGGTGCGCGGGCGAGGCTATGTCAAAAAGAAAGATGATATTGAGAAGATCGTAGTCGGCTCGGAGCGAGAATCGGGAGTGCCTATCCTGGTCAAGAATCTAGGACGCGTGGAGCTGGGACCGGATATGCGTCGTGGGGTGACGGATCTTAATGGCCTTGGTGATACGGTGGGAGGAGTGATCATCATGCGTCAGGGTGAAAACGCCTTGAACGTCATCAATGCCGTCAAGCAGAAGATCGAGGAATTAAAGCCCAGTCTTCCTCCTGGTGTGAAGATGATCCCGGTTTATGATCGTTCAGGACTCATTGAGAGCGCGATCGGTACATTAAAGCACGAACTCAAAATAGAAATGATCATCGTGAGTTTAGTTATTCTGATCTTTCTCTGGCATATTCCCTCGGCCACCATTCCAATTGTCACTATTCCCATTTCAGTGTTTCTAGCCTTTATACCGATGTATTTCATGGGGCTGACTACCAATATCATGTCCTTGGCTGGGATTGCGATTTCCATCGGAGTATTGGTCGACGGCGCGATCGTTGAAGTGGAGAATGCTTACAAAAAGCTCGAGCTCTGGAATTCCGGGGGAAGGAAAGGCGATTTTCATCAGATTCGTTTAAACGCTCTTAAAGAAGTCGGGCCTTCTGTCTTCTTCTCTTTACTGGTGATTGCTGTCTCGTTTCTTCCCGTTTTCACGCTCGTTGATCAGGAAGGACGGCTTTTCACCCCCTTGGCAATTTCGAAGACTCTCGCCATGGCTCTTGCAGCGATTCTGGCAATCACGATAGATCCGGCGCTTCGTATGATGTTTACCCGAATGGATTATTTTACGTTTAAGCCAGGTTGGATCGCCTGGATTGCCAATCATACTCTGGTCGGGAAATATTACCCGGAAGAAAAGCATCCCATCAGCCGCATCTTGTTTAAGATCTATGAACCCGCAGTTCATTTTGTTCTCAAGCACAGCACTGCAACTTTGATTGTGGCGGTACTGCTGGTGCTCTCAACCGTACCTGTGTATTTGAAGTTGGGTTCTGAATTCATGCCTCCCTTGAATGAGGGAGCATTCCTGTATATGCCTACGGCCTTTCCGGGAATGTCCGTCACGGAAGCGCAGCGTGTTTTACAGGCGCAAGATCAGATCATAAAAAGTTTTGAAGAGGTCGAAAGTGTCTATGGCAAATCAGGCAGGGCTGATACATCGACGGATCCTGCCCCGTTTTCAATGATGGAAACCACCATTGTGCTCAAGCCCGCCGCCCAATGGCCGCCGGTGAAACGCTGGTATTCGGGCTGGCCCACGTTCCTGCAGCCTTTTGTGAACTGGACGGTGCCGCCGCATCGAACATTTGACGAGCTTCAAAATGATCTCGACAGCAAACTGAAGTTTGCGGGTATTCCCAATATCTGGACCATGCCCATTAAAAATAGAATCGATATGCTTTCAACTGGGATTCGAACGCCCATCGGTATCAAGGTGTTGGGCCCGGATCTGAAGGTGATTCAAGGGATCAGTGAGCAGATCGAAGCGGCGGTTCGGCATATTCCGGGAACTCGCAATGTCTATGGGGAACGAGTGGCCGGCGGTTACTATCTTGATTTCGTTCTGAACCGGGACGAGCTGGCGCGCTACGGGATTTCGATCAAGGAAGCCCAGATGGTCATCAACTCCGCCGTGGGAGGCGAAAATGTGAGTTATACGGTCGAGGGCCGCGAGCGGTATCCAATCAATGTTCGGTACGAGCGGGAATTCCGCGATGACTTGAACGCCTTGAAGCGAGTTCTGGTGTCGTCGCCGAATGGAACCCAGGTCCCGATGGCGCAGCTTGCGGAAATCCGGATGGTCGAGGGGCCCGCTATGATCCGGAATGAAAACGGACTTCTGGCTGGATTTGTTTACGTGGATATGACGGGGCGGGACATAGGAGGATACGTTGACGAGGCGAAGAAGACTGTTGAAGAGAAGATCAAGGTTCCTACCGGGTATACTCTTGTCTGGAGCGGCCAATATGAAAACATGATCCGGGTGAAAGAGCGTTTGAAAGTGGTCGTACCCTTGGCTCTCTTCATCATCGCGCTTCTGCTGTATATGAATACGAAATCAGTCGTTAAAGCTGGAATCGTGATGCTGGCGGTTCCATTTTCTCTGATCGGAAGTGTCTGGCTGCTCTATTTATTGGGATACAATATTTCGATCGCCGTCTGGGTGGGGATGATCGCGTTGATGGGCTTGGATGCCGAAACGGGAGTCTTTATGCTCCTTTACCTTGATCTGGCTTACGAGGATGAGGTCAGGCAAGGAAAGATGCGCACACAAGAACATCTCCACGCGGCTATCATCCACGGTGCTGTGAAGCGAATTCGGCCTAAGATGATGACGGTGATGGCGGCTTTCATGGGTATGCTGCCGATCATGTGGTCAAGTGGAGTCGGCAGCGACGTGATGAGGCGAATTGCAGCACCGATGGTAGGCGGTCTGGCAACGAGTTTTATCTTGGAACTCCTAGTTTATCCGGTGATCTATCACATCTGGAAATGGAATTTTGCGATGGGTAAGGGAACGATCATTCCTTTGCCCTACCGCTCGATCAGGTAAGGCAGGCCGAACGAGCGGCTGCCCAATTAGAGCAGCTGGGAAAGACATCTCAGAATCTCTCGGCCATATTTCTTTTGGAGATTGGCTCCCACACCGCTGACTTCAAGCAGTTGGTCCAGGGTCGAGGGCGCGGATTCTGCCAGAGCCTCAATCACCCGATCTGTCAAAATTCGAAACGCCGGAATTCCCCGCTCACGCGCTTTCGCCAGACGCCATTCTTTGAGGCGCTTGACGGCACTTGAATCGGTTCCTGGTTGATCGTTAATTGCTCGTTTAGCCTGAGTGATCCGTCTCGATTTGCGGATTCGTTTTTTACTTAGATCTGCTTTTTCTGCAGCCGATCCGAATGCCGAGGCAATCTGCAGTTTTCCGATATCTTCTGATTTGGCAATCTCGCCGCGATGAAGCAGCTCAATGCTGCGGTATTGGATGGTTTTTTCGTCTTTCTCAAAGGACTGTTGAGTGATCGAAATCCATTTCTGCTGGGCTAATACGTTCAGGAGTGTCTCAAAGCCGCCGCGGGACATTCTATTCGGGTTCAACCTACTAGAAGTCGACTCCTCAAACAACTTGCCCGCGGAACGGGAACCGCTGATGAGATTGGACAGAATCATCGCAACCCCGGAACGTTCATTCTGATCCAGGGGCCGGGCCATAGACCTGAAATGAGAGGAAGCGCCTCCCGTGCAATGGTCGCAGATGCCACAGGGTCCGAGTGCATCAGCTTTGTCGCCAAAGTGGTTAAGGAAAAAGAGCATACGGCAGCCGGGATTGCGTGAAAAGTGGGTGACGTGCTCCAGGCTGCGGCTACGATGCTGCCGCTGCTTTTGGTAAGTTCTCTCCCAGTCCGGTGCTCCAATCGAAACAGTTTCTTCAGGATCCACCTGGACGCCGCCGTGCAGCCAGAGCTTTTCGAGCGCTTTGTCGAATATCTCGGTATCAATTTTCTCGGACTTCCTTGCTTTTTTTCTCAAGTCATCCTTGGGCAAAGGGGATTTGGATGCTGCTTTGAATATTTGCCGGAGAATCTCAGGTTTGGGGTAATCGCGCTCAAAGAAGAATTCATGGGTTTTGGTATCGGCAAACGAATACAGAAGAATTGCAGAAGCTGGCAACCCGTCGCGCCCCGCGCGCCCGATTTCCTGATAATAACCTTCAATGCTTCCCGGCATGCCTGCATGAATGACCGTTCGGATATTGGCCTTGTCGATTCCCATGCCGAACGCCACCGTGGCGACGATGACATCGACTTTTCCCGACATGAACCGGGCCTGTACGTCATCCCGGGAGGTCGCGGGCATCCCGGCGTGATAGCAGGCCGTACGAAAGTGTTTCTGAAGGTCGAATGCGATCTCTTCTGTGGCTTTCCGGGTAGTCGCATAAATGATTGCGGGAAGACCGCTGGTCTTCTTTTCACTTTCATTCAAAATCTTAGTGCACGCTGAAGAGCGGTGTGAAGGGAGTATTTCGTGGACCTGAATGGAAATGTTTGTCCGACGAAATCCTTGAATGAATTGCCTGGCAGCAGGGATCCCGAGTTGCTGCACGATGTCCTGCTGAACGACCGGGGTGGCAGTCGCAGTCAGGGCGACGATCGGGGCGGGTCTCAAGCCGGCCAGGCGCGCGCTCAATCTTCGATAATCAGGTCTGAAATCATGTCCCCATTGTGAAATGCAATGGGCCTCGTCCACTGCGATGAGCGTGGGCTTTCGCTTCTGCAGCATTTCTGGGAAGCCGGGGACTCCGAGGCGCTCGGGGGCGATGAAAAGAAAGTCGAGTTCGCCGTGGAGATACCGGAGACAAGTTGCCCGGGACTCCTCCCGAGAGCGGCCGGAATGAATTTGCTCCGCACGAAGACCGCGTGCCTGAAGTTTTGCCACCTGGTCGTCAATCAACGCCAGCAGGGGACTGATCACCAAAGTGACTCCGCCGCGCGCAAGACCCGGGAGCTGGTAGCAGAGGGATTTTCCCGCCCCAGTCGGCATGACCAGTAGAACGTCCTGCCCGTCAGCGACGCAGCGGCAGACATCTTCTTGTGAAAGGCGAAAAGAATCAAAACCAAATTTTTTGAGGAGGAGCCTCAGTGCGGGCATGGCTCGAATATGGACGAACGAATGGTTCAAGTCCAAAAGAAAAGGCCAGATCCCGTTGAAAGGATCTGGCCTTTTTAAGACTGGAAAACTGGAAGAATTACCAGTTTTTCTTGTTCGCGAAGGTTTCCTTCAGGGATTTCGGGAAGGACCAGCGAGGCTTCTTGGAGGCCGGGCGTGCCTTGGTGACCATGGGTTCACCAGTGAACGGGTTGGTGGTCTTCACGCCGCCTTTTTTGGCGAGAACGTCTTTACGAACGATTGCTCCGATGACCGGGAAACGAACGCGGTTACCTTTTGCAGCAACTTTCATCGCATTGGTGAACACGGTTTCGAGCACGTTCTTGATATCAGTGCGCTTAATACGAATATCACCTTTTTTTGTGACTTGGGCGGTCTTGAGAACGCCTTCGTAAATCTCATTGATAACATTGTATTTCGTAGTTTTTTTAGCCATTTGTTTTTATCTCCTGCTGTGCAGTTTGTGAGCAGAATGAAAACTTCGCAAGTAAAAAAATGAGTCTGCGAAAGTTTTTTTGCACTTTTAAGCGCAATTTTGGCCAAAAGAACCGATTTTCGACTCTCACGCAGTTCAGTTGACAGAGGGTTTCGCGCCGAAGGCGCTGTTTTTTTATTCGCTGGTGAGTCTCGCGAAACGAGATGCCTTCCTCTTTGACAAGCCGATAGGCCTCTTTTGTCGCATAAATTGGGGTGTTTTCTGGCGGCTTTTATATTGCCTGAAGCATAACCGTTCCCACATGCGACGATCCGCGACTACAGCGGTTGCGAGCGAATGGTGTTTCCCTTTTTACAGGCGAACGCCGCCCCAGGCCGCAACCGGATCAGCAAAATGGAATCGACTCCGTGAAATTTCAGAAGTCCGTCGGGCGGCATTTATCGAGGTGTTCAGGTGATTGGAAATTCGCGTCGTGTTTTGTTGATATGTGCGGGCACGCCGTTAGTTCGCAGTCCTGGATAAATAATCCAAGGCTTGCTTATATTATTGACAAAAATTAACAATTCTAATTATCATTTTGTCTATGTGGAGGTTTTATGCCCAACTTTATTTCCAATGATCACCCGTCTCCAAGCCGCAGCGGGAGGCGGAAGACACTCCTGATATTTCCAAGATTTCAGCTTTCGATCATCGGAGTCAATGTGGGGATCATTTTGACCATGGCACTTCTGCTCTGGGTTGCTGTGGAGAACGCCTTCCGTGACCTGCAGCCGGCAGCAGGTCTTTCCGTTAACGAGGCCACTTTTTTCAGAAATTACGTGGCGTACCAGGCGACGCAGGTGCGGATTGGTTTGCTGGTGGCCGGGCTTTGCGGAATCGCCATCTCAGTCATCGCCACACTGATTATGTCCCACAAGTTTGCGGGGCCCTTGGTCAGGTTGCGAAATTATTTCACGAAAGCTTGCGACGGAACGAGTCCCATTTCGGAATTGAATTTCCGTGATGGCGATTTCCTCAGTGAATTTCCACCGTTGGTTAACAAGGCCATGGCAGTGGCACAGGAGAGGGGCGCGCGGAATCACAAAGGGGAATGAATCAGTTTGAGCGAGTCCATATCCTACGGCCCCGCCATTCCGTCTGAAATGATGTTCTTCAGCGTATTGGTTTTCTGAGTGAGCAAGACCGGCAGGTTTCGAGTCTCTCCCGGGCGCAGAATAATGATCTGCTCAAAATTTCCGAGAGTGGGGTGGGTGACGACGATCTTGACGGGTTTGCCGGTCGGGACTCGCGAAATATGCATCGGGAGCGCGCCGCCCGTTTGAATGTTGCCGACCAGAACATAGACATCTTTTTCGCTACCACTCAAAACAACAGTGGCTCGCCCAGCGACTGCGCGTCCGATAGTATCAGAAAGAAAACTCAGGCCCGGTATTTTGATACCGCGATCGGTGGCCGAGCTGATCAGGACCAGTACTCCTATCAAACCAATCACGATGAATGTGGCTTTGGAACGTTTGCGCCGGTCTTTCTGGAGAATCTCACGTTCCGCATTCAGCAAGTCGATTGAACCGGAAGATCGCGCCTCGTTCGGAGCTGCAGCTGGGGCCGGAGCTGGTATCGGCGCCAGTTCAGGCACGGAAACAGGCACGGGGGCGGCTTTTTCAATATTGGAAAAGTTTTCGTAAATCGTTTTCGGCTCGTCGTCATTTGATTTTTGCAGCAGATATGCCGATTTTTTAATCAGATCTTTTACTTTTTCCCGGTCGTGCTTGATCTCTGCCTTGAATAGATTGCAGCTGAATGTTGCCAGTGATCGCGGGTCAAAAGAAGGGGACAGCCGGTAGAGCAACTGGTGAAGCGCCTGATAAACATCCAGGCAGCTGGCGTAACGATCGCTCGGATCGATCGCAAGCATTTTCAAGACAATCTGGTCGACTTCCGGTGGCACATCCTTCCGGTGCACCGTCGTGGAATGAATCTCGTCTTTAGCATTTAACAGTTTTTGCAGGATCGCCATCTCGGTAGTGCCGGTGAATAGCTTGCGTCCAGCCAGCACTTCCCAGAGCACGAGACCAAGCGCGAACTGGTCACAGCGGGCATCCACTGCCGTGTCGGCGACCTGCTCTGGTGCAAGGTACGATGGTTTGCCTTTGATCATTCCAGTTCGGGTCGCATCCATGTTGGATGTGGCCTTGGCGATGCCGAAATCGATGACTTTGACGTTTCCGTCGCAGGAAATCAGAATGTTCTGGGGACTGATATCGCGGTGAATGATTTTGAGAAGTTCACCCGTACTTTTGCTTTTGTAGCTATGCGCATAATCGAGTCCGGCAGCCACCTGCGCCACGATATGGATCGCGAGATCGATCGGGAAGCGCAGCTGATCACTTAAAAGGGCCTTTAACATTGAGCTGAGGCTAAAACCCTCAACGTATTCCATTGCAATGTACGGGATGTGGTTGACCTCTCCATAATCGTAAACCTGGGCGATATTCTGGTGATTAAAGCCCATTGTTACTTTGATTTCAGACTGGAACATGTTCAGGAATTCGCTATTCGAAACAAATTCTTTTCGCATCCGCTTGATGACCAGAAGCCTGCTGATTCCGGCCGAAGTAGCCGGACATGCACGATAAATATCGGCCATGCCGCCGTGTGCCAGAAGATCCAGTAGGAAATATCGTCCAAAAGTTTTCAGTATTTCTTCCATGGGGGCATTCCTGTTCATACCTGCCTATGGATTAAGTATCGGAAGGAACAGGAAAAATTTTAACCGGCCGTCAATTATATCTTCCGGTACGCCGATAAGAAAAGTAGCGAAAAGGACGTGATCGATGAGAGCTTCAATCTTTGGCACGATGATCGTCAGTGGAATCATGTATTTTGTGGTTTTTCATGGTTCAAAAAATCCAGCGGTTTTTCTCAACTCTCACGCCGTCGCCCTGGTTGTGGGTGGTACCATTGGCGTCGCCATCATGGGATATCCGATCAAGCGTTTCTTTGAAATCGGGGAGTTCATCATCTTCGGCTTTCTCTTCAAGCGCAGCAGCAGTCTGCTTCGCGTGACAGAGGAGCTGGTCAACGGACTTCGATACATCATTACCCATCCCAAAACTGCCAAGACCTTCGAATCCTCGCATCCGTTCGTCCAAGAAGCCCTGATGCTGCTGAAGCAGCCTGACCTGAACGAGACTCATGTCGAACATATACTGAATGCGCGAAGAGATACCTTCCGGGTTCGTTATGTGGAAGACGCGAAAATGTTGAGTGCAATTGCAAAATTTCCTCCGGCCCTGGGGCTGCTCGGCGCCAGCGCCGGGATGATTGAAATGATGCTGAACTTGAACAGCGCCAATGGAGCAACCGGAATCGGTGAGGCGATGGCGGTTGCTTTAACTGCAACGTTCTGGGGCATCGCTTTATCCAATCTCATTATTCTGCCGCTGGCCGATTACGCCACTCGTGCTGCAAGTGAAGATCTTTACGTTCGGGCCCTGATTGCCGAAGCCGTGATATTTGCGAAACGCGGATTTCCGCTGCATGCTGTGATGGAATTGCTCATCGGGCGCGTACCCGTCCGGGACCGCGTGATATTGCGTGAGCGCGTGATGGTCGCCATGTCTGATCAGGTCGCAGAAGGGGCCATGCCCAATTCGGGAAAAGGAAATTTGATCGGCTCCGGAAGAGGTATTCCGCCCGCTCAGCCCACTGACGAGACAAAGAAGAATGCAGCTTAACAAACTTCCCCCTTTATGGCCGCCCTCAGAGGCGCCACTGGACCGAAGTCCTGAGTTCTTCGAGCCGGAAGTGAGCGTCACCGGCAATGAGGAACGCTGGCTGTTTTCCTATGCCGATATGATGACCCTGCTCTTTGGGTTCTTTGTCCTGCTCTATTCGATGTCGATCGAAAGTACGGAAATGCTGAGTGACCGTCTGAAGATGATCGCCAACAAGATGGAAGGGAAGGCAGAGACGGCCCAGGTGGAAAAACCACAAGTGACTCAAGCCGCCTTTGATGCAAACCTGGAAGAACTCGCAAAATCAAAGGCCGAGATGGCGCGTCTAATTGCCGCTCTCGAACGGGCCAATCAGGATCTGCAACGCTCCAGGTCTCCTGCTGCCCAGGCGATCACCACACCCAGTGTTTCACGTCCTCCTGCGCGTTCGCTCACTCGTGAGGAAAAAAGAGAGTTATTCGCTCAGTTTGAAAGCATCAGCAAGGAATTCAATGAAGAACGTGTGATGAAGCTCAGCGGGCAGATCGTCCACCTCGAAAAGCAGCTGAACAATCTGCAGAGCGAAAAAGCCAGTACTGATGCCGAGTTGAAGAAACTTGCGGCTCGGACGCCTGCTGCCAAACAGGCTTACAATCATTTCATGGCTATCGCTATTCAGTGGAAGAAGCAGAAGCATGACGTTGACCTTGCGGTGACCGATCCGAAAGGTCATCGCTTCACTTGGAAAACACCCGCTTTCAAGGGTGTTATGGGCACATTCGTTCTGGACAGCCGCTATGGACCTGGCGTCGAAATGTGGCAGGCGAATAAGGGATTCATACCGGGCAACTATAAAATCGAAGTCATCCTTTATAACAAGCAGGGGAATCCTGATGCCGCCGGAGTGGAAACGAGCGTAATCACTAACGCAGGAAGCTACAAGCTTCCGCTGACCATTATCGATGGTTCCACGGTGCGGCAGAAGAGTTATGTTTTTAACGTGAATGAAGATGGAATCGTGAATACCCGGGTGAAAACAAACGCCCTATGAGGACTATTCCCAAGTGGTGGATCACGGCTTTTGTTTGGGTCGGGTTCATCACGGGTACCGAACACGCAATAGCGGGTGTCTCGTTGCTTCGCTCCGGGGGATTGGTGAAACCGGTGCTGCAGGCCACTGAAGGGTTCATGAGCATCCGCGGGGGAGTCCGTGTCTATGGAGCTTATGTACGAATTCAGAATGCGGCATTGAGAAATGGCGCGGTTCTGAGCGTTGAGCATGGGGCCGGGCAGATCAAGGATGGTATCCTTCATCTGCAATTGGGCGCGTACCTGACGAAGGTGGAATGGAAATCCGCAGGGGGACGCTCCCACAATCTGACTCTCAAGTGGAATCCCGAACGGAAGGGTGTCTTGCGGGATGGCTGTGACGAACGATCACCGGTTGTGACTTTGGGAGACTGGCGTTCATCGCTGAATTTTCCGATCGGTGAGTCCTGTTCAACACGAAATGGCCTGCCCTCCGTTACGTTGTCTCTTCCCGGAGAAGCCGAATGGATCGAGTCTTCACTTTTTGAAGCAGACGGAAAAGGTGAGCGTTGGCATCTTTACTCAATTCCTGCTTCCGTAGCCGAGGGCGGGGTGATCGGATCCATTTCAATCGCCTTGCGCTCTCAAAAAATTCAGCTGAATCTGGTCGCTCCCAAGACAAATGTCGGTGAGTATCGCGTAAAATCCGAGACCTTCGACAACGCACTCTCTGTTGGGACCCTGGGAATCAATTTGTCAGCTAACCAGATTACCGCCTCCGACAGTAAAATGTTCATGAGGTACTCCCTTCTTTCTCCAAACGTTACGGGTCCGCTGCGGCTGGGGCTTTTTTATCAGGCTGGAGCCGCGACCGGTGGACGAGACAGTGCGATTGAGTACTCGGAAGCGGGTTTTAAGGTTCTGGCCGAATTCATCTACGCAAAATTTGATCTGCGTGCCGGACTGCTGTTGGATTTTGTGAACTTCACGCAATCCACGAACGCGACCAAGCTGCAGTCGGCCCAGGTGGGTCCGGAGCTTTCCTTGAGATCGCGCTTTTGGCGGGACTATCGGATCAAGGCTGAGTTTTCTACGGTGTTTCTGGGAGCGAGCGTAGTGAGTTCGCAATCGACACTCTACGGTGGTGTATCCAGGCGGATCGGCTTCTTCGGGAAGGATGCCTGGGCAGGTCTCATGATGGGAATGGAAAGCTTCAACGTAAAGTCGAGTAATGGCTCGACAGGAAATTTCAGGACCCAGACGATTCATCTTTGTCTGGAATACTGAATTCAGTTTAGCGGCCGACGCAGCGGACACCTTGACTCGAGCTGCGCGGCTTGGAGCTGACGGCCCCATTGGAGCCGTCGAAAGTGAAAGCCAGACCTCGGCTGCTCTCGAGAACCGTTGCTGCCCACTCGGCGATCCCGAGAGTTTGTCCCATATCCGGCATGACGAACCGGACTCCGTCCACTTCCGCCAAGGCATAATCGTACTTGGTCGGAATGCGCCAGCCGACGGCCGGTGAACTGCTCTGATCCAGGGCTGCCAGGCCACTCGGCTCTATATTGCTGTCGCTGCGAGTGAAGTTTGGGTCTTCAAAACAGGCGCTGACAGCCATGCCACTGGTTGCCTGGTAGGTATTGGAAGTACAAAATGCGTTTGGATCGGTTTCGGACGAAGGGTTGCCGAAAATATGGTTCGAGCCCGTAGCTTTGCACCAATTGAGAGCAGTCGCAACGAGTGAACTCCAGAGAAGGCCGCTGCGCTGATCCTGCCAGACTTCTTTTCCTTTGCCGGAATCGGTTGCGCCAGTCCGCGTGACGAGCTTCCAAAGGGATTGGGCCCCGTTGGCCCGTGAGGCGCCGTTCCAGGTGGCTTCGGCCGAAAGTATTCCATGACTGGCACAATGAGCGACTCTTTGGGCAAGAGTACCAGCCAGGCCGCAGGTGCAGGGAGAATCCGCCGAGCCGCCGGCAGCGCCGGTGCTTGCGTCACATGTGGTGTCCCAGTCCGTACGCCTGACGTAGGCGGCAGCGGTGGCTGCCAGATCCGTATCCTGCAAAAGCGCGGGAACAGCGCGGGCTCCAATTGGAGAATTCGTGTAAACGGTCACATTTTCAGTAGCAACGGTTCGCTGGGCTGCTCCGAGGGTTCGGAATTCGGAAGAAGAAAGAAAGTTCATGTAACTTCCAACTGTGCTGTTGACGCACGAAGCGGTTCCGTTGACTGCTGTTCCTGCGTTGTTGAAAGTGTAATAGCCGGAGCAAACCCGGGAATCCCCGTCAATCGGAGTGTAGAGAAATGCGATCGGGACCGCCGCCTGGCAAGTGGCGCTTCCACTCACGCCGAAAATGCTGCTGCCGCTGCAGAATCGAGTCGCCGCGAGATTGGGATCACTCGCCCTGCATTGCATGTCTGTATAGGAACCGGGAGGTATTTCGAGGTTGATGGTTGTGGAGGCTCCCTCATTGGTATATGTCGTGACATTCGTTCCTGTTGGGACGCTGCCTGTGACCAGGTTTCCGTTCACGTAAGCTTTCTTTCCATTCGCCATATCACTGGTGATGAGATTGGCATCCGAGGTGTCGACCACAGTGTCGTCGGACCCCATCACGCTGAAAATCATGGCCTCGAATTTGAGATTTGCGCCAGTGAGATTGGAGTCCTGGATGGAGACCATGGTATCGCCAGTGTAGTAGCCTTTTGGGATGGTCACGGATCTGGATCCATTGATACCGACGGTTGTTACTCCCAAAGGAAGCGTTCCACTGAGCAATTTTCCGTCCAGGTCGAGAACCGCCTTTCCTCCGATCACATCACCGGATGCAGCAGGATCTTCACCCTTCTTTTCCTCGTAGTAACCGTATCCTCCCGGAGAAAAACTGGAAGAATCACATCCCGCAAAAAGAAGGCCGCACGCTGAAAGTAGGAATTTCAAGTTTCTCATGGATAGACTGCTCCCACACACCGTACGATGGCAGCACCACTTCGCAGTTGTTGGGTTAACTCCCCGGTCTGTGAATTGAAAACCCAGGCGGAATCGGGACTGCTGGAAACGACGGATGCCGTCCACTCCACCTCGGTCGGGTTCAGCATGTTAAATCGGGTATCCGGAAGAACAAACCGGAGCCCGTTGATTTCCGCGATCATGTAATCGTGGGCGGAGGGCAGACGCCAACTCACTTTCGGAGAGGAAGTGTCCGTGAGTCCTCCCTTGCCGTAATTGTAATTACCGCCGAGATAGTAATACCCCACATTTCTATCGGTTGCGTGGGTGGCATCCTCAAAGCACATGCTGTATGCCGGGTTGCTGGTGGCCTGGTAGGTACTGTTGTCGCAAATACCGGCAGGGTCTGCTTCCGCGGTCGGATTATCGGTGATATTATTGTTGCCGCTGGCCTTGCACCAGTTGGTCAGGCCTTGTCCAGAACTCCAAAGCAGGCCAGTTCTCTGATCCTGCCAAACTTCCTTGCCGTATTCATTCAAATCATTGGGGTTGGTCTGCGAAGGGTTGGGAACGCCACTGGCGTAGCTGATGCGCGTGACCAGTCGCCAGGTGCCCTGCCCGGAGTTGCCGCGGTTAGTTCCGTCCCATGTAGCTTCGCTGCCGATACCTCCATTAGCGGCGCAATCACTGATCCGTTGGGCGATGGTATTTCCGGTTGTGGTTCCACATTTGCAGGGATAGGTCGCATTTGCATTATAGGTTGTTCGGTCAGCTTTGCAGTGATTCCATTTACTCCGATCAATGGGAGTTCCGGAGTCATCATCTTTGGAAATCTTGGGGACCGCGCGGTAGCCCGGATCCGTGTTGGTATAATTCTGACCGGCATTTGTCGTTGCTTCAGTGTCCAAGGTGATCGGAGCAGTCGCTTTATCACGATGTTCGTTGGAACTGACGTAATCCTTGAAGGTATAATTCTTTCCGGAGCAATTGGCTGATCCCGGGCTCAGGGTACCTGTGTTGTCATAGCCATAATAGCCGGTGCAGATTTGATTACCTGGCGCCACCATCCCGGCACCTGCGGCTCCATTGCAAACGGTGGCTCCCGTTACGGTGAAAATAGTTCTCCCTGCGCAGATATTTGCAGGGATGAGGTCTACGTCCGTGAACTGGCAGGCAGATTGAGCCGGGTAGCGGCCGTTGGGAATGTCAGCCTCGATCCACTGATTGACGGCATCGTAATTCCAGCTGGCAATGAGGGGATTCGCGCTCGCGGCTGATCCGGTAATCTGTGCACCGTTGACCCAACCGGTCTTGCCGACCAGAATATCCGACGTGGTTGCGGCGTCGGAGGTGATCCGGGTGGAAATGACAAAGCTCGCGCCGGTAACGCCAAAGATGGAAACTCCTGCTTTGATATTAGCGGGAATCAGATTTGGATCATCAAAAGTCACACTGATGCTGCCATCGTAATATCCAGAAGACGGTTTGATCCACGGGGCTCCTGGATCGGGTGAAATGGCGGAGTGGACTGTCAAAGTACCTTTTTTCCGCTCGCCGTTCAGGTCGATGTATTCTTTGCCGGCGAGCACTTCATTGGTATTCGCCGCAATATCCGTGGGGAGAGTGTCTCGCGTCTTTGGAGTTTCCGTGAACGTCAGAGGTTTGGGAGCGACGAAATCGCTTTGGCAGCTGGTCAGCAGGACCAAGGCTAAAGAGAGGGCAACCCCTGAAAAATTAGTAAATCCCAAGTCCTTCACATATTTCCCCTTATCTACATTTTTTAACGAAACTGAACAATAGTAAACAAGATTAGTCATATATGTAAGCCCGCGAATTAGAAGGTTAAAGTATGAAACCAGGTGGGTTTATAGCAAGTCGTGCGCCGAGTTAACGCGAGGGGTTTCTGAGCGCGGTCCGCCGACTGAGCGCGAATTGACAGCGGGGGGGATCTTCGAGAAGTTCGCGTCCATGACTTTGCCTCAGGTAGTCCTTTCACTTCTTTTGATTCTCTCTTTCAGCAGCACTTCTCATGCGATGGGACGCCCAAAGCCGGGCGCCCTGCTCATGGGTGTGATGGGAGATTCCATTTCCGCCGGATCACTTTCTGACCTTCCCTTGAAACCTTTCGCAAGGTCCGAAGGAGCGGTGAATGCCAAGCTCATCTGGGAGAACAAACGGCGCCTCTCGTGGGCTTCAGGTCGTGCGGTGGCTTCGCATTTCCGGCTACTGGGGGACTATCTGCGCGCGGAAGGGGAAGACCAGAAGCTCTTTATCGAAAACTTCGCTACGCCAAAACACCGTACGCGTGATCTTCCCGGGCAGGCCCGGGAACTGGTCAGGCATTTTAAGAACGGCGCATACTCCTCGCTAATTTACGTGACTGTGTTGATCGGCTCCAACGATGCCTGCGACAAGCCCGGCCCGACTCCGTTGGATCAGATGCGGGAGGAGCTTCTAAAGACCTTCGCGATAATGTCAGAGATCAAGCAGGAGGACTCGATCCGAATCCTGCTGGTGGGAATTCCAAGAATTCCGGATCTTGGCGCGCCTTCGATTCGAAGAACACATACCCCGCTGCTGGGGCTGCGCTGCAGCTTCGTGCGTGATCGCCTTTTCGGATTTTGTCCCAATCTAATCGGCTGGCGGACGGTGGCGCAGTATCACGCAGCCATGGATATCGTGGAAGAGCGTAACCGGCTGCTTAGATCCACGGCTGCGGAAGCCACCGCGGCTTTCCCGAATCTCGAAATTGTTTATAGCAATCATCTTTATAATTTGGAGATTCCTTCCGAGCTGCTGGCGATCGACTGCTTTCATCCAAGCAAAAGAGGCCAGGAGGCGATCTCTCGTGAGGTTTGGCTGGATCAACCGTGGTTCATTACTGATTGAAGGAGATGCAATATGTTCACGCCCGCCGCTTTTATTTTTGTCTTTCTGGGAAATTTCGCAGCAGGCACGGCATTTGGGGCCATATGCGATGGAATCTTTCTTCGACAACTGGGGCCGACCTCCGTGAGCGCGGACCAAATCCTGAGTTACAAGATCCAAGTCGTCAACGAAGGGGCATGCAATCTGGAGGGAGTGCAGGTGACGGATTATCTTCCGCGCCGGACTTTATACCGAGAAGGTCAGCCCACGCCCAGTCAGGTGCCGAGCGACCGTCCGGCACCCCGCGATCATCTCCCGGTTCACCAGGTCCAATGGATGGGAGTTCATCTGCCACCCCGGGGGGGCAGCGCGGTTTTCGAAGTCAAAGTCCTGGTCCTTTCCCCTGGTAAACGCACGATCACCGATACTGCCTGTCTGGAACATCCCAGCTCGGTACGTATCTGCAACACGATTGATTTTTGGGTGAATGACTGAGTATTCGGCGAGTCCTTGCTTTATTCCAAACAATTACGCAACAATGCCAATTGCCGGCTCTAAATAATGAGAAGCTGGCAGCAATTTGCATTAACCAATAAAGTTGTCGCTGCGCATCGAAAGGCATATAATTTAAACACTGTGCGGCAATTTCAATCGGAACGTTTTGCTCATCCGGAGGCATCAGTGTCAAATTTGACTTACCCGAAGGGAAATATTTTGAGCTTCTTGCATCAAAAGAAGTTCCTCATATTCATTATGGGTGTTGTTGCTCTCTTGAGCACGCAAGAATCGAAGGCGGGGGCCCTGGCCTGTCCCACGGCTGGAACCGTGAGCTCCAATGCGACCTGGGGACCAATTGCTGCCGGAGACTACTACGACTGCAGCGGAATCGAGATCACCGTAAACGGCGGTGTGACTCTGACTCTCGCCGGCAATACAGCTTCGGGCACAGGCGTGGAAATTCGCGCTTCAAAGATCGATGTGAACGGAAATATTTCGGCAAATGGGAGCGGCTATTCAGCAGGACTCGGTCCTGGCAGCGGCATTGCTTGTGGTGGAGGAATGGGGGCGGGTCACGGTGGAAAGGGAGGAGACCCAAATGGTATTTGCGGCCAAAGACCCACTTATGGCAGCAGCACAGAGCCGATTACCCTGGGATCTGGCGGTGACACCTGGAATACAACAGGTGGAACTGGAGGCGGAGCAATTAAGCTCGTAGTGTCTGGAGTTCTCACTGTTAATGGCAATATCACTGCTAACGGAATCTCCAGTTCCGGATCCAATGCCGGTGGCGGATCAGGCGGAAGTATCTGGTTAAACGCCGAGACAATTACAGGAGCAGGCTCGATCACAGCAAATGGTGGAAACAGCGGTGCTAATCCTTCAAGTGGTGGCGGAGGTGGAAGGATCGCTGCTTACTCCCAGAACGATACTTTTAGCGGCTTGATTTCTGCAACCGGAGGGACCGGAGGATCACCTGTTGCTGAGTCTGGATCGATTATCAATATTGCGAGCGGAATTTACAGGTGTTCAAGCCCAGTTGCCATTTCCTTATCCGCTGCAGAACTCGGTGCAGCTACGGGGTTGTATCTTGATAATGGCTGCAATCTCACCATAACAGGCACTTTGAATTTATCCGGAAACGTTACAGTTGGTGCAACGGCCTCTTCAACGCTCAAAGTAGTCGGCGCCCTCTCTTCGAATGTGGTCTCAGTTGCCAATAGTGCGACTTTCAATTTAAAGGGAAACCTCAATGCAACGACTCTCGGCTTGACTGGGAATTCAAAAATTTATTGTTTAGGCGATACTTCAACGACGAACGGTAAGGGCTGCATTATCACAGCAGGCGACGCGACGATTCCTGCAGGTTCCGCAATCAATGCGAATGGTCTCGGCTTTCCAAACAACGCTGGGCCTGGTGGCGGTGTAAGCTGTTTTCCAGGAATGGGTGCGAGCTATGGTGGAAAAGGCGGCGGCGGTGCCTGTGCTCAACGGTCCACGTACGGTAGCAGCTCGCAACCTGATGCCTTAGGTTCTGGAGGCGATTCGTGGAACACGACAGGTGGTGCAGGTGGCGGTGCAATCAAGCTCGTGGTTTCGGGAACTCTCATTGTTGATGGAAGCATTACTGCTAATGGAATATCCAGCGCTGGACCTGCGGCCGGAGGCGGATCAGGAGGGAGCATTTGGCTCGATATCGGGACGCTCACCGGAGCAGGATCATTAACGGCGAACGGTGGGAACGGAGGGGACAGTAATTCAGGAGGTGGGGGAGGGGGGAGAATCGCTGCTTATTCTCTTACCAACAATTTTACCGGATTAATCACTGTAACAGCGGGGACGGGCGGATCGCCTCCCTCTGAGACCGGAACACTGGTTAGTCTGACGAACGGAATTTTTAAATGTGCAACCGCGGGCCCGATGGCGCTGACCGCTGCTGATTTAAATTCAGTTACAGATCTGATCATTGATAGTGGGTGCATTCTGAACGTGACTGGTGATGTTACTTTATCCGGAAATGTTACGGTTGGAACAACTCTCAGTTCAAGATTGAATTATACAGGAACTCTCACCGCGAACTCAGTGGCTTTTTCAAATACATCACGACTTGACCTGAGGGGGACCTTGCATTCCTCGAATTTCAGCTTGTCTGGAAATTCAAACGTCTATTGTCCGGGCGATACCTCTACAACAAATGGAACAGGGTGCGTCATTACTTCCGGAACGATGACGATCCCTGTGGGATCAGCAATTAATGCGAATGGCCTGGGTTTTCCAAACAATGCTGGCCCGGGTGGTGGCACGAGTTGTGTTCCGGGAATCGGCGGGAGTTATGGCGGGAAAGGGGGCGGCGGTGGTTGCGCCCAAAGACCGGTTTATGGCAGCAGCACACAGCCAGAGGCCCTGGGGTCCGGAGGTGATACGTGGAACACCGCAGGTGGTGCGGGCGGAGGTGCCGTTAAGCTCGTGATCTCAGGAATTCTTACTGTGAATGGGACCATTACGGTTAACGGCGTATCCAGCTCCGGTGCGGCGGCGGGAGGCGGATCTGGAGGAAGCATTTGGATCGATAGCGGGACAATCACAGGCTCGGGAGCCATTTCAGCAAATGGCGGCAATGGCGGCGATAACAATTCGGGTGGCGGTGGCGGTGGAAGAATCGCCGTCTACTTTGAAACAAATAGTTTTAGCGGACCGATTACCGTGACCCAAGGGACTGGCGGATCGCCACCCCCTGAGGTCGGCACGCTTGTTATGTTGCGTACTGGAAAATACACGTCACCTTCCCTGGATTTTGGAGCAAGTACGATCTCCTATCAAACAGTGGTTTACTCAGCAGATATACCTGCAGATACGTCGGTTTCAGTCGATTTCCGCGGCGGTAATACCGCAGTACCCGATGGTTCCTGGACAGCCTGGGTCCAGGGGGTTGCGAGTGGATCCTCTTTGGCTGCGTTCACAGGCAATCGCTTTCTTCAATATCGAGTCGTGCTCGGCACCTCAGGAGCCAATAAGCCCTCTCTCGGTTCGATCAGCATCGCTGCCCCGGCCTGTTACAGTATTGGATCTTACTATTATGTAACGACCACGTCGGCGAATCAGTTCAAATTCGCGCGAAGCAATACAGCTTCAAATGTGTCGATTATGAGTAGCATGCCCGCGAGCACAGCCTTAAAAGCGCTCGTGAGTTTTGACGGCGGCTCCACCTGGAAGAAACATAGCGGCTTGTCTTGGGCTGATGTCGCAGGCGGAGTGAGTACCATCGGGACTACCGGAAATAGCATGGCTGAGCTGGCGGCGGGACTTTCCAGCTACACGTTTGGCGCAACCCAACCCACAGTGGATTTCGCTTTTGGGTTGGAGAGCGATAGCTGTAGCGCTACTCCGAGTGTGACGGAACTGAGGTTTGATTACTGATTTTGTTATTTTGGAGCGACACGCGCAGCGTTGGAACCTAATCAGGTTCCAGGCGCTTATACGGGAAGTTTTGTTGTCACTGTTGTCTATTAGTGAAGCTCCAGAATTTTCAGTGGCTGCCTGATTTATGCTCGATTGAACTCAGAACAAGGGCTGCAAGGATGAGTGCCGCTCCGGCTGCTTGCATGACCGTGAGGTTCTCTCCGAGATAAAGGCTCGCAGCTAGGATCCCAGTCAGCGGTTCACCCATGCTGAGAATTGAGACTTCTGCTTTCTTCAGTTTCTGCAAACCGCTCAGGAATAGAACCATGGCCAGGACGGTCGAAATCAAGGCGATCGCGACAATAATAAGCCAAGCGGAACTCAATACTTCTACCACTCGTGCGGGCTCCCGCAGGTGAATGAGACCTAAGCTGATGCCTGCGAAGAGCTGAATGTACAGCGCTGAGGAGTAGGGGGATACGTTGGCGAGCCAGCGACCGGAGGCGAGGATATACATCGCGTAAACGACAGCCGCCATGATCCCATAACCGACCGCCACGCCTGACGAGATGGATAACTCCCCCCAGACGAGCAGCAGCAGACCGGTGAAAGCGACGGGAAGTGCGGTCAGATTATTGCTGGAAAGTTTCTCTCTGAAAAGAAGCCAGGCTCCCGCAGCCACAAAAGCCGGATTTATATAAAGTAGCAGTACGGTCAAAGACGCCGAAATACCCTGAAGCGCCAAGAAATAACAGCTCGCAAATACGGCATAGCCGAGTACGCCCAAGGCTGCGCAGGCACCCCAGGTCTTGAATGGCACTCGAAACGAGGATCGGCGGAAAAGTCCCAGGCCCAAGCCCAGCACTCCGGCGGCAAGGAGGAACCTAAGTGAGAGGAGTTCCCCCGGAGTCACGCCTAGTGCGTAGGCCATTTTTCCAAAAACACCCACCAATCCGAAGGCAATTCCAGAGAGTAGAATCTCAATGACGCCAATTGTTCTGTTTAAAGTCACAGCGTCTTACCAGCCATTGACCGGGAAGCCGTACAAGTCAACGTCCGAAACCAGGCCAGGATTGAAGGTGCAAGTTCCTGCTGCCGTTGGGTCGCCTTCGCCATGATAGGCCCCAAAATTTGAGCTATAGACGCAGGACTCACCGGATTCGCAAAGACCGTTGTCATTGCCTATGCTGTCTCCAAAGACCTCGACGGCATTGATCAGGAAAGTGTGCTGGCCCGTGCACGCTTCGCCGATTTCGCAAATGGAGTTGTTATTTCCGATTCCATCGCCGTTGATCTCGGGTCCGGCAAGGTCGGTGATCAGATAATTTCCGTCGGCCGCGACCGGACAGGCTCCCGGATCAAAGGCGCCGTTAAAATCCCGGATAGCCGTATCCGCGTTCGAAAGTCGCCAGTCCCAGATGGCGCAGTTACCGCTCCGGCATGCGCCGCGATTGGAAGATGAGATGGCCGAGGTACTCGCGCCCTTGCCCCAGGATCTGAAGATATTGTCGAAACGAGCAAAATCCATGATCGCGCTGAATGCCCGATAGCCGTTGACATCGAGGTAGGGCGTTTCAGAATTGGACGCATCCGTCTTGACCGGGCCCCTGTAGGTGCTGGCCAGGGTCTTACCCTGCGTTATCGTCACCGCCGGATCCGAAGTCGTACACGCGGTTGCGCCGGTATCGATCGAATTCCCCGTAAGTCCCACAGTGACATTGCAGCCGTTTGTCGAATTGGTGCCAACCAGAAGTTGACGGGAGAATTTGTTATTGTTGGAGGTTCCACCAATCGCGACGCCGTAGCTCGCGTTGTTTGTTGCAACGAGCTGGGCAAATTGATTGCCGGAGCTGTTGTTCAAGGTAATCCCGTCGCCGGAGTTGTTGGCGACCACGGTTTGTAAAACGGTATTGTGGCTGGAGGAGAGACTGATGCCCCGTGAATTGTTGGTTGAGGTGATATGTGAAAAGGTATTATGGTCGGAAGCTGCGTCGTAAGCGACGATACCGTAGCTTGCATTTCCGGCGAGTATTGCGCGGGTAAACACGTTGTACTTCGACCCCGAGTTCAATATAACACCAAAGTCGTTATTGTTTGCCGAGAGCACGTCCTGGAAGGTGTTATAGCTTGAGTTGATCACATAATAACCGTAGTGCTTGCTGTACTGAGCTTTCACACCAGAAATCTGGTTGTAGGTAGAGTTAGTGATGACAAGACCATAGGTTCCATTGGATGCATTCACATTTCTGATAATGTTTCGAGTGGAGGCATTCACCCCCACTCCCGTACCCCAGTAGGGCGCTCCAAGGGGCCAGTGGTTACGGGTTTCCACATCAGCCATAACGCTGTAATGCACGCTATACACGTAAGGTCCACCGTATAAACAATTTGCTGCTTTCACGCTCCTTATTTGTGTAAACTTCGAGACATCAATCTCAAGACAGGCATAAGCGACACCCGCACCGTCATAGGCGCCTTCCACCCAGAGGAAGTCCTGTGAACCCGCACCCATCAGGCAGATCCCGTCGTCAGTCGCCGGGTTCACTTCAAGATTGGACCAGGTACAATTCTTGGCTGTATTCCCGTTGTAAATCAACGTCGCACCGGGAAGAACAACCATGCTGAGCTTGTTCGCGTTGATGTTGTAACCTCTCGTAACAGCGCTGGCTGGCACCGTGATGATCGTTCCTTCCGCATAAACCTGATCCGGGCCGGCGCCATCGTCGTCAACACCATCCAGCCGAATGGCATTTCCGGTGGGATTGGCCGGGGCCGCAAACACGGGATTCGTCCACCAGCTTGAGGCACTGCTCTCGGCGATCAGTGTGCCTCCGTTGAAAATTCGAAGCTGATCGGATTTCCAAGAATTGGCATTCAGAAGATATCCAATCCCTTTCCATGTCTTCACGCCGCTCGAGTAGAAGGTCGCCGTACCCGATGAGGCATCGCAGACCCAGTCGAAAACACCTCTCGCATCCACCGCAGTCAATCCCGCACACGACGGAGTGCCCGTCAAAACGGACATTCGTAATTCCCCGCCATGTAAACAGGAAGTATCGGTGGCCGCGTTACACCCTGTGTCTGTCGCATTGAAGGCGGTAGTCCCGTCCCGCTTAACGTAATCGTTCCAGTTGCTGCCATTGACTGGATAAACCGGCTGCACGGTAATCGAGGTGAGTCCTTCCAGGACCGAGACATAGACGTCCACACTTGTCGAGCCTGAGGCATTCGTAGCTGTAACCGTGTAAGGCGCACTTGCACTCGCCGTCGTGGGCGTTCCGGAAATGACCCCGGTGGACGTATCGAAGCTCAGTCCTGTCGGCAACGGAGCGGAGATCGAGTACGAAGTCGGTCTTCCGTCCAGGTTGGTAGGGGAGTTTTCCACAATCACGTCATTGATTCCATACACCGCCGGATTTGCGGAATAGGCAAGAGTGCTCGGCGCTACCTCGTTCACGGTGATTGAGAGGCTCATGGATATTGAGCCTCCGGTATTCCATCCGGTCACCGTGTACGTTGTTAGCGGTGCGGCGGCTTTCGGCGTGCCGGAAATAACGCCGGTAAATGGATTAAGGTCGAGTCCGTCCGGAAGTAACGGAGTTATGATATAAGTCACGATCGCACCGCCCGTAGCTGAGGGTGTATTATTCGTGATCTGAGTACCGTTCGTATAAACGGCCGGATTTGCGCTATATGTCAAGCTCGCCGGAGCGGCATCGTTGACCGTGATGTTCACCACGACTGTCGCATTCGGGAGGACTCCTGTCGATCCGGTCACTGTGTAATTGGTTGCCGCCGTTAAAACCGTAGGCGTTCCTGAGATCACCCCTGTCGTCGCATTGATCGTCAATCCTGCCGGTAATGCCGGTGAAACGGTATAGGAGGTGATCACGCCGCCAGAGTTGCTTGGCGTGTTGGTGGTGATCGCGGAACTCTTCGTGTATACGGCCGGATTTGAGCTGTAAGTCAGTGAGGTCGGTGCAATATTGAGTACCGTGATCGTGACCGTCACAGTGGTCGATCCGCCAGTATTGCTTGCGGTCACCGTATAACTGGATGAGGCACTCGGAGCCGTAGGGGTTCCAGAGATGACCCCAGTCGCCACGTTAAAGCTCAGGCCAGCTGGAAGCGCCGGAGTAATCGCATAAGCAGTAATCACCCCGCCCGAGTGACTGGGGGTATTGTTTGTGATCACGCTTTTTAACGTATAGGTCGCTGGATTGGCGCTATAGGTGAGTGAGGAGGGTGCAACATCGTTCACCGTGATCAACACGGTGGCGCTCGTAGATCCACCGCTATTGCTTGCGGTCACTGTGTACGAGGTCAGCGCTGAGATAACTGACGGCGTTCCGGAAATCACGCCCGTTACCGTGTTCAAAGCCAGGCCTGCCGGAAGCGCGGGTGTGATTGCATATGAAATCACCGCCCCGCCCGAATTCGTCGGAATATTGTCCGCAATCGCGCTCCCTTTTGTATAGGTCGCCGAGGGGACGGCGTAGCTGAGGAACGAGGGCGCTGCGATCGCGATCTGCTCTGGAATCACGGTTGCATCACCTGCGGTCTTAAGTTGTGGCGAGCAAGATGCAAGCCCTCCTATGACGGCGCAAGCACCTAAAACAAAGGTAAAATATTTATTGGTAATGGACCACCGTCTTAGATTTTCTTGTGTATTACCGAATACGTACTGCATAAATTGAACCTAATCATACTATAAACTTGATGAGAAATTATAACAATCCAGATTACTAACTCTGTTTCCAGTTCTACGAGAGTCACTGAGTGCTACGGATTGAGTTTCAGGCAGATACACACGGCGCGCTTATGTCAGGATTGACACACCCGAAGTTACTAAAAGGTAAGGCTGCCCCGATTTTTCTATTCCGCAGAAATTCGCACGCCCGGTTTTGACAGCAAGGCATCCAGGTCCACGATCATCATTTCAGGAGCTCCCTTTACGGGCAGCCCCTTGAGCAGCCTGATGACTGCTGTCACGCAAAGTGCCCCGACAGCAGAAGCACCGACTGCCAACTGAGGGGCAGGGCACGGACTTCCGTCTTCCATTGTTTTGAAAGCCTGAGACATTGCTTCAACCACGTCTGGATGCAGCCTTGGCGCCAGATGTTCGACAAGTGGTCGGAAATGTTTGACATAGGACGCATTCGCAGGAAAAGCCCCTTCGGGGAGGCCGAAAATGCGACGGAAAGTCCATTCGTTTTCGGGCTCAAAACACATGAGTCCAGCGCCCCAGCCTACCGAAAGAGCGGAAATAATCACCTTCTTCTGGAGGCGTGCCTCGTCATGAAGGGGCACAATTCCATCCAGACTCAAGAAATCAATCGTGTCAAAAACGATATTCGCGCCGTCCACCAGCGCTCTCACGTTTTCTTTTGAGACCCAGTCGGCAATTTCTGAGATCTGGCAGGATGGATAGATAGCCCGAAGGCGTTTGGCAAGAGCGCTGACCTTGTACTCGCCGATATCTTCAGCGCAGAAGTCCTGTCGATTCAGGTTATGACTGCAAACACGATCCCCATCCACCAACGTTATTTGCTCGAACCCTGTCCGAAGCGCGATTTCGGCAATTGAGCTTCCGATGCCGCAGCCGGCAATGAGCAGACGGGTGTTTCTGATTTTCTTCTGCAGCTCTTCTGATATGTATACAGCATTTCTTGCCGTCAACTCTGAATAATTGAACACTAATGTTCTCCCGTTTTCGCTGCGCTTAGGCAGCCTTTTTTATTCTTAATTCGTCATTCAGGTATTCCACGAACTTGTACCAGTTTTCAGAAGCACCCAGGATTTTAAAGCCGTAAATCCGCTGTCCCTGTCTCCAGAGCGGGGTCGCTTGGAGCTCCACGATTTCAAAAGTCTCAATCGCCATCTGGATCTGCAGTTGACTGTGAAGAGCGATATCTCTCGACAGAACAGCCCGGAATCCTTCTTTCGAGACGTCCAGGACCCGGAGGGAAATATTGAGTTCAGCGGCTACTCTTCTGGAAGTCAGGATTCGGCCTGGAAAGAGCACATCGAAACGGTGCTGACGAACTGTACAACTGCCCTGTGCGGAAATTTGTGAAAATACCTGGTCGTATTCCGGTGCTTCGTATTGCTCTTTCAAGTAGCGCCACTGCCGCAGGGATAAACATGCAAAGAGATCAGTATTTTTAAGAAAAAAGTATTCCAGCAGCTCGGGCGTCAAAACCGGATCCGAAATAGTCGCATATTTGCGGCGTGGAAACCGGAAATGCGGGAATTCTTTCTTAAGCGCGTAATGATGCAAATCACGTTCTGGAGGATTTCCGGAATACTTTTGTGCCAGAAAAACTGGAGCCGCTTTAAGATCATGAAAAAATGCTGCGGCTGGCGCCCCCATGTAATCCTGAACCGGAGCCGCCTGCAGCTTCTCGTATCCGAATATCGCTCTGTATAGATCTCCATGGTGCGGGTAAATGGCGATCACATGATAATCGAGTCCATGGAATTGAGTGGAATACCGGTAAAGAAAGGTCACCAAAGGAAAGAAAATTTCTCCGCCCGTCTCTCTTCTCATCGAATGGGCAATTGCGAGAGACGAAACCTCGGCAACGCGTGCTCCGGCCAACCTGAGGGGCTCGAGAGAGAAGTGTTTCTCCATGGAAAGACCCAGCGGGTTGTCGCGTACAACGGTGACGGTACCGACAACCTCATTATTGCGAACTGCGACCAGAGTTGAAGTGCTCGGGAGGGCGTGCTGCAGAGTAAGGTACATTCCGGAGGACGAGGATTGGACGAAGCCCTGCTTAAGATACGCTGCGTACAAGAGCCGAAATGCCTGCTCTAGCTCGTCCTTTGTTTCGGCCACTTTGAATATAATATTGTCAGGACAGTGGTGATACAGGCGAACGCTGCGGCGATAGAGCGCGAGCTTCAACCCGTTTGGGAGGAGGTCGCTGAGTCGTTTTAGCGCTTTCCTAGTCAGGCGGTTTTTGAGCGCACGAAGGCGCTGACCCATATTCACAGTCAATTTATCGGCCAGAACACCAGATTTCTGAAGTTCTGTTATTTAGGAATTCTGAAATTCATGCATTGTCAATATTGTGGCGGGCCCCGCGAATCATTGCGCTACAACACTGCAATTCAACGAGGTCTTGAATTTGATGTACGGCCTGCCAATGCTTCCGTAGCCTCGATGTTTTGTGTAGTTGATCGCACCCTGCAGGGTTGCCTTGTTCACGGTGATTGTTATCGACTCGGGTTCCTCTCCCAAAAACGGAGCCCTGCGCTTCGCAGATATTGCCGATGACGATTCTTTTGCGATGATATTGATCGAGTGATGAGGCAGTAGTCCGTCATCTTTTTCGGCCGTAAAGCCCCCAACGAAATACAGGCGGGTTTTGCCGGTTCTAGTTTCGGTCAATTCTTCGAGAATGATTTCGAGATCTTTGACATTTTCGGATTCGACCGCATGGCCTGCGCAACGAAGTAGTTCCCGGGAGGTAAATCCAGCCGAAAACGCGGAAGAGGAAAGGGCCAGGCAAAGAACCGTGAGATACAAACTGAAAAGTTTCATGACAGAACTCCAATGGTTACGAGTCGGTGAAAGATAAAGCCGTCAGGCAATAAATGAATATAACGCTTTGCGTTATATTGCAAATTCTTTTTATATGGAGGTCTTAAAACTGCGAGGTCGCGCGGAAGCGCTCAAAGTATTGGGATAACTTGACTTCATCAGCCCACTGCGCGTTCAGGATTTGAACATTTTTTACCACTTCTGCGCTGACCTTGTTCTTGACCGCGATTGCATTAATCGCTTCGATATATTTGCGCGTAGCCTTTTCAATTCGCACTTTTGCCGCTTTACGTTCTGCAGCTGGCAAGGCCTCAATTACCGGGTTTTTGGCCCAGTTTCTTAACGGAAAATAGAAGCGTTCACTGCTCGTAGTACCGCCGAAGAATTTTGGTCCTGTCCCTCTCATCTGCCCACCCAGATCTCCAACAAAATAGTTCCAGATCGGAGCCACCTCCACCCCGAGCTCTTTTGCACGCGTCTTGGGAAGATCCCAGTGAATCAATTCGACTGCATCATAAAACTTATAGCGCTCAAGACCGCCGGGCGCCTGCACTTGCTCAGAAAGACTGCCCATTTCACTCAGCAGCTCCTCATGCCGTTTGTGGAACTGACGAAGTTCGTATCCTACTTTGCCTTTCGGATAACTGTCCCCACGGAATGCCGGTCCATAAATTCTTCGCTCACTCCCTGGGTCGCCGATCAGTTTGCCTTCTCCTATTAATCTTTCAGATTTTCTGTATCTTGAGCCGGCGACATCGCTCAGTGGGCCAAGTGAATGATGAGTCAAATTCGAACCGGGAACACGGCTGGGATTTTTCGCGTATTGCGCAAAACCGCGTTCCAGAGCCGCCAGCTGGGCTCGGTCGGCTTCAAAGATGGCATACCCGGCAGCTCCGGGCAAGGGCTGACTTGAAAATGCAACATGACCCTGGAACGAGGCCCGTCCGTAGCGCTCAACAAAGTAATTCGTAAACTTCTTTACCGCGCTCAGGTCTCCGAACACGAGTCCGTTGAATTCCACTCTGGCGTCTACTTCAGTCTCCAGGGTTGCGGGCAATCGACCGTCGGCTCCTGCGAGTTTTTTTAGAGTACGCGTGCCGTACGAGTTCCTGTTGTCCTTTTCCCACTGGCGTGCCAGCGCAAGACGTTTTTTATACGGAAACCCCAACCACTGTTTCTCGGAATATTTCATCGGACGATAATCCAGAACGATGTTGGGATTTTCTAGAAAGTTTGCCTCGATCTCCAACCCAAATGAGACATCAAACGGACGAGGAGTTTTAAGAAATTTCGACGTGAGTCGCTTTTTCAGGGGCGCAAGACAGTCAGAAGTGTCCGCCTGCGCAATTCCGCGCCACCCCTCGCAAGGATTCAGAACCAGCACAAGCGCAATAAGGAGTCGGAGAGCAAAGGCCATTCGTTAACTATTCGGAATATACTTCAGGCGACCTTAATCTATTATTACTCGGGCCAAGGTAGGAGGCGGAAAAATGAAGTCGCCGTATTTCTCCATATTTCAGATTCGGCAACTTCGCCGCTACTTCCTTTTTGGCGATCGCTTTGAGTTTTGAGGCGGGTAGCGATCTGATGCAAGCCGCATTTCTCGGTCCATCTTACAGTGATTTGGATTGAAGAATGTCTGCGCCGCGCTGGAGTTGTCTGGAGGCGCCTTGGTTAGAGCGAACTATCGAAGTGGGCAGCAGAAGCGCTGGCCAACCAAAGGGTCATCGGCTGGTTCCAGGGGCGGATGGAGTTCGGTCCTCGTGCCCTTGGTTCACGCAGTATTCTAGGGGATCCCCGATCTTCCCAGATGCAATCCCTTATGAACCAAAAAATCAAGTATCGGGAATCCTTTAGACCCTTTGCTCCCGCTGTTCTGGCGGAGGCCGCTTCTGAGTGCTTCGATCTCAAGCATCCGAATCCTTACATGCTCTTCACCGCTCCTGTTCAGAACCAGCGTCGGCTGGAGTTGTCTGATGAGCAAAGGCGGCTAAAAGGCATGAAGCTCCCGCATGTTCCCCGATCCGACCTGCCTGCAATCACGCATGTCCTTTCGTGACAGGACCGGCTGTCCTGTTCTGATCAATACGTCTTTCAATGTGAGAGGCGAGCCCTAGCGCAAATCAGTTCGAGGATTCTGCTGAGTATTTTTTATATTACGATCTTCACCCCCTGGAGCTTCTGGCTCCGCCTCACGAAGCGATCGGCTCTGAAACTCGGGTTCTTGCCAGGGGCTAGTAGCTATGCGAAACCCATGAAAAGGGGTAGGCGTAATTTCGAGAAACAATTTTGAGCAGTCGATTGGAGAGAAGATGATTGCGTTCCTGAAAGAATTTCTCGAGTTTGCAAGGCAGAGCAGGAAATTCTGGCTGTTTCCGGTGCTCGTGCTTTTATTTCTTTTCGGAGGACTGGCACTACTCGCTGGAACCAGCCCGATCGCCCCGTTTATTTACGCCCTGTTTTGAAGGTACAATGAGCTGGAGAACCCGGCGTGGGCTGTGCAGAGTCGAATCACGCTTTGCGTTTGATCAGCACGGGAGCGATCTACTGGTTCGAGCGACTCGCAGGTTAAAATCGGCTCAGGCAATCACTGAGCTCTTCATACGCAGAGTCAGTCAATGTCAGGTATTCGCTGCGCCCATCGAGTAAATCATCAATTGTAAAAATGTCGTCCAACGCGCAACTGCCGCTGATCTTGTAATTGGGCTTGTCCTTCCGCCAATAGGCAAAACTAGCCAGACAAGTAGGAGCGGACAACTCGGGACAATTGAGCTGTGAGAAAACGATTTGGTAGCGGTCTCCGCACCAGCCTTCCGCACAGATCGCGTTGATCTCGCCGACAAACGTCTTTCTTAACTCCGTCGGAAAGCGGTCCTTGAAATCCGAGGCTTCCGCTCCGATACAAAATGACAACGCAACAATCACAACCGGCAATAGCAGTTTCATTGCGGCGAAGATATTGGCGCTGGACGCCGCTGTCAAGCTCTACGCAAAAATGTCGTGGTATTTGCGATTATCAGGGCGCAGAACATTGAAAAAGCCCTACCAATTCACAGCGATGTGCTATCAACGATGGCAATGTGCGGGACGCGCCGACCGGACTAGCTGAAATCCGCATTCTTAGGGGAGACCCAGACGGGGCCTCACGATCAGCCTCTCAGCGGGATTTAGAATTGCAGACAAGGAGGAGGCTTTTTGGTGAAAGCGAGCATGAGAAGGGAGATAAGGTGCGCAAAAACGGGTTGGTTAGGGCCTCTTTCGGTCTGGGCTTCTTTAGCATGATCTTCGGTATTCTTATTATCCTTACAGGCCTCCTGCTTCTGTGGCCCAAGGCTAAAAATATCGAGACTGCTCTTGAACAAAGTCTGCGCTCAGCTGACGCTACGATTTCAGTAGCGCAGCAGAATGTCGGCATTTTGAATTCGGCGCTTTCTCTGGCTGAAATATCCTCGAAGTTTATCGCGCTGATTTCGGAAACGTTGATTACTCTAAACGGGACGCTCGTACAGGCAGCAACTGCGCTTCAGAGCACGGGGTCTACACTTGATTCATTGGAAGAGGGGATTGCCGGAATTGCTCTGCCAAGCCAGAAAGTAGGGCAAAATGTAAGCAATGCGACGAAACTAGCAGATCAGCTGACTCTTTTAGCCGGAATGGTTCAGGAAATGAGGGAAGCATCGGCTGGATTATCGACTCCGAATGCAGCCTTTTCTGAGCGTGTGAATGCGTTGAATTCGTCTTTACCCGCAATGTGGTCAAATCTGAAAGACCTGCAGCTGCTAGTGACGGAAGTCCGATCTTTCGCGGACCGCTTCCCGATTTCACTGCTTTTGCTATCTATACCGTTCGTTATAGGTGGAATTTTCTCGCTTTTGGGACTGCTACTGATCAGCAGCGCCAGCATGCATCGATCTTCTGAGTCATTAAGCTCTTCTTCCTGGGGCGGCCAAAGCTCGAGAGCGCGAAAAGCGGCATGACCACAGTTCCGGATCAGGAGCTTCCAACGTGATTGGTTGTGATTTCAAGCCGGGCGCGTGGCAATGAAGGAATGATCTTGCCGGCATTTTCGGGCATCGCCAGCTCTTTTGCGAGTTCGACAATGAGCGCGCTTGACCAGTGCCGCCGTTCACGCGCCGGAATGAGATACCGGATCGTAAGATTAGTCCATGCATCAGCGGTGGAAGCGAAGACCGAGGGTTCCGTTGCGATGTCGTACGGGAGATTCCGGCGTGAAATCATCTCAAGATACTGTTTTGCGGGCTCACGCATGGCCTCTCCTACCACGCGTTTAGCGACGCGCTGAAGCACCGAAATGGAGTAGTGGAGATCGGATTCATTTGCTACACCTTGAGTTACTTCGTCCCAAACATAGGGGAAGTCGCGCGTATAATTGATGATGTTGGAACGGAGAATTTCAGAGTTCGGAAAGGTGATCAGCGCTCCAGTTGGCTGAGCACCTCGAACCGGTTTATTTTCACCGCCGGCCTCCCAGACGGTCGTTGTTAAAATGTCGATCTGATAAACGTCGCCAAAAACTTCCCCGACCTCAATGCGATCTCCGACTCGATAATACGAACGGAACGAGTTCAGGAGCCAGCCAGTAAAGCTTTCGATAGGTGCTTGAAGTGCCCATGATAGCGCGAGTCCCGCAAGTCCGACTGAGCCAACCAGTGCCCGTGCGTCTCCGGCTATAACGCTCAATGAGGCACCGACTGCAAAAAGAATTATGAGTACTTGGCTTAGCGCGCCAATGGCCGCTGCTCTGCCCCATGTTCCAAGTGTATGATTGAGCATGCTTTTCAGTGCACGGGCCAGGAGCATCGCCAAAATGATAATCGCTATGGCAATGCCGATTTTGGGAAGTAGCGAATAAAAAGAAAGGAGCAGGTCGCGAAGTGTGCCCGTGGCCTCAGTCACTGCTAAAGAAGGATCTGCCGCTTTCGCTGAAGCGCCGTTGTTCGCAACCGCGCTCGAATCCGTCGGTACCCCCCAGGCCAGAAGTAGAAGCGCTGTGGTGGCCACAGCGAGCTGTGAGCCTCTCCTGAACTTACGAAGGCGAGCCTTTGCTGATTCATGATAGAAGCGGAGCCTGCGACCGGTACCGATATGATCGCTGCGTCTCAGCGGACGACGTATGGAACGCTTCTTGGGGCTCGCACGCAAACGCTGTGTTCTAGAATAGGTTCGACTTCTTATTTGGGTCGGCATCTATTCCCCCAGGTTCGATCAGCAATCGTCATGCCGCCTGCTCGGATTCGCCAGCATCATCGCCGTTCTTGCAGAGTATTCGGTACATGGGTGCGATACTCGGGAGGAAATGGGGCGGGATTCACGGTAGTTTCTGGTTCCTTCCTCTGCTGCAGACAATCACCATTGCCGCTATCGCCGTCGTAACGCTTCGGTTTGACAGAAATATCTGGGAGTTTTCAGCGGATTCGCGCTGGGTCTTCGGCGGTGGCCCGGAAGCTGCGCGGACGGTTTTATCCGTCATTGCTGGATCCCTTATTACGGTAGTATCAGTTGCATTTTCAATCACGATCATCGCGGTTCAACAAGCGGCGACACAATATAGTCCCCGGGTTCTGCGTCGTTTTCTGGAGGACCGCACAAATCAGTGGGTGCTCGGGACTTATATAGCCACCTTCATTTCTGCGTTACTGGTCTTGCGAGAGGTGCGCGATGATACGCCTGATATCGCCGGCTTCGTGCCCGCTGTCTCGGTTACATTCATCATGGTTCTAGCGATCGTCAGCATCGGCATGCTCGTATATTTTATCCACCATATTGTTCAGTCAATTCAAATTTCCACGATGCTCATGGGGATTCGACAGGAATTCAAAAAGGAACTGAACCTGCGATTCTCGGACGAAGTTGATTCGGGTGACTCGCGGGCGATTGGGGCAGCAAGAGATACGGCCGAGGTGGATCTTCTGCCAGGGAGACGGGAACTCCGGATCGAGGCTCAAAAAGAGGGTTACGTGCGCAGCATCGAGGTGCGGCAACTTATTACCGCTACACGGGGCTCCGGGATTCATGTTGTGATCGCGACTCGCTCTGTTGGAGATTATCTGTTTCCAGGCATGGTTATGTTTCGAATCCATAGCGAAGGCGAGCTGGAGCCTGAACGTACGAAATCAATTCGCAATGCGGTGCTTGTAAGCAGTTCCCGGTCAGTGCGGCAGGACCTGCTCTTCGCAGTCCGTCAAATAACGGATATTGCGATCAAGGCACTTTCACCTGGAATCAATGATCCAACTTCAGCGGAAGAATGCATTACGCACCTGGGAGGAATGATCGCCGATCTGATTGCTCGGCGGTTTCCGCCAGCCCGCGAAACTCTGGAGTCCAGAATGTACGTATTTAAGCGGCCCGATTTTGATGACTATGTCCGTGCCAGTTTTTCCCAAATCCGACAGGTCGCGCGCGGCAAAGCTCACGTCCTCAAGACACTCATCGGAACGCTGGCGGAACTCGCGCTTCTGGCCAAAAGCAGTGCGAGATTAACTCCCCTGAGACAGGAGGTCGAGTACGCCATGTCAGAGTTGGAGAGCAGTGGTATGACAGATTTCGATCGACGCGAACTTCAGCGCCTGTGCCAGTCAGAAATTCAGAAAATTCGACACCTAGCGGAGGATCTGCGAAAAACGGCTTAAGCCCCGTGGTAGGCAAACGCGGAGTAGTGCGGATGAAACATAGAAAATCGGTAGACGAGATGCTCAAGCTCCTTGCGGTACTGGAGTCTCTCTCTTTTCTTTGTTTGGGGCAAGGACACTTACCGAATCACCATTGCGCGGGGTGCAAAGGTATCAATCGGAAGTTCATCCGAAAACGAGTGAACCAACATGTAGGCTCCGGAAGCGGCATTGTATCGATAAAGCCGATAATAGAGTGCTACCAGTAAATCGTCAGTGTCTGGGATTTGTACGACCGCATAAGTGAAAGTAGTATAATTGCTGGAATTTAAAGTACTCTCGGGGATGATGTCGCCTACGAGTTCACATTTATTTTCGGTGATGTCCGAAGAAGGACATTTAATCAGCTTCTGTAGCTGACCTGTCGCGCGCCTCATCGGTGGAAAATAGACGTATCCGTCCCGACCCAGTGCCAGACTCCAAATAGAAGAGCCACTAGTTCCCTGAAGGGTATCGAAGTTGGTCATAGAAAATTGATGAGTAACGTTCCATGAACCTTCGGAAAGAGTCAGTTGTATAGCTTTGGTGTTCTGAATTGTCCAAGTATCGGCGATGACCATGATAATATTTGAAGCAGAAACTGCCACGCAATTGGTCATCCCGGGATAGGGATTACTTATGCCAAGCGCCTGCGATGGCTGATAAACGCTCCTGACAAACGCTCCGCTAACTGTATATTCGTTAATGTTGTTCGCATGGGAATTATATTGATCCCCGATGATGACATTGCCGTTCGGCAATACGCATCCTGCATGGACTCCCGAAATTGCGTTACTCCCTCCACCTGAAAAACTCAAAGAACCCTGAATGGCCATGGTCGACGAGACGATATCAGCAACTGGCGAATTCCATGACCCGGCGATTATATTGTCAGACGCAAGAAGGATCAAAGACCGGATCGAATTCCCTGCGACACTCAATAAATTGCCAGTATTTGCGACATATGAAACTACGGACTCTACCGGTGCTGTGTAGTCTAGATGATAATGATAAACCCTGCTGTTGGGATTGGCTTGCATTCCGACATACAGTTCTGCTGATGTGGCCAATGGCATGGGAGAAGAGGTAGTATTCGCTGGATCATATGAAATAATCCTAGGCGAACAGGCTAAAGAATTTCCAGCTGAAATCAATACGACTAACAGGCAACGACTGATTACAGTTTTAGTAAAAGAGCCTTTTCCAGCCAACTTGCCCCTCCGTTCGGCATGATCCTATTTGAATTATCCGTTTTTGAATAATCATTGTCAACAAACCGCTCTTAGAGAATTGGCAAGAGCTGTGGTAGGGACATTCATTCGTAACCAAACCTGTGCATTGAATGCGAGCTTCCGCCGCAGAATTTCCGGTACGCACCGTGTTCCACTATCTTTCCATTAATCGCCCGATCGATGTTCACGCCGGTGAACTGAACTTTTCGGCAGGCGGAGCTATTCCAAACCATTCTCCGAGAAGAGTTCCATGGGCGGTGACTCTGGTGACCACCCATTCGCTCTCCGCGATCTGCTGTTCGATCTTCATATTCCGACATTCGGTCTACGTTCCCAGTGTTCACGGCTTCTTCAATGAAGCGGCGACCGCCAGTTGTTGCTTTCCTCGGACAGGGTGAACCTCCAGTTCTCTGTCGGCTACGCTGCCAAAATCCTGCGAAACCAGGCTGACGCGTTTCTTTGATCGATGTTCAGGAACTTCAGCTCGCCTGAGAGAAGAAGCAGGGTGAAACCGTGGATCTTGGACCAGAACGCGAGGGCCGCGTCGCCGGGGTTCCCGGTAGGCAGGAGGCCTTCCTTCTGACACCTGGCCACTATCGCGACCAAATTCTCGTAAGTTCTCTTTCCGATCCACTCGAACTCTTCGTATTTTTTCGGGTCCGTCATGTATCCGCCCGTCATGATCCGGAAATGCTCCGGCCGTTGAGAGGCGAAACTGAAATAGGCTAAGCCAATCGCCGGAAGCCATTCCCGGGGCTCGTTCTGATGTTCGGATATGGCCTTCTCCATCCGCTCGCCTAGGCTGATGAAACCCTGGTGGGCGATAGCCGCCAATAGCGTATTCTTGTCCGGGAAGTGCCTGTAGGGAGCCGCATGACTGACTCCCGCCTCCTTGGCGACGGCTCTGAGTGAAAGCTTATTGGCATCGACCTTCCGCAGAAGCCGGATTCCCGCCTCGATCAAAGCGTTTCGTAGATCCCCGTGGTGATAGCCTGCTGGCTTGTCTGCTGATTTTCTGTTCATCGCGTTCGACCTTTCCCTTCCTCATTCTACGCAACACCAAGGATGTTGACAATGAAAACATTTAATGTTTACACTGTAATCATTTGTTGGTGTCTTGTTTTACTGGTCGTCAAAAAAAGGAGCACAGGCAATGCAAGCGTATATTGGGTGGATCGTTCGCTTCCGGAAGAGCGTTATCGCGATCATTTTGGGGCTCAGCGTGGCTCTTCTCGCTCAGGTCGGAAGGCTGCATGTGGTTATTGATCCGGATGCCGCGCTGCCGCAGGCCCATCCTTTCGTGGAGGTGACCAGCCGGATCGAGAAGCTCTTCGGGAACCGCAATACCGTAATTATTGGGGTCACCGCCCGCGACGGAGACGCCTTTCAGCCGGGGATCCTCGCGAAGGTGAAAGGGATTACGGACGGGATTTTGCTTACCCCGGGAGTGATTCGCGGAAACGTGATCAGCGTTTCCTCCCGGAAAGCCAAGGATATCCTCGCATCCAGCGAAGGGATTGAAGTCCGGCAGCTCATGGAGACCCCGCCCAAGAACAGTTCGGAAGCAAATGCCTTGAGATCGGCCCTCCGCGCAAACCCGGTCTATTCGAACTTGATCGTATCGAAAGACGAGAAGACGCTTTCGATCATCGCTGAGTTCGACAATTCGAAAGACGGATATCGCGCGATCGACGGTCATGTTCGGGGGGTTCTTAAGCCGTTCAAGGATGACACTGTCGAGATCACAGTGGCGGGCGGACCGGCGTTCCTCTCAGTGGTGGAGCGGTATTCGGCACGAATGGGGATCCTGTTCCTGCTCGCCGTGATCATGATCGGGCTCATTCACTATGAAGCGTTTCGGACCGTGCAGGCGCTAATATTTCCGCTACTTACGGCATTGCTTGCCGTGGTTTGGGCCTTAGGCCTGATGTCCGTTTCCGGAGTGGCGCTCGATGTCTTCAACGTCACCACACCCATTCTCATATTGGCGGTCGCTGCGGGCCACGCGGTCCAGATGCTGAAACGCTATTATGAGGAGCTTCACAGGATCCGGCAGGAGAACCCGGGAGTGTTGCCGATAGAAGCGAACCAGGAGGCGGTGGTTAGCTCGATCAGCCGGGTGGGACCCGTGATGATCGCAGCGGGATTGATTGCGGCCCTGGGATTTCTGTCTCTGGTCGTATTCGAGATCAAGACTATCCGAGCGTTCGGCGTTTTCACTGGACTCGGGATCCTGAGCGCTCTCGTTCTGGAAATGACCTTCATTCCGGCACTGCGGGCGCAGCTTCCAGCGCCACGGGAACGGGAGACTCATAGGGAGAGGCAGTTCACGATTTGGGATCGCCTGGTCGGGTGGATGCATCGTGCGACGGTTCTGCGCAGGAAGTCCATCTACGTGGCCGCAAGCATTTTGTGCCTGGCTTTGGCCGCTGGTGCATCGCAGGTCAGGACGGATGACTCGACCCGAGCCACGCTCTCGGAGTCGCTCGACGTCCGGATCGATGATGCGAAGTTGAATGAAAGGCTCGGCGGCAGCAACACTCTCTATGTTCTCATGGACGGAAAGAGGCCGGATGCCGTCAAGGACCCGAAGTTTCTTCAGGCGATCGAGTCGATCCAGAGCTTCCTTGATCGGGAAAGCAATGTCGGAAAAACAGCTTCACTGGCCGATTTCGTCAAAAAAATTCATAAATCGATGAACGGCGGAGACGAAACGTTCAATCGAATTCCGGAAGGACCGGCTGCCAGGGATCTGATCTCGCAGTACCTGCTTCTCTACTCGACGTCAGGAGAGCCGGGGGACTTCGACAACTACGTCGATTACGAGTACCGGAACGCGCTGATCATAGGTCTCCTGAAAACCGATAGCAGTGCTTATGTTTCTGATCTGGCTAGGCGCCTGCGCGAGTTCGCTGGTACTCGCTTCGGATCGGATATCGATTTTCAAATCGGAGGAGGCGTTATGGTCGGAGCGGCGCTGACCGAGGTTCTTGTCCACGACAAGATACTGAACATCGTTCAGATCGCATTCGTGGTTTTCTTGGTTTCTTCGCTGTTCTTCCGCTCCTTTCAAGCCGGTGCGCTAATCATGGTACCCCTCCTGATGACGATCCTGGCGAACTTCGGCTTCATGGGGCTGATGGGAATACCGTTGCAAATGGCGACCGCGCTTACCTCGGCAATGGCCGTGGGGATCGGGGCGGATTACGCCATCTACCTGAGCTACCGGATTCGTGAGGAGCTGCGCCAAACGGCCGACGAGCCGGAGGCGATCCGCAAGGCCTTCTCGTCAGCCGGAAAGGCTATCCTCTTCGTTTCATCGGCAGTGGCCGGCGGGTATGCGCTGCTGATGCTTTCATGGAATTTTCACGTTCATCTTTGGATGGGGGCGCTGATCAGCCTCGCCATGCTCGTGGCGTCCATCAGTTCGCTTACTCTTTTTCCTGCATTGCTGCTTACGTTCAGGCCGAAGTTCGTGTTCGGTGTTGCGAGGCCGCCGGGAGCGACGAACTCGGTCGACGTACGTCATGAGACTCGACCTGTTCTGCCTTTGCTGATAGCGCTGGTTTTCTTGGGTGCGATGCCGGCCGCTCGCGCGGGTGATATAGACGCCGTGGCGGCAATGGAGCGCAGCTATGCTGTCACGCGAATTAGCGAATCGGCGACTGAATCGACCTTCACCCTGACGAACGCATCCGGACAGAGGCGCGTTCGCAAGACGATCGGGATGGCGAAGATCATAGATGGCACTCCCAATTTCCGTCGGATGGTCCGATTCGTTTCCCCTCCCGATGTTAAGGGTACGGCCACTTTGCTCATAGAGAACGACGGCGGAAGCGACGATATCTGGATCTATCTCCCGGCTTTGAGGAAAACTCGGCGCATCGTGGCTTCGAACAAGAAGGACAGCTTCGTGGGGACGGACTTTTCCTACGGCGATATGCTCGGCTATCGCGTCGGGGAGTGGAATCACAGAATGCTTCGCAAGGAAAAGATCGAGGAACAGGGGTGCATCGTCATCGAGTCGGTGCCGAAAACCGAGGAGATCAAAAACCAGACAGGATACTCGAAGCGGATCAGCTGGGTGAGAACCGATAATTTCGTGGTCGCCCAGGCTGATGCTTACGACTTGTCCGGGGCGCATCTCAAGCGGTTCACGTTCAAGGAGATCAGGGCTGTGGGAGGCGCGGAGCGTAAATCGCAGCCCATGAAGATCGAGGGCGCAAACATCCAAACGGGACATCGGACACTGATCGAACTTGAGAATTTCCGCGCGGATCCGGGGCTAAAGGATGATGTGTTCACCATTCGGAATCTTGAGAGGCAATGATGCGCATCACTCGGTGGGTCTGGGGCTCATTCTTTGTTTTGTCGCTCACGCAAGTCGCAGGTGCAGGGGAGCCGTGGGATTATTCGGGATCGATTCGCGCCGGGGGACTAACCCAGGAGCGTTGTTTCTCGGGTCCTCGAAACGAGGGGACTCTGGGATTTTGGGCAGGCCTTGGCGCGCGCCTGAGTGAAAGCACGAGGGTGCGTTTAGATGGCCGAGCGATATCCTCACGGCATAATAGCTGTGATCCCCCTGCGTTTGATCTTCGCGAAGCCTTTTTCACCGTGGAAACCGGTGCACTCGAGTTTCGCGCTGGGAGACAGCTTATCCGCTGGGGCCGGGTCGACGCTTTCAATCCGACGGATCAGGTAGGTCCCCACGATTACACGCTTCCGGTATTCGACGAGCAGGACCAGCGGCTCGGGATCTTTGCCGCAAGCATCGGCGCCACACTGGCGGAGTTCAGTGTGAAGGCCCTTTGGCTTCCAGAGTTCCGCCCGAACTACTTCCCGTTTCCTTCTTTACCGCCCGGCGTGAGCCTGAGAGAGGCGCGTCCCGATGAAGCCTGGAATCAATGGAGTGTTCGCGTTGAACGAATGGGCTCAGGGTTCGACGCTTCTGCGAGTTTCTTTGACGGGTTCGATAGGAACCCCGATCTGGGATTCCATACTTCTTCGCTGGCTGGAGCGGAGTTCGCGCTCAGGCACCATCGCATCCGGATGCTCGGTGCCGATGGGGCGTGGGTGCTAGGGCAGTTCGGCGCGAGGGCGGAGGTGGCATACGTATTCACGGCGGACCGAGACGGAATGGATCCGATGATCAAAAATTCCTACTTTCAGAGCGTTTTAGGACTGGACCGGACGTTCTGGGAGTCATGTAATGTGAATTTGCAGCACATGTTCCGCTCAGTCACGCGCTTCACGGAGTATGCGGGACCAGATCCGGTGCTGCGGCAGATTGCGGGCGAGGTGGCGCTGCTCGCGGCCCAAACGCGGCCTTCTCAGCACGGCATTTCGCTGAGAATCGCTGATCGGTGGTTTGATGACACTCTTGAAGCGGAGCTGGGGACAGCCGTCTGGTTAGCGGATGTTGACACAGTTACCCGGGCAAGGGCCGCTTATTCCTTAACGGAGAGAGTGACAGGAATTGTCGGAGCCGAAATCTATCGCGGGAAGTCGCGCGGCACTTTCGGCAGATTGAGGGCTCTTTCGACATTTTACGGGGAGCTAAGGTTCTTATTTTAAAAGGGGCCCGGATGAAAAGTTTGGACCTTATCAAAAATGGTCGCGCGTTCTTCCTAAACTGCAGAATCCGGGAACCTTCATCGTCGCCAGGGAATACAAGACGAAAAGCCAAGGGGCGTTCGGGTTGGAATTCCTCCATTCGGTTTTTCCTGGCTGCGCGGGCGCCTTGTGGTGAACGCAGAAGAGATCGAAACCGTTCGCTTGATTATCAAGCTCTGGCAAGACGGGATGACCTATACGGCCATCGCCTCACACCTGAATGGCCATGGGATCAAGACCCGGAAGCATTCCATTCGCTGCTTCTGCCTGTGGGCCGCAAGTGTACCTTATTACCCGTGACATTGTTCATATTGGTTTCCGTTGCCACGACCGAGGTCGCCTTGGCGGATGACAATGCAGTTATCGAGAAAAGCCTTGTTAAACAGGTTGAGTGTCTTCGAAAAGATCCGGGAAATCTCCAGTGTCGAGCGCATTATAATGAATTAAAGAGACAGTATCTGCGGCCAAAGTGTGCTGGTAATAAGATCCGAGGAAAACTGCTTATTTCGGACGGATCGCAAGAAATTACGGAGAGAGGTGTTGCGAGCCTGATTTTGGACCAAGACTCTGACACCAAGCAAGGTGCCATCAGCATTCAGCTTGATTCTGTTGGGGCTGCTACTTTGGAAAAGATGACTTCAGGCCTGCTTGGCAAGACCTTGAAAATTAAGGCCGAAAATTATGAGATTCAGCCGAATGTCCAAAGCGTTATTAAAGACGGTCGAGTGATGATTACTTTCGGATTCAGTAGCGGCCCCAGGGCCAGTGAAATGTTTCAAAAGCTTTGCCCTCACCCGATTGTGCAAAAACTCAAGCCAGAACTTCAACCGTAAGTTGACGACAACGCTAGCTCTATAATGCAGCCGTCCGGGTCGAGACGTAAAGACTAGTCATAAGCTCAATCGCTTGCGCGGAGAGGTGGACTTTTTTGAATTGCGGTCCCTGTACTGATTTTTCACCGTGAGGACTATTTATGATCACCCAGAATCGTGAGCCTTTTTAGGTCAGAAAGTAATCGAACCCCGTCATCAAATGAAGCGCGATATTTTTCCCGGCCTCTCGCATGTTCACGGAACGATTCGCCGAAGCTTTCTAGGACTTAGAACCATGAGTAGCGCGTGCGTAGGTTCCCTGCTGTTGTCGTCATTAGCATAGACATCTGCTTTAAATTCGGATTCAAGCTTCCGTAACTGCGCAGTCCATCGTTTTGCTTGTTCGGCGGTGAGTGGACGATGCACCAGTTCCCTGTAAGCTTCCCGGATTCCAAAAGACCGGGTGAAATCTCCTTCATCAAAGCACTCAATGCGCGACGAACCAGAGCGATATCTCAGCTCGCGCCACTTTTCGAAGATTGCTCCCAACTCCATGTATGGCCTGAGCCGGTCTCGTGCAGTCATAATAGCTATTCGTAAAAAAGACGAAATTTCTGTAACTTTGATTAAACTTCTGCATGTGTCAAGCGTTTCGTCAGTCTCAATTAACGGAATTCATGTGAATTCAAATAGTTATCTGTGGCATCATGCTTGCTGATACATCGCATTAAGAACAGCACTTGAGCAGCTCAGAGCGAGGTATGAAATGAAAACGTTGAAATTTAAGTTTAGCACGAAATTTTTATTGGTTGTTTTGATCGGCCTGATGACCTCGTCTCTTACGCAGGCGGCAGAATCCGCCAAAAACGTGAAGTGCTTGAACCTTGAAGAAATCTGGCGACATCACGTCAATACTCCTGCAATGCAATCCAAAACGTACCTTACAGATATGGACGGTCTCGATGGTTTCCCGCCTGATCAGAAAGCCTTGATAATTGGTAGAAGCCTCCAGGGCCAAGACCACTTTTTGGCAGATCGTCCAATAATTCAAAAAGGGTGTGATAAGGTTCTATTTTCTGGCATGCCTTTTCGTATCAAGAGATACACCGAAAACGAACTCTACTTTGAGACCGATAAGAGACTCGATGACCATGGGACAAGCGCGAAGGAAACCTTTAGCTATAAGCGCATCGGTCCCAACAAAATTCAGGTAGAATATGTAATACCTGTCACAACTGCAGTTCAAGGTTGTGCAGTACAGAGGGCTCTCACAAAATCTACCTTCATCGTTGTTTCGGAGGAAAACGGAGTCCCAGAACCAGAGGCAATGTCACAGCGCCTGCTTAATCAGGTAATTACGGGACTTACACCTGCAGACTCAAGTCAACATTCTTGTTCCGAGGCTTCCGACGCAATGGTCAAACCGGCAAGCGGCGGCTCATCCACCGGCTATCAACTTGATACAGAAGCGAAAGCCAGCGCCGCAATTTAAATAAAACTTATCTGGGGTACTCAGAGTTGAGACTGGGTACCCTGAATCCTCGCGAGATTAATATGCGTAAGGCGGAGCACTTTGTTCAGGAACGCTGTGAATTACTGGTGAACGAAAAGACAAGCGCCCAAATTTCGATAGCAGCAAAAATTTAGACTAATACCCTCTCTTTGAAATCCACCCATTTTGTCGAAAATACACATATTCCTAGGCAAAATTACGATTTTATGTGACATAGAAAAACATTGCTTGTCATTGTGGGCACTCCGATTTCATTGCGAATTTTTCAAATATTATCATTTTTCTGGAAATGAAAGATGTCTCAGCCGCGCAGGCCGGAAACCACTAGAGAACCGTCCATCGACGCGCTTTTCGAAACATCGAGTTCTTGAAACCCACGCCAGAGCGTGTTTTTCGACTGTTCAGCAATTTGATGGCCACCAAAAATCACAAGCTTTTATGATCATTCGGACATGAGGTGTATTCTCAATCTCTATTGAGAGACCCTGCGGGATGTGTAATACCCAAAACAGATGTACTTAGCGGGTTATGAAACACTTTCGATCCTGTTGCTGCCCTACGCTGCCATGGCTGCGATGTTCTCATTCGCATATGCATTGATTTGGAAGTTCCGACTGGGGATTCCATTGCTGCCCATCTCCTGGCGACAGGAATATACCCGGATCAGCATCGCGGTCGTTTTATTGGGAGTGTGCGCCACGGCTGGAGTGCGTCTCTTAGATGTCAGAATTCCATTCGATATGCAGAACTCTTGGTTTTACCTTGTTTTTGCGACCCCCGTCGCCGAGGAGCTTCTCTTTCGGCAGGCGATCTACGGTTTAATGGAGCAACGTGGTTTACCAATTCACACGGTGATTACGATCTCATCGCTAATATTTGGCGCCTATCACTTGATTGGCCTTCTGTTGCTGCCTCAAAGTTATTGGTTTTTTGTTACCTTGCAGGCGATCTTTGCTTGTGTGATCGGCTTTGCCTTTGGGTATATAAGGCACGGTACAAGGTCGCTTGTGCCGACAATTGCCTTGCATTCAATTGTAAATGGGATTTTCGTAATTGGCGTCGTTGTTGGTGGCGGCTAAGCATGTGAGAAGAAAACTCATTTCATCGCGGAAGGTTTTCACAACAAGATGGAGATGTTATCGAGAAGAGCGTTTGGGTTTAGGAATTTTGAGAATTATCGAATGAGGGTTCTTGCCCTTTGCGGCTGGAACGGAGTATTTAACCGTACGGCCTAATCCGACCGCAGGACACACGTTCCCCCTTTAAGTGAGAAGAGCCAAACTTAGGAGGCGGGAAAATTTGGTCGCCCGTTCTTCCTAAACTGCATAATCCGGCAATCTCTTGAATATATTGAGTTCGATGCGCAGCCGAGGTGGGGAATTATCTCGAAATGCGCCGAATTGTACATCGCGGGGCTCTCTTTGAGGCAAATATCAGTGCAGGTGCGGAAGCCAAGAACCACGGTTCGGAACTCCTTGCGTAGAGCGGGAATTGAACTCCGCCTATCGCCATCGTTACCAGGAAAGTCCAGAAGAAAAGCCAGGGGAGTTCGCGTAGGAATCCCGCCGTATGGATTCTCGTGGCTGCGCGGTCGTCTTGTAGTGAACGCCGAAGAGATCGAGACGGTTCGGCTGATAGTCAAGCTGTGGCAGGACGGGATGAACTATACGGCCATTGCTGTTCATCTGAATGGTCATGGGATTAAGACCCGGAAGCATTCTTCGTGGGATCATTCGCTCATTAGGCGAGTGGTTAAGCGCCATCAGCAAAACCCAAATCAGGTCGAGGAGGTCATAAAATGGGAATCGAACGACTAATTCCAGTGGTTGCCATACTTGCAGTGCTCGCAGTGTCGACGGGCAAGTTGCCGCGCATTCTGAGCATAGTCCGGGTGGCTCAGTACCATTTGATTCAGGATTCACAGGCGTCGAAGTGGGGCCAAGCGATGCTTTTGTCAACTGAGACGAAATGAATGGAATGATATCTGAAAGCCCGAGAACCGCTCTTCAAGCGGAGCGGCCATAAAAGCGCCATGGGTACGTTCGTGAGGTCCGGTTATCGGATGGATCGCATGATGGTCGGAGCTAAAAGAGATGGGGAAGGCAGGACCAATGGAAACCGCAGCAAGTATTGAGAAGATGATTTACGTCATTTGTGGGCAAAAAATCATGCTTGATAGTGACTTGGCCGAGCTTTACGGAGTCGAAACCAGGGTTTTAAATCAGGCCGTTCGCAGAAATATGGACCATTTTCCAGCTGATTTCATGTTTGAACTGAATCGTGAGGAGTTTGAGCTTTTGATGTCACAAACTGTGATATCAAAAACTGATCCTCGCGGTGGTCGTCAAAAACGCCCACTGGTTTTTACAGAGCAGGGCGTCGCAATGCTTTCGAGTGTTTTGAGAAGCAAGCGTGCCGTGCAGGTCAACATTTCCATTGTGCGAGCTTTTGTGAAACTCCGACAGATTCTCATCCAGGAAGCGCTTTCGGATCGTGTGGCAAAGTTGGAAAAGGGCTCCGACAAATTGTTTCGAATCGTTTTTCAACGTTTGGACATGCTGGAACGCAATACGCCCTTGTTACCGCCAAAGCGCAGAAAAATTGGACTCAGCCAAGACTAGGTCTTGAAAATGGGCTGTTCTTGAGATTTCGGACTTTTCTATTTTTATGAACTGCGTCGAGCCAGACGCCAGTAAAAAAGTGTATACAAAATTCTTTGCAGCGAATCAGTAACGGTGTATACAAGCGGTCTTCGGTTTGTATACAAGCCTGTTGTCGTAGATGAGTTTTGCGGCTATTTCGTTCTTAACGCTTTTGAACTCATTCAAAGCGAATTCAGATCGAAAACTAAGGAGACTTACAATGAAAACTACAAACACTATCCTGTTCACTATTCTCGGACTTATGATTGCATCAGGAGCATTAGCTGAGGACTCGGGAGCTAAGCGAACACGCTATATCAATGGCTCTATTAAGGTTGAGCGTACTTGGTTCGAACGGACGGGTGATGTGAATGAAGTACGGAGAGATACTCCCTGTCATATGGAAATCAAAGTGCCGGTTCTTGACCTGCGCGATTCTATACCGCCTTCGGACTTTAATGGTCCGGGTATTTTTAACTGCAAGACACAACTAAAGAACGGAGCAGAAGCAAACGTCCAGACATTCGCGAATATCATATATTCTCCCGAACAACGGAAAAGTTTTTCTGCATCTTACTCCGTAAATAACGGGAGCGACGCGGGAAGTTCAGCTTACTTTTCAACCAAAGACATGAATTTGAGCGATATGACGCTCAGTCTTTCTGGTTCCGATCTTCTTCACCTGAATTTTCAATCCGGGACATATTTTTCGGTCACCGTTTCGGTTGAGGATGTCCAGTGAGCAGGATATCGATTTTGTTGATCTTGCTGTGCGGATTCGTAACGGGTCCGTACAGCCATGCAATTTCGAGGGTTGGAAACGGCTACGTCATCGATGAGATTTCCGAATTTGTAGCAGAGTTGCCCAAGACGATTATTGAGAGTCGTTCGCTTCCGGATAACGGGATTGTGTTATATCTGAATCCCGGTCTTGGCGATCTACTTCAGACGCATGAATTTCAAATGAATGGTCCAAAGGTATTAGAAATCAATACGTTCTCGGCAAAGTACCCGGATCTTGTTTCTTTATCAAAGGAGAACATCCGTGAGCGGCTGCTTCAAGGTCCTCTAAGCTGGACTGAACTTGCAGCTAGTGATTGCGCTCTGGCTTTTTCAGTCACCACTCAAACGGCCGTCAATATGGTCATTTTGTGGGGCAATGGAAAAGGTATCGTGCTCGTTGGACCGCGCTCGTCGTCTGTTCAGAACGCAGTTTTACAAATCTGGCAGACACTATCGTTGAAGCCCGGAGCTTGCGCGTGGAACTGAAAGAAACGAAAGTAGTTACACGTCCCGATATTCGCGAATACAGTGAGTATCGGGACGTACTTAGAAGTTTCTATTTTTATAAAAAGTTCCAGCGGTCGGGTTTCTCATTCAGGCGATTTTCTCAGATGACTGGATTGAAAAGTCCCAATTATTTGCATCTTATCATGCAAGGGAAGCGGAACCTCTCAGTTGAACTCGCGATTGCTGTTGCCAAGGTTCTCGGACTTGATACGGGCGAAAAGGCGTATTTCTTGGCTCTGGTTCGACTCGAGAATAGTCTGTCGCTCGAAGAGACCGAGTCTGCGCGCAAGGACCTGCTTGCTTCGGTCAGGAGAATTGTTACCCGCGAGATTCCTAGTGCGCAGAAAGCCGTGCTCAATAATTGGTATTACCTGGTCGTACGTGAATTGGCTTGCCTTCCGGATTTCGTTCCAGAGGGGGAGTGGGTTTCGAGGAAATTGCGCCGGGTAATCTCTGCAACCCAAGCAGATGAAGCAATTACGCTGCTCATTAAGGGGAAGCTTCTTCAGCGTGAGCCGAATGGAAAGTGGCAGATCAAAGATCCGGTGATCGACACAGGAGACAATACTCAGGACGCCAGAATACTTTCAAGCCATATCGAAACCCTGCTCGCATGGGCACGTCTCCTTCCATCGCTTTCCATAGATGAGCGGGAACTGGGAATTTTAAATATTCCGCTTTCATCAAAAAGAATCCCTGAGTTCAAAAGTCGAATTCGACGATTTCAAGATGAGATTATCGGATGGCTCCAGGACGAAGCTGAACCGGATACGGTTGTTCAACTTGGTACCTATTTGGTTCCGATCAGTCGAGCAAAGATGGACTCTTAAAAAGAAACGGCCCAAGAAAGCAATATTTTCTTGAGATGTTGCCCTGCTGGATGGGCAATTCCCATCGAAGTAGCCGGTTAAGTAACGTCGTGCTCGCACAAGCAGCTTGGGCGCTGGGCACTCCCTGTGGTTATTTTTTTGGGCCGGGAATATTAGTCAATCCTGTACATCTGGTTTTCCTAAAAACCGTATGCGAGGGTCTTACTTGATCCCGGAGGGGATTTTGGCAGATCGAATGGGCATCGTTATCCGAACTGCAAAATTTCCTCTGATCGGGGCCACCCGATTTCCATGAATTGAGGCCACCCAATTTCCTGCCAATGAGTCCAGTCGATTTCCATCGATTGAGGCCACTAGCCAGGGACGCGCCATCAGGCCAGTCTGTCCACCTATCCAAAGGTACCATTTATCCGTACCCGAACGCTGACCTCCGCTGAAAAGGTGCTGGCGTTTAGGATTTGATTGATTACGGATCGACGGA
>MEPO01000010.1 GCA_001769805.1 Bdellovibrionales bacterium GWA1_52_35
CCCCGCTAAAGTGAATGAGCGTTTCCGATCACGGCTCCAGCGAGGCCATCACGAAGTCAGCGCAAAATATTCTGATTTCTCCGAGGTCTTCGAAGTCTTTTGCGGCCGCCCGCATGACACCTCTTTGATTGGCAGCAAAATTGAAGGCGTCACTTTTTTTCTTCAATCGCGACGCAGATTTGCAAAATGACAAAAATAGCCCATTTTTTCGGCCTATTTATATGGAAACCGAAAAATCGGAAATAAGCGCGAGGGTTGGTGAAGTTTTTCTTAGATTTTTGTGACCGAAAAACCGAGAGAATATGGCCAGGTGGCGGTGCGGACTCTTCACCGCGTTGCTAGCCTTTTCGAGCACCAGAAATACCAGCCTTTGTATCCTTCAAAAGCAGTCCTATCGCCTCAGCCGTGATGGTTCGATACTCAGCGGCATCAGCTTCTCCAAAGTGCTCGTGAGCGACAATACACAGCTCAATATTTCGCAGGGTCTTATAAATGGGAACTCTATCAAATAAATTTGAATCCCTATTTCCATGCGCGGACAAATAGCCTCGCACAAACAGCTCACGGGCTCCAGGAGTAGAATCTTCAAGCCTAGCCAAATAGGCAAGGTCGTATGCCGGATCTCCTGCCAGGGACCACTCGTAATCGATAATTCCGCGTATTCGTCCCTGATCGACTAGGATATTTCCAAATTGGTAATCTCCATGCAGGAGAGAAGGAGTCTTAATTTTTGCCAGTGCGCCAGAATACCGATCGAGAAGGGTCTTGCAGTCATTTTCAATAGTTTCGTTGAAAATGCCCAGTAATTTTGCGCGCTGGAGGTGCTTCATGAAAAGGGATTCCACGCACTTGTACCAAGTAGAGTATTGATCCTCTTCGGACGATAGACCGCCAAATCGGCTAATAGGAATTTCGTGAATGCTGCCCAGCGTCGATCCAGCCGCGCTAGCCAACCTGCCTCGGTCCTCGGTCGATAGTCCGGACCATGCTTGTTCAAGCGTCGAGCCCTGGATTACGGAGGTCACGATAACGTCATACGGACACAGGTGCCTGCTGACGTCTAAAGATATTACCTGTGGGCCCGGTAGCCCTTTACGAGCAGTTAGATCGTAGGCGAGGCGCTCGCGCTGAAACTTGGGCAGGTGCGGATCACGTGCGTTAAACCGAAAAACATACCGGTCGTTAACAAAATATCCGGGATTCACCCATCCACCGTCGGTTGGTCTTACGACCTCAGGTAATCCAAGCCCCATATCTGCCATAAGCTGTGGGATCGCGTCGCGGCAGACCTGTTCGATCTGTTTATGGTTGCTTGTCCTTATGATGGAAATGTAACACCGACGCAATCGTCTGTCGAATTCAGGGGGAAACTGCCGCTCCTGATAACTCCTGAATCATTCAGAAAGACAAGCGATTCTAGTTGATTGGTAAAACGGTCCAAGACAGATACCCGAGATAACGGCTGGCATTTAATAACGCGATATTTTCCGCACTGTCTCGGACTTCAGCAATCCAGAGATTCTGGAAGGGGCTGGAGGGTTGATTTTTTGAGCGTTGATTTATGATCAGGCGAACTTCACTTTGGATTCAAAGCCTCAAGCAAACTCCGCAAGCATGCGCCTCGAATTCGCTGTTTCAGCCCGATCAGTCGCAATTGCGCCGACTCGCGAACAACAGTGTCCTGAATGCGAGCAAGGTTCGCCTTTATGGCGATTGCAGCATCGTTAGGCCTTGAATCAGATCCTGCGAGAACAAGCAGTCCGTCTAGGCCTTCTTGTTGGAGCTTCTTATTAGGTGATCCTAACTTGTTCACAAGCTTAGCGATCGCCTGACCGCGCTCCTTCGAGTCAAAATAGAGTGGCTGGCCGTTAAGTTCGACATATGAATACGCCTCGTCCAAATTATTCGCGTTAATGCCTAACCTCAGGTGCCGCCAGAGAGATCTGTTGTCAGGCAATTCCGAAAACTGTGCTCCAATATATTGTGTAGAACTGAACGATACATACCTGCTTCGGGGGAACCGTGATGCCCTATCAGGTTTCGCTAATGCTTTAGGGAACTTTTCGACCTCGCCACCCCAAGTTGTCGCAAGCAAAACTGTTTTCCCCGTCGTTGCACCCCGAAGCTTTCCAATCGCATCGCTCAGAACTTGAGCCTGTTGGTTAGCCTCAATATTCTCGATATTCTTGGTTCCGCCAAACCACTGCCAAACGTTGCTAATGTCAATAATGGCGAGGCTCTCGTTATTTGCTCGGATCGCGTCGGCGAGGGCCTGGACCTGTGAGGGATCACGAAGGTCTACAGCAAACGCGGATATTTTATCCTTCATTGCAAGGTCGTGGATTCGTTGAAAGAGTACGTCGTCATAGAGGTAGTTTGCGCCCTTATATGGGTAGGCCTTCGCGGCAGATGGTGCTGGCTCGTGAAATTCAACGAAATCACCCCTTTCCCGCACATTGGTCGTCCACCATTGAAACGTCTCTTCTTTTTCTAATACCTGTTTGATTTCAGCTCGAAGTGGAATCTGCTTCATCCGATTTCGCCACTGTTCAAAATTTTCGGTCAGCCGCAGATTTAGGTAATCATGTCGGTTTTTACTGAGTTTTAGGAGACCGGCATTAACGAGGTCGTACAACACTGCGCCGTGATCGTAATCAAAGCAGATCAATGAAGTGATTTGTGGCGAAAGGCTTGCGGACATGAAGCCGCGCTCGGTGCCAATTGATAAGTACGCGCCCGATGGTGCGCGCCTCAGCACGGGTATAGCCTTAATGGGGGTAAGTTCGTTTGGAACCGCATAGATTCCCTTTCCAGCAGTTACTGGATCGGGAGCCGCAAGGGTTGCACTGGTACTGCGCAGGTCAGCCCCATGGCAGACCGCTATTGAGAGCAGGAATATAGAAGAGAGAATAAGCGTGCTAAATTTAATCAAACCTAACATCTTTTCGGGTAATTTCATCTCGGCGTTGAGGCGAATTTGGCGGGTGATCTCATCTCGATTTTAGAAGCGTCAGAACCTTGGCGTCGACCGCAGGCGCTTTGGATCAGACCGGAGGGCTGCTTATTTGACTAATGGATCTGGTAAGGTCGATTGTTAAAAATAGCGCTGGAATCGAAGAGATAGCTTCAAATTCCAAAGCTTCCAAGCTCACGAACCTTTTCGAACGCTCCGGACAAAAGGCATTCCTTTGTGGTGCGTGGCCCGCGATCTGCCAACAACATTGACAGTCATGGCTCGTTGCGTTATTTGGCTCTGCCACCGAAATTATTAATCATGTCCCAGGAGTTTTATATGAAGACAGGCCACATTATCGCGATGTTGATGTTAGCTACGACCATGCTGAGTTTTAGCGCCCAAGCGGAGAATCAGCAATTAGACTGCAAGGTCGATTTTCAACAATGGAGCGAGGCTGGGCTCTCGACGTTCTACACGGAAATTACGCAGCGGGTTCCTATCCTCGATGGAACAGCAAAACTGCTTTATCAAGGCGCATTTACCACCGTAGAAGCGGAGCTTACTCCAGATGGCATTTCCTTTTCTTGTGCGCTTTCGGCCGGAATCAAACAAACGAATGGGTCGCAATTTGGTGAGACTGCCGATGGCGTTCACTACGTGCGATTTAACGTGGAAGATCCGAATGGAGTCTTTAAGACCAACAAGCTTGAATCGATAAAAGTGTCGTGCCGAGTGCGGTGATTTCCCGCGACTGAAATAACGGCAACAATAGCTTTGGCGTATTGATTCGTTCGTTTATAGGCCCCTATTCTTTTTCGCGTAATGCTCATGAGTCAGAAGGTTGCGGTAACGGGAAATCCCGCGCAACCCTTAATTAACTGATCGAAACCGAGACTTTTCAAGACCTCAGCTAATTTTGGCAGAGCCGGGCAAGAAAGTTACAGGGTAACCAGCTCGGCTAGTTTGGCCGCGACATCTGTCATCGGCGCTTCCGCAGTGCTTAGCCCGCTTCGCGAGCCGAGCAGTGGGCTGACTTCGCGGAGCGCTTCATAACTGGTGCCATGCACAATGGGAACGAGCAGGTCACGCGCTAAAAGTGCCGAAAGCTCTTTGTCGGCGATGCCCTCTCCTTTGAGACGGCGTAGTAGCGCAGGCGTCACCAACACGATCCCAACTCGCGACTTCGCTAAGCCCTTATCAATTTCGCGTAACAATGACGTACCGAGGGCAACGTCCTTCTCGCTAAACCATACGGAAACGCCGCGCGAGACGAGCAAATCGTGCAGCTCCTTGGCGGACCCTTGTCGGTCGTCCCACGCGTGGCATAGGAAGACGTCCCGAGGGTCAGGCAGAGGCGCTCGCGCCTCGACGCTCTGTCGAACCGGCGTTAGTGCCCGCACCTCGGCAGTTGTGTACACCACGGACGAACCAGCTCGCGACCAGCGCGGCCTTGAACTACTGACGTATCCGCCACCGCCGCCCCCCGACGAGGGGTAAGATGGGGACGAATATGACCCGTAGTTGCTGTAACTTGGAAGCGCTGGAGTCTACAAGGCCCGCTTTTGCAGCGATGCGTGGGGCCCATCGCCCGGTTTTGCTGATTTGAACAGGGCCCGGTTGGAGGCTTGGACGTGAGCTCGCCTGACTGTTTGCCGATTAAGGCGTAAGTCTGGGCAGGGCCATGTTCTGTGACCCCGCCCGAATAAAAGGCTCCTTATTTCGCCTTGGTTTTCTGTTTCTGCTCTCGTTGATGTTCCCGATAGCTTGCACCCTCCATAAAGAAGACATCAGCCTCATTGACAAGTCGGTCGACGATAGCGTGCGCGATGGCGTCATTGGCGAAGATCTGATTGAATTTTCCAAATGGCAGGTTGGTCGTGGCAATAGTGCCAAGCCCCTGGTCATGCCTTGCGGAGATGACTTGGAAGAACAGATTGCTCGCCTGAGCATCCAGTTGCACGTAACCGAGTTCGTCAATGATCAGCACCTGAGGTCTTCGGTATTTGTTCAATTCTGATTCGAGATTAAAGGCTTTTTGTGCGTGGGAGAGCTGGTTCACCATCTCGGCCGCCGTTACAAAGAGTGCGGAGATCCCTTTTTGGCAAGCAGCGTAGCCGAGCGCCCGCGCCAGGTGGGTTTTACCCATGCCTGCAGTGCCCGTGAATACGGCGCTAGGAAGGTTTCCGGCCGCTATACTTTGATGGAGAGCCAAATATGTCTTTTGAATCGCTTGTGTCGCTTTGCAGTGAGAAAAATCAAAAGCGTCTATCGTCTGCACTCGCTTGAATCGAGAAGACCTGATTTTACTTGCGATCATCTGAGCACGGCGATTTGCTTTTTCGGTCTCTGCCCATTTGTTGAGGCATCTGAGAATCAACCCCTGCTCGGCAGGGAGCATTTCAGAAAGATCCTGAAGCATCGCATCGCTCCAATGCTTGAGCCGCAGTTCCTTTAATGAATTTGAGAGATACTCAGAACTCATCTGATCCGGTGTCATTGCCGGCCCCGCTTTGAGAGCCTCCTGTGCACTCGTTATCGTGTTTGTGGTCATGGTTCGTATTTCCTTTGGTCGACGCGGGTGTATTTTCATCTGCAGGCAATTCATGCCCGTCAGACGGGGTCGGCGCAAACAGGAGTGCGTCGTAACGCCTGAGGTCGACCGTGGGAACTACACGATTGAGTTTATTATTTTGGAATTGGAGCGGAGATGGCTGCAGTTCATGCTCGCTCGGGTGATGACTGCTCTTGAGCGAAAGTTCAAGATTCTCTGCACCGATGATACCCGCCGCAAGCAGCGCCTGACAGGCAGAATTGACTGCGCTCTCACCGTAAATCGTAGCCAAGGCGAGGATTTTAGAAACTTCCTTGCGCATTGACCGATGGCCAGCTCGAATGAGCTCCAGGTATTTGCTCATGGCTGGGCCGATGTTTTTGACTGCCTGAATCTGCCAACTTTCCTTGGTAACACCTGGTTTGCGCTCGAGGAGTTCCTTAAAATGTTCGCGATTCTCAAAAACCTGATATTTATCATAAGAGCGAATGTGTAGGGCCACACGCCGTTCCTGATAGTAAAAATCGATGCACTGATCGTTGGCTTTAATCGTTAGAGTGAGTCCAACCAGTGTCCAAGGCACCGAATAGCGGTTCGTCTCAAAAGTGATGAGAAAGTTGGGCGGTACCACGCGTGAGAGCACCTCGGATGTGTCATAGGGATGGGGGTTCATCGGACGCAGCAGTGGCTTTTCCGCGGATTCAAAATAAAGTACGGATATCTTTCGAGTCGATCGGTGCTCTCTGCGGTTGGCAAACTCATCACGCCAGTGTGCAGACTGAGTGCAAAGATCTTCAAAGTTTTTGAATGACCGCCCTGCCCAGAAACTTGAGCGCACGAATTTTACGCTATCCTCTACACGTCCCTTTTCATTGCCGCGCGCAGGGTTACAGGCATGCGGACGAATTCCATGGTGTCCGAGGTAAGCTAAGAATCTCGAGTTAAAGCGAATTACCCCGCCCATTCGTTCAGTTACGGCAGAGCGCAAATTGTCATACCAGATCTCCAGCGGCACCCTGCTGCCAAAAAATCGAAATGCATTCTCGTGACAACGGATGAATTCTTCAAATTTCTCAGACCTCGTAAACTCGATATAAAGCAGCCGTGAATGACAAAGAACCATAAGAAAACAATGGATCTTCACCCCATCGCCAAACGGCGTTCCAAATTCACCCCAATCCACCTGGGCCGTCTCACCCGCTGGAAAATCGAGTCGAAGAAACGCTTCGCGAGGTCTCTGAGAAACGGCGCGAAGCTGTCTCACGTAGTACTGAACGGCGCACCGTCCTCCCAAGAATCCTTCTCTACGAATTTGTTGAAGCACCCGTGCTGCCGTGATGCTGGGATCGCGTTGCAGCATTTCCTCCACCTTGGGTTTAAATGGGTCCAGTATGGATTTGCGCGGCCCGGAAGGCTCCGGCCTGAGACTCACCTTGCGGTGCTCAACCACGCGGCGCACGGCATTGCGACTTATCCCTAATTGTTTTGCAATCGCCCGCGTACCCTTTTTACTGCCGAAGTGCAGAGCTAAGATCTCGGCTTGCACTTCGGCTGGAATCATCATTGTCATCGGAGCTCCCTTCTGCTTAGGCAGCTCTCATAGCTCGACATTCCTTGATCAGCGATCGGTGTGACGTTGCAAACCCCAGGAACAGATCAAAATGCCCTGAAGGATCAATAACCTGCACGATATCAAGTTGACGTTGCAAACCCGAACGGGCTAGGCGCTTTCTAAGTTTGTAAGCTTTCGATTCCGCTCAGTTGCAGATAGGTGTTCTCTTCGGTAAATTTTCCAAAAATCGGTCGGGCGATTCGCGCGGGTCTTTTTGCGGGACTCCTGCTCGACTTCTGGGTTTCGGATTCGGTAGTATCGTCGATACCGCGCCCGATGCCTGCGTCGACAGCCAAGCTCACCGCAGGTTTTTTGACGGAGCTTCAGCCGGGGAGAGGGAGAATACTTTTTCTTACACTCTAGACAACGAGACCAAGGAGCGCGTATGCGGCTCCTTGGGGCTTCTCTTTCTGGAGCCGCCATAGGCTATAGTTTATCAAATCGCAGAGAGCGGGCCCGGTCCTATGCAAATCAGCAGAAGCGGGCCCCGTAGACTTCAGCCCTTGCATCTTTTTGACCTAAAATCTCCGCTGCTTTGGCTATATTTAGTTTTCTTGGCGCCTTTTTTTGAAGAAATTATTTACCGGCAGGCTTTTCCCTGTTGGTTGCGAAAAAGTGGGAAATCCGAACGAACTATCGCGATCTCGTCGTCTGTATTTTTTGCGATTCATCATTCGGGGCTTTTTCTTCCAGTTCTTTTGCTGGTCTATGCTACAAAATCAAGCTTGGGTTTTTTTGGATATTTTTCTAGTCCTGAACCGGCAGTCCAGATTCTAAGTCTTCAGACCCTTTTGGCGCTCCCGATGGGGTTTCTACTTTTTGTGATTAGAAAAGAATCTCAATCACTCACTGGATCTATTTTTGTGCATGGACTTTTCAATTTAGTGTTTTTGATCTGTGCGCTGTTCTTGTAGTTATGCTCGCCTTCGGCAACGAGTAAGGGAACTCAATCCAATGGAAGCTAAGAAATCCGGATTGAAAGAGGGTCTTAAGTTGCTGCGTTTCGAGGACTACGTCCGTGGGCCCAGGTCGGCGCCATGCCGGAATTTCGTACTGTTTCAGAATGACTGAAATAAAGAATGCAGAGCTTGTCTTGGGATCTCCGGCTATTCTTCACACCATGCAAAACGCTGCTTTAGATCATTAAGGTGGCTGTGTGGAAGCTTTTTCATGAATTGTAGACGGCCCACGAGAATTCCAGCAGAGATGCTAAGGGTCTGAGCAAGCCCTAGAACGGCCTCGTGTGAAAGATGAGTAACCTGCTTCAATTGCTCGTTGAGTAGGTGCTGAGGAATCAGGCTTTCAGCTGAAAATGAATCGGCTTCATCTTCTTCCTGGGTGCGGGGTGTGTTCTTTCTTTCAAAATCGACAAATAGGTCCTTTTTGCCATGTTTTAAAATATGCCCGAGTTCATGGAAAAACGTAAACCAGAGTTGATCGTCGGTTTTGTAACGAAGGCTGAGCAAAACCATTGCTTTCTTCGGTGTCAGCCAGCGTGTTGCGCCACAGACAGGGACGCCTTTGTATGCAGGCATAAAGACGACGGCAACCCCAGCGGAGGCACAAATTTCTTTAAGTCTGGGGACAAAGGTTTCAGGATGTGAGTCTACCGTTAGTGACCGTAATTCAGGGAGTGCTGCTTTCAATTTGTGTTCGTCGAATTCAGCACATTCAATCTTTTCTGCCTCGATCTCTCCTTGTCGTATCCATGCCGAGGTTGGGCCGACCTTTGCTTCAAGTTTGTTCGACTTTCGGAAGGCGATTTGTCTTTGACCCCATCCCTTTGACCATTGTTCTGGTGATGCGACGCCAAAGAAATTAAGTAGCTCAATCTTGAGTGCGGCCTTATCTGAGCGCAGGTCCTTGATGCACTTCCGAGAAATCATCTCAGTAATTGGGAACTGTTTAAGCCAGTCGCCGTGGTCGCTGAGCCGATCAAGCTCGTTTGTGCGAGCAAGAAAAGCTCTGTAATTGGCTTCCATTTGATTCCAGAATTCAGCCGGTACGCCTAAGACTCTTTCAAATTGAATGGCGGATTCAGAGGTGAGGGCGGCCTTACCTTTGACAATTTCATTGATCGTTTTAATGGGGCGACCAGTCCGCTTTGCGAATTCAACTTGGGTCATTCCTTTTTCTTCGAGAAGTTCTACCAGCGTTTCGCCCGGTGAAGATACGCTGTCTGGTAGATACTCATTTTTAATGGAGTCACTCATGGGTATCCTCGATCCCAAGGATGTTTACCGATTTCACTAGATTCCAATCTAGTCCGGTATCCTCCTTGTAGATGTTTTCCCCTTCGCCTTCAAAAAGGAGTCGTAGGGGTTGTTCTAAATCTAAAGACAGCTGTCCTTTTCTGTCTCCCTTTAGTTCGTGACATCGTCCAGACAATGCCTTCATGGTTCCAAGATGTGGAGCTGCTCTCAGTTGATCAAGCCTGCGACGAAGTATCTTTGCACACACGGCGCCAAGTCGCTTAATGGCGACTTTCTGGGTGTTGCATAGCTCTGCGATGTATTTGTCCTTGAAGTGTATTTCCACACCCAGTTATGTATATTAACCCTAAAGGTTAATTAAAACGTAGCATATATCCACGTCGGATGGTAGCAGAATAAAATTAACCCATAAGGTTAATGATTGCCTTATGGCTGGGGGTTATTATTCACAATATTGACGGCAATCGGCTCAGGTGACCCGTAGGGAAGCATCATTCGAAAGAGTGGCCCGGGTTTTTTGTTACCCAGAATAATTGGGTATAATCGAGCCATCGACCCGTATTGAAGGGAGCCATCATTGGCTCCATTTCTTTGTGGACTGCATGCTCAGACAGGTTGAAGTTCTACAGGGGGTCTTGGCAGGTGCAGGAACGAAGAATGAATTGCTTTCTGAAAATCAGCTGAAAAGCTGAAGATTCCATCTGTAACGGCCAAGCAGATTTTGGGACGGTTGCTGGAGCTTAAGCTTGTCTCGAGGGCAGGGGGCGGGACGTAGTGCGCGATATTATCGTGTTGAGTAGCAGGTTTGTACCGGGGGCTTTTTTGTTTTCAGGGATCGTGATTAGATCGGGTTCATGACTCAACCGACCTTAGAAACCAAGCGTCTGATCCTGCGTCCATTTACTCTTGGGGATGCGAAAGATGTTCAGCACCTCGCAGGAGATCCAGCCGTTGCTTCCACGACGGCGGCGATACCGCACCCCTATCCAGATGGAGCTGCAGAGGTCTGGATTCGTGGCCAAGCTGAGGCTTGGCGGCAGAAGAAAAATGCAATATTTGCAATGGTAGTGAAGGGGAATGGTCCGTTGATCGGGGCAATCGATCTCATTATAAATGAGCGACAAAGCAAGGCAGAGTTGGGTTATTGGGTGGGAGTTCCTTACTGGAATAAAGGGTATTGTACTGAAGCAGCAGCAACGATAATTCGGTTTGGTTTTGATTCTTTAAACTTGCACAAAATTTCCGCTCGCTACATAGCCTCCAATCCTGCTTCAGGCGAAGTGATGAAAAAGATCGGGATGAAACAAGAGGGATATCTCAGAGAAGAGCTTGTTAGGAACGGCAGGCGCGAGGACATGGTGGTTTACGGAATTCTAAAAGCGGAATTTCAGGAGGATGTTTTGAAACCGTGAATGTACATCCAGTAACTTTTTGTAACTGTATTCAGCGGCCCATTCAATGAAAGCATGGCTTGCGCGGCGAGTTCTGTATTATCCAGTGCTCAGAACTGAATAAAGGAGCACTGATTATGAAAAAAATGATTCTGATGGCCGTGATTGCAATGACAATTTCAATGATTCCCCCCGTCCCTGCCCAGGCCGGAAACGGAAGTGAGGCGTGCGTGACCGCCTGCACTGAGTCGGCCTCCGCCTCATGTGGCGAGGACTACTCCGACTGCTGGTCCGCGCATTTCCGGGGTTGTATGGCATTTTGTTGGATGTAGCAGTTACGCAAGGCTGCGGGATCGATCATTTTGAGGGCTTTGAGGGCGTCAGCCAGACCGACTCATAGCGCCCGAGCGTGACGCTCACCTTGCCGTTTTCCGCCCGGAGGGTCCTCGTCCGGCCCGTGAGAAGATCGTTCACCTGTATGCTCCCGCTTCCGAGAGCGTCTCCCGTTTCGATCTGAATCGCCTTAACGCTTTCGCCAAGGTTATGAACGACCAGGACCCTCTGCCCGCTTTCCTTATGACTACGGAAGAAAGAGATGACGTCGTTGCGGTTGTTCGCCAGCATTTCAGTCTTGCCCCGTCGCATCGCGACGCTTTGCTTTCGCGCGGCAATCATCGCCTGAAGGTTGGTGAACGTTTCGTTGCTGAGTTCTGAAGCCCGTCCTTCGGCAGCCGCGACAAACGCATCCTTCGAAAGCGGTCCGCGGCCTAGGTCGCGCGCATCCTTCGTTCCGAGCACCTTGATTTTCGCCTGCTGGAAGTACTGTTTGCGGGCGGCATCCTCGCTCACGACGAAGGCCGCATTGTTCTGCGCCGCGATCTCGTCGCCGTAGTAGATCACCGGCATGCCGTCCTCGCTCATGAGCATCGAATAGGCCAGCCGGATGCGGTCCTTGTCGTTGCCGAGGAAGTTGGCCGCGCGTCCGGCGACCCCGTTCCCCTCACGGAACGAAGCGCCCCGTCCATCGGCGATCAGCTTTTGCATGATCGGCTTCTGCGCGTCCGGTACCATTTCGAGGGTCAACTCATCATGCACTCTCAGTATCTGCGCCCAGATGGCGTTCGAAGGCACCTCGCCTCTCGCCTCCAGCCGTTTCAGCTCGGACATATAATCGTAGTAGTGCTTCTTGCTGCGACTCTCGATCGACAGCCACTTGTTGTTCATGCCTTTGAACTGATATGCCATCTGCGACTCGCTCGGAGTGTCGATGACCCGCGCCCCGCGCGCGCCCATTGAAACTTTCATCTTCATCTCGCGGCCGAAGTACTTGACGATATCGTCGAGTGGTTGGCACGCCTCGACCATCAGCCGGGAGTGCGGCGCCACCTGTTTCAAATAGCTGCTCATGAACTCGACGACCGTATGCGTCCGCACGTGATTTTCTGCGGTCTTGTCGATGAACGGAATGGCGTCCAGCCGAAACACGTCGACCCCCTTATTCGCCCAGTGGCCAAGGATTTGATAGCCCTCCGCGAGCACATCGGGATTGGCGTAATTCAGGTCGAGCTGGAACGGATAAAACGTATGATAGACCCAGATCTTTTTTCCGTTGGTCATCGTGATTTCGCGGTAATGACTGTCGGCGATGTCCGGAAAGATCAGGCGCCGATGCACCTCGACCGATTTGCCCCGGGCGTCCAGCTCGCGATAGACAACGACCTTCCCCTGTTCGCTCTCATACCGGCGAATGATCTCCGGTGGCTTATCCCGGGTGATGAAGTACTTGCGGTATTTCGGGTCACCGCGGACCAGTCCCTGGAACCACTCGTGCTGATCGGAAACATGGTTCAGGATAAGGTCCATCTTGACCTTCATGTTGTGTTTCTTCGCCGCCGCGAGAAAGGCCTCGAAGGCCGCGTTGCCGCCCAGCTTCGGATTGATCTGCGTGAAGCTGATGACATCAAACCCGCCGTCCAGACCCGCTGATTTCAGAAAAGGTAACGGATACAGCGTGTCGACCCCGAGCTTCTTAAGATACGGCACCATTTCCGCGGCGGTGTGGAAGGTGCCGGTTTTTCCGGCGCTGCCGAACTGATCGGGATAGAACATGTACTCCACGCCATCTTTTGGCCAACTCGCCTCGCTTGCGGCATCGAGTTCCTTCAGGGCGGCGGAACGCGCCTTCCGGCCTTCCCGGACCGCCCGCTCGAATTGGGTGCGAGCCCTTGTGACAAGCGCCGGGTCCTCGCTCTCAAGGATGGTTTTGATCAGTTGGGTGATCTTCGGCGCGGTAAGCCGCTCGACCTTGACCGAGGACAGTACTGCGCGCGAGGCGGAAACTCTGGCCGGGGCTGAACTCTTCAGCGCCTTGAGCAGCGGGGCAATGCAATCGCCCGCAACCCCGAACGACGACGGGATGGAGAGAAAAAGCCCGGTCGCCAGAATGGAGATCCAGTACGGATTCAGTTTCGAAGGGCGCGAGTGTGCGCGGATTCCCATAGTTTACGATTCGGATTTTTGGGGTAATTCATGAGGGGAATTTTTTGGAAATTTCTGTAATAAAAACAAGTTGTTGTGCTCGTCACGAATTGCCGTTGCCGTCCCTCCACCGGCTGTTGGCCGATCCGAATCCGTCGAATTAAATACTCGTTCAAAGTTACGCAACTCTCCCGGCTTCCAGCACTCCATGTGTCAGAATACTTTTGACTGAAAGCTTGAATCCGTTCGGCCATTTGATTTGTTTGGACTCGATTTTCATTCGGATGGCATAGGCTCTGTCGCTGAGCTTGCTTGCAGCGGGAAATGAATAATAATAAAGATTCAGATCCACAGTCCATTTCTGACCATTCGAAAAACGAATGCAGAGGTTTGGGCCATCAACATAAGCACTCGCAATCGCCAGGTCATCATAGCCGCTGCCCTCTTTTTTTAAATTCAGGCTCGTCATGGAAGTCGAAGATACCAAATTTAAGAAAGGTGCTCAATTGAGTCTCAGTTGACCTGTTCATCCAATCGGAGGGGTGGAGGTGGTTTCTATTGGTTTTTTCTACGGTTTCCCTCGCTTGACTCGCCTGCTTAAATATCGCATCTAGTAAGAATGACCGGCAACATGAATAACAGCAGGGGGCCTTCGCAATTGGACCTGGGTTTTGGGCTTCCGCTCCAGCCTGATCGGAACTCCGAGAAAGGTGGAAGAAGTTTTTATTTCTTCGATCTCGACGACAATGTTTTGCACCTTCAGACCCCCATCTTCATCTACGATCTGCGCACCGGGGCGGAGCGGGCCGTCAGCACGGGGGAGTTTGCGAAAATCAGCAGCAGTTTGGGCAAGCCCGGTCCGTATGAGTTCTTTGGCGTCAATGGCGATGATCGGGTTGGAAGCTTCCGGAAGTTTCGTGACCACCCGGCGCTGGGTTCGGGAGCGCGCCAGCCCTTTGTGCAAGATATTCAGGAAGCCTTGGAATTACCCGATTTTCATTGGAAGGGGCCGTCCTGGGAATGTTTCGAATATGCCGTTCACAATGAGCGGCCCGTCGCGCTGATCACCGCAAGAGGGCATGATCCGGCAACGATTCGCGAGGGCCTTTCGCAACTGGCTAAGGCCGGATTTCTTTCGCGAGAGCCCAACTATCTGGAAATTTATCCCGTCAGTCATCCCGTCCTCGGCCCCGAGTTGGGTGGGGGAGGAGAGCGGAAGTCCACCGCTGAGCTCAAAAAGCGCGCGATCATCCGCTGCGTGGAAGCGGCCATGGAACAGTACGGAAATAATCCTCATCACCGTTTCGGGATGTCAGACGATGATCCGGACAATATCACCCTGATCACCCAGGCGAAGCGACTCTTAAAGGCGCGTTATCCGCAGAATTCATTCTTTGTCATTCATGCGGGCACCCGGCCCGTCATCAAATATGAAATTTTTTGTGATCACATGGAATCATCTCCGCTCGAGGCCCAGACGCAGCTTCACTTTGAATTTTGACTAAGCTGCTATCTTGTGGGCGTCGGAGGGCTCAAGCGGAAGAGTCAGGGTGAAGGTCGTGCCGCTTTTCTCATTGCTTTCAACGGAGATAGTTCCTCCATGGGCTTGGGCAACTCCTTTGACCAGAGACAGTCCGATACCCCATCCCTGTTTTTTCTCTTTTTTAAGTTTCACAATTTGCCTGAAAGGGTCAAAAATCGTGTACTGATCAGCTTTTGAAATGGGTTCTCCCGCGTTATGAACGGATATGGTGACAAGTCCCTGATTTTCATCAAGAGAGATGCTCACCGGGGTCAAGGGATCTCCGTATTTGACGGCATTGACCAATAAATTTTCGAGCGCTCTCTTTATGTAACCGGTATCCCAATGCCCTGAAACAGGGGAGGTTCCCGGATCGAATTTGAAGTGATCACCCAAGGCGGTTGTTGTTTCTTCCAACGTCATTTTGATGATGACTCGCATGTCATTGGGTTCGTAATTCAGTGGAAGTTTTCCACCGGCCTGGACTTGATTCGAATCCAGAAGATCTTGAATCATTCGTTCTGTGCGGCTGATCGAGTCCACGATGCGAGCGGATAGGATCTGGGAGGAGTCCACTCTTTCGGGGTGCCGCAGGTTCAGTTGCGCGGCGGCTTTTGCAGCGGTGAGGGGATTGCGCAAATCGTGGGCCAACGCAGAAATGAATTGCTCCCGGAGACGGTATTGGTAATCAGCAAAGGCAGCGGTTGCCTCCGAAATCCCGACTTCAATTACATTGATGATTGCGTTGCGTGCGCGTGGATCAACCAGATCGGGAGCGAGCACGTCGAAAATCGTGCGTCGTAACAGACGGTATTCCAGGATAACCTGCTTGATCGAATATTCGGGCCGGGAGGCGCGCTCGAGTCCATGGGCTTGAGAAACGCTAAGTTCAGGCTCTTCACTCTTTTCCAGGTGATCCAAAGTATAAGCGAGAGCTTCAAGCACGAGTGGAATCGAATTACGCAAATGCGAGGGTTCCAGATTCCGAGCGGCTATGACAGTGGCCCGGACCCGCTCTTCCCAGAGTTCTAAAATGCGGTCACTCATGCTTCTTAACCGGTCTGACATGGATTGAGTCATTCGGATTCGTGATTATTCAAGTTTAATGCCTCGAATGCATGAAACCTATTGGCCCGGAATCAGGCTCTCCGGAGCGGCAGTTCGCAGACGAAAAGAGTGCCTTTGCCTGGCTCGCTCTCAACTCGGATCGAGCCGCCATGCGCTTCCACTATTTGGCGAACAATGTAGAGTCCCAGGCCGAGTCCACTGATCTTGTTGCCGGTCACGGCTCTTTCAAACCGATCAAAAATGTTAGCCTGAAGGTTTTTCGGAATACCGATCCCATAATCCCTGACGCTGAACCTTGCCAGATCGGAGGCCTCGATTTTTTCGATTGCTATTTCGATCGGCCCGCCTCCTCCGTATTTGATCGCATTAGAGAGCAGGTTGTTAAAAATTTGACTGATCCGGCTGTGGTCCCAGTAGCCCACGATCAGCTCGGGAGCGTCGAGAGTGATGCGGCTTCCGATGTTAGAGGCTGATTCCCTAAAGGCTTCTATTGACTCTTGCGCGGACTCGCAGAGGTTAAATGAAGTCTTCTCGAGAAATAAATTTCCTGATCTGATGCGAGTCACATCCAGGAGCTCATTCAATAGCGCGGTGATCCGTTTCACTTGCCCTATGGGCTGGACCAGGAGCGCACCCTTTGGGTCGCTGCCTTTTTCAAGTTTTTTCTGTGTGAGTTGCAGTTGCAGAATTAATGCCGTGAGAGGAGTCTTTAACTCATGGGAGGCGATCGAAAGGAACTCATCGCGAATTTCAATCGCGGCCCTCAGGTCGTTTTCCAGTTTTTTGCGCATCGTGATGTCACGGACATTAGCCAGGATGAGGTCCCGTCCCTTGAGCCGGACTTTTCGCAGAAATACTTCAACGTTAAATGCCTCTCCGGAGTGGGGCCGCCTGGCTATCCATTGAAAAAGCTGGGACTCGCCGCGAACTGCCTTCGCCCAAATGGCCGGAAGCTGATCCGTCGAGTTCTCCGGACTCGAGTAGTCCCGCGAAATGGAAAACCGGGTCGCCTCTTCCCGGGATACTTGATAGAGTTTCGGCATTTGCTCGTTTACTTCAAGAATGGTCCCGTCAAGATCGTGCATGAAGATAGCATCATGAACATTGTCAAAAATCGTCTTCCATCGCTGATTGGCTTCCGAGAGATCGCGAAACAGCAGGTTGTAAGGCTCGCGGATTCCGGTTTCGAGGATTCCCTTGTATAAGCAATAAAAGCCCGCAGTCATGAAAACGTGCCCGAGTGCATTGGCAAAATCGTAAACACCAAAATACGAAGTGAATGCGAGTTCGGATACAACCATCAGCAATATGGAAGCGATCAACAGCCCTAGTACCTTCTTGTCGAATTCTGCTTTGTGGCGTATCAGGGCGCCTAGGCCTATGAGGAAGAGAGCTGATATCAGGTACTCGCTCCAGATTTTAAATGGAGTTAGCCCCGTGCCTTCGATGTAACAGGTCGGGAAATCTCCGCGAAAGATCAGTACGATCAGGATGATCGCGCAGAACATCCAGAAGGCGGCGAGCGGACCTGCGGGGATTTTATGCTTCAACACGAAGGGCGCGATCAGAAAAGCGCTTGCCAGGATGTAGCGCGATGCTATCCAAAAGGAAGTGGGGAGGTTTGCATCATAATCCGGAAAAAGCGAATAGCCTTTGTAGGAAAAGAAATGCAGCAGCTCGATCAGTCCGACTGGGGCGAGAGCCGTACCGATCACGATCAGGTAGCTGTTTTCAAACTGCCGCGAGTTCCACGCAAAAAGAAAAGCCGCGAAGATGATGATCAGGCAAAAAATTTCCACGATGCTGTGGAACAATAAGAAGTTAACACGGCTCAAGACCAGCAAGCAGGCACTCAGTATTCCAAGCAAAGACCATGAGACCCAACTTTTTTGTAAATTCATATCTCTTTAGGGTGCCGTAGTCCCGGAGTAAACTCAAATAATGAATATTCTGGGTGATAATTGCTTCATTGGCGACGGTTAATTCATTTGAGGTGCCACCTGGCTTGACAAGAAAACGGTCGGAACCATTGTTTAAATACCAGCTGGGCAATGGCTGGATGCAGAAAATGTTTTTTCCGAATCCGTAGGGAGGTCGGACTTTTAAAAGAAGGGAGAAAACAAATGGCAAGAACCAAGGAATTTTCAGCACCCCGGACTCGCTTCCGACAGGGTGCAAAAACAAGACGCTGCAATCTTTGCGCGGAAGAGTTTCCTGTCCGCTCCGTTTTTGATCGGTACTGTCAAAAATGCCGGGAGCAGAATGAACTCTTCAAATTCAGCGATTGGCTTCCTGAATTGAACGAACAGCTCGTGGGTCGCTTGACGTAAATCCGGTGACCCCGTACTTGACAGCAGAAAAATATCACCCATTTTTTTAAACAGAGGCACGCGAGAGCCCAAAACAATAAATAAAGGAGGAATTCGTTATGAACAGTTTATTTGTCACCCAATTCGGAATGGATCAGCTCCTGGAAAGGAACTGGCAGCCGGCCTGCGATCTTGAAGAGAGCAGGGATCATTATTTGATGACTCTTGAATTGCCGGGCATCCCCAAAGAACAGATCAGGATCGAGTGCGCTGATAACCAGATTATGATTTCCGGTGAGCGCAATCGGGATTCCAGCGCGGCCGATGGCAGCTTGCAGTATTTTGAGCGACGCTACGGAAAGTTTCAGCGCAGCGTTGCTCTTCCTTCGGGAGTGAATGCTGATCGAATCGAGGCAAATTATCAGGATGGCGTTTTGCGTCTTTATATTCCCAAGCCGGAGTCCGCCAAACCCCGGCAGATCAAGATCAATCAACCGAGTGGGGGCGGTTTTTTTGAAAAATTTCTAGGCGCATCCCATGCCTGTGAAGCGAAAGCGGAAGGACCTGCTTACCCGGCTTGAAACGATACGAAAGGGACTTTCATGAAACTGAAAACACTTGCCGTTTTATCGGGTCTGCTTGGGATTGTCGCCGTTTCTCAAGTTGCCTTAGGCGCGGAAGATCTTTCAGGCGACGGAACCTGGACTAAAGTACGCGTGGAGCCTGTTGAGGCGAGAATTAATCCGGTCTACGACGAAAATGAGCCGGTGCGGATTGAGTTGGCTGAGCTGTTCCCCAATTTCTGCTATCGGCCCGCTCCCGTGGAGACCCGGGTTGAAATCGAGACGGGACGTATTGTGCTCACAGATTTCGCTTTCGTCCGGAACGGGGATTTCTGCACGATGGCAGTCAGGCCCCACTCTCGATCTGTGGAAGTCGGTGTTCTCCCCGAGGGGCGTTATGAACTCTGGTTGGCTGATGAATCTGGAGCGGAAGGGAAAATCGGCGAGTTTCAGGTCCAATAGTCGTTTGTGTTGAATTTGCGAAGTAAACGTTCCATAGTATTTCTATGGAATTGCTGACGAATCCCGAGGCGTGGATTGCGCTTTTAACCTTGACTGCTTTAGAAATCGTCCTGGGTATTGATAACATTATTTTTATCTCGATTCTGGTTGGCAAACTTCCGTCTCAGGAGAGGAATGCAGCGCGTAAAATCGGTCTGACGCTGGCCATGGTGACCAGAATTCTGCTTCTGTTTTCGCTGACCTGGATGATGCGTCTGACTTCGCCGCTATTCACGGCTTTGAACCAGGAGATTTCCGGAAGAGATCTGATCCTGCTTCTCGGCGGGCTTTTCCTCCTCTGGAAAAGTACCATGGAAATCCACGGCTCTCTTGAAGGAGAAGCTGCTGTCGAGAAGTCCAAGAGCGCCAAAGGCAAATTTGGATCTGTTCTTTTTCAGATCGCTATTCTGGATCTCGTCTTTTCACTGGACTCAGTCATTACCGCGGTCGGCATGGCCCAGCAGATCGAAGTCATGGTCGCGGCCGTGGTTATTGCTGTCGGAGTGATGATGTTCGCTTCGCGTGCAATTGCCGAGTTCGTGGATCGGCACCCCACGATCAAGGTTCTCGCCCTGGCCTTCCTTGTCATGATCGGAGTGACTCTCATTGCCGAAGGGCTTGGCTTCCATATTCCGAAGGGCTACGTATATTTTGCCATGGCTTTTTCCGTGAGTGTGGAGATGATAAATATCCGGACCCGCAAAAAGGTGGCCCCAGTCAAGTTGTATAAGACAGCTTATTAACTTACATTTATCCAAGGATGGATTTTAGAAACATGAAGTTTCAATACCAAATTATCAATCTGATTTTAACCACTAGCGCACTGCTGCTCATCGCGGGTTGCGCGACTACGCGTGTGCAACCTCAAGCGGCCAGTCCGGAGGTGGCGGTAAGCGAACCAACCCGTGACTTGCTTCAGGAGATCCTCGCCGCCGACCTGGAAGTGGAACCGGATCCGCACTCGCGGGTGCCGATTGAAATCAATGCCGATGTCCAGAAGTGGATTACCTATTTTACGGTGAAAGATCAGGCTCGTTTCCGGACTTTTCTGGAACGTGGTGCGTATTATAAAGAGCTGGTCCAGAACATCCTCAAAGAGCAGGGTGTTCCTCGCGAAATGTACTATCTGGCGATGATCGAGAGCGGTTATGTCACCCATGCCCGTTCCAGTCAGCAGGCCGTGGGCGCATGGCAGTTCATCCGGGCAACGGGCCGAAGGTATGGGTTGAAAAATAATCCTTATCTCGATGAGCGACGCGATATCGTCCGTTCGACGCATGCCGCAGCCAGATATTTAAAGGATCTGCATAAGGAGTTCGGGTCCTGGTACCTTGCCATTGCCGGCTACAATGCAGGCGAGGGGCGAATCCGGCGGGCGATTCGCAAAGGCCAAACTCATGATTTCTGGATTCTTGTGAGCAAGAAAGTTCTTCCCCGGGAAACCATGAATTATGTCCCGAAGTTCCTGGCAGCCATTATTATCGGCAGAAACAGTGAAAAATTCGGTTTTACAGGGTTGACCGCTGGCAAGTTTCCGGAAGTGCACAAGCTTGACATTCCAGCCGCCACTCATCTGAAGGAAATCGCCCAGCGGGCGGATATCAACTATGAAGACCTCAGGAGCATTAATCCTCATCTGCTGCGGCAGGTGACGCCGAGAAATACTTCTCATTATCCAATCTGGGTTCCCAAGGAAAAAGTGAAACTGGTTGCTCAGCAAAGAAAATATTTTACCCGCCACATCGAAGCATCAAAACCTGCCGCTCGTCGCCAGTCTTCAGTAAAGAGCAGAGCTTCCACTCACCGGGTGAGTCGAGGCGATACACTGATTTCAATTGCACGACGATACCGAATGTCCGTCGCACGTTTAAAAAAGTTGAATGGCCTGAATACGAACCGGATTTTCAGGAATCAAAAGCTGGCACTTCTTGGAAGAGCGGAAAAGAAAACTCTCTAGAGCTTCTTTTTCCCGCAGTTGTACTGCGCAAGTGCTTCAAGGCAAGTGTCATCGCATCCTGGATTGTTTTGCCGGTATCCTGACTTTGCAGCTCCTGTGATCCGGTCTGGATCAGAATCGAGCACTGATAGGAGCTATCGAGTTCCTCGATTTCGAGCAGGTACTGCCATTCTGAGCCGCGGTACCGCCAGCCCTGTTCGCGGGCGATCCATTTCTCAATCCTCCGCTCAAGCTGGCGTGCCAAAGCGCGAGATCCTTTGAACCCATAAAACCTGACTTCATTCATAGAGGCCTCCTTTCTTTGAACGGTTCCAGATTCTGATGATCTGGATATATGAAAGGTGGTTTCAGTAAGAACCCTGTCAAGTCGGGTGGGGTGGAACTTTAATTCGTTCACTAAAATTCAAAACCAACCGAGGCAGTCGCGTAGTGGAACAAGGCAAAAGTGAAGACCGTCTTATTATCCGCTCCGCCTTCAAGTATCCGGTACCCGAGCGCGGCACTCAGGCCTCGCACGGAGAAGTTCTTACGCAGCGCAAGACGCAGGTCTTCGGCTCTTCCTTGCGGGGCTGCCAAGGCGTCGAATTCAAGTTCGGCCTGCCAGTCGGTATTGAAATGATAAGCAGCCGCGCAGTAGAGGAGGGGAACAAAACCCAGATTCGCTTTCTCCTGGAAAGCGGAGCCCTGCCTCAGGCTGATTTTAGCATCCCGGACTTTTGCCGTTAGGCCCGCGAAAAGTGTCCAGTCATCATTCTGAATGAACCGGTAGCGATAGGTCAGGCGATAGGAGTTGAATTTGAAGATGGTTTCGATGGGCTCAGTCGTATTGAAAGAGCTTCCCTGAAAGCTGACGGGACTCAGGAGTGTTCCGGAATCCTGAATGGTCAGCGGCGCAAAAACTCCACGCAGCTGCGAGCGCTCTGAAAGCGGGTAACTCGCCTCCAGGCGAAAACCGGCAGTGGATGATTTGAGAATCTCCCGGAGCGAGAAACGGGTCCCAGTATCACCCGGAATTGCCGCGTCGTTTCTTCCCTGCCATAATACCTGGCCTTCGAGCTCCACTGAGCTTTGCTCCGCATTTGCGGGCATAACGGAGGCCTCTGCCAGACCTGTAGTAAAACTCACAGCGAGAAGGAACAGAAGAATGATGGTTTTCATGGATCACCTCGTGGTCTGGACAATAACATCTGGTGCCCCATACCGGGAGCGCAGTTTTTGACAACGACGCAGACTTTGACATACGATGCCCCGCGGGTTGATAAAATAAGGAGTTCTCGTGTCCCATTCCCATAACGAAAAAGTTTTTGATCCGAAAAACGCAGCGCGTCTAGACTCCCCTGAGCGACAGGAAAGAATTCCGCCAGGAGCCATCATTGAAGCCGCGCAATTGGTTTCGGGGTATCGTGTTGCAGATATCGGTTCCGGCACGGGTTACTTTTCCTTGGCGCTTCTGAATTCAAGCACACCCCCGGCTGCAATTGAGGCGGTGGATTCGTCTTCTGAAATGAATTCATATTTCAAAAAGAGGCTTGAGGATCATCCGCTCGGAACACGAGTCAGTATCCATGTCGGTCATGGAGAAAAGCTTCCGCTTGGCAGTTCCTCTATTGATCTTCTGATCATGGGCAATGTCTTTCATGAGTTTGAAAGTCCTTCCGAAGCGCTGAGGGAGGCCACGCGGGTGCTTCGGTCCGAGGGGCGCATTCTCATTGTCGACTGGGCGATTCCTGCTGACCGGTCCCAACCGCTCGAGTTGGGCCCACCCTACGAACACCGTCGATCTGAGCAGGAAGTGAAGCAGTCGCTGATTGAGGCGGGCTTCTCTGCTGTCCAGCTCCATGGGGGATTCAAAGATTCCTATGGAATCTCAGCAAGAAAGCCGTAAGAAGAATCTGCGATGATCAGGGCTACTGGCGTGAGGTGGAAAGTTATATTGAACAGCATACCGAGGCTGAGTTCTCACACGGTATCTGCAAAGAATGCAGGAGCATACATCATCCCTGATTTTGCTAGGACGTAAACTGATTAACTTTATAATTCAGAATGTTGCTATCGGGCCTCTCTCTAATTACCATAGAGAGTATTGGGAACTGCAAAATTGAAATGCGCAGGATTTTGGGGTTTGGTTTTTTTGCTCGGCTCGGCTGAAGTCAGCCATGCCGCAAAGAATGATTGCGTCGTCCCGCTCAAAAAGCTCATTGAGCCTCAATCACTTGTGCACCTCCGGCCTGGAATCCTTTTCAAAAACCCGATTGTAGATTTCGATTTCCCTGATCCGGGATTTCTCAAAGCCAGCGATGGTTACTATTATGCGTACGGAACCCAATCCGTTGTGAATGGCAAATTTGAGCATATCCAGCTCATCCGCTCCAAAGATCTCGTGAGCTGGCAACGCCTGCCCGATGCTTTGCCGGAACTGCCCGCTTGGGGAAACAAAAAGCCCAACACCTGGGCTCCGGACGTCGCTCAACGAGGCGGTAAATATCTGATGTACTATACGGCTGAGCATAACGAGACGAAGACCATGGCCTTGGCTGTTGCGGTTTCTGATTCTCCTGCTGGTCCCTTCAAAGACAGCGGTAAGCCCTTGTCCATCGGTACAGGATTCGAAGATATCGATCCTCATTATTTCGAAGATCCCGACACCAAACGTATTTATCTTTATTGGGGCTCCGGTTTCAAGCCGCTCAAAGGGCGGGAACTGGATGGAGATGGATTGAAATTCAAAGAGGGGAGTCTTTCCTCTGATCTGGTTTTTCCGAGAACCGATCTTCCCGACGGTTACGAACGGCTTCAGGAAGCTCCCTGGGTCATCAAACGCAATGGCTGGTATTACATGTTTTACTCAGGTGATGATTGCTTTGATCTCTATGAGGTCAGGGTCGCCCGTGCCAAAAGTCCTTTGGGGCCTTTCGAAACTTTTGGTCAATCCACGGGCAAGACAAGCAGTGCCATTCTGCGGGCAGGCGGTCAGTGGAAAGCGCCAGGCCATAATGCGATTTTCACGGACGCGGCGGGCCAGGATTGGATTCTTTATCATGGAATCGACACCAACGCGGAAATCAATCCAGGTCAGCCTGGTACGAGGCGGCGGCCGCTGCTGATGGACCCGATCACTTATGTCGACGGCTGGCCACGCGTTCAGGACGATGTTCCGTCTACGGGTTTGATCAAGAAACCGATCGTACAATTTTGAATACCTCGATCAGAGAGTGTCAGCGATTTTGGTCAGTTCCAAAGTTCCGACCTCGCCCTTCAGTGAGGTGCTGATCCGAGCCGTGATGGAATAGTCCGGGTGCACCACGCCGTCAAAATGAACTTTGATGAAGCCAATCGACGCGCTTTGAATGTTTCCAGTCAGGGTCAGCCGACTTCGGAATCCGTCCAGACTTGCCATGTCATAAGAAGCAATTGTGATCCAATCGTCTGCTTCGCCCTCACGAAGGGGCGGGACGATGACGTTCAGGGTGCCGCCCAGGCTGGGATATTGAGTAATATCGTTCCTTCCGGGGTTCTGGACAATAATGGTGGTCGGAACCAAAACCAGCGCAACCGGTTTATCGGCGCTGCCGTCCGGTTGGCGAAGCATTCCCCGATAATGCCCGACTAAAGGAGCGAGCAGGTCTTCCTGCCTTTGAGTATTCTGTTGCAGCTCCATTCCTTCGCGTTGCAGTGCATCCTGGACCTGCTGATTGCAACCGGCAGTGCCCAACGCGAGCGCCAAAAGTAAACCTGTACCCAATCCTTTATTCCAAATGCTCATGGTGATCTCCTGGCTGTTCTTTTATGTTGGGCTGGTTGTCTTGTCAATACATTAATTAATTAGTTTACAAACTAGTTAAGTCTAGATTATATCAGTCCCTGAGGAAAGATTTATGAAAAGAGAACGGCAAATGAAACTCAAGAACGAAGTAATCTATGAATTGCAGGCGGAGCTTTGCGGTGCGCTGGCTCACCCGGTGCGGCTGAAGATCCTGGACTTGCTGGGAGAGAAGGAACTCAATATCGGCGAGATTCAGGGCGAACTCGGGATTTCGGGCCCGAATCTGACCCAGCACCTGAACGTTTTAAAAAAAGCCGGGCTTTTACATGCGAGAAAAGCGGGTGTATTCCAGTTCTGCTCCCTGGCCATTCCACAGGTTCGCAGCGCGTGTCAGGTCATGAGCAAGGTTCTGGAAGCGAAACTTCTGAAAACGGATGCGGCTGCGCGCTCTCTCCGTTCAGAAATGCAGGGATAAGTGAGGGTCATGGTGAGCAGTTATCGGGTATTGCTGGGAGTGGGTGCTTTCTTCTTTATAACCGCACTAGGGTCAGCCGCATTGGGAGCGGCTGTTCCCGCCAGGGAAGTGGGATTTTCAGAAATCTGGAGCCGGATCCAGGATTCGTCTCCGGTCCTGCGCGCCGCTAAAGAAGATCTCCAAGCCAGCAGGGTGGCGGAGCAACGGGCGAAATTTCACTGGTTCCCGAGCATTGGCCTGGAGGCGCGAGCCTACAATACTGATGATGCGGGTGATGTGCTTTTCTCAAAAATCGGCGCCCGAGGAATCACCGGGCAGGATTTTTCTCCCATGACGATGAACTTTCCCGTGCAGCAGAATTTTGCGCGGATTTCCCTCGGGCTGGACTGGAAAGTTTACGAAGGTGGGACCAAAAGAGCAGTATCGCAGGCCAGAACTTTCTGGAAAGAGGCCTCTGAAATTCGGCATTCTGCGGAATTGCAGAAAATTTGCGGAGCAGCGACGCAGCTTTATTCGGGGCTGCTGACGCTGAGGGAAGAGGAACTCGCCCTTTCGCCGGTGGGCCAGATCTTACAGCGCACGACTGACCGTTACCGGATTGGTTCGAAGGCGAATCCCTTGGGGTATTCCGGACTTCTGGGACTTCAGAGCCTGGAGAACCGGTTGAAAGGTGAACTGATTTCCATTAAAGCAAAAAAGAAAAGTCTCCTGGCGGCCTTGAACGAGATGAGCGGGATCGGTACCTCATGGATGCCACCTGCAAAGCTCAGTTCCGAGAAGTTCGCAAATTCTGTTTTCCGTTCTCCTGATAGCAAAGGGGGTTCTGCATCCGTAGTCGCTGCTGAACGAGGAGCGATGGGCCTTCATTCGCTGGCTGACGCCGAGCGCGCGCGCTTTCTTCCCCAGGTCGGATTATTTTCGCAAGGTAACTTTGCCCAGTCTTCCAGTTCCTCGGCGACTTCGATGGCAGCTGGGGCTTACCTTCGTTGGGAACTTTTCAATCCCTCGAACTGGCTTGCGGTGAAAGAAGCCCGGGCACGGGCGCTCTCGACCGAGGCGCAGGCGCAAGCTCTTCGAGAGCATCAGCGATCAAATGCTGTGCGCTGGACTGAATCCCTTGCGGCCATCAGTGAGCAAATCGCTCTGGCCGAAGAAAGCCTCCAGCTCATGCAGCAGCAGACCACCATTGCTCTCCAGCTTTTCCAGAATGGTGTTCTCAATGCATTGCAGCTGACGGAGGTCCTTTCCCGGCGGGTGGAGCTGGTGATCGCCCGTTCTCAAATGAATGAAGAGAAAATCAAGGTTCAGGCAGAAATTCTCACCCATCTGTCCGACTCCGAAACAGGTGCCGTATGCAATTGAGAGAAGGTTTTTCTGGTAAAATAGCGCGCATTTTCGTGAATTCGAAATTGACCCCGGTGATAGCCATCGCCAGTGTGCTCATCGGGGTGGCGGCCGTCTTTTTGACTCCGAAAGAGGAGGAGCCGCAGATTTCCGTTCCGATGATCGACATCATGACGGGGGCCCCGGGCTACTCCCCGGAAGAGGTCGAGCGCAAGGTGAGCGAGACAATTGAACGTGCGGTTTGGGGTCTGGAAGGAGTGGAGTATGTCTACTCCACGAGTATGGCCAATCAGAGCATCGTCACCGTGAGGTACAAGGTGGGCGAGCCGATGGAACCGAGCATCGTCAAAATTCACCACAAACTGCAGGAGGTCAAAGCGTTACTGCCCGCCAATGTAACGCCTTCGATGGTGAAATCCTTCTCAATTGATGACGTGCCTTTTCTCGTTCTGAGTTTCAGTTCGTCCGTGACCGATGATTTCTCTCTTCGTACGCTGGTAGCACCTCTTGCCCGGGAACTTTCAAGTACCCCGGACCTGAGTCGGGTGGAATTGTTGGGCGGTCGCAAGCGAGCGATCCGGATCATTGTCGATCCCGACCGGTTGGCGGCTCGCGGGACTTCGCTCCTGGAAGTGGCCAAGGCCCTCAAAGCAAGCGATGCCTATGCTCCCGTGGGCAAAAACTGGGGAGAAGACAAAGTCTATGACGTGGAAGTCGGAGGTCGTATCCGTTCAGCGGATGATATTCAAGACATCGCAGTCGCTCAAAAAGGCGGCGTTCCGGTTCGGATCCGAGATGTCGCCACGGTCACCGATGGCCCTGAAGAGCGAGTCAGATCGTCAGTCCTTATCAGACAGCAAAAAAGCGGAGGCGAAATCCAGGCTTCCGATCCGGAGCGGGCGGTTTCTATTGTCTTTGCCAAGCGCAAAGGGACGAATGTGGTCATTCTGGCCAAAGAGTTGATGGAGCGCGCGCAGATCTTCTCAAAGGCGCTGCCGTCGGATGTGAAGCTTTCGGTACTGCGTAACTATGGTGATACGGCCTTCGAAAAATCCATTGAGCTGATCGAGCACTTGCTCCTGGCAACACTCTCAGTGACCATTCTCATCGCGCTGGCGATGGGGTGGCGTGCCGCACTGGTCGTGGCGATCGCCATTCCCGTGACCTTGGCACTGACGATCGCCATCTACTATTTCATGGGTTATACCTTGAACCGGGTCACGCTCTTTGCCTTGATCTTTTCAATTGGTATTCTGGTTGATGACGCGATCGTAGTGGTCGAAAACATTGAACGGCATCTGCATCTAGACCGGCGAGTCGGAATTGTCACGGCGACTTTGCGGGCAGTTGCGGAAGTCGGGAATCCTACTATTCTTGCCACCTTCACCGTTGTGGCGGCGATCCTGCCCATGGCTTTTGTCAGAGGCATGATGGGCCCTTACATGAAACCGATTCCGGTCGGTGCGAGCTTGGCAATGATTCTGTCACTCTTTGTCGCCTTCATGGTGACTCCGTGGGCGGCGGTGCGCATTCTCAAGCACGAGGAGCCGAAGACCGGCAAAAAAGCCGAAGCGGATCGTCATAAGGAAAGCAAAATGGACCTGATCTACCGCAGGACGGTGGACCGGCTTCTGAGTCGCAAGAAGAATGCCGCGGCTTTCGGTATTTTCACGATCCTGTTGCTGCTTGCAGCGACGTCCTTTGTCGGTTTCAAATGGGTTAAGGTGAAGATGCTTCCGTTTGACAACAAAAACGAATTTCAGGTGCTGATTGACTATCCTGCCGACACTCCCCTGGAGAAGAACCGGGAGTGGAGCACGGAGCTTGCGCAAAAACTCGTCAAAGATCCGGAAGTCAAGGCTGTCCAGGTCTTTGCCGGAGAGCCGGCACCCTTCTCGTTTTCGGGTATGGTCAAACATACCTTTCTCAGAAACAGGGATGACTTGGCGGACCTTCAGATCCGGTTGAGCGAAAAAGGAGAGCGCAAAAAATCGAGCCACGAGGTGATTACCGGCTTGCGTGTGGTCATCGCGGAATTCGGAAGGCAGAAGAAGGCGGCAACCAAAGTTCTGGAAATCCCACCTGGCCCTCCCGTTCTCGCCACGATGGTCGCCGAGGTCTATGGTCCGACTCGGAGTGAGCGCGAGAAGGTGACGCGAGAACTTGAGGGGATATTTGCTGCGGAAGCGAGTGTTGTGGACCTGGATTCAACTTTAAGAACCCAGCGCCCGCGTCAATCTTATGCTTTCGACTGGAAAGCCGGGGGGCTCCTCGGGACCCAGGCGCAAATGGCCGTCGCCACAGGTCAGCTTCTTTTCTCGGAAACATCCGTGCTCTCGATTGCCGATGTCTCGACCCCGGAAGAAGTCAGCGTGGATCTTTCTGTCGCACAGAGCGCGCGCTCGGGGGCTCAGCCCTTCAAGGGGCAGAATGTTCCGTCTTTTGAGTCCGGGGTGGTTCCTCTTTCAAAAACCCTGGCGCCTTCCAAGGAATTTCAATCTCATGCGCTGTACCGGAAGAATCTCAAACCCGTGTCCTACGTCATGAGCGAACTGGCGGGCGATGAGGAAGCTCCCGTCTACGGGATCATGAAACTCGGGCCCAAAATTCCTTATGCCCAGCAAACCGCGGAAGTTCCCTGGAATACGCAGGCCCCCGTAATCAAGTGGGACGGTGAGTGGTTCATCACTTATGAAGTTTTCAGGGATCTGGGTGCGGCCTTCGCAGTAGTGATGGTCTTGATCTACGTCCTCGTGCTGGGGTGGTTCAAGAGCTACACGATTCCTTTGATCATCATGGCACCGATTCCGATCAGTCTGATTGGAATTCTGCCGGGACATGCGGTTTTTGGAGCGTTCTTCACGGCCACTTCCATGATCGGCTTCATTGCCGGTGCTGGAATCATCGTGCGAAATTCGATTATTCTCGTGGACTTCATCGAGCATCAGCTCGGACAGGGTCTGGCTCTCAAAGAAGCCGTGATCTCGGCGGGTATTCTGCGATTCAGGCCGATGCTCATGACCGCGGCGGCCGTTGTTGTGGGGAGCTCGGTCATGCTCTTTGATCCGATCTTCCAGGGCTTGGCGATCAGTCTGATGTTCGGCGAAGTGGCGGCTACACTTCTGAGCCGACTTGCCGTGCCGGTCCTTTACTACTGGTTCGTCGGCAAAAGCAGAGTGAAACTGATTCAAACTGAGAAAGAGAGTATGGCATGAAGTCGATTCATCATCAGATCCGGGCATTTGCAGGATTTTTTATCCTGATCAGCCTGACCTTATCCCAACTCCATTCGCCGTATTGGCTCTGGTTCACCGCTTTTGTAGGTGCGAATCTCCTGCAGTCCAGCATGACGGATTTCTGTCCGCTCGAAATCGTCCTCAGAAAGCTGCAACCCAAAAAGAGCTGAACCTGGCAGAATCTGCCGGGCAGCTTCTGCAGTCTTGTGGCGGCTTTGCAGGGTCATTAGAATTGAGGAATGAAGAAGTCAATTCTGCTGATGGCGGGCCTTCTGAGCTTTTGTTCTCTAAACAGCAGCTGGGCCGACGTGAGCGGAGTGGCGTTGGTGTATCGCGGTGCCGGTGTCTGCGATGATGGTTGCTGGCAGGCAGCGGCTGAATCCGCGACTCGCATGGGATTGCAGGTCCAGTTTGTGGGCCCGACCGAAACGGATCCGGCGATTTTCATCGGCGCACGCGTGTGGATCCAGCCTGGCGGTTGGGCTAGCACGGTTTCCAAGAAAATGCTGCCGGATTTGAAGAAGAATCTTCGGGCCTTCATCGCCGATGGGGGAGGCTATGTGGGCTATTGCGCGGGAGGATTCCTCGCGACTCAGGAAATTTCCGATAGAAAAGTCCCCGGGTTCGGGATTTTAGCGGGACGGAACTCCAGTTATCAGGATGTGGACGAGTCGCCCACGCAGTTGAAAATCAATTGGAACGGCGTGGAGCGTGATCTTTATTGGGAGGGCGGACCGTATTTCAAAGTCAAGCCGACAGATCCCGTCGAGGTCATCGCTTACTACTCAAATGGTCAGATCGCATCGGTTCGCGGAGAATTTGGCAAGGGCCGGGTATTCGTCACAGGGCTTCATCCGGAAGGGACGGAAGACTGGCGCACTGAGGCCAAGCTGACCGATACGGACGGAATGGATTTTGATCTCACGAATGAAATGATCGAGTGGGTAACGGCTTTTCATTAAGTTTCACTGCACTTCAGAGTTCGCGAAGAATTCCCAGGATATTACGGACGGCGCAGCGAGCAGAATCGGCACTCGATAAGCTCATGGTCTGCGAGACCCGGTCAAGTACTCTCCGGGCGAGCGGTCTTAACTGCGGATCACGGAATGCGTTTAAGTTTACCCGAAGTTCCAGGGTCGCCTCGTAGTCCCGATAATCATACGTTTCCAGGAATCTCAGGAACTCCTCGGCTCCTTCGGAATGCGTGCTCAGGGCCCCGATGACTTCATTGATCCGGTAGCTTGCCTCACGGCCGGATAACTGGCTCAATTTTTTGAATGCAAGCTTTCTGACCTGGGCATCCGATTCCAGAATTAAAGCTGCAAACCCACTCGGTTTAGAAACATTCATTAACCGCTCATTGGTATTAAGTAGCCAAAGTGAAATCTTCCGTGGTTCGTCATGCTGACCCGTTTTCCTGGCAGTGGTCAAAAGTTTTATCAGATCAGTGGAACAAAGTCCGCCCGATTCATGGCGCGCAATCAGTGGTTTGAGAATCCCCTGGATCCGGGAGTCTGCCTGAAACCGATACTGGATAACCAAAAGATCGGTATAATCGATTTTCTCAAAATCCAGCGGCGACATCCTCCCGATCAATGTATCGAGGGATTCTTGAGCTTTCCTGGCTACGGCGCGGACCTTCGGATCTTGATCCCTGAGCCCGAGAGTGACGCCCAGCAGGGCTGCTGCCTGAGGCCTTGAGCTTAGCATTTCCAGCAAGGCGATTCGAGTAGCGGGCGAAGATGCTTCGGCGAGCAGAGCCAACGCTTCAGGCAAGGGTCGACTCATCGGCCAGAGGGGCCCAAATGCCTGGGCAATTTTAAGCTGAAGTTCGCCATCCTGGGTGGCAGAAAGTTTTTCAAGCAACTTTGTTCCGGTCGTCGTTGCAAGTGCTTCGTCAATAGTGGCGCCCTGTACCGGCACGATCCGGTCGACCGGAAACACGTTCAAAAGTCGCTTTAAAACGGATTCATCTCTCGCCCGGGTGATGGTCTGGATATGCGCAGACGAGCGCTTGCGGGATTCGGGCAAGGACTTTAAAAACTCGAAGCCGGATCTGGATATTGTTTCATTCGGGTGGTTGAGGAGTGGCTCGAGCTCCCGGAAGTCGGGTTGATAGGGCAGCTTTTCCAACAAATACCTGGCAGCAAAAATCTGTTCCTCGTCCAAGCCCGGGATGCCCTTGTGATTTTCAATCACCGCAGCAAAGGACGAAACTGGCAGCGTGCCGAGTATTTCGCGTGCGGCTTGAGCGTCCAAATTTCTGCGGATTCTTGCGTGCAAGGCATAAAACTGATCGTCATGGGCCATTGTTTTGAGCTGTTCCAAAGGCAGCTCCAAAAACCTTTTGTTCAGGGCCTGAAAATGCTCAGTCGCCTGTCTGGCGATTGCCGGATCCGGATCATGCATCAGAGTGGCAAGTATCCGGGTCTGGACTGCATTCACGCGGTCACCGCAGGAGAGCAGAAGGAGCCGTTTTTCCTTGGAGGTCAGTCCGGGCAGGGAGAGCAGATTCATTATCGTCCGGTCAGCATGGTAGGATTTGAGCCGAGTCAGGATTTTAGCGGCCGGAATCTGCAGGTCCGCGTTTCTATCCCTGAATCCCGCTGCAGCCGTTTCAGTCAATCGCCTGATGATCGAGTCGCCAAACTCAGGGAACTCTGGAACAGACTCCCACGACCGTTTGGCAAAAAAGTTGAGATAATCCTGCTTGACCCCGGGTACGGAGCTGGCGCTCGCAATCGAGTGACCGCCGCTTGTGAATATTTCCTCGATTCCGCGCCGGCCCAGGCGTTCATAAGCCATCTTCCTCAAGTCCGGGTCAGCTGCAGGCAGGAGGAATTTCATCAACGGTATTTCATCGCCTTCCCGAAGGGTCGAAAGCAGCCATTGGCCGTAACTACTGCTGGTTTCGGGCGTGATTTCGCTGAACTCTCTAATCAGGGTTCTCGGATAATCAGTTCTCCCGGCCAGTTCACTGAGAATCTCGTTGTATTGTTGCCGGGATAATCCGCGCTTCTGATAAAGGGCAACCAGGGCGGTATGGGTATCGAGTTTGCGAAAATCAGCAAGCTCGAGCGCCTGTCCCAGGTCTCGCCCATCATTCATTCGCGAAAGAAGCTTGGGAGCAGTACGATCCTTTTTCATCTCCGCCCGCAATTCGAAGCCGCGATTGTTGAGTGCTTGACGCTCGCGGGCGGCTTCGAGAGCGGCGGGATTCGAAGTGCTTCCGTCCCAGGGGCGTGCTTTTGCACTCAGAGCCTGCGCTTCATTCCATGGCCGGGCCGGCACCGCTTTACCCCAGCCGCCTTGTTTGGGATGCTCGGCCAGACGTTTCGCGAGCGGTTCATAAAAGCGGGATTCGATAGCGTCCCTTGAAGCTGAGAGGCCATCCAGAAAGTATGCCCGGTATTCCTTGACGTTCAGCTTCAACTCGCTCATGTAGGCTTCGAATTGCTTCAGGGCTTCTTCAGGATGGGAAACCATTTCCTCGTAATCCACTTTCTGAACAAAACCGGAAAGAGGGGAGTCCTCATTCAATGCCTTGTCCAGCATGGCGCGTATGAGCTTGATCTGAAGCTCAGACTCAGCAAGGCTGCGCGGAGCATTGAAGAGGCGGAATTCCGCCTTACGAATTTTCGGATCCACATTGAATGATTTGCGCCAGAGGTCATTCTTCAGATCAAAGTCCGCAGTGATGAGTTCGGGCGGGATGACATCCTGAAAGTAAGCGGAAATATCGAGCTGCGAATAACGGGTTTTTCTGCCCAGGCGGGTGTTAAAAAATCCTTCATCATACAGGAGCCTTTTGAGCTCCTCTTCAGTCCCGTTGAAATCCTTCAATGCCCCCGCAAGCTTCGGGCTGATGTCGAGGGGCTCTGCGCTTTTGAGGCGGCCGATATGCTGGAACATCATTGCCATCGTTCCCCGGTTTTCCAGGAAATTGGAAAGAAAGCGCGCCAACGCTTTGGGTTTCTTATCGAACGCCGCCAAATCAATATTGATGTGCCCCCCGCCGGCACGGATGGAAGGCACCAGGCTGTGATTGGAAAAGGTCTCAAAGACGGCTTTCATTTCATCCGCCTTTGGCTTGAATTTCGGGGTAACCAGTTCCAAGTGGCCGCCGCGTCCTGAATCCACTAAAACTTCGCCCAGTGGATCATAGTCGCGTCCGACGCCGTCCCACTCCACGCGCCAGCTGCGGCCTTGAGGATCTTTGACTTCATAGGCAATCACCAGACTGTGGCCGTGTCCCCCTTGGGCGAGATCCACTGCTTTGACAGCTTTGCCGCTGTTCAGTCGCGAGCCGAGATCCTCGGCGACCTGCCTGATCAGATTCTTTCGTTCTTCCATAGTGTAATCGAATTGAGTAGCGAGCCAGGTGCGTTTGTCAGCAATCAGCGGCTCGGAAAAATGCGCCTGGTATTTGATCGGGAAGCGTCCGGAATATTCTATACCCAGATCAATATTATTGACGTCCACGAGCGCTTTGGTCGAAGCCGGTCCGGCACGGATGGGGCGGAACTCGTGCAAGGTTGCGAGATCCTGGCTTGTTGTGAACTTGGGCTTGAGATAGGCCTCGATATCGGCTGTTAAATTGGAGGCCTTGATCCAGGTGGCAAGTGCATCTTTTATTTCCGACACCGTAGGATTCTGCCAGGAAGCGACGCTCTTTATGAAGGAGCGAGTGAGAGTACGCAGCTGGTCGCGTTTGGCCGAGGAGACATAAGGAGCGTTTTCCCAGGTCCAAAACGGCACCCAGTAGAGCGGATGAATTGTGCGGCGGCCACCCCGCTTCAAGATCTCGGTATTGGAAAGTGCATCGATCACTTTCTCCGCCTCTAGTCGGCTCACGCCAAAGCGTTCCCGCAACTGATTTACAGTCACTTCTTCGGAAGCAATCAGGTTCCAGGTCTTGATATCCGCCAGATCATCGAATTCCGCGGCGGCATAGCGCGCACTCACAACTTCCTGCGTGAAGCGCCGAGTCTTGTCGGATTTTGTGCCAGCCCGCAGCTCTAGGTTGTAGGCGGGCTCATTACCCGCCCCAAAGCGGTCGTCGTCCAGACGGAGAACTCCACGACTCGTTTGATGTGAAGCGCTGAAAGCACTGTCGGCATGTACTGCTTTAAATTGTGCGAATTCAATTCCGCTTTTACCTTCGATTCCCTTCAGGATAATATATGCCTGGGTATTGCGGTACATTTCTGCCAGCTTGCCCTCCATCTGGGCTGCTTTCTCGGGCGTGATGCCGGGCCGTTTCGGATACACCAGCCACTGATGCCCGGGAGCTTCAAAACGATTTGATCCGGTAGTGAGAGTGTCACGGAACCAATCCACCATTTCCTCGAATTCACCAAAAGAAGGCTGAGGCAGGAAATTTAGTTCCCAGCCCACTGACGTAGCATGTGCACTGCTGATATATTTTTCAGCAGGACCGTAAAGAGGCAGCCAGGATTCATAAAAATCCGCTTTGGCGAACTTTCCGAGCGCATGATGATTCTTCTCGAGTCCCGGAAAATCGCCATTGAAGAGCTTGCGGCGGATGGGCCCTTTGATGAAGGAGAAATTCCGATCACCGACGGAGTCGAGCCAGCTGGCAAAATGCTCTTTCAGTTCGGTGTCTCCGAGTTTGTCGAAATCCACGCCCTTCAAGGGTTCGCCCTTGGGGCGGATCAACATGCCGTTGACGTCCCGTACTTCGTCATTCCGATAAGTTCCTTCGGCCCAACCGTTCAGAAAATTTCGTAAAAAGACAACACGGGATTCGTCAGAAAGTTCACTGACAAACTTTGCAAACTTCTTTTTGTCAGGACCCATGATCCGCGTGATGATCGAGGAGGATCCTTCTTTTTCGCCCCCATAACTGATCACTTCGGGAGAGCCGGAAACACCAATGGGCAGGGGCTTGCGGGTGAGGGAGGATTCCTGGAGATCGTTCCAGACCTCAGCCGCTGTACGCTCGTTGAATACAGCGGGAACCTTCTTCTCGGCCAACGCTGAAACTGCCTTTTTGGCACCCTTCTTGGCGGTATTCAGAATATCAGCGCAGCGTTCGCCGGATTTGAGTTTGACGGGGCGTTTTGGATCCAGACATCTGGCTATGTTGAAGAAGCGGTTCCAGGCTTGGTCTTTGGTGTCATAAATCTTTGCGAAATAGTCGGAGTCGCCTAGTTTCATTGATGTCTTTTGCAGGTCAGCTGCTGGAACGCCGATCATCCGGGACAGGGTCTTCTCATACTCGGCATAAAAATCTTTCGCCCATTGTTTTTCGTAGACCGAATCTGGAAGCCAGGAGGGCGCATGATTGCCCTTCAGAATGCCGACTTTCGCATGAACTGTGGCTTTGTGATGGGTGCTGTCCCAAATATCAACCATTGCGTCCTGGCCGGCTTTATTTATAAATTTGGTGCGGATATTGGAGTCGCCCAGATCGCGAAAGACAATGCGGCCGGTGGGCTTCATCTTCTTGTCGAGTTCAACCAGAAAGTTCTGCGAATGCGGTGAGCTGTAGGACAATCCCGTAAAGGCATTGAGTTCAGCCATCGCACGCGCGAGCGGCTTGTTGTAGTTTTCGTTCCAGAACGTTGCGGGATTCGAAGAGCCATTCAGGAGAGCGATTTCACGGCCGACTTTATCATGAACCGCGGAGAAGCCGGGTAGATAGTAGTGTTCATTGGAGGGGAGGTCGTTCAGCATGCGGATGACCATGCCCTGATCGAGTCCTTTTATTCCCAGGGTGGCAGGTTCGTCCATGATGACGAAATTTTCAAAGCCGCCTATGCGGTTGGAAATTCCGCGGGAATAATCGTCGACCGCGCGGATCTGTCTGGCGTCACTGACGGTCTGCTGCTTGTCCACCCAATCGCCACCGGTCATATCGGTCGAGACTTTTGCCGAGAATTCGGCACCATTGTTCGGATCCTCGATGAGCATGCTCCGGGAAGCGGTGTGATAAGCTTTGAAGTAGTTGTACTTTGTCGTGCTGGCACCTTTGCTTTTGAGAAAGGCTTCCAATCGCTTGTGCCACTTGGTGTCTTCCGGGTTGATGATCCAGCGAACAAAGGTTTTTCCCTCTTTTTGGAAAATCAGGGACTCCCGGATATTCGGAGGCAGGCTTTTCGCGAAATCCGCATCGATCATCTCAAGCGGGATCTCATAGTGTTGCAGCATGATCTGCTTGTCCGAGCGGTTGGCCAGCGCGTTGGCTTTTGTTTCCCAGTAGGCAAGTTTCTGTACCGCATCGCTTGCGGCATGGACACCGCCGCCGGATATCAGCGAGAGCGCAAGCAAAAGCAAAAGGCATGCGTGTTTGCGGCCAATGGGAATCATTCCAGAAAACTCCTCCGTTACTTATCGGAGGAATTTACGTAATCATTTGGCCCGAATTAGCGTTAATGAAAAAAAGTGGATGACGTCAAAAATCTGACGTCTTAAGACGAGATTTGTTTTTCTTCGGGATTCGCGTGACATCCAGGAGATCATTGATCAGGAGATTTAATCGGCTGGTCTGAGTGCAAATGAGCTCGACAGCTTTCTCTAGGTATTCCTTCGGCATAGGTTTGACTGCAGCTTGGCCCATGTTGCGACGAAGTAACTGCGTTTGTAGGACGAGGGAAGTCAGCGGTGTCTTCAGCTCATGGGAAGCCGTGGAGATGAAGTTATCCCTGGTCGCGAGCGCCGTCTTGAGTTCCTCGTTAGCGATTATGAGCTGGTCGGTCAGGCGTAGGTAGAAGTACAACGAGAAGGCCAGGACGCCGAGCGCCGCGGCAAATAGAACGGCAAGAACCAACATGCTTAAGCGAAGCTGTTTGGTCTCGAACATCCCACATTCAAATGAAAGATAAGCGTAGGACCCGGCCAAAGCAGTCATGAGCAGAATTAGCGGCAGTGCGAGTCTTCTGAAAAGGTGATTCATAGCAAGTGAGTCAGTCCCCGGGATATTTCCCGCACGGCGGTATTTGAAAATTTCACATGTTTTTCAAGGGCGGCGATGGTCCGGTTCGCTTCCAGCAACGTGGAATTTCCGGCTCGCGTCAGTGATAAGAGCTTGCGTCTGGCATCGAGCGGATCTTTGGTGACAAAAATATATTTCTTTCGTTCAAGGCGCTTCAGGATCTGGGTCAAAGTGCTCGGCTGTACTCCGAGTTCCTGCGCCAGATCCAGTGCGGAGATCGTCGGATTGTCAACCATGCACCTGAGAAGTGACCACTGGGTCAGGCTCACTCCGATTTCGTGTTCCATCTTTTGGTTGATTTGCTGAATTTGCATTCCCAAGCGCAGGATTGAGAGGAACGGCCCTGGGTCTTTCATGGTTCGTCGTGACATATTACTCCTTAGATTCATGAAATCGCAGGAGGTGCTGCAATAGAAGGGTGATTTCAGATTGCCGACGGAGGTAGTAACGGGCCTGAGACTTCTGGTTGCGACCCACTCGTACGGTCATCAAGCGCCGTTCATTGATCGAGAAGACGTCTTCGTCCGTGTAGTCATCGCCAATATAAAATCCGAATTTTGCCCGGGAGTGGAGGATGACCCGACTGAGTGCCAGTCCCTTATGGGGGCCTCGCGCGGGCACAAGATTGAGCACCAGTTTGCCAGGGATCACTTTAGCGTCATTGTCTATGGATTGAAGTACTGCGAGAATGCTCTCCCTCGCGCGCTTCTTGAGCCGGGAATTCCGGTAATGGATGGCCAGGGAATAGCCTTTGTCTTCGAGAAAAACTCCAGGATCCCGAAGTTTTTTGAGCAAAGGATTCAAAATGGCTTTCCATCTGCCGCACATGTCCTCAAGCTCGTGGATTGCGGTAGCACTCGGGAGGCCTTCCAGACCGTGGTTGCCGATCAGATATTTTGGACCGGGAGGAATTTTGGGCGCCAGATCCTTGAGGCCGCGTCCTGAAATGATTGCAATCGGGACAATTGAACTGAGTTTTTCAAGCAAGCGTTCAGTTTCTTTGGACATCCGTGCTTTGTCCGGATCCGCTACAATCGGCGCCAATGTTCCGTCAAAATCAAATGCATAGAGCGTTTCCGTAAAGCTCAACGACTCCAAAACCCGAATATTGTTACCACCGAAGAGATAATCCATCTTATTTTTTCCTGCTGAAGTAACTGAGGCCGCTATCACGGATTTTAGACATGAAGCGATTTTGCTGCCGGATCCTTGCGGCGTCTATCAGCATTCTTCCTGCCCAGCGGAAAACATTGAATTCCTGAAGGAGTCCTCGCATGCTCCGCATCCGGTCGCGCTGCTCCCGTGGAGGCATGTTCAAGGCTCCCGCAAGTGCGTTTGCGCAGAGATCAATATTGTAAGGATTCACAATAATGGCCTCGGGAAGTTCGCGAGAGGCTCCGGCGAACTGGCTCAGAATGAGCACCCCTTGCTCATCGTCGCGTGCTGAGACAAACTCTTTGGCCACCAGATTCATGCCGTCATGCAAGCTGCTCACAAAACAGACATCGGCTGCCCGGAAATATTCAAATACCTGCTCGGGTTCATGATGTTCAGCTTTAAGAATGATCGGCTGCCAACCGGAACTCGCAAATCTCTGGTTGATCCTGGCAGCCAAAGCGCGGACATCATTTTCAAAATGCTGGTACTGACTGATCAGCGAACGGGTGGGAGCGGCGATCTGAATAAATGTGAATTTACCGATCCATTCTGGATTGAGCTCGAAAAGCCTCTCGACAGTCAGGAAACGCTCCAGAATGCCTTTGGTATAATCAAGTCGATCCACCCCGATGCCGAGTTTGCAATCGAGTACTATGTCATTCAGCCTCCGAATATGAGCACGGCACTCGGGCACGGACTTTTGTCCCTTGAGCCAGCGCGAGGGCCATTCGATGGAAATAGGGTAGGCGTTCACCGTAGTGAGCTTCTTTTCGAAGGAGATGGTGGAGGTCTCGCGATCAATACGGCATTCCATAAACCGATCGACGGAATCCAGGAAATTATTACAGTGGAAGCGCGTGTGAAACCCAAGAATGCTGCTTCCAAGCATGCCCTCGAGGATCTCTTCACGCCAGGGACAGATTCCAAAAGCTTCCGGATTAGGCCAGGGGATATGCCAAAATGAAATAATCGTCGCATTCGGTAACTGCTCCCGGACCATTTTTGGCAGGAGTGCGAAATGGTAATCCTGGACCAGAACCACGGGGTCCTTGGTTTTTGCTTCGCTCACCACGGCATCGGCGAACTTCTGGTTGACTTCCACATACTGCTGCCAGTCGCTGGTCCTGAAGGTCGGGCGGGTATGGGCGATGTGGCATAACGGCCAAAGACCCTCGTTCGAAAAACCATAATAATAGCCCTGTTCCTGCTCGCGGGTGAGCCAGACGCGCCGAATTCGGTAGGAAGGGGCCTCGGGCGGGACCATCACATGATCATTTTTATCTACGAATTCCTTATCAGCGGTGCCGCTGCCGTGAGCGATCCAGGTGCCCGAGCACGCTCTCATAATCGGCTCCAATGCTGTCACCAGACCACTGGCAGGCACCTGCACAATCGCTTTTCCTTCCTTATGATTGTGAATGTAGGGTTCACGGTTCGAGACGATCAGGATTTCGTCGCCCGCAAGTTCATTGTGAAGGAGTTCTTTGAGAGTGCGCGGACTCCAGTTGATTTGAAGCTCGTCACGAACTTTCCGGTCCCGTTCCAGATCGCGGACCAGAGCGCGAACATCTTTCATGATCGGTTTAAGTTCGGCCGTTTGGGAGTGGGGACGCACAAGTCCTTCCCCTTTAAGGATGGCTCGGATACCCGAAACCCAGCCTTTCCAGCTCAGCTGAGCGATAAAAACGGTCACCAGCGAGATCACCGCCCCAAGAATCAGAAAAAGGTAAAATATATACTGCTTGGTAAGCGTACTCCGGCGCTCAACAAAGCTCATGTCGTGAATGACAATGAGCTCTCCGTATTGCACGGAGTCTTCCTGAAGGGTTTGATGGGAGATATGCACTGCGCCGTCCGGGAGCTCGATAATTTCAGGAGCACTGATTTCTTTAGGCTGGCATCCGACTGCTTCAGGAAATGTCTGTGTCTTGTATATCAACCGGTGACTTGGATCGCAGTAGCCCAAGGCAAAAAGACGTTCGTCTTTTGTGAACCGCTCGAACAGATTTTTAACTCGGCTGGTTTCTTTTTTTTCGATTAAAGGGATCAGCGATTCCTGAATGGTGGTACTGATTAATTGCGCGCGAATATCGAGATCGCGGATAAACCACCTATTGGTCAGTTCGTCAGCGAGCGGAGCCAGGCCGTAGGCCATTAAAGTAAGAACAACCGTGAGAGGAATGATGAAGCGAAGTGAAAGTCTCATTGCATATTCATAGAATACTTTGGTAGCATAGTAAAATGAGTATTGATGGTCAGGAGGATTTTTGTACCCCTACGGTCTAATTGGAAATTGCCAGGCTTCAGCATTGGTGAATCACAATGGTTCAATTGATTGGCTTTGTTTTCCCAAGCCAGACAGCCCTCCTGTTTTCGGACGGTTGCTGGATGAGGAGGGCGGAGCGTTCACGATTCAACCTGAAGGGGATTTTCGTTGTGAGCAGCATTACCTGCACAATACGAATGTATTGGTTACGATGGTAAAGCAGGCGGATGGGAGTGCATATCAGATCACTGATTTCTGTCCTCGCTTTCTGCAATTCGGACGGATCTATCGACCAAATTCGCTTTTCAGGATCGTGGAAAGAATTTCGGGTAATCCTGTGATTCGGGTTTCGTGTCATCCGATTAGCGGCTGGGATAAAAAGTATTCCAGGAAAGTTCGGGGAAGCAGTCATATCCGCTGGGAAATTCGCAACGAGGACTTGAGGCTGCTTACTAACATGTCCCTGACCTACCTTGAAGAGGAAACGGCCTTCGCGCTCCAGGAGCCCGTATACTTCGGGCTTTCCTGGGGGGTTGGAATTGAAGACGATATCGCACGGGTTTCTCAGCAGTTTCTGGAGCAGACGGTTGATTACTGGCGGATCTGGGTCAAGCACTGCTCAATCCCGTCTCTTTATCAGAAAGAGACGATCCGTTCCGCGCTGGCTTTGAAACTCCATTGCTTTGAAGATACCGGCGCCATTCTCGCCGCGAGCAGCACCAGCTTGCCTGAGGAGTTGGGAGGCAGTCGCAACTGGGATTACCGGCACTGCTGGCTGCGCGACGCTTATTTCGTGCTCTCAGCCTTCCGGAGTCTGGGACATTTCGAGGAGATGGAAGGATTTTTGAAATTTCTGCTCAATGTAGCCCATAACCGGGAAATTTCCCGTTTAAGTCCCGTCTACAGTCTGAGTCAATCTTTGCCGGTTCCGGAGACTGAACACGCAGGTTGGGGTGGTTACGGACAGAGTCAGCCGGTTCGGAGCAATAATCAGGCTGCGGAGCATGTGCAGAATGATGTTTATGGCGAGATGATCCTGACTCTGGCACCGATATTTCTGGATGAAAGGTTTCATCATCTGAGGACGAAAGCTCATGAGGGACTGATTTCGCATTTGGCACGCCTCTGCGATCAGAATATCTCCAAACCGGATGCCGGACTCTGGGAGTTGAGAAATGGCTGGCAAGAGCATTCATTTTCCAATCTCATGTGCTGGGCGGGTTTGGATCGAGCGCAGAAAATTCGCGAAGCAGGACATTTCCCGGATGGTGAGCAGGATTTCTCAGCAATGCGGCTCCGGGCCGAGGTGGCCGTTCGCGCGGCGATTCAGGACGGTTCACTCCGGAATGGTCCGAATGATCCGAGTCTGGATTCAGCACTTTTGCAATTACCTATTCTTCGCTTTCCAGATCACGAGATGAATCTCGCGACGGTTCGAAAAATCCGCCAGGATCTCATGATTGAGACGCATGGGTTTCTTTATCGATACAAACGAAAAGACGATTTCGGGGCGCCCGGGTCCGCTTTTCTTGCTTGCTCCTACTGGTTGGTGCAGGCACATGCCGCCTTGGGGGAAATCGATGAGGCAACCGAAATCATGAAGTGCACCGTCCAGGCCGCCAATCGGGTTGGCTTGCTTTCAGAACATTATGATCCCGTCCGTGGGGAGCAAAGAGGGAATTTTCCCCAGACCTATTCACACGTAGGGCAAATCAACAGCGCTTTCGCGATCAGCCCCGCCTGGGAAAAAGTGTTATGAAAGACCTGAGGCTTTCATAGTCGAACGAGCCGGGCTACGGAAGAGTAGTTAATAGCGGGGAGCCCGAGGCTTTTTGGTCGCGCGTTTGCGGGCCGCGATAGCTTTCTTTTTCCGTTTGACGGAAGGCTTGTCAAAAGCTTCGCGCTTGCGGATCTCGGTTATGGTCCCGGCCTTTTCACATTGTTTTTTGAATTTCTTAAGAGCGACTTCGAATGAGTCGCCTTCACGAATGAAAATGCCTGGCATAATAAACAAACCTTTCAAGGCTAAAGAGTAACGATAAATAATAATAAAGAATCTTTGATACCCCAAATGTCGGACGTCATTCAAGTGTAAAGGTACATGCAATCCCAATAACACCGGGCGGCAAAACATATTAATAATAATTAATGGACATGAGACTCAGGATGGATACAGTAATCATAATCATTAGATCCAAAATCTTGGGGGGATTGATTAGATGATATTAGAGACACGGACGTGTATGTGCCAAAAGGCCTTTAAAGTGCTGCCACAAAGTCAGCAAGTCTTCTGTTCCCAGTATTGCGACCCGAAATCACCCGTAAATTCCCCACAGAAGCCTGATTCAGGCCGTTCTGGAAAGCGAAAACCTACGGACTCGGTCGGGCATAAATCAAAAGCTGCAGAAGCCGAACTCAGCTTGGATTGATTTTCATCAGGAGTTAATTATGTCTCTATTCACCCAATATGCTTCCACTGGCATTGTTGTTCTGTTTTGCGTCTTCTCATTCAGTTCCTGCGCACATCATAGGGATGTCCGCCCGGGTTCAGAGGGAGTCAACCGAGTCGTCGTACGCGGACAAAACCAGCAGCAGGCTGAGCGCAGCGCAATCAATCAAGCTGAACATTATTGTGAGCAGTTCAGCAAACATCCAGGATTTGTAAACGAAAAGACCGAATACAAAGGGTCCATGGACGAGTCCACGCGCAACACCGTTCACAAGGCTTCCACCGCAGCCATGATCCTAGGAGGCACGGGGAGCGTTGCCGGTCACGGTTCAACGCGTACAGGTGGTAATATCCTGGGCACTGCGGGCACCGTCGGCCATATCATGACCGGCGGCGCTGATTATACCGCAGACATGAATTTCAGGTGCCAGTAACTGTCAGTATTTTATGACGGTTTTTTAACGAGCTTGTTGTAAATTCCCATCAACATGAATGACGGCGCCCAGAGTCCGACAAAGTTGGCCCAGCCGGTTTTCCGGGTTTTTGCGGCGATGTAGAGCGAACCTGCCATCGAGGCAAACGCCAAATTCAGGTAGACGATCGAGGGGATTTTAGCCGTCTGGTGTTCAATCACGCTGGTGACGCGACCTTCGTGGTGTTCTTCGTTTTCTGCGATATTGCGAACAGCGCTTTCGACGTTTGCCATGGAATCTCCTTGTTAAAGTTTGATTCTTTGACCTGCACGAACTGTACAATGCCGTTGTGGCTTGCTCGCTTGATATTTGATGGATTGACAAAAGACGCGCGTTGCCGCTATTTAAACAACCACAAATTCAAAAAGGGGAGTGGTATGGGGACCTGGTTGCCGATCTTCATTATCTTTGCATCCGGTTTGTGCAGTGCGGCGGGCGCTGATGAGTACTTTCGGTCAACCCGCGTCGATAAGACGGTGCCGGCGCATTGCAGTGAGCCCGCTCTTCGGCAGTTTTCGCTGAAACAGAAGACGGTTATTTACGGAATCGACGGCTCGAGTGCCCGCGGATTCACTCATGAGATAGCAATCTCGCGCGATGATGCCGCTTATCTCTGGGCAACATTCCTCTCCAACAAGCAGTACGATTCACGAACCATGCTTGAAGTCAGGCATAGAAGGCTGGAGGCGCCATTCAAGGCCCTTGCAGACGCCCAAAGAGAGATGGGATTCTCTTTTGAAAAAGAAGGTGATGTCCTCGAGGCGCTCGCAATCACCGATCTGGCTCGCGAGTATCCCGCTCCCCGGTACTTCATCACCGGCGGCATTGAGTACAGTGATGGCGCTTCCAACACAATTGGGGAGCTGGATATCCTGGTCGGGGAGCGCGAAGGCTGCCGGATTATTGCGATCGGCGAATCAAAGCTGGGCCCCAAACAATTGTCGCACGCCCGAAAGCAACTCCAGCGGTTCTTGGATTTTTTACGGACGAAATGCGCCGGCTCTTCTCAGTGCGGTTAACTTTCTGCAAGTCGTCAGGCAACCCAGCTGCCTTTTAGGAATTTGAAAGACATCCAGAGCTGAAGCGCCAGAGAAAATGTTAGCGCGACAACAACTGCAAATTTTCGTTTCCTAGGCCAGGAAATAACCCACTTCCTGAAATCCGAGTACCGGTTGAAACGATCACGCGCCAGGTCAGCCAGAGCCAGCAACAGGAAAATAAAAGGCGGCAGCGTGTAGCGAATCATGCTGTCCATGTTCGCATTCGCCTTGCCGGTCAGCGGGATATAAAAAAGAATGAAAGCCGTGAAATAAAAAGGCACGCGACCCCACCAGGCAGGCTGCTTGCGGCTGCGAGCGAGCTTCTTTTCAAAAATAAATGCTGTGACAAAAAGTGCGACGGAGAGGGGGACGGAAGCCCGGCTGATCGAATCCATCGTGTTTTCGAAAAAGAAATGCGGAATGTAGCTGCGCGGGTCCAGCAGGGCCCACCAGTGTTTGTAATTATGCCAGCCGATTTCCTCCAGTTTGAAATAGAGATTCCACTGACCGAACTGGAAATGGCTCCAGGAAAAGAAAACAACAGCACCGGTGGTGCAAAAAAGTCCCAGCAGCAACGCCCGCCAATTCCGGATCAGCAGGAACTTTAATTTGCCTGAAGAGAGGGGCCAGACTTCCTGCAGGGGGCGATTGGTGATCGAGAGAAGAAAGGGCAAGGGTGACGCGGCAAAAGAAACAATGCGGATAAAGGACATGCCGATTGCAGCCAGGATACTGAAGAGCGCCGGACCGGTGGTGAAACTGGGCTTCTTGCGCCAGTAAAGGAGCGAAAAGGTGAAAGCCAGAAGTCCTGCCAGAAACGGAGATTCCGTATAGCCCGCGACCAGGAAGAAGGTTGAAGGATATAAAAACACGCAGAGCGTGAAAACCGCGTAAATACCCAGGGGGATTGCCAGCTGTGCTCCGATCAGAAGCCAAAAAAACCAGAATCCCCAGGCACAAAACTGAGAGGTCAGCAGGAGCGCATAAGAAATCGGGACCGAAGTGAGTTTCGACAGCCCGCGGGCCATCATTGGCAGCCCTGGAAAGAAAACGACGTTCGCGCGATAGCTGTGAATGTCTTCCGAGGTGATCGCGTGAGGTCTGTCCTCGGGGATCCGGTAACCCTCTTCCGCAATGATCCTGTACTGAAGACTATCCCATTGGTTCAGCCGCAGATAGCGTTCCGTGAGGGACGCGCCCGACGGTCCATTCAGGACCATGAATATGATCTGCGTCAGGGTTATGAGTGCGCCGAGACCGAGCAATTGGAACCAGCGAGGAAATTTCAGCATGAATACCGGATAACATGGGTCTTCAGCGAGTGGCAACCTGTTCCGCGCGTAGCAGCGCGAGGGCACAGAGGCAGACTCCCCAGGATTTCACTGACAGGAGTTCCAAGGGCGTGATCAGCGTCAGGCCGAAGATATTGGGTATAAGGATTCCGATGCAGCAGGTTCCCAGAGCTGACAAAATGATCAGCCCCCGGCTGCCTGAACTCAGGGATTTATCCAGAGCAAAGGCGCACAAAGGAAAGGTCAGGACAAAGGAGTGATGCCAGGCCAGGGGATGCACGATCACTCCCAAAGCCAGCCAGCCAGCCCAGCGTTCCTGAAAGCGCAGCTTTTTTGAAAAAAATCCCCAGAGACTGCCAAAGCCGGCAAACAGGATTCCGAACACGACGAAATCAGCCCAAACCACTGTCGCGGGTACCTCGAGCCACCTCAGAATGCCTGCCGTGAAGCCATGGTTCATCTGGCCCCGGACAATGTCATTCCCGAGTTCCGCGCCACCAGAGCTGGCCGAATGCACCCATTGCAGAAGAAGCGTCCAGGGCGAGACGTCGACGCCGTGGAGTAAAAAAAGCAGGGCGGTGACGGCGCTGAGTCCCGCAATCCACCCGAGAGTGGCAGCGATGAATCTCAAACGGAAAACCCTCTCTCCGAATCCAAGGAGTGACACCAGGGAAAAGATTTTGGCGCTGAAGAGCGCTGCAAGAGCTGCCAGACGGATAGTTTTAAAGGTCTCTCCTTTCGGCGGCACAGCCCAGAGGGCACTTGCGAGCAGAAGGAGCGTGAGCTGCCCGAAATAAAAATGACCGAGCCAGATCCACCAGAAGAGAATATTGACGAGCAAGAGTATCCGGAGCCGGATTCCCGCTCGAAAAAGCCATAAAGAGGCGGCTGCAAGACTGGCGAGTTCCAGCAAACCCCAGAGAATCTTGCCGGTTTCCAAAGAGACCCAGCCAAAGGGATAGAATAACGGCAGGATCCAGGGTGGATACTTGAAAACGAATCCCTGGTCACTTGGGTCAAAGAGATAGGGCGAAAGATGTTCAAAAGCCCAGGTGTGAGTGGCTTTCCAATAAACACCGAAATCCAGTCCGTAGCTCCACCCTGCGTGGACGAGGCGAATGGCTGCTGCTCCGCCCGCCAAGAGGAAGACTGAAAGAAGAAGTCGGCGCTTCCAGAGGTGCCACAGGTGCCAGAGGTGCATGAACTGAAGCTAACTCAGTGCTGGAAGTTCTGCCACAGTTCGTGCAAATATCTTGAGGAAATGTGGAAAAGATTGCAAAAGGAATTTGGAAAATGGATCTGGATCAGTCTGGTGCTGCATGTCCTAGCGGCTCTGCTCAGTACCGGCTTTCAGAATTCGGATGAACATTTCCAGATCCTGGAATTCCTGCACGCGCGACTCGGTCTGAGTCCGCTGAGTGATCTGTCCATGGAATTCCAGGGAATGATGCGCCCCTGGCTTCAACCTCTTTTCTATGAAGTCCCGGTCCAACTTCTCCGCCGCTTGGGCATCGAGAATCCTTTTGTCTGGGCAACGGTGATTCGATTGGTCTCGGCCCTGGTCGGTTGGCTTTCGGTTCTGGCCCTGGGACTGCGGGTTTCCGATTGGGTGGACAACCCCCAAGCCCGCAAATGGACTTTTCGTATACTATCGTGCCTCTGGCTTTTGCCTGTCCTGCACGCGCGTCATTCTTCAGAGAATCTCAGCGGCGCTGTCTTTGTTATTGGCCTCTGTTTGAGTCTCGAAAAGGGGATCGGTCTGATTCCTTTGTTCCTTGGTGGGGCTTGTCTGGGGCTGGCTCTTCATTTGCGCTACCAGGTCGTCTTCATGTTCTTTGGTTTCATGGCGTGGATGTTATTTTCCGCCAAAGAGAGAAGCTGGTCTCGGCGTCAATGGGGAACTTGGCTTTCTGGTATGGTGATGGCGGGCTTCGTCGGAATCATCGCTGATCGTGTCGGATACGGTCGCTGGACTCTGGCGATATGGAATTATTTCCAGTTCAATATTGTGAAAGGGGGGCTTGAGAAAGCCGGCGAGTATCCCTGGTGGGATTATTTTCGACGCTCCTGGACGGAGACCTGGCCTTTGCTCGGGTTCGTTCATTTTATTTCGTTCTTCGTTCTCTGGCTCCGGGCGCCCCGGCACGTTCTGACCTGGGTGACTCTGCCTTTCTTTTTTTTCCATTTTTATATTGGTCATAAAGAGACCCGGTTTCTCTTTCCTGCGATGCATCTTGCTCCGCTTGTCCTTGTCCTCGCTTTCGCGCCGCTTTGGAGCGTGCAGAATCGGTGGCGCTGGGTGCGTAACAGTCTGGTGGCCCTGAATGCGTTGGCGCTCCTTCCGAGTGTTGTTCTGCCGATCTGGTGGCCCGCGGGTTTCTATGAGGAGATCTTCCTGAGAGCGCGGCAGAGCGAAATCACAAGTTTGGAGTATACGGGCGAAAACCCCTACAAGCCGGCGGGAATTCATTTTCATTTTTATCAGCCGGCGGGAATTTCAGTGATGCCGTTCAGTCCCGGACCGGGGCCGAAATGGATAGTCCATGAGACCTATGAAATTCCGGCTTTTCTGGCTGCCCAGGGTTCCCGGGGTGAAATGAAATGCGAGATCCGGTTTTCCGCTTATTCAAAATGGCTGATGGAAGCCGTGCCGGTGGAACGGGTCAAACGACTCAAGAATTGGACCGCGATCTACTGTCGTTAATTCAGGGTTTGTTGATTGCCAGGAGTGCTGCAGCGGCGCCGAGCAAGGGCGTCGTCCACCAGAGTGCGCCGGACCAGTTCGGTTTCCGAACGACTGGAATGAGACCAGCTCCGATCAAAATCCAGATTCCGATTTTCGACCAGACCCAGCCAGGAAAGTCTCCCTGAATTTCCAATCGCGCCAGCAATCCGAAGCCGCCCAGCAGAACCAGAAAAAGGCCGGCGCCATGGGTTATGGCCAGCTTTTTCCACCAGGCGTGCTTGCGAATCGTTTCGCCGGAGCTGGCTTGGACGCTCATTGCCGCAACGACAAGTCCTCCTGCCGCAAGGAAAACGAGCATGACGCCGACCACATGAATTAATTTATAAATCGCGTAAGAGATCATGACGGAACCTTCGCGCAAATCAGGAGTTCACGCAACCCCGAATCGCGAGATAGGGGATGACGATGTAAAGCGTGACATCACGGATCAAATAGTAAATAAAAACAACAGCGATCAATTTCCACCCGAATTGCCGCAGCAGTCCGCGGAATCCAGCCTGCCGGAATATTGTTTTTGCCTGACGTGCGATTTCCCAGGGCCTGTTTGTTTGCAAAAGTTTAGACTGCAGCGGTCGCGGTTTCGCGCCGGGGGTGTCTGGCGTCAAGACTGAGCGGACCCGCGCCAAAATACGCGATGATCAGCGCTCCTCCGAGCATTGCGGTGTTTTTCATGAACATGATTTGCTGAAGCTGATGTTCCTGGGGGTCCGCGATGTTCCAGAAGTTATGCATCATAAAAGTCACGGGCACGAGAAAGAGCACAATGAGCCAGCCACCCAGTTTGGCGCGATAACCCAGGAGAATGCTGAGTCCACCAAGAAGTGCAAGGATGCCGGAAAGTGGAACAGCCAGATTGGCCATTGGAATGCCTTGTGCGGCGGCGTAGTTGATTGTTCCCTCCGAGAAATGACCGAATGCGGAAAAAATAAAAATTGCCGAAAACAGAGTTCTGCCAACGAGTGGAGTTGCGTTCATAAGTTCCCCTGGAGCAGGAATTTGCATTTTTCAGACCCTGCAAAAACAGTAACCTAAGCTAAATAGGTTGACAAACGGGAAAAGAGAACCTTTGCGCCTGCGCTTGACACGAAAGCGCGCCGCGATATGATTTACGGATCGATATGAAACCTGGTGAATGCAACGCAGTTTTGGTTTCTTTCCGCACTTTTGTCGTGTTTTTCTCGATTGTTCCTGTTTTCGCTTCATCGCTGTCGCAGACTGCAGAGGCAAAAACCAGTTCGTGCATCAGGAGCCTGTTTAAGAGCACTGAGGTTCTGCACATCAGTCATGTTCGGGCAGCTCCGAATCCGATGTGGAGTGATCTTTCGAATTCTCCTCTTGGAGGAAGGTTGGAGCGCGAAGCAAAAGATGTTTGGCCGGTTATAAACTGGGCCGCAAGAGTTTCAGAGGCCAGTTCCAATTCCTTGCGCTTAAAGACGATTCAGGATTTTCCATTGAATGACCTCATTATCAAGCCAGGTCATAATCCCGTGCGCGATCCTGCGGCGGTTCTAAAACTCGCGGAAAAAATGGCGATCAGGTACCTTCCTGCCCAGACGGCGGCGGACAGGCCGTCTTTGAATATTCTGACCCGTGCGGATGGATCGATCATCGGCGTGGAGGCCATTTCGGGTCATCACCGATTCCTGGCCAAAATGAAATTGGGCGCAATAAAGGTAAAGGATCTCTGCCAGGAGGAGCTGGATGTTTACGTGAATGGTGTCATGGAAAACGGAAAGCTCTCCGTCGCGAAGTTCCCAGCGCATGGTTTGGACTTTAAATCCGCATCGAGCTGGCCCCCGGTTCCGAGGGTCAACGAATGGGCGATTCCTACTTCAGCGGAGCCTTCATGGATGAAGAAGCCGAAGGACGCGCTTTTGAGCAGATTGATTAAAGAAGGCAGAATTGCACTGAGAACAGATAAAGGTGAATTATCTGGGGAGCTGCTTCTGAATGCTCGAGTTCCGAACGAACAGGTGGGATCCCGTTCGACGCTCGGGTCGTCGTTTGCTTCGCTATCTCGCAATTGGCAGCCGCAGGTCGGCATCATGCGACTGGCTTCAGAGGCTCTTCCCAGTCTGGAGCATTTACGAAAGCTGGGAAAAGGTGGTTTCGAGGAGATTGTTCTGATTCCTTCATCCAAAGGTAGCGAAAAAGACCTCCTTTCAAGAATATATAAGCTGAATAACCAGCTCGAAAACCTGAAAATTCGAACGCGCGTCAATATGTATGTGGGTGTCGATTTCGAAAGCTATGTCGGGGTGTTTGGAGAGAAGAGCTTTCAGTCAAGAATGATGCAGCTTTACAATACGAACCATAAAATCGAATTTTTGTCCGTTCTTGATCCGAATATCCAATAGGCACAATTGATGAATCGTGTACCTGGATGGAATTCGAAAACAGCCCCTCGCCGCGGGTAGCTGACATCAGCTGGTTGTTGACCCAGCAGGGCTTCAGCGCCTCGGAGGAGCGGGAGCGCGAGACGATTTTTGCCATCGGTAACGGGTATTGCGGCCTGCGTGGCTCCTGTAATCTTCTGATACCGGGATCTCAGGCTGATTTGTACATTGCCGGAGTATACGACTCCAAGGCGGACATTCTTCCTTACTCTGAGACGGATTTCATGACTGAGGCCGACCGTGATGAGCCCTATCCCGAGCTGGTCTCACTCCCTTTTCCGTTTCAGATACGCATCACAATTGATGGCACGGAACTCAGCCCAGCTTCTGCGCATGTGAAAAACTACCGACGGGAGCTGGACCTCCGGCGCTCCGTTTTGACTGAAATTTACGAGTTCACCGATGAAGCGGGTCGAGACACCCAGGTGAAAACGCTTCGGTGCGCATCTCTCAGCGACCAGCATTTGTTAATTCACGAAGTCCAGGTGATCTGTCGCAACCATATCGGTCCCGTGCATATTGATACGTCGCTTGAGGATCCTGATCTACGCTTGCTTCACCCGCATCTGAAATTTTTGCAGAACGGGCAGGATGATTCGCTTTCGGATCTGCACGTTTTCGAAACGCGAGGATCGCAGCTTCGGATCTGTCTCGCAGCCCGCGCGGAATTTGATGGACATGAGCAAGGAGAGCCTCCGCATTATAGTTGTCAGCCGCGCCCCGGCGAGCAAGTCCGGGTTCGCCGCTTTGTGAGTGTCTATACAAGTCGCGATGTCGATGATCCGGTAAATATTGCGAAAGAAAGCGTGCGGAAACTCGACTTCGACCGGTTCTCCGAATATATTAGCGAACATGCCAGCAGCTGGGAGAAGTTCTGGAACATTTCGGATGTCGTCATAGAAGGGAACGATGCCGTAACGGAAACTCTCCGGTTCAACAGCTATCATTTGCGAATTGCCGCGCCCCGGGATGGTCGCGCCTCGATGGGAGCGCGGACCCTTTCCGGTCGAGCCTACGAAGGTCATATCTTCTGGGATGTCGAAATTTTTATCCTGCCGATCTTTCTGTACACGCATCCGGCGCTGGCGCGGAACCTGATCTCTTATCGCTACCACACGCTCGAGGGCGCGAGACAACGTGCGCGCCTCCTGGGGTGCGAAGGCGCCTGCTATGCCTGGGAGTCCACGGCCGGCGGGCTGGATGCCACACCCAAGGTTATCATGCTGAAAGGCACGGATGCCAAAGTTCCGGTCTTCACGGGAACACAGCAGATTCATGTAACGGGCGGGGTTGCCTTCGCGGTGAATCACTATTGGAATGTCACGGGTGACGACGAATGGGTGAAAAATCACGGGGCGGAAATTCTTTTCGAAACTTCGCGTTTCTGGGCCAGTCGCGCCAAGCACCGCAAAAGCATTTATCATATTGAAAAGGTCGTGGGACCAGATGAGTACCATCATGGCGTGAGCGACAACACCTATACAAACTGGCTGGCGCGGTACAATTTGCAGGGCGCCGTTCGCGTGGCGAACTGGCTTCAAGCGACTGATCATCCGAAGTGGGAGGAGTTGGTTTCGCGCTTGGGCCTCAAGAACGAGGAGATTGCACTCTGGGAGGATATGGCGCGGCATATTCACATCCCCGTCCCGAATTCAGAAGGGGTGTATCCGCAGTTCGAGGGCTTCTTTGATCTGAAAGACGTATCCTTGAACGCCGACGAAAAATACCGGGCCCCCTTTGAACGGTTGTTGAAATGGAGCGACGTCAACGCGTGCAAAATTTTGAAACAGGCCGACTTCCTGATGGTGCCGTTCCTGTTTCCCAATGCTATGAGTATCGAACAGGTGCGGGCCAATTTCTTTTATTACGAGCGAATCACGGATCACGGAAGCAGTCTGTCGCCAAGTATTCATTCGGCCATCGCATCAAGAATTGGTGAGCATGAGTTTGTTCAAAAATACTGGCAGGCGGGCCTGAATCTCGATCTGATGAATCTCATGAAAAATACCGCGCTTGGCTTTCACGCGGCCTGCGCCGGTGGTACCTGGCAGGCTCTGATATTCCATATCCTGGGGTTGCAACCGGGACCTGAACAGAACTCACAAATCGACCCGATCGCGTTGCCAGTGAATGGGAGGGCAGTGCACCTCAATCTGGTCAGACGCGGGCAGGTGATTGCCTGCACCGTTCCGGTGCAGCGCGGGAGGCAAGCCGCATGATTCAGTACAAATCCAGCATTCTGATGCCGCTTCATTCCGGAGGGCGCAACGGCCGAAGTGCCGGGCAGATCTCAAGGGCTGCCTGCTTCGCGCACTGGCTCGGAGCCGACCTCCGCCTTTTGATTGCTCCTGAGCCGGACATGAATGACCTGATGAAGTTTGAAGAGAAGATTCTGGCCCGGACACCCCGAGAGTGCGCTTTCAGCATTGAGACGGATGGCAAACCGCTGCCGGAGGCGACGAAAGCCTCAATTGAGCGCCGCAAACCAGAAATGGTGATTTTGAATATCGAATCGCATTTCTTGAGGCGGTCCATTCGAATGGCGAGTTGGCAACGGCAAATCCTTGAAGAGTCCCTTGAGCCTGTGCTGGTTCTGTCTTCCTTGACCAAGCTACAGCCCTTCGATTCTATCGTGGTACCGATGAAGGGCGATCCGATGCGTATGGATGCCGCCTTGACGTACAGTCTTCAGATCGGCGGACGGGCGCGCATCCCGCTGGATATCCTGCATGTCTCTCCCAAGCAGCTGGGCCCCGATTCCTCGGCAATCGGACAGCTGAGCGATGAGTTTTACCATGAGTATCCGCGCCGAATTGAAGAAATGATTGCCGAGGCAAGTCCGCTTTCGAGCGTGAGGGAGCGCACGATTATCCGTGATTTTCTTCAGGTTCGTGGCGATATGACGCACGAAATTTTCAGAAGCATCAAAAAACACAAAAGCGGATTGCTGGTGATCGAATGGGATGGAAAGTTTGCGAGAGGGCGATCGGAATTGATCAGGGCGATCATTCTAGCGAGTCACCGTCCCGTTCTGGTGGTCAAACCGGTGCTGGAGAGGCGCTCGACGCTGACGCTGGGCAATACAACGATCGCCGCTTAGCCAGCATTCTGAACAGGCGCATTCTCCAGGCTGATCTCCGTGAGACGGGTGACTACGAGGTGTGCTCCTGCGTTCCGTAAAGGTTCTTTGCCTGCTCCGAATCGCGCCACGCCGATGACCAGTCCGAACTGTCCCGCAGCCGCCGCTTGAATTCCTGAAATGGCGTCCTCGATCACCGCCGCATGTTCGGGGGCGACCTCCAGTGCGCTCGCAGCAGCGAGGAACATATCCGGCGCGGGTTTCCCGGGCATATCCCAGAGTTGAAGATGAGTTCCGTCGATCCGGGCATCAAAGAAATGTTCGAGCTTCGCGATTTCCAGCACCTCTTTGCAGTTTTTGCTGGAGGAGGCAACTGCGAGTTTCAGGCCCTGCTTGCGCCATTGATGAAGCGCTTCGACCGCATCGGGGAATACTTCGGGACCTTGCTGTTCCAGTGCTGCGGCGAAAAACGTATTTTTTAGATTTGCAAGTCCATGAAGGGTCTCTTGATCGGGAGAGTCTTCGTGATCTCCCATGGGAAGGCTGATGCCGCGGGACTCGAGAAAATCCTGTACCCCGTTCTGGCGCGGCTTGCCGTCAACGTAAAGATGATAATCCCGCTCGGTAAAGTCGGGGTATCCCGGTTGGCCCCGCGCGAGCAGCTTCTGATGATAGGTATCGAAAAGTTGTTTCCAGGCAAGAGAGTGTAACTTCGCGGTGTGGGTGATCACGCCGTCGAGGTCCAGAATCATTGCTGTGATTCCTGACGTCATGGTGGGGGATTCCTCTCGGCAATAGGAGGCAAGTCGCGAGCCAGAGCCGGCGAGCGGCTCGAAAAGGTGCAAGCCAGCAATTGCCTCAGATGGAAATTCCACGTGAACGGTGTGAAGATTGCTGTGGCTCGTGGGGCGCGCCGTTTGCAAAGCCGGAGGCCGGGGGTATTTGCATGACTCATTTCATTAACGTTTGTGGGCTTGCTTTCACGGTGATGACCTTCTCTGCGTTCGCGGAAGAAAAGATGGCAGTGGACCCTCGCGGCCCGTGTTCGCCAGATATCGAGAAATTCTGCAAAGACGTGGAGCCGGGTGAGGGCCGTCTCTTGCGCTGTTTAAAAGAGCACGAAAACGAGCTCTCTTCCGACTGCAAAGAAAAGGGTCAGGTACTGAAAAAGAAGATGCAAGGCGCAAAAGACGCCTGCAAAGCGGATGTCCAGAAATTCTGCAAAGGCGTGAAGCCGGGCAAGCGCCGCCTCATGCGTTGCATGAAGGCGCATGAAAGTGAGCTCTCAGCCGAGTGTAAAACAAAAGTACGCGAGCTGAAGAAACGATAGGCCAGCGCGGTGCTCACTCGCATGATTGAAAAGCACCCGCGCCTGATCCGCTGGACGCATTGGCTGAACTTTGCGCTCCTTGCGATAATGGTCTGGAGCGGAGTGCTGATTTACTGGGCGAATGATGTGTATCGACCGTTCTTTCCACTCTGGTTTTACAATTTCTTCAGGATCAATCACCGGCTTGCCGAAGGAATGGCGATTCACTTCACATTCATGTGGCCCACGGCGGTCAACGGAACCGTGTATTTCGTGTATCTGCTGATTTCGGGGCAGAGCAGGGAAATTTTTCCTCACCCTCGCTCGTGGTTGCGTTTGGGACGCGACGCCTTCAGGGTCGCACTTTATGACTTGGGTCTGGCTAAAGAACTTCCCCGGCAGGACGGCATCTACAATGCCGCTCAGAAGATCGCCTATTCGGGAATACTCCTCATGGGCATGGGATCGATTGCGAGTGGGCTGGCGATTTACAAACCGATCCAGGCATACTGGCTGACGTCGTTGCTGGGAGGCTATGATTTCGCGCGGCTGATCCATTTTGTCCTGGCGATGGGATACGTGCTGTTTTTGATCATTCACGTGATTCAAGTTCTTCGAGCCGGCTGGCGCAATCTGCGCTCGATGATCGCGGGTTTTGATCTGCCCGGAGAAATCAAATGAAAGATCCAATCGCAAGAGAGGTCCACAAACGCACCCGGCGAAGCATTCTCGCCGGCCTCGCTGGCGCAGTGATCGGGATTTCCGGTTGGAAATGGCTCTTTTCCCAAGAGCGCGATGAGGGTCTTCCCTGGCCGCTGCGGAGAGTCCTCGGTCTGAATGAAACTTTGGCAAGTGCCTGCTACAGCAACTCGCGGCTCACGCCTCAACCTCCCGCACCAGCGCCAGGAAGCCCGATCCGGATCAATGGTCCGCTTGGGCTCGAGAGTCCCGTGGATTTTACTCAATGGAGCTTGAGAATCGCCGGTCCGTTTGAAGGTGAGTATGAAAAAGAATTCTCTCTGGACGAGATCAGGAAAATGCCGCGAACGGAAACTACAACCGAACTTAAGTGCATTGAGGGTTGGACGGAGCGCTTTTCCTATTCAGGCGTGAAATTCTCGGATTTTCTTGTGCAGCTGGGACGGCCAGACCGCCCCGCCTATGTCGGCTTTGAGACGCCCGATGGCGAGTATTATGTGTCTCTGGATATGGACAGTATGCTTCATCCCCAAACGCTCCTTGCTTATGAAATGAACGGAAAACCTCTTTTGATCGCGCACGGGGCCCCTCTTAGGTTGCTTGTTCCGGTGAAATACGGGATCAAAAGTTTAAAGCGCGTGGGCACGATCACCTTCTCGGACGAACGCCTGCCGGATTACTGGGCCGAGCGAGGGTATGACTGGTATGCGGGGCTTTGAGAAAATTAGAAAGACCGTGGCTGAGGAATAATTCTCTGGGCCACGGTCTCAGGTTTGTACTTATTTGAATGCGCCTAGTCTTGCGCAACGCATTTCAGTCTATAGAAAAGAGTGTCCCCTAAATATGCGGCAAGGGAATTCACTGCTCCGACATGGGTGATGATCAGCTGCGCTTTGAATTTCCCTCGGCGATTGACCCTGCCGGGGCTATCGTCAGTTTGCAGGACCGCTACTGTTGAAGGGCTTGTTTGATGAGTGAAAGTGAGTAGCGTGACATTGGTCATGCTTGTACCGGATGCTGAGAAAGTTCCCAGCATTGGATTCCTTTACCATCCACATCTCACCGTTAAAAACTTCGCCGAGTCCAGTCCCTGCGTTCTTGGGCGTAAAAAATTCTGCGCGCTGAGGTGACAGCGTCGGTGGGTTGGGCAGTTCGAGAATCGCTCTGATTCTCTCCAGACAGAGAAATGATTTGGGCATCTCGTCCGGATAAATGGTCGTACCTCTTGAAAATTTTTAGCTGTTTACGATCGGGGGCTTTACCTAGCCGCAGCTGCAACCGTTTCTTGCTCGTAATCTGGGGTTGCAACCTTCTCATCAACGATTTTCTTAATCCTTTGTCGGGAAACCTTCGCGTTCTCAAGGAGCCCTAAATCCGAAATGCGCTTAATGTGATGGGCACCACCTCCCCATATAGCCCCTTCCCGTCGGATTCGAGCGAATCCGTTCGAAAATATCTCCACGATCTTTGCCCGGAATTCTCCGTTAAACAAAACGTAATCTCCCACGCTCAGGCCGGAAGGAGGAAATGTTGCGATGCCACGCCCAAGTTCAGACGCCAGAACATACTCTCGCGCAGCGTACGCCGGAGCCCAAGTTCCATCTCTTCTTAAAACCGCTATGCCGTTTTCAAAGATTTCCTCGACGTAGCCTGTGTACCGGTTACTGTCGATCGCTCGGTCTCCAACTTTCATGCCCGACTCATCCTGAGTGACGGAAATGGCGACATCGGCTGAGGCCACCCGCTCACTATTGGGGCCACCCAGAACAATTGCGTCGTATTCGAACTGAATTGTTCCATCCACATATCTGGCCGTAATGTAGCCAGTACCCTTTCCTCTTGCGAACTCTTCAGGGCTTGCGCTTTTCAGGAGGACGCGGCCGCCAATGCGTGGATGATCAGTACGGCCTTCCTCCGCAACGGCATTCGCATTGCCCAGGGCCATGACAAATACTAATCCAGCGATTACTTTTTTCATAACTTACTCCTTTTTGACATTTTCAAACAATAACAGTGGACCCTACTTGCGCAGGCTCTTTGACAGCCAAGATTTACTTAGATTCGTTACTGATTTACCGAGCAGTTTGGATGCAAGCCGCAGAGGAGGGGAGAATTCCACCGTTCCTCCTTTAGCTCTGACTTCATCCCAGAGCGGAGACATTGTGTTGGGATATCGCTCATCGTCCGCCCCGCAATACGTCACTCTCAGATGGATCGGGTGGTCCGGGAGTTTTTTTGCAAGGTTGTCAAAAAATCTTCTGTAAAACAGCGACGATTTACTGCTGTCCCGATCGATATGGACGGGCGTGATGTAGGGCCTCGTTGCACCTGTGAGTGTCCCGTGGGAAGCCCAGACGATCTCGTCAAAATTGCCGGTGAAACAATCCGAGGTTTCAGAAAACGCGGGTGCCTGGATCAGGAGGATTTCGGAGTGCTTCCTGAAGACTTTTTCCACCTTTGCCTGTTCCTTGGACCCCTTCTTGAAGAAGGAGAGGACACAGACTCTTTCCCCGCCAAAGGCGGAGAAAGAGTACAGTGCCACTAATAAACCCAGAAAGGGCCTCATCTCAGATCCCCATGATCTCGACAGTGATTGGGGCCAGTTTGCCAGCATCCATCAGCTCGTCCAAAAGGTTGATCGCCTGATCTTCAGAGGTCACTTTTCTCGTCAGGGACTCCTTATCGACGAATTCAAGATCCGCTTTGTAAGAAAGGATTTCCTGCTCCGTATAGCCTTGGTCCAGAAGAGCTTGAACATCGAGTACGGTCGTATTCGTTTTTTCATCAAGGATCATGAACGGCAATCCGACTAGGAACATCACCAGATCCATTGCGCCATAGCCCTTATCCCGCGAATAGGTATAGGTGTGCTTCTGGGTATAACAAAACGCACTTGCCACTTTGTAGCGCAACCAATTTGAGCACGGATGGGTAAATACCTGAATCGGGGCTGTAACCACATCCAGAGCCGATACCTTTCGGGACAACCCGAAAGTTGCACCAATGCCCAGGGTGGTACAAATCACCAAAACTCCCGCTATACGACGATTCACCAAGTTCCGCTTCAGCTTCAACATATTCACTCCTTCTGTATTTGTTTATATTTCGGGCCTGCCTGGAGGGGCGGGCTTTTCAAGAATATATAGCGCTGCGCGTCATTGTTCCTTTTGAATATGTTAAACAATGAAATAAAACATTTAATCATATATAATAAAGGGCATATCGTATGGATAAGACAAACCTATTTGATCACAGAGATTATCGGGATTTCTTGGCCTCTCAGCTCCCCGCAAAGGGCCCAGGCCGAGGCGGCCGCTCCGGCCTGGCAGAGTACCTTCACTGCGAATTGAGCTTCGTTTCTCTGGTACTGAACAAGCGAGCGCACTTTAGTGCGGAGCACGCCTATGCAACCGGTGAGTTCCTCAACATGACGCCGGGGGAATTGGAGTATTTCCTACTCCTTCATTCAGCAACGCGCGCGGGATCATCGAAGGTGCGGTCTTTCTTCGAGCAAAAGATCAATCTCCAACTCAAGAAGCGGATGGAAATTCGCGAGCGTGTCAGAGTTGAACAGACGATGGGGTTGGAACAGCAACTGGAGTACTACAGTCACTGGGCTTATACGGCAGTCCACATGTGCCTGCTCAACGCCCGCCTGAATACTGCCCAGGCGATCGCGTCTTATCTCGACATTTCTCTTGCGCAGACAAAAAAGATCCTCCATTTTTTCGTGACAAACGGACTCGCGGAAAACGGCGACAAGGGTTACCGTTCGGGCAGTGTGCGCATGCACATTCCGGCGGATTCCCCTCTAGTTGCCCGACACCATGCGAATTGGCGGCTCCGTGCCCTGGACTCCTTATCGAATCCCAAGACCGACGACCTTCGTTACTCGTTGGTGCTCAGCGTTTCCAGAAAAGACGCGGACCGGGTCAAGGCTCTTATTCTTGATATGATCCAAAAAACCGAGCCGATCCTCAAGGAGTCCGGCGACGAAGCAGTCTACAGCATGTCCCTGGATTTTTACGAGGTCGGAAAATAGGATCTGAAACTCATTCGCTCGTACAAGCGACGTTGAGGAAATGATCCCCGAACATGACGTTTTTTGTTCCCGTGCCAGGATAAAGTTCATCACCGTAGGGATCGATCAAAACTGACTCTTCCAGAAGAGTTTTTGCATTACTTAAAACAACGAAACGCACTTTATCGTCCCGGTCAGCTTCAACGATCTTCAACCGCAAGTAGCCGCTCGAACTGATAACGTAGGTGACTTTGATATCCCGCTTTTTACTGATGTTTCCGAGTTTGGCTGCCCCGCTTTTCACGCCCATCCAATCCATGACAATTGCGGCATTTCCCGCGGGTTCTCCCGGTATGACCTTGCCTGAAGGGGTTTTTGTGGCCTTGAAGAGCGAGACGGAACAGATCTGAGTCATTTGGCCGCGAAATTTCCAGCTATTCTGTCGGAACTCCTTGTACTTGTTTGTCTGCCGATAGTCGCCGGTCGATTCGATACCGGCCAATACACACAGTTCATGGTGAAGCAAAGCCTCGCGGTCGATTGCCTTCTCGATGCCGTTCCAGCTCGAACGCTGCAGAAGGGCTACAGGGGTGTTCTCCTTCCAGAGACTTGCCGCGGTGCTGTTTTGGATCTCTTTGCCTGTCTGTACGGAGAGTTCGCGATCCACGACCACGACTCTCAGTTTATCGGCGATGTTGGCGAGCTTGTTTTTATGGTCTTCCGTGTAAATCTTCGAGGAGAGTTTGATTGCTTTGGTCACCGCCGAAAGGGTACGAGTCGCTGCAGCCAAACCATCCTTATCGCCCCCACCGCTTGTCCCGCCGCCCTCATCAGCCAAAAGAATTCGCTCGGAAAGATTTTTGAGACCATGATTCTCAAGCCCGGTCCCCGTCCCGCAGGTCGCACAGTTGGATTTGCGTGCCTTCTGGATGGAGCAATTCTTTTTGTCCGCGTCCTGGATATAGACGTTTTCTTGTGTGTAGGCGGCGCAGACCTTATCCGTATTCGTCTTCCAGGCATAATGTACTGGAAGTTCCCCGAGGCAGACGGAAATAGGAACTTCCTTGGGTTCTGCCGGCTCTATCGAGTCGAGCGAAATTTCCAGACAGGTCGCAATCACGGAGTGCCCGGCGCTGGCCACTGTGCCCCAGAGTCTCAGCACCTTGCCTGGTGCTTCGGCCTGGGCGCCAGGAACCGCGTGTGCTACCCCGAAGGATCCGATGCTGAGAGCGCAAGATAGGATAAGGGTATTTAAAAGGCGCATAGTCCCATAATCACTTCGGCAGAATCGGGTTTTGGCATAAATAAATATTTTAAAATCTTCGAATCAATTGATAGAGCTCTTTCAGAACTTCTCGCAATTTGTGACTTATGTTTCAGTAATAGCGGCACAGCCTAGCCGTGAACGGCAGCCGCAAATCCGCCATGAGTTGTCGTGCGTTCTCGTGCGCTTCGATCCGTTCTTCCGCGAGAATCAATTCTTAGGCAGGTCCTTGAACGCGCCGCTTTCCTTTAAATAATCGCCGTTGCTCGTGCGAAAATTTCGCCGATCGTACACTTTAATGCCACGTCTTTTCAGTTCGGAAAGAAATTTTGGATCGGGCTCCTCCATCCGGTACTCAAAAGCCTTTACGATATCCAGGGGGTCCCCTGCGCCCCAAAGCTGGACTTCGACATAGGCGCTCCCGTCATCTCGCCAAGACCGTTTGAGGGAAACAGGAGGGTGATACCCGGTCGAAACGGACTCGAGCCAAACACCAAAATCGCCTGCCTTGGTTGTGTCCTGCAACGGCCGGCGCAGGGCTCCGGGGTGTAAATACGGAGCCAGGAGCTCGCGGTCCCGCCAGGGCAGGAAGATCTGATCCCAAGCGTTCGGCGCACGAAGCGGCGCTGGATTCCCCTTGCCGATGATGTCGGTATTGGACTTGAATCTGTTGAAGGAATCCGTCGGCGTCCAGGTGATACGATCGCGAATCTTGTCGATATCCAGGATCCAGCCGTCATCCCCGTACCAGTCCGTGGAGCCGACGGCGGACTCCTGCGACAGTTTGCTTGCGGCGTTGGGGCGAAGGTAGGCGGATTTGGGTTTGAGTGCGGAAGGCCTGGCACCGTAATTTTCCAGTGCCTCTCCCAGGAGTCCAGCCTCGGCGAGATTCCGGTCATCGATATCAAGATGCCCCCGCGAGGTGAGGACCTCATGTTGGTTCTTGAAACCGGATTCGAGAATTCTCTGCCGATTGCGCGAGGCCCTGTGGATCACAATCTCGACATCCTCCTTTTGGAGCATTTCGACCAAGAAGTTCATCGTGGGGTCGTTGGCCTTCTTGACGGCAGACAGATACTGCTCGCGGCCCAGAAAACCCGTCGTGGGATAAAGGCGGTCAATGAGAGCTTCTTGTCTGGAAACGATCGAGCGTGCCTGAAGGAGGACCGTCGGTGGTTCTACATTGGAGATGAGCACGCGTTTTAATGCTTCCGGACATCCGTCCGCCAAGGCCGCCGCGGAGAAAATAGACACTAGCGCCGCAGTCCCAAGAGGACCCAGAAGCGAAGCGAGAAGGTATTTTACTAGTATCTTCGTGGACATGGTATCCCAAGTACTTTTCGGAGGTTTTAGCGAATTCCTAAAGCCGGCTTGAATGAATTTTTTAAATCTGACACTTGAAGGTTTTACGATTGGGTGCTTTTCCGGATTATTTTCAGTTCCTGCACTGCTTGCTGGTCCTTTGGGCGATTCATCGATTCTTTGATAGTGATCAGATCATCAACTGAGATGACGCGGCACTTATGTCCATAAAGAGCGATCTCGACTGATCTGCTTTTGATTTCAGAAAAATCCCCCGCGGGCGGTGCTTCTGAAGAATGTCGAGCACGCCCAAATCTGACTTTAAAAAGATATTGTTTGTGCCCCGAATTTCACTCGGATATTCGAGAAACGAATGCAGCGCCCTAGGGTTCATCCGATGTACGGGATGCAGATCTAGGAGTGTCTTGAGATTCTGCTGCACGCAGCTCCTTTCCCGCAGCGCTCAAATCCGCCATGAGTTGTCGTGCGTTTTCGTGCGCTTCGATCCGTTCTTCCGGAGTCATTTCAAGATTTGAGCTGATAGCTGAGGCTCTCCGTCAAAACAGGGGGCATGAGCGATTTTGCTAGAATTGAGTTGCTTACACTTAATTTTAGCGAAAGGAA
>MEPO01000011.1 GCA_001769805.1 Bdellovibrionales bacterium GWA1_52_35
TACCTTTTCCGAACACCCCGCTAAAGTGAATGAGCGTTTCCGATCACGGCTCCAGCGAGGCCATCACGAAGTCAGCGCGAAATTTTTCGATTTCGCCGGAAATATCGAAGTGAATTTCGAGCGACGATTTTAAACTGCTATTCTGAACACGAGCGGTTCAGCTTGAACAATCGGCCGTACCATTCGCGGACATTCGGGTTCTCATCGGTGGCAAGCATATCAAGCCGGGCCCTTATGGACGGATCATTGCGGCGGTCAGCAGCAATGGTCATCGAAATGGCCCTCACAGCAGGCTCGGGATCGCTAAGTCCCGCAAGAATTGCCGTCTTGGCCTCTTCGTCATCAAACTGAGAAAGGCCAAAGATGGCTTGCGCTCGAATTTCCTTGGAGCCATCTTTTGTAAGTGCAAGCAATGACCTACGAGACGTTGGCGAGTTTCTGAGTGCTAGTTCAGAGACACTCAGGAGTCGATCGTAGTTGCCCGTACTTTTGATCTGCTCTATTAACTGAGAGTCGGATAGAGCTGAAATCCGCTTGCTCTCCTGGATATTGCGCAGTGCTGGCGAGGGTTCGTTTGCCTGAGTTTTGGCTCTCTCTTTACCAAAAAACCGTTCCTGTTTCTGTGTGTCGCCGCCATAGATTAAATTTTCGCGCTTCAGCTTCGCTGGCTGAGGTGGATAGGAATTTTCGCCGCCTGGTGTTGAGTACGTGTAAATCGGAATCCCAGTCTTTGCTAAAAGGTCACCAGCTTTTGCTCCGGGTTTCATCATGATATAGGTCACGTCATCGAGGCCAAGCTCGCCCCAAATTTGCGCTTCGCAGTAACCTTGGCATTTAAAACTCGGTGTTGAACTCTCATGAAAACCAAGGGTTCGTCCTGGAAACCAGGACTTGGTTGAATAGGATTCGCCCGAGGCATGCTCGAACGAAATATAGTTTCCAGCTGAAGCCATCATTGCACTGGAGAGACTATCTTCACGGGTCCATGTCATTCTTTTCTTTACTTCATCTTTGAAGACTACGATGACATCTCCGTACCAAAACGGAAAGTCATCCCCGCCGTGCTGCTGATCCGTGAAGCGCAAGAGCGCTGACTTAGGCAAAAGCTCGCGTCCCTTGTCGCTGTAACTCAGACGTAGCCCTGCTAGTTCTTGTTCTCCTAGGAATCGGCTATCAAAAGCAGTAATTCCTTTTGTGGAGCGGGTGAGGTGTTGATTTTTGAATCCATATTTTGCAATCGAGTCCATCACCTCGGACGGGACGAGCATCATTACTTCAGTGTGGTCCCAAATTTTTGTTCCCGGACTTTTTGATTCGCGGATCGGGTCGCACTCCTTTTCGAGTCGGCTCACTAGAAGCTCAGCAAGAATCTTGGAGTCAAAATTCCGGTATTCGTCAGGGCTGATGTACCCACGATGGGAAAGATTCTGTTTCCCAATGGCTCGAATCAGGGGCTTTAGACTATCTGCAAGGGTATGATCGGCAGAGTTAAGGCAGTCCTCGGCGTAACTCTGAGGGGTTAACGCCAAGAGGACGGCGATAATTTCATAAATTGCCAAGAAATGGCATTTTCGCATTACGGAATCATCCTCGAGGTCTGCACATGGGTTTGAGAATAACTTTGCGCTTCTCAGGGCTTATCGTCGTTTCTCTCACTAATCTTAAGCGTTCGCTGCCCAAGGAATGGGATGTTGACCGGAAACTAAATCCAAGACCCCAGGGCTTGCCGTCAGGACTGCGCTGATTTCCTATACAGATCGCCATATTGGCCGAAAAGACGAGGATTTTCGATTACCCCCTCCGGACTCTGGCATTTGCGAGAGACGAAAGCCAAAGGTCTCGGCACCGGATGACATCGGTCCGGGGGTACTGGTTTTTGGGCTTGTGTCGATGGCTCAGCCCATCGGCGATGCAATGCCGTACTTGGTAAACTGGTTTCGAGATCCGCATTTTGGTGTGAGGACGGGTACCGAAACCTGCCGGCAATGTTCAATGGCTATTGAGCCGGTACGTTTGGATTCGAAATCGCGGCTGTGGTTTTTGGTTCCGGCGGAAAGCCATTCATAGGTGCCGCTGGGTTTCGGCTGCGCTCAATGGTTTCTGATATTCAGCGCGAGCCATCGGCCCCGCACCGAATCCATCGGCAATCATAGCTGGCTTATGACGTCGCCGTCTGGCTCGCGGTGGCCGATAATTCTTTCGTGCCCGCCATTTCGAACACCCTGCCAATTTGAATGAGCGATTCCGATCGCGGCTCCTGCACGGCCATCACGAAGTCAGCGAAAAAATTTCCGATTTATCCGGAATCATCGAAGTGGTTAAAAAACATAAATCAGCAATGGCCTATTTTTGAAAGACGAGTAGGTTTCGAGTTAATCCCATTATCAACAATACAGTTACAATTATTGAGCTTCCTCTGATGAATGCAACGACCCACCACCAACCAATATCAACTCCCATCTTCGAGCGTAACAACCACGAATCAACGCATGACCAAGAGATTGCAGCCAAAATCACGGCAACATTGTAAAGCAACAAACCTCGTTTCCTTGTTGTTGTGGGAGAACGTCTTATAAATAAGAATAAGGAAAATATAAGTAGGGGTACCAAAATTAGGATAGCTACGATCATGGATCGATTATCGTTGAATTCAACCCGTTGCACAACCCGCTCTAAACCTAATGTTTGGAGCATAGGTGCTGGATTTCATTATAGGTCTATGTCGACGGGGGGAAGTGAAGGTATTTTGTCGAAATCATGACCTTTCTTTGTCATTGCTCCCGAGTGGATTTAGGCCAAACGTCGACGGTTGTTGGGGAAGCTATTCGGAATACTTGCTGGCCGCGGCACACGTGGCCAAAATTGCACGAGTTTATGGCTGCTCATGACGGACGCAAAGACGCTCTTGCCCCCTACGGCTTACATAAACGAACGACGTTTGAGCTGCAATGAACCTCGCCACCGAGCTGATGATAGGTATCATAGTTGTCGATGAAGACGGGTGCTACGCCGATACTGTCAAGTTGACGAATGATCAATTGTTTCAGTGAAGGATTGTGGGGCTCTGGCATTATAAATCTATTTCCCAATGAAACTCCGTTAACAGGATTGGGAAATAGCGGCTTTCGTTGTTCGTTCCAAAGAGTAGGCAACTCCGCTATCAAAGGTGGCGAATTGCATTTATTTTCCTGCTCCCATTTTCGAAGCCGTGCAATTATAATCGCGCGATTATGATCGATGATAACTTGGGCCAGTTTTACGTTAAAGTCTGCATAGGTTCCTTTGAATACATAAGCTGGGAACCCGCCGCCAGATGAATGTTTTGAGAGTCCAAGCTGTTTGATGGACAAGCCAGCTGAGGTCAGCTGATCTTCCAATGATGATGTCGAATTTCCCTTCATCCAGTTTCCTTCGTTATATTTAACGGTGATTTGAGTAGTAAAGACATCATTCACTGAAGGTTTCGAAGGCACAGAAGTACTCCACGGCAGGGATATCAAAGGATCGTTGCGGTTCCTGCCCAGCTGATCGATTGCAAGCCGAGGGGAGGCGAAAACGAGTGCATAGTTACAGGGTGCCGGCCGCCCAGGTACTCCAATTACAGTGAACATTTCGTCTACGTGTCCGACCTGCAAAAATCCAGCAATTGCGAGAACTGGTGCTGATCCGCTCAAATCTGCCAAATAATTGGCTAAACCGGGCGAAGTTTCTCCTGAAATGAGAAAATCTCCATTCGGCAGCGCTTCAATATTGCCGCCATGATCTGGGTTATTTTCTGAAATAATTGTGATGGACTCTGCGGACAGATCTTCACAATAGGCGGCTATCGCAGACGCGATACGATTGCCTGATCTTGGGTCAAGACCCAATAACTTATAGCCACGGGAGGTTCGGACAACTTGAAATGCATCTTGCGGCCACTTGCTTGACGCAAACGTACGCACTGGGATCAGATTGATTTGGTCTCTTATTTGGGAATAGTTCGACAGCCGTTTCAGAACACTAAGAGTTGCTTCTCGGTCGTCAGAAAGTACGTTAATTTTGGCGAGCGGCGCTGACTCATTTACAGTACGCACAAAATCCAGCAAATAGGTAGGTGCTACAGCATCCGATACAAACACCGCTCCGACAGGTGCGTTGTCAGGGATGGAGTAGTCACCGTTCCGTTTGAAACACTTGGTGGTAACGTTGGCAGGTGTCTCCCCAAGACATCTGCCGCGCCTTGGTAAGATTTCCGAAGTGTCATCTGAACAGCGATTTGTGGAACCGGTGATAACTGAAAGATCCATTGAAAGTTTTGCATTCAAATCACGGATTATTTGTGTGTCGGTCGCTTCACTTCCAAACGCTCCTATCGAACAAATCGGTATGGACATAAGAAATATCAGTGCGATTGGGGACACCTCTAAGCGTTTTCTGTGCCTGCGGGGCCGGAGCGAAAAAATCAAAAACTGTTGAATGACTCGATTTCTATAGGGCATTCCCTATATATTTCGGAACATTGGGCGCAAATCTGTAGCATTAAGTCAGGGCTCTGACGGGCTCTGTTTGACCCCCAGGGCGTTTTACAAACGCGAACAATGGTATGTGCTCGTCATTAGGCATTGTAGACACCGGTTAAATGTCCGGTGCTTTCTCGCAATTCGCACCTGAGATCCTTCAAATTCCAAATTCAAGCTGCAACCGGGACTGAAAAGCGACCGCCGCAGTAGGACTTCCAAGTATAGTTTTTGAGATCGATGGGACGGACCACACTCACACCGGACATACCTAGCGGAGTCTTGCCAGCGAGGGACATGTGAACTCGTGCTTGATTGTAGTACGATGCAAATTCGTCAAGACGCTTTTTTAAATCGTGTTCGCCCCAGAAAAGCGTGTCGTCCAAATACTCTCTTCGCACAGTTCCAATAGCGCGCTCAATAAATGGGTGCGACCAAGGCGCTTCTGGAATCGTTTTGATCTCATCGATTCCCAGGATTCTCAAGTTTGCCCTCCAGGGATGATACCGAAACAGCGGATCGTGGTCAGTGCTGAGATGGCGCGAAGTGCCGTTTGAATGTTGGATACTCGCGAACATCCGGCAGACATCTTCACCAATCAAAGCCCCACGGCAAACCTCAAATCCAACGATCTGGCGTGTGTATTGATCGATCACGACCATCACCCAATAAGTCTGAAGCAGAATGGACTCGCAACGAAACAGATCCATGGACCAGAGTGCATTTTTGGCGATGCCAATCTTGCTCAGCCACGACGGTCCAGGACCGAGTGGAGTGAAGTAGTGCTTGCGAAGGATTCTTCTGACGAGCTGTTCGTCGATGGTTTGGCCCAGGAGCTGCGAGGTCAATAGTGCGATTTTTTGAACACCGTATCGAGGGTTCTTCGTTTTAATTTCGACAATGAGCTTGATCACCTCTTGGCTCGGACCTTTTGGTCCGGGTTTCCTACTCTTATTTCCGAACAAGATGGAATACTTTCGGTTCACCAAAGCCTTATATAGCTTGAGCAATGTTGAATGGGCGACAACAACGGACAGCTTCGGTAATCGCGAAGAGCGAATGAAAAGCGCTGCGACCGCGAAGACCAGTCGATCGCGCAGAGATAATCGCGGAGCCTTTGAGCTTTTCCGTCGTAACATCAGAAGTTGCTGCCTGACCAAAAGATGCTCAGCTATAAGCAAGCTCTTGCCATTGGGGCTTGAGAGCCGCGCCATCAGAACAATTACATCTAAAATTAGCCGCAGAATCGAGGACATTTCTCATTTTTAAACAAATTTCTCTTTTCGCAAGACTGCAAAATTGCACGGTTTTATGGTAAACTTCGAATTTGAAGGGTCACAGGCTTTCAATGCAGCTATGTAGGAATTTCAGAATTATTCATTCCGCGGATTTGGGTTGTAAAGCTTTAGCGCGGCGGGTGCGTCAACAAAGTGACACACTATAGATCAACATCTTTGCTGAGCAATGTGCTTTTGCGCAGCGCTAGCGCGCCGTTGCTGCTTTTGAGCCGGAGTGCACGTTCTTCGGTAAGGTAAGACCCCTCTCCTCGATTTGCTTGATCTTGGAGTCGGAGATACGAGGTTGATCAAGACTTTCTGCTTCTTCTGCAGAAGCCACTTTATTGCTGATCATTTTTTTCGAAACGATCAGGCACGTATTATTCGCCTTGCCAATGGACACAGCAACCTTGAGTCCATTCAATTTGAGATTAGTGGATATTTTCGATCGAATGTTAACCTCAAGTGCATATACGAGCCGAAGGTTTGCAGCCCTAAATTCGTAGTACTGTTTCTTGATGCAATTCTGTTCTGTTTTGGAAAGAGACGTAAACGGAGCCGACATCCAAGAATGAACTCGAAACTTTCCTCTATTCGTAACGACCGCTAGATGTGGCAGCAGCGGGGGCGTGTCCTGAGCACCGCCGTCCGGGACTTCAATCGAAGGAGCTATTAGACCCCATCCCACATTTTGACCGGGAATCGTGCGCGTTCTTGTTCCAGAAGGGGCAACAACACCCGGCGCGAGTAACGGGCCAACAAGCTCATCTGCTATGGATACAACTGGAAGCAAGCAAACAGCGATCGACAATACTCGAAACAATTCACGCATACCTATTCCCTCCTTCAGGGGATAGATGACTTCGGCCACCCCCACAATATAGATTATCACCGATAGCTTTGATGACCGCCAGTAAATCTGCACAAGAACGGAGTTCAGTGCATTGTCCAACCACGAATTTCAGAAACACGCACAAATTCGGCCAAAATCAGCACATTTTCATCGTCTGAGGTCGCCGAAAGTCGCCATAACCTCCATATCGCATGGAAGCGCCGGTTTCAATGGGGTCCCATTTTCCCGGTTTGCCGGGGGTCCAGGGCCCGCTTAAAGGGATGCTGCGCGAATTCGCGCCATGATATTGGAATTCCTTGAAAAGCGAGAAGATATCATCCAACCCTCGAAAGACGAAACGGTCTTCTGCTTGGGAATTGATTTCTTTAAAATCTAAATAGCTTGTCATTTACTCCGCCTGTTTCACGAATTCGAAGAGCTGTTCGATGTTGTTCGTGGCCATTGAAGGACTCTTTTATGTCCGCAACTTTTTCGGAAATCGCGTCCGCCGCGCTACTTGCCGCCGCTCAGTAGTGAATCAGAAAAATCGGCGCGCTGTTGCGGTGGCTGCAGCGGACTCAACTGCTCCCTAATGGGGCGCCAAGCATGCTTCCTTATCCGGTCGTTGAAATCAAAGGTACCCAGCCGATCGGAAATGATTTTGACCTGTACGGCTATGTGGATGTAGACCACCAATCATGGTTGGGCACATCAGCAATCTTTGGTTCTAACTTTCACAGCATCAACCAGGTTCCGCGGGAATTAACGAAAGAAGACATAAAAGATCTGATGCGCTAGTGCCAGCAGGCAATCAACGACGCGAGGCTTTCGGAAAGCTTGCGATAGCTTCGGGCGGGAGTGCGATTTCGCCCGTAAACATCGGTTCTCAGATGCGGAAGCATGCGATTTATTCGATCGATATTCCCAGCGCTGTACCGGCCTGGTGCCAATATGCTAGTATCGACTAAATTATGCTCAAAGCTCCTGTATCCACCAAAGCCGAGAAAATGCAGCAGGTCGCCGAAGGCACTATGAAGGTGCTCAGCGTGCAAGGGCTGTCGGGCATTACATTTTCAAGTGTCGCGAAGGCGAGCGGGGTTTCGCGAGCCTGGCTGTATAAATATTTCGGTGCATCAGATCAGGCCTTGCTCGACTTCATGACCGAAACCTTCGCAGTCACCTGGGCCAAGACCGAAATGATCTCACACGCCAGCAATCGCAATCTCTGGGTCAAGGAAACCATGGCCGGCTACTCGCAGTTCCTCGACGCAGCAGTTGAGTTTCCCTGGGCGATGGAGGTCTACTTTCGCTATCGGGGCACCGGGAACCTGCTTGGTCAGAAAATCAAATCTCTCGAAGACCATTACATAAGGACACAGGCCGAAAGCGTTCGCATCGGCACCCGCCTTCTTCCAGCTCAGGCCAGGCTGGTTTCGGAAGTTTTACTCGGCGTGAGACTCGGACTCGCTCACCGCTGGGTCTTTGGGGGAATACGCAAGACCACCTCCAAAGAAGACTTCCTCAAATTCCTGAGCTACACCTTGAAATCCCTTATTCGACCGTGACAAACTCCACAGCGGGAAGTTTAGGAGTTTTCCCGTCCTGAAGTTCACGAATCATTTCTAATTTTTTCTCAAGATCAAAGTGCGGAGTTTTGCCCTGCAAATCCGTCAAGAGCCATGCACTCGTATCCAGCCGGTGGGCTTTAATTTGGGGTGCGAGTTCACGTCCAGCAATAGAGGAGAAGAGCCCAACCAGTGCCTTGCCATACTGGTGCAGCTCTTCGCGATTCGACCAGAGAAACTCCCAATCCTTTGAAGCCTCCTGCCACTGATTCAGCTCACCCAGAACCCGGGCACGCATGTAGTAATAAGGGTATTCGGTGACGTAATCGAGAGACGCCAGTCGAATCGCCTCAGACAATTCAGAGACGGCTTGATCATTCCTACCCTCTTCATACTCCACGAAGGCCTGCACGTATTTACCGAGAGACCTCTCCCAGTTCGGCATTGAATCAAAGCGACTCACCCGCGTCGTTTGAAGTGGAATAGCCTGCAGTTGAGTCCAATCAACCCTGAATCCCACGAAATTGCTGTGCGAAGCAGGAAGTCGTTCACCGAGCGTCAGCCAGACTTCGTTTCTTGCTCCGTTCACGACTGTTGACATCACCGTGTAGGCCTTCGTCGCTGTGCGCCCGAAACTTCTGAAGCCCTCAAACGCGTCCTGATGTCCGGCCAGATGGTCCACCACCCAGTCGATTTCTACTACGCGATTTTGAGTTCGTTTTAGTTCAAGCGCCAATGCGAGCTCAGAGTCAATCACCTGAAGACGCGACTCGGACTCAAGCTGCTTATTGTAGTTGTACGTAAAGAACTGCTCATTCATCTCAGAGCCCAGGAAGTGGTTCGTCTGTCCCAAGGCTTCATTTTGAACTCTGCGGGCAACCTGCACCCGCTTTCCTGAAAATTCCACTGACGCCACCTCCCCCGTTCGAGCATCGGCGACCAGAGAAGTCCAAGCTCCGAAATGTCCCGTGGAAGAAATCAGTTGAATCGCCTCGTCCAGATTACGCGCTTCGCGCAGAATTCTCTGTTGTAAATAGGGAGCCATCACCCCCCGTCGACCCAGGAAATGGGAGCGGTACTTTTGAGTGGACATCTGATGCAAAGAAACTGAAAGACCGTTTTCATTCAAACCACTCACACCACCCGGATATACATCCCCGGCGCTGGCCATCGCCGAGTACCTGAGGAAACCCGGTTCTTCGATCAGGAAAAGTGTCGGTGCGGAATTCCAGCTCTTCATCAAATCCGCGTCGAGATTTCGCGCATGATACATTCCATTTCCGCCGGTCAGTTCACCCGACACGATGAAACCCAGACAGCCGCGCTTCAGCTTAAGAGAAACCTGCGCGACGCCCTTGATTAGATCCATCGCGCCCTCCAAGGGAAGAGTCAGACCACAGCTTGCGGTGAAGTTCGCAAGCGTCTGACCCGGATCTTCTTCCATATTCCGGCTCAGGCCTTCCGCGACATTGGACAGCTCAACCCCAAGAGAGGCCGCCAGAACTTCCTCATCCGTGTACTTTCGTTTCAAGCCCAGCTCCCGGTACCGGTCAGTCACACCGCGACTGAGGCCTTTCACCCCTCGCAGGAACTCCTTGCTCACTGAATTCTTGATCCGGCGCAGGTAGCACTCAAATATCGCGTTTTTCAGAGGGGAATTCCCAAGTCCCTTTTCGATGCGCGAGAGAGTTTCCGACAAAATCCCCCCCTCCACCTGTTCGGCGAGAAGGTAGCCCTGGTCGTATGAGATCTGCGCAAAATCTCCCCGTAACTCCAGCACATGAAGGACCTTGGTTCCGAGATCGGTCGTGACCGAACAGTCCTTTCTCACGCTTTGATTCACTCTCAAAACTTCACGGCACTCAAACGGTGCCTCAGCAGCCACAGCGGGTTGGACCACGAAATAGATCCCCAACAAGCCCACCATTACAATCGCTGTTTTTTCGAGAATCCGACGTTGCGCTTTTGCAAGCATCGGCGCAAACCGAATCAGCAAAACAAACCAAAGCGCGCATCCGAGTTCGAGCCCGGCAATAGAGGTCACCGGGGGCAATCCGAGCCCAAGAAAGGCAACTGCTCCGATCCACGCGGCAGGATTGATTAGCGTGAGAATAAACGTGGAGCTGCCATCTGCCAGATCCACCTTGAAATTCAGACGAACCCAAGCTCTGACGGCAAATACGAGAAAGAACAAACCAGCTGAAATTTTGAAATAGGAAGACGCCGTGATGCTTGAAAAAAAGCCGATGGCATATGCAGAAACCAGAAAGATGATCAGGTCCGCCATGAGCATGGCGAAAACCGATGCACGAGCTGCCACTCGGTGCTTTGCCAGGGCCTGCTGCAGGATGATTGTGCCAGCGGGGCCTGGAATCATTGAAAGAAAGAAACCCATCAAGAGTCCCGCACAAATCTGCGTCATACAGCCTCCGCCACGGCCCAGCCCTGGTTCAAGACAGTCGCATCCAGCTCCAGATCATTGAGGAAGGCTTGGAACTTCTCACGCGAATCGAAAGCTACCTTCATTTTGAGCTGGCCGCGATGACTGGCCTTTTCGAAATACTGGCTGGCGAGTTCCGATGAGAGCACTTGGATTGTGGGTACATCGAGAAAACCGAAATCCAACCGGTTTTCTCGATAATCGCTATTCAGTTCCATCAAAGCCTGATCCAGGAACTCTTGGATTATCTCGGGGTCAAGAGCCCCCGGGCGATCAGCAAGCAGAATCCATTCGTAGCAGGGCTTAGAACTGGCGCTTTGACCAGGAAGAACAAAGAAGTGCCGAAGTCCAAGACTATTTTCCTGGTTCAGGCGAGCCGCCGCTTTGTTCAATTGCGAGAGCGTGACCTTCTCAGCCGCGACATTCACACCATGCCCAACGCGACCAATGATTTCAAACAGCAGCGGAGCCGTCGACCGGATTTTGAGGCAGTCGCCCGTGCGATAGTTCACAAGTCCGTTCGGTGACGTGATGAATAGCTCGACCTCATCGCCTTCCTTCAAGTCGCCGACAGTCAAAAAATGTTTTTGCGCGTGCTCGGAATCACCGCTATGGCGAAACGTGTAAACGAGATCGCCATAATGGAAGGAGTATACTCCGCTTTCTCCTCCATTCAGGGCTGGAATTTCATAACCGAAAGGCCCCTCGGTGGAAATATAGCAGCCAATAAATTGGATGGGGTGACCGAGAAGGGCCTGAAGCTGGTGACGATAGGAATCGATACCAGTGCCGGAATAAACGATGACCTTGAGGTTGGGCCAGATGGCATGGAAGTTTTCGATCCCCCACATTTTTCGCAACTCCTCCAGAAAATGAACAATGTAGCTCGGCACTCCCGAAATGAGATGCAAATCTGTGTTTCGGGCCTGAGCGCCGGCACGCCGGATCTTCTCGTCCATATCTTCGATCGAAGTGATTTCCAGACTCGGCAGGCTCCGCGATTTACTCAAAGGATGTGCGTGGGTGGCCAGGAATCCAGAGACATAGCCGCAGGGGACACCGGTATCTGTTTTTTCAACCAGAGGAGAAGAACCCCAGGTCAGACGATCCTCTGATAGGAAGCTGTAGTCAGCGCATTGCTTGAGTATGGTTGCCACCGACAGCTGGTAGCTTTCGAAGGCCTTCTCCATTCCCTTGTTGAAAATGATTTTTTTGCTGTTATGACCGGTGGTTCCACTGCTCAGGCCGACGTAGCTCGGGCGACCCCTGAAGAGAACGTTGCGGCAGTTGCTTTCGAGCGTCAGATCCACCATGAGTTTGAAATCGTCATAAGTACGCTCGAGAGCTGTTTCAGTGAACTCGCGATAATCAAAAGCAGTTTCCAAGTTCGTTATGCGGAAAATGTGCGTTCCTGCAAGCTTCGCGCGCAATCGGCCATAGGCTCGTTCCTGGGCGTTCACAGGATCGTTTTGATCCTGCATCAGAGAATTCCAGCGTTCCTTAAGATAAAATGAGAAAATTTTGTCGGCTATTGAGTTCCACATAAGCACCTCTTGATGACTCTGTTTTGCCGTAAAACAGGTGGGTGCTCCACAACTGGAGGTGACATTTGGGGCGGAATACTGTCACGACGGCAAGAATCCCTTTACATCGCAGCTTACCGACTTAAAATTCACATATGTTCGACTATACTCATTTAACTACAAGCGTTCGTTGGGCTATTGGCGTCATCTTCGGGCTTCTCTTGATGTCCGAACTCATACTGACCCTGGTCTCCCATTTAATTTCTGAAAAGAGCCTGAAGGAAATCCGCCTGAGAATCCGAACCTGGTGGGTCATTGCCGCATCACTTTTGGGGGCATTGATTTTCAGTCGGGTGGTTTCGCTGGTATTTTTCGCCTTCATCAGTTTCCTCGCTCTTAAAGAATACCTGTCCATGATCCCCACTCGGCGGGCGGATCGACGCGTGATCTTCTGGGGCTACTTCGCCATTAGCGTGCAGTACTTCTGGATCTACGTCGACTGGTATACGATGTTCCTGATTTTCATCCCGGTTTATGCATTTTTATTCCTCCCACTGCGAATGGTCTTGATCGGTGAAACCAAGGATTTCCTGAAGGCCGTCAGCACGCTGCACTGGGGTCTTATGATGACTGTCTTCGCGCTCAGTCACATGGCCTTTCTGCTGAATCTGGACCCAGGACGCAATCCTGCAGGTCAGGGTGCGGGCCTGGTCCTCTATCTCGTCCTCCTGACTGAGCTGAACGACATCGCCCAGTTCATCTGGGGCAAGCTTTTCGGCAAACATAAAGTCATTCCCAAGGTCAGCCCGAACAAAACAGTGGAAGGCCTTCTGGGCGGAATCGCGACCTCCATGCTGCTCTCCTGGCTCATGGCGCCCTACCTCACGCCGCTTCAGCCGCATACGGCGGTGCTCTTTGGTCTCGCGATTTCACTTTGCGGCTTCTTCGGAGATGTTTCCATCTCAGCGATCAAACGGGATATTGGCGTGAAAGACAGTGGTAACACCCTGCCGGGCCATGGGGGAGTCCTGGACCGTCTGGACAGCCTCACCTATACGGCGCCGGTATTTTTTCACCTCCTGAAATATTTTTACTACTGAATATGAATAAGCTTCTGCGTTGGCTTTTTTTTGCAGCGTTCATCCGGCCGTTTCTTACGATCATCATGGGCCTGAATGTCCGAAACCGTTCAAGGCTCCCGGAAAGTGGGCCCGCTATTCTGGTTGCAAATCACAATAGTCATCTGGACACGCCCGTGATCATCAGTCTCTTCCCCCATTCCCTGCTGCCGCACCTGCGACCGGTTGCCGCCCAGGACTATTTCTTCAGTACCCGTTTCCTGAAATGGTTCTCCACCCAAATTATGGGAATCATCCCGATCGCCCGCATCCGGTCCAAAGAGAGCACCGGGACTGATCCTCTCGCTCCGATTTCGGCCGCGCTGAAAAATAATGATATAGTCATATTTTTTCCGGAAGGCACCCGCGGCCGGCCCGAACAGATGGCCGACTTCAAGTCGGGAATCGCAATCCTTGCACAGCGGCACCCGGAAATCCCAATCGTACCCATCTTCCTGCACGGTTTGGGCAAAGCACTCCCGCGAGGCGAGGCACTCCTGGTTCCGTTCTTTCTGGACGTTTTCGTTGGTGAGCATTTGAAATGGACGGGCGACAAGGCGGAGTTTTTAACAGCCCTGAATGAGCGGTTCACCGCTCTTGCGGAAGAAGGCCATATTCCTGATTGGACTTAGGTGACGCTGCCCGCATGACCAAAGGCAATCAAAGCCACACCAAAGCAAATCGCCAGGACCCCAGAAACCTGAAATGTGTTGATCTTCTCCCCGTCGAGCCAGCTCGCTAGCAACATTCCCCAGATGAAAGTAGTGGCATAAGCGGGGTAACAGACTGAGAGCTTGCCGCCAAGCCTGAAGCCAATCACGAACAGAACCATGACAACGCAAAAAAGTGCAGCCCCGACAAAGATCGGCCAGTTTTTGAGAATTGCCACCGCTCCCAGGCGCGCGGAGCCAAGTTTGTAAAGGTACTGCCCGAGCGCACCGATCGCGGCTGCAATCAAATTCAGAATAATGGGCCAAGTCTGACTTGGGCTTGCTTCCATAATAGCTCCTACTTACTTTCCAGTTCGGCCGAAATTTGAACAAGTCTCCTGAATATGGTGACCAGTGAACCGAGCGCGATCACTGCAAGTGCGGCAACCAAAACCCAGTCGGATTGAACGACTAGCCGCTCACCGATCGCAAAAAGTGCCGCGAAGGTCATCACTGCCATCCGGTGCTGCTTTGCCATCGGTCCGGAAAAATAGGATTCAGTTCCAGTCGAAACTCCAAGAAGCCGTGTATAGGCCGTCATTACTGCGAGCGTGGCAGCAAGCCAGCCGAGATCACTCCCCCAGGCGAAAGACTGGATTGCGTAACCCGCTCCCACTAGAATGAATATATCCGAAAAGCGATCGGGCACATCATTGAAGAGCTCCCCGGTCTTGGTTTTTAGCCCGCCTTCGATGGCGACCATCCCGTCAAAGAGATTGCAGAGCAGTCGCTTCTGAATCGCAATGACGGCAAATAGCAAGAAGCACCAGGCAGGAATTCCCAACCGTTCTTCGCGGCTCAACCAGAGAAACAATCCCGCAAATAATGCATAAAGGGCGCTCATCACGGAAATGGTATTCGGTTTAATTCCCCGATCCCGAAGCCAGCGGGCAATTGAATGAGCCCAGGCAGTATTTCTGGTCTGAAGCGGCCGGCGGTGTTTTAGAGAATGATTCTGATTTGTCATGTCAGAAGAGTCTACGAGACTTGGGCGTTCGCTTCAAGGCTCGAGCTATGCAAACGCTGTCGAAATGAGGAACAAAACGTTTGCTCGACAACTCGCTTGGACCCAGGGCGGCTTCTATCTGCTGACCGGAATTTGGCCGATCCTGCATATGAAGAGTTTTGAGCGGGTGAGCGGGCCCAAAGAAGATCATTGGCTCGTCAAAACAGTCGGAGCCCTCCTTGCGGTCACCGGGGGTGCCCTATTGCGCTCGGCGAGATCCGGTAAAGTTCCCAAGGACCTGCAAGCCCTTGCGGCGGCTCAGGCTCTGGCCCTGAGCGCAGTGGATGTGATCTACAGCACAAAAGGGCGAATTTCGAAAATATATCTATTGGATGCCGCGACCGAACTCCTCCTGATCAGAGGGTGGCTGGCTTGCCAAGCTCGGCGGGTGTAGTTACACTCGCCTCATGAAATTACTGATACTTGGCATTTCTGCTCTCTTCATTCTGATTTTCGCCCCTGAATTAGGCGCCACCGAGAACAGCGCTGCCACGGTTTACATCCAGGGCACCCAGCCCGTGAGCGATTTTGATCATTTCCCAAGAAGCCTGCAAAAAAAACATCTTCATGCGCCTTTTCTCTTTGGAGTGGATTACCTCGTTGGAGGTGGCCAGACCAAGTTCTTTGGGGATATTCACGCTGCGGCTCTGGGTTACACCTCGGCACCGGCTTTCGGCCTGGCCCTGGGTCCTGTCATGAAGATTGGGATCGCGGACTTAAAGATCGTTGGCGAAATGGAAACGAATGGCACGCTGGATTCTGAAACAGCAGATTCCCATCTCAAAGCCTGGCGCTTTGGCTTGAAAGGAAAATTATCAGTACAGAGTGGAATTCTACTGCCCTCAGTCGCTCTGCGTTGGATCAGCATGACCACGGTCCAGATTGCAAACATGGAAAACCTGCCCACAAAGGTGGCCCATGCCGGAACTTACGTTTTCACTCCCGGTTTACTTGTAAGGCTCCCCTTCGTTCTTGCGGAAGCCTCGCTTGGCATCTACAGCTTCGGAAAAACCGCCGTGACCTCAAAGGAGTTTGCGTACTCCATTGCTCGCCAAACGGTATTTCGTCCGACAATAGGCGCCGGTTTCGATCTTCCTGGAATCGAACTCTGGTTGAGGGCCTTCGCTGTTTATCCTCATCGCGGAGACGATCCGATTGAGTACCTGTACATGGCTCCGATGTACGTGAATGATAACATGATGACCAAGCAAGCCGTGACTGTTGAAGCCAGATTTCATCTTTAACCAGGAAAATCCATGAAAAATTCTATCATTATTCTTTTTACCACCATTTTCGCCCTGGCTTTGAGCGCCTGCTCGAAAGTGACAACGACTAAGACTTACCCCCTTGAAACCGACACCTTCATCAGCTCAGGTGATTCATCAAACCACGCGACCCTGGCCTATCTGAATATTTCCAAGAGCGCCTCCCTGGAGGAACGCGCGGTAGTCCGGCTACCTTCGAAAAACGAAGATCTAGAGAGTGCGCTGGAGGAGTCACTTGCAGAAGATTTGATTAGATTTTTCTTTTTACCGCTTGAGATCATTGCGCGGATTTTGACCTGCAATCAGGACATTGTCAGCGCAGGAAATCTGCAGTCCGCCTTCCTGCGTTTTGACGTGAAGGAGAACGCTGATGGCTCATTGAGCAACAAATTGGAACTCGACCTTCTGGCTAAACCCTGGTGGCAGACGGCGAACTGGACCGAGGCACATCCGTTTTCAGCAACCCAGGGAATCTGGAACGCCCCGGGGGGTGACACAGATCCAAGCTTCACACCCATCCTCAATTCTGTCAGTGGCTCAGTGGTTTCTTTCGATATCACGACTTACTTCCGGAATCTCATGAGCTCAAATGGCGCCATACCTCACTACGGATTTCTGCTCAAGGCCGTGAACGCAACCATGAACAGCGTCAGCCTTCATTCGGTCCAGGGAGCTGGAACCCATCCGCGGGTGGAGGCGACGTTCAGCGCCGCCTGCACAAACCAGGGATATGGCACTTACCGCAGCGTTTTTGAATTGGGCGGAGACGGCCAAGGCTCGATTGAAAAACTCGAATAGTTCAAAACAAAGTAACGACCCAAGTGCTTAATCTTACAGACAAATTTTCTGTATTTTTGCGCATACTATTTAGTTCACTGTTCTTTTCTGCCCCGCTTCGTTTTTTACACGATCTGGGTTAAAAGATAGTCCGTGGTCAAAATCCCAATCACTGCCATGAGAATCCGAACCTTGCTCGCCCTGAGCTTCGGGAGCCTTTTCGGGATTGCACTACTGATCGCGGGCTCTGCCGTTCAGATTTCCGGAGAAATTGACCGTCACCGGCAGGATCTATCGTCGACTATCGAAATCCGCGACACCCTGACCAGCTTAAGATCATCTCTCAGAACCCGTCTGATCGAATCTTACGAAGCAATCTTGGGGAATGAAGCAGTCGATTCGACAACCGGATCTGAAATTCTACTCCGATTCGAGGAGCTCGACATGCTTTTAGACCTGCTCTCCTGCAGCGCGGATCTCGAATGCAGCTCCGTCTTGGTCAAAAAAGAGCTCCAGGAAGTCAAATCCTCCTTCGTGAAATTCGACAAACTCGCGCTCTCCGCCAATTTTCAGTCACGCACCAGAATCCTGCGGATGCATGAAAGTGCCCGTACCGCAGTCAGTCGCCTCATTTCCCAGGAAGATCAAATTATCGCTCGTGGCACTCAGCTTCTTGATACCCATGTGAAAGAATTGCGCGCGACCATGATCTCTCTGGCTGTTTTTGCCGCCTTTCTCATGCTGGGATTGACTTACCTGTTAACGGTTTACCTCGTGAGACACCTGCGCCGGCTCGAAAGCGCCACCCAGCACATCGGGCGGGGGCACTTTCTGGTCAACATGCCAGCAAGCGGGCCGCACGAAATTGTTCTTGTTTCCGAGGCCCTGAACACCATGGGCAGCAAACTTCTGGACGCCCAACAGCACCTTGAGCATCAACAGGAGACCCTGGTTCAGTCAGAAAAACTGTCCGCACTCGGCATTATGGCTGGCGGGATTGCCCATGAAATCAATAACCCGCTCACAGTGATTGAACTTCTTGCGGAAGACATCCTGGCCCGCCGCGAAGTAAGCCCGCAGCAAATCAAGAAAAGCATGACCAGCGTCCAGAACTCGGTGGATCAGATCAACAAAATCATCATCAATCTCCGCGCCGTCTCACGCAACGCGGGCCGGGACCCGTTGCAGATGGTTTCTCTGAAAAAACTTGTCGATGACACAATGGTATTTTCGTCTTTCCGCTTCAAACGCGGCAAAATCACACTAAAAATCGATCCTATTCCGGAAACTTTGAAAGTTCTTTGCCGCCCCTCGGAAATTTCCCAGGTACTCGTGAACCTGCTGAACAATGCTTCGGACGCAATCGAGGAGCTCGAGGAACGCTGGATTCATATCGAAAACGCCGAAAGCGAAGACACCATCCAACTCGCGATCACCAACAGTGGCCCCGCGATTCCTCCCGAAGTCCAAGCGAAGCTTTTCCAGCCCTTCTTCACGACCAAACCCGTGGGCAAAGGAACCGGAATGGGTTTGAGTATTTCGAGAGAAATCATCGAACGCTTGGGCGGGACGCTTTCCTGTGATGCCGCCTCTCGCAATCCGCGCTTCGTTATCGAGTTCAGCAAAACTGTCAAAAACAAAACTTTAGGATAACCTTTTCAGATATTCGTCCTTCGGTGTTTGTACTTGAAGCTGGGTTGCGGCTTCTCTTTCGGCCTTGGCCAGATCGGTCGAAAGATACCGTTCCGTATAGCTCGGCAAAACGGTTACGATTTTTTTCCCGGCATTGTCGGGCAGCATTGCCTGGCGAATGGAAGCCACCACTGCGGCACCCGAGCTGATTCCAGCCGGGATGCCCTCTTCCCGTATCAGTCTTCGTGACATGGCGAGCGCCTCTTCAGCCGGGATTCTTTCAATATGATCAATCAGCGCGGTCTTGAGGTTTGCGGGAACAAAGCCGGCGCCAATTCCCTGGATCCTGTGCGGTCCGGGTTTGCCGCCGGAAATCACCGGCGACTCCGCGGGTTCGACTGCTATTATCCGCAAGGAGGGTTTCTTCTTTTTGAGTGCTTCTCCCACTCCGGTCAGGGTTCCACCGGTCCCGACCCCCAGCACCAGCAGATCGAGAGTACCCTCTGTGTCTTCCCAGATTTCTGACGCGGTTGTCAGGCGGTGGATTTCCGGATTGGCGGGATTATCGAACTGACTTGGAAAATAGGAGTGCTCATCCAGATCTTTCAATTCCAGCGCCTTGGCAATCGCCCCCTTCATTCCCAGAGGCCCGGGGGTGAGAATCACTTCCGCGCCCAAGAGCAGAAGAAGCGTACGTCTTTCGACCGACATTGTTTCGGGCATGACCAGAGTCAGGCGATAGCCTTTTGCAGCACAGACGAACGCCAGAGCGATTCCCGTATTGCCACTCGTAGGTTCGATGACCCTCATTCCGGGCTTCAGAACGCCGCGTTTTTCGGCATCCTCCAGCATGGCGACACCGATTCGATCTTTCACCGAGCCGAGTGGATTGAAAAACTCCAATTTCATCCAAATTTCCGCGGGCAGACCCTGAGCGATCTTTTGCAATCTCAGAAGAGGCGTGTGACCCACCAGCTCCGTAATGCTATTGTAAATTTTCATTTTGTCTCCATTCCCCGGCCAAGGGCCGTGCTAGAATACCATTTATGGTTGATGAGAAACCACCTGGAAAATCTCCGCTGGGAGGAGTCCGCGCCGCTGCAAATATGCTCAGCGGACTGGATGCAGCCGCTCGCGCCCGAATTTTGGCGAACATCGCGCAACGGGACCCAAAGCTTGCCGCGGAGATCCAGAAGAATCTCTTCACGTTCGAAGACCTCACGCGCCTGAGCACCTGGGATATCCAAAAACTCATGAGCAAAATCCCCATGAATATTCTGGCACTTGCGCTGCGAAATTCGCCCCAGGAAATCAAGGACTTCGCTTTTCAGAATTTGTCAGAACGTACCGGCAAAATTCTTCAGGAAGAAATTCAGACGCTCGGCCCCCGACGCGTTTCAGAAATTGAAGCCGCGCAGGAGAAAATCGTCGCGCTCGCCAAAGAACTCCTCGAAATCCACGATTAACTCGCGCTGTCCACTGCGTCAGTTGAGACACAGCGCGATTTTTGTCACCGACCAAAAGATCTCCGTTTCTTCTCCCCCTTCTCCTCGAAATTCTCAAAGCATTTAGAACAAAGTTAAGGCATTACGGCGCAGTGCGCAAAGTACCGATATGGCTTATGCGTTGCACAAAACTATTGTAATGAAAGAGAAGTTTAACGTGGCCCCACGGCATCAACACCGCCGATCATTATCTCTCTGGGCAATTGCGGTCCTGATATTAACTATTTCGGGATGCAGGTCCACAACCTCCTCTGCGCCCGCAATTGCGGTTGCACCTGAATGCACATCCCAGGATGGCACCTACTTCACCCTCTCGGGCACCGCGACCTATGACTGGGTTCCGGCTGATTCAGCCGCCGAAGGCGGCATCGGCCTGGACTACTCCGGCAAGCAGGCAAGACCGATCCGGCGCGCTGCGATCCGCGCTGTCAATTCGAGTGGCGCCGTGCTGATCGAAGGCAAGACCGATGACAGCGGAAATTTTTCGATGAACGTTCCCGGAGGCTGTGGCGCGGCGAACATATTGGTTATCGCCCGCTCCAAAAGTACCGCTTACGCTGCAGATGGGATCGGCCAGGATCAATGCTCAGGAGCAAACTGGGACATTCGCATTGTCGATAACACGAATTCAAAAGCCTACTATGCCGCTCAAACCGCGAGGGCCTATTCCTCGAGCACGGCCCAAATCAGTGTTCATGCCGCAATTCAGTATTCAAGCAACGCTTACATCGATCGAACTGCTGCTCCATTCGCCATTCTGGACACGATGATTTCCGAAATGGAGTTGATCTGTCAGGCGAATCCTTCCCAATATTTCCCACTGCTCTATGTGAACTGGAGCCCAAGTAACGTCACCATCAGCGGCAGGGTGGACAGAGGCCAGATCGGAACTTCTTATTTCACAACCGACGCCAGTGGCACTTCGAATATTTACATTCTGGGTGAAGAAAACGTGGATACCGACGAATACGACGATCACGTGATTGCGCATGAATACGGCCATTATCTGGAGTTTGCCCTTTTCCGGGCGGATTCAATCGGCGGTAATCATGTTTCTGGAGACATGCTGGATCCGCGTGTCGCTTTCAGCGAAGGCTATGCCACGGCGGTTGCGGCAATGACCTTCAATGACCCGATTTACGTCGACACCAACAACACCGGCCAAAAGAGGGGCTTCTCGATTGACCCCTCGTCCCCTCCTTCCGGAAATGATCGCGGTCTGTACAGTGAGAGCAGCGTTCAGCATTTTTTGTGGACACTTTTCGAAAATCACAGGGCGACAGTTCCCTCCAACGGTTTCGAGAGATTGTATTCAGTACTGAAAAATTTCCAGGTCAATACACCGGGTTTCACCACGCTTCTTTCATTCTCGGCTTATTATAATCAGCAATATGGTTCGGATGCAGATGGCCTGAGCAACCTCTGGGAAATCGTCCTGAAGATGCCGATGAACGCTCTTTGCGCAGGCAACTGCCTGGGTTCCGGGGACATTGCGGACCCGCTGGATGTGGATAATGACCTCGGCAATTATTTCACCGCAGGCCAGGGAATCAGACGCTATGACGGCAAATCCTGGGGGCCGGACTTCTGGCGTCTTTACCGACCGCTCGTTTCGGGCGTAAACGCCGCGACCCATCACGAAGTTACTGAGCGGTCTTACTATTCCTATTTCCAAAACAAATTCGGGAACAATCGCTGGTACCGCTACGTTGCACCAGATGCCGGAACGAAAGTTTTCTCAGTCAGCAATCTTTCACCCGGAAGTTGCTCCGAAGACGTGTTGGATCTTTTCATTTACCGCAACGGGGTACTCATGAATTTCAATGACGATCTCGGCGGCTGCCCCTCCCTCTCCATCACCACCATGGCTCAGGAAGTTTATACGATCGAAGTTCGTGGCCAATCCGGGCACGAACTCTCCGGTTGGAATATGACCGTCAGTCCTTAAAGGAACTTTATGCCCCTTATGACCAAGCTTCTTTTTTTATGCGTTCTTGCGACAGTTTTCACGATCACCACTGGATTTTCCAGGGGCCCCAAATCCAATTTCAAAGCCGGCGAGCCCGTCAACGGCGGCAAACCGCGAGCGCCCATCAGCATCGAAGCCCAACCTGTCGCCCCGGTGGAAGACGACAAAGAAGTGACGGTGACCTTTCAGGTCGTACCACTCGCGGATTGCCTTGAGCTCAAAGCGCGGCTTCGCGGGCTCGGAGGAGCGGTCCTCAATGACGAAGCCGAAAAGACCATTACGACCTGCAGCAAGGGGGTAAGTTTGCAGTTTACCGCAAAAGTCCGAATCCCCTCGGGTAACCGGGGTTCGGTTGCACTTGATGTGGAAATGAAGACAACGGAAAGCACTTTCAGTATGAGCCGCTCAGTTCCGGTAATCGCCTCAGATGCAGTCCATCTCCGCCCCAAGCTCCAGGGAAATCTTAAGGTCGACTCAACCGGTGAGAGACTGATCGTCACTCCTGCAACCGAACTGCCCTCGCGCTGAGTCGGCACTTCTTGCCCACTGCATTACCCTGATTCTCGCCATTTTTACCATTTTTTACCAATTTTTAAAGGATGCCCGCCAACCCGCCGAAAAGAAATTCGGCCGAGCAGTATTGGCCAAAACTCAAAATTTGAGGGGATCACGTGAAATCACTTCTTTCAATGCTTGCTTGGACAATTGCAGTTTTCGGGTTGGTCGGATTTTCGGGTAACGCGGCGTCTGCTGCTGCCGCCCCGGAGAAAGTCTGGACCTTGATGGTCTTCCTGAATGGCGACAACAACCTGGATTCCTTCGGCACTGCCGACATGAAGGAAATGGAGGCGGTTGGCTCCAACGACAAGATGAACATCATCGTTTTGCGCGACACCAGCAATGCCAAGACGAGTACAAAAATCTACTACATCGAAAAAGGCGGCTCCAAGGTCGTAAAAGATTTTGGAAGCAACATCGACATGGGTGACTGGAAGACCTTGGTGGATTTTTTTAAATTTGCCAAAGAGAATTTCCCCTCCCAGCATTATCTGGTCGATGTGTGGAACCACGGCTCCGGCTGGGAACGCCGAAACCAGGAAGATCCTCTGACCCGCGGCATTTCCTATGATGATCATTCGGGCAACCACATCACGACGCTGCAACTGGGTGAAGCCCTCCGAGGAATGGCCGCACTGAATGGCGGAAAGAAAATCGATATTCTCGGAATGGATGCCTGCCTGATGGAAATGGCGGAAGTGATTTACGAAGTCAAAGATGGCGTGGACATCGTCCTGGGTTCCGAGGAAGTCGAGCCGGGTGATGGCTGGGCATACGATAAATTTCTTGCTCCTTTGGCCAACAACCCGCACATGGGCGCTGAAGAGCTTGCAACCGTCCTGGAACAAGAATACGTGAAATCCTACAGTGGCGGCAGCCAGGGTACGCAGGATGCCCAGGGCAGCGCGGTCTCGACCGCAAGGCTCGCAGCTGCCAATACGACCTTCAATCAGTTTCTCGGACGCCTGATTGAACTGACCCCGCTCTACAACAAGACCATTGAACGGAACGTCAGGGCCGCACAGGCATTTTACTACAGCCAGTACAAGGACACGATCCACTTCATCAACCTGCTGAAGAACTCCATTGAAGACGCTCAACTCAAAGCACTTGCAGAGCAGACCGTCGCGGAATTCAAGGATGCCGTGATTGCGAACTTTGTGAACGGCAACAAGCTTTCAAATTCCAATGGTTTCTCGATCTGGATCCCGACCTCCTCTCTGTTCACCAGCAAGAAGACTGAATATGCGAAGCTCGGCTGGGCTCGGGATACGCAGTGGCAGAAGTTCCTGGATGAGTTTCTTTTCCCAAGCAAGCCCCTTCTGGAAGTAACCCAGTTCAGTATCGTCGAAGAAAATCCGGATGGATTCATTGTCTCTGGAGAGAAACTAAATTTTGCAATCAAAATTGAAAACTTTTCGGCAATGGAAGCACAGAACGTTGTTGCCCATATCGTGAGTCCCGCCGGGATCACGCCGACAGCCGGCGAATTGGTCATTCCCTCTCTGAAGAAGGGCGCTACCGTGGTCAACGGCCTTTCCGTTGTCATTGACTCAACAGCACTCCCCGGGAAGTACCCGGTGAAGCTCGTTTTGCAGGTGCCTGGCCTGGGCACTCTGGAATCACCGTTCGTCATCGGCGTTGATCCGGAATATACAGTCGAACCCTACGTTCTCGAATCGGCTCACAATTATGATAACTACGAAAACGAGACTTGGACCATTCACAAAGAAGGAGCGCAATTTCTGCGTCTTCACTTCGCGAAATTTGGCACCGAGGCCAAATTCGATTACGTATGGATCTTGGATGCTCAGGACAATGTCATTCAGAAGATCGATGGCAAGCAGCAGCCCTTCTGGTCGCAGATGGTTGAGGGAGATACCGTAAAAGTCAAATTGACCTCTGACAATGCGGTAACCGACTGGGGCTTTTCGATCGATAGCATCGCCTATTAACCTTGTGAACTGCAGATAAACTAACAAGGGGCGGCATCGATTCTCGGTGCCGCCTCTTCTGCATTTAAAGCATTATAAATCAGATACTTACAATTTATTGAATCCTAACGCAATGCGTTATATGGTGTTCTCCGCCCCAGAGGGGTATGGAGACCGGATGAGATTGCAGAAATATAGGATTTTCGCGGCTTTGATACTGGCAGGACTGCCCGTCTTGACCTACGCCCCGGACTCCCTCGCCGCCCCCCCGGAAGAAACACCGGATTGGTTCCAGCAGAGCGCTCTTCCGGGACATTCGATCACAATGCTTCCGACGGGTGACCACCTGACCGAAGCCCGTCACGACCTGCTTGAGCGTGCAACCCGGAGCATCTACATTTCAACTTACATGTTCATTCCTGACGAGGCGGGCCTCGACATTGCCTACCGACTTTGCGCCAAAGCAAAGGAGGGCATTGATGTACGCCTCTATGCCGACAGTTATGGGTCCAAGCCCCTGAAGAAGCGCAAATATGTCGAATGGCTTCAACGCTGTGGTGTACGCGTCCTGTTTTTCAATCCTCCACGCTGGGGAGTGCTGGATCTCATGCAGGTGATGCATGAGAAGCTTTTCATCGTGGACGGAACGCACGTTCTTGTCGGCGGGAACGGGTATGATAACCGCTATCGAAGGGCTTCTCGCAATTCCAAAATCTGGCATGACATCGAATTCAAAGTAGCGGGTCCGGTGGCCTGCTGGTACCACTATCAATTCATCGAAACCTGGAAACAGGGAACCGAGCGGACCATTATCGCGGAAACCAGTATCTCAGAATCCACCAGTTCAGAAGCACCCAGTTCTCCAAAACCTGCTTTTACGCCTGAAGAGTTGAGCCGCTTTTTTGGGATCGATCAGTTTACGAGCTGTGAACCTGTTGTTTCCGGTACTTCAAATATTGCGCCCTTTTACGGCAGCCCCATGTTTTCCAAAGAGCGCCCGCTCCTGAAAGCCCACCTGAATGCCTTGAAAGCCAGCAAGAGGCGCGTGGTTTTCTACTCTCCCTATTTCATTCCACATGAAGACTTCGCAGCAGCATTACTCGCCGCCAGGAAACGCGGCGTTGAAGTCCTGATCATCACCAATTCTCCTGAATCTTCAGATGAGAAAGCGGCGATCACCCTCGGGATGATGTACAAGGTCCGACGGCTGATGCGCGCCGGAGTGAAGATTTACCTATGGCAGGAACCTTCCACCATGCACCGGAAGGGCGGAATATACGACGATCGCTGGGCTTATTTCGGCAGCGACAACCTGGATCGGCGTGCGCAGGAGTATTCCACCGAAACCATTGCCTTCACCGATGACGAACATGTCTTACAACAGCTGCACGCGGAGTATGAGCAGGATCTCCTGCTCAGCATTCCGATGACCCGGGAGTTCATGCAGAAGTTCGCCCTGGAGGCACCGCTGCTGACGCGCTGGGCGGCGCGAATATTATTAAAGTACATGTAAACCGAGGAGCTTATGCAACGTTCGAAATTATTCATTATCACAGTACTCGTACTCACCGGGTTTGGACAATCCGCGAGCGCGCTCTCTAAAAAGAAGCTTGCGGTTGACCAGCTTCACCACACACTCGCGGCTCCCCTGAAATTAAAATACGGTAAGCATGCGAAGCCCCTCGCCCTATCCCACGAATATTTTCTTTCCCACCCGGCGCCGGATTTCTGGGCTCTTTCCCCGTATTATGCAGGCCAGCAAACCGATTCATCCTGCTCTGCAGCCTCCGCGGTCATGGTACTCAATGCCGTACGGCGGGAAATGAATCTCCTTGCCACGGACGAACTGATCACCGAAGCCGCCCTCCTCAAACACCCGGAACTCAGTGCCTGGAAGCAAGCCGTTGGACCCGGTGGAAGCGGCGTGACCCTCGATCAGTTGAAAAGCTATTTTTCTGCAGCCCTCAAAGCCTACAGTATTGAAAATTTTGAGCTTGAGGTTTTCCATGTGAATGACCAGACACCCAAAGCGCTCAAGGCCCTGCGCAGCGCTCTGGTTCAGAATGAAAAAAGAGGTTTGGATTTCATCATCGCGAATTTTCTGCAAGGAACCCTCACCGGCGATGCCGCCATAGGACACATGGCACCTGTTGGGGCTTATGATGCTGCAAAAAAGCGGGTTTTGATCATGGACCCTGACCGCAGGTGGTATGAGCCGTACTGGGTGCCGGAGAATGTCTTTCTCGCGGGAATGGCCACCCGAGACCCGGTTTCGGGCTTCACCCGTGGCTTTCTGCGGGTTCGCCTTTCAAAAAAGAAGTTGAAATAAGTCTTTCACGCTCAGTCATAATACAGCGATCCGAAACCACTGTTATCCCTGCGGCGGCCGCCTGCTTTTCAGCATCCGGATGAGTAATACCTTCTTGTAGCCAAAGGACTTTGGGTCTTTTCTCAGGAGGAAGAGCCAAAATAGACTCGACCAGTGCGGGGATGTACTCGGGGGATCGGAATACATCGACGATTTCGAGTGGCACGGGGACTTGGCCCAGACTCGCATAGACCGAGACACCTGCCGCCTGCACGACCCCCGGATTGACTCCCACGACTTCATAATCGTGGTCTGCCAGGTACCGGGCGATTTCAAAGCTCGGCCTGTCCGTTTTGGTACTCAGACCAACGACGACAACGTTCTTGTATTTGGTTAGCAGATCTTTGATTTCAGCGTCGGTTGGTTTCATGCTCATGACTACTTTGCACAGCTTGTTCCGCGATCCACTTTCCAATTTCGAGCGAACAGGTCGCCGCAGGCGAAGGGGCGTTCAAGACGTGTATAGCGAAATGAGCTTTCTCAATCAGGAAATCATCGACCAGGCTGCCGTCGGGTTTGAGGGCTTGGGCCCGCACCCCCGCCTGGCTGCGTACAATATCGACGTTCGTTAACGAGGGAATGAGTCGCTGCAGACTTTGCAGGAATGCCGGACGACGAAGCGAGCGCATGATTTCCTTCGTGCCTTCGCCCAAGTTTCTCGAAGCCAGCCTCCAGAAACCGGGAAAGGTGAAGACATCAAATAGATCCCGGACGCTGAATTCCGACCAGCAGTAGCCCTCACGCCTGAGTGCCAGTACAGCATTGGGCCCGGCGTGAACGGAACCATCGATCATGCGGGTGAAGTGGACACCCAGAAACGGAAAGGCGGGGTTCGGAGTCGGGTAAATCAGGTTTTTGACCATGCCCCGTTTTGCTTTTGCAAGTTCGTAGTACTCACCCCGGAAAGGAACAATTCTGGCCTGCGGCTTAAGCCCCGCCAGTCGCGCGATGCGATCACTGTGAAGGCCCGCGCAGTTGATGAGGACACGGGTCTTGTACGTTGGCTGAGAGAAGTCCCGGCTGAGTTCGGGATCCCGCTCCTGGTCCGTTTCGATCGCGTATCGGAAGCCCGCCATGACGCTCTGGATTTTGCGCACCTGGGTGCCCAAGATGACTTCACCTCCAGCGGCGCGGATGAGCTCGGCGTATTTTTCAGAAATTTTGCGGTAATCCGTGATTCCGGTTTCAGGCACCCGGAGACCGGCCAGGCACTGCACGTGCGGCTCGATGGCCCGGACCTGCTCGGGCGTGAGTTTTTCGACCGCCAGGCCGTGCTGCAAGCCTCGCTCATAGAGGGCGTCGAGTCTGGGTATTTCGTTTTTTTCAGTGGCGACGATGACTTTGCCGCAGAGGTCGTAGGGGATCTGATGCTCCCGGCAGAATTCAACGATGGAAGCCCTGCCTTTTTTACAGAACTCTGCCTTGAAACTCCCCGGCTTGTAATAAATTCCGCTGTGGATGACACCGCTATTGCGGCCGGTCTGATGCTGAGCCAAGCTTTTCTCTTTTTCGAGCACCAGAATTTTCTTACCCGGTTGCGCCCGAACCAACTCATACGCCGTCGCCAACCCGACAATGCCCCCGCCGATGATCGTGTAATCGTAGGTCATGGCTCCGACTCTATTCCATGATGAGTCCCTGCAGCAATGATCCAGAGGCCTTGAAATGCTAAGAAATTATGCCATCAGGTCAAAGCCGTCCCATGACATTACAATTTCTTTACATGAACTCCATTTTTTGTTACATTTAATTATCCATGGTTAAACGTCTAATTTCACTAAACAAAAACACTTCATCACTCTGGCTTGGCCCCCGCCAAAGCGGCAAATCCACACTGATTCGACAGGGTTTAGCCGGTGAGAACCACTGGGAAGTCAACCTCCTGGAGTCAGACACTTACGCGAGATATCTGAAGGACCCAGCACAGTTTCGAAAAGATGCGGAATATCAGATCACTGCAAAGCAGGTGAAGTTCGTTTTCATTGACGAGATTCAAAAAATCCCGGCCCTCACGAACGAAGTCCATCATCTGATTGAGAAGCATCATACCCGGTTCATTCTTTCGGGCTCCAGCGCCCGAAAGCTCAAGCGAGGAAACACGAACCTTCTGGGAGGTCGCGCGATTACTCAGTACCTCTTTCCACTCACGAGCGAAGAACTGGGTGAGAAGTTTAAATTGGAAGATGTCCTGCAGCACGGTTCGCTGGCGGGAATGGCCTTTGATCCGGCCGACCTCCGGGTCCAAAAGCTGCGCGCCTATGTGGATACCTACCTGAAGGAAGAAATTGCCCAAGAAGGGCACGTCAGGAATTTCGACGTTTTCCTTCGTTTTCTGGATGTGGCCGCCGCACACGCAGGTGACATTCTCAATTGTGCAAATATCGCCAGAGAAGCCGGAACCAGTCTGAAGACCATTCAGAATTATTTTTCAATCCTGTGCGAAACTCTTCTCGCGTTCGAACTGCCCGCCTGGGATAAAAGCGTGCGCCGTCAGCTCTCCAAGCATGCCAAGCTGTACTTTTCGGACAACGGCATCAGCAACGCGATCACCCGTCAGCTTCGCGACCCTCCCACACCGCAACAGCGCGGCTACTGGTTTGAACAATGGCTGATCAATGAAGTACGGGCCCGTCTGTCATATCAGGGGTCCGAATCACTCCTGTACTTTTGGCGGACCGAGCGTGGCGAATTCGAAGTCGATTTGATCATCGCCAAACAGCGGACCCCAGCCGTTGCCATCGAGATCAAAGGCAAGAAGCGCATTCAGGCAGCTGATTTGTCCGGGCTTCTTGAATTCCGGAAAGAACATCCCACTTGCAAACTTTTTTGTGTCTCTGAAACCGAAGTCCCTTACGCAGAGGGACCCGTCACGGTTATTCCTGCACAGCAATTTCTGGCGGAAATCAAGGCTATGGGGATATAAGATCATATGTTCCGCTCTCAATGGTGGAAGCACGGCTTCCTGAATCTTCTGGAACACGGAATCACCCGTGCCGGCGACGCGCTGGCCTCACTCCTTCTCATCTGGGTGCTTGCGCCCGAAGTTTTTGCCCGCTTGGCTTTGGCTCAGGCCTGGATTGCGCCACTTCTGTTTTTCTTTGTCGCACCCGAGGTGGTCTTGTACCGCGAGTATGCGAGTTGGCGCGCCGAAGGTCGGCAGGTATTCGGCAAGCGGCTTTATGCGCTCCGGATTTTTGGTTATTGGAAAATTCCCGCAGCCATACTTCTCTCCTTGGCGATTTCGCTTCTCATGCCTGCAACTGCGGAGAGTACGCAAGGTGATACCTTCTGGTCATTGCTCTGGGCATTTTCGCTGGCTCTCGGGCCACAGGTTTCGGGAGCGGACCGTGAATTCCTGAGGCTGGATCTCAAACTGGGCGCCCTCAACGTTCTCACGCTTCTTCAGAAGTTTGGGCTTCTGGGGGGCACGATTGCAGCGGTCCTGCTTTTCCCTGGCAACACGATGGTTCTCGCCCTCACGACTTCCACCGTAATCGCAACGGCTACGTTACTGGCGAAGTTCCTGGCAGGCAGCGCGCTGAAGGATATCCCGCAAGCAGAGGTCCCCCACGCCCTTCCGAGTGCGATTGCGACCCTGCGCTACTCCCTGACGTCATTTTCGCTCTGGAGCCATGTTCAGGGCGTACTGTATGGCTGGGTGCAGACGATGGATCTTTTTGTGCTCGGCCTGGGCGGCCTGCTTGGCGGCGCGGCCGTGATTCCGGCGGCAACACTCGGCTTGTATGCGACAGTTTCAAAGCTCACGGGTTTTGCTTTCGCCTTGCCCCAGGCGCTGGGTAATCTTTTTTCGCTTTGGCTGGGACGCCGCACCTCCGACCCTTCGGAACGCAAACGCGTGTGGAATACGAGCGGTGGGCTATTTTTGATAGGAGTGGCTCAGGCCCTGGTCCTGACGCTTCTGGCCCCCTTGATTCTGCATTTTCTTTCACGCGGCCGCTTCAGCCCTTCGGATATCGCAGAAATGAGCCACTGGTTTTACTTTAAAATCTGGAGCACCACGGGCTGGGTGGCGGCTCTGGTGATGATGTCCTGGCTCTTTGCCCGGGGTCATATTCGTGCGGTTCTCTTCCAAATTACCCTACCCTGGGCGGCATTCAGTCTCCTGGCCTTCACTCTTGCCGCGCGCCTGGGGGGTCCGAGCGCAACGGCGCAGGCCAATGTGCTTTCGGCCGGCGTGCTTTGCGCGCTTTCGATTGGGTTGTTCTTGCGGAAAAGGTAAGCCGTCATTCTACGCCGTAGAATGACGGCATAGTTCCATCTCGTCGAAAGTGCAGTCTGGCAGGATAGGGCATTTCGTTCTAGAGTTGACTCACTATGGCCAAAAAACTCAAATCAGCCCGGAGCAAGACGACCAAGGAATCCAATTCACGCGGTCAACTTCGAATAGGCGACCATTGGAACGCAATTACGATTCTGGCGCTTTCCCAATCGAATCCTCTTAAAGCAATCGCTGAATTCGTGGAAAACAGCATCGATGCCGGATCGACTTGCGTGCATGTTTTCCGAGGCAAGAAAAACGGAAGTGTTTATCTTCGCATCGTCGACAACGGACGCGGCATTCCTAAAGACGATACGGGGATTCCGGATTTCAAATACGTCGCTACTCATATCTGCAACTCCATCAAGCGACAACTCAAGGCGCGTGGCGCCCAGGGAATCCAGGGGGAATTCGGCATCGGGCTGCTGAGTTTCTGGACTGTCGGGGAAACCCTCACGCTGCGCTCCGCGGCCGAGGATGGACATATTCATCAAATGATTCTCCGAAAAGGGCAATCGGGTTATGAAATCTCGCGGAAACGCACTCTGTTGGCCCAAGCAGGAACGGAGCTGATCGTGCAACCGCTCCTGCCGGGGTTGCGCCAGATCAGTGGCGATAAACTTCAGTGGTATCTTGGAATCGAGTTGCGGAATCGACTTCTTGAAAGAGGGGTTGAGGTTCATATTCACGATTTGATTTCAAGAAGCGAGTATCAGGTCGAACCACAACGTTACGAAGGGCGCAAACTGACGGCCGGACTGCCGCCCGGACTCCGGGCAGAGATTTACCTGGATAAAAGCTCGCCTTCCAGGCGGGTTGCGCTTTTTCGGCAGGGCACACGGGTTTTTGAAGATATTCAAAGCATATCGGAACTGGACGGCGCCATATGGAATTCCGGTTATTTTTCCGGGTATATTGAATGTCCGGACCTGCAGCTGACGCCAGGTTCACGCTCAGGGGTGATTCAGGACGAAAAATTTGAGGCACTGCTCAAGGCCATTCATGAACTGGAGAACGCTCTTCGCGCCGAAATTGAACAGCTGAAAAAAGCCGAAGAGGACCAGACAAGTCGGGCCACCTATGCAACGCTTCATCGCGCTTTTCGTGACGCGATGGAATCTTTGCCTCCGGAAGAATATGACTGGTTTGATCTTCAGGCCCAGCGAAAAGTAAATCGCTCGGACGAGCGCGCCGAAACCGATAAGCAAGCCTCGGGATCAGTCGAGACCACGGCAGATCAGACAGACGGGGCACCCGATTCCCCAGCAGCGCCCGTGCAGCCTGCTTTTTTTGAATTTCCTGGACCGCTCCACACGGCCCGAGTGACTCCGGCGTCGAGCCTGCTTTCGGTTGCCAAAGAACGCAAATTTCGAGTCGTTGCGCGCGATCGCAAAGGAACACCGGTGAGCGAAGGCCTGCTCTATGATTGGGAAATATCCGAAGGCCAAGGTTCTCTGGATTCAAAGGATCGCCAGGAGGCGACATTTATTGCCCCCAGCGAGCCCGGAATCACTAAACTCCGCGTAGTCGTCCGCCAGGGGGAAATCGAAATTCGAGCTGAAGCCACGATCACGGTGACGGACTCACTCGTTTCGCTTCGCGAAGGCCCTGAGGGAAGCCGCAAAGGGCTTCCATCCTTTACCTATGACCGCGCGCCGGGACAGCTTTGGCGCTCCCGTTATGATTCGGGCAATCATCTGGTCTGCATTAACAGCGGTCACCGGGATTTCCTGTTTGCCTCAAGCAAACCGCAGCTGAAGCTCAGGTACTTGGTGCGCCTGTTTTCAAAAGAACTGGTATTAAGCAACTTTAGCGGCCTTTCGGCAATGGACCTTCTTGACCGACAAATTGAGGTTTCCTTGCGGGCTGAGGAATTTTTGAGATAACGCCTAGTTAGCTCCAATTAGCGCGTTAACATGGCATATTTCCGGCAAATTTGCCATGTATGCTATCACGGCTTTTACGCGTCAGAATGATTCGTTTTTTTTGTTTGGTCCTCGTGGCACAGGAAAGTCTACCTGGATCAGGTCGCACTATGCCTCGGCCCTGAATCTGGATTTCAAGAAAAACACTAAACTTTGTGGCGTCTACTTGGGCAAATCGCCCCTTCGACCCGATTCAAATAGTGCAATAGAAGTTCTAGACTGCGCTTCATTCAGCCAAGCCCTCTGGAGCGGCGAACTCATTCAATAGCAGAGTGGTTGTTCGTGCGCCAGAGATCACCTTAACCCCAAGGTCCAAAGCGGAATCCTCTTGGGGGCGGGAAGTTCGAGGTCGTCACAAATAACAAAATCCGCGTTTTTGCGCTTCTTGCTTAGCCCACCTACTTCAAAAAGATGCTTCTCGCTGATGAAATCACCTGCCTTCTCATCTTTGGAGGCATAGACCTCCCCAAACCGTGCCAGCAATTCCGCAGCCACATAGGCTTCCCTCTGATTGCCCAGATCACCGCCCAATACCGAATAATGACTGGGGTCAGCCAGAAAGATCTTTGCGCCCTTAGAGCGCGTCTTGGCCGATTTACGGTAATCTATAATCTGAATCAAAGAGAGTGCCTCAAGCGCTGCCAGGAGTTGATAAAACTTTTCTTTCCCCACCCCCCAGTTTCGGCAAGTGGAATCAACATTCACAGTCGGAATTGACGATCTGGCCAGCATTCCGATCACCGCGTTGCCCAGGCGCAAAATATTATCATTCACATGCGGCAAGACAAACGGCAGGTCAGAAAAAACCATCTTCTCGATAACATTGAGCTGTCGCTGGGCATAACTCCCCTCCAGGAAGAAGGGGCGGAGGCCGCCCTGCAGATACTCCCGGAACCACAACATCACGGGGCCGGTATCCAGAATTTCTTGGGTAGCCCGTAAATCGGGTTTCAGAATATTCAACTGAGGCAATAACAACCCGTGCTTCAAAAACACGTAATCGCGAAATGAAAGTAGAGGTATTGAAATTTTGACAAAACGCCGAGAAAGATCGGCAATTCCTCTTTGAAGCACAATGCTGCTTGAATCGCTCGCTATAATTTTTTTTCGAGGATAGGCATCATAAAGGGCTTTGAGATCATTACTCCACTTTCGCGCGCAATGGACTTCATCAATGATGACGCCCTCAAAATCCCTCTGAAATGCAACTCGTGCGATTTCCCAAATTCCAAGATCCGAAACCAAAGGCGAATCGGCTGAAAAATATAAAAACTTTCCTTTCTTAGCCTGCTCAAAAAGGAAAGTGGTCTTCCCAGTACCGCGGGGGCCGATCACGAGAGTTCCTCGGGCCGTGATTTCAGTTTGAGTCAACAAAGGCCGCAAGCAAGCGGGCTGCCAGGCTTGAATTCGCAGCTGAATCGCAAATAATTGATCTATAATATCGTTCACTTGCATGATTCGTTCTACCATAGAACGATTATACCATATTTTTGTTCTAACATGGTACAGAAATTAAATTAATATCTTCTCATAAAATGCCAAATGTCTTGCGACAGTTTCGGCAATTGAATTTTGATCCGCGTATTTCCGCGCGCCTGATTTCAGCTCCGAAATTTTCTTTGAATTTCCCAACAGCTCTAGCATTTTTGCGGCACAACTCTGGGGATCTTCTGATTTGAAAAGCTCAAGGCACCCCGGAACCCGCTCAAGCATCTCCCGGTTCAGTGGCAGATCCGAAGCAAGAATGGCACTCCCCCGGGCAAAGGCATGGGCAAGTGATCCCGATCCCGAAGTCTCCCGGAAGGGGGCAACGACCAGTGCAGCTTCAGCATAATGGCGATCGATATCCGAATCAGGCACATAGCCTGTGATAGTCACGCAGTCTTTGAGTCCGAACTCCCCGATAAGCCGCTGGCAATGCTCGAAATACTTCTGGTCCGCAGGCCGCCGCACGCCACCGGCCAAAACAAGCTGCGGAACAGTTTTGCCAGCTCCCGACAGCTGATCGCGGACTTGAGCGTAGGCGCGGATGACGAGGTCTTGCCCTTTCTCAGGCGAAAAATATCCGAATACGAGTGCATTTCTTCCCGGCGCACCACTCCCCTGCGCAAGAGGACTCTCGGGAACGTAGTGCGGAATGACAGCAACGTGCTTGCAACCGCTGATCTCAATCGTCTCGCGCTGTAAACCCGAATGAACTATGACTCCGTCTAGCAGACCCCAGGTCCCCTGAATCCAGTACTGCCGCAAACGCGGCAACAGCACGCGATTCGCTACCGCTCGAAACGGGATCTGCCACCCACGTCCATCGAGGGGATAGGTATAATCGCCCCCCAAAACCGTATGAGCCGTTGCAATCACCCTTGCCCCCGGGAACCACTCTCGCAATTGCGCAACCCAAGACGGGAAGCGATTCACTAAAGGAAGTTTTGGCCCAAAAAGCCCAAATTCATGCTGAATGTGGATTAGATCCGGTTCAAAACCCGGCTGAAGCCCCCGTCTGCCAAGCCGCCCCGAATAGACGTGGAGCTCGCCTTCACTCGCGTTCCAGGCTTTCTTTAGCTCAGGCCAGAGAGCGTCGGAGTAGGTGCGAATACCGCCACGTTCTTCTGGGGTGATGAGGAGGAGTTTACGCGTCACTTACGTCACCTGTATTGGCTTTGAGCGCCATATCCTGGGTGAGACCTTGGCAAATGGCAGCTAGGCCTCGGGTGAAAATTCGAATATTTTTATTATAAATGGATTTGGCAGTGACATAGGCCATGCTTTTCAGAATAAAAAGCGGCAAACCCAAGGCAGGCGAAAACCTGCGGTAAAGTCTGAATCCATTTCGAACAAAATAGAATGTATGTTCAGCCTTATCGGTGATCCGACAACCCCCGGCAGGAGCCATCAGGTGCTTGAGAGAGGCAGCTGGATCAAAGACGATTTCATAGCCGGCCTGCCCGACTCGCATTCCAAGATCCGGTTCAAAAAAATAAGCGTTTCCCTCAAACCCCAGATCAAATCCGCCAGCCGCGATCAGTGCCCTCTTCAGAAACGACATGTTCCCGCCGGGCGCGAACATAATTTTCCGTCTTTCGTTAGAATTAAAATTGGCCGTCACCTCGCCTGAAATTTGTGAGTAATGTCCTACCCGGTGAATCTGCACCTGAGGCAAGTCCCCGCTGGGTTGCTCAACCCTACCGGCGACACCACCCACCGCCTGACCTGAATAATTTGCAAGATGCCGTTCCACAAAATTGCTTGGAATTTCAACATCATCATCGAGTACCAGCAGGATCTCGCCCCTGGCCTCTTTCAATCCGAGATTCAGGTTAAAAACAACAGTGTCCCCCGGTGAACGAATGTGTCGGACCAAAGGCAGCTGATCGAGAAAAGCATCGAGCTCTGGAATGCCTGGGCGATTTTGATCCACGACCAAAATTTCGTCAGGAATCCGGGTCTGCCCTAAGAGAGCGCGAACGGTATCAATGACTTCCCTTTCACGGCCTACTGTTGGAATCAGAGCGGTTAGCAAAGTCTTAGATTCAGCCCCCATTCACCGCGTTCCTTTTTTGCAATCCAGGAGAGCGAAACCACTCCCCTTCCAGCAGATGGCTCGCAATATTAATGAGTATTGTACCCCATGCCGTCGAAACGCCGAAAGTCAGCGCAGGCTCAAAGGCTTTTGGGGCATCATAAATCCAAAAACCATTACCCCGATCCCAGCTCTTGATAGCCTGTAGAAAGTAAGACTCATCGGAAGTGCGTGGAAAGCAAGTCCAAGGCTGCTGAGTTGTCGCCAGTAGGACGAAGCTTAGGGCGATTAACGTTTTTCTAAAATTCATAAAAAACCTGAGCCGAATTTAGAGTATTCCTTGTATTTAACTAAAAAAATCTGTTTTTAAAAAACACCAGATAATCGAAAAAAATCAAACTGCGCGCATCTCGTGCCATTATTTTGAGCCGTTTTGGCAAAGAACTAATCAACAACTTTTTGCCCGGAGCCCTGTTCCTAATGGTACCAACCATACCAAAATGTTTGAGCTCACGGACATACGGAGCATAGATGTTCTGGCGTATATGCTTCGATGCGAATGTATAATAACCCGCCATGTTCATTCTGTATAACCAAGGACGGATCTCCTTAAGGCTGGCGAAATGAAAAAAGACAAGGGGCTTACCACTAACGCTCACAGCCCCATTTGAGCTGGCAACGCGGTAATTAGCAATATTCCAAGGTGCGACATTTGCGCCGATGTTTCGAATGACTCTCACGTTGGAAAATACGGTTGTCCAATCATCTAAATACTTCTGGTCTGCAAAGCGATCCGAACCAAGATAGTCACCACACCACTCTAAACACTGATTGCGCCAACGCGTTAAGCAGGCAATCCCAGTTGTATCGCGACGAAACGAAAGCCACCCAACGTTATATCGCCCGTATTTCTCTAGGTGCCTCGCAAGCAAGGAGAAACGATGTTCTATAATGGCAATCGAGGCATCGCCCATTTCTGTAAATATGTGCTGAGGGCTGGAAAAAAAGAACAGATCAGCATCAAGATAAGTAAGCAAGTCTACTTCCGGGAATCGGTTAAACACATACAGGCAAAACGATGGCGTACAGGTGAAATAATATTCAATGGCCGCTCGATTTGACCTCGCCGCTTGAAGAGCCGAATCTTCTTTTTCGAATTCGCTGCTTTGAATTGGTACGAAATCGTCCAGATTGAGCTGCTTGAGATGCGAAAAACTTTTTTCGTCATGACATAAGGCAAACAACCGAAAGTCGGGACACACCCGACGAAGGGAGGCGTGGAGTGCCAGCGCTCGAGACAAATAGTTGGAATCAAAATACGTGCAAAAATACCTTGTCGAATAGACGCTCACACTTCCCACCATCACTGACCATTATTGGGGCAAAATTGTCCTATTTTTCTTTTACCGGAAATTTGGCTAAAGAACAAAGATATGTGGCACAATCAGATAAACCCGAGTAGATTTGTCCGCAGCCCATCGCACACGTTGAATCCAAAGCCGCAATAGATACGGCGACCAACCATTTACAGTTCTGCGAACGATAAACGTGGTAAAACCTGCTGCGATAAAATATTGATAGAACCACATGAGTATTACAGGAGCCTGGCATTAGCGCTGAGCTTGGCCGGTTGTTTTATGAACCAAATTATCACTGCCCCAATAATCATTTTTGTTTACAACCGCCCGGATCACACACGCAGAACCGTCGAGGCACTTCAGAAGAATGAACTTGCCGGCCAGAGTGCGCTCTATATCTTTTCAGATGGCCCAAAAACACCCGGGGACATAGAAAAAGTCAGCGAAGTCCGCGAATATCTGAAAACCATTACTGGTTTTAAACAGATCAATATTATCGAACAGACCAGAAATTGCGGCCTCGCAAGTTCTATAATTAGCGGCGTGTCTCAAATAGTAAACTTAATGGAACGGGTCATTGTGCTGGAAGACGACATGGTGACATCGCCTTACTTTCTTAGCTATATGAATGAGGCCCTTGACCTTTACGAAAGCAACAATGATATCGTCAGTATTCATGGCTATCTGTATCCGGTCCAGCAGCCCTTGCCGGAAGCATTCTTTTTACTCGGTGCGGATTGTTGGGGCTGGGCAACATGGAAGCGGGGATGGCGCTGCTTCAATGACAATGGGCAGTTTCTTTTAGATGAGCTGAAACGTCGCAAACTAGTCCGTGCGTTTGACTTTAATGGAACCTATCCCTTTTCCAAAATGCTTGAAGGGCAGATCAAGGGTACAAATAATTCGTGGGCCATACGCTGGTATGCCTCTGCGTTTCTTGCGGGCAAACTGACACTTTATCCTGGACGTAGCCTCGTGCATAATATTGGTAATGATAATAGTGGTACCCACTGTGGCCAGACTTCCAATTTAGATTCTGATTTAAGTAAGACTGCCATTAACTTGAGTAATGTCGTTGTTGAAAACTCGAAGGAAGGAAATTATGCATTTGAACATTTTTTCAGGCAAACTCAATCTGGGTTGCTGCCGCGGCTAATGCGCAAGGTCCGAACATTGTTGTTTACAACACAGAGATGAACTTTTTAAAAAACGTTGCACATGATTGGCTGCCTCCAGCCCTTGTTCGCAGGGTGCAGTACAGCCGAAGAGGGGGAATTCGCTTTGAGGGCGACTTCCCTTCCTGGGAGGAAGCAGGCTCCCACAGTACAGGATACGATGCTGACGACATTCTCGCTAAAGTTCTAAATGCGACACTCAAGGTAAGTCGAGGCGAGGCAGCATTCGAGCGTGATTCTGTGCTGTTTGACCAAGTTGAATATGCATGGCCGGCCTTATCGGGGCTGCTGTGGGTTGCTGCCCGGAATAGCGGGAGGCTCAATGTGTTGGATTTTGGCGGCGCACTGGGGAGCAGCTACTTCCAAAATCGAAAATTTTTGCAGACATTACCCGATGTTTGCTGGAACGTGGTAGAACAGGCGCATTATGTAGAGGCGGGGCGGACCAACATTCAAAGCGAACATTTGCGTTTTTTTAATTCAATCGAAGAATGCCTACTCTTTACTCGGCCGAATGTGATCCTTCTCTCGAGTGTGCTACAGTATCTGAAGGCACCCTTTGACATACTGGAAACTCTCTCAAGCATTGATGTAGATGCTATGATTATTGACCGTACGCCTTTTTCTACGAATAGAAATAATCGATTAATGATTCAAAGAGTACCTCCGTCAATTTATACTGCCACCTATCCAATGTGGGTCTTTTCACAGTCACACTTTATGAAAATGCTTAGTGCACACTGGCACCTAATAGCTTCCAACTTAAGCCCGGAGGGCCACGTCTATTCGAAAAACGGTTTTAACTTTTCTTTTCAGGGCATGCTTCTGGAGTCTCGGCGATGATGCAGAAACTGAAAGCCATCTATCAACATCAAATGTTTTTTCCAGACTGGCGCGGGATTTTTATTAATTGCTTTTATTTTGCGCGATCGGGTTTGCGCGATTCAATGGTGGAATTCGCACCTAAGCTATCGGGAAAACTGCTGGACGTCGGGTGTGGCACAAAGCCTTATCGCGCGCTATTTGTTGTTGATGCCTACATTGGACTCGATATTGATAGCGAGAATACGCGTAATAGAGGAGTTGCAGACCTCCTCTATCAGGGGGGGGCTTTCCCGATTGCTAATGCTTCGTTTGACTCTGTTCTTTGTAATCAGGTGTTAGAACATGTGTTCAACCCGGATATTTTTCTCAGCGAAATTGTGCGAGTTCTTAAACCGGGCGGGCGACTGTTGCTTACGGTACCTTTTGTTTGGGACGAACACGAACAACCCTACGATTACGCGCGATATTCGAGCTTTGGTTTGCGTGCGCTACTGGAAAAGAGTGGACTTACGGTCGTGCAGCACAAAAAGTTAGGAGCGGATGCTTCGATACTTTTTCAACTTGCCAACACCTATTTGTACAAAATCACCCAAAGCCGTTCAAATATATTTAGAATACTGATAACAATATCAGTTATGGCGTTCGTCAATTTCATTGGGTTGTTGGCCCGTTATCTGCTGCCCAAAAATCACGATCTCTTTCTGGATCATGTCATTCTTGCGGAGAAACCCTCTTGAAGTATACTAATGCAAAAGTATTAATTACCGGTGGCCTCGGCTTCATAGGCTCTAATCTCGCCCGCGCTCTTGTAGCCCAAGGAGCTGATGTAACCCTGGTAGACAGTCTTATTCCGCACTATGGCGGCAATCCATTCAATATCAGTGATTTTGGTGACAAAGTTACGGTGAATGTATGCGACGTACGCGATCCATTCGCGATGGCCTATTTGCTTCAAGGCAAGGACTATTTGTTCAATCTGGCCGGACAGACCAGCCATATGGATTCAATGACGGATCCACAGACCGACCTGGACATCAACGCTACAGCGCAGCTTTCCATTTTAGAGGCTTGCCGTAAGGCTAACCCCGACATCAAGATTGTCTTCGCCAGCACGCGCCAGCTTTACGGCAAGCCGGATTATCTACCGGTTGATGAGAAACATCCGATTAGGCCGGTTGATGTCAATGGAATCAATAAATTGGCAGGAGAATGGTATCACATACTTTACAATAATGTGTATGGCATTCGGGCCTGCGCGCTTCGCCTAACTAATACCTACGGACCCGGAATGCGCGTTAAAGATGCAAGACAAACCTTCTTGGGCATTTGGGTCCGCTTACTAATAGAGGGCAAACCGATCAAAGTTTTTGGTGATGGCATGCAGTTGCGCGACTTCAACTATGTAGACGATTGTGTTGACGCCCTGCTGCTCGCCGGAACCAGTGATGCCGCCAACGGTAAAGTTTATAATCTGGGCAGCGCCGAAGTTGTGGGTTTGAAGGTCCTGGCAGAGACGTTAATCAGCCTTGGCCACGGTGGCTCCTTTGAGCTGGTCCCCTTCCCGGCGGAACGTAAGGTTATAGATATAGGCGATTATTACAGCGATTTTTCGCTTATAGCTAAAGAACTGAACTGGGAACCGAAAGTTAATCTGAAATCTGGGCTACATCGAACGATTACCTACTACCAAACACATCGTCGCCATTACTGGGGTGAGACCACATGATTCAGATGAACGACTTTAAGTCAGAGCCGCAACAATTGCGCCAGGCAATGCTCGGCGCTGTACAGCGAGTACTAGAATCCGGCTGGTATGTACTCGGGAATGAAGTTATTGCTTTTGAAAAACAATGGGCCGCCGCCTGTGGTGTTCCTTACGCTATTGGCGTGGGCAATGGAATGGACGCGATCGAGATTTCCTTGCGCGCACTAAAGATTGGACCAGGCGATGAGGTCATAACGACTCCGATGACCGCGTTTGCAACCGTGCTTGCAATTCTTCGCGCAGGAGCAACCCCCGTATTAGCGGATATAGACTCAGAAACAACCCTGCTGTCGATTGAAAGTGCCGCACGATGCCTTACGTCCAAAACTAAAGCCGTCGTACTGGTGCATCTCTATGGACAGGTTCGCCAGATGGGCGCCTGGGTGGATTTCTGTGATGCACACAAAATAAACCTGATCGAGGATTGCGCACAAGCACATCTCGCCAGCTGGAAGGGCAAGTATGCCGGAAGTTTCGGAGCCACCGGCGCGTTCAGTTTTTATCCAACAAAGAACCTGGGAGCACCGGGCGATGCCGGGATGATCGTTACCAGCAACGAAGAGGTAGCCAAGCTTGCGGCACGGCTTCGGAACTACGGACAGAGTGTTCGCTATCATCATCCGGAAATCGGTATGAACAGCCGCTTGGACGAAATTCAGGCGGCAATTCTTGGAGAGCGGCTGAAATGGTTGCCAGAATTTTCAGAACGTCGCCGTCAAATTGTCGAATCCTACAAAAAAGGGATTTTAAATCCAATGGTTCGGTTACCCGCCCCACCGGAAGAACCAAGTGCCCATGCATATCATCTTTTCGTACTGACGTGTGAACATCGCCCTGAACTGGAAGCACACTTGCAAAAGAATGGAGTACAATCACTTATTCATTATCCGATTCCCATCCACAAGCAAACTTGTTGCGGATATCTAGCGCGGGATCGGCGGGGATTAACTAATAGCGAAAAACACGCGGCAACATGCCTTTCCCTGCCTTGTCATCCCCAGATGACGTCCAGTGACATTGCGACAGTCATTTCCGCAGTAAATTCATTTTCCTGAAGAAACAATCCTTAACTCATTTCTTTGGTCGGAAAAATAACTGAGATATTTTTCTAAGTGGCTTTAACACAACAGTCCACCACTTTGATTTTAATCCGTTCACTTCCCAGGCTTTCCGGTCATTACGGTTAGCTCTCCAGCGCGATTTCAACGAAGCCCCGCTTGCACCCCCCGTGCGCATTTTAACGAGCACCTGTGGGATGTATTCGCACCGAATTCGATTTTTAAATATGAATCGAAGCATTAATTCATAATCCGCGGCCGTGCCCAAAGCCAAATTGAAAAGACCAAGGCGCTCGTAAACTCTCCGTTTTACAAAAAATGTTGGATGTGGCGGCATCCATCCACTCAAGAATTTATCTACGTGTAGCGGACCGGCCCTCCAATACCGCACAACACTATCCTCGTTGGCAGACCTCACATAAACTAAGTCCCCATAACAGGCCTCGACCTCTTCGTCCGACAGTATTGAGCGCACCCATGTAAGAACACGGTCGTCCGCGTAATAGTCGTCTGAATTCAGAATTCCGATAATATTGCCGCGTGCAGCGATAATTCCAGAATTCATTGCAGCATAAATTCCTTTTGGTGGTTCAGAAATTATTCGAACCGATTTCGAGGACATTGACTCCACAGCAGTAATAGTTCCGTCTGTAGATTGTCCATCAATAATCAAATGTTCCAGATCTGCTATTTTTTGAACAGCCACGCTTCTGATACAATCGCGAATCGTTTTTTCGCCATTCTTGACTGCCGTAATGATTGAAATACTTGGACTATGATTCATTTGTATTGCCATGACTATCGGTCAATCTGAAAAAAATCATAGAAATGCTGAGACCGGCACCGATAATGGCCGCCACTAGCACAAACATGCACAACCTCATGAACGTTGGCGGGGGCGTGACTCGCGGTTTATCGAGCAGGCGGGTAGGATAAGATTCATTGGGACTGAGCAGCGCCTTTATCTGGTGCTGTCTGAATTTTAGAATTCCGACGTTCGAAAGCAACTCAACAGAAGCGAGTCTTGAATTCGGCATTCTCTTTTCTAAATCTGTAACAATTCTGTCAATATCTCGAAGGGCCGCCCTCGTCTCGCTCAGTTGCAAATCTGCCATTATCTTATGTTCCTGGATGATCAGTTCTGCAGCTCCCGAAAGGAATGCCTCAACCACTTCGCCCGACCGAGCGCGTGCAATCAATTCAATCCTTTCAGCGGGGTGCAGAACAGAAACAAATGATTCCTGCAGCAACTGAATATCCTTACGATCTAGCCCTACTTTAAGACCGCTTATTATCCGCTCGCTAAACTCTTTCCTGCCGATCTTTGCCATAACATTATGGGGCGAATCAACCGAACGAGAGGCAAAACCCTGCTCGAGTGTACCAGATCGACCGAGCACTAGAACAAGACTTCCAATATACATTGGCCGATATAACAGCACTGAAACACAACTGAATAATGCAAACACCAGCGCGATTCCAAAAATCCACCTTTTTCTGGAAATAATTGCCAGTACGAAATCACGCAACAAGGGCATCTCCTTTTTTGTCAATCAAATCGAAATCGGCCGCAAGCGCAACCGTGGCAAAAGAAAAATACCAGAAGTGTGGCGATAAGAACAAGGCGCCAGAAAGCATGGAATCAATTAGATATTGGAGGTATAGAATGGCAACCCATGCGGACTCGGAATGGCCCCGCACCGACTTAAGTGCCGACCCAACACCAATCGCAATCAATATCATCATACAAATTCCGGATATCACACCGCCAGCCAAGAAACTTTCTATCAGAATATTATGAGGATATGTTCTGGAATTTTTTTCTACAAGGGCGCTCCCCAAGATGGGGGCACCCAGCGCTTGTTCAACTGAATTACGCAAAAGGTCTGACCGAATTGCATTCGAGGCATCCTGAGAAACTCCAGTCACCCGAATTATCGGCTTATAAATCGTATTCTGGTTTACAACCCACAGTATACCCAAAAGCAACCCACACACCGAAAAGGCCAACCCAATTCGCAAGACGAGTGGTTTACGATTCCAGTATATCGATAGCAAAAAAGTGCACAGAACAAAAGCTAGCACGGGACCCTTGGAAGCAGCCATGGCTGTCGTCAACATTCCGCCCAAAAGGAAAGCAGAAGCAAGAACAAGCCTCCACCAACGCCAACCATCAAAACTGTCGAGAATTAATGTGAACAAAATCAAAAAAAAAGAAACCGACAAGTGACCTAACGAAATAGGATTCAACACTTGAGTGGACATCCTACCAATCCACGGACTCTCAGCTTTAATGACAAAAACAATCCACCAGACAGCAACAATTGATATAGCTGAAACCAGAAGCGTCATTTTGCGCGCTAAACGCAGCTCTTCAAAGCTAGAATTTATAAATGCCAAGGCAGGAATCCAGGCTACGGCCAGACCGTACATCAAGTAATCTGAGGCACTCGGGACCATTGACACCCCTGCTACCCAGCCGTCCCAGATTAAACGCAGCAGAAGAATTGACCAAAAGAACAAAGCTAGGGCAGCAAACCCCCGGCACCCGATCACTTGTATGGTCTTGAACCTATGCGTAATCAAGGCGCCTGATATAAGAAGAAACAACAACCTAAAAGTAATTGATATTGGACGAGAATCTTCAAAATGTAATAAAATACAGAGAGAAGAAAACAGGGGATAACCGGCTATTGCTAACGAATACAACAATGGAGTCAACCACAGGGACACCCCGGCACGTCGCTGAATTTTTGCCGTAATCATAAGACCCCGCTATAGCTGTGGCCGACTCGCATTTCAATTACCGCTAAGCAAGTGACTTGCAAAATCCCAGTCTTCCCCGCAATTTAAGGTTGATATCCGTTCAATTTCAGCTTAAAGGCAAATAAACACGAATGCCTACTAAGTTCAACGCTATCTTTCAAGCACTCGGTAAATTGTTACCACAAAGTGCTTTCGCTAAAAGCGTATCCATCATAGCCGGAAGCACCACCCTTTCCCAAATAATCGCATTCGCAGCCGCCCCCGCACTCACGCGACTGTATACGCCCAACGATTTCGGCCTTTTCCAGGCGTATTTATCGATTATCGTGTTCGGAACTGTTACGGCATCCTTCCGTTATGAACTAGCGATTTTTATACCTGAAAAGGACCGCGACGCCATTCAGCTCCTCGCTCTCTCGATTGGACTCACAATTCTGTCTTCGTCTTTATTTTTCGTTTTTCTTCGATTTCTTCAATGGGCATCTCTCATACCCGAAAAATATCAACCGTTAGCGTCATATTTTTGGATCGGCGCGCTTGCCGTGTGCGGGTTTGGAATATTCCAGGCACTCAATAACTGGGCCTTGAGGAAAAAGGCATTCTCAGTCGTGGCAACTACTAAAATATATCAAACGATCAGCATGTTAGCTGTACAGCTGGTGGCCGGTTTTTATGGCAAACCAACAGTCTCTTACCTGCTTGCTGGTGATTTAATTGGACGCATTACCAGCGTGTTTTCGCTTTTACGCACACACCGTAAAGAAAGCAGATCCCTAATCTCTGAAGTGAACGCTCAAGCAGTCCTTTGTCAAAGCCGACGGTATTTTAAATTTCCACTCGTCTCCACTCCATCAGCGCTCCTGAACGCGGCCGGAATATACCTCCCGATGCTGCTTTTGGGTGAATATTTCGGGTCATCAACCCTGGGTCATTTTGCTCTCGTAGAGCGCGTAATGGGGGCCCCCACAATATTAATAGGAGGCGCCATCGCTCAGGTTTATATGGAAAAAGTTGCACGCCTCGGAAAAGACAACCCCAAAGAGCTTCATCGCCTTTTTCTATCCACATGCTGGAAACTTCTAAAGCTCGGGATAATCCCCTATACGCTTGCGGCAATACTGGGTCCGTGGTTTTTTCGGACCGTCTTTGGTGCGCCGTGGAGTGAGTCTGGGCAATTCGCAATGATTCTGGCTCCGGCCTATTTAGTCGCTTTTGTTCTCTGGCCGTTGCTTTCGACGCTATCAATCCTGGAACACCAGTCTTGGCAGCTCGCATGGGACATTTCGCGAATGGTTTTTACGTTAGGTGGGTTATGGATATGTCATCGGCTGAACGTAAAACCTACAATAGCGATTTTCATCTATGGAATGACTCTGAGCCTTTTTTATATGGTTCACGCACTCCTGTCTCAAGTGGCAATTAGGAAACGAATGCTCCTCTTCCTGGCAGCAAATAATTAATTATTCGTATTAAGGCATATTTATTCAGCCCATTTCAAGAACACGACCGAGCGGTGAATAACTTCTTGTATAGTTAGACCTTTTACAGTATTTCGTTCCGTATATTCCCGAACTTTAATTGGTGATGACGTGGATCAACTTGCCCCAAATAACCGAACCCTCTCCATTGTCGTTCCCCTCTATAACGAGGAAGAAACCCTAGCCTATACTCATCAGCGCCTTGCTCGGCTGTGCCTGAGTGAAAAACTGTCTGATATTTGTAAAATTGAAATCATCTATGTCGATGATGGTAGTGAGGATTCCTCCCCGGAGATCCTGAAAGCAATTATAAATAGCAACACACCCGCGCTGGAGGCTCGGCATATCCGTTTTTCGAGGAATTTTGGACATTCTGCCGCCGTATTTGCCGGTTTAGAATTCGCAAAAGGAGATGTCATTGCGATTATTGATGCGGATTTGCAGGATCCACCGGAACTCATCCCACTCATGTATGAGCAGTTATGCAAGGGCGCTGATGTTATTTATGGCCAGCGGATAACCCGCGAGAGCGAGACACCGATCAAGCGGCTTACAGCATGGCTATTTTACAGAGTATTAGCTCTACTAACGGGCGTTAACATACCAAAAGATACTGGCGATTTTCGGATTATGGTTCGCGAAGTGGCGGAAGCGGTTCTCTCCTGTAAAGAGCATGAGCCATTTCTGCGCGGGCTGGTTGCCTGGGTAGGCTATCGTCAACGAGCATTCCAATACACTCGCGAAGGGCGCAAATATGGAACTACTAAATACCCATTTAAGAAGATGTTCCGCTTTGCTGCATTGGCCTTGGTAAGCTTTAGCTCTTTACCACTACGACTCGCACTTTACACAGGAGCGTTAGGATTAATTTTAAGTCTGGTATTTTTCCTTTGGGCGATTTTTGAGAGAGTTCACGGGCAGACGGTGCCAGGCTGGGCGTCTCTCTTTGTAGCGTTTACCTTTGGTCATTCGATGACATTGATGTTGGTCGGAATAGTTGGAATCTACATTGGTCGACTCCATACTGAAACACAGGGACGGCCACGGTACATTGTGCGCCGAAGCCGCGGATAAAGCATTCCCTCATTAAGGCACTTGGAGGTGTTTTTTGAACAAGATTAAAGCTGAACCGACCGGGCTTCACGAGAGACTTTCTGAATTCGACGAGTATGCCGGTGATTACAATGCCGGAATGGAAAACCCGATCAAGCGACTCTTGGGCTCATCGGCGGACGACTACATTGACGTAAAGGCGAAATGGCTGATCAGGTATCTTGAAAAAGACAACAGAGGCCTGCCCGACAAACCGATGCGTATGCTCGATTTTGGTTGCGGACTTGGCGTATTGTTGCGCGCAGTACACCGACGCGGCTTTAAAGGTTCTTTGCATGGCTGCGATGTCTCGGAGCAGATGTTACAGCGCGCCGAAAAAATGGTGGGCTCCATAGCTGATTTTACCTTGATCAGCGAAAACGAGGTGCCGTTTCAGGATGATACTTTTGATGTCGTAGTTGCTAGTTCTGTTCTTCACCACATTCCCTCTGCCGACCGGGATAGATATTATAAAGAACTTATTCGCATCTTAGCGCCTGGGGGCGCCTTGGTAGTTTTTGAGCATAATCCCAGAAACCCCCTTGTTCGATGGGTAGTAAGTCGAACACCCATTGATAAGAACGCAGTTTTACTGGATTCATCCGAAGTACAACAGGCGTTTAAACACTTTCAAATGCTCAACGTGGACTGCCAATATATTTTATTCATGCCTCCGAGATTCAAGTGTATGCAGTCATTAGAGCGCCATCTAATACAAGTTCCTCTTGGTGGGCAATATGCCGTTTCTGGCTTGAAGCCTCCGATACGATAGGTTCATATATGGAATTCAAAAAATGGCATTACCTTTGGATTCTCGCACTATCGCTAACTGTTACCGTCTACTGTTTTGGCCCCAATATGAATGCAAGATGGTGGGGCGTAGATGACCACGAGATTATGGACTTCTTGGGGCCAGCGCAAACAGTTAAGATCCGCGACATTCCCCAATTGTTAGTCACTAAAACAGAGGTCGGACAACCGGGATCCAACCTTAGGTATCGTCCATCATATTATATTATCAAGCTGCTGCAGGCGTCGTTTTTTGGTCTAGAACCCCAGCTGTGGTACGCATACAACCTGATCGTTTCATTTACGTTCTTCACCGTTATTTTCTATTTGCTGATGGCTTGGATCGGCCCCGCCCTGGGGACGCTCTGCTGGATATGGATCGTGAGTCCGTATTATTGGTCAGACATATTTTCACGTCTTGGTCCGGGAGAAATTCATGCGGCGCTTGGGGCCGCTCTCTTTTCATTCGGCTTTTATCACAGCTGGAATAGCACTAAACATAATATTAAAGTTGATGTTGTTTGGCTTTTGACTGTCACAGGTGCCATTGTTGCTGCCGGTTCCAAAGAAAATTTCGTCCTTTTGCTTATCCCATTATTGCTGCTCCTTTATCGCACCCGGAAGAAAAAGCTCTTAACACCGCTCCGACTCATATCCCTGGGAGCTGCGATCATGTACATCGTCGGCATTGCATCTGTAGTTGTTATGGCATTGGTTCGTGCAAAGCATGACTTTTATGCAAATGCCGTGGGACCCGGAGATCGGTTATATTTACTCTTACACTATTTTACAAATTTGACGGAACACGCATTTTTAGTTTGCCTGACCTTAACCTTCAGCTTGGCGGCCTATGCTACCGGCTTTTTTTCAGAAAAATTTTACATTAGGCCGGAATTATCAAGACTCCGTCAGATCTTCGGCCCGATTTTTGTGTTTCAATGCGTACTGCTTTCCATCTCTTTATCCCAATATGTATTCTATAATGGAAGCTGGCCCACTCAGATGCGATATGACTTCCCGGGGGGAATGCTGCCAGCTCTTGGAGTTTTTGCAATTTTCCGGGGAACTGTAATTTTTTTCGAGGCCTCGAAAAGACATTGGAAATATTTGGCACATTTTGCCGCCGCTATATTGACACTCGCCGTCATCGCAAAGGAAAAACCCCAGAGGCTTCGGCTGGCAGCCCTAGAGAACGTTCAACGCACTTCAGTTTTTACCAAGTCAATCGAATCTATTCGCGATAAGATCAGCGGTAGGTTTGGAGTTCCGCTCGTGTTCTCTTCTCATTCTGTATGGGATTATGAGCTTACTTTCTCTATTCAAAGATTTTTAAATGTATATGGTGTAAGCAATCCAATGGCCTTAGAATTAGTTAAATATAAACCGGACACATTCCCAACTGGTTCCCTAGAAAGAAGCTTGAGCCAGCGATTAAAGGGGATTTCTGAAGTCGGCGGTTCTGGGTTTATTTCTAGCAAAACTGCAAAAAGCTCCGCTCCTTGCTTCGGTGTTGGCCTTAGTGGTCCTGCCGGTAAGGCTTGCGAAGATCTAGGACGGGCTTGGTAAAATGATGAATACTACGGACTTGAACATTGCTGTCTTGATTCCCTGTTACAACGAAGATCCCACGATTGAGGGCGTAATCACTGATTTTAGAAAGCATTTACCGAACGCTTTAATTTATGTTTTTGACAACAACTCTAAGGACAAAACGGCCGAAGTGGCGCAACGCGCCGGGGCAAACGTTATCCAATCTAAACAGCAAGGAAAGGGCCATGTCGTTCGCCATATGTTCGATTTGGTTGAAGCTGATTATTACGTAATGGCTGACGGAGATTCCACCTATCCAGCCGACGCTGCCCCAGGGCTGATCAAGCTGGCGGTCGACTCTGGTGCCGATATGATTGTTGGCCAAAGACTTGAGCAGCACACCTTGGCCTCATTTAGGCGCTTTCATAAATTTGGGAATCATCTGATCAGTAAGATTATTAGACTACTATTCCAAGTGTCTGTAACCGATGTTCTGTCCGGTTATCGGGTACTGTCACGACGGTTCGTCAAGAGTGTACCCCTTATTTCAAAGGGCTTTGAGGTCGAGACAGAGCTAACTTTGCAGGCGGCAATCAAGCGCTTTTTAATTCTTGAAACTCCGGTTCGCTACAAAGATCGGCCAGCAGGTAGCGTTTCAAAGCTCAACACTTTCAGCGATGGTATTTTGATATTTAGAACGATTTTCTTCATTTTTAGGTATTACAGGCCATTTATATTTTTTGGATTTTGTAGCGCCTTATTGGCGCTAATATCGGTTGTTTTAGGCACCCCCGCGATTTTGGACTATATTAACAAGCAGTATGTATATCATCTGCCAAGTGCGGTACTAGCTGCCGCATTTGGTATTCTGTCGGTTTTGATGTTTTGCGTAGGCATGGTTCTCGAAACCGTTCACCGATATCATCAGGAGACTTTTTTATTGTGGAAGAGACTTCTCAATCTAAAATAAATACTGCTTATAGCGGCGTAGATAATCTTGAAACCATGAAATATGCCGTTAATTACAACGCGTATTTGTTAAGAAATATTTTCAGCGGCTGCGACAGCGCTGATTACGTATGCCTTGACTTCGGAGCTGGAAATGGTTTTTTTGCAAATGAGGTGCGCAAATCAGGTAAACGCCTTGTCTGTGTGGAAAAAGACGACACACTTCGGCAAGAACTCAGGGAGTCCTCCTTTGAAGTAAAAATGAGTCTCCAAGAAGTAGGGACAGAGGAAGTAGACTATGTCTATTCCTTAAACGTGTTGGAGCATATTGAAGATGATTCACACATATTAGCTGAACTGTTTAGAGTCTTAAAACATGGGAAGCGCGCATTTATATATGTCCCTGCAATGACGATGCTTTATTCATCAATGGATCGCAAAGTCGGGCACATTCGTCGATATAGTCGTGACGAGCTTATAAGAAAGGTGAAGTCAGCTGGATTTCGCCTTGAGCACTGTACTTACTGCGACACCGTCGGTTTTGTGTCCACCTTGGTTTATAAATTCCTTGGTAACACGGATGGAAGCATTAATAGACGAACGGTGGTATTTTTTGATAGAGTATTGTTTCCGCTCAATAGATTCTTAGATTGGGTATTTGGAAATTGGCTTGGAAAAAATATTATTGTATTAGCACGAAAAGACGCCCCACTCTAAAGCTTAAAGAGGTAGTTATTCCCGTTCCCTTCCAGTCGGATTGCTGATTTTGAAATGACTTCGTCTATATGAATCATCAATGCAAGACTGTCTCTTTCGTCTTTGGTCAGGTTTTTAATCCTAACAAGCCAGTCTTTTCTCCAGTCAACCGTTTGAGTATTGGTAAGCCAATAATATATCCCTTTTTTTCTAAGATGATCTTTTATTTGGTTATAGTCCGGCTTTCCCGAAAGTGTGTGAAGCTGAAGCTGTCTCCCATTCCGTAAAAATTCGTAATCATCGAAATATCGGAGACTTATTAGTTCAAACATATACCCACACTCGCGTGACAGTATTCGTCTAGACGATTTAAACACCGCAAGCGGATAATCGTGGAGGCTCTGCGTCAAGTAATCTGTAACTTTATTCGGATTAAGAATATACTGTGTAACTGCTAACGGCTCGCGGCCATTTTGAAGATATGCAAAACAAAAAATCGCGGCAGCCAAAAGCGATTTCCACTGGAATCTAAAGAAATACAGAAATACCCCGGTAAGCAACACCCCAAGATAAAATGTCGACAAAATGTAGCGGGCCTGATGAGAACCCGTCCAAAAGTTGATGGTCAGAGCAAGAAAATAGAAGATGGCCAGAAAGAGCAGGTCCTTCCTTTGATAAAGGCCCTTAAAGAACAGCACACATATTGAAAAAAATGCTCCAAATTCCGCGAGACGATAATTCATGACGCCACGTAAAGAGAAAGTAGATATTGCGTAGTTTTCAAAGTTTCCTGACAAGAGACGATATGGAGTCAATAAATAATTAATGAGAGTTCTCGGAAAAGTGAAGTGAGCCAAATTATCGTATACCAATTGCAGATACTCGGCATCGGGCATCCCCCTGTGCCCTAAATAGAACGGCCATACCGGGTTGCCAAATAAAATTAGATTTTTTGCATACCAAAACAAAGCAGGAACAATACCAACGATAATAGACAGGACCAAAGGTCTAACTTTCGTTGCATTTTTATGCCTGTCTGAAAACATGGCAAAGGACAGTGCAACAGAAAACGTAATCGCCGCGGGGATTAGTGCAGTATACTTAATCGCCAGAGCACCACCAGCCCCCAAACACAGAAGGCGGAAGAACGTTGGATCAGCCGTTCGGATCCAGAGGGCGCAACTTAAAATGGAAATCATCTCCATGCATGCTGCGCCGACATCAACGTAACAAGTATGCGCGATTTCGAAGCTAAAATGGTAAACCAGCACCAACAAGGCAACTAGCCGTGCAATTTTTGGAGTAGTTAATATTTTAAACGCGGAAAACACAAAAAGTGCCATTGCCACGAGATGGGACACGTGAAACAGCTTCGAAAGTGTGTAGTCGCTCGTTAAAGCATGGCCAAACCAATAAATAATATCCAGCCCTTTTGGCAGGGCACCGTAAAAATTCGGTTTTGTACTAAGCTCGTAATTTTTGGTAAGTGGCAAGTGATAAGCTAAAGCATCCCAACTAACCTCTGGAAGGGCCGCACGCAGGCAATGAATCGCCACAAAAAAACCGAACAGCACCGTGAACCAATTGAAATGAGCATATTCTCGGATAAACCTAATCGGCGATACGCCCCGCCTCGAAACCAACAACATGACCACGGAGGCCGCAAGTATCAGGAAAAATATCAACGTCGCATTTGCCGAATTTAATTGAGCAAGCGTAACAGACGGAATGAGAATAATGGATAAAGTAATATTTCCACAAACTATCGCGATGCCCAGATTCCCAATTTTAAACTGTTGGTGCTCCACCCTCAGCTGGAGAGCCCGAGAAACAATGGAACCCATAATCGCCGTAGTACTTACAACAAACAGCGATACCCCCAATATGGCCAATTGATAATGATAATTCATATGCGCGCTTTATACTAGTATACCGTCGATCCATAGTTCACAAATAGTAGACTCTCTACTCCTATCGCGTACGGGCTGCTTAGCCCAGCCAAAACCGTGGCAACCCCTCCGCAACAAATGCCCCGCCCTACTCGTTACATTCACAATAATGAGCGGAAACGTTTGCAAATATGGGACAGCGACTGCAATATGTCTAATTTCGCAATATCAGGAATCGAATGATCAACTGCGAACCATCTAACGCTCTAACACTGTCCCGACAAATTCGGCTGGACACTATTTTATGAGACGACCCCATTACGGCACGCTCCGCTTTACCGATATCATTTCAGGCGTGATTACGAGATCAGTTGCACTATTTCTGGTGTTCTGGGGGACTGCCTACTTTATTCACGAGCCCATATTGGGTCACAATTCTCTTACAAATCTGATTATGGGCGCCGCCCCGCTACATGGCATGGGCGCTCCTTATCGAGATTACTGGGACATTTATCCGCCAGGCATTTATATTATATATGGTCTTCTCGAATTTCTTTTTAGCGGAAATATTTTAGCGTATAAACTGCTACACATAGGAACAGTATTGGCCGTCTGTGAAATGGCTTCCGGTTTAGTGCGGACGCGCATCGGCAATACGATTGGGTCGGCTGCGGACCGTATTGCTTACATCTTCTTTTCGGCAATCACATGCTTAATGCTGAACTCGCCCCACCTGAATACAATATTTTTTTCTAATGTATTGATCTGTGTTCTTATTTCGGTCGCCGGACTTTCTTTTTTTATCTATTCCCGCTCGCTTTTTTTTTGTTACGGTCTAAGTACATTCTTGTTTACTTTTTCCGGATTTGTAAAAGACCCGTTTATATTTACAGCGGTGCTCCCGGCCCTCTTTATTTTTCGTGAATTCAAGAGTAAAAACCGAACAATAAAAGCACTCGTCTGGACCTTTCTGGGCGCCACCGCGGCGGTTTTGATAAACGGTGCCTATCTCGTTAAACTTAATATCGCTGGTTCATACCTAGAGGTGTTTAAGTTTAAATATGACTACTTTATTAAAGATAAAACAGTGGGCGCCGGCGAAGGAAAGCCGCTTGATTTCCTCAGTGAGTATTTTGAATACACATTTTATTATTCGGACGTAATTATTTATCTGATGTTTGCAGTATTTGGGATTTCAATAATTTTAGCTTTACGACAGTACTCGAAAAATTCTCGTTGTTCGTGTGACTACTTGATATATCCAGCATTTTTTTTGTTAAACTATATTGGGTTTAAAGCACAGGGGCGCATAATCGGAACTTATTGTTTGCAAATGACAGTACCAACTGTACTTGTTTGTTGTCAGATTTTTGTACTTTTTCGGAAAATTACTTTTAATGTTCAGTTCGGTTCGTTTGTTGCTCTGCTGACGCTGTTCGCCTTTTTACCGCAAAGAGAGGTTTTTGCTTCCTTCTTTAAACAGGAATTCCCTGCTCCAAGAGAGTACTACGAAGGCTTACGTGTCAAACGGGCTCAAGCGCCCGAAATCTATTCTCCGCTACTAAAGCAACTCCTAAGCGAAGATAAGTCCATGTTGGCTCTTTACGGATGGGGCACACCAACTTATTACTATAAATTTAATGTTAAACCGTTTTCTAGATTTTTTGTTGTTCATCCGAATATCTTGGGTGACCACCAGCTAAAAGAGTGGGTAACGGCTTTTAAAAGCAAGCTCCCACGGGTTGTAATGTATTTGTCAGATCCCCAGAATGCTGACATGGATGTTGAACTTTTCGAGAGGCAAACAATTAATATCGGAAAGCTTTTAAAAGATTGTTACAAGAATGTTGATACTAAATTCTACGTTCTTCCCGCCGGCAAGTGCGCTTTGTTTGATTTAGATATTGGGGCATATATTAACCCAAAATACGTTAACAATTAATGACAATCACCGGATTTTTCCAAAAAAAGCAGAACGCAATGAAGCCTACTTGTGGATCATATCTGACGCAGATACCTTGCGTTTAGCTCGCGAATTTTCAAGTTGCCTAATGGCAGCTCTGAAGAAACCACTGACGAGAACTCTATGCTCGATATTAATATCTTCGGCGATTTGCCTCGGAAGAAACTTCCAATGAGCATTACTCCTGGAATCGGCAAGGGCTATCTGATCAATCAACTGCCCAGAAACATCTGCTTTTTGTATTAAGGGGATTTTTAGAATATTGCCGGGTTCATTTAGTGGATTTCTCCAAGTCAGGTGAGATCGTAGATGAGTACTGGGATTATTAATAGTGATGGCATACTCGGAAATACCAAATTCGATCGCCGTTTGGTGCACCAGCGCCTCAATCTCTGAAAAATTTGCGGCAACCGTAAGGCGCGAAATCTGAAGAGCTGCAAAGTGGTTAGCAATGATAAAATGCGGTCGGCTATCGCGAAAACGCTTCGTGGTAAAGCCGCGGAGGTAGCCGCAGTAATGGAGCAAAATCCCCATAAGGGCTCCAGATAGCAAAAGCAGCCAGGCCGCTGCTCCCCGTGTATATGCCAGATTAACCCAAAGAACACTACCAGCCACGAGTGAAACCACTGCGGCAGCTAACGAAATATTCGCCGCAGTCCAGGAATTTGCGAGTAATTTGTGATGGATGTGGCTTTGGTCCGCACTGCCAATAGGCTTACCCTTCAAAATTCGCCGTAGGACAGAAAGCATTACTTCAAGGACTGGGTAGAAAGCAATGAGGCTTGCTGCTGGTACATGAAATAAGAAAGGTTCCTGCTGTAAAGACGGCGAAAAACCCAGGTGACTAAATCGCATCGGGGATTTTGTTCCAAGCGAGATCAGCAGACAAGAAATAAACACACCGAGCCCCATGCTTCCAGAGTCGCCCAGGTATATTTTGGCGGGCCGCCAATTCAGCAGCAAAAAGCCTGAGAGAGCCCCAAATCCGGCGGAAGCAAGCGCAAGTCCTGTTTTGTCCCCTAAAATAGATGCGCTAATAGCAATAGATAAAAGTATGACAGCGGCGACACTGCCAGCAAGGCCGTCCACCCCGTCGATTAGGTTTATTCCATTTGTAATGGTCAGAATCCAGAGAACTGTAAAGGGTACCTCAAGCACACCCAACAATAAGGGATCGATCCCGGGGATTCGCACTACCTCAAAACGCCATGCAAAAACCGAAAACATTAACGCAAGAATAACCTGACCCAAGAGTTTATAGCGGGCGCGAATCTGAAATTTGTCATCAAGCAATCCAAGAATTGCTGCAGCACTGCTGATGCCGATAATCCAAAAAAGCTTGCCGCTTTCTATTTCAGAAAAGGAAACAGAATGGGTCTGACTAAAAAAACAGCCGCTTACGAAAATCCCCAAAAAAATTGCGCCGCCCCCCAGGAAAGGGATGGATTTCTCATGGATCTTCCGGTGGGCCGGTCGGTCTAATAAATCCAATCGAATCGCAAGCCTCATAATCAGGGGCAGTACCAATAGGGTAGATAAAAAAGCGATCACCGCAAATATGGAATAGGACCAAAACCCTGTCATAAGAGTTTTTATTTTCTACCAAAGTTCCCACAAAAAGGCTATTGGAGCTTTCCCATATCTGATCTGTACCGACCGAGATATTTGCTCGGGACTAGACCGTCTTGTTCGGAAGTACCTTCAAAAATCATCCTCTTGCCAACTCCTAGAGATCTCTAGTAAACCATAGATTATATGAAACGCGCACTGATTACCGGCATTACCGGTCAAGACGGATCCTATTTGGCTGAGCTACTCTTAGAGAAAGGCTATGAAGTTCATGGCATTATTCGGCGCTCAAGCTCGTTCAATACAGACAGAATTGACCATCTTTACAAAGACCCCCATTATAAAGATGCTCGCCTTTTTCTCCATTATGGCGACTTATCGGATTCGACGGGTTTAAACAGAACCCTTCGGCAAATTAAACCTGCCGAAATTTACCACCTAGGCGCCCAGAGTCATGTCCGAGTCAGTTTCGATATTCCCGAATACACCGGAGACGTAACCGGACTGGGGACAATTCGTTTGCTGGACGCAATCTTAGATACCGGAATCGAAACCCGCTTTTATCAGGCATCCAGCTCTGAAATGTTCGGAAAAGTACTTGAAGTCCCCCAAAAAGAAACTACTCCGTTTTATCCCCGCAGTCCCTACGGCTGCGCCAAAGTGTACGCCTACTGGATTACGGTTAATTATCGTGAGGGCTATAACCTGCATGCCTCTAATGGGATCCTGTTTAATCACGAGTCCCCACGTCGCGGCGAAACTTTCGTTACGCGCAAAATTACCCGCGCCCTGGCCCGGATCCTCACTGGAAAGCAGAGCGAGCTATTTCTAGGTAACCTCGATGCGAAACGCGATTGGGGCTATGCTAAAGACTATGTTGAAGCCATGTGGATGATGCTTCAAACACCAAAAGGCGATGATTATGTGATCGCCACGGGGGAAACGCATTCAATTAAGGACTTTTTAGATCTCTCCTTTGGTCTTGTCGATCGTGATTGGGCAGACTACGTCAAAATTGACCCCAAATATTACCGCCCAACCGAAGTAGACCTCCTGATTGGTGATCCTTCCAAGGCGAAAAGCCAGCTGGGTTGGAAACCAAAATGCAGTTTTTCAGAGCTCGTTCGACTGATGGTCACTGAGGATCTGAAACTGGAGGGTTTGGATCCTGAAAAATGGATTAAGAAATGAGCAAACTTTCCATTATGGGACCTGATAGTCGGGTTTTTGTTGCCGGCCACTGCGGTTTGGTGGGGTCAGCGCTTGTACGATGTCTTGAGAAGAAACAATACACAAACATCGTAGTCCGTAAACGCGATGAACTCGATCTCCTTAACCAATCAGCGGTAAATAAATTTTTTGCTGAGAATCAGATTGAGTTTGTATTTTTAGCCGCAGCCAAGGTCGGTGGCATTCAGGCAAACAACACCTACCCTGCCGATTTTTTGTACGAAAACTTAGTCATTGAGACGAACGTTATCCATGCAGCAGCAAGTCACAAAGTTTCAAAACTCCTTTTTCTGGGAAGTTCTTGTATTTATCCTCGTGAGGCGCCTCGGCCCATTCGAGAAGAGAGCCTTCTAACGGGGCCGCTTGAGTTTACCAATGAGGCATATGCAATTGCTAAAATTGCAGGGCTTAAGATGTGTGAAACGTACAAACGCCAGTACGGCCACAGATTTATTTCAGCTATGCCCACCAACCTTTATGGGCCTTTCGATAATTTTCATCCGGTAAATTCGCATGTCATTCCTGGGATGATGCGCAGATTTCATGAAGCAAAAATAGCGCGCGCCCCCACTGTTTCAGTCTGGGGTTCTGGGCTGCCCTTGCGTGAGTTTCTCCACGTAGATGAACTGGCCGATGCTCTTTACCTGCTGATGCAAAAATACGAAGCGCCCGAAACCATTAACGTTGGCACTGGTGAGGACTGCAGCATTAGCGAACTAGCCGCAAAAATGAAAGCCGCCGTGGAGTACACCGGGGAAGTGATTTTTGACCCCTCCAAACCCGATGGAACTTTTAGAAAAGTGCTTGAAATTTCGAAGATCAAGAGCCTTGGGTGGACTCCTCGTATTGCCCTCAGTAGCGGGTTAAGAGATACCTACCAATGGGCCCTCCGATCGGGCGTATTTAGCCTAACCAGCACCCAATGAATGCCTCAGTTACACTACTCTTAGTATTGGGGATGCTTCCTTCATTTACGGCATTATCGCAATCGCTCGCAAAGACTCTTCCAGTTATCGGTCAATACCTTGGCCCCATTAACCCGTTAAAAATTTTTTTTCCGGTTCTGCTTTGGTTTGTTTGGAAAAACAGGGGGCTGATACCAAAACGCAACTGGACTCTACTGGGCCTGACACTTGGACTCGGGTCGGCTGGTACTTTGGTTGCTGCGATAAGTTGCTCCTTTCCTCCTGATCTCATTCGCGAATGGGCTGTGATCTGTATCGGGATTGCTGGAGCGCTGTCCCTTGCCGTTTTGCCTCAATCCCAATTTAGAAAAGTCATAATTTGTTGGAGCGTAATCATCTTCGGTTCAGTTGTCCTAAATCTCGTATTTCCAGAAGCACTCAATTTTATCAATGCTCACTTGTTTGACCCCATTCGACAAGTGCCCGATGATCCGAATAATATCAATTTTTTGATGGGTTTTTTCGACACTGCTTCTTTGGCAAAACTTCTCGTTTGGATTCCCTGGTTGCTCATGTGGAGCGATTCTCGTCTTGAGACATCACCAGGCTACCGGCGAGTGCTCTTTTATCTCTCGATCCTTGGAGTTTGTGCAATATTGGCGCTAACCACAACTCAGCGCGGGCCTTTTGTTGGTTTGCTTGCTGGTGCTGTAGCCTTTTTGATCCATATTGCGCTGGTAGGACGCCGTTATCACCTTTTGAAACAAAGCGGGATCATTTTACTACTTGCGCTGGCGTTAATACCTGTTTTTGTCCCAAAAAATGTTCTTATTTACCGCGTCTTTCCGCTGATTCACAAATCTAACCCCACTCTGTCCAACCCTGCCACTGCCTCGATCACCCAACGAGAACGGCACCTTAAGCTTGCATTTGAAACGATACGCGGAAATCCGTTGGGGTATCCCTGCATTGCTCCTGAAGAGTACGCAAGACGACAAATCGCAGTCCCAGGGCATTCACATAATATTATTCTGGAACAGTTTCGTTCTCGTGGATGGATCTTTGGTCTATGGCATTTTGGAATCTGGCTTTTCGCACTTCTGATCTACTGGCGAAGTCCCTCGTTACGACATTCTGCTCTGCTGGGTGGAGTGGTCACAACCTTGGTGCTAGGACTTGCCGATCATCCTTGGTTCGTGATTAATCACGCTCTGGTTCTAGGAACATTCCTTTTTGGTTATATAAGACAGGATAAATCGCAACGTCCTCTAATCGATAGTGGTAGTGCCGTTTAATCAGCAGCAATCTATCTTCGCATAGTCCCATGATAGAGCTGACAGTTAAGAAAAATATGGGAATCAACCTCGTTGATGCAAAACTAATTTTAGAAATTTTCGGCGAGCGGAAGAACCGCTTTGATCGAGTCCTGACCCTCGGACGTCAACAGCTGTTCTTTAATCCTCGCCGATTTGCTCACTGGGCTCAAAAGCACACAAATTGCGGAATCGGACGCGTCACAAATTTTTTAAACGAAGCTCAGGACGGAGGAGTGGCAGATCCTCTATTTAAGCTCTTGGGCGTCGGTCGTGTGGAGTCTTTGGACTATTCTTCATATGAAGGAGCTAGTATTTGCCACGACCTGAATAGGCCGATTCCTGATTCATTGAAGTCTCAGTTTGATCTGGTTTTTGATGGTGGAACACTGGAACACGTTTTTAATTTTCCTGTCGCCCTCAAGAACGCGATGGAACTCGTGCGACCAGGTGGATTTCTTCTTTCCATTCTTCCAGGCAATAATCAGGTAGGACATGGTTTTTATCAATTTAGCCCGGAGCTTTTCCACAATGCCCTTAACAAAGTGAATGGCTTTGAGCTACTCGAGCTTATTGCGATTGAGCTTTCGCCGTTTCATCGATGCTATCGGGTTACGGACCCGGCTACCTTGGGTGAGCGCGTAACCTTGACGAACCGCTGGCCTGTGAACCTATTTATTCTGGCCGAAAAGATTTCTGACCAGCCCGTTTTTGCAACGCCTCCCCTTCAGTCCGATTATCAGCTTAAATGGAAGAACCAGAACCCAAGGGAGGCAACCTCCCCAGGCATGATGCGCCGGATTTTGAGGAAACTTTTTGGACTGTTCAGACCTGAAGGATCGGGCTTTCGAAATCCTCAACACTTTACGCGCATTCATTTGAAATAATGGGGTAAACATCATATCTCTCGTTCTATGCGCTACCTCCAATATTCCAGTATTGATCTCGCAAACGGCTTGGGCGGCGTTGAGGTTCACGCACGATCGCTTGCACGAGAACTCAAACTTTTGGGCGTGGAAGCAGCGCTCTCATCCCGGCCGCACGATTTAGCTGGGAACTGGGACGTGATTCACACACACGGTAGCGCACCGCTGCCTCTTGCTTTTAAGCGTTCTCATAAACGTACGATCTTGGTTCACACACTTCATGGCACGACTTTGGGCCGGATGGCTGCTTGTGGTGAATGGCTTTGGCCTGGCGGTTATCTTGCGTCACTCAGGGAACTTTGGGGGGTTTTAAGAGCTGATATCGTGCTCGCAGTGCATGGCGATCTTTGGCTTTTCCGACTGGCTTGCGTTTTGGGGATCATTTCCCGGAAAAAGGCTGTTGTCTGCTGGAACGGCTGGGATTCTGACGGAGTGGCAGGAGATTTGACTGCGGATGTTGAATCGCGTCTGCCGGCTGAGCCTTTCTGGCTTTTCCTGGGCCGGGGAGAGGATCCGATGAAAGGGACCTACAGGATTGACGCCCTGTTAAATTCCTGTCCCAAGCTCAAGCTTGTTGCCGCTCCTGGGGACGGGTTTACGGCGTCTGCCCAGATCACGCTCACGGGTCGGCTAAATTCCGGACAAGTCCACTCGCTCCTAAAAAGGGCACGAGGGTTGTTGATTCCCTCTCTTTATGAAGGACTGCCCCTGGTTCTTCTTGAGGCATTGAGCGAAGGAACTCCCGTAATTGCAACTCCAGCAGGAGGCACACCCTTACTTCCAAAGGGGTTGGAGGGGTTTTTCTGTTTTCCCAATAATCGAGATGTTGATCTAGTTCCTGCGGTGACAGCGATTGAAGCAAACTACCCCATTTCTGAGAGCGCCCGCGAACTCCGAGCCAAACACAATCGCGCACTCCTTCCCTCGTGGAAGAATGTCGCCGAAACAGTACTCAAAGCAGTCCAGGAGTATCGAAGATGACAAAGTCGGATACCCTTTACTCGCAGAATCTCTGGGATCGGGGATACGAAAACCTGAATTTCGAGAAAGTATCCCACGACGACATAGTCGCCCAATGGCTCACGGCTTCGGTCCCTTCAGCTATAGCGAACTCTTCGGATAAAAAACCGTCGTGTCTGGAGATTGGTTGTTTCCCTGGTCGCTATTTGGCGCTGATGGGAGATCGGGGCTTTGAGTTAAACGGGGTAGATCTCACCCCGCGCACGGACATAGAAATGGCCACCTGGCTTCGTGACTCTGGATATGTGACTGGACAGCTGGTACGTGAGGACTTTTTCACCTGGAATCCCGGGCGACAATTTGACCTGGTTTATTCGAACGGTTTCGTAGAACATTTTGAAGACTGGAAGAAAGTTCTCCTGCGTCATGCAGCGCTTGTAAGCCCAGGGGGGACTTTGCTGGTTGCGGTACCGAATTTCGCCGGGACAGCGCAGCGATTCCTTCATCAGAAATTGGACGAAGAAAATTTTGCCCGACACTTTATTCCATCAATGGATCCAGCTCTCTGGGCCCGCGAACTGGGTCCTGAGTTTGAAATAGTCTGGCAAGGATATTTCGGGTCGTTCTATTTTTGGATAGGCGAGCAGAGGCGGACCTTGTTACAGAAATTGGCATTTTGGAGCGTGCGGGCGGCGATTCCTTTGCTTTCACGTTTACTCCCTAAAGGTCATCCGAGCTTCGCACCGTACTGTGGGTTGGTGGCGAAGAAGATTGCTATTAGGGGTTGATCTGCTGGAGATCCGAGTCTTCGGTCGGCATCAACACTCACTTAAGCTTATGTCATCATTGCATTATTTAAATTACATGAAAACTCGGTGCTCGGAACCGAATTTTCATGAACTACATTGATCGCTTCGAAGACCCAATGTTGGCAATATGTGCCGATGCTCAATGCGTTGTTATCGACGAAATGCAGAGACGTCCGATTGAGGGGTCGCACTCTTGAGACGATTTAGGAATGCGTTTGGCTGACCAAATAAGTCGCCTTCGGGCGTAATAAGCGCAATGGTTTGGTCGGGTATGCTAACCATTTTTATCCCATTTACGTTTATCCCAACTTTATAAAAGAACTTCGCGATAACGGAAAAGTCCGTTCCAGTTCGAGCCTGCATTTGATCACATTTTCTTTCATTCTCTCTGGCGCACAACACACCCCGAAAGCAGGAGCTAGCAATTTGGTTGCTTAAATACAGTAAGTAGATCTTGAATTGCACCGTCGTTCAGAAGATTCTAGTTTAATGAGCAAAACGTCGCCGTACGCCCTAAAAGATAGTGGACTCTTCGTTCCATCATCACCGCAGGAATTTTTTAAAACAGAAGTTAGAACTGTTGATCAAGGGTATTTTGGCGTGTTTGCGATAGAGCAAATACCACAAGGAGCAATAATCGGGATAGACGGTGGCACAGTTGTGAGCTCAGTTGAAGATGTTCCACCTGAGAAAAGGTACGCCGTTCTTATTACCGAGGGTCTTTTCTTGGCTCCTAACGACTATGAACATCTAGAGAACTTTTGGTATCTGAATCACTCCTGTACCGCAAATGTTGCGAGAATCGGCGGCCTTGTCTTTGTCGCAAAGAAAATGATTACAATCGGCGAGCAACTTACAATTGACTACGCCCCTCTGATAGCCGGCGTACCACAATGGACTATGGATTGTCTTTGCAAAGCACCGTCGTGCAGAGGACGAATATCCGGAGAAGACTGGCGCGATCCAAAAATAGCAGATCATTTATGGCACGAATGGCTTCCATTTATCCAAAAACGAATTCTAGCGAATCGCTCATGATTTCGGCATACATTTTTGGGGCACTTTTTCTTGCTGTTCCAGTTCTCGGCACAATTATATTTCCGGCGCAAAAAGATCTTATAATTGCAACTCACGAACTGATTTCAGAGGGGACCTTTGCTGCTATTCTTTTGTTCGCATATTTGAAACTTCAAAAAATAGCTTGGGGAAATTTTACTTGGATTGCTTTTGCTCTTATTGCATTGTTCATCTCTGATTCGCTGTATAGTGCTGGCGTTATTCGTGGCAACGGTCTTCCACCTCTTTTGGGCAACTTAAGCGAGTTCGGATACACGTTCTTTATGGTTTCTGCGCTTGGATTTTTTGCAGGCAAACGGAAGCTCATACTTAATGATCCAATTGCAAAATATATTTTTATCACCTGCCTGCTTGGGCATTTTTTGCTTTCCTATAAGTTTATACTTTCCGCGTTCTATAGCAGAGAAAGCACGCCAAGCGTATTTAACCTGCTCAACAGCACTATTTACGCCATTGCCAGCTCGCTGGTATTTGCGTTCTTAATTCCATTTATTTTGCGAATTTCAAAACGTTCCGAATACTGGTTTTTACAGTCTTTTCTGCTGCTGCTAATTTCTGATTTTGCAATTCGTTACCAATCAGCTTTCGTTTCGGAGAGCATATTTTCTTTTGCGGAAAGCGGGTGGGCAGTCGCAACAGGGATATTCATGCTCGTGCTGTTTTTCAATAAACGAGCACCACAAGAGCTCTTTGCTCGACTTTCCATACTACCCAGAATAATCAGCGTTAGGGTTATGCTGACTCTCGCAATTTCTAGCGCAAGTTTATTTCTCCTGGGCGGAGTGATTTTGATCAATATATTTTCGGTTCGAAACGCATTTCACCTAACGAATGCTTTATTTCTGATTTATGCGATCTGGGTAATTTCTAATGCGCTCGCTATCAAGGTATCTGAAGCACTTTTGGAAGTTAGGAATCTAATGTTTTCTGGTGCTAACTCTGCGAGAGGGAGTACCAACTTAGAGGCGCTATCTGTCATCAACAAGCGCTTGGACCTGGCGGAAGTTGACCAACTTATCCTCGGCTATAACGATTTGGTCGGGGAGACCAATATTTTAATCACCGAATTAATTAACAAGGAACGGCTGGCAGCAATGGCAAATGTCGCCGCCCAAGTCGCCCACGACATTCGCTCGCCTCTGGCTGCGCTCGGTGCAATCGAGAAGGACCTTGTTCAAGTTCCGGAGAACACCCGTCAGATTGTACGGCAGGCTGTGGGGCGAATACGCGACATCGCGAATAACCTGATAGAACAGCATGCAAAAGCTCCCAGTCGCGATCGGGGAAATTCGGAAGCCAAAGCATCTGGGATCCAAGAGCACGCGTCCACAGAGATGCCCACAGGCTTAGGCGTCAGTGATCAACATTTAGCCGAGCGCTGTCTCATTTCTACCTTGATTGACGGACTGGTCACAGAGAAACGCCTCCAATATCGGGATCGTGCCGGGATAGAGATTGTCTTTGAACAGGATCGGGCAGGGTATGGACTATTTGCTGATGTGGAGCTTGCCGAGTTCAAACGCGCGCTTTCAAATATCATTAACAACTCTGTCGAGGCGATCACTGGAGCAGGTCAAGTTTTGATCCGCACACACCCCGATGGCGAACAGATCCAGATTCGAGTGATTGATAACGGACGCGGGATTCCCGCCAAGCTGCTTTCACGCTTAGGTGAGCGCGGGGCAACTTACGGCAAAGAGGGCGGCTCCGGACTTGGGCTTTTCCATGCAAAATCGGCATTAATAAAATGGCGCGGGACACTTTCTATTGAATCCAAGGAGGGTCACGGCACCACCGTCTCCTTGCACCTGCCCAAGGCTCCTACGCCACCTTGGTTTACAGAAAGGCTTCTGATTCCAAAGTCCGGGATTGTCGTTTCTTTGGATGACGACGTTTCAATACATCATGTCTGGAAAGGCCGCCTGGAATCTGCCCGTGCACACGAGCAGGGCGTCACCCATCAGCAGTTCTTCACCCCTAAAGATTTCAAAACCTGGGTGCTGGGCAACATGCTTGATGTCGATCGCACCATATTTTTGGTGGATTACGAACTGCTGGGATTTAAGGAAACTGGACTTGATTTGCTCGAAGATCTCGCGATTGGCGAACGGAGCATTCTTGTCACCAGCCGCTTTGAAGAGCACAGCCTGCTTGCGCGCGCGACACGATTGGGCGTACGTATCTTGCCCAAATCCATGGCCGGCTTTGTGCCGATCGAATCAGCCTGAATCAGCCTGGAAACAAACCTCATAATTTCATTATGTTAGATTTATCGCCGGGAGTACCGTCATTTTTCTTGGAAATTTGACGACACTCCCGACAGTAAGCGCGGCCTTATCAGAAATATTTCGGCACCTCTGATTTGCCCACCTCGTTGCTGAGCTGATTAAAATTTGCCCCTCACCCGTTCTTATGCGAAACCCTGTATATGCCATTAGCTTTTGGAACTAGCGGGATCAGGGGACTTGCAACGGATTTTACAACCGATGAATGTGCGTGGCTCGTCCGCGCGTTCATCAAACACCTGGAGGCGATTGGAACTCCGGCTCGGGAGATTCTGATTGCCGGGGATTTCAGGGAGAGTACGCCCCGGCTTCTGGCGCAGATTGAAGCGGCACTTCGGGCGTCAGGCTGCGCATCCACTTACTGCGGACTGATCCCCACTCCTGCACTGGCTTATGCCTGCATCGTCGAGCAGAAGCCCGGGATCATGGTCACCGGGAGCCACATACCGGCCGACCGAAATGGAATTAAGTTCTATTTTGATTCAGGCGAAATTCTGAAAAAAGACGAAGCCGCGATTTTCGATTATTACCAGAAATTCAAATCTCAGCTCGAGACCCCCGCGCTCGAACTCCGCTCACTTTGCAAAGTGAACCCTTTCGCGTCGCAAGGTTTCGTCCAGCGCTACGTCGATATGTTCGGCCCGGGCGCGCTTGCCGGGGTGCGCACCTTGTTCTTCGAACATTCCAGTGCCGCAAAACACCTCCTGCCAGAAATCCTGGAAAAACTCGGAGCCACGGTTGTGCGCTTCGGAGCAACCGCGCACTTCACACCGGTCGACACGGAGAACGTCGAAAATGTTGACGAACTCAAAGCCCAGCTTGCCGGCGCTTCGGCTGACGCCCTCATCAGCACTGACGGAGACGCGGATCGCCCGATGATGGTGGCAGAAAATGGCGAACTTATTCCGGGAGATCTCATTGGACTGATTGCCGCGCGCGCGCTCGGAGCCCGCGAAATCGTCGTTCCGGTGAGTTGCAATACCGCGCTTGAGATGTCCGGACACTTTGAAAAGGTCCATCGCACGCGCATCGGATCGCCGTATGTACTTGAGAAAATGCTGGAGCGCGGGGCCGGTAAAAACAGCTCTGCCGGGATAGTCATAGGTTTTGAGGCGAACGGTGGATTTTTCCACGCCCCCCTTCTCACGCGTGATTCGATATTGCCGATTTTACTGGTTCTAGCAGAAATTAAACGCCAGGGCCGGCCACTTTCCCAGATTTTGGCCGATCTACCCCCGCGCTTCACTGCGAGCGGTTTAATCCGCAACGTTCCGGCCGAAAGCAGTCGTAAGATTTTGGAAAAGCTCGGCAACGCAAAGATTGGAAATGCGCTCGCTCCTGAACTTGCGGGTTTTGGGGCAGTCATGTCAGTGGACCGCACCGATGGCCTGAGGTTCACCCTCGCAAAATCCCCGCAGAGCGCGGTCGCGGGTGGCATTGTTCACTTTAGGCCCTCGGGGAATGCCCCGGAGTTCCGGGTTTATGCCGAAAGCTCAACGCGCGAAGAGGCGCGGGCACTCTGCCAGGCGGCGCTCATGTTTTTGGGGAAATAACTTATTTACTGTAGCAACGGAGTCCTGTTCGAGGCTAGTGGTTTAAGTTTTTAGACAAGACCCTCATTTTTGCAGAAGACTGAAAACGGCAGAATCTCAACGCGATCCATGGGGCTTCGGTGTAATTTCCCCAAATGCACTTGGTAGAATTTTGGGATTGGGGTGCGCTCCAGAAAATATGGAATATGCGGCGATAGCTGCTTCTCGCCCGTTTTACATTCCACTGCAAAAACCGGTTTTTGATCTTTTAAGACGACGAAGTCGACTTCTCGTTTGTTAACATCTCGCAAAAAGCGCAGTTCCATCCGATGACCTTCGGTATCTTCCAGATAATGGCAGTACTTTAAAAGGTGGCTGGCAACAAGGTTTTCAAATCGCGGCCCGGGAGCTATGACTTGACTCCAATCCCAAAGATAAAGCTTCTGCTCTTTCTTTACAGCCCGGAGCTTGGGTGCGCCATAAGGCGGAATACGATAGGCAAAGTATACGTTTTCGAGAAGACCGATCCATCGCTGAGCAGTTTTGAAATCAACTTCGAGATCACGCGCAAGATTTTTGACCGATAGAGGTGCCCCCACCCGATCGGGCAAAGCCTCGGCCAGGCGCTCAAGCAGTGACGCCTCCCTGACTCGCTCAAGATCCAGTAAATCCTGGTGAATCACTCGATCCATCCTTTGAAGATGCCAGCGGCGCAGCTCTTTTTCACTTTGACCTAAAAATGGTTCAGGGAAACCACCAAATCGTAGAAGTCCGCTGAGTGCACCTGGCTCATAACCCACCTCAGGAAGTGAAAGCGGATGCATGCGATAGTAGTGATATCGGCCCAGGAGAGAATCCCCCCCTCTTCTGTAGTGATTTAGACGTGCTGAGCCGGTCACCAGGAAGGTATGAGTCTGCTTCTGGGTATCGTAAAATCCCTTTAGCAAGCCACGCCAACGCGCGTACTTGTGAACCTCGTCCAAAACGATAAGCCGCTCGGTTGTTGGCCAGTTTTTGTTGAGAATACTGCGTCGCTGTTCCAGATCATCCCAGTTCAGATAAGCCGGGTGTCCCGCATTGTATTTGTGCAACAGCCCTTGGCAAAAGGTGGTTTTTCCCACTTGGCGCGGGCCACCGAGAAATACCATCTTCTTCTTCAGATCATCAATCACCGGAGTCTTCAGATAGCGTTCTAGTAGTAAAGTGGACATAAGTCTACTTTACTACGAACCAAAGTGGAGTCAAGTCCACTTTAGTATCAAAGGGATCACTGCCCCACGGCCCGGTCGATCCGTTGCTCCTGCAGCTTTTGGGCGTCTTGGACTTTTTTCAAATAATAATTCCCAGAACTTTTACCTGCTGCCCCAGGCCCGGCAGAGGAAGGTGCGGAGTTCAGAGGCTCACTGAATGCCTCGGGCAAGGGTTTTTCCAGAAGTAAATTCATATCGGGCTGCTGAATCGAGAGTTGCTGCAAGTACTGGTCGGGATTGTAAGACTGAGGAGCAGGCAGCGTCGCTTGGCCTTGCGTAACGGTGACAAACTGGTTGCGATCCACCGTCACGAAATCCACCCCGGGCCGCCCCTCCGCCTTTCTCAAACGCTTGGGATCAAGGCCCACATCAACCTGGCCGGAGATCGCGTGCAGCTCAAAGCGCTGGTCAACGGGTGAAGCCACAACAAAATCAGTGCCGCGCACACCCAGTACAGCCGCCCGGGTTTTGACCACGAAACGATAACGTTTGCGCATATTCATCATTCCGCTCTTACGCACTACAAAACGGATCTGACCGTGCACCAGCTCGCCCCCCTGAACATCGTTTGAGCTTTGCCTGGACGGGAGGTGAACGACATAAAATTTACTGGACCTGCCGATGACCGCAATCGACCCATCGGGATAGATTACGCGTGCCGACACTGATGGCCCCGTCTGAAGCAGATCATCTGATTGAAGTTTCGCCCCAGCCTTGAGCTCGACGGATTTTTGATCAGTTTTCCCGGCTGGGTTCACAAAAGTGCGTCGGATCGTAATCGTCTTTGCGCCCTGAATTGAATCCAGAATAAATGCACCGCCGTTAGCCCATGCCGCAGCCGGTAATCCCAGTAATCCCAGCAATCCAAGACAAACACCAATGGCACAGCGCCTCCTCGCGCGGCAGATCGAAATCAGAAGCGAAATAATGGTGCGCCACCCATTCGACAAATTCGTTTGTGCCATGTTCTTGATCCTACCATTTCATAATGGGAAATCCATCGCGCTGCCTTGAATATATGATGTCAACGGCACGGCTTTCGAATAAAACTTCCTGATGCGCTATCTTCACACGATGCTTCGGGTCATCAATTTGGACAAATCACTGCACTTCTACACCGAAGGCCTCGGCTTCGAGCTCGTCAGCCGCTCCGATTACGAAAAAGATCGCTTCACTCTGGCATTTTTGAAATCCAAAGATGATCCTTCGGGCGGCCCACTGATCGAACTGACTCATAACTGGGACACTGACGCCTACACCCGGGGCGATGCTTTCGGACACCTGGCCTACAGTGTTGGCTCAATCGATGAAATTCAAAAAAGACTGCGACAGCACGGATATGACCTGAGCTGGGGACCGGGGTTGACCCCGAACGGCAAAACAAAAATGGCGTTTGTCGATGATCCCGACGGCTACGAAATTGAATTACTGGAAAAATGAGGAAATACGAATGATCAAAACTTTGGGTTATGCAGCCATGAATTCAAAATCTCCCCTGGCTCCCTTTCAATTTGAAAGAAGAGAAATCGGAGCGACGGATGTTCAAATTGATATTCTGTATTGCGGTGTCTGCCATTCCGATATTCATCAGGTACGGGATGAGTGGGGCGGTTCGATTTTCCCGATGGTGCCCGGGCATGAAATTGTCGGAAAAGTCCTGAAAGTGGGTCCTAAGGTAACGCGGTTCAAGCCAGGGGATCTGGCTGGAGTGGGATGTCTCGTTGATTCGTGCCGGACCTGCGATAATTGCAAAGATGGGCTTGAGCAGTTCTGCCTGAATGGCTGGGTTGGGACCTACAATAGCGTTGAGAAAGACGGGGCTCCAACCTACGGCGGCTACTCCAAAACAGTTGTCGTCAAAGAAGATTTCACTCTGAAGATTTCGCCCAAAATGGATCTGGCCAGGACCGCCCCCCTTCTCTGCGCGGGCATCACCACCTATTCGCCTCTTCGCCATTGGAAAGTACAGGCTGGTCAACGCGTCGGAGTCGTCGGCTTAGGCGGTCTAGGACATATGGGAGTCAAGTTCGCGAAGTCTTTCGGAGCCAATGTCACTGTTTTCACCACCTCGAGTGCGAAGAAGGCGGATGCGCTGAAGCTTGGGGCGCACGAGGTGATTGTCACTACGGGACCAGAGGCGCAAAAAGAGTTTGCCTCTCACTCCGGAGCATTTGATTTTATTTTGGATACCGTGTCGGCTCCACATGACCTGAACGCGTACCTTCAGCTTCTCAAACGGGACGGGTCCATGGTCTTGGTCGGAGCGCCTCCCAAGGCGCCGGAGGTCGCGGCCTTCAGCCTCATCATGAATCGCAGACAGCTCGGCGGCTCACTCATCGGTGGTCTTCCCGAAACGCAAGAGATGCTGGACTACTGTGCCGAGCACGGGATTGCTTCGGATGTGGAAATCATTCCCATTCAGAAAGTGAACGAAGCGTACGAGCGGATGTTGCGCGGGGACGTGAAGTACCGGTTCGTGATTGATCTGGGGTCGTTGAAGTAAAGCGGAGCATTAGGACTTCGCCTTTAGATACGCTTCCATCTTCCCCAATCCATAGGTCTGGATCGCTTGCCATTGATTGTGATGCCGGCAGAGCAGTCTCAGGTTTTCGGGGTCTTTTGAACTTCCGCCGAGTGCGTGGGGTTTGCAGTGCTCGATTTCGAGTCCAAAAGTCGAGTTGCAACGTCTTCCGGTCTCAGCGCTGATGAATGCACAGCGGCCACCGTACTGCTTCCAGATCTGGGTACGCACAGAAGCGGGGATCGCGCGCGAGGTCTGGGCGACGATTCCCCTCTCTCCCTGGCTCCCGACTGAAACCGCCGTTGCCTCCGACGTAATAAGCGCAACGTTTTGGTCGACTTTTAGCGAGACTGAACCCGCCGCTCGATTGTCCGATTCAACTTCTGATTCATTTTCTGGTTCTTTCTTCTGTTCTTTTTGATGAGTCTTCCGCTCCCGCACGACCTTCCTCAATGGATCAATTTCATCGAGAGTCACCTCACTCATCAGCTCAACCAGTTCGGGGTAAGACCCGGGATTCCGGAGCCTGGCGGCACTCAGATCTCTCACCCGATGAATTTTATTCAGTTGCCCGGCATCCACGATGAAGCGAATCTCTGTTCGATCTTCGGTGATGACGCGTTCTTTTTGGACCTTGAGAGCCAAAGGCGAAATGGCGGCCAGCTCCCGCGTGACCTCTCGTGAGCTCTTGTTCTCACACTGGGCAAAGAGGGCGGAAGTCTCAGACTTGGTATATGTTTTGTGAGCTTGCTCACGCTCGGCCTTCAGGAAACCCTGAATCTGGCTGACGGCCGAAACTGAAAGAACTCCGCGCTCGATCTTGCCCTGAATTTCTGGATGGGTTTTGAGTGCCCGCATGGCAGAAATCCTCCGGTAAGCCGCAGCCTCCGAGTACTTCAGCTCCTTGATCGCGTAGTCCCAAAGACTGGGGTACCCGAGCCGGGCATAGGCTCGCCGCTTTTCGATTTCCGCCAAGTGATGCAGAATTTGGATCGTAATCCGCCTTTCAGTTTCCGCCAAGTTCCGCGTTTTGGACAAGAGCTCGTCAATTGATAAGCGCGAAACCTGCCCGGGAGCGGTGGAACCTGAAAACCCCTGACTTTTATCATCCGTCGAGTGCTGCATGAGTGACTCCTTTTGACCCGTCTGGGTGCAAATCAGGCGCCCACTATCAAAAGGTGGCAAAAGGTGGGGACCACCATTTTCCGGCACTTGCCCCCCCGTAGCCTTTCAGGTAAACCCGACTTCTATGACATCAACTTCAAGAAATCTCCTGGTCACAGGAGCCTGTGGTTTCATTGGCAGCAACTTCGTCAGACAGCGCGTAGCCGAAGGTCACAACGTGACCGTGCTTGATGCCCTGACCTATGCCGGACATAAGGAAAATCTCGACGGAATCTCAGGCCCGGGCTCAGTGGAACTCGTGGTTGGCAATATCTGTAACGGGCCGCTTGTCGCCGAGCTTCTCACCCGCAACAAGATCAATGGTCTGATCAACTTCGCTGCCGAATCCCATGTCGATCGCTCGATTGATGCACCCTCAGCTTTCATCGAGACGAACATCAACGGGACCTTCACTCTTTTGAATGCTTCTTACGAGTATTGGAAGACGCTTCCGGAGAGTGAAAAGAATCAGTTCCGCTACGTTCAAATTTCGACTGACGAAGTGTACGGATCTCTGGGCACGACCGGAAAATTCCACGAGAAGCTTCCTTACGAACCGAACTCACCCTATTCCGCCTCCAAAGCCGCCGCAGATCACCTCGTGCGCGCCTGGCATCATACCTATGGCCTGCCCACGGTGACGACCAACTGTTCAAATAACTACGGACCCCGCCAATTCCCGGAAAAGCTGATTCCTCATATGATTTTCTGCGCTTTGAACGGCAAACCCCTTCCCGTATACGGAGACGGCGGAAATATCCGCGATTGGATCCACGTCGAAGACCACTGCAACGGGATCTGGCTCGCCCTGACCAAAGGCAAGCCCGGCGGGACTTACTGCTTCGGCGGAAATTCCGAACGCAATAACCTCGACGTCGTCCGCAACATCTGCCGAGCGCTGGACAAGCTCAGCCCCCGCAAAGACGGCAAATCGCATGACACTTCGATCACCTTTGTTAAAGACCGCCTCGGCCATGACAGGCGGTATGCAATCGATGATTCCCTGGCTCAGCGAGAACTCGGATTCACGCGCGTCTATAAAGATTTCGAAGCCGGATTGGGCGCCACGATTCAGTGGTATCTCGAAAATGGCGCCTGGGTGCGTGCTGTAACGGGAAAGGCGGCCACAAAATGAAAGGCATCATCCTCGCTGGCGGAAGTGGAACCCGGCTTTATCCTCTGACCCGGTGCTTGAGCAAACAGCTCCTGCCGGTTTATGACAAGCCGACGATTTACTATCCCCTCTCGACTTTGATGCTTTCGGGAATCCGCGAGATCCTGATCATCAGCACCCCTCGCGATCTACCCATGATTCGCGATCTTCTGGGCGATGGTAGTGAGCTGGGGCTCCGGCTCGAGTACGCCGAGCAGCCTAAACCTGCGGGCATTGCCCAGGCCTTCACTATTGGTGCGAACTTCATTGGCAAAGACGCCGTCTGTCTGATCCTCGGCGATAATATTTTCTATGGCCATGATCTGGTAACCTCGCTCGGCAGATCAGCGAAGCTGACACGTGGCGCCGAAGTGTATGCCTACCATGTGCAGGACCCTGAACGGTATGGCGTCGTGGAATTCGATCAAAAAGGGCTGGCCATCAGTGTGGAAGAAAAGCCTAAAAAGCCGCGCTCCAACTGGGCCATTACCGGACTTTATTTTTATGACAACGAAGTGGTCGAGATCGCAAAAAATCTGAAGCCCTCCGCCCGTGGTGAGCTGGAAATCACGGATATCAATCTCACGTACATGAAAAGAAATCAGCTCCAGGTGAAAAAAATGGGTCGAGGCGTAGCCTGGCTTGACAGCGGCACCTACGATTCATTGCTGGCCGCCTCGCAATTCGTACAAACAATTGAGCTCAGGCAGGGCCTCAAAATCGCCTGTATTGAAGAGATCGCCTATACTCAGGGCTATATCGGGTCTGCGCAGATGGAGAAGCTTGCGGAAGTCTACAACAAGAGCTCCTACGGCGCGTACCTCAAGCAGGTTCTGCTGGAAAACCCTGATCGGCAATCATAAGGATTGAGCGTGATGACCTTGTCTCACCTGCAGCTTCCAGGAAAAATAGTGGTCTTTGGCACCTCAGGACAGGTCGGGGGCTCTCTTTTGAAGCTACTTGGGGAAAGAGGCATCGGCCTGGATTACCCTCAAGTGGATCTCTCCAAGCCTGAATCGCTAGCCCAGCATCTGGATCGCCTTCAACCAGACGCTGTCATCAATGCGGCGGCTTACACGCAAGTCGACAAGGCCGAGACCGAAGAGAAGCTTGCATATCTGATCAATGCCGAATCGCCCGGCGCTATCGCCCGGTGGTGCGCCGAAAAGAAAATTCCTTTTATTCATTATTCCACCGATTACGTTTTTTCTGGAGAAGGGGAGCGGGCTTGGAATGAGGAAGACGAACCGCACCCCCTGAACAAGTATGGCCTGAGCAAACTCTTGGGTGAACAGGCGATCGCAAAGGCCGGCGGACAATGGCTTTTATTCCGGACTTCATGGATCTACGGAGCAACCGGCGTCAATTTTTTTAAAACAATGTTAAAGTGCGGAGCAGAACGAGAGGACCTTCGGATCGTCAATGACCAGTACGGTTCCCCGACCTATGCCCCTGAGCTTGCCGAAGCAACACTCAAGGGCCTTCACACTGCGCTGCTACAGAAGAGTGCAGGACCAGGAAGTACTTTTCCATCCGGAATTTATCATCTGACCGGGTCAGGCGTCACAACCTGGTTTGATTTTGCGAATGCTATTTTCGAAGAGGCCAGAGTTTTTAAAATACCGTTGAAAATCCAAAAGCTGGTACCCATAACCTCAGCGGAGTACCCTACCCCGGCCCGCCGCCCTAGAAATTCGCGTATGAACAACGAAAAAGCCCGTGGGGTCCTCGGCGTCAGCCTGCCGCACTGGAAAACGAGTCTGATCGAGTGTATGCTGCATTTCCAATGAAAATCACACCTCTCAAGCCAGTCGGTCTGGCCCTGATTGAACTCTCCCTTTATGGTGACGAGCGCGGATTTTTTGTTGAAAGATTTCATGAAGAGCGCTTCCATGATGCCGGACTTTTCGCCCATTTTGTTCAGGACAATCACTCCCGCTCCGCCCCGGGTGTTTTGCGCGGTTTGCATTATCAGGTAAGCCCCCCACAAGGGAAGCTGGTCGGTGTGGTCCGCGGCGCGATCTGGGATGTTGTGGTGGATATTCGCCCTGAATCACCCACCTTCGGACAGCACTACGGAGTCGAACTCAGTGATATGAATGGCCGACTCCTCTGGATTCCTGCCGGTTTTGCCCATGGTTTTTGCGTTCTCGGCGAGAGCCCCGCTGATGTCCTTTATAAAACAGACGGAATTTATAACGCAAGTACGGAGGGCGGGATTACCTGGAACGATCCCGAGCTGAAACTCCCATGGCCAATTGCCAACCCCATCGTTTCCAAACGAGATCAGGAGCAACCCTCATTTTCTGAGTACCGCAAGAAGGCGCCGAAATGGGCGCTCCTTTGATCCGGCTTCTTAAGTCGAACCGACCTTTTTTTGCTCTGCTGCTCGGGATTACCGTTTTGATCGCGCTCCGGAATCTGCCGGTTTTTCACCAGATCAGCTTCTGGGCGGAAGATGCGGACGAGTTCTTTATTGGTTCTCTGAATCTGGGGCTGAAAAGTCTGATTACTCCGATTTACGGATATCACTTTCTGCTAGGCCGCACCCTTGCTTACATAATCAGCTTGCTCCCGCTTGCTTGGGCGCCACTCCTGTATGCAGTGATTGCAATGTTTTTGAACGCATTAGTCCTCAGCTATTTTTCCCGGGAAGGTTTTGCCTGGATTATCGAATCACAGAGGGCGCGAATCCTCGTTTGTATTTTGCTCGTTTTTGCTCCGGGCTCTCCTGAGGTCTTCCTGAATCTGGTGAACTTGAGTACCCCCTTGGGATTTTTCGCGCTTTTACTGCTCCTGGAAAAGCCATTCCGTCCAAGCGCTTTGAAGATCGCGTTTTTTGGCCTGCTGGTCCTTTCCTCGGGCCAGGTTTTCCTTTTCACACCTCTGGTTGCGTATCTCTGGTTCGTCACCCGCCAAAGCCGTTATCTGTATCTACTTGGAATCATTCTGCCGGTCACGGCCATCAATTTCCTGGGTAATCACTCGATCGGGCAGAAGACAGGACTCCTCAATTACGACCACGTCTTCAGCGCCCCAAAAATAATCTGGGAACAGGGCTTTATTCGGTTTTTCTTTGCGCCTTTGCTGGGTTCCGGACTGACCGAGCACCTGATGCAAATGCCTGGACTCCTGTTCTGGCCGCTATCGATTGGAATAACCAGCCTGTTTTTCCATACTCTCGTGAAGAAGACGATAGCCAGCCGGGAGCAGATGATCACGCTGACATTGGCTTACCTCTGTTGTGCAGCCAGCTTCGGCGTCATCGCTATTACCCGGAGCTATGCCTTCGGTCAGGTCTCCCGCGAATCGGGCTATGTTGGGTGGGATGGACGCTATGCTTTCCTGACCGGTGCACTCGCACTGGTAATCTGGTCCTCGCTCTTCAGCAAGGTCGTGAAGAGTCCATTCAGAATGGGCTCTAAAAAAAACCGCTTGGTCCAGGCGGCCTTGCTTCTGATTGTGTTTCATCACTTGGGGCACTTCAATACACGGAACATGCGCCCCGATCCCGAGTTTGACTTCAAAGCGGCGCAGCTCGAAGCCGCTATTTATACGGTCAAGCAGCGCTCGACAACTTTGACTTTGACGACAGATCCGTTCCTGGTTGGACCAGAATACTACCACCACAGTCAAATGACGGTCTTGGTCCATCCCGATGGGTCCATTACGTCCACAGGCAAGAATGATCCGCCGCGTTAAATCACCAATACGGTTGTGAATTTCAGAAAAAAGATGGATAGTCCCGTCTCTATGAAAAAAGCACTGATCACCGGCATTACCGGCCAAGACGGCTCGTATTTGGCCGAGTTATTGTTGGAAAAGGGTTACGAAGTCCACGGAATTGTTCGCCGCTCGTCGAGCTTCAACACGAAGCTCATCTCGGAGCGCAATCGCACGTCCATATTTGAGATCCCGGAATACACCGGGGAAGCCACCGGCATGGGCACCTTGCGGCTGTTCGGCTGGAAACCAAAACGAATTTTAGGAAATTGGTTGAATTGATGGTCGAATACGACCTTGAGCACGAATCAAAGAGGCGCTGAATGTATCAGGAAATAAATAAATGCAGAATCTGCGGCAACACGGAACTCATTCCGGTTCTGAATCTCGGAAGTCAGGCTTTGACTGGCATTTTCCCGGAAACCAAAGAGCGCTCGGTAGGAACAATGCCGCTTGTGCTCGTCAAATGCCTGGACAAGGATCACGCGGACCGCTGCGGGCTTTTGCAGCTAAAGCATACCGGTAATCTCACTGAACTTTACGGCAAGGATTACGGCTACCGTTCTGGTCTGAACCGCTCGATGGTTCTCCACCTGCATGGTAAGGTGAAAAAAATCCTCGCTCAGACCCGCCTTACGAAAGACGATCTGGTCATCGACATTGGAAGCAATGACAGCTCCCTTCTTCAGGCTTATCCGAACGAAGGCCTTAACCTCGTCGGGATTGATCCTACAGGCGTGAAGTTCAGCAAATATTATCCCGCTCATATCCAGCTTATCCCGGATTTTTTCTCAGCCGCCAAGGTTCAGGAAACTTTTGGAAACCGTAAAGCCAAAATCGTCACTTCCTGCTCGATGTTCTATGACCTGGAAGATCCGATGGCCTTCATGCAGCAAGTTCACGACGTCCTGGACGAACAGGGAGTTTGGGTCTTTGAACAGAGCTACATGCCGACGATGCTCGAACGCAACTCGTACGATACCGTCTGCCATGAGCACCTCGAATATTACGCTCTGAAGCAGATTCAGTGGATGGCAGAGCGCGTGGGGCTCAAAATCCTGGATGTCGAATTCAACGACATCAATGGCGGCAGTTTCTCGGTTACGGTTGCGAAGAAGGGTTCGGCCACCCAGCCCAACTCCGCCCGGATCAAGCAGATCCTGCAGCAGGAGCACGAGCTGGGCCTGCACACCCTGAAGCCTTACGAGGAATTCAAGACCCGCGCTTACAAACAACGTGATGAACTTCTGGCTTTTATCCGAAAGGCCAGTGCCGAGGGTAAAACTGTCTTCGGCTACGGCGCCTCAACCAAAGGTAATGTGCTTCTTCAGTTCTGCGGTCTTTCGGAAAAGGACCTTCCCTGTATCGCTGAAGTGAATCCGGATAAGTTCGGCTGTTTCACGCCGGGCACCCTGATTCCCATCACCTCCGAGCAGGAAGCCAAGAAAATGAATCCCGATTACTTTCTGGTCCTGCCGTGGCATTTCCGGGACAATATTCTGGCTCGTGAACAGGAATACCGCAACAATGGCGGTCAGTTTCTTTTCCCCCTGCCGCACGTCGAAGCCGTTTAAGTCATGAGAACCGCCCTGATTACCGGCAGCCAAGGACAGGACGGCAAGCTTCTGTTCGAGCTTCTCAAGAGCAAGGGTTATGGCGTGCTTGGCCTCGACCTGAATAAAACGGAGGCACATGGAGTTCAAATTCCACTACCTGCCTCAACTGATCTGACCATCAGCAAAGAGGTAATTGCCCTGGTTGCACAATTCCAACCGGATGAAATCTACCACCTTGCAGCGGTACATCATTCTTCGGAGGAAAACTCCTCCGAGAATGCCTCGGCATTCCGCCGGGCTTATGAGGTCAATTTTTTTGCGCTGATTAACCTGCTTGAGGGTGTGCGCCTGCATTCACCGCAGACCCATGTTTTCTACGCTGCGTCTTCACATATTTTTGGCCATTCTGAAGCGGATATCCAGGACGAATCCACCCCGCTCAATCCTGACTCGCCTTACGCATTTTCAAAAGTCGATGGACTTCAGGCCAGTCGACTTTACCGCAGCAAGTATGGAATTCATGCCTCAGTCGGTATTTTGTACAATCACGAATCAGAATATCGGGCTTCAAAATTTCTATCCAAAAAAATCACCTCCGCCGTCGTTAGAATTAATAACGGAAGCAACGAGAAATTGACGCTAGGCGATCTTTCGGCGGTGATCGACTGGGGCTACGCCCGGGACTATGTGGAGGCAATGCACAGAATCAACACACTCACGGAATCACCGGAGTCCGATGATTTCATTGTTGCTAGCGGCACGCGGCACACCGTCGAGGACTTTGTACAAACGGCCTTTCGTCATGCCGGTCTGGATTGGCGCTCGCATGTTGTTGAAAACCCTTCTTTGCTTGGCCGCCGTAATCCGCTCCGAATTGGCAACCCTGTAAAATTAATGAAGCGGACAGGCTGGACGCCTTCCGTATCCTTCGAGCAGATGATCAAATTGCTGTTGATATCCGAAGGACTTCCAATTGATAAATGAAACTGAGCGCCCTATGAAAAATCCACTCGTTTTTGTTCCCACTTACAATGAAAGTGAAAATGTTCGCACCCTTTGCGCGCAATTACTGGATTTGAACACAGACCTCGATATTCTTTTCATGGATGACAACTCTCCGGATGGTACCGGCAAGGTGCTTGAGGAACTCTCAAGTCAGCACCCGAATGTCAAAGTCGTCCATCGCCCGGGCAAGCTTGGTGTCGGAAGCGCGCATTTCGACGGTATTCAATGGGCTTATGCGAACGGCTATCAGCGACTCATCACCATGGATTGTGACTTCACCCACCCCCCTCATTACATCCTGGACATCATCAAAGTTGAGAATGCCGATATCGTAGTGGGCTCCCGTTATTTGAAAGAAAAAAGCCTCCGTGGCTGGAACCTGCTCCGGAAGACCTTGACGAGAACCGGGCACTTTTTGACCAAGACCCTTCTGGGTATGGACTATGATGCGACCGGCGGCTTCAGGATGTACAGGCTGGACCGGCTGCCACGGGGCTTGTTTTCTCTGGTCGGTTCCAAAGGGTATTCGTTTTTTTTCGAGAGCCTTTATGTGATTCACTTCAACAAATTCCTGATCTGCGAAATTCCGATTTCGCTCCCGCCCCGTACTTACGGCCACTCCAAAATGACCCTTGCCGAAGTTAAACGGAGTGTGAAACTTCTGTTTTCCATTTTCATGAACCAGCTTCTTTATCCCGAGCGCTTTCTGCTTGCAGGCGGTGTGGACGTCGCCGTCAACCCGGCCTTGAATGACCCCCAGGGTTGGGAAGAGTACTGGAAGGCGCAAAAAATTTCGACCGGTGGAATTGTGTATGATTCAATCGCCGCATTCTACCGGAAATTTATTATCAAACGCACGCTGAACTATTTTGTTCGCAAGTATTTTACCAAAGGCTCAAGGATTCTTCATGCCGGGTGCGGCAGTGGCCAGGTCGACACAGATATTTCAAAGCACGTGTCGATTACCGGCATGGATATCTCGGTCAACGCCCTCCGTTATTACGGAAAACTGAATCAGAACTGTGCAACCCTGCACGGAAGCATTTTCAGCATCCCGCTACCGGATCGCTCCGTGGATGGTATTTACAATCTTGGGGTCATGGAGCATTTCACGGAGAAGGAAATTTCCGAGATTTTTTCGGAATTCAAACGGGTACTGAAAGACGATGGTCGCATGATCATCTTCTGGCCTCCTGAATTCGGAGCCAGCGTGATTTTTCTCAAAGGCGTCAAATGGGGGCTTGAAAATATTTTTGGCAAAAAAGGTGTTAAAATTCATCCCGACGAGATCACCCGGGTACAATCCAAAGAACACGTGGCCCGCCTTTTTCAAAAAGGTGGATTCATGGTGACAAAATACTATTTTGGTCCGATGGACTTCTTTACGTACTCCGTGATCATTGCCGACAAGCACTCGCTGTCGACTGCAAAAGAGCCGCTGGTTGCACTCGGCCCTACGGTTTAAGATTAATTCCAGAATAACAGCTGTAAGCCGGACGCCCCGGGCCCGCTGCAAAGTCGCGTCTTTTCTCAAATGATTCAGGATGGCTCCGCTCTGAATCTTTGGCCCAGCAACCCGCCTGCTTTTTGCCTGTAGGATCGAAGTACGGAACCGGCTTCCAGTCCGACCAAAGTGAATTCAATGCAAGTCGGTTCTTGGAATAGAATTTAAGCGGCCAATAGCTTGCGTAACCATCAGAGTAGGCCACACAAGTGCCAGACGGACACTCATCCATTAGCCAGGCAGCCGCAGGCTTGAGTGGGTCTTCTTGCTTTGCGAATTGGACAAGAGGCAAAGCCAATCGCACAAGAAAAAACAAAAACAGACCTCCAAGGACCACCCAAGCGCGAAGTCCTTCGATTGTGAAGCGTTGCCGTGCCCGGAAAAGCAAATCGCTCTGCAGGAAAATCCATCCGGGAAGTAAAGATAGAAAATATCGCTCAGTTCCAAGATCCATCAAGGTCCGTCCACGGTAGCACATAAACAGTAGAAACAACGTTCCGGCGCCAGTTGCGAGTCCGTGGTGCAAGAAATGCCGGTCGAGGCGATTTGTGCGTCCTTTCACGAGTACGCTGAAATGCCAGACAAAAGCGCCGATCAGCAGGATTAAGAACCCCACGAGAAGAAACACAGGCGCTGCATCCTTTGTAAGCATGAACCTGAAAGGTTGATGACCGCTGAGGATGTTCAGAAAACTTCGTACCTCGATATACCAATGCACTCCCGGAGTCGCCGATATGGGTAAGGGGAAATTCCGCATAACCGGCCAAGCGAGACCAATCAGAAGCGCCAGCCCGAGCGCAAAGTGGTGAAAGCGTCGCCGGGCACCGGCAACAAGATGTCTCAGTACTGGAAGGAATATGGCTCCAAGCCCAACGACTGCTGTGATATGTGCCTCAATTGCAAGTCCAGCAAGTAATGCGATCCTTAGCCACCGGACTTCCGAGGTTCGGTGAACCCGGAGAGCTTCCGCAAAGAGCACCAAGAACAATCCCAGCATAAAGGATTGTGGAAAAGCCACGCGCGAAAAAACAAGAACCATTGGACTGATCGACAGAACAAAGGCAAAACTGCTTTTACGTTCGGGAAACTGCTGCTCAATTTCACGGTAGAGAACCCAAGCCCCCCAGGTGACGGCAATCAGCGGCACAGCCCTGAAGAGCCATGGGCTGGGATTCATGCCCAGGATCGAATGAAATATTGTAAAAATAGAGCCCAGAATCCAAAAATCCAAAGGACCTTCGTAGGGAACCAAGGGGTTCAGAGCCGGCCATTGGCCGTGCGTGATCTTGCCAAGCTCTTCCACGATCAGCTGATACAGGGTTTCGTCAGCATTCAGGCTCATAATATTAAGAGTGAGCACCTGAAACACAAGTACGACTACCGGCGCGAAGAGCGCCCAGCGCCAAGGATCCATTTTCAACTTCTTCATTAGTAATTTTTGCCATCGCGGCTTGAGGATTACAATTAGTATCCACAGGTTAGCTCGATTTTAGGTTGGAATTTGAGAACACGTGCAGTAGCTTTTGTATTCCAGATGAAACCCAAGAACCTCTCTCCTTCTCGCGAATTTTTCGTCTTCCTCTCAGGAGTCGTGCTGATTCTGGCCTACTGGATTTTGGTCAAACCCTTGAATCCGGGACCCGGGTACTTTGAGGACTTCTGTATCGAAATGAGTCGACGGGCCATGTCCGATTCAATCGAGCGCTTCGGGAAACCCACATTTGTTACAGACCTCTTCATGGCACCGTTCGGGATGCCGGTTCCCTTTTTCTCCTGGTCCATTGAGCGCGACTGGATGGGTGCGTGGTTTTGGAAATGGAATAAGTTCTTTCCTTTTATTTGGGCTTACTTCCTCGCCTCCCTGTTTCTCACGTATGCAGCGCTCGGCTATATTTTCAAGAAAATGAAACTGAGTGCCAGCTGGGCTTGGGCGATCGCAGCGCTGATTTGTGTCTTCAATATTCCGCGGCACTTCAAAATTTGGTACCACATCGAATATCTGGCGCAACATTGGCTGGTGATTTCCATTTTCCTCGACGCCTGGATCTGGGCCAAATGGACTCGCGAACGCAAATGGTCCTGGATTCTGGAACTCTGGCGGGCTTTCCTGATCCTGGCGGTCTTGGGTACGCCGGGCTACTTTTGGGCCATGTCCGCTCTCGTCTGGATGATCTTGCGTCTGAGCATGCTCCTTTCACTCCGAAAACCTCAGGGAATGTCACTGCAGATCGAAGGCTCCTGGAGAGCGGCGATTCTTCCTTCGGTGCTTTGCCTGCTTTGGCTGTCATTTGAGCTGCGCTGGTTTATTCCTCTCATCACCGAAATGCGGAAGCTCGGAACGGTTTCGCAGGGGCTCGGTTGGTGGGCAAACATCGGGTATGTATTCAGACCTCTTTGGCTTGATATTTTAGCGGGCCCTCTGGCTTTCAGTCATATCCTGGCACCTCTGGACAGGCCCGAGACTGTTGTAACCGCCGGATGGTTCTATTGGGTTCCTGCCGTCACCGCCTTGGTTTTGCTTCGAAAAAAAGCGGGTGGTTCCGGATTAAAGACAGTTTTTCCTTTCGTCCTGCTCTTGGTTTTGACCATCGCCTACTTTGCATCCGAGCCGATCTTCAAGCAAGTGCGCTGGCTGATTCACTGGCCCATGCAGCATCTTGTGCCATTCATGTCGTTCTTTCGCGCGACGAGTCGCTGGGGAATTGTTCTGCCCTATTTTCTTGGTGCGATCATCATTCTGAGCTGGCCGGAGCTTTCTGCCTGGGCGAAGGCGCTGTATAAAAGACGGCCTAAAATGGTCAACGCTGTCGTTGCCGTATTCGCCTTGTCTTCAATTGCGGAAGCGGCATGGCTATTCCACCCCGTGATGATGCAACCGCCTCTGGCTTCTTCCATGGTATCGCTTCTTGATCAGGTTCGCGCGAAACCGGGTACCACCGTGCTTGACATGCCTTTCTGTGTCGCGGGCGGAAACGGCGTCTGCACCGCTGAGCAATGTCCGAATTACCCCCTGTCCACCGTTTCTGGATGCCTGAGCAGCTGGCACGACAAGAAAATATACGGGCTTTATCAGGCGCGTCTTGCCCCCGAACAATGTCAATATTACGGAAAAGCACCATTCACTCACTGGTTCTCCGCCTGGAAAGAACAGCGCTGCCTGAGCGATGACGAGTGGCAGGAGTTCTGTACCTATCTCGAGGGACAGCCCGACATTTCTTCCATCCTGATTTATCCCGATATCTGGAAAGCTGCGGGCCACCCCGCCTGCCGAGCTGAAATTGAACAGCGCTTGGGCGCACCTTTGGCCGAGTCAGTATTTCTCGCCCGTCCCACGCGAGGCGGTGCGGGTTCTGATCCTTCCAGAATCTGGCTATTCCCCGGGAAATGCTCGACTCAGGCGCGTTGAAGTCTTGCTCAGTTCTTGACGAGCAAGACGACGTCTTTTCCAGAAAGCCGGTCCACGGCAATGGCGCTGCGGGTACAATTTTCTGAGACTTCCTGCCAACTCGGCCCGTTCACGGAAGGCTCAGAGGTCATTTTTTCGATCATGCCCCGGACCTGCTCGGGATTCATTTCCCACCTGGAAATCGTTGGCGTGAGTAAAAGATAATTGATCGACTTCCACATGGAATGAGTCGGTGGTGGAAATTTTTCGCTCAAGATCGTTTCTTCAAAGCCGGTCTCTCCAAAAGGCGTCCGTAGTACCCCAATCAGCGCGGGCGAGACAATCCCTTTGGCATTTGAACTGGGTAAGCATTTCAGAAGTGCCTGCGTATGGGATCGAAGATCTTGGGCAGCCGAAGAGGGAACGGTAAAAAACGGCGCACCACTCCCGAGAGCCAGAACCGAGAATAACAACCAGCTCCGCTTCCCCGGCATGAGTGCGACCGCAAGCCAAAAGCCGCCGAGCAAAGATGCGGAGTAATAATTCACAAGTGTTGCAGGCTGCCCGCCTAAAGTGGCCAGGACTGCTGCAATCGGAAGCACCCAGAACCAAAAGCGGGCTTTAAGTGAAACCCAGGGAGCAAATATCAAAAGCGAAAGCCAAGGTCGTGAAACAAGAAAAAATGCGATTTTTCGCAAGACAGAAGTAATATCCAGATCAACGGCCCGGAGATACGGCATTGCCGAAGGAAGCTGCACAGCCATTCCCGAAAATTCCTGAACTCCCCATTCTCCTGTACTGAAGCGACGGATGGATAGAAACAAAACCGTACTGATAGCTGATCCCAGCAAGATCGCCGCCACTGATGAAAAGAGTTGTGTCTTCGCGCGTTTTTGCCAGACACTTGCTGCAAACCAGAGAAGGACCGGGAATAAAATAAAAGGCGCATCCACCTTGGTCCCAAAGCCAAGGAGAATCCCGGCCATCCACGCCCAGTGGCGTAGCTTCCCATCGGCGACTCCCAATCCCCAACAAGTCAGCAAAACAGAAAATGGATAAACGACCTCAGGGTGAACATCGTAACCCAGGATTCGCCCCACCTGCGTGGACGACAGGAAACAGAACGCAACAATCCAGGCACCCAGCGGTCCCCACAAGGGTTTGGCCAAATTGGCAAGAACCACAGCAGCAAACGCGAGTGCAAGCGGTGCCAGAAGCAGTGCTGTTAATGTGGACCCGAAAAGCCACGTCAGCGGCAGAAATCCATAAAGGCTCCAGAAAGGATGAACGGCTCCATGCTGCATGAGCCCCGTCGTTTGTGGAGCAAAGTGAGTGAGAAATGGCACTCCTTTAACGAGGCTCCTGAGCATGTCCTCAAAAAGCCAGAAATCCTGCGCGTTGAGTGTAAGGGAGTACCATTGCAAAAATTTCTGAAAAGCTCCTATTGCGGAAAATGCCAGGGCGAGAATCCAGACGCTCGCATGGAAGTGGCTTTGAAGGGCTTTTGAAGCCCGCTCTTCCCAAGCAGTCCGGAGCGAACCGAGGCGGGTACGCAAGGCTTCGGGAGCGAAACGACTGGCCAGAACCACGCAAGCAAGAGCAATAGCCCCGGCCCACAAGATCCACCGCAAACGAAGTTCGAGCTCAACGAGATTCATAGGTATTATCGGCGATCTAACCACAACGAAGCATCTTTTAAAATGAAATTGACTAGACGCGGCGACCACTGCAACAGTAGCGAGAACGGCTATGAAGAAATATTCAGCTCTCCTATTTGACGTGGTGATCGCGGTCCTGCTCGGGCTGTCTCTGAGTGGAGGCATCGAGTGGGACGGTAGAACGATCCTGCGCCATGCGGCCGATCCGCGTCGCGCAGCCCTGATTCTGCTGGGCCTCGGGTATTTCTTTGTTCAGGAATTTAAAGTGCGAAGCATCTTCCTTCGTCTGGCCTCGCTTCTGATTCACAAACTCTCGACGATTCCTCATTGGCGTTGGGGATTTTTTGGCGCGGCATTTCTGCTCGCGGAAACGCTGTCGATCCTGCAGGTCCTGGCGCTCCGGGTTCGCCTTTATGACGTTGGGATTTTTCACCAGATTCTCTGGAGTCTGACTGAAGGTCTTGGCTTCCACAGTACGATCAGTGGGGCTGGCAATTTCTTGCTGGATCACTCAGCGGTATCGGTCGCACTCCTCGCGCCCTTTGCCTGGTTATCCGGGAATTCACCGCTATTTCTGCCCATCTTGCAACCCGTACTGCTATTCGGCGGGGCCGCTGCGTGGATCAGACTTGCCGAAAGATTGCCCGCTGTTTCGATCGAAATTCGTGGTCGAATCGCAGCATATACGTTACTTGTGGTCGTCAGCTTTCAAAGCATCTGGGGAAATATTGAGTGGGGTTTCCACGAAAATGCCATCGCCTTCTTTTCACTCTCCTGGGCTTTCACGTGGATGTACCTGGGGAAGAACACCTGGGTCACGGGTCTGTTGCTGCTGATTGCCGCCGGTTCTAAAGAGATCTTGCTGGTCAGTGTCGGTTTTGGATTTTTCTTCTGGGCCTCTCTGAGCTGGAAAGACCGGGCCCGGGCCTGGCCGGGCATGCTTTCTAAGGTCGTAACGGGGATTCTTTTAATCGCGCTCTTTGTGTTCTTCGAGAAACTTCCGCACCCGGCGGATAAAAATTATTTTCTCCGTTATTATTCATATCTGGGAACGGGACTCACTGATTTCTTCAAAACCCTTCTGCTGAATCCCTTCAGTGTCGTGCAAAACGTCGGAGCAGTGGAGCTGGCGAACTATTTTAAGACCGTTTTTCTTCCCTGGCTTGGAATCCCCCTGCTGCTCTCGGTTTGGCCGCGCGCACGGCCCGTCCGAAAATGGGGAGGACTCCTGCTTGTTATCCTTCCCTCTTTTGCAAGTGCCGCAATCGCGACTTACCCACCGCTTCGAGGCATAAATTATCATTATGTTCTGGAGCTCTGGCCTGCTTTGGCGGTCAGCACTTTAATTGGAATTTCATTTTTCAGAGAAAGTGCCATTCGGCGTATTCTGCAGATCTGGCTACTCCTTGCCCTTCTGGGGCTTGACTTCGATCCGATTTCCTCGATTCGGGAGAACTTCTCAGGTGCGATCCGTCAGAGTGACGCCCGCCAGGCCATGAGCAACATTCCAAACGAGAGCACGGTCATGGCAGACGAATTGGCCGGAACCTGGGTGGCGGGACGCAGGATCGTCACCCGATGGCCGGATCTCCATTTCCTGGAAAATGGCTGTCCCGATTGGCTCGTGCTTGAACGATCACAGGATAAAGACAACCAGAAGTCGCAAATATTCACTTGCCCGAACAATCGCAAACCGGTGCTTCAGTGGGAGCACGGCGATTGGGCCGCGTACCGGCTGCTCTGAATTTTACCAATAATGAGATTGATGCTGGCGGTAATAGTCATGAGTTCGCTCAATTCCATCTGCCAGCTGTATCTGGGGATTCCAGGCCAGAACTTTCTTGAGCTTGGTAATATCTGAAACATAGTCGCCGGTCTCAACATTGATGTAGGCCTCGGGCCAGGGCACGAATTGCACCTGGCCTTTGCGGACGACTTTCACGATGGTTTCGACCATCTCCTTGAAGTGGGTCCCGATTCCGCTACCGAGATTGAAGACCTCGCCAAAGCACCCCTCGGTGACTGCGCTTTGAATCATGGCATCGGCAAGATCGTCAACATAGATATAATCTCGCACCTGCTCACCTGTCCCAAAGACTTTCAAGGTATGACCTTCCATCGCCTGACGAATAAACCAGTTGATCATCGAATATTTGTTATGTCGCATCTGCGAGCGCGGTCCATAGGGATTGGCGATCCGGAAGAGGACACAGCGGATGCCATGAATCTGGTGGTAAAAGAGGTAACTGTTTTCGGCCGCTGTCTTGTTCAGGGCATACGGCGTGCGGGGGCGGAGTGGATGCTTTTCGTCGACCGGATTGTATTCGATCTTGCCGAACTGAAGTCTCGAGCCCGAATGGATGATGACCGCCTCCGGGCTGTGGCGACGCACATTTTCCAGGACATTCAGATGCCCGATATAATTGATATCGGCATCGAGCGCGGGATTCTGCATACTATCGTTATGGCTGACTTGCGCGGCAAGATTGAAGATGATGTCCTTGCCTTGCACCAGGGCCTTCATGGCTTCGGTGTCACGAATATCACAAACGCTGACGGTCACCTGCTCACGAATTCCTTCGATATTAAAAAGATTCGCACCGTAAACAGCACTGTTCACGTCCGCGAGCGTGACGTTCGCCCCACCCTGGACCAGCTTCCTGGCAATAGTGGTGCCGATCATTCCGAGCCCGCCGGTGATCAGAACGTTCTTTGACCGGAATTTATCGCCAATCGGATGCATCACGGGCTTTTCCCTGAACAACGTTCAGCTTGGTTTTCACGATATACTTGGGCCGCTGTTTCACTTCATCGTAAATTCGAGCAATGTACTCACCGATGATGCCGATAGCGACAAGCTGCAGCCCCGAAAGAAAAAGGACTGCAACGGTGAGATAAGCCCAGCCCGGTACATCCGGAATATGTCCGGTCAATTTGCCGTAAACAATCCGGATACTTTCTTCGATACTGAGAATTGCAACCAGTACCCCGATAAAAGTCACGTACTTCAGCGGTTTGTATGAAAAAGAAAAAATTCCGTTGAAAGCGAGTTCGAAATATTTATTGAGACTATACCCGGATTCGTCAGCAAAACGCGCGCAGCGCTCGTACTCGACTCCAGTCTGTTTGAACCCGGACCAGGCCCGCATTCCGCGCAGGTACCGGTTGTTCTCCGGCATGGAGACCAGGATTTCGCGAACACGAGCGGACATCACGCAAAAATCACCGGCATCGTTCGGAATCTTGGTATCCATCAACAATCCCGAAATCCGGTAAAAAAGGCGGTAAAGGGCGCGGTGAACCAAAGAACGCTTCCGCTTTCGGCGCACGCCATAGACCACATCAAACCCTTCCCGCGCTTTTGCTACAAACTGGGGAAGAATTTCTGGCGGGTCTTCCAGGTCATCGTCAATGATGGCAACCCATTTTCCGCGAGCGTGATTCAGGCCTGCCGTCAAGGCGGCCTGGTGACCAAAATTTCTGGAAAATTCGAGCACTTTCAGCCTGGAATCCTGAGCTGCGCGTGCGCTGATCACCTCGAAAGAAGCATCACGGCAGCCATCCAAAACGGCAATGATTTCAAAAGTTGAGAAGGCCGGCTCCAGAGCGGTAATCAGTCGCTTGTAGAGTTCCGGAAAAATATTTGCTGAATTATAGATCGGCACAATGACCGAAAAGTCAGGCGAAATTTCGGAGTGGGAGGCACTGTTCGGCTGGAGTTCATCGGAAGTTGCCATAGGTTAAAACTGTTGAAATACTAATGATATCGGTGAGTCAAAGTCAATCTTTAGTAGCAACCTGACTGAGTTTGCACTAGTTTTGAAACAGCATGACCAACCAGGTGACCGTGATATTTCTGCTTTACAACGCCGAGGATACAGTCCGGGCGCTCGTTGATTCAGCCCTGGGCCAAAAGTCCGCTCCCGAGAGCCCTCCTGCAACAATACTCTTTGTCGATGATTGCTCGAAGGACCGGACTCTGACTGTGCTCAAAGCTTATTTAGAAGAGAAGGGCAACCCAAAACATATCCGGTGGATTTCCCATGAACAGAATTTCGGGCTCTCACGCACTCTAAATGAAACTTTTGAGGCGCTCGAAACCCCTTACGCGCTGACCTGCCATTGCGACTGCTTTTTCGGGCGGGAGGATTACGTTGCCCAAATGGTAACCCTGATGGACGCCCATCCCGAAGCCGCCACCATAACCGGCCAGCCGCAGATTTCTCCCACTGGCCGAATTCCTTTCGCCGAGAAGGTAAGCTTGACCGAAAACCTGATGGACATATTTCAAAAGCCGATTCCTCCCGGTGTCAGTCCCGAACAGTGGGTGATCCCCGTGGGCTTTGCCGAAGGGCGTTGTGATATTTTCCGTAAATCAGCACTCCAAGCAGTTGGCTATTATGATACGACGGTACGTCTTTCTGGCGAAGATCAACTGATTGCAGCCCGCATGCGGCAAAAGGGGTTTGCAATTTATCAGGCCCCCGCAATGCCTTACACCCTTTCTGTCTCTGATTCCCAAAACAGCACCTGGAAGTTGCTCAAGCATCAGCACCTGCTGGCGCGAACATCTCCTTACGTCATGTTCAAGAATCGCGAGACCCTGCAAGGAATGGTCGGGGAGACCGCTGGAAATAATCGCAAAAAACGAACCCTGCTCCGGCTTCATCATCTTTTCAGTTCTGTCGTTTACTGCTGGCTTGCCCTGTTTATGATTCTGGGCCTGAGCCCGCAACACAGAGCTTTCTGGATTCCACTATTGCTGGTGATTGCAATCAAGGCCTGGCTTTTTGCTGATCATTGCCCGGCAACGCGGATGAAACCACTGGATCTGGCTGGATTTGCGCTCCTGCAGCCTCCTTTTGACTTGATTTATACCGTCGGATTCACCCAAGGACTCTACGCAACTGCTCTCTTGAAAATTTTCCCCGACCGAAAGCACACTATTCAGTAGCCGCTTTTCTGCATTTTGGAGCGTAATGCCAGATCCTTGCGGACTGCTCGCCCTCTCCGCCTCTGGGTCCCTTTCGCGTGGCTTCGGCAAAATAATAGCCCTGCTGGACCGGAGCCCCCAGATGTTTTTCGAATTGCGCCACACAGGCCGGGGTTCCGGCCGCCTTCCAGATATCCGGATAAACCAGTACGGCTGAGGTCTCAGTATGGGTATCGAGATAACGGCAGAGTTCATCCCATTCCCCTTCGGCAAGACAGCGCTGGTCTTTCCAAGCTGAAAACCAGGACAAATACGGACTGCGATTGTAAATCTGGCATTGAACATCAGTCAGGCGCGATTGATAGAGACCATAGACTTTCTTCTCATGCCAGCTGCTCAGACAGCCAGAAATAGTGGAATTCGGGTAATTGGGGCACTGTTCGGAAGTACAGACTCCATTTCCGCCCGCCACGCAGAACGGCATGTCCAGAACGGTTGTTCCAGGCATTTTCTGGATGTTTTTTAAAAGAGTTTGTGACGACTCTAGAAGCGGCGGTTGCATCAGCAGCGGCTCAAGAAGCCAGGTTAGCTCGACTGCTGCGATCAGAACAAAGCTTAGCAATACGGTTCTCGAGAAACGCCGATGAACTTTATGATTCCACTGGATCCTGATCCAGCCCGAAATTTCTGGCCAGGCCAGCACAATCATCACGGCGGCGAAATACGGCAGGAAATGTCCCCAACGTGAGGCCACACGGAAGAAAGTCATGAAGGGGATCAGCGTCCGAACCGGCCAATGGACCAAAGGAAAGGGACCAAAACCAAAATAGGCAATCGCAAGAAGCGTCAAAAATACAAAGGGCCCGATGACTTTGATTCCGGGTCCGCCTTTTTTACGCCTTAACAGATAAGCCCCGAGCAAAGCCGGGAGCCAGTAAACCCAACCAATCGTCACAACTGTTTCGGGTTTATTGATCGGAGGCCACCCGAGAGACATCCCGGACCACTCCAAGATCCGTTCCAGCCAAAGCGGGCGGATTACGTTCAAGGGATTGGCCCACCAACTCATCGGTTGGGGAATCGTGCCCAACTTTCTCATCTCGGTGACGAGCGGAATAAACCAGCGCAACTCAAAGCTGATCCAGATCATGCAAAGAACGAGTGGCAAAACAGCATCACGCCAACGCCCCTCAATCAGAATTTCAGGCAGAATTTCAGATCGCCTCTTTCGCTGCCAGGCATAAGGCAGAAGCGCCAGCATGAAGCCACGCACTACGACCCATTCCAGAGCCATCGGGCCCCAAAAATATCCAGGCGAACCCAGCACCGCGACCAGGAGGAATATTCGCCAAAGTTCGAGGTTCCAGGACCATTTCTGATGCCGGATAAACCGCTGCCAGATCCAGGCATCCAGAAAAATACTGATGATCGCCCAGTGCTGGGACAGGTATTCAACGTGATACCAGGTGGCAAAATGCCGCGGCACATGAAAGGTGACGAAGAATGCAGAAAGCATCCAGGCCGGAAGCCGCTGAAGGCCCATTTTTGAAAGGATGAAACCCACACTCAAATATGACAGCAGGAGTGCCGCGAGATAATAGATCCAGATGAACGGAAACTCTTTCCATTGCCAGAAGTACGCGCCCAGCCAGTCCCGCTCAATGGACCAGGAAAAGAACGGAATCGACATTCCAAAAGGAGCCATGAACAAATCAGAGCTGAACTCCGGCTTTCCGAAACGAAAAAGATTGTCTGCCATTGCGCGGCGACTCATGTCCCAGCAAAAATCCTCGAGATAACCCGGGCCCATATTCAGAGGACGGACCCAGTACCAATAGATCAGAACAAAAATCAGGCCCGTCAGGAATGGTAAAAGTGAACCAATCAATCCTCGAATTGCCAAGCTTCTCGAGCTCAAGTAATCTCTCCTCTGGAAGGTCCGTAGATGAACAATCTGAAAAGCAGTTTAAGACGGCGCTGGATTCAAAGCGACCTAAAAGTCAAATTGCTCAGCATCCTGCTTGGACTGATCCCGGTGGGAATTGCGCTTTGGGTCTGGTTATCACCACTGGCTTTTGTTCCGGTGCCCTGGCCTGATGACTCAGCCTTCTATTTCGTCGGACGCGACTTTTTTCAGTGGCCCCCCCGCTGGGTAATGATTCCTCAAGCTCCGTTTGAACCCTCCTATCGGATTTTCAATTTCAATACGATGCCTCTTTACCCGATTCTGATCGGATTGGGTCGCTTCGTTGGAATCGATGGAAGTTTTGGAATTAAATTCTGGCCACTTTGTGCCTGGGCTTTGACGGGCTCCCTCCTTTCTGTTGTGCTTTTTCGTTCAGGTCTTCCTATTCTCATTTCGGCACTCCTTGGGCTTGCGGTCGGTCTGGATCCGATCCTTCGTTGGGCCTCGGTCCTGGTGCGGCCCGAATCTTTGATTGGTCTGATCGGGATGGCGTTGGTCCTGGGTCTGGCTTTAGGTATTCCTGCAAAATTCAGAACCAAAGGACTCTGGGATCCCGTCGCAGCCCTTCTGGCTTTGGCCGCTTATTCACATTTCAACGCCATTCATCTGCTTTTTCCGGTAATTGTTTTCCATTTCCTGGAACCCCTCCGTCTTTTTGCCATTGCCTGGCGCACGGCGCTCTACCTGCTACCCTGGCTGGTCCTTGTCCTGTGGCATTGGGGCTTGTTCGTTCATCAGATGACTACCCAGTGGACGCGACTGGCGGTTGCCAACAATTGGCTCGATTCAATCGCCTCGGCAATCAACGGCCTGCTTCAGAACCTTGGCAGTCCGGAAGCCTGGCCCGCTCAGATTTACTTGCTGGGAATGGGCCTCTGGCTCCTGATTTTTTGCGCGGCGGTTTTTGCTCTTTGCGATTTGTATCTGGCCTTCTGGAAACCAGAGCGCAGAACAACGCGGCGTCTCGCTCCAGCAGCAACCTGGGTGCTCAGCTCAGTCTGGCTCTGGCATACCAAGCCTGAAGTCTGGTTCGTCTATTACATCCATATTGCCCTTTGGTGCTTCGCGGGCCTTGTACTGCTGGAAGCATGGCGAAACCGGAAACAGTTTTTCGGAAAATTCACCTTTGCCGCAGGAGCCCTCCTCCTTGTCACGCTCACCTCCGTTTCCGGCTATGTCGACGGCGTGCAGTTTATAAAATTGCGCTCGTCTTCTTCCTGGAACAGGGACACCTACCACGAATTCATCAGCTGCATCGATCAGCGGCTCGAAGAGGAATGGCGGCGCGTTCGTGCAATATTGCCCGACAGAACTTTCACAGTCTGGAACCCGACTTTTCCCGATGTGACGGTCGAGCTTTCACGCAGACATCCCGACTGGGAGTTCACCCGCACGAACGACTTTTCAGAAAGAAGCCAGTTGGCTTTGCAGCACGGGCGGGACGTGGACGCAGTCGTCGTCTCGGAAACCCTGCAATGGCAGGAGCGCGACATTTCCGGTCCCCTTGAAGAGCATCCTGAGATCAGTTCCGTCTGGATGAACTGGGGTGGCTATTTTCTGAAGACGTTGTGGACCGAAAAAGGATGGAAGCCGGTACGTTATTTATGCCAGAGAGGCCGCTGGCAGGCCTTCATGTTCATGAACGCACCCAGACCAAGGCTCTCCACTCATTCAGCTCCCGGCGAACAGGAGTAAATCCCAGCAATTCTGAGAAGCGCGCTGAAACGGCTTCGAGATCTTTTTCGATCAGGCCAGAAAGAATCAAGACGCCCTTGGGGCTAAGCCGGTTCACGAGTTCCTCTGAAAATTGCAGGAGAACTGGTTTAAGGATATTTGCGATCACCATTCCAAATGGCCCGTTAGCACCGTCCAGAGTGGTCTGAAAAGTAATCTGAGTTTCCAACTGGTTCAAACGCGCATTATCAAGCGCATTGTCAATCGCGAGAGTATCAATCTCCACAGCGGTGACTTTGGCACCCAGCTTGGCTGCCGCAATCGCGAGAATTCCAGATCCGCTGCCGAAGTCCAGAACCCCTGGCCAGGCGCGTGGTACCGCCAACCAGCAATCCGCAATTGCCCCAAGACATAGCTGGGTGGTCTCATGGGTTCCGGTTCCGAAACCCGCACCTGGATTGATTCGCAAAACACTCACGTCCGGATTTACGGGCACGCTCGACCAAGGTGGCAATATCCTCCAGAACGGAGGCACCACTATGCCATCAGGCGTGTTCAGAAAGGACGCTTTCCATTTAGCATCCCAATCTTCGGGTCTCTGTTCGGTAATCCCCCCGATGACGAGACGCTCAATTCCGCTCAAGATCTCTGCTGCGCCGCGGGCATGGTCCTCAGAATCAAAATAGAGCTCCGCGGTAGTTTCTTTCTGAGATTCAATCCAATCACGTTCACGGGGTGCTTCTGCCGCATCCACCGTCCACGACTCGGTTTCCAGACCCTGCTCCGAAGCTTCCTCCGTAAGCATGGTGCCTTCATGAACCCCCAGCAAGCCTGCATGAGTAAAATTCTGCCAGATCCAGTCGAACATTTCCTCGCGACTCAGCCTTTTATGATTGACCGATAAATCACGGGGTACCGTCACCTGAAGGCGAAAGGTCGAACTCACTTTTTACACCGGAGGCTGAGAATGCTCACCGCCACCGCCAGCGCCGCCGCCAGTGTCACCACCGGAATTGCCGCCAGCACCTGAGTCGCCCGATCCGCCATGGCCACCATGATTACCGGAGTCCTTGGGACTGATCACTCCGGACCCTTCCTGACCCGGTCCTTGAGGTCCCCCAAAGTCTTTGCGATTATCTCTGCGAAATCGTCCGCCCCGTCGACCTCGGCGCTTGCGCGCATTGCGATCGCGGTCCTGATCACGGTCCCGGTTACGATCGCCTGGTTTACCGCCCGCCCCCCGGCCAGGCGCTGCAGCATTCGGACCACCAGCTGCTCCATGATATTTCGCCAGAGCCGCGTCCTGTGCTGCTTGCGCCCGCAGAAAAGCCAGTCTGTCCTCTTCGGTCATGTCATGATCCGGCTCCATGCGAGGCTGGATCACCATATTTCCTGGAGAAGTTTCTCCTTCAGGTCCTGGGCCTGCCTCTCGCGCGTGTTCGACTTCGCTTGGACGAACCGGCAGCGGTAACGGATGAGCCAGAGGTGTGATCACACCTCTTGTGACCGGCTTTTCAGGTTTTTCGGGTTGACCCGCAATAACCGGTTGAATGATCACTCGAGCTTTCGGTTGACGCTGCTGTTCACGATCGCGACCACCCCGGTCTCGGCCTCCGCGGCCACGATCCCGCTGTTCACGATGATCCGAGCGGTGATCGGAACCTTGCTCGCGGCTCTTCTCTGAGCGCGGGCCCTTGTCACCGACCACTTCAAACTGCTCGATATGAAACTCCGCTGCAGCCTGCAGATAGATTTGCTTGCGATAGCGGCGCTCCATATGATCCAGGGTTTCGCGCTCGTCAATGGCGAGCGTATCAATGACATCCGGATGAGCCTGGACCAGAATTTTACCGATGTCCTTTTCGATTCCTTCACGTTCCAGTTCGCGGAGCACCTCATAAGCAACCGTCTGTTTGCTCTTGATGTATCCCTTGCCCTCACAAACCGTACAGGACTCACAAAGCGTGCGGACCATCGTGTCCCGCGTTCGTTTGCGGGTCATCTCCACGAGTCCCAAATCAGAAATCTTCATGATCGTCGGACGTGCGCGATCTTTCTTCAGCGCCTCTTCGAGTGCCCGATAAACACGATGCTTATTTTCTTCCTTTTCCATATCGATCAAATCGAGAATGATGATTCCACCGGCATTTCTCAACCTGAGCTGGTAGGCGATCTCCTCGACGGCTTCGAGGTTCGTCTTCAAAATCGTGTCTTCAAGGTTTTTCTTTCCAACAAAGCGGCCGGTATTGACGTCAATCGCGACCAGAGCTTCAGCTTGATCGATCACGAGATAGCCGCCCGATTTCAGCCAGACCTTGCGTTCAAGAGCCCGGGCGAGTTCGGTCGAAATTCCATAAGCGTCAAAAACGGGGACGTCCCCGTGATAAAGATCGATCTTTTGACGAAGTGACGGCATGAAGTGCGCGACAAAGCGTTGAATTTCATTAAAGTGATAACGGGAATCGACTACGATCTTGTCGATATCCTCGGTCACCCAGTCACGAATGGCACGCAGAACCGGATTGAGATCCTCGTAAACCATGGCCGGCGCTGTCACTTCCGCGGCTTTTTCCCGGATTTCAGTCCAGAGACGTGCCAGGTAGTCGATATCCTGTTTGATGCGCTTTTCGGATTGTTGACGGCCGCTGGCCGTACGAACAATGAATCCCAGATTTTTGGGCCGGTAACGTTCAACATGCTCGCGCAGTTTGCGCCGTTCATCATCGCGTTCAATGCGGCGGGAAACCCCGACATGATCGATGGTGGGCATACAAACCAGGTGACGCCCCGGAAGGCTGATGTGACAGGTGAGTCGTGCCCCCTTGGTGGCAATGGGCTCTTTGGCAACCTGAACGAGGACTTCCTGACCTTCCTTTAAAAGATCCTGGATATTGACTTGGCCGCGAACCGAACGCTGAACCTTGGGCTTGATGCGGCGATCCCGAGAACGCGTTTCGCGGAATTCCGGGCGACGCCCTCCCTTTGAATCAACGGGTTGGACCGGACTGGTCGCTTGAGCTTGCGGCTGCGCTTCTGTTGGACGATCTGCGGGAATACCAGCTGTTTCGCCTTCACTCATCATGGAAGAACGATCCGAGCCAAGGTCACCACCGGTCTCGGCTACCTGTTCGACGTAATTTTCTGGGTAATCCGTTGAGGCGGCCTCAGTACCGGGAGCCGCTGCTGCATTTGGGCTGCGCTCCTTCCGGCGATAGCGCCCACCACGCCGTCCACGACGACCACGGCGAGATGCCCGATCACCCCCTTCACCTTCGGCTGAATCCTGACCTTCTCCGGCAGGAGAGACGTCTTTTGCTTCTTTAGATTCTTGGGATTCTTGGGATTCTCGAGATTCTGGCGACTGCTCGGGCGCGCTTGCTTCACGCTCGGGAGCAACAGTTCCTTCGGGAGTTCCTGATTTATCTTCAGGATCCTGTTCCATGCCAATGGGCCCATGGTCATCTTCATCTTCGGGATCTTCGTCGTCCTCTTCATCATCTGCATCATTCAGGAAATCCTGGGCAAGATTTTCTGCATCTTCTTTCTCTTGCCGGTCCCGATCAGCATCTGTAACGCTATCCGGAGCCTGTTCAGGTTCTGCTGAAACACTGCCCGAGGGCTCGTCCTGCACGGAGCCCGCAATTACTGCGGCAACTTGCACCACACCCTCTGCGCCGGATTCGGTATTCGGAGTGATCGTGCCTTCTGATCCTTCTGCCGTTTCCAACAAATCCTGAGTGCCTTCTTCTTCTTCCCAGATTTCCGAGTGCACAAAAACATCATCGACATACAGGAAGGCAGCTTTTTCCAGTCCGATATCGACAAAAGCCGCCTGCATGCCGGGGAGAACACGGGTCACTCTCCCTTTATAAATATTTCCTGCCACTCCCTTACCCGAGGGGCGCTCAATGACCATGTCCTGAATCTCGCCATTTTCCATCAGCGCGATCCGGGTTTCCGGTAGTGAAGCATTAATTATCAATTCTGTAGACATATCGACTCCCTATTGTTTTCCCAGCCAGCCGTCAGAGACGCCATCTGTTCAGCACGTTAGGGAAACTAAAGGCATCTGGTGACGCGAGAGGAGAAGAGAAGCCCGACAACCGGGCCCAGAATCAAACGATTTTCTGACTAAACGCTGCTCAAGAGTTCTGATCGAGTATGAAAACCCAGCGGCACCGGTGGCGCCTGTCCCGAGCTGCCAAAACCTGTTTGGCGAATGCTTTTCTAGCTGATCAAAAAAGGGCAACGTAAATGCTCCCAAAACCTTACCCACGGCAAATTTTCTTACGCCGATGGTTTCCAAAAACGAATTTTTTAATTTGGCGCTCGCTTTTTCCTGCGCCGAAACTTTCTCCCATAAGACCCCCATCACAAGGGCCGAAGGTGCTCGAGTCTTCTATTCAGTCCGAGACTCAATCCGAAAGGGCTGCAAAAGCCGCCCTTTATTCTTCCTATAGAACTATAGGTTCCCACTTGACACTTCAAGCAAAAAGTAAAAACTCAATGGTTTCTCAGGTATTTCCTTGATACAGTAGGCATTACATGGCGCATCAAACCGCATTTGCATCAGTCGGCTTAGCTATAGACCAGTTACTCAGTTCTCTGAAAAGCGGGGGGCTCGCGGTTCAAACACCTTCCGCATCCGGAAAGACCTTGCTGGAGAAAGAGGGGCTGGCGCGCATGATTGATCACACCCTTCTGAAACCAGACGCGACTGCCACTGATATCCGGAAGCTCTGTGAAGAAGCTTGTGCTTACAAATTTGCAACCGTCTGCGTGAATTCATCCTGGATTCCACTCGCTGCGGAACTTCTGCGTGACTCTCAGACCCAGCCCATTGCTGTTGTGGGATTTCCGCTGGGAGCCTGTCTGACGAGCGCCAAAGCTTTTGAAACAAAAGAAGCGATTCACCTCGGAGCCCGTGAAATTGATATGGTCCTTCAGATTGGCGCATTGAAAGATGGCAATCATGCCGCAGTTTTCGAGGATATCCAGCAGGTCGTCGCGGCAGCCGGTCCCATTCTTGTTAAAGTTATTTTGGAGACCGCCCTCTTGAGCCAGGAACAGAAGGTAGTCGCCTGTGCTCTAGCCAAGGCTGCGGGAGCCGCCTTCGTAAAAACCTCAACCGGGTTCGTGCCCGGAGGTGCCACCGTCGAAGATATTTCCCTCATGAGGCAGGTTGTAGGACCGACCCTGGGTGTGAAGGCTTCGGGTGGAATTCGATCCCATACGGATGCAATAAAAATGATTGAGGCAGGAGCAACCCGCATTGGAGCCTCCGCAAGCATCACCATTGTCACACAGACCGGCGCCGCCCAAGCGGGTCAATACTGAAAACCTTATCCATGAATACAATAAACAAAGACTCTGAAATTTCCCTTTTTGATCGCGTGATCTGGGTAGTTCTCGACGGCGTGGGGGCCGGAGAACTCCCAGACGCCAAACTCTATGGCGACCACGGCGCAAATACGCTCGGTAATCTTTCACGCGCCCTGAAAACGCAAACCGGACGCCGCCTCGCGCTCCCGAATATGCAGGCTTGGGGTCTGGGCTCAATCACCTCGGTCGAAGGAATTGAACCCAAGCACATCAGTTTCGGCGGCGAAGGCGCTTTCGGCCGCGCTCTCGAAAAGTCCCGAGGCAAAGATACTTCTTCCGGACACTGGGAAATGGCCGGACTCGTTGTCATGAAACCATTTGCAACCTTTCCCAACGGCTTCTCGCAGGAAATCGTGGACCGCTGGGTGAAAGAAAACAATCTTCCCGGCGTTCTGGGCAACAAGGCTGCCAGTGGCACGGAGATCATCGAAGAACTCGGGCGGGAGCACCTCGAAACGGGCAAACCCATCCTGTATACCAGCGCGGACAGTGTCTGGCAGGTGGCGGCCCACGAAGAATTCTTCGGGCTCGAGCGGCTCTACTCCATTTGCAGATCGGCCCGAAAAATCTGTGATGAACTGCAGATCGGGCGCGTGATTGCCCGGCCCTTCATCGGGAATCCAGCGGAAGGCAAACCCTTCAAGCGCACTTATCACCGCAAAGATCTGTCCCAGCCCCCTTACAGTCCGACGTATCTGGACAAGCTCGTCAGCAATGGAATCCCCACTTTGGGCATTGGCAAGATTTCCGCGATTTTTGCGGGTCATGGCGTGGTCGACAATATCGATACCGCTGGAAATGCGGATGGCCTTCGCGTGCTGATTGAACAGCTGAAGATCGTGAAACGCGGCCTGATCTTCTGCAACCTCATCGATTTTGACATGCTCTATGGGCATCGCCGGGATGTTAAGGGTTTTGCCGAAGCCCTGGAGGAGTTTGACCGCGCCATTCCTGAAATCAAAGCCCAGATGAACCAACGCGATCTTCTGATTCTGGTTGCTGATCACGGCAATGATCCCACTTTTCGGGGGACGGACCATACGCGAGAATTTGCTCCGATTCTTGCTTACTCGCCGGTTCAGCAGGCTAAAGGACCCATTGATCTGGGAACCCGGGATACTTTCGCCGATCTCGGCGCGACAGTTTGTGAGGCGCTCTTGGGCAAAACCGGTCCGACCGAACTTGCGGGACGATCCTTTTTAAATGAGTTTTTGGGTGGAGCTTTGAATGATTAGTCCAGTCTGGATCATCGAGAAAAAGAGAGACGGCAAAGAGCTGACTGGGGATGAAATCCGCGGCTTTGTTCAGGGTTTAAAAACCGGAGACACCACCGATTATCAGGCAACGGCTTTTCTGATGGCAGTTTATTTCAACGGCATGACGCTGCAGGAAACGGTCGCATTGACCGAAGCCATGCTCAACAGCGGAGAGCGCTACAAGCTTTCACATATTCCGGGAGCCAAGGTGGACAAGCATTCCACGGGTGGTGTCGGCGATAAGGTTTCCCTGATCCTCGCGCCACTGGCGGCAGCCTGTGGTCTGAAAGTTCCGATGATGTCCGGACGCGGCCTGGGCCATAGCGGGGGCACACTGGACAAACTCGAAGCCATTGCTGGTTTCACCGTGAACCTTTCGCAGGATCGTTTCGAAAAAATTCTCGCGGACACGGGTGTTGCCATGATTGGCCAGAGCGACAAAATCGCTCCGATTGACAAAAAGCTCTATGCCTTGCGAGATGTCACCGGAACCGTCGAATGCATCCCCCTGATTGTCGCCTCGATTCTTTCAAAGAAGCTTGCCGAGGGCACTGAGGCGCTGGTGCTGGACGTGAAAACCGGAAGTGGCGCCTTCATGAAGACACGCGATCAGGCCAAAAAGCTCGCAAAAACCCTTATTCAGGTCGCAAGGAAAATGGATCTCCCCTCCCGGGCGCTCGTCACCAACATGGGTCAACCGCTGGGCTTCGCTGTCGGAAACTCCCTGGAGGTTCTGGAATCCATTCAGATTCTGCGAAACGAGAAGCAGGGCGACCTGGGTTCCGCAGACCTCAAGGAACTTACAATCCAGCTCTGTGCCCATATGCTGGATGTTGGCAAGGCGGTAAAGAATCTGACTGAAGGCCGTGCGCTTGCGCGGAAGAAGCTGGCCAACGGGAGTGCCTGGAAGGTTTTCCAGGAAATGGTCAAAATCCAGGGCGGATCCCTGGAGCAGATTCACGATACGTCCCTCTTGCCTCTTGCGCCCAATGTTCTGCAGCTCAAGACCAAAAAGCGGGGCTACGTGAACACGATGGACACCGAAGTGATCGGCAAGATTCTGGTCGAGCTCGGTGGCGGACGCAAAAAGGCCTCCGACAAAGTCGATCCAGGTGTCGGCATGCTCTTTCACAAGAAGATGGGGGCACGAGTGCAACCCGGAGACACCTTGGTTACCCTCTACGCGGCAGACCGCACCAGCACTGACGAGATCGAGCAAATTCTGGATACGCTCGGTGGCGCCATTCACATTGGAGAACTTCGCAAACCCATTCCGAAATTGATTTTGGAAGTATTTTAAAAAGCACGGAGAGCTTTTCATATGATTCATCCCGGCGTTTATCAAAAGATCAGAGAAGCGGTGGAAGCCATCCAGGAGCGGACCCCCATCAAGCCGGAAGTCGGCGTGATTCTGGGATCCGGCCTGGGAAGTGTTGCCGAGCAGGTGACCGAAGGGGTCACGATCGCTTACAATGAAATCCCTCATTTTCATGGAACCAGCATTGAAGGGCATGCGGGCCGCATGGTGGTTGGCAAGTTCAAAGGTGTTCCGACGGTTTTTCTGCAGGGCCGCTTTCATCTTTATGAAGGTTACCCCATGGAAGACGTCGCCTTCCCGACCCGCGCCGTCTGCGGGCTGGGAATTCACACGATCGTCCTGACCAATGCGGCGGGAGGGGTCAATCCGAATTTCAAATCGGGCGATCTGATGCTGATTCAGGATCACTTGAATCTCATGGGCGACAACCCCCTGAAGGGACCCAATCTTGCGCAACTCGGTCCACGGTTCCCAGATTTGACCGAAGCCTATCACCGGGACTGTCTCAAGATTCTCGAAGACTGCGCCCAGGAAATCGGAATTCCGGTGAACAAGGGCATTTATGCCGGACTTCTCGGGCCCACGTACGAAACCCCTGCAGAAATCAGAATGTATCGAACGCTCGGGGCTGATGCGGTCGGAATGTCGACCGTGCCCGAAAGCATTGTCGCGAATCACCTCGGAGTGCGTGTTTGCGGAATCAGCTATATCTCCAATCTCGCCGCGGGGCTTTCGCCCGATAAACTCACGCACGAAGAAGTCATGCGGAACTCGAGTATCGGTGCCGGCAAACTATCCAGCCTTCTGCAACTCGCAATCCCGCGACTCACATTGAACCCAAAGACAAAGGGGGGCGTATGAAGAAAATGGCTCCTTCCATTCGCAAACTTTTTGACGCCGCCAAAAAAGCGCGTCTTCATTCCTACAGCCCCTACAGCAATTGCAAGGTGGGTGCTGCGATCCGCACGAAGTCCGGAAAAATCTACGGCGGTTGCAACGTGGAAAACTCCTCTTACGGCGGGGCCATCTGTGCTGAACGCGGAGCGATCCAGACAGCAGTTGCCGCCGAGGGTAAAATACAAATTCGGGAGCTTCTGGTCGTTACGGATGCGAACCCACCCTGGCCGCCCTGCGGTTTGTGCCGACAGATCATTTCGGAATTTGCCGCTCCTGATCTGACCGTTCACCTGATGAACCTCAAGGGTCAGCAGATATCCGTCGCTTTTGACGCCATCATGCCCCAGGCTTTCACTCCTGAACATTTGAACAAAGAATGAAAACCCAGGAACAGTGGATTATCAACGGCACCCTGCTCACGCAGGACCAAAAACGCCGCGCGCTCAAGGCAAACCTTCAGCTCATCAACGGGCACATTGTGGCGATCACAAAGCGCCTGCCCCGTCGATCTGGAAGAACGACAATCATTGACGCCTCTGGGCTTACGATTCTTCCAGGTTTTGTCCAGGCGCATGTTCATCTCTGCCAAACGCTGTTTCGCAATCAGGCGGATGACATGGAGCTGCTCGACTGGCTTTCCAAACGCATCTGGGTGATGGAAGGTGCGCACACTCCCGCGACGCTCCGGGCGAGCGCACGCCTGGGAATTCACGAACTTCTTTCATCCGGGACCACTTGTATTCTGGACATGGGAACTGTCCGCCACACGGATGCGATTTTCACGGCGGTGAAAGAATCCGGAATTCGAGCCAATGTCGGCAAGTGTCTGATGGATAACCCGAAGACCAATCCTCCATATCTTTGCGAGTCCACGAACTCAGCGATTCAGGAAGCCCTCTCACTGTTTGAGCATTGGAATGGTGCCGAAAACGACAGAATCCGAGCCTCGTTTGCTCCCCGCTTCGTTATTTCCTGCACCGATCAACTCCTTCGCGAAGTTGCGGATCTGGCGAAAGCTCAGAATGCGTTGATTCACACGCACGCGAGTGAGAACCGGAAAGAAATTGAGTTCGTTAAAAAGCTGGTCGGCACCGAGAATGTGGAATACCTCCATAAAATCGGAATGACCTCTCCACGTCTCGTTCTCGCTCACTGCATCTGGCTTAATAAAAAAGAAAAACTCATCCTGAAGAAAACCGGCACCCATACAGTTCACTGTCCCAGCTCAAACATGAAGCTCGCCTCAGGCTTCATGCCGGCCCAGGAACTTCGCAGCATGGGAATCAACGTTGCGCTCGGGGCGGATGGCGCTCCCTGCAATAACAATCTCGACATGTTTAGAGAAATGCGCCTGGCCGCGCTCATTCACAAACCTTCAGGCGGGCCCAAAACGCTGCGCGCGCAGGAAGTGCTCGACATGGCCACACGCGATGGCGCAAAGGCTCTGAGCTGGTTTGACGACATCGGTTCGATCGAAGTCGGCAAGAAGGCCGACCTGATTGCGCTTGATCTGCAAAAGCCCAGCAACACTGTTCCTGCCGGTTCGGAAACGAATTCCGAGATGCTGGCCTCCTCCGTTGTCTATTCCGCACAATCCTCCGATGTGAAGTGGGCCATGGTGGATGGAACCGTTGTCGCACAGAACGGAAAAGTGCTCGCGATTCCGGCAAAACAGCTCATGCGGGATGTCCGGCAGGCGCAGCTTGCGATTCGAAAGACAATTGATTACGATTCGTCCACAGATATAGGCCAGAGAGGCGAGATCACCCGATCCTCTGCCGCTAAAGCTGATTGAATGTTCGACAACACAATGGGTATGGCCAGAAGCCCTGCAACAATATACCTCGACACTTTCTCGTAATTATTATTTGTTTTCATATTTGTTCCTCATTTTAATATTGCTGCTGCCGGCTCGAAGTGTGGCATCTCTGAAACCGGTAAGGTCATTACTTTTCCGCCCCGAGACAGAACCAATTCCGCAAGATCATCAAGTACATCATCCTCAACACCCGTTTTCTGCGAATGCAGTCGCAAAGGTGTGTTCTTGAAACTGCCCCAGAGGTTCAGATCGTGTGCCACCATCAGTTTTCGGATTTGTCCCTGGTATGCAGCATGAATGATCTTTGTAAGCTCAGTCGTAGCGAGACCGCGAGGTTCAGCGTCATTATATTCATGGAGTATGCGATCTTTGGCCGACTCAAAGAGACGCCCGAGAATTTCAGTGGATTTGGTCTGTAATTCCTGAGGGCTCCAACCGGCGGGATTCCCCGTAATAAACTCTGTCAAGAGATCCGGATCACGGTTGACGCTGCGATACACGGGGATATGTGCTTTGACTCCGACAACAATGACGGGATGACGATTCTTTCCGATGAAAGCGCGGATTTCTTTTTCGGCACTACTAAAGAATGCCAGCAAGTCCTTTTTCTTCGTATCCTGGACCGACCGCTTCATTCGTGCGCCCCGCGAAATACGTTCATCGGGCAGAATCTCCTGCCTGGTCACCTCATGTACCAGCTTGATGCCAGATGCTGAACCACTGAAGAGACGCACCGAACGCGAATCCAGGCCCAAAAGATAGAACTGCGGATCTCTCTGCACCCAATAAAGAATCGGCTTGATATGAAAGCTGTCAGCCACTACACAACGATCCTGCAGATCCATCGGGATACGGAGGATCTGAGTCGACCCGTCCCCGTGAAAGATCGCCAAGGAAGCTCTTCCGTTGCCAAGCAGCTCCTCAATGTCCACCTTCCAGAGTGCGGCCAGAATTTCCCTTGCTTTGCTTTTGGCCATGAGAGAATCCAGCTGCTGCTCGGCATCTTTCAGCAAGTGAACCCAGCGCACCCCATAAGAGCGATGGGAATACTGAGAGGGCGCTCTCGAAATATAGATCGTGATCCTCGGTTTGACAGAGCTTTCGTTGCGAATGAGTGTCATGACATTCTCCTTTGCTTGCGTTTTCATGTCTGGGAGTATGGCGACATTTTATATATTAATAAAATCGATAATAGTTTATCACTACTTCGATAAAAACGAACCACAGGAGTCTCGAATGCAGCCCTGGTTGAACTACCACCACTTGTATTATTTCAAGGTGATCGCCTCCGAAGGAGGAATCGCCAAAGCCGCCAAGAAGCTCCGACTCGGACAGCCGGCACTGAGCGCCCAACTGAAAAATCTGGAAAATTCGATCGGTGTGAAACTTTTTGAAAGAAAGCCGCGGCAGCTCATTTTGACGGATTCGGGCCGGATTGCCCTGGAATACGCGAATGAAATTTTTAAAACTGGTTCCGAAATGATCGAGGTACTCCAGGACCGTCTGGTACCCAGCCGGATTCATGTGGCCATCGGAGCGCTCGACAGCATTCCGAAACACCTTGTTCTTGAACTCGTCAAAGCCTGCTATCGAGTTGCGAACTGCACCGTTTCTATTTTGGAAGGAAAGAGCGACGAACTCCTTAAAGAACTCTCGCTTCACCGAATTGACCTTGTCTTGTCAAACCACGTCCCCGTTCACCGGGACAACCTGAAGCTCACTGTGAAAAAAATGACCGAGATTCCCGTGGTCATCTGCGGGACCAGAAAATTTCTTCCACTCAGAAAGACTGCCCCCCAATCCCTTTCTGGCGTACCCATGATCCTTCCTACGATCCACAGCAAGCTTCGGCAGGACCTCGAAAATTATTTCCTGAATCGCGGAATTATCGTCAACTGCATAGCGGAGTCCCAGGATATTTCAACCCAGAAGGTGCTTGGAATCGACGGCCTGGGATTGATTGCCGCGCCACTTGCGGCGATCCATAAGCATATTGCACAAAAAGCCCTTTTTGAAATCACCCGGCCATCAGACGTTTTTGAGGAAATCTTCCTGTTGAGCGCCCAACGAAAAATCGAGAACCCTGTTTCGAGTCGGGTCATGAAGCAATTCAAATTGTAGCTGAATTTATAACCCTTTAATTTCAGCTACATGTGACCGCTGCACACTTTGTTGACTACTTTTGTCAATTACCATAAGAACTTAGCTGATGTTCGCAAGTCGACACCCACTCCCCTCTGCGGCACTGATTCTTGCCTTTGTGACCGCGTGCTGGGGTTTTCCACTTCCGTCTTCTGCTGAAGACAGTGCAAGCACGCGCAAAATCGTGGACCTGAGTGTCGGCAAAGGTTTCGTGGGACGGAAGATTCAGCGCAAGTTGCTCGTCAGACAGATTCACGGGATCAACTGGGTCGAAGCCAAGATCCGGCTCCTGGATTCGGTGCCCGGTCTGCGAGCCATCGGCCTGCAGCTCGGAACGCAGCAAACCGAAGAGATCACGAAGAACACACTATGCCGAACCGCACCCTCCATCGCCGGTAGAATCTATTGCAGCACAGCTGATTCTGACCTCCAGGGCGGACCGCAGTACACGGCGCTTTACGCGGGAATTCAGACTGAGCTGATTGAAATGGCAACTCTCGAGCCGCGCCCGCTGCGAATCTATGTCGGAACGGGATATTCGCAAATACAATCCACGACAATCCCGTCCAATGGTACACCCTATACCTCGGTCGAAATCGTGTATGAGAGTCGCCGCCAATTTACAGCAAAAGCAGCCCTGTATATCAGTCCGATTGATGAAACCAGCTCCCTTGGAATCGCGATGCCGGGATTGTCCGTCAGCTATTATTTTTAGTCCCAAAATCCGGATTCAGAAAATCCAGCTTCTCTTTGAGTTGTTTCTCAAATCCGACTTCTTTTGGTTTGTAAAAATGGGTCCCAAGAAGCGGCTCCGGCAAATGCGTCTGCCCCGCCCGGGCTCCAGACTGGGCGTGAGCATAGCGATAATTTTTCCCGTAGCCCTCACTCTTCATCAGACCGGTGACGGCATTACGGATATGCATCGGTACGGGAAGCGCACCCGTTGCCCGGACCTCGGCGATCGCCTGGTTAATTCCTTCATAGCTCGCGTTGCTTTTGGGCGCGAGTGCAAGATAGGTCACGGCTTGACCGAGGTTGATCCGGGCTTCCGGCATTCCAACAAAATCGACGGCTTCTTTGGCAGCAATGGCCACCATGAGACCGCGCGGATCGGCATTACCCACATCTTCAGAAGCCAGAATCACCAGCCTTCTTGCGATAAAGAGAGGGTCTTCTCCTCCTTCGAGCATGCGGGCGAGGTAATAAAGGCCGGCATGGGGATCGCTGTCCCGGATGCTTTTTATAAATGCGGAAATGACATTGTAATGCTCTTCTCCGGATTTATCGTAGGGAATGGGCTGCCGCTCCAATGCGGACTCAAGAGCGGCTTTTACCTGCTCAAGATCGAGTGCTCCGGGACTGGTGCCCGCGTAGAGGGAAACACTTTCCAGGGCCGTCAGAGCCCTGCGGGCATCACCCTCGGCAGTGGAAGCAAGCCAAAGTATCGCTTCATCGGTCAAAGTCAAAAAGCCGCCCAAGCCACGTTCGGGATCTTGCAAGGCTTTGTGGATCACCTTGGCCAAAGCCTCAGCCTCCAGACGCTCCAACCGGATGACCCGAGTTCTGGAAAGCAAGGCAGAATTCAGTTCAAACGAAGGGTTTTCGGTCGTCGCCCCGATCAGCGTCAGTGTGCCGTCTTCAACATGCGGAAGAAGAGCATCCTGCTGGGATTTGTTGAACCGGTGGATTTCGTCTACAAAAAGTATCGTTTTACGCCGGCTTAAGCGCCTGGACTGCTTCGCTTTTTCAACTACTTCCTTGATGTCTTTGACACCCGCGAGAACAGCACTGAGAGATTCGAAGTTGGACTGGGTGCGAGAGGCAATGATCCGGGACAAGGTCGTTTTCCCACAGCCCGGCGGCCCCCAAAGGATCAACGAAGGTACCCGATCCGTTTCAATCCACTGCCGAAGTGGCTTGCCTGCCCCTAGTACGCGCTCTTGCCCAACAAAATCGTCCAGTTCGCGTGGACGCATTCGATGCGCCAGAGGCCCAGCCATAGGTCCGGAAATTCCCGAGCTTTCGGAACGCTCGGCAATGTCAAAGAGGTCGTCAGAATTAGAGTCGTTTCCCATAAAGGCCTAGTGTGCTATTAGCACAATTTAAATGAAGATCACCACTTCGCAAAACAAGCGCCTTAAAATCAGGAATATTGGCATCGTAGTTCGGCATCATCAGCCTCTGGCCGATGCGTTTGCCATGGATCTGGCTCAGTTCATACTTTCGCGGGGTTACAGGGTTCTTCTCGCAGACGAGAGCCTCTCGGCTGTAGCGGCGCTGAAGCAGTCCTTCGGGTCCAAGATCAAGGTCGTTGCTAAAGGACGCCTTCCAGAACTGGTCGATCTCGTGATCGTTCTGGGTGGCGACGGAACTTTCCTGAGCATTGCCCGGCTCATGCACTCCCACAGCATTCCCATTTTTGGAATCAACATGGGACAACTCGGTTTTCTGACTGAAATCAAAAAAGCGGAAGCAATCGGACTTTTGGGCGACCTTATGTCCGGCTCCCCGGCCAAAATCAGTTACCGCAGCCTTCTGGAAGTGACCCTGAAGCGGAAGAACAAAACAATTTTCAGCGGCCCGGTGGTAAACGATACTGTCATTTCCAAAGGCGCCATTGCCCGCATCATCGGCCTGAGCGTTCTCGTGAATGGTCACTGGGTTCACGATGTCCGGGCCGATGGAATCATCGTTGCGACCCCGACGGGCTCGACTGCCTACTCCCTGGCTGCCGGCGGCCCGATTATTGAACCCTCACTGAACGCAATTGTCATGAGCCCGATCTGTCCACACAGCCTGACTCAGAGACCTCTGGTCATTTCCGGAGATTCTGAAATTCAGATCCTTCTGAAAGATCGGCCGGGGCACGTGCTTTTGACACTCGACGGGCAGGATGCGATCGATATGAAAGAAGACGATGTTGTGACTGTACGCCGCTTCCGAAAACACCAGCTGCAGCTCATCTCCTCTCCATCGCGCGATTTTTACAGCATCCTGAGGGAAAAACTCAATTTCGGCATGAGGAATTGAATGCTTCAGACACTGAACATCAAGAATATTGCGATCATCGACTCCGCTGAAATCACCTTCAAAGAGGGATTGAATATTCTCTCGGGCGAAACCGGCGCTGGCAAGTCAATCGTGATCGAGGCGATCTCACTCCTGCTCGGCAGTCGCGCAAAAGCGGAGCTGGTCCGGAGCGGTTGTGAAGAAGCAGTGATTGAAGGACTCTTCGATATTTCCAATATGTCCTGGATGCCGACGCGCCTCGAGAAGCTCGGAATTGACAACAGCGGGTCCGAACTCCTGATCAAGCGCACGATTCACCAGAGCGGCAAGCACCGGATTCACGTGAATGGCCAGCTGGCCACTCTCGCAATTCTCCAGGAGCTTTGCGAAGGGTTAGTGGATCTCTGTGGTCAGCACGAGCATCAATCTCTGACCAAACCTCTAATTCAGCTCGGATTGCTCGACCAATACGGAGAACACCAGGACCAGGCTTTGAAGGTTGCCAAAGCAGTCAGCCAGCTCCGGGCACTGCGGGACGAACAATATTCAATTCAAAAATCCGAAGCGGAACGCGAGAAGCGTCTGGATTTTCTTAAATTCCAGATTGAAGAACTCAAGACGGCCAATCTTCGGGAAGGCGAAGACGAGGTCCTACTCCGCGAGAAACAACTCCTGCAATCAGCGGAAACCCGGCTCCAAAATGCCGAAGCGGCCCGGCAGGCGCTTGAAGCGGACGGGGATGGCGCACTCAACCTGCTACGCGCAGCGCAAACCAAAGCGCGCAGTCTCCGGCAGCTGGACGAACACTCAAGTCACATCGCCGAGGCTCTGGAGCGCGCAACCGCCGAAGCCGAAGATGCGACCATTGCCCTCAACCGTTACCTCGGTTCCGTCGATTTGAATTCGGAGTTGCTGGTAGAAATCCAGGAACGCCTTTCCATGATCGCTGACTTCAGGCGCAAATACGGTGCAACGATTCCAGAGATGCTCAATACGCTTGCCCGCCTGGATGAAGAGTTTAGTTCTTTGAACCAGGCGGAAGTCCGGCTGCAGAATCTTGATCAGGAAATTAGTTCTCTGCGAACTGAACTGATTAAAAGCGGGAAGAAACTTTCACAAGCGCGAACCAAGGCAGCAGAACAGCTCTCAGACGCTGTCACAAAGGAACTGAAAGATTTGAAAATGGCGGATGCCCGCTTTCATGTAGAACTCAACACTCTGGAGAAAGTCGATGACTGGACCTCGTCCGGCGCCGATCAGATTCAATTTACTATCCAAACGAATCGCGGTGAACCCGCACGCCCGCTGGGCAAAATTGCATCCGGCGGTGAACTTTCGCGCCTGATGCTGGCGGTCCGCCGGATTATTTCGGATCACGGGAATATCGGGGTGTATCTTTTTGATGAAGTCGATGCAGGCATTGGCGGCCAGGTTGCTTTTGAAGTGGGTAAAAAGCTCAAGTCAGTGGCCAAAAACAATCAAGTTCTCTGCATTACTCATTTGCCTCAGGTTGCTTCCTTTGCCGACCACCACCTGATTGTGCGCAAAGACACAAAGGGGTCTCGCACGATGACTGAGGTGCTGCCCCTGGGAAAAACTGAACGCAAGGAAGAGCTTGCGCGAATGCTCGGCGGGCCACAGCTCACAAAGAAGAGTCTCGAGAATGCGTCCGAGCTTCTTGAGTTGGCGCGAATATAAGGCAATTCTCGCAGCAGGACCTAATTTGCTTCACGAATTTCATAAAGCTCAACAACGGGCTCTGAGTGTCGGAGTGTAAGACGCTCCTGCGGAAGCGTCTCCCAGCCGGAGACATCTGATGCAGAGCCCTTCAGTACACCCTTAATCACCAAAATCTGATCAAAGCTGTTGATATCAATTCCGCTGGCAGTTTCGGCATAGAAGTCACAGATATCCTGATCCCAGTGCATTTTTGAATAATAATTCAAGACGGCAACCGAGGGAACAATGTAGGTGATACATAGAACTCTTGACCGAGGAGACAAGAGTCCGGTCTCTTTCGCGGATTTCAGAAATTTCTTTACACCCGGGAAATCGGCTGCGGTCGGCGGTAGAAGTGCAGCGGTTTGTGAAAACCTGAAAGGACCGCTTAAAAAAATCGCAATCAAAAAAAACAGAACCACTGAGCGAAACTGAATGACCTTCTCGATCGCGAACGGAAACAGAAGCAGCGTTGCCGGAATGAGAATGGACAAGTAACGGAATACAGCCACATTCATGACCAGGAAAAATACTGTCAGGAGCAATAGCACCGAAAGCAGGAAACCCTCATAACGCGGCTTGAGCTTGTTCATCCAGAGATACGGAGCAATCCAGACCAAAGCCAGAATGAAAACCGCTCCGGTCGCAGAGATCCAAGATCTGAGGAACTCATCTTCACCTTCGAAAATCCACAAAACATTGGTCCTGTATTGCCACTGATAAACTAAAAAGCCCGCAAGAGTCAGCTGCGAAAGAATAATAAGCCCAGTCCTCTGCCAGGAATGAAAAAGCTTGAATATATTGATTCCAAATATTCTCAAACTCATCACCAAAGCTGCAAGAAACGGAAGAGCAAGATAGTGAACAAACCCAAGGGCTGCGGCACTTGCGATAAATATCCATTCGTCAGTCCATTTTGCAGTTCGCTCAAAAAAGATCTTGCGCGCAGTATACAAGATCACCGTCATCAGAAAAACCAGCAGTGAATAGGGTCTGCAAAAAGTGGATATTATGGAAAGAAGAGGATGGCTCAAAATAAATAGAGCGCTTGCGGCAACCGTTAACCTCGAGAACCTGGATCGCGAATAATAGAAAACCAGGCAAGCGGTGGCGCCACCAAAAATAAGAGCCGGAAAGCGAATCCAGTAGTCATTATTCTGCGGAATAATATAAGCATACAGCTTCAGAATTCCATAAAACAGCAGCTGTTGCGTGTCGTGCGTTACGCCGACAAACAGGTCTCGCCAGGAGGAAAATGCTAGTTCCCAGGACAGAATTTCGTCAAAGTTCATGGACGACGCAATCAGCTGATACCGGTTGATCAGAAAAAAGAACGTCAGAAACAGAATATACTCAAGAACAGCAACTACAGTGTTCCACCTCTCCCTCACAAATCAACCTCCGAGCGGCTCTCGGTGCGGAGCCGCCCCGGCGTCAACATCCCAGAGCAAATAGGATTTGTGAATTCGCGGATACCCCAGATTGTAATAGTGACCGGTATTCACAGCGCTTTCAATTTCCTGTTCATCCAAGTCATGGCAATGCCCCAAAACCACAAGCGCATAACCTTCGGAGATTTTTTCCTCCGCAAAAGCATGAAAAATCCGGCGCAGTCGCTTGCGACGCGAAGGAGAGAGCTGATCTGACAATATTGGTTTTCGGACTTTGCCGTAACTGCTCGATTTTTTGCCGATGAACCCAACTAATTTTTCCGGCATGACTTCAATAGCCGCCTTTAAAGCCAGACTTCTGAAAGCACCCCGCAGCAGACGATAACCATAATCTTCGCGGTCCACCAGGTCTCCATGAGCGACGTAAATTTTCCTGCCTGCGACCTCCAACTGAAGCTCGCTCGAATGCACGTGAACGTTCTTCATCCCTCTGAAAGTCTGCTTCATCAGGAAGTCGTGATTTCCCTCAATGTAATGAGTCACCGCTCCGCGAACGCCGACCTCGCGCAGGGCCTCCAGAAATTCAGAATATTCACGACTGAAGCTTTCTTTGGAACCAATGAACAGATCAAAAATATCACCCGCCAGAACGAGCACGTCCCCGGGCTGCAGGTGATCCCGGAGCAAGTTCAGCAAAATTTTATAGAGAGGATCAGAAACTCCCTCGATGTGCAGGTCCGAGAGGAAATGAATTTTCATAACTTGGGATAACGAGCTTAGAACTTTTGATCAAGGATTTTTCCGCGAGGGCGGCCATCGCGGGCGGCTTCACGGAGCTGAATGAACTCTTCGCCCGTGAATTGCCGGACAACGGCACCACGGCCATCTTTTAATACCACTTTGAGCCCCGGACCCTGTCCTGTAACGGAGGCGCTGAGTCCGTTAGCGCGATTTTGTTCATCGGTTTGAAAAGCGGAGATGGCGTCGACAACCTTTTGCTCGGTGACCTGATAGGTTGGCTTCTCTTCTTCTTTCTTTTTGGAGTCCTTCTGCTGCTTGCGACCCTGATTGTCATCATGGCGATCGGGACGGTCGCGGACCGTTTCAAGCGTGCGAATCGGGGTTTGAATGAAACCGAGTTTCACTTGGACTTCCTCCACCTTACTGATCGGAAGAGCGTCTGGAATCTTTAATTCTCTCACGCCGCGCCGCAACACAAAAACCCCCAGGAGCTCGGCACTCCTGGGGGGGGCTTAAGTGAACCTAAAGACCCAATGTCTGTAGATTCGGGCGCATTTGTTACAGCCGGCCGTTTTACAGGAGTTTCAAGGCACCCATGGGGGCGCTATTGGCCTGTGCCAATACCGAGATACCAGCTGACTGCAGGATGTTGCCACGGACAAGTTCCGAGGTCTCCGCCGCGATGTCCGTATCAGCGATACGGGACCGGGCTTGTGACAGGTTCTCTTTGGCAATACCCAAGTTATTGACCGTTGCGTGCAGTTTGTTCTGCATTGCACCTAGACGTGCACGTGAATTAAACACCCTGCCGATTGCATCGTCGACTTTGTCGATCGCCTCACGAGCGCCATCGATTGTCGAATAATCCATGCCATCAATGCCGAGTGCTTGGGCACGAACATCGTTTTCAGAGGTGTTGAATTGAATGCGATCCGCTTCATCATTTCGAGTGCCAACCTGGAACTCAAGAGTGTCCTTGCTGGATTGACCATTCAGAAGCGGCGTTCCGTTAAAAGTAGTGACATTCGCGATGCGATCCACTTCCTGCATCAAGCTTTGTACTTCCTGATTGATATAGCCTCGTTCTTTATCGCCAATCGTATCGGAAGCAGCCTGAACGCTGAGTTCACGCATGCGAATCATGATATTGCCGATTTCGCTAAGACCGCCCTCTGCAACCTGAGCAAAGGAGATACCATCGTTCGCATTCCGCTCAGCTTGGGTCATGGAACGGACCTGTGCGCGCAGATTTTCGCTGATGGATAATCCAGCGGCATCATCCCCGGCTTGAGTAATCCTCTGACCGGAGGATAAGCGCTGATAGACTTTCGACTGTTCTTCACTGGTACGAGTGAGCGAGCGGTTAGCAGAAATGGCAGCCATGTTTGTATTAATTCTTAAGCCCATACGATTTCTCCAATTTAGGACAAGGCCCCCCGTGAACGCAGTGCGTCATTTTTGGGGTAGTCTTTCCCGGTTAATGCCACGAACGAGGTTAATTCGTTCGAAGGCCGAGTTTTGATTTATAAAAACGTCTGTGTGTTGGAGTTCGCTACAGCTTCAGAGAAGATCTGGCCAACAAGCCCGATCTAAAAGAACCGCCTAGTGCAACAGCAAGGTACATTCGGCAGACGTCGTCAGATACTCTGGAGGCCCATCCTCCTTCGTGCCTGACAACCTACCTATCGGTGCACCGCGTAATTACTTGAGCATTGCGCTCCAGTATTAACAATTCGCTGAGTAAAATTCGGTCGACTCGAGATAAGTCTTTGAAGAATTTGAAGAATAAAAATAGCCAAGATTTTCTCATACAGTCCATTTTCAGAAGAAAATGGACCGTGGGGCGGAACTAAATCCGCCCCACGGCTGGTGTATGAGAAGAACAGAATTACCCGATCAGCTTGAGGGCGAGCGTGTTATTCTGATTGGCTTGACTGAGGACCGAAGTACCGGCTTGAGACAGAATGTTCTGTTTCGTGAGCTCCGCCGTTTCTGACGCCATATCGACATCATAGATCCGGCTGCGGGCTGCCGACAGGTTCTCGTCATAGATGTTCAGGTTGGCAACAGTGGCCTGCAACCTGTTCTGCAAGGCGCCCATTTCGGCGCGATTTGCAGAGAGCGTGCTGATCGCAGTATCAATCGCGGTCAGGTTGTTTTGAGCAGAAACCTTGTCTTTTACAGACATGGTGCCAATACCCAGATGTTCAGTTGTGACGTTGGTCTTGGACGGATCGTATTGGAACCGGTCCAAGGCAATATCATTGCCCACACCGACCTGGATTTCCAGGTTTTCGCCTTCGCCGTTCAACAGTTTGTGACCGTTGAATTCCGTCGATTTCGAAATGCGATCCACTTCAGAGTGAAGCTGTTGCACTTCCTTGTCGATGAAGCCGCGTTCCGTATCACTGATCGTGTCGGAAGCTGCCTGAATCGACAGTTCACGAAAACGAACCAGAATGTTACCAATCTCGTTCATTCCACCTTCAGCAGTCTGAATCATCGAAATACCGTCATTCGCATTACGTACATCTTGACGGATCGACCGGACCTGACTCCGCATTCTGTCAGAAATCGCCAAACCTGCGGCGTCATCAGCGGCGCGAGTGATACGAGCACCCGAAGCCATTTTTTCTAATGATGCTTTCTGTGCACCATTGGTTATGCCCAAATTACGTTGAGCAGCAAGAGACTGAACGTTAGTCGCAATTCTAAGACCCATACACACCTCCAGATACACTCCTGCAGTCGGGACGTGGATACACCAGTTTCCACACCCTCCCCTTGGGAGAGATCTATTTATTTAAATTTGGCAGGAATTTGCTGTACCCCTGCCGAAGACCAACTCAAGGACCCACTCCCCAAGCTGGTTTACCGATCTTAGGACCACTCCTATGATCAGTTCTTTCACATAGCTAATCGGTCAGGTATTAAATTACTTTAGACTTTTTCACTCAACTATTTAGAGCTTGAATGCGCCCGCGTTGCGCAATGCGTGAAGTCTATATTTACAAGGGGTAAATCAAGTTGGCTGCTTTATATGGGTCAATTTTTTTTTCAAGTGCCTGCGACAAGATCTGCTGGCTTTCCGTTGTTTTCAATGACGCCTGAAGCTTTTCGTGAAGCTTTTCGATCAGGATTTCGGTGATTTCCTTCTCAAGTGAAATGAGAGTCTTCTTTTTACCCTCACCCGAGAACTGCAGATAGGCCTGATGGCTCTGAATCGCGCTCATCAACTCACTCACGCCGTGGTTGCGATTGGCTTCGGTCTTCTGAACAGGAATGGTCCAGTCTTCCGGGGTAGGAGTTGCGAGAGCCACCATGTTCACCAGCTCACGTGCCATCTGGTCGGCTTCGGGGCGATCACATTTGTTCACGACAAATACATCGGCTATTTCCAGCAGCCCGGCTTTCATGATCTGGATGGAGTCACCACTCTCAGGAACCAGAATGACAATTACGGTTTGCGCCAGTTGAAGAATATCGAGTTCAGTCTGACCAACGCCGGCCGTTTCGACCAGAACTACATCAAAGCCTGCAGCGTCGAGGACCATCACGACTTCTTTCGTCGCGTGCGACAAACCACCTTGCTTGCCCCGGGTTCCCAGCGAGCGGATGTAAACACCTTCATCTGATGAGTGCTGCTGCATCCGAATCCGATCGCCTAAAATCGCGCCACCGGAAAAAGGACTCGAAGGATCCACTGCAACGATTGCCACGCTCTTACCCTGTGTCCTGTAGAAAGCGGTCAAGCGATCAACAAGAGTCGACTTGCCCGCCCCCGGTGGTCCGGTGATCCCAAGAATCTGCGCTTTGCCCGTGCGCGGAAAAACCAACTCCATGATCCTGGGCAAATCTTTCCCACGGCTCTCGACTTTTGAAATTACTCGAGCAAGAGCAAACCTTTGGCCCGCGAGCATTTGTTCAACAAGCTGCATACATTTGGGTCTAGGACGAAATTGCCCAGGAAGCAAGTCGGTTTAATAGTGATTATTCAAGCGTTTTGCCGTTATTTCCGATCAGCTTCTCAGGGAGAACCAAGCGCCATGGAAGCCGACGCTCAAAAATTTACAATCACGATCCAGGGACTGGCCGTACTCAGTGCAATACCGCTCGTTGGTTTCGCACTTTGGTCGGACTATTACGGCCGCCGCCTTGAAAAGCTCAAAACGGAAAAAGAAGGATTCGACAAGGAACTGGAATCAGCGCGCATCCGGCTGGCCAGTGTCTCCGTCATCATCTTCCAATTGATTCTGCTCTTCGGTTCGGTCGAGCTTCGCCGCTCCCACGCCTTGGCGGTGAATGGCATTCTTGTTTCTGCCGTACTGATTCAAGGCTGGATGCAGGCCCTCGCCGAAAGAAAACTCGGACTGCCGCAGGCCAATTTGAAAGAACAGTTCAAAAGAAATCTTCTGGGTCTGCTCTGGATCAGCACCAGTGTCCTGGGTTACATCACCGTCGTCCTGGCCTGCACCGCGCTTTTTGGCTGGTTCGGACAGGTGCTTGGCGTTTCCAAAGCCGCGGGTTTCATATTTACCTCCGTGGGTGCAATCTCCGGCCTTATTGGAGGCATGGCTCTCAACTTTGCGCTGGCTCCTATTCATTTGCGCAAGCTGATTCCATCCACCCCACTCGAGGCCGAATACCCCATTCTGGCTGAACACTGCCGCCAGGCCTTCCGGTCCTGCGGACTCGCCACGCCGGCTCTTCTTTTAATGGCTGCTACAAACAGCCGCGGAACAACTGCATTCATCAGCGGGTTTCGCTGGGGAAGAGGACCGTTCAGGCCGGCATTGTTCATTTCGCGTGAGCTGATCGAGAAACTCACGCCCGCGGAAGTTCAGGCAGTCATCTTTCATGAAATGGCCCACGTCCTTTTAAATCATATGGCCAAGCGCTTCCTGTTCTCTTCGTCATTGGTGGCTGGCCTCACTATCGCGGGCGTTGCGCTCACGTTGCTTGCCAACCGAATTTTTCCCGCAGATGCAACCACCCAGCAGCTCACCTCGATTCTGGCACTCATCAGCTTTTTTGGAGCTTTCCGCTGGATTGGCCATCAGAGCCAGAAGCAGGAGGTTGAAGCGGATTATTTCGCGGTCACCCGGCTGACTGTTGATCTGAAGGTATTTGCGGCGACGTTAAGGAAGCTGGACAATCTCAACGGAGTCAATCCGGACCATTCTGGAAGAATGCATCCTTCGACCGAACTGAGGATTGCCGTCCTGGAACACGTGCTCGGCAGCCCCAAGTTGAATAAGATCAAGTCGGATCAGGATTCGGATCAAAGGGCGGCCTGACTATTGTACAGGCGCTTCGATCGCGGGGAACCACTCAGGAGCCACTGGTTCTGCTGAAGCCGAAACAGCGGGTTCTGAAGCGGGCACCCGCTCAGCCTGCGGCGCTGTCGTTGTCTCTATAATCGCAGCAGTGGCTGTCGCCGGCTCTGCACTTGCTGAATCCGAGATCGGCTCCGAGAAAATCTTTTTCACCTCAGCACCCGCGACGGCATCCGTCGAAAGCTTCACGATTCCGTATTTTTCCAGAATCGTGGTCTGGGGGGTCGGATCCCGCCAGAGGCCAAACGGATTGGCGACCTGGACCAGCTCAGAAGTACCTTCCGGAGAAAGATCCATTCGGCGGAAAAACACCCACTCACTGATTCTCCGGTAATGCACTATTGCCCAGCGCAGATAACGGGAATCATGATATTCAGCCAGAAACCCGCGCGCCACCGGAACCAAAAAAAGATAGGTGTCGATTGCCTTCTTCTGGCGCTCATCTATGTAGGACGAAGTTTTCAGCGTCTCCTCGAGTTCGAGAAGTTTTCCATAATAGCACCAGTGATAACCCACAGGATCCCGCTTCACGAGCTCCCGCGCGGCCTGCCGTCGCTCATCTTCACTTGTGGTCAAGGAACGAATTTTAGCAAAATCGGCATCACATTTTTTCAAACTTTCAGGCGTCGGGGCATCAGGAACAAGCATAATGCCGCGCAGATCTCCCAGATCGGTCCCGACCGGATGAGGAACCTGCACATAAGGCGGTGGCTTAGCAACAGGGGCTGGAGCTGGTGTCAGCTGGGTAGTAGAACAGCCCCCGATCCCGGTCACCCAACCGGTAATGAGCGCAGTACATAGGATCCACTGGGTAAGATTCGCCTTCATCTCAATGCTTCATCGGCAAATATGACCTAGTACATGAACCTATTTTAGCTGACGCACAGCGCAGTCCCCACATTTTTCAAACAAATTCAAGAGACTCAACTGAATACCGAAAAGCAAGTGAGGAAGGAACCTCCACTAAAAGTTCTTATGAAAAACAGGATCGTAAAAAATGCATTTTTGAACTTCTTCTCTGACGGCGTGAAGCTCGCCGCTTTTGCGATTATTACCGCACCAGCACTGATGATCGGTCTTGCTTCGCATGCTGCCGACAAGAACACTGTCGCTCCCGTATCACCTCCCTCGGTCAATAAAGAGGGTGAGCGAAATTTCTATGAAGTACTCGACGACCTTCTGGGCGATTTTGAATATGATCTGAAAAACGGAAATGTCTACGGCCTGAAGGATGTCGCTATCCGCAATATCGCCACGAGCGAGAATATTCCTCCTTCTTTCAGGAATCATCTAGAACTGCTCATTACTGAGCGAATTCTGAAAAACTCCAAATCGCGGATCATTCAATGCCTACCCTGCCGCTCCAAGCGCACGACGCTGAATGGTGACCAGGTGGTCATCACGTCTCCGGATACAAATCCGCTGGAACTTTCCCGGATCGCGAAGATGTCAGGCATCGCGCATTTCTTCGATGCATCTTTTTCGTACCAGCCATCGGGAATGGTGCTTTCAATGTTTATTGCCGAACCGGAGTCAGGTTCAATCATCTGGTCCCGAAGCTACAACTCCGAAACTTCGCGAGCTTCGGCTTTTCGCCGCGGCGTGGATTACTCTCAACTCGATGACGCCAGACGGGCTACCGAATATGCACCGACTATTCAGTACCGTATCGGGATCGGCTACATGTATGAACCCAATATTCTGGCACGTACCGGCTGCCTGAGCTTGGGGTTCCGCGCCATGGAACGTTATGACAACCGCAAAAAGGAAGTCGGCTTCTCCGCCGAGTATCTAAAGGATGCCTCCACTATTGTCGGCACCCCAACGGCCGCCGCGGCCAGCACTGCAACAACCAATCTGTATTCGGGGATTAACCTGACCCTCCTCTTTGTTCACGGCTGGAACCTGATCGGGGACGAGGAGAACTATAACAAAGTTCGCGGAAGCGTGTCCTTCGGGGTGGGCGGAACGTATGCCTCCGGATTTTTGGGCGGCCTGTTCCGCGGGTCCTATGAGTGGCGCCTCGGGAAACACTATTCAGTCAACACGAACCTCGGTTACCGGCCGGCGTCGACGGCAGTCCTTTCCACCTCAACGACCCAGGCGGTATCCGGATTGGAATACGGCCTCGCCGTGAACATGCTGTTTTAGGAGAACGATGTGAAATATTGGGTAATCACAATTCCGATTCTGGCACTCGCAACCACCGGCATGGTTATGATGAGCGGTTGCGCCTCAATGCTTGCGGTGAACAGTGATTCACGAAATTCACAACCGATCAATAATCCCTTCGGAGATTTGTACTCAAACGGCAGAACCGAGGCCCCGGATCCAATTATTTTGCGGACTAAAAAAGGTGACCGTTCAGTTGAAGTCGAGCTTTCCAGACATCAGCAGGAAATGACCGATTTTGTAATTCCGATTTCGCCCGCGTTCCGAGATACCGAGGGAGGGAGAAACCCCGCCTCGACTTCCAACGGCAGCGTCGACGAGACCTACAAAGATCAGGCGCCCGGACTTTCCGACCGGGAAATCATGGCTACGCTGCCCCAGGGTCCCGCTGAGGATGAAGCCACCCGCCGTGAAATTGAATCGGGCCTCGGGCTCATGCCGGCCGAAGACTCCGTCCCCACGCGTGACAAAAGTTATCTCGCCTCCATGGACCGCATCAAGCAGTTATACCGGTCCGGCCGTTATGAAGCGGCCCTGATGGATGCTGATTCGATGATCCGGCAGTTCCAGACAGATCCCAAGCTTTATCAGATGAGGGGAACCCTGCTGGACCGTCTGGGTAAGAAGGATCTCGCCTTGAAAGCCTGGAACCAGGCGCTCCGGTTTGATCCGAACAATGTTGGCCTCCGGCGGTTTATTGAACGACACCAAACCAGAGGCTTGGCATCACCATGAAGGTGGAAAGAGCTGTTATGAAAAATATATCTACTTCGCTCATAGGATCTCTCGCAATCACATTCAGTCTGCTTCTGCCGGCTGCTTCCCATGCGAGACCTGATCAGATTGAAGTCACCAAAAAAACAGCCGAGACACAGGTTCGCAGAATGCTGGAGCCCGTTCTTGAAAAATATTGCCGGGATGAGTGCAAGCTTCTGTCGGTTGCCGTAACGGTGGACGTTGCGATTCCTGAAGAACTGGAACCGGGCTTTGATGAATTCAAACCGTCCGTCTCCGCCCTTGCACCCTCTTCTGCTAAAGCCAAGATCCTCATCAATGAGAAAGTTGGAAAAAACTCCCGGAATAATCTGCTGGACCTCATTCAACAGCATCTGGACACCCTGGATTATCCCGTCAAGATCGACACCCAGCTTGCCCGTTTTCCTGAACCGATCGAGACCTCCGGTCGCATTGCGGAACTGCGCGAAAAAGTCGGCAAGCAATTCAAAGCCTCCCTCGAGGATCTCTTCGCCAAGTATTGCCCCAATCATTGCATGATCGCGGATTTCAATCTCCAGACCGAACCGGTCAACAGCGAGGAAGTGGAATACGGCGCTCCGGGTGAATACATCCAGGAAGGCAGCGTGGCGATTCGGGTGAAGGACCTCTCGGCCACCATTCTGGTCGACGAATCCCTCGCACCTGCTGAGCGCGCAAATCTCATTGAGATGGCCAAATTCAAAACTGCGATTTTTAAGAACGTTTCTCTTTCGGCAAAGGCCATGAGGTTCCCGCGCCCGGGTGCGCTGGTCGCGGATGGAACCCTTGACCCGGTGACCGGACAGCCGATCGCTTCGGCGAGCCGGAGCATTGCGTCTGACAGCAAGAGCAATACCAGCAGCAGCACGGATAGCAAAAACCAGCTGGTGGCCAGCACGACCAGTACCAATACCAACGCGGAATCTGCTGTAAAACAGGAGCGTTTCGAAAGAATAGAGAAGATTGAGCGCGTTGAAAATGGTGATGCCGTGCAGGCCGAACTGCAGAAGTTCAAGGTGTATGGACTGATTTTCGGCTGCTCAATCCTTTCACTTCTGGTTTTCGTGGCGATTGCCAGTTATCGACCGAAGGCCTCCAACTCCGGTCCGAGCGTCACCCGAATTATTCAGAGCCTTGCATCTGACCCCGTTTCCACGAGCGCACCGTCCACTTACCGGGCCGGGGAATCCACATTGTCCGGAAAGGAAGATCACTCCGCCTTGATCTCCCGACGTTTTGAAATTGAAAATCTGATGGAAGATCTCACTCGGGTCTTCATTCAGCAGCCGAAGGTCGCCAAACAGGTCTTCACCCGGATTCTCACTGAGGAAGGTGTCGAAGTCACCGCGCAGTACATTCACCTTTTTGGCGAGAGCATTGTCATCGACATGCTCCGCGACCCCAGCTTGCAAAGTGATTTGAGTGAGCTCCTGGAGTACTACGCCAAAAATTCAATCGAAATCAAAGAAGATGACAAACTTGAGCTCCTGCGCAGCCTTCATAACCGCGCCGTTGCCGGTAAACTCATTGTCATGGGCAACCGCTCCTCCAACCTGTTCGACTTCCTTTCTGAGATGGACGGCCTGCAGGTGCTCGAGTTGGTTCGCAACGAATCCTTGACGGTCAAGTCCATCGTTTTGACCCAAGTGGACCCGCAAAAGCGTGCGGCAATCTATTCACAGTTGGATGATGATACCAGGATGAAGCTTCTCACCGAGCTTTCCAGGATCGATTATCTACCCCGGAACTACATCTATAACGTATCGAACGCCCTCAAGCGCAAACGCGTCGAAAATCCAAGGCTCAATACTGAAGCCCTGCCGGGATCCGAGGTACTGGTGAGTCTCCTGGAGCGAACCGGCATTCATATGCAGCGCACCGTGGTCAAATCCCTCGAATCCAGCAATGTCGAGAGCGCCCGCGTAGTGAAGAGCAAGCTGGTCAGCATTGATACCCTCCGGTATCTGCGTGACGGACAGTTGCTCGAAGTGATTCTGAGCCTCAAGCATGACGAACTCCTTCAGTTCCTCCGCGGCGCCCAGGACGTGATCCGGACCACTATCTTTGCCCGGTCTCCGAAAGAGCTGGTGGCGGAGCTTGAAGAAGAGCTGGCCAACTTTGCGGCGGTGAATCGCGAGACTTACGCGGCAGTTGAACGCAAAGTACTCAACCGCATGAAGATGATGGCGAATGAAGGCCTGATCAACCTGATCGAGACGAACGAGCGCATGTTTACTGATCAGAGCCCTGATACGGCATTTGCAACGCCTCAGGGTTTCCAGAGTGTGGAAAACCCGACGCAAACCAGCATAAAAAGGATCGCCTAAATGGTTCCGGGAAATGTCAAACCATCAGTCGCAATGTTGAGAGACGTCAAGCTGCTCCAGTGCTTCAGCGAAAGCGAACTCAGCCACCTGATTCAAGTTGGCGTGACAGCGAACTATGAAGACCACGCCAATATTGTGATCGAAGGGGAATTGTCCTGGGGACTTTATCTTATTCTCGAGGGCGTTGTCGGAATCTTCAAAAACAACAAACTGACCGGCGAACCTTACGACGTGGGGCAGTTGAGGCATGGGAACTTCTTTGGAGAAATGTCCCTGGTGGACGATAATCCCCGGTCGGCTACCGTTCGAGCCCTGACGAATTGCCAGCTTTTCTACATTTCCAAAGAGCACTTTCAGCAGTATCTGACCGCCTCGAAGGAAATGAAACTCAAATTTTACGAGACTTGCATTCAAACCATCGTGTCCCGCCTTCGCGAGCTCGATGACAATTATGTCGTGAGCCAGTACCAGCTCTGGAAAGCCGCAATTCGCAAGGACAAGGAGGCCGCCTAATGAATTTCTCTTCGCTTTTGGGCGTTTTGGTCAGTATTGGCGTGATGTATTTCGCAATGGAAGGCGCAACAGACAACCTGCGCTTTTTTCTGCAACAAGAAGCCATTTTGATTGTCATCGGTGGAACTGCCGCTGCAGCCTGCATCAGTTACCCGATCACGGAAATCCTTGCTTTGATCAAAGTATTTATTCTTCGCGTTCTCGGCAAGCACAAGTCCGATTATCAGGGCGTGATCGGGCAATTGCTGGAGCTGAACAAAAAAGCGAGCGTAGGCCTGTCTTCCTTGAACGAAGCCATCCCTTCGATCCGCCACGAATTCCTGAGGGAAGCGGTCTCCCTGGTTGTGGCCGGTGTATTGACGGAACAGGAAGTCCGGACTGCGCTGGATCAGCGGATCAAGACGACCGAAGCCCGGCTCATGCAGGAGGCCAACATGTTCCGCGCCATCGGACGCTTTCCACCCGCTTTCGGCCTCCTTGCAACCACCTTGGGAATGATCGGGCTTCTTCAGAAAATCGGTCAACCCGACAGCCAAAAACTGATTGGTCCCGTGATGGCGATAGGGCTGGTCGGAACTCTGTATGGAATTGCTTTGGCCAACCTGGTCTTCATTCCTATTGCCGAAAATCTCACATCCCGAACGGAAGAGGAACTGATGCTTCGGCGGCTTATTGTTGAAGGCGCGCTGCTTCTGAAGACGCAGGTCAATCCGATCACGATGCGTGAGAGCCTGAATTCGTTTTTACTTCCAAAAGATCGTGTCGTCCGCAAATCGCATGCGGCTTAAACCCAGTCTGGAGAACTCATGGCGCTTAGAAAGCTCCTGAAAATTCCAAAACTCCCCATCCAAAAAAAGACGGAGAAGCCACATGCGCCGGCTGCACACGATGAATCGAACTGGCTTGTTTCGTATGCAGACATGATGACACTCCTTTGCGGGTTCTTCATCATGCTCTTCAGCATGTCGAAAATGGATGATCCCCAGTTTGAGAGGGTAAAGGAGTCGGTCGCAAAGCAATTTGGTGGTGGTTACACTTCGCCGACCGAGGATCTCGCCCAATTTATTACGCAGGTCCTTGATGATCAGGGCAAGCTGAAAGAAGCCGTGATTCAAGCAGATGTTTTCGGGATCAGCATCGCATTCCAGTCCACTCTGTTTTTTGACACCCTGAGCAGCGAGGTCAAATCCGAGGGGAAGCAGGTTTTAGAAAAGCTGATTACCTCGGTGGCTGACAAACAGATCAAGGATGAGAAGAAATATCGGATCATTGTTGAGGGACATACCGATAGTCGACCGATTGTCGGGGGCGTTTACCCATCCAACTGGGAACTCTCGGGCGCCCGTGCCGCTCGCGTCGTCCGGATGTTTCTGGACCAGGGCTTCAGTGCAGACCATCTGACCGCGATTGGCTATGCCGATACCTACCCGCAGTTTCCTTCGCGGACTCCCGCTGGTGAGGCTGACGAGAGTTCTTATGCCAAAAACCGGCGTGTTGTGATCCGAATTCTCCAACCCAAGGTCGAGTCTATGCCGTTTCCGGAGCCAGCCAAAGATTTGGCGCCCGCTCCCGCAAACCCGGAAGTTTCTGCCCATTGACGTAAGGGCAGCCCGCTGGAATCCTTATATTAAGGAGATCGAACCATGCGTTGGAGCTGTCCCCATTGCGGCGTGAATCTCGCCGTGTCAGACGAAAAATTAGGATCGGGTTGGTCGTTTTCCCGCTGCTACAAATGCGGAGGATTTGCACTGGTGCGCAAATCAGAAGTCAATCTGATCAAGGTGGACAAAGCTCCTGTTGGAGAAAACATTCTTCTGCCGGAAGCGAACGAATCCCCGGTGCTGAGCCGCGATGCCGCAAAGAATCTCGCAGAAATCGTGAGCAATGTGAAACCAGCAGGAATTCCGGCGGAGCCGCCACCAGCAGCAAATAGTAGCGTGGCACCACCAGTCCCGAAATTCCTGACTCAGAACCAGGAAACCACTTCCAGCTCACATTCAATGCTCAATCATGTGGTTTCGGCACGCACCCAATACCGTATATTGCCCATGGCGATCGGACTGACCGGGTTCATGGCAGTAGCCTCCGGAGTGTATTTGTATATTCAAGGCGAGGCGATCTGGAAGAAAATCCAGGCACCCCGGGGCGTCGCCAGAAATACCCCAGCTGAGATTGTGAAACCGATCATCGAACCCGGCTCGCCGCCCATCATTACGGCTGCGGTGACTTCGCTTCCTCTTGTCACGGATCAACTCCGGCAAAGTGCGATGGCACCAGCCAGACCCGTAGACAGCAACGCCAAAGCCGTCCAGGAAGCCCTTGACTCTGCTGACGAGCTTGAAGATGAGAGTAGCTCCGCGGCAGTGGAAAATAATCTTACCGTTCGGGTGCGTGCCGCCAATACCAAGCTTCGAAGTGGGCCTGGCGTTTCGTATTCAATCAGAGGTTATGCGAACCCGACCACAGAATTCACGGTTTTGGATTGGCGTGATCGGTGGTTCAAAGTGGGACCCAGGTCCGCTGCAAATTCGCATGAGAACAGCGCCTGGATCCGCAATGACCTGGTGGAGATTATTCGGGATAAATAGCAGTTTAGCCGCGATAGGATGAGCATTGGCCGCAGCGATTGATCAAGCAAAACACTTTGAGAAAGCCCTTTCATCCTTGTTCAAAGGCAAAAAGGCCAAGTGGCTGCCGTTATTCAGCCGGCTTGCCGCCCGGCTCAGCCGGGTCCCGGGAATTGAACTGCACGTCACCCGTGCTACAATCACGCTGAACCGATCGAAAAAGAGAGTTCCAGCGATCGCAGTGATCCGAGTAATACCGGAAGGACTGAAGATGAACTTCGCTTTTGGAAAGCGTGCCTCCAGATCAGTCCGCCTGCTGCCGATAACGCGCAAAAATTCACGTATGACTCATCAGATTTTGATTTCGGAGCTTAAAGAGATTGATGATGAGATCCTGCTTTGGATTCAAGCTGCCCTTCACCAGGTTCGCACTGCCAAACGTCGATCCATTTAGCCAGATACTCCCCGCGGGTTTTTTGTATTCGCCCGAGCTTCGCGCAAGAAGTCTTGGGGAATTCCGGCCCAACATCGTAACGATTGTCCGCAACAAAAAGCACCGGCTTTCTCAAGACTGGCCAGTCGGGGCCGACCGTTTCGGAAACTTCAAGAAGCGGCCACTCATCTTTGTCTCGAATGCCCCTGGGCAGAAGCAGTCCCACTCCCCCGTGCCCGATCGAAAAAGCCGCCTGCGAAGCAGTTTGATAGCGGGAGCCGACCACCGGCATTTGAAGTGCGGCGGGTCCGAGCTTCTCCAAAACAAAAGATCGCAGCTCTTTCCAGCCGTAAAGATCATTGGTCACATCCCACCTGGGATCGGCTGCCGCCGGATTCAGTGCTTTTATTACAGCTCCACCCACAGGAAAATGACAGCAGATCAAAACCAAGACTCCGAGAGATAAACCATACGTCACCTGGAACTTCGCCCGTTTTTTCAGCCGATTCCCCGAATCCGTTCCCCAGCTCCAGGCGAATGCCAGAGCAAGAGGCCACCAGACAATCAAAGCCCAGTGTGGTTTGAAATCCGAGAAGAGCGGCTGCACCAGAAAAACCGCAGCCGCCGGCGCTATCCAGATCAGGAGAAACTGGGAAGTAGGAAACTGGCGCAAAGGCGATCGCAAGAGAGACCAGATAAATACCACCAGGACCGGACCCGCAATCAGAAGCTCTACGGCCCAAAAGCGCGCATATCGAAGCAGAGATATGGAACCGCCCTGATGCCGCTCACGAATCTGATACAGGATGGAAACCCACTCATGCTGTGCATTCCAGATCACAATCGGCACCGCCGCAATGAGACAACCCCCGATCACTGCAGCCCACCCCGCCAGCTTCCTCGGTCCAGGAGCCCAGATCCTGATTGCAACCAGAGCGGACAAGGCACCCAGAACCGCTGAGTACTTCGATAATAAAGCCAAGGTGATTCCAAAGAGCAGGAAGAAATATTGCCTCCGTAGCCGTTCCTCGGATTCAGTAAAACAGATTTCCCAGGTCGCGCTGAGGGCCAGCGTCCAACCCAGAAAAAGCGGGATATCAGGAACCATCATCCAGGACAAAGAGAAGAGCCCCGCCACTGAAAGCAGAACGAGGCCCGATCGCAAGAGCCGGGCCTGGGGTACACCGGCCCGGCGAAGCCAGTGCAGCGCCAAGGCAAGAAATACGGCACTCGTCAGCGCGGACGGAAAGCGCACGATCAGCTCATGATGAGCGCCGACCAGGGGTGAAAGCAGGAGTTGGGATAACGCAATCCACCAGGCGACTGCGGGCGGATGATAGGCGTAGCCCAGGGCAGGTTTCTGAGCAAGGACCCAGTAGTAGGCCTCATCATCAGTCAAACCCAACCCCAGAAAGCCGCCATGGATCACAATCACCGTAAAAAGCAGAACCGGAAGCCAGATACCCCAGTTGACACGAGAGAGGAAGTTATCCGCGCCACTGTAAAGTTGCGAGAGTCTCGACATGATGGGTTTGTGGAAAAAAATCATATGGAATAATCCTGGTCACAGCATATCCTGCATTTTCAAGCTCGGAAAGATCAGTCGCCTGGGATATTGCATTGCAGGAAAGATATGCAATTTTCGCCGGGCCCGCTCCCCGATTCGCGCGGGCAATCAGCCAAGCCAGAACCTCGGGCTCGAGACCCATCCGGGTCGGGTTGAGATACAATAGAAATTTACCACTGACTGCTTCCAGCCAGCTATCAATTTGAGGAATCCGATCAGACGCTTTACCCCGAAGGCATAGATCGGCACCAACATTGATATCCGAACAACGGACCGCCTCCCCGTTCAGTTCGACGCCCAGAATGCGGGCACCCGCACGCGACCATGCCGAAAGAGTGACACCGATTCCACTACAGAGATCCACGATTGCCGTTCCGGTCTCGGGCTGTAGAAAGTCAAACGCATCTTTTACAGAACGCTCGTGAGTTCCCGCAAGGACCTGCATGAAACTGCTGGGTCCATAACGAAAAATGTCAGATCCCAGACGGAGTTCTCCCAGTTCTTTACCCCAGACATGTTTCCAAGCGCGGGTCGCAAATACCCGGTTCCCAGCGCTCGGATGGAAGTTGAGATAAAAGCCGGAAAATCCTGCCTGGGACAAAGCCCCGGCAAAGTCGGCTTTCAGAAGTGGTACGATCTCCTCCGCCCTGGACAAGGGTGCTTTAAGAACCAGAGTCAGCAGCTCTCCGGAGACTGCCAGGAAGGCGAGCGGGAAACCGGGAAAAAGGCCGGGCAGGATCTCTGAACAAAGCCGTACCGCCTTCCGGGTTCGGGGGCTATGCACCGGGCAATTCGGAATCGGAACAAGATCATATTCAAAATAGCCGGCTCGTATCAGAAAACCGAACTCCCAGGTACTTCCATTCCAGCGGGCGTGAAGGCAGGCTTTTTCCCGGTAATTCAGCCGGTGCCGTGAATCCAGCTCCTCGAGGGGTTCAATAACGCTGCTCCATTTCGCAAGCTTGCGACCGAGCCACTCCTGTTTCGCGCGGAGGCTTTCCTCTTGTGACAGATCCCGATGTGAGCAGCCGGGACAGCGGAGCTCACAACCAGGTAGCACTGTTTTAACCCCCGGGACTGACGGGCTTGCCAGCAGCGTAATCCGGAACAGCAAAGTGGATCATCGTGTGAATTCCAGAACCGAATTGCTTCCAATACTGGCGGGCTTTGGCGGGATTTGCAGAGGGAAGCTCCAGAGTCAGCGTCGGAATCCCCAACTCCTGCCCCGCGTAATTCCCCAATGATCCCGGAAAAAATCCGCTCGATATTGCCCGGAGCCTGGAGCGCAGCTTCATGCATTCCATCACGTACTCGACCGAAAAGCGTTCAAGCGCCACCGTCGTAGGCCCGTCATAATCCAGAAAGTTCAAGGGTGCGTGAATGGATACGATTTTCTGGGGTGCAACTTTTTTGATCAGTTCTTCCTGGAAAAGTGTTTCAGGTTCCGAGCGCGGCTGAGAGCCGGGGAAACGACGTCGGTCTGATCTATATTTTTTTTTCCAGGCTTTCAGCGCATCCGACTGCCAGTCCTGCGTGGCAAAATTCCGATTCACATCCACGCCGCGTGCATTGACACGGCTTCTGGGGTTTTTGTAAAAACTGTCGGGATTCACCAGAGGGGCAATCACAACCCGCTTGCCACGAAATTCGTCCGGATTGGATTTCAGCAGGTTTGCCAGCTCAATGGCGAGGTAAAGCGGCGTGATTTCATCACCATGAACCATGGCCAAGACCAACGTTGTATTCGCTTCTCCGGCTGTACCGAATTCCGCGAAAACTATCGGGCGTCCCAAAACCGAGGTACCCCCCTGCTGCCAGGGAATGCCACTGCACGGCTCAATCGACCATTTCAACTTCTTGATGGCCAGGCGCAAGTCAGTGCACCATTTTTGGATCGGATCACTTGATAAAATTGGTGATGAAATTTGTAAAACTTTCGGTGCAAACCAATCTGCAAACTGAGATTGAACCTCGGCTGATGCTTCATTGGGCTGCAAGGTCGACAAAACAAGGAGCAGGACTGGTAAATAATATTTTGCCAACATTTTCAGGTCCGCTTCAACTTTCGATGAGTGATGTACCACTTGACCATAATGACCAAAACCACGACTGCTATTACAAATACAATCCCATTTTCTATCCGCTGAATCAACCGAACGACTTTGTCAACTTCATCACCAAAGTAGTAAACCGCTCCGATAATAGCCGGAACGCTCAACAAGGCGGCCAGTCCGTCGTAAAACAGGAATACCCGATAAGGCAGGTGAAGCGTACCCGCCGAAAAGAAAATCGGAGCGCGCAGGCCCGGCATGAAACGAGCGGCAAAAATCAACTTGTTTCCACGCTGATTGAATTTGGCCTGAACGGCAGAAAGCCGATCATCCGGAAGTAACTTATGAAAGAACCACTTCTTGGTCAGCGTGCGCCCGTAACGAGCCCCCAAGAAGAAGATGATCGAGTCACCGAAGAGCACGCCAAAAAATGAAAGCACAGTTATTCCAATGAGATCCGTAACGCCATAGTAGGAAAGCAAACCGGCCGCAAACAGGACAATATCTTCAGGAAGGGGGATTCCAAGCCCGCAGGCAAGCAGGATTCCGAACACAAATAGGTAAGGAGTAGGACCATAAAAAGTGAGAAGAAAATCTACCAGTTTATCCATGGGATTAGTTCGTTATTCTTAGCAAAGACGCGGGCACTATTGAAGTACTACTTTCTTTGCCTGTTAAGCGGGTGGGCATTCCGGTATTCGTCCATGAGCGCACCCATGTCCACGTGAGTGTAACGTTGTGTGGTCGACAACCGGCTATGTCCAAGGAGCTCCTGAATAGTCCGCAGATCCGCCCCCCCGGCAAGCAAGTGGGTTGCAAAGCTATGTCTCAGGCCGTGTGGCGAAAGAGTCTTGGCACTCGCTATCCGCAGAAGATGCCGGTTCAGAATTCTTGCCACGCTCCTCGCGCTGAGACGGGTTCCCTTGTAGTTGATGAAAAGCGGGATTTCCGCCTTCATCGAGACTTGCGCAATGCCTCGCCCCCCAAGGTAAGCTTCTATTGCCTCCCGGGCAGGTGGACCAAAGGGTGCTGTCCGCTCTTTTGATCCTTTTCCCATGACGCGGACCCATTCATTTGCGATGTCGATATCGGACAAATTCAGTCCGACGGTCTCACTCACGCGCAATCCGCAACTGTACATCAACTCAAAAAGGGCACGATCTCTGCGACCCATCTGTTTGGAAAGATCCGGTGCTTCGATCAGTTCTGAAATTTCTTCAATTCGCAGAAAACGAGGAAGCGGCCGCTGCACCTTGGGAGCCGGAACCAAACTCCCGATATCGCGCTCGATCCAATCTCTTTTTCGCAAAAATTTCAAAAAAGAACGGATCGCCGACAGGCGTCGTGAAAGCGACGATCGCTCGTGTGAATCATATAATTTTGCAAGATAACTCCGCAGGTGGGCGGGTTCAAGCGTGGCGAGTTGCTCAATGCTTTCGATCCGGTGGACGTTTTTCAGATTCCCAGCCCAATGCTCCAGATCGGATCCGTAAGCACGAAGCGTATGTGGACTGGCCGCTCTCTGGCTGACCAGAAATTCGAAATAACTGTGGAGTGCCTCGGATACCAGCATACTCTTAGTGTAACGGGGCCGGGTCCTGTGATAAAGGGGCAGCATGTCATTAGATGTACATGTCATCGGCGCGGGCCTCGCTGGCTGCGAGGCTGCTTTTTTTCTCGCCGAACGCGGAGTTCCGGTCGTCCTCCACGAAATGCGTCCTTCGCATTCAACTCCGGCGCACAAGACACGGAACTTCGCCGAGCTGGTTTGCAGCAATTCTCTGAAATCCAAATCGCCGCATTCGGCGTCCGGGATGCTGAAGGCAGAGATGGCTTGCATGGGATCCCTCATCTTGCGCACAGCCGACCGGTTCTCAGTCCCTGCGGGCGAAGCCCTGGCCGTTGACCGGGATTTATTCTCAGAAGCAATAACGGCCACTTTGCGCTCACATCCAAAGATCCAAGTCATTGAAGAAGACTGCCGGGAGCCCATCCCGGATTCCATCAATCTTCTTGCCTCAGGCCCGCTCACTTCCGAAAACTTGAGTCAGTGGCTGGCCAAGACCTCAGATGCAGACAATCTGTACTTCTATGACGCCATAGCACCCGTCATCGAGGCGGGCAGCATCGACTCTTCCCGGGCATTTCTGGCCAATCGCTACGACAAGGGCGAAGAAGAAGCGTACTTAAACTGTCCCTTGAATGAAGCGGAATACTACGCCTTTGTCGATGCGCTGATTACGGCAGAAAAAGTGGCGCCGCGCTCTTTTGAAAAAGAAAAGCTGTTCCAGGGCTGCCAGCCCATTGAATCCATCGTGGCCACTGGTCGGGACAGCCTGCGCTTTGGCCCCATGAAACCGGTGGGACTGGTGGATCCGGCCACGCAACAACGTCCTTATGCGGTCGTGCAGCTCCGCGCTGAAAACCGGGATCGGACAGCTTTCAACCTGGTGGGCTTTCAAACGAAGCTCAAGTACTCAGAACAAGCCCGGGTCTTCAGACTCATTCCGGCTTTGCATAAAGTCGAATTCCTGCGAATGGGCTCCATTCATCGCAACACTTATCTCTGCGGCCCCCGGGTGCTGAATCCGGATTTTTCTTTCAGAGGACACCCGAAAATATATGCCGCCGGACAGATGACGGGCGTGGAAGGCTATGTGGAATCCACCGCCATTGGTCTGATCGTTGCTGATTTCATTTATCAGAGAATTGCCGGCAGACCGCACTCCGCTCCTCCCGGCAATACAGCATTAGGCGCCCTGATCCGGCATGTCTCAGGTTCCGACCCCAATACTTATCAGCCCGCAGGCATGCATTTTGGGCTTTTGGACCCCAGTCTTTTTGATGGTGTGGCAGGACTGAAGCGCGACGATGCACGCAAGGAAATGGCCCGGCAGGCACTCGCAATTTTTATGAACTGGTGGGAAAAGCGCGATGAAAATAATGAAAAGTAATTTTATTGGTCCTCTTCTGATCGCCTGCGCCGCCCTGCTTTGGGCAACGGATGCCCTCTTCCGCGTGCCAGCGGTTTCGGCACTGGACCCCACTTTGATTGTGGGAATTGAACACCTGATCGGTCTTCTTTTTCTCAGTCCCTTGGTTTTGCTGGGCAGCGGTTCGCGCAAAAGTTTCGTCCAAATGAGCCTGAGAGGCTGGATAGCCGCGATTTTCATCGGCATGGGCGGCTCTGCGATTGCGACCGTTCTTTTCACCGGCAGCTTCCGCTACATCAACCCTTCTGTCACAATTCTTCTTCAAAAACTGCAGCCACTGCTGGTGGTCGCGATTGCTTACATCTTTCTTGGTGAGAAGCCCAGGCCACGCTTCCTGATCTGGGCTGCTATTGCCCTGTTTTCCGGAGTCGTCCTGAGTTTCCCGGATCTTGATTTTTCATTCATGGGGGGAGGCCTCACCCTGAGGTCACGCGGGGTGCTTTATTCAATCGGAGCCGCGAGCCTCTGGGCCGTGACGACCGTGCTGGGGAAGGCGCTCCTGCGCAAGGTACCAGTTCTGGTCACCACCTTCTGGCGCTATGCCTTTGGCCTGGTGACGCTGGCTCTGCTTATAAGTTTTTCCGGAACCCCTCTACCGAAAGAAGCACTCCAAAACACGCAGATCTGGACCTCGCTCTTTTATATGGGACTGGTGCCTGGACTGCTGGCAATGTTGCTCTATTATCGCGGTCTCTCCCGAACCCCCGCGAGTGTCGCGACCTTCGTCGAATTGGTTTTCCCTGTCAGTGCTGTCGTCCTGAATTCGATTATTTTGAAAATGCCGCTTTCGAATGTGCAGCTGATTGCCGGCGCCGTTCTCCTGTTTTCGGTGACCCGGATTTCGGTCAAGTCGCCCGTAGATGATACCTGACGCTCGTCACGACACGGCGAGGCCGGAAAAGCAAAGCCGTCCGAATCAGTAACGCTGTTTGATTGTGCAGAATCTGGTGGTGCCATCTGGCGGTCACGAATTCCGGAATCAGCACGGTGATCATCCCCGCATTTGTTGTTTGTTCGACATCATCGATGTAATCCAAGAGCGGAGCCACGATTGAGCGGTAGGGAGATTTCAGGATAAAAAGCGGCACCTCCCGCGCCCAGCGATTCCACTCAGTCTGCATGCGCTCTGTAGATTCAGGATCAATTGCGATGTAGCAGGCGCGTACATCATGCGATATTGAAAGCGCATATCTGAGCGCATCGATTACGCCCCGATGCACTCCCGAGACCGGGACGATCACCGTGTGCCGGATGGGCTCCAGCCGCTCCGGCGGGGTTTCCCCCGAAAGCGAAAGCTCCCGCCCCACTTGCAAATAATGACGATTGATCCGCCGGAAGACAATTACCAGGACTGGGATCAGAAGCACCACCACCCAGGCACCATGGGTGAATTTGGTCCAGGCGATCACAGCCACCGCCAGACAGGTGGTCAGCGTTCCCAGTGTGTTGACTAGGAGCGAGCGGATCCAGCCCGGCTTCCGCTTGCGCCAATGTCGCACGACCATTCCGGCCTGGGATAATGTGAAAGAAACAAAAACGCCGACTGCGTACAGAGGAATGAGCCGATGCGTTTCGCCTTTAAAGAGAAAGATCAGTCCGATCGCGACCACGCCCAAGCCCATGATTCCGTTTGAGTAGACCAGGCGGTCTCCGACGCTCGCGAGCTGTCGTGGCAGGAACCGGTCTTTCGCCAGCATGGAGGCAAGCCTTGGAAATCCGGAATAACTGGTATTTGCGGCAAACAAGAGGATCAGTGCCGTCGAAACCTGCATCAGATAAAACAAAGCCGTCTGGCCAAAAACCGTTCTCGATAATGTCGCAATCAATGTTTGACCCTGGGCGGGAACGATTCCGTAAACATGAACCAGCAAGGTGATACCGAGAAAGAAGGTACCCAGTATTGCCGCCATCCAGGCCATAGTGACCTTGGCATTCCTGATAGCGGGCGACTGGAATCGGGTCACACTATTGGAGATGGCCTCCACTCCGGTCACAGCAGTACAGCCGGAAGAAAATGCGCGAAGAACAAAGATCATGGAAATCGCCGGATAGGTTTCGTGAATGATGGGAGCGGCTGGAGGAATTTCACCAACGAAAATTCGCCAGGCCCCCACGATAAGCATCAAAAGAACTGAAACGATGAAAAGATAGGTGGGGACGGCAAAGAAACCCGCCGTACCGCGAGATCCGCGCAGGTTAAAAAGGGTAATCAGAACAATAAACCCGGCACCCAGAACCTCTTTATGCGCCAGAAGAAACGGAAGGGCTGAAGCAATATTCTCAACACCGGCGGCTACTGAAACCGAAACTGTGAGGATATAATCGATCAGCAAGGCAGCTGCAGCGATCAGACCAGAATTCGTCCCGAGGTTTTCCTTGGCAATCAGGTAAACCCCTCCTCCCGTGGGATAGGCCTCAATAACCTGACGGTAGGAAATGGTCAAAATGACAAGCAAAAGTCCAATAGCCAGGGCGATCGGCATGGACCAGGCGAGCGCCCCCATCACCCCAGCTGCTGCGACGACGACCAGGGGAATTAGAATTTCTTCGGTAGCATAAGCTACCGACGAGAGCGCGTCTGACGATAATATAGCGAGGGCCTTTATTTTGCCCATCGGCTTTTCGTCGCGCAGTTCTAAGAGCGGCTCTCCGACGAGCAGACGCTTGATATTTTTGAAAATCATAGTTGTTTGACCCGGGGTCGCACTTTCTTCCCAAATGCTCCGAAGGTCAAGCCCGCTCGCATGTACCGGACAGCTAACGGTTTTTTCGATTAATTTGTTGACAATAATGCTCCACCGTAGGAAAACGCGCCATGACAGACGGCTTGCCCAAATGACCGAGCCGCAAATTTAAGGAGAAGTTTATATGAGGAAAATTTTTGCAGCGCTCGCTTTGACAGCCCTCTTTGCAATGAACGCCGGAGCAGCGCCCGCTCCCAGCAGCTCGGTTTCCGCAAAACCCAAGCTGATCGACCAGCTCAAATTAACCTACGCTGGTTTCTATATGGGTCCTCAAATCAATCATTTGAACACTTCGCTTCAGCCAGATAACTCAGCCCAGTTTATCGATAGCTCTCTTATCCTGGGTTATAAGCTCAATCCAGATGTCACCATTTCAGCAGCTTATAACTTCAGTCTCTATCTTTTACGCGAAAAGGATATGACGTACAACAATCCGGCTCTCCGCATTACACATACAAAACTATACGATAACGGCCAAGGCGTAAGTCTGGCGGGCGCCTTTCGGGCTTATCTACCTCTGACCGAGTCCTCCCGCGAAAATAATTTAATCACCCAACTGCGTGGTGATGAAACGTTGAACTATGACCTTCAAGGTACTCGCTGGAGTTTGGGCATGGACTTTCTTCAGCGTGTGTACCTTTATAGTTCAGATGTCGCGCTGGGAAAACCCGGCCTGAAATCATTAGTTATGTCTTTTGACCCTTATTGCTCCTATCAGATCAACGATAAGCTCAGCGCCAGATTCGTTTCGAGCAAAGGAATGAACAAGGCCTTTGCCAATCAAGCGACGTTTAATACCAGCGCAAACATGGACGGCACCTTGAGTGTCAACTGGCAAGCACACTCCAAGGTTCATGTCAGCCCCATGATTAATTTTCAGCCAACCAATATGAGCCTGAATGCCACACAGGCATACCTCGAAGTGGTTGTAAGAATTCTCTAGCTCTTTCTGTTCTCAATAACCGAGAGCGCATGTTATTCAGCATGCGCTCTCGGTTATTTAACATCTCAACAACAAGGCCCTTCTCATGAAAACGCTCACTGAATTCACAGCTCTCCAGATCAAGAACGCAGCGAAAACAAAACAAGACCTCATCACCGCCGGGAAAACCCCCGAAGAACTGCCACAGGCTCTGGGTGAAGCGCTAAAGATCGAAGGAGACAAGCTGAATTTCCTGATCAACGCTCTCGATCTTCCCATGCAGAAAACCTCTGATCTGAAGCGCGTGATCGTTATGGCATTGGGCGAAGGAGAACAGGTTCCATCAAACGCCGCGCAAAAAGGCGAACAGGTTTACGTCGCGGAATATTATGCTCCTCTTCATGGCGCCACTCCTCCACAAAAAGCAGGACATGGCGATCGAGATAGCCGAGGCGGACGCGGTGGACGCGGCGGTCCCGGCAGGGGCAAGAATGATCGCCGCGACCAAAAGGGCGGCGGACAGGGCCGAGGCCCGCGTAAAGACGGCGCTGGTCCTGGAGCGGGTCCGGCCAAACGCCCGGTGATCACGCCGAAAGCATGAACATTTCCTGCTGCCGAAATTCGTTTTACCCCCTCTTGCTTCTAGCAGGCCTCGTACTTGCCAGCAGCTCTGATGCGGGGGCTGCCTGGATTCTGCCGCAGGAAGCCTTTCAGCGGACAAAGGCTGTTTTTGCTGATTTTGGCCTCGCTATGGAACCGGATATTTCGGAACAGGCCGAAAGCCTTGAGCCACAGGGCAGCCGAGAGAGTGTGCTGGCGCTCCTCCCTTATTTTGATCCCTGGAACGGCTTTGATCGCTTTTCCCGGGTGAAGCCGGATAGTCTGGAAGTGTTTCAGGACCGCGACGCCCGCCTGGAGCCCGATTTTTCAATCAAATTGAATTCAACTTCTTCCGGTTCGATTTTGGAAGTCAGCCCCAAAAGAGGCCTGCACGGCCTCAGAATAGCAATTGACCCCGGACACATGGGTGGCGATCTCTGGGATCGGCGAACCGATAAATATGTAACTGACAAAAACGGGCGAAAAATAAGCGAGGGCTTGCTCACTCTTCAGACGGCCCTGCTTCTGGAAAAAGAGCTCACCGATCTGGGCGCGCAGGTTCTTCTGACCCGAAGGGAGCTCTCGCCCGTTACCAACCAAATCTACGAGAGTTTTGATCTCAACCCTTATGCTGAAGCGACGTTCCGGGAGAGTTCGTTACTCGAGTGGTTTCAGCAACTCCTTGGTACTGCGCCCGCTGGGACGGATCTTTTCAATGCATTTCGTAAAAGCTCCAACCTTCGCGAAATCTACTCCGAAGCTCAGCGCCCACTTTATTTCATTTTGAAAGCTGATCTCGATGCACGGGCCCAGCTGATCAATGATTTTGCGCCCGACCTCACGTTGATATTGCATTTTGATACAGCCGGAAATCCTCGCCAGGTGAGTAAAGGCCATAATGGAACAAAAGCTTACGTTCCCGGAGCTTTTCTGCCAGAGGAACTCGGGACACGTGAAAACCGCTTTGCCTTGGTCCGACACCTCGCCCAGCCCGAAATGTGGAAATCTTCCGTCGGTCTAAGCAGCGAAATTCTCAAGCAGATCCGCTCTCAAATGCAGATCCCGATTGATTCTTCCGGAGGGGGCGGGAGCATTCGTGAAGCGGCTCCTGGGGTATTTGCACGAAACCTGGTTCTCACGCGGAAAATTCACGGAACCGCCTTGGCTTATCTTGAATGCCTTTTTTACAACGATCCTCTTGAATTCAAAGCGTTTTCTCAAAATCAATATTTTATGACCATCGGAGCACGGTCTTACGGCTACTCCGAACGTCTTGTTCAACTCTCCAAAGCAATTCGCGACGGTGTCCTTAGTTTTTCCAGCCAATCAAATAATCACCGAGAATGACTCGGATGAGCACAGCATTTGCACAAGGCCCAACATGCAATTATTGCAAGAGGAGCCTCGATGAAAACTTTACTTCTGGTGTTCGGGTTGATGATCGTGAATGCAGGACTGGCCTATGCCGGTTCCCCAAAACAATGGGTTTTTAAATGTCATTTTACTGCGCAAAACCAGCGGGAAAGCTGCGAAATCGTCGCTAACGTCTGCCGCTATAACCACTTCACCCCTCTCGAGGATCTTGCGACCCTTCCCAGCCCACCACCACCCCGGGGCTGCATCGACTGGCTTTCTGTCCGATGCTCCGGCAAGGAAATCACGAAAGGCCGAGCGACGCACGCAACGACTGCCGTCAGCCTTCCTCACACGACCATGAATTTCGAAGTCTTGATTGCAAATTCCAATGCTTCTCATGCCCAAGCGGTTACGTTGAGATACGTCTCCCAGGCGCCGGGTACCGCAAATCCGTTCTACATCAGCTCCTGGTTGGGATCAGGAGAAGACGAACTTCGGGGCCATTGCCGAGTTTATCAACCGCCGTTTCAATGAAACTTTGATGTTTGGCGGGCGATGGGTCAGATCTTGATCGCAGGCGCCTCTTCCAACTGCTGCCAACGATCATAACGAAGCAGCATCAGCAGGCTCGGGATTGCAATCAGGGTCGCTAAAAGGAAGAAATTTTCCCAGCCCATGGCTTTCACCATGAAACCTGCTGGGGCAACTCCGAGCGTCCGAGTCAATGCCATGATGCTGGTCAGAAGTGCGAATTGGGTGGCGCTGAACTTTTTATTACAGAGACTCATGAGGAAAGCCGAATAAGCGGCCGTGCCCATACCGCTGCAAAAGTTTTCTGCGGCAATTGAGAAGACCATCATGGGGAAGAGACTCTCAGCCCGGTTCACGAGAATCATCGGATAAATATTCCCCAAGTGGGCCAGAACCATGAAGGACAGACCGGAAATACCTTGTGTAATACCAAAGACCCAAAGAGATTTCTTCATCCCGAGTCTGACCATCATAGCACCACCGAAAAGCGTTCCCACGATAGTGGCTAGTAATCCGAATACTTTGAATACCCAGCCAATTTGCGTCCTGGTAAAATCCAGGCTCATCAGAAACGGCGTGGTCAGAGCCGTCGCCATCACAACGTCAATCTTATAGATCAGAATAAAAAATAAAATTTCCCAGGCTCCCCGCCGACTGAAAAAATCAAGAAGAGGAAGAACCACGGCATCTTTTAGATTTGCTGGAGGCTTTTGTGATCCGGCTGGCTGTGGTGCCGCAAGAGAGGCCAAGACCCCGATCAGCATGGTTGAAGCCATCACTAAATAAACGGTCTTCCAAGGCATGTGATCCGACATGAAAAGGGCCAAAGCGCCGGAAACAACAAATGCGATGCGATAGCCCGCAATATAAAGCGCAGCACCAGGTCCTCGTTCCCGTGGGTCGAGCAAATCCGTCCGATAAGCGTCCACCACGATGTCCTGACTTGCGCTGAAAAAGGCGACCATGATTGCGGCTATGAGCGTCAACCACAGCGCTTTGGAGGGGTCAAAAAAGCCCATTCCGGCAATGGAAATGATGAGGCAAATTTGGGCAATAAGCATCCAGCCCGTCCTGCGACCAAGAAAAGGCGGGAGATAGCGGTCCATCAGGGGTGCCCATAGAAATTTCAAGGAATACGGCATCGCGACCAATCCCGCCATACCGATTGTGCCCAAGTCTATGTGTTCGGAAGCCATCCAGGCCTGAAAGGTGGACCCGGTCAGGGCCAAAGGAATTCCCGATGAAAAACCCAAAAGAAGAGTGATCAACATTCTGCGGCTTAAAAAGATGGATAGCATACCGCAAAGTTAGCATAGGAAGTTTGCAAAATCCCCAGATTTGGTTAAAGGAAAACAGAGGGTTCCCTATGAATACCGAAAAGTCCGCCCCCCCAGCAGAATTCAGGCGCGTTGCCCTTTCACCCGATCTTCAGATTTTGCGCAAATCCCTGAAAGACCTAATTCCCGTGCTCGAAGCCAAGCCGGGCTGGTATGGCTCGATTCACTTTGAGCGCAAGTCTTCCAAGACGCTCATGGCCAACCTCAAGAATTCGCAGGTTTCTGATCAGGTCATCATGGGTGCAGTACTTAGAATCCTGGATGGTTACACTCTTTTTGAGCACGCCACCGATGACCTCAATCCCGAGTCCCTGAAAAAGGCGGCCCTTGAATTTTCAGAAAGAGTAGCCAGTACCCCGAAGCCCAGTGGGGCCACGCACCGGCAATATCAGCCCGCAAACTGGAAACTGCGTTTAGCGGCCAAACTGGATCCGGAAATCACGTCCCAGATTCCGGCCGACGCCAATGCTTCCACAGAAGTTCACTTTGGCATTCGTTTCAAGGAAGATCCCTCTCTCATCCCCAATTCCCAGGTTTTCGAAAAGCTTCAGCATATTATCGGCCTCTGCAAAACGTTGGCACCCGAATGCGGACTCAAGAGTGAAGACTTGACCTATGTCATGTCCCGCCAGACCTTCGCACATGAGGAATTCCTCTTCCTCGACCGCGAGGTCAACATGTCGCAATCGCTTTTTCGCGTTTCCAACATGATTATCCTGATGTCCGGTTCAGACCGCACCTATCAGAGAATCGGCGGATTAGGCGGCCTGGAAGCCATCCGGGTGAATGACAAGCAAATTCGGGAATTGCTCACGAACTTGAAATCACTCAAGCAAGCCAATCGCCTGGTTCCCGGCAAATACCGCGTCCTCTTCGGACCGGTGATCAGTGGCGTGCTGGCGCATGAGGCTTTCGGCCACTCACAGGAGGGCGATACCTGTGCTCGCGGGCGGAGCAAAGCCTGGGAGCTTCATAAGAAAGACGAACGCGTCGGCAACAAAAACGCCACGATTCTCAACAATCCTGCTGTTTTCAAGAATGCAGACGAAGATTGCGGCGCTTGGGGCAGTTACTTTTTTGATGAAGAAGGCTGGCTTGCTCAAGTGCAGATTCTCTTGGATCAGGGCCGCCTCTGCCCTCCGATGACGAATCTCACCTCGGCCCTGCGCCTCGGAATTCCCCGAACGGCGAACGGGAAACGTGAGACTTGGGCAAACGGCGTGTACACCCGCCAAACGAACACCTACTTCAGCCCGGGCGACAAAACATTGAGCGAACTCATGGCTGAACTGGGCGACGGCTTTGTTGCGCTTCATCCGGCAGGCGGAATGGAGGATCCCAAGGGCATGGGAATTCAGGTGGGAATCGCATTCCTTCAGGAAGTGAAAAGAGGGAAGCTCACGGGACGGGTCTTCAAGGGTCCTGTGGGTGGAGACATTCAGATGACCGGCTATACGCCGGATATCCTGAATTCGATTCACGCCAAATCCAAAATTGAATTCAACTCGAAAGATCCTGATCGCGTCCAGCATCCTTTTAACGACACCGGAGGCTGCGGAAAATATCACAAAGAATTTGTTTATGCCGGCTGTGGCGGTCCCTACATGCTCTTGGACCCAGTCATATTAGGTTAGGATTATCACTATGAAATCATCTTCAATCACTTGGGATCTTGAACAGCTCAAACGCGCGCTTTCCGCTAAACCGGAGGTCAAGGGCTGGATCATCACACAGGAGAACCTCCGGCGTCGCGAACGTTATTTCATGCTCGATGACGGCAGCTTTGTTGTCGATCAGGACCGCGATGTCCAAACGCAAACCGTCTGGGCCCGGGTTTTCGTGAAATCCACCAAGGCCGGACGGCAGGGCGAAATTACCAAAAAGCTTTTCAAGGCCCTGCCCCTGAACGCACAACTGGACTCGGCAATCGCTTCGGCACTGGATACGGATCACCAGGCCTGGGAATTACCGAAAGAGCTTCCAACTTCCCGCGACAATCTCAAAACGGCTGACCCCAGAATTGCTGAAGACATCAGTGGTGCCATGGAAATCCTAACCGGGAAGGTTGCAAACCTGGTTGGGCAAAGACGTGCAACCGCCTTCAGTTCGGCCGAGCTTTTCCTGTCGGTTCATAACCGCGAAGTTCACCTCAGCAACGGCTTGGTGAATCGTTCGGCCCAGAGCCGGATCTACTCCGAAGCGGCCTATTCTTTTTCGCGGATATTGCCTTCCGGCGAAGTTCAATCAGATGAATATTTGAATATGCGCTGGTCGGTCAATCTCGATGACTTGCAGGTGGACGAGCTCTTCTTGAGTGCTTCCGATCGCGCGGAACATTCACTCGAAGTCACGAAGCCCGATTCCAGCAAATACCCGGTAATCGTGGATGCGGATGTACTGGCCGAACTCTTCAACGGGTATGTTGCCCAGCTTTCAGCAGGAAATTCCTATCACGGTCTGCCCTTCATCAAGAAAGGGGACGAGCTGATCCCCGGAGCTCGCGGCGACCTGATCACCCTGACTTTGGATCCGTGGCTCGATTATGGCGCCGACACTATAAATGTTTCAGAACAAGGCGTGACACAAGCCCCGCTCAAGCTGGTAGACGACAATAGGGTAGTCGCGACGGCAACCGAGAAGCAGTACTCTGATTATCTGAATCAGGCCGTCACGACCAGCCGGGGCAATATCGTCATAAATGCAGGAACGCTCAGCCACGAGCAGCTCACCGCGAGCGCCCCCAAAGTAATTGAAATTCTACAATTTTCTGGCCTGTTTGCGGACCCGAACAGTGGCACCTTCAGCAGCGAAATCCGCCTCGCCAGGCTTTATGATAACGTGAACCACACCATCAAATACCTGAAGGGCGGCTCCCTTTCAGGCTCAATCGTCGAAAATTTTTCAAACGCCCGGTTATGTAAAAGTCGCGTCAAACGCGCGCATTTCGCTTCCGGCCAGATTGCGGGGCACGGATATTTCGGACCTTCGCATGCGCTCCTGAACGATGTTTCGATCGTCGGCTGATTGATTTGGGGCAGAACCTGCAGATTCCCCTTCCAGTGCCCGCAAGCCGGGACAAAAATCTTTAGTATTGACTATTCAAGGAATCTATTGAATACTTGAATTTATAGAAAGGAACTTATGGCAACTATTCAAGTAACCAAGGACAACTTCGAAGGACTTCTGAACAAGAACGGGATTGTGATCCTGGATTTCTGGGCGAGCTGGTGCGGGCCCTGCCGGATGTTTGAACCCATTTTTGAAAAATCCTCCGAGAAGCATGCGGACATCAGTTTCGGAAAAGTAAATACGGAAGAGCAGCAGGACTTGGCGGCAGCCTTCAGTATCCGCTCCATTCCTACTTTGATGATTTTCCGCGAAAAGATTCTCCTGTTCCAACAGGCAGGAGCCCTCCCGGAAGCAGCCCTGGAAGAAATCATCGGTAAAGTCAGAGAGCTGGACATGAACATGGTTAGGGCCGAAATAGCGAAGGAGGCGACTAAAGAAGACCAAGGCACGCAGCCGGACGTCAAAGCAGCAGCTAATTAAGGCCGCTCCTTAGAATCGCCTTCTCCCGACGAGGCTTTTTCTGTATACGCAGCTGTATGAAAGACGGTGACAAACTGCATCGACGTTTCGATCGGCTCGGGCGCCTCGTGGGCGATGAGGGTGTTAAGAGCCTGATGTCATCTCACGTGATGGTTGTCGGCTTGGGCGGCGTGGGATCCTGGGCCGCCGAGGCTCTGGTCCGCTCGGGAATCGGCAAGATCACTCTGGTCGACTTTGATGACATCTGCGTAACCAATATGAATAGGCAGCTTCAGGCACTCTCCAGTGTCGTCGGCCAGCAAAAGGCTCTCGTTCTGGCTGAGCGGTTCCATCAGATCAATCCTAGTATCGTCATTGAATCCCTGGTGAAGTTTTATGAAGCCAAAACTGCGGACGAAATTTTCGCAACGCGACCTGATTTTGTAGTCGATGCGATCGATAACATCACGGCCAAATGCCACCTGATCAACTACTGCCATAAAAACAAAATCCCACTCGTCTGCTCAACCGGCTCAGGTGGAAAACTTGACCCGACTCTTATTCAGGTCAAGGACCTTGCCGAAACGCAGATTGATCCTCTGGCCAAAGCACTTCGAAGAATTTTGCGAGAACAATACGGCTTTCCGCTTGAAGGACCTTATGGAATTTCTGCGGTGTACTCGACCGAACCTGCCGCTGAGCCCAAAGAACTCCATTACGACGGTGGCAAGGGCTTTCAATGTATTTGTCCCAACAAAGCGAGTAGCCCCCATGGTTGTGAAAACCGAAGTGTCATTCTCGGAACTGCAGCTTTCGTTACAGCCAGTTTTGGAATGGTTTGCGCTTCCGTCGCCGTGCGAACCTTGCTCGCCTCGGCTCCTATCAGTTATTCGCGAATTTCGCGATGATCTGCTCTTTATTCAGACCCAGAATCCCGTGCTTCTTGCCAACACGAATCGTAGCAGCAAGTGCACGCTCCAGATGTGTCTTCTCGAGTCCGGCAGAAATCTGGGTCCTGATTCTGGCCTGCCCCTTGGGGACTACCGGGTAAAAGAAGCCCACGGCAAAAACACCTTCCTGGTACAGATCGCGGCTGAACTGCTGCGCGAGCTTCGCATCGTATAGCATGATCGGTACGATCGGAGTATTTCCTGCTTTCAGATCAAAACCCGCTTCCGTCAGTCCATTGCGCCAGAACGAGGTCAACTCCTCGAGCTTGTCACGCCGGGCGGTCGACTCGCTTAAAATATCAAAAACCTTCAATGAAGCCGCAACTACGGCGGGCGGAAGGGCGTTACTGAAAAGATAAGGGCGACCCCGCTGCTTCAGGAGTTCAATGATCTCTTTCTTGCCAGAGACACAACCACCAGTGGCGCCTCCAAGCGCCTTGCCAAAAGTCGTTGTGATGATATCGACCTTATCCATGACATTGAAATGCTCGTGCGTACCCCGGCCGGTTTTACCGATGAAACCCGTCGCATGGGAATCATCCACTGCAACCATGGCCTCGTACTTTTCAGCGAGTGCGCAAATTTCATCGAGCTTGCCCATGTCCCCGTCCATCGAGAAAACACCATCGGTGATGATCAGCTTCAAGCGGGCTTGGGAGTTCTGAAGTTTCTCCTCGAGTTCCTTCATATCGGAATGCTCATAGATGAACCGCTGGGCTTTGCAAAGCCGCATGCCGTCGATCAAAGAAGCATGAACGAGCTTGTCGGAATAGATCGCATCTTCAGGCCCGAGAATCCCCTCGAACAAGGCGCCGTTGGCATCAAAACAGGAACCAAAAAGGATCGTGTCTTCAGTACCCAGGAATTTGCTGACCTTCATTTCCAGTTCGCGATGAATGTCCTGGGTTCCACAGATGAAGCGCACCGAAGACATGCCGAAACCACGCCTTTCAATGCCATCGTGCGCGGCCTTCATGATGTCCGGATGACTCGAAAGGCCCAGATAGTTGTTTGAACAAAGGACGATCATTTCCTTCTCCGGCGCATCCGCCGGGAAGCGAACCTTCACTTCCGCGCCTTGGGGCGAGCATATGGTCCGTTCATCCTTGTAAAGACCATCGTTTTTGATTCCGGTGATGACTTCCTGATAAATGCCTTTGGCTTTTTTGTATGACATCTTAACTCTTGCTCCAATCCAGAATAATTTTGCCGGAATTTCCGGTCAGCATGATTTCGAAAGCTTCCTTATACTGCGCGACCGGGAAATGATGCGTGAAGATCGGCTTGATGTTCAGTCCACTCTGAATCATCGCCGTCATCTTGTACCAGGTCTCGTACATCTCACGGCCGTAGATGCCTTTGAGCTTGAGACCCTTGAAGATGACTTTGTCCCAAGCGATCTTAGTATCGGACGGCAATATGCCAAGAAGTGCAATTCTGCCGCCATTATTCATTGAATTGATCATGTCACTGAAAGCCGGCGCGCTGCCCGACATTTCCAGACCCACATCGAAACCCTCGCTCATGCCGAGCTTGTCCATGACTTCCTTGAGCGTGGTTTTCTGAACGTTTACCGTATGTGCAATACCCATTTTGCGCGCGAGTTCCAGGCGGTATTCGTTGATATCGGTAATCACAACATGGCGGGCGCCTGCATGCTTGGCCACGGCTCCGGCCATGATTCCGATCGGCCCGGCTCCGGTGATCAGAACATCTTCGCCGACCAGGTCGAAAGAAAGTGTTGTATGAACTGCATTGCCCAGGGGATCCAGCACGGACGCCTCATCATCAGTAATGCCTTGGGGAATCGGAAAAACATTGGAACCAGGGATGCACAGGTACTCGGCAAAGCAGCCCGGACGATTCACGCCGACACCGATTGTGTGAATGCAGAGGTGACGGAGGCCAGCGCGGCAGTTGCGACAATGGCCGCACACAATATGTCCTTCTCCTGAAACTTTCTGGCCGATCTTAAGCCCACCCACGAAGCGGCCCAGCTTCACGACTTCACCGACAAACTCGTGTCCGACATGCATCGGTACAGGAATGGTCTTCTGGGCCCACTCGTCCCATTTATAAATATGCAGATCCGTTCCGCAGATCGCGGTCTTGTGGATCTTGATCATCACATCCTGATCACCCATCTGGGGTTCTGGCACATCTTCCAGCCATAGACCTACTTCACGATGCTTCTTTACCAATGCCTTCATGGTGTTTGCTCCTTATTATGGGATATTCAGGAGGTTCAACTTTAACAAGCTTTGAGCTGCTCGTCACCGGATGAAGTGCACGATTGCAGTAAAGAGATTTCGAATCGGGTAAAAGATGCGCTGCATTAACTATTTATTCGCTGCGTTAGCTTCAATATTGACAATCGACTTTAGTCGACGAGATTTCGTGCTGACCGTTCAAAAACTGTTTAAAAAAGCGGAGTTTCCGGTGTTATACATGTCAGACGCACAAAGTTTTTCACTGGGAGATTCGTATGAAGCTTTTAGCCGAGCGCATGAAGAAATTAGGCAGCGAGAACGCCTTTAAAGTGGGAGATGACATTCGTCGCGCCGAGCAAATGGGCGTCAAAGTGATCCGCTTCAATTTGGGCGAACCGGATTTCAACAGCGCGCATTTCATCAACAAGGTTGCAATTGAACATATCAATAAAGGGAACTCCCATTATTGCCCGCCCGCAGGGCTGGAATCCTTCAGAAAAGCGATTGCCAGTCAGATTTCCAGAACCCGTCATATTGAGGTCGATCCGGACAAAGTAGTCGTCACAGTCGGCGCTAAACCTCCGATCGGTTACGCGCTCATGACTTACGCGAACCCTGGTGACGAAGTCATTTATCCAAGCCCGGGATTTCCGATTTATGAATCCTGGATCACCTACATGGGTGCCAAGCCTGTTCCGCTCCATCTTGACGAGAAAAAGGGCTTCAGCTTCACCGCTGCCGAACTTTCGAAACTGATCACGAAAAAAACAAAACTGATCTTCATCAACTCCCCTTCGAATCCTACCGGTGGCGTGCTGGCGGAAGACGAGCTGAAAAAAATCGCCGAAGTGATCCGGGCCAAGTGCGATCAGAATGTCCGCGTCTATTCCGATGAAGTCTATGAGCACATTCTCTTCGATGGCGCCGAGCATCGCAGCATAGCGAGTTACCCCGGGATGCAGGAACGGACATTGATTGTGAGCGGACACTCCAAATCCTTTGCGATGACCGGCTGGCGCCTCGGCTATGCGGTTCTACCGACCCACGAGGAAGCTTCTATTTTCAAGAACTTGAATATCAATAACTTCTCATGCACCCCGCCGTTTATTCAAGAGGCCGGGCGCGAAGCGATTGAAAATCCGGAAGCCGATCAGGTCGTCGGTGCAATGGTCGCGGAATTTGAAAAACGCCGGAACTACGTAGTGGGCGCCCTGAACGCGATCGACGGCGTCAGTTGTGCGAATCCACGCGGCGCCTTTTACGCTTTCCCGAACATCAAGGGCGTCTGCGAAAACATCGGAGTCATTGAAAAGCATAAGAAACTCCCCAAAGCGGTCGCCGACCACACTTCCCCGTCGACCTTGTTTCAGAAATTTCTGCTGTATAAATACGGTGTCGCAACGATGGATCGCAAATCCTTCGGACAGATCGGCTCAAAGGGCAAACACTTCCTGCGCATTTCGACCGCGACTCACCTTGAGGCATTGCAAGAGGGAATCGAACGCCTGGGCCGTGCTTCCCGTGATTCGAAGGGCTTTGCAGCCTTCATCAAAGAAGGCAAACATTTCAGCTAAATTGCAGTGGAACTCAAAGCCCGATTTTTCGGGCGAAAGGAAATCTTATGAATACGACAGGAATACCAGAAGGTGGCACACTCCCTCTCAGTTCTCGCCGCGGCAAACACCATGATGTGAACGCCCTTCTGAAGAGCGGGAAATTCACCGTGGCCCCGGTGATGCTTGAGGCGCTCGAGAAGTCCGATCTCATTTATCGCGCAATGTGCGCCATTCTCTTCAATTTCGTTCCGAATTCTGGACATCCTGGTGGCAGCATTTCATCAGGACGCATCATGCAGTCGCTGATTTTCTCCAGCATGGATTACGATTTCAATAATCCGGATGCCAACGGGGCCGACATTCTTTCCTATGCCGCGGGCCATAAGGCGATGGGTCTTTACGCCGGCTGGGCGCTCCGCAACGAGATCATCAAGATTTCCCATCCTGAACTTCTGCCCTCCGAAAAGTTTCAACTCCGGCTTGAAGATCTGCTGGGTTTCCGCAGGAACCCGGTAAACGGAACGCCTCTTTTTAACAAATTCAAAGCCAAGCCACTGGACGGACACCCGGCGCCTTCCACCCCTTTCGTTAAACTTTCAACCGGCGCCTCGGGCGTGGGTGTTGCGAGTTCGTTCGGCCTTGCGTTCGGTGCTATGGATACTTATGGCCACGCCCACTCCCCGTCGGTTCATGTCATTGAAGGCGAAGGCGGCATGACTCCGGGACGGGTTGCCGAATCGCTCGCAACTGCAGCGACTGCGCAGTTGAACAATCTTGTGATGCATCTGGACTGGAATCAGGCTTCAATCGATTCCAACCGAGTCTGCCGTGAAGGCGACCAGGCCGGGGATTACGTACAATGGACTCCCGCCGAACTTTTCTACCTCAACGACTGGAACGTCATCACGGTTGATGACGGCTTTGATTTCAATAAAATCCTGGCCGCCCAATCCTACGCGTTGATGCGCAGTAATCATCAGCCCACCGGAATTGTATACCGCACGACAAAAGGCTGGAAATATGGCGTCGAAGGCCGCGCCTCCCATGGCGCTGGACATGCGTTCTGCTCGGATGCTTTCTACGCATCTTTGTCGGAATTTGAAAAAACGTTCAACGTCACCTTCCCCCGTTTCAACGGAGACAAGGCACCCGAAGCAGTCGAACAGACTTTTTATGACTGCCTCATGGTGATTCGCAAAACGCTCGAGGCAGAGAAGAAGACTACTTCTGTTCTGGGTGACTCCATTCTCAGCTCCAAAAAGCGCCTTGCTGCAAAGAAGCTGGCGCCGCGCGCCGATGGTCCGAATCTCGCGGCTCTCTATAGTGACACCTCATTGAGTGCGGATCGCGTTCCCGAAGAACTTGCGATCAAACCGGGCCAAAGCGTCACGCTTCGCGCGGTCCTCGGCGATATTGCTTCGTTCATCAACAAGAAGACCAACGGAGCCATTCTGGGTGCCTCGGCCGATCTGCTTGAATCAACCAGCCTCAGTCATGTCAACAAGGGCTTTGCACCGGGATTTTATAATGCTTCGGCCAATCCGAAATCCCGCATCCTCGCGGTCGGAGGAATTTGCGAAGATGGAATGGGCGGAATCCTTGCGGGAGTGAGTTCCTACGGGAATCACATCGGTATGGGCTCGTCTTACGGCGCGTTCATAGCTGCCCTTCAGCACGTGCCAGCCAGGCTGCACGCAATCGGCCAGCAAAACCGGGAACACACTTATGGCGATCCCCAAAAGCCGATGATCATTGTTTGCGCTCACGCTGGACCGAAAACCGGTGAAGACGGCCCGACCCATGCGGATCCTCAGGCGCTTCAGCTTTTCCAGAACAACTTTCCTAAAGGTTCGATGATCACACTGACCCCCTGGGATGCCCAGGAAATCTGGCCACTCATGATTACAGCACTCAAGTCACGTCCGGCCGTGATTGCTCCTTTCGTTACGCGCCCTGCGGAGCCCGTTCTCGACCGGGTAAAAATCGGTTTGCCCCCGGCGAGTGAAGCCGCGAAGGGTATTTACGCAGTCCGTAAAGCTCCCGCCGGCAAGAAATCCGGAACAATCGTTCTACAGGGCAATGGCGTTGCGACCATTTTTATCACTGAAGTTCTGCCGGAACTCGAAAAACGTGGCATTAATCTGAACGTCTATTACGTCGCGAGCAGCGAATTGTTTGATCTGCTCCCCTTCGACGAACAGAAGCGAATATTTCCAGATTCCTGCGCCAACAACGCAATGGGGATCACGGAATTCACGCTTTCGACGATGTTCCGCTGGGTGGGTTCACACGAAGGCCGTCGCCGGACCCTGCACCCTTTCTCACTCGGGCACTTTCTGGGAAGCGGCCAGGCCTCCAAAGTATTCGAAGAAGCCCAGCTCGATGCGAAAGGCCAGCTGACTGCGGTTTTGGATTACGCGAAGTCGCTTGAGCTGACGTGAGCTTCTAGCGAACTGGTGTGAAGTGCTGCAGGTTCTTCAGAACCATGCGGTACCTCGCCTGATTATTGCGCACTTTATCCAGGGCGGAGTTCACTTCGGTCATCGGGACGACTTCGACCTGTGCCTGAATTTTGTGAAGGGCCGCGAAATCCAGCATCTCACGGATGCTTGTCCGGCTGCCGATCGGACTTCCGCAAATGGATTTGCGTCCTCCGATGAGGGCAAAAGCCGGAACATTGACGGGCTCTGAAGGAACGCCGACAAAGCAAAGCCTGCCGTCTGGACGAAGCAAGTTGAGGTACGACGCCCAGTTCAGATTCGCGGTTGCCGTTGAGAGAATGAAATCAAGGCTGCCGGTGGCATTTTCAAAGTCGGTTTTATTGCTGGAAAAAATGAAATGACGGGCGCCAAATTTGCGCGCCTCATTTTCCTTATCCGGAGAATGCGAGATTGCGGTCACCTCACAACCAAAGGCTCTCGCAAACTGGATTCCGAGGTGCCCCAGACCGCCGACTCCGACCACACCGACTTTCATCGAGGGACGGACATTGAAATGCTGAAGTGGCGAATACACCGTAATACCGCCGCATAAGAGCGGTGCTGCATTTTCGGATTCCAACGCTTCTGGAATGGGGAATACAAAACGGCTGTCGACGCGAATTTCGGATGCAAAACCGCCGTAATGCCCGACACAGGTGGCCTGATTGGAGGGGCAGAGATTTTCATTTCCGCTGATGCATTGTTCACACTCCAGGCAGGCGCCGCGCTGCCAGCCAACACCCACGCGCTGGCCAATTTGCAGATTTCTGACCATGGCGCCCTTTTCGTGCACAAATCCGACTATTTCGTGCCCCGGTACCAGAGGGTAGCCGTCCATGCCCCAGTCGTTATCGATGAGATGCACATCGCTGTGGCAGATTCCGCAGCAATCAATGACGACTTCCACATCCCAGGGACCCAGAGGTGACGGCGTGTATTCAAATTTTTCCAGAGGCTGATGAGCTTTTTGGGCAACATAGGCTTGGATGGCATTGTTACCTTGGTTACGAACGTGCATGAACTTGCTCCCTTGCTTTATTTACCGAGTCCCGTGATTTTCACGAGGATCCGTTTATTTCTCCGGCCGTCGAACTCGGCATAGAAGATCTGCTGCCAGGTTCCGAAATCCAATCTACCTTTCGTGATCGGTGCTGTCAGTGATGGATTGGTGAGATACGACTTCAGATGAGCATCCGCATTGTCTTCGCCGGTTTGATGGTGTCGATAATCCAAACCATAAGGCGCGAGTTGCTCAATCCATTTTGCGATGTCATTGAGCAGCCCGGATTCAGCATCGTTGATGTAAACACCCGCGGTAATATGCATGGCGCTGACGAAGGCAAAACCATCCTGAACTCCCGAGCGCTCGAGTGCCGCCTCGATATGATCAGTTATATTCACGAGGCCATACCGCTTCGGCAGCTCGAGATGAAGCTGTTCGGTGTGATGAATGGAATCGCCCTTTTGGATGTGAGCGGTTACTTCATGATTTTTGAATCCGGGACAGGAATGGGGGTCAAGCAGCCAATCGGTGATCTTCAAACTCATGCCTATTTGATTGCGACTAATTGGCGGCTTTTGCAATCATAAATGCGGGCACCTCGATGTAAGTGCTTGTTATGCAAGGTGTTATTTTTTGGTTTTCAGCCACTCGGAGCCTCGATGATTTCATTTGGAGTGAAACACTTTTCTTGCGCGGCGCTCTATTTTCGTGTATCCCATGAACTCTTCGTCAGGTTGGACCCGTAGCTCAGTTGGATTAGAGCGTCGCACTACGGATGCGAAGGTCAGAGGTTCGAACCCTCTCGGGTCCGCCATTATGAACAAGATGGAACACAGTCCATGTTCTTGAATCTCGAACGAACAGGCTCCCCCAAGAGGGGGGCAGGTTCGACTTCCCAACCAAAAAATTCCGAACTGACGATGCCTTGTACCAAGAAACACAGGTTCGACTCCCCGCGAGTCCACGCCTGCGCCGCATCGGATATTCTGGACCTGCGGGGCTTGCCCCTTGGACGGACGGGTACCGGGATCAACAGCTCCGGAAGGCTC